>NZ_CAKUBT010000007.1 GCF_934643285.1 uncultured Ellagibacter sp.
TCCGCCCCGCCCCGCCGCTTCCTTCCGTCCGCGGCGCAAGGAGATATATTACGCGCACCCCCTCCCGCGGTCAAGGGGGAATCGCGTCTTTTTCCCGGGAGGGGGCGCCTCGGAGGGCTACATTCCCCATATGACCTGGGGCGACGCGCTTCTATTGCCCTTCGGGCCGTGTTCACATTCCCTCCATAAGTCCAGGAAGGGCGCTGGTAGACAGTGCGGGGCATCTCGACGCGCGAGGACGGGGGCCGACCAAATGTTCCCGAGCCCGACTAGCCAAGCGAGCCCGGTCCCTGGGCACTCCGAACAACTGTCGGGCAGAATCATTCGAAGCGAAATCCGCCGAAGGGGTCGACGCATCACTATATATAGTAGCGTTATGCCACTCAGAGATATTTCCCGCTTCATAGTGGCACCCTTACTATTAGAAGAGGCCGAGCGCTTCTCGAGCACTCGGCCTCTTGAATGGATGAGGCGATCGCCTATGGCATTCGCCCCGTGGTTCTCTTCCCTCTCGGCTCTACTCAGACTCAGCGAGCGCTTCGCCCATCTGCTCCGGCGTGAGGACGGCGCCCTCGCTGGAGAACTTCGCAAGGATTGCCTTCATCGCAGCAAGGTCGACCAGACGCTCCGCGTGCGACGTCATATTGCGCACCTTCACCTTGCCCTCGGAGAGCTCATCGGGACCAAGGATGGCGACCATCGATGCGTTCAGTTTGTCGGCAAGCTTGAACTGACTTTTCAGGCTGCGCTTCTGATGGTCCATATCGGCAGACTGCCCCGCATCGCGGAACGCCTGCACAAGGGAAAACGCCTCAGCGTGAACCGAGTCGTCAACGCATGCGACGAACAGGTCGCAATGTTGAGCGCGGGGGAACTCCACGCCCGTTGCCTGCAGTGCAAGCGCACAGCGCTCGTATCCAAGCGCGAACCCAAGACCCGGCGTCGGGCGTCCGCCCACTTCCTCGACGAGCTTGTCGTAGCGGCCACCGCCGCCGATCGCGTTCTGGCTTCCCATGCCGTTGTCCACCTGGACCTCGAACACGGTGCGCGTGTAATAGTCCAGGCCGCGCACCAACTTATAGTCCTCCTCGTAGGCGACGCCAGCAGCATCAAGATAGGCCTTCACCGCTTCGTAATGCTCACGGCAGTCCGGGCAGAGATGGTCGGAGATCTTCGGAGCGTTCTCCATCACATGAGCGCAAGCCTCGTTCTTGCAGTCGAATGCGCGCAGCGGATTGATCTCAGCGCGCGTCATGCACGTCTCGCACAGTTCATCGGCATGCTCGTTCATGTAGGAGCGGACGAGCTCGCGATAGGCGGGACGGCACTTCTCGCACCCCATCGAGTTGATGAGCAGGCGCATCGATTCGCGCGGGATGCCGATTGTCTCGTAGAAGCGCATGAGCATGATGATGGCCTCAGCGTCGATCGTCGGCTCCTCGGCGCCCAGGCACTCCACGCCCACCTGGTTAAACTGGCGCTGACGTCCCTTTTGCGGACGCTCCGCGCGAAACATAGGGCCCGCGTACATCAATTTCGCGGGCGCACCGCCCTGGGGAACGAGGTCATGCTGGGCCACCGCGCGCACGACGCCTGCCGTGCCTTCGGGACGAAGCGACAGGCGGCTTTTGCTCTTGATGGTGCCACCGTCGATGAGGCGCTTCAGGTTCTCGCCCGACACGGCGGTGAACATCTCCTTGGACACCACGTCGGTCGCTTCGCCGATGCCGCGGACGAACAGGTCGGTCTGCTCGAATATCGGGGTTTCGATGGGCACGTACCCGTAACGGGCGAAAACGGAGAATGCCGTCTCCTTAAAATGCAGCCAAAACGCCGCCTCGTCAGGTAGAAAGTCCCTCGTGCCTTCAGCAGCCTGCATTGCCATTGCGCCCACCTTTTCCTTCGTTTAGCTTGATTGCGATTTGCATTGTAACGTAAATGAAGCGCGGGCTCCGATTGCCCGCGCTTCAACATATTCCATCGGAGAGTGGCGACCACGCTGGAATCGGTCGCCGCCCGCCACTTACTTGAAGTACTCCACACCGCCTTCGATGAGCGGCTGATACGTGAAGTCCGGGATATTGCGATAGAGCCCGGCGCCCGAACGCTCAGTGTGGCCCATCTTGCCGAGAACGCGACCATCGGGACTCGTGATGCCCTCGATGGACAACACGCTGCCGTTGGGATTGACCGAAAGGTCCATCGACGGCTTGCCCTCCGCATCGACGTACTGCGTCGCCACCTGGCCGTTCGCGATGAGCTTCTCGATCAGCTCGGGGCTTGCCACAAAGCGACCCTCACCATGGCTGATGGCAACGGTGTGAGTGTCCCCCACCTTGCACTCGGAAAGCCACGGGGAAAGCGACGACGCCACGCGCGTGCGGACGAGGCGGCTTTGATGGCGGCCGATCGTGTTGAAGGTAAGCGTCGGGCATTCATCGGTCATGGGAACGATGTCGCCATAAGGCACAAGGCCGAGCTTGACGAGCGCCTGAAAACCGTTGCAGATGCCGAGCATGAGGCCGTCGCGGTTCTGCAGCAGGTCGCGCACCGCCTCGGTCACCTCGGGAGCGCGGAAGAACGCCGTGATGAACTTCGCCGAGCCGTCGGGCTCGTCGCCGCCGGAGAAGCCGCCGGGAATCATGACGATCTGGCTTTCGCGGATGGCGGCAGCGAGGGCGGCGATGCTCTCGGCGACCGCATCGGGCGTAAGGTTGTTCACAATGAGCGTGGTCGGCAGGGCGCCGGCGCGCTCAAACGCGTGCGCCGTGTCGTACTCGCAGTTCGTCCCCGGGAACACGGGGATGATGACGCGCGGCTTCGCAATCGAGCCGCTGTACACGAGCGGCAACTTGTCGTCGCAGGTGATGGGCGCAACGTCGGTGGCGCTGGATTCCGACTGGGCAGCAGCGCTACGATACGGGAACACCGACTCGATCGCGCCTTCCCACCTATCCTGCAAGCGAGCCAAATCGACCGCCTCGCCCGCAACCGAGAGCACGTAGTCCTCGGTCGTCGTGCCGAGAAGGGCAACGTCGAGGCACTCGGTCGCCTCGGGAAGCACCGCATCGTCGGAGAGTTCGACGATGAAGCTGCCGTATGCGGGGGTGAAGAGCGCATCGGCGTCGGCGTCTTCGAACGCCACACCGATTCCGTTGCCGACGCACATCTTGAACAGCGACTCCGCCGCGCAACCGTAACCAGGCGTCGACACGGCAAGGGCTGCACCTTCGCCGATAAGGCCCTCGACCGCGGCGATCGCCGCAAGCTCGTCCTCGGCAGCGGGCGCCACATCATCGGCGTCGTAACAGCGCGGAGCGATGAGCGCGACCCTGTGGCCAGCACCCTTGAACTCAGGGCTCGTCACGCGATCGACCTTGCCGACCGCAGTGGCGAAGGACACGAGCGTCGGGGGAACATCGAGGTCCTCGAACGAGCCCGACATGGAGTCTTTTCCTCCGATCGAGCCCAGCCCCAGATCGAGCTGCGCCTGAAGCGCACCGAGAACAGCAGCCGCGGGCTTGCCCCAGCGAGCAGGCTCGTTGCGCAGACGCTCGAAGTATTCCTGGAACGTAAGGTACATGTCCTCGCGCTTGAAGCCCGTGGCCACCAGGCGCGAAACGCTCTCGACGACGGCAATGTAGGAGCCGACGAACTGATTCTTCTCGGTGAGATAGGGGTTGAAGCCCCACGCCATGCCGGAGCACGTCGTGGTCTCGCCGTCGACCGGCAGCTTCGCCACCATGGCGAGCGCGGGCGTGAGCTGGTATTTTCCACCGAACGGCATGAGCACGGTAGCCGCGCCGATCGTGGAATCGAAGCGCTCGGAGAGACCCTTGTTGGAGCAGACGTTCAAGTCGCTCACGAGCGATTCCATGCGCTCGGCGAACGTGTCGCCCGCCCAGGTGCGCTTATAGGCGCCGCCCGCCTCGATGTGAACGTCCTGATGCTTCGGGGCACCGTTCGATGCCAAAAACTCGCGGCTCACGTCGACGATGGCCTCGTCGTTCCAGAAGATGCGCACGCGCGGCTCGGCGACGACCTCGGCGATCACCGTAGCTTCGAGGTTCTCCTCCTTGGCATACCCGAGGAACTCTTCCACATCAGCGGCGGCGATGGCGCAAGCCATGCGCTCCTGACTCTCCGAGATGGCGAGCTCAGTGCCGTCAAGGCCGTCGTATTTCTTCGGGACCTTATTGAGATTGATGCTCAGGCCGTCGGCGATCTCGCCCAGGGCAACCGACACGCCACCCGCGCCGAAGTCGTTGCAGCGCTTGATGAGGCGGCAGGCCTCGCCGCGGCGGAACAGCCTTTGAAGCTTTCGCTCGACGGGGGCGTTGCCCTTCTGCACCTCGGCACCGCAATGCTCGAGGCTTTCCAGGTTGTGCGCCTTCGACGACCCGGTTGCGCCGCCGATGCCATCGCGGCCGGTGCGCCCGCCTAAAAGAACGATGACGTCGCCCGGCTCGGGCTTCTCGCGACGTACATGATCGGCCGGGGTCGCCGCGACGACGGCACCGATCTCCATGCGCTTGGCGACGTAGCCCGGATGATATAACTCGTGGACAGAGCCTGTGGCCAGGCCGATTTGGTTGCCGTAGGACGAGTAGCCGGCGGCAGCCGTCGTCACGAGTTTGCGCTGCGGAAGCTTACCTTCAAGCGTTTCCGACACGGGAACCGTGGGGTCGCCCGCGCCGGTGACGCGCATGGCCTGGTACACGTAGCTGCGTCCCGAAAGCGGGTCGCGGATAGCGCCTCCCAGGCACGTGGCCGCGCCGCCGAACGGCTCGATTTCGGTGGGATGGTTGTGCGTCTCGTTCTTGAAGAGGTAGAGCCAATCCTCGTCCTTGCCGTCGACGTCGACCGTGCACTTCACCGTGCAGGCGTTGATCTCCTCGGACTCGTCGAGACCGGTCAGGATGCCTTGGGATTTCAGCCACTTCGCGCCGATGGTGCCCATGTCCATAAGGCAGATGGGCTTCTCATCGCGACCGAGCTCATGGCGCAGCTCAAGGTAGCGCTCGTAGGTCTCGCGCACCTGCTCGTCGTCGATCACGACGTTGGTGAGCTCGGTGCCGAACGTGGTATGGCGGCAGTGATCCGACCAGTAGGTGTCGATCATCTTGATTTCGGTGATGGTCGGACAGCGCTTCTCGCCCGCGAAATATTGCTGGCAAAACGCGATGTCCGCAAGGTCCATCGCCAAACCGCGCTCCTCGATGAACTGGGAAAGACCTGCCTCGTCCAAATCGAGGAAACCCTCGATGACCTCGACGGGCTTGGGCGTCGGGTGGGCGATCTGGAGCGTTTCGCGCGCAACGAGGCACGCCTCGCGCGTCTCGACCGGGTTGATGACGTAGTGCTTCACCGCAGCGAGCGCATCGTCAGTGCACTCGCCCTCGATGACGTAGACCTGCGTGAAGGCGACGTCGGGACGCTCACCCTGGCTGATGAACTGGATGCACTGCGACGCGGAGTCGGCGCGCTGGTCGAACTGGCCGGGCAGCGCTTCGACGGCGAACACGTGCACATTGGCGGGAGCTGCGGCGATTCCGGAGATGTCCGCCCCCTCCGCGGCGAGCTGCTTGGCGGTCTTGTCCGAGAACTCGACGCCCGCAACGGGAAACTTGCGCGAGGCGTCGTCGACCTGCGGCTCGGAGAACACCGTGGGGATGCAGCGCTCGAAAAGCTCCTCGTCGATACCCTCGACGTCGTAGCAGTTGATCAGGCGCAGGCGAGCTGTCTTCGCAAGCCCCTCGGGGACGGCGGTGTGCAGCTCGGCGAGCAGCTGTTGCGCTTCGACATCGAAGCCAGGCTTCTTCTCCACGTATACACGCGAAACCATGATGATCCTTTCCAGGGTGGCAGGCGATTACTTGTCGGCAGGCTTTGCAGCAGAAGCGGCATCGGCGGGTTTCGCAGCTTCGGCGGCGTCGACCTTCTTGCGGCCGAACAGGCCGCGCTTAGGCTTGATCTGCTCCTCGGCAACCTCCGCAGCGGCCTCTTCCTTCTGCTTTTCCGCCTCGCGCTCGGCTGCGCGCTTCGCCTTCTCGGCGCGTCGGCTTTCCTTGGTGTTCTGGGATTCCATTTCCATCTGGTACTTGCGGCGACACTTGCGGATCTTCGAGAAGTCGAGGTAGAACGCAAGGATGATGAGCACGTAGGACAAACCGAGCGTGACGTAGCTGATCCACGCAGGCTCCCACGAGCGGGCGAACCACGACAGCGCGACCATGATCACCGCGGCGATCAGGACGACCCACCAAAGGCGGCGCAGGCGCTTGTATTCCGCCGTGGGCGGATTGTAGTACTTGCGGTCGAGCTCGTTTTGCTTGGCGCGCTCGGCCTTGCGGCGAGCCTTCTGCTCCGCTTTTCTCTCCTGAGGGGTCTTCGTCGAGGACTGGATATGCACCGAGGAGGCAGCTTTCGACTTCGGCTTCGCCGAGGCCGCACTCTTGCGCGTCGTACCCTTAGGTCCCTCGTCCTGGTAGCGGTCGTTCATGTAGTTACGTTGTGACATGCGATGGTTCTTTCTCGTGGACACTTATTTCAAAAGCGGGAAGGCCCCTTAAGGCAGCGCGCTCGGCCGGGAATGCCCGCCTGCCGGCGCGGACCGGGGAGGCTCCCTATGCGAACGGGAACTTCTCGCCCGTGATCTTCTCGTAAGCCTCGATGTACTTCTCGCTCGTGCGCTTGATGACGTCCTCGGGAAGACGGGGCGGCTTGGTGCCGGACTCCTTGTCCCAATGGGCGGTGAGCCAATCGCGGACGTACTGCTTGTCGAAGCTCGACTGGCTTTTACCGGGCTCGTATTCGTCGCCTGGCCAGAAGCGCGAGGAGTCGGGGGTGAGGACTTCGTCGGCCAAGATGAGGCGACCGTCGACGCGGCCGAACTCGAACTTGGTGTCGGCGATGATGATGCCGTGGTCGGCTGCGTGGTCGCGCGCGGCGGTGTACACCTTGATGGCCGCATCGCGCAGCTCGGCCGCCGCCTCGTCGCCGATGATCTCGGCGCAGCGCTCGAAGCTGATGTTCTCGTCATGGTCGCCGATTTCGGCCTTGGTGGAAGGCGTGAAGATGGGCGTCTCGAGCTTGGAGGAGTTCACAAGGCCGCCGGGCAGCTCGATGCCGCAGACCGTGCCCTGCGCCTGGTACTCCTTAAGGCCGCTGCCCGCGAGGTACCCGCGCACGATGCACTCGATGGGATACATGTCGGCCTTCTTGACCAGCATGAACCGCCCTTCCAGCGCATCAGCATAGGGCTTGAAGCGCTCCGGCAGGTCGGCAACGTCGGCGGAGATGAGATGGTTCTCGATCACACCGTCGAGCAGTTTGAACCAGAAGCACGAAAGCTGCGTAAGCACCTGGCCCTTATGGGGAATCTCGTCCTCGAGAATGTAGTCGAACGCGGAGATGCGATCGGAAGCGACGACCAGAAGACGGTCGCCCAGATCGTAGAGGTCGCGAACTTTGCCTTGCGCATCGGGTTCGATGTCGATCACGCTCATGATTTCAGGTCCTTTCAAAACCTCGTTGCGAATATGCGGCGTACGAGCAAGTGCCCCGTGCGCCGACAAGCGATAATGAGTCGCGACCCATTATCGCGCACTGCCTTACTTTTTGCGATTGGAAGCGGATTTTCCTTCGGCCGAGCGTTGCTGGCGGGCGCCCGAGAGCAACTGCTGGCGGTGCTGCTGCTTTTGCTGCTGGCGCTGCCTTTGCTGCTCGCGCTTGTCGTTGGTGCGCGTGCGCTGCTCGTCGTAGAGGGGGAAATGGAGCGTGAAGCAGGCGCCTTTGCCCTTCTCGCCCTCGACCTGCACCCAACCGCCGTGGCGATCGACGATCTCCTTCACGACCGCAAGCCCGATACCTAAGCCGCCACTCGCGCGGTTACGCCCGGCGTCCGCCCTCCAGAAGCGCGAGAAGACCATCTTCGCCTCCTCGGGGGAAAGCCCGATGCCGGTATCGCGCACGGCGATCGAGGCCATGATGTCGCCCTTCGACACAGTGACCGACACATGCCCGCCTTCGGGGGTGTAGCGCACCGCGTTCGAGATGAGGTTGGCTGTGGCCTGGCGAATCATGTCGGGATCGCCCACGACGAGCACGCCTTTCTCGGCGCGGTACTCGAACGTGAGCCCCGAGTCGGCAACGAACGCCTCGTGCGTGGAGACGATGCTCTGGATGAGCTCGCCCACATCGACCACTTCCTCTTTCATGGGGGTGGCGCGGTTTTCCAGGCGGGAGAGCTTCAAGAGCGCATCAACCAGGCGACTTAAGCGCTGCACCTCGGAGTTCACGGTCTCGAGGCGCTCGGCATCGGCCTCGAACACGCCGTCGACCATCGCCTCGACGGTGGACTGGATGGCCATAAGCGGCGTGCGCAACTCGTGGGCGACGTCGGTTGTGAGACGGCGCTCCAGCTCGCGGTCCTTCTCGACCGACTCCGCCATCTCGTCGAAGGTCTCGCCCAGACGGGCGATCTCGTCCTCGCCGTGAAGATCGGTGCGCGCTGAGAGGTCGCCTTCCTTGATGGCGCGGGCCGTCTTCGTCATGCGGTTGATGGGGGCCACCAGATTGCGCGCGAACAAAAAGCCGATGCACGACGCGAGCACGATGGCCACGAGCGACGCGAAGAGCATAGCCTGGTAGGAATTCTCGCGGAACTCCTGGTCGGGGCCGCGCATAAGCGTATCCGACCCGTAGACCCAGATGCGTACGGAGCCGACGACCTTGTCGTCGACCACGATCTTGGCGAGCGCGACCTTCGAGGCGTCCTTCGGCTCGAAGGAGCTCGTGGCGTTCGGGATGCCGTTGATGCGGTTCGAGGAATCGAAGACGGTGACGTCGTTCTCGTCGACGACCTTGATGGCGATGCCCGGCGTAACCTCGAGCGCGGCCTCGACGGGCATGAGTGCCGCAGAGCTCTTGATGGTGAGCGCGCTGTCGGCCTCCATGCGCTCCTCGATGCGGCTGGCGGTCGTCTCCGCGAGGGTCTCCATGTTGGACGCGGTGTAGGTTTGGAAATGCTGCTCCCACACAAACGAGATGACGCCGATGGCGACAAGACCGGTCATCGCGGCGATGAGCGCGAACGCCAAGGTGACGCGCGCGGTGTAGGAAAGGCTCGTCCAGCCGAACTTGCGGCGGCGCTCCTTTCGCGCGAGCTTTCCCTGATGGGGCTCGCCCGTTGAAGCCCGCTCCTCGGAAGAGTCGGGCATGACGCGAATGCGGGCAGCCCCGCCGCCCGCATTCGCAGAGGGGCTCGACGTCTCTTCGGACGCCGAGCCGTTATGTGCTCGGTTCGTTTCGCTCACGGGTCACCCGCAGGCTATTTGCCGGATTTCGTGGGATCCTCGAAGCGATACCCCACGCCGTGGACAGTGTGCAGCCACTTCGGGTTGCGCGGATTGTCGCCGATCTTCGCGCGCAGGTTCTTCACGTGCGAGTCGATGGTGCGCTCGTAGCCCTCGAAGTCGTAACCGAGCACCTTTTCCACCAGCTCCATGCGAGAGTACACGCGGCCCGGATAACGGGAAAGCGTGGTGAGCAGCTTGAACTCGGAGGCCGTGAGGTCGACTTCCTCGCCCTTCACGAGAACCTTGTGACCGGAAACGTCGATCGTGAGGTCGCCGAACTCGAGCACTTCGCGCTGCGGCTCGGAGTCGGCGTGCACGCGGCGGAGCAGGGCGCGCACGCGCGCGACGAGCTCGCGGGGGCTGAAGGGCTTCACCAGGTAATCGTCGGCGCCCAGCTCAAGCCCGATGATGCGGTCTTCCACCTCGCCCTTCGCAGTGAGCATGATGATGGGCACATCGGAGTTGTCGCGGATGGCGCGGCAGACGCGCTCGCCGGGAACGCGTGGGAGCATAAGGTCGAGAACGACCAGGTCGAAATGATGCTTCTGGAATTCCTCAAGCGCCTCCTGGCCGTCGCCCACGGCGGTTACCCAGTAGTTTTCGCGCTCGAGATAAGCAGCGACCGCATCGCGGATCGCCTTTTCGTCTTCTACAAGAAGAATGCGTCGGGTTTCGTTGTTCATTGACGTCTCCTAACATGGGATTTTCCTGCGCGCATGGTTCATGCACGAGGCCGGCGGAGCGCGCAAGGCTTAAAGCCCACGGCGGACCGTCAGATTCGTCTTTGGGTTTATTGTAGCAATTGGGCGTATTCTCGCGCGAGGCGTAGGCGAAATGACACAATTACCACCATGCCAACGAAAAGACCCACTCCAGGAAAAAACAGCGCGCACGCGCAAAGAAGCCCTCGCCAAAGCACGCGGCGGGGCACTTCTGCGAGCTATCGCCCGCGTGCGGCGCATGCAACGCACGCGCCGACGGTCCGCGTCGCCGAAGGGCGCTCAGAGCAGGGCATCAAGGTTCCCGCCCCAGGCGGTGGGCAGGTCCTCCTCACCCGACGGCACTTCCTTTACGGCGCGATCGGCATCGGAGCCCTTGCCGTTGTCGGCGGGGGCATCGGCGTGGGAGTAAACGCCGCCTCGAAGGCGAACGAGCCCACCTTCAACACGCTGACCGTCTCTAAGGACGCCGTCACGTCGTGCTCCGCCGCGACGCCGGGCGACTTCACCGAAATCGAGGATTCAAGCACCGCGCTCGGGCTTTCAGGAACCTACGAGCTCCCCTACGGAACGCTCGTCTGGGCAAGCGACGATTCCCTCGCGGCGTGCCTCGTGCCCACCGACGGCTCGAAGCCACTTACGAAGGTGGTGTTGCTCTCCCTTTCGTCGGGCAACCAGACCACGGCGATTTCCCAGGCGAAAGGCCAAGAAGAAGGCTTCGAGATCTACGACGTGCGCGCGTGCGCGACCGGCATCGTGTGGACCGAGGCAAACATCCTCGACGGCACCTGGCGCATCTACAGCGCAGCGCTTTCGAATGGGGAACTCGGGACGGCGGCGCTGGCTGAAGAAGGCAGCGCCGATTGGGAGACCCCGACGCTCGCCGCATCGAGCGGATACGCCTTCTGGCAGGTTCTCCCTAAGAAGAACGGATCGGCGAGCAAGGAAGCGTCACGCCTGATGAGAGCACGTTTCGGCTCGAGCGACACCGAGGAGGCCTACACCTCGAAAGGCCGTATGTGCACACCGCCCTATGCGACGGGCGACTCCGTCGTCATCACCCCGCGCGCCGCGGCATCCTCGTCTCGCTACCAGCTCACGCGCATCGACGCGCAATCCGCAAGCGTGGTCGACTCCCTCGTGCTTCCCTCTTCGATGAAGCCACTCGAGGCGGGTTACGGCGACACGGGGTTCATGTTCTCGTTCGAAGCAATCTACAATTTCGGCGAAGGCATCGCCAACCTGGGAACATACATTCCCGCAAGCACCGTGCAGCCCGACACCGACGCGCAGGGCAACGCCTCGTACAGCCTGGTTCCGTGGTTCCGTCATGGCGTGACCCCCACCGCCCCGCCCGCATGGTGCGGTGGGTGGATCATCGCGAAGGACTCGTACAACGTGTGCGGGTTCAGCCCCGAGAGCAAGCAGTATTTCATGCTGGAGGTGAAGTCGGGCGCGCCGAGCTTCGGCGACTACCTGGCGTCGACCGGCTCGGTCAAGCGAGTCGTCACGTACTCGAACATCGACAACACCACGCTTCAGGGCGAATCGCAGCAGTACTGCTGCGTGCGCGTCTGGGAACCGGCTTAGCAGCCCTCCAGCCGCGCACGAGACCGGCATCCGCTGGGCGCTCAGACTACGAAGCCATCGCCCGCCTCCCAAGCCCTCACGCAAGGCGGGCATCGCAACCTTCACTTGGAGCCTGACTTCGCACGAGGCGACAATCCGCAAACCTACGACCCTGCAGCCCGACCTCGCGGAGCGGCAATCAACTCTACCGAAGCAGCAGCGATGAAGTTCGGGTCCTTGCTGTACAAAAACGACGATAAGTTATGAAGAAACAGTGAAGATAAGCGTTTTCGAGCTTCACTTATCCCGAAAACGTCCCAATCTATACACTTTCAAAACGAGTTATTCCCCATTTTCTTTAATTATGGGGTGCGGTACATATTTACTTCATAACTTATCGTCGTTTTTGTACAGGGGTGGCTCACCGAGGGCGTTAAAGACAAGATAAGGCCCTGAAACCCGAGCGGGCTTCAGGGCCTCGAAAAGCAGACGACGAAGAAAACCCGCCGCAAGGCGATCCCCGAGCCGAGACTCAAGCAGCCAGAATCCCAAACTCAAACGAGGGGCTTAGACCCGACCCTCGACTCAGGCTCCGAACCAAAACCCAGGCACCGAACCGGAACCCGAGCTCAAACCAAGCACGAGCCCTCAAGTCGAAGCAGTTAGAACTCCAGACCTTCGAGGCGCTTGAAGACCTCGTCTTTGCGCGTGAGGAAATCCCACGGATCGAAGATCTCGTCGAGCGTTTCCTTCGTAAGCTTCGCCTCGGGGTCGGCCTCCAGGCGCTCGCGATACGTCGGTCCCTCGACGGCGTTCTGGATATCCTCCCACACCTTCATGGCGTTGCGCTGCACGATGACGTACGCCTCTTCGCGCGTGATGCCCGTCTGCACGAGCGCGAGCAGCACCTTCGAGGAGAAGATGAGCCCGCGGGTGCGCCACAGGTTGTGCTCCATCTTGTCGGGGTAGGTCTGCAAGCCGTCCAAGATCCACTGCATCTTGCCGAACATGTAATCGAGCGCCGTGAAGGAGTCGGCCAGCGCGACGCGCTCGGTGCCGGAGTGGGAAATATCACGCTCGTACCAAAGCGCCACGTTGTCAAGCGCCACCTGGTCGTTCGCCTTCACCACGCGCGCGAGGCCGCAAACGCGCTCGGCGGTGATGGGGTTGCGCTTGTGGGGCATCGCCGACGAGCCCTTCTGGCCCTTCTTGAACGGCTCCTCCGCCTCGATCACGTCGGACTGCTGAAGCAGGCGCACCTGCATCGCGATCGACTCGAGCGTCGCCGCGGCGCATGCGAGCGCGCACATGACCTGCGCGTGGCGGTCGCGCGCGAGCACCTGGGTCGAAAGCGGGTCAGGCGTAAGTCCCAGTTTCTCGCATACGTACTGCTCGACGAAGGGGTCGATAGAAGAATACGTGCCCACCGCGCCCGAGATGGCGCCCGTCGCGGCAACTTCGCGTGCCTGCTCGAGACGCGTCTGAGCGCGCTTCAGAGCCCAAGCCCAGCTGCCGAACTTCATGCCGAAGGTCATCGGCTCGGCATGGATGCCGTGAGTGCGGCCCACGCACAGCGTGTTCTGGAACTCGAAGGCGCGGCGCTTGCACGTCTCACCAAGCTGCTTCACGTCGGCCAAGATGATGTCGATCGCCTGGGTGATCTGGTAGGAAAGCGCCGTGTCTCCCAGGTCGCTGCTGGTCATGCCGTAGTGCACCCAGCGCGAGGGCTTCTCCTCGCCCTCCGGCACATCGGCATCGATGTACTCGGCCATGTTGGTGGTGAAGGCGATGACGTCGTGGTTGGTGACCTTCTCGATCTCGTCGATGCGCTCGACGGTGAAGTCGGCATGGTCGCGAATCCACTTCGCCTCCTCTTTCGTAATGCCGGCTTTCCCCAGCTCAGCCTGCGCCTCGCACGCCAGGATCTCGATTTCCTTCCAAATGGAGAACTTGTTTTGAAGCTCCCAGATTGCGCCCATCTCAGGACGCGTGTAGCGGTTGATCATTGCGCTTGCTCGCCTTTCCCGTGTCGATCGTTCCCGTTTTGCTTGTCGCTAGCATACTATACGCCCGCGCGCGCCGGCTAAAGCCCCTTGAACAAAGCGCGTACGCGGTCGAGCGCTTCGGTGTCGGCGACGACGACCGCCTTGTCCCCGGGGTGCAGCACGGTGTCGTGGCGCACCACCTCGACGTCGTCGGCGGTGTCGACGGCAACGATCAGACTGCCGTCGGGCATGGGGATGTCGCGCGCGAGCACGCCGTCGGCGTTCGAGTGGTAGCGCATGCGCGGCACCGTGACCTCGGAAAGCGCAACGTTGCCGTGCGTGAGCGAGGACACGACGCTCACCGAGCCCATAAGCGCTTCCTCTTCGATCATGTTCGCGATGAGCGTGGTGGAAGAGACGCTCTCGATGCCGACCTCGTGGAAGATGCGCATGTTCTTCGGGCTGTTCACGCGCGCGATGCATCGGGGCACGCTGAACACGCGCTGCGCGATCTCGCACGACACGAGGTTGCTGTCGTCCTGGCCGGTCGTGGCGACGAACACGTCGGCGTGGCGGATGCCTGCGTCCTCTTGGAATTTCGAGTCGCAGCCGTCGCCGTGGATGATGAGGTAGCGGCCCGTGAGCTCCACCGACAGACGGTCGGCGGTGCGTCGGTTCTGCTCGATGACGGCGACTTCGTTGCCGCTCTTCAGAAGCACGTTCGCAAGATAGGCGCCGATCTTTCCGCCGCCGTTGATCACTACATACATGAATGCCCTTTCGCGGAAGAGGCGCGGCGCCCGCAAGGCACGGCGTGCGATGCGGACAGACGAGCCCCTACTCCTGGATGTATTTGCTGAACAGGGGGATAAGCTCGTGGCGCACGCACGCGAGCACCGAATCCCCCTGGTAGAGAACGCTTTCCTTGTTGGGAATGGAACTCGCCGACCCATCACCGCGCTCGAAAGCGATGATGCGGATGTCGTGATCGCGCTCGAGCTCGCCCACGCGGATCGTGCGCTTCCCCTCGCGGGAGCTCAGATCGAGGGAGAATCGCAGCACCTCGAATTCCCCGAAGGTGTCGATATGCGCGCCGTGGCCCGACACCACCTTCGAGAACACGTCCTCGGCGACGAGCGATGTGCCGCACACGTAGTCGATGCCAAGCTGCATGTAGGCGCGCTCGTGGTCGGGGTTGTACAGGCGCGCGATCACATGGGGAACGCCGAACAGACGGCTTGCGACCTCCGCGACCATGAGGTTCGTGTTGTCGAGCTGCGTGACGGCCGCGACGACATCGCAGTCGTCCACACCCGCCTTCACGAGGGTGTCCTCGTCGAAGCCGACGCCCTGCAGCGTGGAGCCGTTGAAGTTGCGGCCGAGGTTCGCGAATGCGTCGGCGCTCCTGTCGATCACGCAGACGTTGCTCCCGTTGTCGGAAAGCATGTTGGCGAGCTGTGAGCCCACGCGCCCGCACCCTACCACAATGACATTGCTCATAAATCGCCTTTCGCCGCGACGCCGTTTAGGTGCTTAGCATAGCGCATGCGGAAAAGAAAAGGCCGGACTCGCGCCCGGCCTTCAACCTTACGTTAGATTTTCGACATTTCCCGAAGCGTGTCATGGAACCAGTTGTCGTAGTTCGGCGGACAATACTTCTGGGCGTTCGAGTAGCTGATGGTGTAGCCATACCCCTTCGCAAGGCCTGCGACATGGGCGTTGATGGCTTCTTCCCACGAGCTCCAACCAGTAGAGCCCCAGCCCCACGCGTTGTGCAGCAGGAAGCAGTTCGTGCCCTTGGTGGACTCGGTGTTGGAAATAGCCGGCGACCAGCGAGGGTCGACGCCGTTTTCCCATGCAGCGGTGGCGAAGGTTTCGCCTTGGCCGGCAAGCGGAGAACCCGCAAGGTAATTGTTGATGCGGTTTGTCCACTCGGAGATGAAGGCGTCCTTGCCGCAGCTCCAATCCACTTCGGTGAGCTGGGACATCGCAGAAGAGGCATCAGTGGTGCGCGCCTTGGCGAGCGCCTGCTCGGCAGCCTGGATGCGAGCCTGCTCCTCGGCGAGAGCAGCTTGCTCGGCGGCGATGCGCTCGGCTTCCTTCTCGGCCTCGACGGCCTGAACACCTTGGGTGATGTCGCGCGATGCGGGCTGCGACAAGACGCTGCCGACCGATGCGTCGGACACGTTGGAGACAAGCACCTCGGCAGCAGGCGCCGAAGAGGCCGTGCCACCGAACGGAGACGACGAGCCGCCTGCCGCGGCAAGGCCGTAGCCGAAGCAGCCGACCGCCACGACGGAGGCGCACCCGATCGCGGCGATTTTCGCGACCAAACCCGTCTTCTTCATATTATTTCGACGTGTTACCACGCAGTGTCAACCTTTCTCGAACAGCACGAGAACTAACCGCCGAAGCGGTGACAGCGTATTGAATTGTGGGTGGGATTGCTGCCAAGAGAAGAACTTATGCTGTTGTTTGCAAGGCAAGATTTTACCTTATGCGAGGGTTTCAACGCAAAAACTTGTGAAGAACGCTCCACTGTTTGTTCGATATTACGCAGCAGATTCTTTATCGTCCCTGGTAGTTATTATTTTCAATTTTGGATTGAACAAGAACGAATTTCACACTCAGCGGAACGAGCACGGCGGTTTCGGGGGCAAATGGCCGACCCCCACATAGGTTTGCCGCTCGCTTTCGGAAGACGGCGCGGCGCAATCGATGGGCCCGAATTTCTCGGAGGACGCCGACTCGGGACGGACGTCGAACACGTCCCCGGAAACCGACGATTTCGGCAAGACGAAGATGAGCGCCACATAGGCCACGGCGAGAAGGCCGCCCGTGAGCAACGTGCCCGCGACGACGAGGATGCGCACGACGATCGGGTCGATGCCGAAGTAACGCGCAACGCCCGCGCACACGCCTCCGAGCCGCGCGTTCGCATCTCGCGTGAGCTTCCTTCCGACCACGGTGCCGTCCCTTTCGTCCTAGTGCGTCTTTTCCTACTGGCCTTCCCCCTCTTCGGCGACGTCGGCCCCACCGGCCAGACGCTCCACGCGAATGGTGGAAATGCGCGAACGGCGCATACGCTCGATCTTGAACGAATAACCGCCCACCGTGAACTCATCGCCCATCTCCGGCACGAAATCGAGCGTGTCGATCAGCCAGCCGGCGATGGTCTCGTAGTCCTCCGACTCGGAGGCCGGCCAGCCGAGCGCCGCCGCGTCCTCGACCGGGAAGCGTCCATCGACGCGCCATACGCCGTCGGAGAGCTTGGTGATTTCCTTGCCCTCCATGTCGTACTCGTCGACGATTTCGCCTACGATTTCCTCGATGATGTCCTCAACGGTAATTAAACCATCGGTCCCACCGTATTCGTCCACCACGATGGCCATCTGTTGCCGATTCGTTTGCATTTCCTTGAGCAGCGGGAAGATGTCCTTGGTCTCGGGGACGAACAGGGGCTCGAAAGCGTACTTCGCGGCAAGGTCGTCCTCGCGGCCGTCGATGAGCGGCCCAACGAGATTTTTGTAATGCACGATGCCGATGATGTGGTCGGCGTCCTCGTGGAAGATGGGAAGGCGCGAGTAGCCCGTGCCGTGCATGCGCTCGACCGCCGTGCGCACCGTCTCGGTGTCCTCGACCATAATCATGTCGACGCGTGGCTGCATGATTTCATGTACCGACATGTCGCCCAAGTCGATGATGTCGTGGATCATGCGCTTCTCGTCGTCGGCGAGCTCATCGTTATCGGCGACGATGTCTTTGATTTCCTCCTCGGAGACCGTTTGCTTCTTCGCCGATCCGAAACGTGAGAAGAAGCCGGTCAGGCCCTTCTGCTCCTCGTCGCTCATCGTAATCATCCACTCCTCGCGCTCTTAGGGGACGTCAACCCCGAAAATCCATCCGCTGCGCCCGCGACAGTGCGGACGCGCACCTCGCCGCTACATCACATACAGCGCCACGGCCAGAAACTGCAGCACGCTCGCCGCTACGACCATCACGTGGAACACCGAATGCATGTAGGGAATCTTCTTCAACACGTAGAATACGCAGCCGACCGTATAGACCAGACCGCCCGCGACCAGGAGCGCAAGACCCTCCATGGGAAGGTTCGCCACGAGAGCCGGCAGATACGCAACGACGCACCACCCCAGAAGAAGGTAGAGCAACGCCGAGATCCAGCGCGGGCGAAATACCCAGAACGCCTCGCAGGCAATGCCCGCAAGCGCTACGGCCCACACGAACACAGCCAGGTAGATTCCCCCGTCGTTTCCAAGCGTGACCAGGCAAAACGGCGTATACGTTCCCGCGATAAACAGGTAGATCCCACTGTGGTCGAGCACCTTGAACACACGCTTGGCGCGGTCTACCGCAATAGCGTGGTACAGCGTCGACATGAGGTATTCCACCAGCATGGTGATGGTGTAGACGAGCGCCGCCGCAAGCTTCACGCCGCCGCCTGCGCGCACCGCGATCACCACGAGAATGGGGATCGCCGCAATGGAAAGAAGCGCGCCGATGCCGTGCGTCACGGAGTTGGCGATTTCCTCGCCGAGCGTGTACTCGCGCACGTTGCGGCGGGCGCGGTCGGCGTTCGCAGACGTGTTGGCGGGCTCGTTTCTATGCTCGCGCGCCTCGGAAAGGGTGCGCGGCTTGAACTGGGAAGGGGTCCACGCCCGAGGCGCGGAGGGACGATCTTGCGCGCACGAAGGCGACGCGGCGGGCAGAGGGGCGTCTTTGCGGGCGGCAGGCCCAGGCGCTGAAGGGTCAGGCGCCGAACTTCGGCCGCCTTTCGAATCGGATGTCGCATGTGTGTCCATACATTTCACTCTATCACATTTCCCCCAGGGACAAGCCACGCCAGCCATGCGGCAGCATCTTCTTCACATGCGTCGATCAGCCTGGTCGAGGTGCCCTGCAAACCCGCAGCTGTCCACGCGGTGACAGTCGCCACCTTCGCACGGCGCTGGAAGGGGTTCGACTTCGAGAAGCCGAACTGGATCTTCTCGCGAGGCAGGCAAACCGAAACTGTGCCGAGGCCGCCGTTTCTCACCTGCATAAAGCGCCTGTTGAACGAAAACCACGACGAGCGCGCCCAAAGCACCGCGCTCACGGCGGCGAGCACCTCGGCAACCGCACACGCAACGTAGCCTAAAAGCGCGATCCGGTCGAACCAGAAGAGTTCCCCCGCCGACATGAAATCGTCGCCATAAGCGCTTACGCCGAACATCACGCCCACGTGGAGAAGAGCAAGAGCCACGGCGCACCAAAGCCCCCATCCTTGGATGACCGTGCGCCTGACCAGCGCACGGCGAAGAGCCACCTTAGGAACGCGACGGCGCTCGGTCGGCATGTCGGCGAACTCGGGAATGAGCCCCGCGACGATCTCGGGCACGCGATCGACCTTCACGAAGGGATGCACGACGAGCGCACCCTCGGAAAGGGAGTCCTCCATGCCACCCGACCCGCTCGACGCGTCCACCTTCCCGAGCGACAGCTCGCAGAAGCCGAAGATGCGTCTGACGAAAGTCTGCTTCACGATAACCGACTGCACGCGATCAACCGACACACCGTGGAACCTGTGCTGGAGAAGGCCGCGCTCGACCTCAATGCGGTCGCCGCGGCGGCGCGCCTTGAAGCCTCCGAAGGAGATGCAGGTGCCGAGCGCCGACATCACCCACACGAACAGGGACAACGCGATGAAGCCGACAGCGATAAGGGCGATGATGCTATTGCCGAAAAGCGCGAGGCCCGCGTCGGCGAGCACTTCCGCGACGGCTCCGCCCGCCTCGCCCACCATCTGCGAGACGAAATCGGCGACCTGCGAGAACACGCCGATGATGCCGACGACGACGAGAATCAGCGTCGTGCTGTTCGAAAGCCCGGTGAGAATGAGCTCGCTGTTGGTTATGCCGTACTGGAAGGAGATGTGCCCCGTGTCGACCTCGCTCCCGGCGAATACGCCGCGCACGTCGTCCCACACCTCAGCGGGCGCATCGAGCACGTTGCCGAAGCTGCTCGGGGCGTCGGCTTCCCGAAAAGGCGCCCCGACGGCCGCCGACTTGCGAGCGAACAGGTCGGCCCGCAGCGCCTCCGCGTCGGCCTTGCGCAAAAACGGCACCGACACAGCCTTGTTCGACGCGCCGCCCGCCGTGTCGATCTGCACCGTGCACACGCCGAACACGCGCTGGAGAAGCGAGGCTGTCTGGTCGACCGACTGGATGCGCCGGTAGGGCACATGCACACGCTTTTTGTTGAAGATGCCCGAATAGAAGCTGAATTCCTCGTCGCCGAACTCGTACCAGATGTGCTTGTAGGACACGAGGCGGTAGATGAGGCTCGTGGCGAGCGAAACGACCACCGTGCCAAGGAAAAGCAGGACGATGACAATCGTCGCAAACCCGCCGTTCACGAACTGCCCGAGGCTGTCGGGGTTGAACAACTCGGGGATGATCTGGGGAAGCGCGCCGACAAGAAGCGCCGCGAACACCGCAGCGGCACCCTGAAGACCGCCAAGCCAGATGTAGCTGGAATGGACCGCGTGCCTCTCGCGATTCCCACGCATCCCGCGCCTCTCGCGATTCTCGCGGTTTTGGACCCCGTCCATCACATGTCCTCGCGCGCGATGCGGGCAAGCTCGGCCGCGCGGTCACGCACCTGGTCGGCGACGTCGTTCGCAAGCCCGGGAATTACGTGCTCGCCAGCGGCCGTGGCGACGGTGACGCTCGAGAGACCGAAGGCGCGTAGAATCGGCCCCTGGCGTGCGTCGGTGTTCTGGACGCGGATGAAGGGGATGATGTAGCGCTTGCGCCAGATAATTCCCTTGGCGATGTCGAGGTAGTCGTCGTGAAGCTCGTAGCGCCAGCGAACGTAGCGGATGGGCGGCAGCACGACGAGGAACGCCACAAGCAGCACCGCAGCAATGGCCGAGAGCACGGCGATGAGGGCGAACGCCCAAGGCGCCGGTTCGACTGCGGCGCAAATGGCGAAGGGGACAGCGCAGCAGAGGTAGCCGAGCACGATCCAGATGGTGTCGTTTACCCGCCACACATTCTTCACCCGAGGATCGAGCTTGCTTTGAGGGGTCCCGTTCATGAGGAAAGCCTTTCTCGAACGCGCCCGCGATGCGAACGCTTCACCATGATAGCAAGTGTCGGCAAACTTTTTGTAAAGCGAACGAGAAAGCCCAACGCCGCCAAGAGTGATGTCGCCATCGAACCTGTTCACGGCATCGATGGCATTTGTCGCCTTTTTGCAGAAGGCCGCATGCGCCAGCCAAATTGTGTACGATGGAAAGGCTGAATCGATTGCGCAGCAGAAAAGAGGGAATCATGAAATACCAGGAGCTGCAAGACGAAGTGAAGGCCGCGCTGAAAGCGCACGACAAGCCGCGCGTGTCCATCCTGCGCCAGGTGCACGGCGAGGTGAAGAACATCGAGGTGAACGAGCGCCGCGAGATCACGGACGCCGACGTCGACGCCATGCTCAAGCGCGTGATCAAGCAGACGAAGGAGACGCTTGAAGGCTCCATCAAGGCGGGGAACAACCAGGAGCGCACCGACCTTCTCGCCGCGCAGGTGGAAATTCTTGAGTCGTATCTTCCCAAGCAGGTTTCGGGCGACGAGCTTATCGCGCTCATCGAGAAGACGCTCACCGAGACCGGTGCCACCTCGAAGAAGGAGATGGGGAAGGTGATGGGCGCGCTCACGAAGGCGACCGGCGGAAACTTCGACAAGGCCGCGGCCGCGGCCGAGCTCGGCAAGCGTCTCGCCTAGCACAGGACCCACGCGACCCGCTGCGACGTTTTGGAGACAGCGCCCGACCGTTTCGATGCCCGCAAGGACTTCAAAGCGGTCGGGCGCTTTTTTGCGGGCAATCGGCTTGCGTTGTGCGAGATGACGGGCTGAACCGTTGTACGTGGGACAACAAAAAACGCCCGCAGGCGTTTCGTTTCGAGGAGAGGAGGCCGGTGAGGGCGAGGGGGGGGTAGGCCCTCACCGGCTTGTGATGGATGGCCAGACGAGAGGAGCCTCCACCACCGGGTCAGCATTAAGAAGTGTGCTGGTCAGCGGGTTCGTTTTCTTGAGAGAGAGGGGGGGTTCGAACCCTCGCTGCTGACATTTGTTATCTTAGGTTAACCTTGCTGGCGCGTCAACAGGGTTAACCATGGTTTACAATTCCTCCACAAATGTCTTGCAAGTTGGTGGGAGAATCCGCCACCACCGCAAGCGGCCTCGCCAGAAGATTGCCCGCATGAAGGAAAAACTGTGCAAAGTCAACGCGCTTTCATCGACAGCCGCGTGAGGGCAGCAAGTGAGAAGCAAATGACAGGCAAATGAAAAGTTGCGGCTAACTTTTCACGAATCCGCAGGTTATCGCATTGCTGAGGCAAAATCAAACCCGCGATAAGCTTTCCCCGCGGCCAGAAAAGCAAGTGACGAGCAAGTGAAAAACACGCAGGGAAGACACACGTTGTCGTTTATGCCCATTGAGGAATGTATCTCATATATCTCGGCGACGTCGACGGATCGACGGGCTTAATCAGCCCTTGTTCAACGCATGTTTTAAGCAACCGGGAAATCTGCGCCGAGTTGGAGTCTTTCAATCCGAAGCGCTCGCGAAGAGACTGATTACTCGCATAATCACGCGCCGCATAGCGCACGCACACATGCCAATAGCATGCGTCCCGCTTTTCCTCGATAGTTAAATCTTTAAAGGGACGCCGACCATAAAGCACCACCCTCGTGCTGTCGCCGTACAGCTCAATGCGCGGAGCAGGAAGATGGAGCAGCTCGCACGAATAGATGATTTTATCCCAACCCGTCCCCGCCTCCTCGCATATGCCCATACGCCGCATAACGCCCGCAAGATGCTCATTGCGCGAGCACGGCGGGTCATTCACGATTCGAGATACGTCAACCAAAGGCTGACCTGGGTTGGTGAATTCAATACGCCCGTCGAAAACCTCGACCATGGGTCCCGCGCCGCCAACCTGGAAGTCCTGATGGATCAGCGAGTTCCCCATAAGCTCGCGTAAGGCTATTTGAGGATACTCCCCTTCCGTTCTTCTTACCGCACCTTCGATGCGCTCTTCAGAAGGCAGAAGCGCCATAAGATAACGAAAAGCATCTTCGAACGACTGGGCATAGCCAGATGAAAGCGTCTCTTCTTTTTGCATGAGAATTCGAGAGGAACCATCGTAGCGGATCACCCGCAGCGCCTTCCTGGCAACGGGAGGAAACGCCGACATATCGCGCGCGATGGTTAAGGCACCTAAGTTCGTAATCGCATAGGAACCATCCACGTCTTTCGCAACGAAACGATCGACCTCGAGGGCGTGTAGCGCAGATTCCGTCTGAGCGGGCATCGGCTCGTCAAGTTTCTCGTAATAAAGGGGAATATCAAGAAGCGACACAACCTCGTCAAGCGTCAAGCGATCGAGCGCCACTTGCGTCTCAAACGCCGCCCGCCCAACCTTCGCCCATAGCTCCGATTCTCGACGAGAACCTGGAACGAGCTTCTGGGTACTGCTCCCCGTTCGAATGTAGGCTTCGTTTTTAAATCGAGCAATCTGGTACGCAGCGGGCATTATCTTCGCGACAACGACGTGCTTCCCGAACGCTTCCCCTTCCTCGAATTCGAAATGCACGTTGCTGCTCAACATGCTCCGAAGCCAAATCTCCAGATCTTGGTTGCCGTGTTTTTGCCTACGCGGATAAAAGGACGTGCCCACGACCTCGTGCGATTTATCGGTAACTCCCCATACCTTGTAGGCGAATCGGACGTCATGTAACGTCGCCGAATTGGCCAGAGCGCAAATGTCCTTCCCCTCTTTCTCGAACTCGACGAAGTTCTCTTTGAATTCGAGGTATTCGGTTTCTTCGGGATATGCGCTTAGCTCTTGAATGAGCAGTTTCATATCTTTCACGGCGAGCTCCTTGCTTCCTTAGGTTTTCATTATAAAGAAAAGCAAGTGACGAGCAAGTGAGAAGCAAATGACAGGCAAATGAAAAGTTGCGGCTAACTTTTCACGAATCCGCAGCTTATCGAGCTGTTGGGGCAGAATCAACCCCGCAAAAGGCCTTCCCTGCGGCCAGAAAAGCAAGTGACGAGCAAGAGAAAAGCTAGTGAGAATCCGCCCAAGCAACAAGTCCCGTAGGGCACTTTCTCACGCGCCATTTCGTGCAAACGGAGTCCTCCCCGAACGCAAGAAGGCCGGGCACTTTCGCGTCCGGCCTTCCCGTTGAATCATAAGAAAACGTGCTATCTGAGCGCCTTGCCCATGTCGGCTACCATGCACTCGACCGCTCCGCAGCCGGAACAGCCATGGCAGCTTCCACATCCGCTTCGAGGGCTATCGCTATCCCCGCAGTGGTCGTGGCAATCGCACAGGCCGCGCGTCGCAATGCGGCGCACCGCCAGCACAGCAAGCACGGCGATGACGAGCGCGACGACGATCGTCGACGGCGTCCAAACCAAACCCATCATAGGTGCGCCTCCTTTCTTGCGGTTTGATATCGGGGACGCGCCCGAAAACGCATCCCCGAAAGTTACTCTCAGTATACTTTACGCCGCTTCATTCTCGGTTTCAAGCTTGCGAGCAACCTTTTCGTCCTTCTTGTCGTAATTCGGCATCGGACGGAAGATTTGGAAGAGCATGAGCGCCGCGATGATGATGGCAACCACGGTCCAGATACCGAAGCTCACTTCTCCCAAGGCCAGGCCAACGAACTGGTAGAGCATGCATCCCACGCACCAGGCAAAACCGCACATGTAGCCGATGGTGATCCAGAACCACTTAGCCGAGCGCTGCTGCTGGCGAATGGTGCCCATTGCCGCGAAGCACGGCGCGCACAGCAGGTTGAAGGCGCAGAAGGCGACGATCGCAGCGGTCGATCCGCTAAGCATCTGGGCAAAGCCGTACCACAGCTGCGGGTCCGCCTCGCCGAAGTCGCCGAGCTGGGTGATGATGCCGACGGTCGCGACGACGTTTTCCTTCGCAACGAGGCCGGTGACGGCAGTTGCAGTGGCCTGCCAGTTCGCGAAGCCGAGCGGCGCGAAGATCCAGGCCAGCAGGTTACCAAGGCCCGCCATGAGGCTGTACTCCATGTAGTCGGGCGCCTCGGAATCAAGCAGGCCGAAGCCTTCGCCCGCATCGCCGAAGTTCATGAGGAACCAGATGACGATCGTGGACAGGAAGATGATGGTACCTGCTTTGATGATGTAGCCCTTCACGCGCTCCCACATCGAGAGCAGGATGTTCTTCACGCCCGGCATGTGGTACTGCGGAAGCTCCATGATAAACGGCGTGGTCTCGCCGGCGAAGAGCTTGGTCTTTTTCAGCATGATGCCGGAGAGGATGATCGCAATGACGCCCATGAAGTAGAACATCGGGGCGACATACCAGGTGGCGTCGGAATTGCCGGACGCGATCGCGCCGAACACGAGGGCGATGATCGGCATCTTCGCGCCGCAGGGGATCATGGTGGTGGTCATGATCGTCATGCGGCGATCCTTCTCGTTCTCGATCGTCTTGGTTGCCATGACGGCGGGCACGCCGCAGCCGGAGGCGATGAGCATCGGGATGAAGGATTTGCCAGACAGGCCGAACTTGCGGAAGATGCGGTCCATGATGAACGCGACGCGGGACATGTAGCCGCACAGCTCCAGGAAGCCAAGGAGCAAGAAGAGGATGACCATCTGCGGAATGAAGCCGATAACGGCGCCAACACCTGCGACGATGCCGTCCATGACGAGCGACTGGAGCCACGGGGCGACTTCGGCTGCCTCAAGGGCATTGCCAATGATAGCACCAAGACCCGGGATCCACAGGCCCCAAGAACCATCGGAGGGGTCGGGCTCTTCGACTTCGAGAGCAGCCCGGTAATCGGCGAAGGTGATCGCCTGCTCCTCGACCTCGCCGTCGTCGCCTTCGACCTCCATCGTGGCAACAGCGTGCTTGGCCTGGGCCTCTTCGTCGAACGCCGCAATCGTTGCCTGAGCATCGTCGTACTCGGCAACGGCGTCTTCGTACTCGGCCATAGCGTCGGCGTCGGTGGCGTCTTCGGGAGCCTCGGGCTCGGCCAAAACCAGCGCGTCGATCACTTCTTGGGAGTCATCGGAGGGAAGGCCGGACACCTCGTCCTCGCCGAGGATGTTCTCGACGTAGGCGGTAATCTGCGCCTGGGCGTCTTCGTACTCGGCCGTGGCCTCGTCGAACGCCTCGCCGCCGGTGTAGAGCCAGCCGTCGCCGGAGATGCCGTCGTTGGCCCAGTCGGTCACAACGCCGCCGCCGACAGAGACGGCCAGCCAGTACACGAAGAACATGATGACGATGAAGATCGGCAGGCCGAGGAATCGGTTCGTGACGACGCGGTCGATCTTCTGGGTGGTGGACATGCCCTTGGTCGACTTCTTCACCGTGTCGTCGACGACGCTGGCGATCTCATCGTAGCGGGCAGAGGTCACGATAGACTCTGCGTCATCGTCGAGCTCGGCCTCAAGCGCGTCACGGATGGCGTCGACCGTTTTCTTGTCGGCGTCCGTCAGCTTGAGCTGGGAAATCGTGCGCTCCTCGCCCTCGAGCACCTTGATGGCGAACCAACGGGCCGTCGCGGAGGAAACCCGCGAGCCGAGAACGTCAATAATCTTCGCGAGCGCCGTCTCGATCTCGTCGGAGAAGCGGATCTGCGGCGCAGCGGGAACGCCCTTCTTGCCGAGCTCGATCGCAGTCTTCACAAGCTCGTCCATGCCGCGGCCCTTGAGCGCCGAGGTGGGAACAATCGGGCATCCAAGCTCGCGAGAGAGCTTGTCGACGTCGATCTTGTCGCCGTTCTTCTCGACGAGGTCCATCATGTTGAGGGCGATGACCACAGGCAGGCCCAACTCGAGGATCTGCGTGGTCAAATACAGGTTGCGCTCCAGGTTGGTCGCGTCGATCAGGTTGATGACGACGTCCGGGTCGCCATCGAGAAGATAGTCGCGCGCGACGATTTCTTCGGGCGAATACGGCGAGAGCGAATAGATGCCGGGAAGGTCGGTAACCGTGACGTCCTTGTCCTTGGTGTACTTGCCTTCCTTCTTTTCAACAGTAACGCCAGGCCAGTTGCCAACATATTGGTTGGCGCCGGTCAGGTCGTTGAACATGGTCGTCTTGCCGCAGTTCGGGTTGCCGGCAAGCGCAATGCGAATTCCCATGATCTACCTTTCCAAAATCAACGATGCTTACCTTTGCTGCTTCGCCGAAACGGCGGCACCCTGAAGGGTCGGTGCGGTCGCTTCGATAAGTTAGATGACACTAACCGCCAAGCAAAGAAAAAGGCCTGCAAAGGCCCTGCTCGAACTAAAGAACGAGCACACTTTCGGCTTCGCTCTTGCGCAGCGAAAGCTCATAGCCGCGAACGGTGACCTCGATAGGATCGCCGAGCGGCGCCACCTTGCGAACGAAAACCTCGACGCCCTTGGTGATGCCCATGTCCATGATGTGGCGCTTGAGGGCACCTTCGCCCACAAGGCGGCGCACCGTGGCGGTCTCGCCGATGGCGACATCGCGCAGCGTCTTGTCCTGACCTGCTTCTGCCATAGCTTCTCCTCCTTTTCCTTCCTGTCTCAAAAGTCGTCCTGTCGCCGCAGCTTTCCGCGCAGTTGCGGAAACGGACGCAATGCGCCCTTTGCTGTGGCTTTAGCTTTTCACGGGGCTGCCGCACTCCCCTTTGCGGAAAGTGCGCCCGCCCACGAAAACTAACGGGTGATGATGCGCTGCGCGACCTGCTTGTTCAGTGCGACCTGCGCACCTTTGACCTCGACGATGAAGTTGCCCGCCTGCTCGGAGACGACCTTCACTTCAGCGCCGGCGACAAAGCCAAGATTCTCGAGATGATGGAGCACATCGCCCTTTTCGCGAACCTTGACGACGGTGCCCGTCTCGCCCGTCTTCATAAAGGTGAGCGGCATCTGCGCCATGGAAGGTCCCGCAACGGTTGCGGTGCTCATGCCTTTGTCCATCGCCATTGCTTCCTGCATCATAGCTACCTCGTCTTTCTTTGCTAACCGCGGTTAACATCTAGCTATCATATGCCATCTCTGGCTCGATTTGGAAGCCTTGGTGAACTTTTTTGTTTCCTTCGGCTAATCTCCATAATTCGCCGTGGTTAATTTTTCGTTACGAAACGCCTTAGAGCCAGACGCCAAAGCGAAGGTTGCGATAATGGTTGAATTGCAAAAATTGCGGATAATTTCCCTTTAAGATGTTTTCGCAGATAGTATAGTAAGCATGACTTATCTGAACGCGGAAGGTTGCAATATGAAAGACAGCTTCGCCCCGGCTGCAGGCGTAAACGAGAACTTCTATTCCGACACGCGCGGCCTCGTGAGCGACCCCGTCCCCTTCACAAAGGCGGTCATTGACGGCCTGGCCCATGGAGGCGGCCTCTACGTCCCTGCCCACGTGCCGGCACTTTCGATCGACGAGATTTGCAGCTTGGCGGGAATGCCCTACTCCAAGCGCGCCGCCACGGTTTACCGCGCCTTCGGCGTCGACCTGCCGACCGAGCGCATCGAAGCGCTTATGGAAAGCGCCTACGGCGACCAGTTCGACGACGAGCGCATCTGCCCGATCACCTCGCTCGATGAGAACACCCACGTGCTCGAGCTGTGGCATGGCCCCACGAGCGCGTTCAAGGACATGGCACTGCAATGCCTGCCCCGCTTCTTCTCCGCGAGCGCCGAGGTGCTTCGCGAACGCGGGGAACTCGACCACGACTTCCTCATCCTGGTGGCAACTTCGGGCGACACGGGCAAGGCCGCGCTCGAAGGCTTCAAGAACGCCGAGCACGTGCGCATCGGCGTGCTGTTCCCCGATGGCGGCGTGAGCGACATTCAGCGCAAGCAGATGGTCACGACCACCGGCGACAACGTGCAGGTCTGGGGCGTGCGCGGCAACTTCGACGACTGCCAGACCGGCGTGAAGAACGTCTTCGGCGACGAGGCGTACGCCGAGAAGCTGCTCTCTGAGCACAACGTGACCTTATCGAGCGCGAACTCCATCAACTGGGGGCGCCTCATGCCCCAGATCGTGTACTACATCTCGAGCTACGCCGAGCTGGTTGCCAAGGGCAAGGTCGAAGCTGGCAAGCCGATCGACGTCTGCGTCCCCACGGGCAATTTCGGGAACATCCTCGCCGCATGGTACGCCAAGCGCATGGGCACCCCGATCGAAATGCTCTTCTGCGCGAGCAACGAGAACCGCGTGCTCACCGACTTCATCAACACCGGCACCTACGACATCTCCGAGCGCGACTTTGCACTGACGCCGTCGCCGTCGATGGACATCCTGGTGTCCTCCAACCTGGAGCGCCAGCTGTTCGAGCTTTCCGGGCGCAACGCCGAGGCGGTTCGCAGCTGGATGTCCGACCTGCGCGAGAAGAAATGCTTCCGCGTGGATGCCGACACCTTCGCGGCCGTGCGCGCCGAGTTCGCGGCCGACTCCGTCGACAATGAGACCTGCCTTTCCACCATCAAGGAGGTCTTCGACGCCAACGGCTATCTCATCGACCCGCACACCGCGGTCGCCTACAAGGTCGCCGAGCAGCTGCGCGGCGAAAACCCCGTGCTCATCGCGAGCACGGCCCATTGGGCGAAGTTCGGCGACAACGTGTATCGCGCGCTTCACGGCATGGCGCCCGGAGAGCCGCTTCCCGAAGAGGCTGCTGCGCTTTCGGGATGCCAGCTCAACGAGCTGATCGCCGACGAGACCGGGCAGCACAACGTGCCCGCCAACCTGGCATCCCTCGACGCGGCGCACGTGCGCTTCGAAGAGGTTATCGATAACTCGACCGAGGACATCGAGCACGCAGCAGCGGCTTTTCTCGGCAAGACAAACTAACAATCAGGAAACCACAGGCAAACAGAAAACCGTCGAAAAAGGGGAACCCATGAGCAAGCTTACCAACCTCACTCCATCCATCAGGCTTTCCATCAAGAACCCGGACTCCGAGAGCGGATCGGTGTTCGGCCGCGGCATCGCCGATTTGTGCCTCGGCGTGCGTGAGAAGGGCTCGCTGAACGCCGCCGCGAAGAGCATCGGCATGGCGTACAGCAAGGCCTGGCGCATCATCAAGGAAACCGAAGCAGCCTTGGAAATCCAGCTGCTCAATCGCGATGGCGCCCACGGGAGCAGCCTTACCGATGAGGGTAACAAGCTTCTCGACTCCTATCTTGAAATCGCCAAGCGCGTTCAGGAAGCAGCCGAGAAGGAATTCCACCGTCTCGTCGACTAGGCATCGGCGGCTCTCGTCCGCCCAGCTGGGGCGCATCCCGCAAAATCGACGGCAACCCGCACGCCCGCGGCGCCTTCCGGCACCGCGATATGGAGTACGAGGTCCCGCGTAGCCGATTTCGCATCCGCTTTGCTTTCTTGGCGCACGTCCACAGGGCGTGCGTCTTTCTTTTTCTCCTCGGCTTCGACCGAATCGCGGGCTTTTCCCGAGCAATCCGACGGCTCCTCCGGTTCGAACACACCCCCATGCGCCTCTTCGGCATCGGGGGAATCGAATCGATGCAGGCATCCGTAGCAAGTATCCATATCGTCGAACACCCGCGCCTTGCACACAGGGCACACTTTCATCTTGTTGGTCCTTTCCGCTCTCTTTGCGCCGCATAGGCAACAAGCCCCACGCGGTCCCCTTCCGAAAACCATGCCCCGCATTCGGCAAAGCGCTCAATAGTCGCCACCGCACGAGGACATCGCAGACGCCTCATCGGACCCACTGCGCGATACGATTCGAGCACGACGCCGCAGCGATCGACGAACGCGATGTCGAGCTTTCGAACCATGCCGACGGTATGCACGTCGTTGCACGGCATGAGAATCAAAGGCTCGCTGCACCTGCGCCGCAAAAGCAGCCCGCGCGCCCTCGACGGGCCGTCCGTCGCCACCATGAGCCGCGACCAGGCGCGATCGCCCGACCTCAATCCTCGCTTATCGCGCACTGCACGACCACGCTTGAGCCCTCCCCCATAGGTACGCACGACACCATCGCCCACAGGCACACGCCCCCTTCCTTCACAAAGACCGAGCACCCCTCGATGCCCGTTTCCGATTCAACCCAACCTTTGCGCGCAAGCTCGCCCTCTATCTGCGAGAACTCGCTTTCCGCCGAATGTACGCACGAGAATCCGACGACCCCGCCCCCGCCTGAAACCCGCACCGACTTAGCCCCGCCGAGCGAGAAGAGCTCTTTCTCGAACCATGAGGGCACCGCCTCGATTCCCGTTTGCTCGCCCGCGAGCGACACCGCAGCATCGCCGTCGCTCGAATCAGGGCCGCCCCCGAGCGCGATTTTCGCCTGGTCTCCCGCGTCTTCAGCCCAAAGCGCGCGGCCCATCTTCGTCGCCGCACCCGCGACTTCGAGCCCGTCGTCGATCGCCATCGCGAGCACGATGACGACCGCGATCGAAAGCAAGGCGGCAAGCGCCCGATGCCCCTGCCCCATCAGAACAGCACCCCCGGCTTGTAGACATCCACCACCAACTCCGTCGAATGCTCCAACTGCGGAAGCGACACGCCGAAAACGGAGGACTTCAAGCCCATGCCGAAAAGCGTCGGAGTGAAGCGAAGGGTCGCACGGAAGCGCTTCTGCCCGAACGACTCGCTCGCCACCGAAACGCTTGCCTCCAGGTAGTCCTTGTCCGCAATGTCCATTCCCTCCTCGATCGCGCCAAGTGCAGCGGCGCAGCTTTGGTTCGAGTCCTCGCCATATGCCGGAGACGTCGCGAACACGCGCACCGCATTACGGGCAAGCCTGTCGAATGCGGCGCACTCCGAGAAGAAGAGCATCGCGTTCATCGCGATCACCGCAATAGCGACGAGCACCGGGATCATCACGGCGAGCTCGACGGTCATCTGCCCGCGCTCGTCGCGCGAGCAGCCGAACCTTTCTTTTTGCAGCCCGCCCATCAGTGCCACACCCTCGTGCCGGTAACGCTCGCAACAACCCCGCGGAGCGCATCCGCCGCCGCGCTCACCAACCCTCCCGTCGCCTGCCTCACCGAATCGGGTAGCGTGATGGTTATGGGAACCGAACCACCGCCAAGCGGAAACTCTACTTGGACGATCTCGATTGCGCCGTCCGCACCCTCAAGGGCTCGAAGCGCTTCGTCTTCTACCTTCCCGACAAGAGAGTCAAACAAGCTTGCCGACGAGCCCGAAGTCGAGAGCACCCCATTGCGAATCACCTGATAGTTGGCAGAAAACGTACCCGAATCAGACGCGGCAACGTACCCCGTGCTCACAAGAACGGGTTTGAGCGCATCCAGTTTCGCGGGCGCAAACCCCGCCGCTTCGACGATGCTCGCAAGCTTGTCTGCCGCCCATATGCCCAAACCGCTTGCGCTTGCGAGCGGCAACGAATCGAGCGAATGGCGAATCGCGTTGTCGATTGCTTCTTGCCCATCGCAGTAAGCGCGAAGGGCGCGCGACCACACGTCGAGTGCAAACCTTGCAGCACCAACAGCCGCTCCTCCGTCTTCGGCCAGGCTGTCGAGGAGCGAGGAGACGACCGTGCGCCCCTCTTCGCTGTCCTCCTCGAGCAACGTTGCACCGGAAACGGCGGCTCTCGTCCCGAGCGAGGACGAACCCTCAACAAACGAGCTCGCGAAGCCAGTATCCGCAGGCGCCGCAACGAGGTTCACAACCATCGAGATGGCCCCCTTGTATCCAGGAGGCTTCGCATCGATGCGCATTCCTCCAATTTCAGAGAGCGCCTCCTTGCACTTTTCGAGCAGGCCGCCGGCTTTGCCCTTCACCTCCTTCGCCGTTTCATCCTGCTTTTCGCGAGCTGCCGTGTAATCCGCTGCAGCTCGTGCCACGGCGCCGTAGTGGTACTCGAAGCCGTTCGAGATGGAGCTCGATGCGGCGGCTACCCTCCCAAGGCTCGAGGCGGTGAAGCGGCAGACGTCGCACACGGGGTAGTTTTCTGCCTCCATCTGGGCGATCGAAGCCGTGCCCATACTAGGAGACGCATTCGGGCAACCTTCCCACGCATGAAGCGTCGTCGCACCCGATGAGTCCTTCCCAAGCGGGAACACCAGGTCCGTATAGAGCCTTGTGGCCTTCATCTCCGCCGTATTCTTAGGGAGCAAAGGGAAGAAGGCGTCGAAGGAATCTCCCGTGTCGAGCACGAACCCGCGCGACACCTCGGCAAGCGCGAAGCGGTAGAACACCTTGCGCAAGGCGGACTCGGCCTGCTCCTCTGTCGCCGAAGACTGGGGAGCCTCGTCTTCAAGGCGCGCCGAGTAATAGGCCTTCGCACGATCGAGGGCGACGGAGAACGACCACGCATCAACCGAGCGGAACAGCGGATTCGATGTTGGGGAAATGTTCGAAAGGGCCTCGGCGCGCTCGTACATGCAATACGCAGGCGCATCGCCGCAATCGCGCTTGAAGCCTTCCTCCTTTGTCGAGAAGGCCTCTTTTGCAGCCTCTTCCGCCTCTTCAGAAGCTTGTTTGAGCGACTCGGTGTCCTCGGACACAGCGTCAGCGGCATCGGAGAGCGCCTTCGACGACCCCACCTCGATCCGCTCCCCCTCTGCGGGGACGAGCATCGCTATACCGAGATAGCTCGCAGCCATGACACCGCCCGAGTTTGAGCTCGCCGTCGCATACGCGCTCGCCGCCGCAAGAAACGGCAGGGCCTCCTGGAGGGCATTGAGCCCCGACGCGGCACGCTCGGCGAAGGCGTTCCTCGACTGAAGCACCTTCGTCCCCAGGTTCACCAGCTCGATCCCCAGATCTGCTGCAGGTGGAGCGCAGAGCGCAACGACGCCCAAGCCGAACATCGCGGCGCTCGTCAGCGAAAGGGAGAGCACGACGGCGTCGCACACGCGAACGGCGATCATGAACTCTGCAACCTCGCCCTCCGCCGCAAGAACGCACGCGTCGGCGACGTCCTGTATGTCCGCAGAGGCCGAAGAGACCCGATACACCTGGGCCGCCGAGAACACGAGGGACAACGTGACCAAGAGGGCAATCGCCATGCCAAGCGTCGAGAATCCCCCATCGTCATCCCAGAAGGCACCGCGCCCGCCCTTGAGCCTAAGCCTCATCAACCCACGCTCCAATCCATTCAGAGGGCGACCTTCCCGCCGCAGCATCAGCCACCCAAGTCGGCTGCACAGGCGCCGACGCCTCGACGGATACTTCGAAGTCCTCGCCATCGTTGACTACCCCCAAAAGACGGGCCCCCACCCCGATAAGCGGCAGCGGCCTTGCCTTCGTCGCAATGCGCACGCGAACCGTATCGCTCGCTTCGCCGCCCTCAAGCTCCACCTCCCACGTGCAACCTCCCTGGTGAACGTGAAAGCAATCCTGCTCAGGCACCGCGCCCAGCCGCCTGAGCGCGAACGCCCTGCACACCCCCGAAGGGTCCCCCTCAGGAGTCGTCGCAAGCAGACGACAGGTTTCCGCGGCGGCGTGCTGCATGACGATGCGGTCGTAGAGCAAGATGCCCGGCTGCACGAGCAGTATCACCAACGCCAGCGCGACAGGAAGCGCAAACGCCGCCTCCACGGTTGCCTGACCAGCATCTTCGCGAAATACCTTGCAAACTAGAACGCGAACACGTCCGCCACCGACCCTAAAGCCGCGAGCTGCAGGTGATGGGAAGCCGACATGAGCGCATGCTCCACGAACAGCCCTTCCCCCATCGCCTTGGCAAGCATGCCCAGCGCCATAATTGCGCACAGCACGCCGACGAGCACGACAGCGTATTCCACCGTGCCCTGCCCCCGCTCCGATCGCATCTTGTCGGCGAGGGGCGCGAGGTCGGCCCTCGCCCTCGGGGCCGTCACAGCCCGTTGATACCGTTTGCGATCGCATCCCAAAGCTCCTGGATTTTCGGCCGGAACAAGGTTATGGCGACTATCGCGATCACGACGAGCACGCCGACGAGAATCGCGTACTCGGTCGTCCCCTGCCCCTTCTCGCAGGCAAGCTTCGCCTTCGCCGCGCACCATGCGCCTATCGCACGTTGGCCGATTTCGGCGCGCACCCTTCTCATGAACATCATCCTGCATCCACCTTTCCTTTCTAAAACCCGCCGACCAGCTCAAGCAGCATCGGCCCTAACACCAAGATGAGCATCGCGGGGAGCATGAGCGTCCCCGTCAGGACCATCATCTTTACCGGCGCCTTCGCGACCTGCTCCTGCTTGAGCGCGCGATACGACGCCCTCGCTTCGCGCGCCGTCGCCTCAAGCCCCTCAGCAAGCGAGGAGCCGTAGCGCAAAGATCGGATCACGGACTCGATCGCCCGCGCGAAAAGCGCCGAATCGTAGGTTTCGGCGACACCGCGAAGCGCGTCGTCCCGGCGAGCCAGCCCTAAAGCCCATTGCTGATGAGCGGATGCCAAGGAGCGGGAAAGCAGCGTGTCGAAATGGTCCAGATACACGTCAAGGCTCCTATCGAACGACAAGCCGCTCCTCAAACCGAGCGAGACCACCTCGAGCATTTCGGGAAGATGCCGCTCAAGCTCTTCTGCCCGCGCCTTCCTTCTTTTCTCAAGCGCCCTTTTCGGGGCCGACCAGCCCCACAGCCCGCCCGCCGCCGCAAGCAGAACGGCAAGCTCCGAGGAAAGCGAACACCCGAGAAGAGCACCTGCGGCGGCTGCGTAGAGCGTCAAGCGAAGCCGCGCGTCACAAAACCCAGCGATCGATGCTGACGAGGCCAACCCCGCCTGTCGAATTACCTGGGCAAGGGCCTCTTCCCGTCGTGGGGAAACCGGGCGGGCAGACCGCTTCTTCGCAACGCGGCTTCGCGCCTCGACAAATGAGATCACCCCGTCCGAGATGCCCTTGCCCTCGCGAGAGGCAGCCGTCCCTTCCCCCGAGAGGGAAGCACGGCGCCTCGCTGCGGCTCGGCTTTTCTCGCGCGCTCGAACGGCCTCGACAGACGCGACGAGCCCCGCGCCGAAAGCCCCGACACCCGCAAGCACCGCGACGACACCGCTTTCCGCAACCATCACTCCACCTCGACTTTCAACATATGGCGCACGGACACGATGCCCGCGACTTGCATGGCAACGGCGATGCACAGAAGCGCCATCCCCGCGAAGCTCGAGAAGAAAGGGCCGAGGAAGTCTTCGCTCACCAGCGAGAACAACGCGACAAGGACAATCGGCATCACGCTGACGATGCGGGCCGAAAGCTTTGCCTGGGCGGTCTGGACGCGAAGCGAGCGTGTGAGCTCGAGCTCGCCCTCGACAGTCTCCCGCGCGGCGTCGAGCACGCGCTCCATGCTCCCCCCCGTTTGATGCTGCACGTCGAGCGCAACGGAAACGAAGGCGAGCTCGGGGACCGAGTTCCTCCCCTGGAAAACCGAGAGCGCCTCGCGCGTGCTGCCGCCCGTCTCGAGAAGGTGAGCTGCGCGCTGGAACAGTACCCCAACAGAGCCTTTCGTAGCAGCCCCGACCTGCTGCATCGTCTGGAGAAGCGACTGCCCCGACCGAAAGCACACCGCCATCGAGCGCAATGCGTCGGGAACGGCCTCGCGCATACGCTCGCGCCGCTTGTCCTCCGAGCTCTTCGCGCAAACCGCGCACGCCGCCGCAACGCAGAAGGCGAGGGCCACGCCGCATATCGGAGCTGCGGTGAGCGCAGCTCCGCCCACTCCGACGACGAGCATCGCGACGAGGACGAGCGACAGCACCGATTCCTCGGTTGCCGCAAACCCCCGCCCCTCTGCGGCAGCAAGAACGTTCTCGCCCGTCGCGCGCACCTTCGCGCTCCTTAGCGCAAGCCGCGCAGCAGGACGCATGATTCCCACCCCGTTGCGAACAAGCCACGAGAACCAACCCGATTTGCCCCTTTCGGACCCGATCGAGTATGCGGCGGCACGTGGCCTTTTGCCGAGCACTCCCAAAATGGCATGCATCAAGAAGAGAGCACAGCCAAACGCCGCCAAAACCGCTACAGAGCGCAAAGCGAGGCTTCCCTCCATGAGCACACCTCCTCGTCGGTTGCAATTCTCCTCTTCACCAAGTCACCCACCCACTCAGGCGCAGCGAGCCATGTGCCCTCCTCGCCGCAGATATCCCGCCGGTATATCGGCTCGACTGCGCAGCCCCTGCCGCCCTCTCCTGGGGAAATGACCGCAATTTGGGACACCATTCGCGAGCCATCGGCACCGCGGGCCGTCTGGACGATAAGGTCGAAAGCGCTCGCAACCTGCGACTCGATGACGTCGACGGGCAAATCGGCAACGAAGCGCACCATGGTCACCAAGCGAGAAATCGCCTCCTTCGGGGAGTTCGCATGAAGCGTTGTAAGCGACCCTTCATGCCCCGTGTTCATGGCGGAAAGCATGTCGAGCGCCTCGCCGCCGCGGCATTCGCCCACGATGATGCGGTCGGGGCGCATGCGCAGCGCGTTCGCGACCAGATCGCGGATAGTGACTTCCCCCACCCCTTCCGCATTGCGCGGACGAGCCTCTAAGCGCACGACATGAGGATGTTCCAAAAAGCGCAGCTCGGCGGAGTCTTCTATCGTGATAATCCTCTCATCAGGGGGAACATGGCAAGAAAGGGCATTAAGCAGCGTCGTCTTGCCACTTCCCGTTCCGCCGGAAACAGCGATGCTCTTGCGAGCTCGAACAGCCCAGATGAGCAAGCGCCGCACGCTCCGCTCCACAGAGCCGCTCTCCACCATGTCCTGCAAGGTGATGACCCTCGAGGAGAATGTTCGGATCGTGAGCATCGGGCCATCGAGCGCAAGAGGAGGCACGATGGCGTTCACGCGATGCCCCTGCGCAAGGCGGGCGTTCACCATAGGCGACGACTCGTCGATTCGCCTGCCGAGCGGGCCGATGATGCGGTCGATGAGCATCCTCACCTCGTCATCGCTTGCAAAGCAAAACTCGCTTCGATGCAAGACGCCTTCGCGCTCGTAGAACAGGGAGCGCGAACCGTTCACCATGATCTCGGTTATCGACTCGTCGGCAAGAAACGCCTCGAGAGGCCCGAAGCCCAGCATGGAATCAATCAGAGTGTCGGCGAGCGCTTCCTGCTCCGCAAGGCCAGTATCGAAGCGGCCGCTTCCCTCGAACGCTGCCCGGCAAACCGCTCGGATCTCGTTGCGCGCCCGCTCGGGATTGCCCTTGGCAAGCGAGGCGATATCGTCAGCGGGAAGCTGCTCGCGAACCCGCCCCTTCAACCACTCGAGCATTTCATCGCGAGTCGCCCGAGAAACGGCAGGAGTTTCATTTCCCGCCGCCCGAACGCGATCGAGGAGCGTCATGGGAGCACCCCCTCTCGGCGAGCACGTCTGAAGGAGAATAGCCCGCGCGATAGCGCCTCGGATTCTTCGGATGAAGCCAATGAGCCCGCAGCCTCCCCGGCCACCTCGCCCATAAGCTCCCTCACGCTTAGCGCGAAGGGATTGCGCGAGGAAACCAAATCGTAAGCAAGCCCTGTACCGAGCGCCTGCTCGACTTCCACTCCGCCATCTTTAAGTTCGGCAGCATGCGCACCCTGCATCGCGCACGACACATCGATTGACGAGAACAGCGAACGCTTCGAGCAGCGATTTGCGACGAATAGGAAGGGTCTTGCCGCAATTCCGCAACGAGCGCACAGCTCGACCGCATGCTTGCATGCCCGAAGAGACGATGCCCTCTGATCGACGAGGAACAGCGCCCGAGAAGATCGCTCGAGAAGCACCGCATGCTGCTCTCCCCAGTTTGCGCCCGTGTTTGCAACGATCGCGTCGAAGTGAGCCATTGCCGAATCGAGCAGCGCAGGCAATTCGTGCACTATCGTTTCGGATTGCTCGAGCCTTCTCGGTGCAGCGATAAGGCAGAGCCCTTGCTCGTCGCGCGGCAAATCGGACAGGGGAACAGCGCCGGAAAGCACCTCGTCAATCCCGTAAGCACGCTTGGCCCCGAGCAGTTCGCGCATATCCCCGAATTGGAAGTCGCAATCGAGAAGCAGCGTCTTGATTCCCGCCGAAGCTAACGTCGCCGCCGCAACCGCAGATACCGCACTCTTACCCGCGCCGCCGCTTCCACTGACGACGGTAATCAGAGTAGCTCGCTTTTCACCTGATGAAACGACAGGTTTTGGCAAAACCGAGCCCGTGCAGGGAACCGCGCAGGGACCAGTCTCCCTTTTGGAATCGCGCGAGCCCGAAGCTAGCGCACGGACCTGCCGCTTGCGCGCCGCATAACGTTCAGCAAGCACCTGGTGAGTCATTGTCTCATCTATTCCCGCCGCCTTCGTCCGACTATGAAGCGAGCCGGACGGCTGCGAACAGAGCATCGACACGCGACGCCTTGGATTGTCGCGCTTCACCGCCGCAGCCAAGTTAATCGGCTCGACGTCGGGGCAAGAGACCACCCATATTTCCTCAATCGAGGCGCTTTTCGCGGCCAAGTCCCGCGCTTCCCGAGCCGTCGTACGAACCGCAAGCCATGGCTGCTCGAGCAGATTCTCCTCCCGAAGGCCGATAAGCTCGGGGTGACGTGCGCTCTCCTCGTCGGCGCACAACAAAACCTTAGCGTTCATGGGAAGCCCCTTCTCCAGAGTCGAGGTCGGAAGCAGGCGCCGGCAAGGCGCCCTCAGCCTGTGATGCGTCAGCAGCCGCGGACCGATCGTCAGGTTGCGAAACCTGAGACGAACCCGAATCAAACGCCACATCCGACCTCCGTTGGACACTCGACCCTTTCTGACCCTCGTTCGCATCGAGAGACATCGACACCGTCGGCTCGGGAACGTCTTCGCCAGGAAGGGTGAAATACAGCTCCGATCCCTGCGCAACCGATACGATTTCCTGAACATTCGCAGGGTCGAGCGCAAGCGTTACCCATGAAACGGAATCGGCCCCCGATTTCGACGAAGAGCTCGCATTCGTTGCAAGCACCAAAACGCTATGGGCGATGAGCGTCGTTCCCGCCGAGCCCGTCGCGTACACGTCGACGAACATACCTGGGCGAAGCGCGCCCCCGACCGTTTGCACATCGCGCGCAGGAACGCTGACGGCGGTCAGCTCGCCGGGAACCTCGATGGAAGATGACGACTCCTCGAACCGCCTTGAGGTCAGCACCTCGCCTTTCAGCACCGTTGAGGTCACCTGCTTGCCAAGGACGTCGCCATCCTGCGTAAGGGGGTCTTCGGGCAGAAGCGCCGTGACCCACATCCGCTTCTCGAAAGAAGAGGCATCGACCACTTCGCCAGCTGCGATGTCCCTTTTCGCCACACACACCTCGACTTGCTCGCCGCCAAAACGCTCGAGCGCCTCGGCGCGCGCCGCATCGACCTGCGCACCCGCATCCTGCAGGTACATAAACACGCAGACGGCGCATAACACGCCGCATGCGATGCCGATGATCCACGATTTCGTTCGTCTCATGAGTCCTCCGCTCATCCAAGTGAAGGACATGCTAGCGAGCGATTCAGGCACAACTCGAGCAAATAGCTTCTCGAAAACCCACGCCTTATCCGCAGGGATTAGTCAGCTTTTCCGAAAATGCGCGCAAAAACCTGGCAGTAAGTCCCTGAATACGCGCCATTTCTCGGCAGAAACGAGACGCGAAATCGAAAAAACCTTGCAGAAACCCGGCAGGAACCTGGCACGACGTCGACGGAAAACAGGCAGGCCCGACGAGCCGTCAAGACGCGAACAATCCTCCGCCGAAAGAAAAAACGGGCCACGGAAAACCCGTGACCCGTCGAATACCTGGTGGTCGCTGAGGGATTTGAACCCCCGACCCAGTGCTTGTAAGGCACTTGCGCTCCCGCTGCGCCAAGCGACCATGATTGCACGAATGCGCCTCAGTATTGTCCCACACCTTCCTAGCGAGCGCAATATGGTGTGAACCCGAAGTGCTCTTGGAGCGCCGCCGAGACCGCAGCATCGTCTTCGAGCGGAGTCTTCTCGCTCACGCCGGATTCGCGCACGTTCAACACCCCGCGGCCGATGCTTTTGAAGCCGGAAGCCGTGCGGATATTCGCCATCACGGTATCGCGGAACACGGTCCCAGGCTGTGAACAGGCCAAACTCAACGCTGCAAAATCAATATCCTCGACAGCGGCAAGGCAGAACTCAAGCTCAGTCTGGCGCCTCGACGGACCCTCGTCGCCATACAGGTCGCGCTTCGCCTGCGAAATCCGGTCGATGGCCCACCAGTGCTCGTCGATACGGCGCGGAATGTACACCTCGCCGCGAACCGTCTGCTCACGCTCGTCGCAGATGACAAGCGAGCCCGCGGGAAGCGGTCCGCCGAACCCGACGTCGACTGAAAGCAGCTCCCCGTCGAGGGAAACAAGTGTGCCCCGGTGGTTGATCGGCATGCGCCCTTCCCTGCCGCGGACAGCTCGGCTGAGGCAGGGACGCACCTCGAAGCCCACCGAACGAAGCAGCAGCTCGAACATCTTGTTCAGCTCGAAGCAAAATCCACCATGCCGATCGACAACGATCTTTTGATAGAGGTCGCCCATCTCAAGAGAGGGCGCTTCCCCAAGCGCAACCAAATCGGCGGTTTCGAACGGGACGCTGCACTGATGCGCATACACCAGGCCGTCGAGCGTCTCTCTCGTCACCGGGGCGTCGCCTTCCCATCCGATTCTCGTCAAGTACGCCGAAGTCATAACGTCGTTGAGCATCTCCATCGCCATAGAGGGCCTCCTCCGCAAATCGCCGCGTTTCCCATCGGTTCCATATTACTAGAGCAAGCCGCATATATCAGCTACACTCCAATTGAGTGTTGACTTGCCCTTGTTGCAGCGTATCTTGCATAGCAGGAACGCGTATTGCCGAGCCGAAGGGGGACGCCATGGGATCCTACGAACGCGAACAGCAGATGATTGCCGACAAGACAGCCTCGCGAGGAGAAACCGCGCGACGGTATTTCGCGGAGCTCGATTCCCAGCTCAACGAGGAGACGTCGCATCTCTCCCATCGACCCGACTACTCGAAAACGCTCTTCGCTCCCGAAAACGACGACATCTACCGCGAGTTCTGTTCCTTCGTCGACCTTCCCGAGCCACGCCATTTCGACGATATCGAAGACCCGATCTCCGTCGATGGGCGCACTGCCGCCGACGTTTACTTCGCCATGAAATCGAAGAACGACCGCATCGTCGCCATCGACGGCGCGGCCGTCTATAACATGCTCGTGAAACTTCGCACGCAGCCCGAGATCGCCAACAAGGTGCTCAACTTCCGTCCCACCTGCTACCAGGGAGGATGCGGCTCAAAGGACGCTGGCTTCGACCTGGGGTATTACGACTAGGAAGGCACCCGAGCAAGCCGCACACCCGGTGGAAAACAGGCTCGCCTGCGAAGGGCGCGAGGTAGCTCACCCGCGCAAGGCTAGCTTTGCGCCCGTTCCATAACAAAGCCGCGCGATTCGTCCCATAATTCCCGCACCGCCCAAACGAACCCCCGCGCACCGCATACTGAAACGAAAGCACACGCCACCCTACCCGAGGAGTTCGCATGCAAACCAGCAATGCGCTTTTGCTCGATATCGTGGGCGCCTCCCGAACTCGATTCGTCATTCCCCCTTATCAGCGGGCGTATTCGTGGAAGCGCCGCCAATGCGAAGAGCTCTGGCTCGACATTTTCCGCGCCGCACGGTCCGCCTCGCAGCACTTCGTGGGAACGCTTCTCTACGCCCCCGAGAAAAGCGACGAGAACGGCAACGACCGTTTCTCCATCGTGGACGGCCAGCAGCGCACGACGACCATCTCGCTTATCCTGGTCGCGCTCGTTCGCCACCTGAGAAACACGGGCACCACCCTCGCCCATACTACGGCAGGCGAAATCGAGGCGCGCTACCTTTTACTCGACGGCGACTCGAACCTCCCTGGCAAGCTCGTGCTTTCCCGAGGAGACCGCACCTCCTACTTCGACGCGCTGCACGGGGCCGCTCCCGATGCGATCGCCTCGGAGTCCATCGCGCACAACCTCGCGTTCTTCAGCGAGAAAATGGCCGAGCCCGATTTCGACGCCGAAGCGCTCTGGCAGGGGCTCAACCTGCTTTCCGTCATCTTCGCCGAAGTCGAGAAAACGGAGAGCGCACAGCCGATCTTCGAGAGTTTGAACTCCAAAGGTGCACCTCTTACCACCGCTGACCTGGTACGAAACTATCTTCTGCTTGCCGAAACGCACACGCAGCAAACCTATCTCTACGACACGTATTGGAGCATCATCGAGAGCCTGTTCGTGCCCGACCCTGGTTCTCTTCGGCTCGATAACGCGATCCAAGGATGGCTTTCGATTAGGTTCCGAAAGGTTCGTGCGCACGGGCCCGGCGAGGTGTACAGCATCTTCAAGCGCTACGTCGAGGACGACTACACCGGCACGACCGAGGACCTTTTGCGGGAGCTGCGCAACTTCTGCTTCGTCTGGGCGGAAAACTACCGCTACCACGCGGTGAAGAAGTTCCGCACCATGGATTGGGCTGTTAACGGCGCACCCACATTGACCAGCGGGTTCACCCGCCAGAAAGCCCACAACGAAGCATATGCGCAACGCGTGCGCGCCGAGATGCGCAACACAGACGCGACGCTTTAGGAGAGATGGCATGAAAACGACGCAGCGCACCTTCCTCGATTACCTCGGGGCACCGCACACGCACTTCATCATTCCCGTCTACCAGCGCGTCTACACCTGGAGCGACAAGCAATGCGCGACGCTCTGGCGCGACTGCGCGCATGCGGGCGAGACGCAAAGCGAGCACTTCATCGGGACGGTGCTCTATTCGCCCGACCCGGAGCTCACAAGCGCGCAGACCCAAGCAATCGACATCATCGACGGGCAGCAGCGCACGGCAACGATTTCGCTGCTCATCGCCGCGTTGGCCGACTATCTGGAAGAACAGGGAATGACCCTCGAAGACGGAACCGACGCAGCCGAGCTTCGCACGCGGTTCCTCTTTGCGGACGAGCGCAATCCCGAGGAAGCTTCGCGCAAGGAGAAGCTGACCCTCTCGCGGCTCGACAGGGAGACCATGACCGCGGTGCTCAACCACACCGAGCCTCCCGAGGAGGACGACCTGTCGAAAAACGTCGTCTCCAACTACCAGCGCTTCAAAAGCTACCTGCAAGCCGAATCCGATGCGGAAACGATATGGCGAGGCCTCAAGCAACTGACCATCATCGCCGCCGAGGTCGAGGAAAGCGACCATCCCCAAACGGTGTTCGAGAGCCTGAACTCGAAGGGAATGCCGCTCACCACAGCGGACCTTGCGAGGAACCTCTTGTTCTCCGACGTCGAGTACGAGGAGCAGGAGCGGCTCTACGATCATTACTGGAAACCCATCGAGAACCTGTTCGCGGATGACGATGACGACGCCACGAGCATGAACGCCGCGTTGCGCGGATGGCTCGCCGTGAAGGCGCCGCGCCTGCGCAGCAGGGCGAGCGACGATGTCTACGACGCGCTCAAAGCGTTCTTGCAAACCGAGAACCACGCAGATACCGAATCGTTGCTGCGTGGATTCAAGGGCTTTTGCGAAACGTTCCGCGCCCGCTCCCAGTCGAAGGGAGCGCGAACCGCCGATATGCACACGACCTGGGGAATCGGCGGAAGAACAAAGGGGCTGCCCGTCGATCGAAGTCTCTTCGGGGAATGATCGCGCCAGCTTGCGGGCAGCATCGTGTCCGCAAGCAAACGCCCCGGCTGATGCCGCGGGTCCCGCCGAGAACCCCCGCCCACGCTACGCCGGGTCGGCGGAGTTCAGCCTGATGGCGCACGCCTGGAGCTCGTCGACCAGCTCCATCGTGAGAGGCTCCGCAAGCTCTTCGCCCGCCTCCAGCTCGGCGTCGAGCGCAAAGCAGCGCCTTACGAACGCCTCGTTTTCGGCATCGAACATCTTAAGCTCGCGCGCGGCGCGAAAGCCGTCTTCCACATCGGTCGACTTCGCGATGCGCCACAACAGCAGCGTCACCAGCCGAACCGACCCACGAAACCGCTTGTCAACAGGCACTTCAGCCATTGTTCCCCCTTTTTATGCGAAGGCGCCTGCCAAGCCGCAGCGGCCCGGCAGGCGCCTCACTCCCTCTGCAAGGCACGACGCCTAGCCGCAAAGTTTAGCGCTTCTTGCGAACGTAGAGAGACACGGCCGTGAACTTCACGTTTTCGTCTCCTGCCACCTTCGGCACGGTATGCCCCGCCTTGTAACCGCGATCTGCCTCAACCTCGAAGGACTCTTCGACAGAGGGCGTCTCGAAACCCGCAGCTTCAAGCCATGCGACGTTTTCCTGCTCGGTTCGCGCCGCCTGCACGCTGTTGCCGATGGAGCGAGCCTCATCCACGACCGAGTCGGTGCGCGGCCGGTCCGCGAAGATTGTTTCCAAAATCAGCAGTCCGCCCGGTTTCAGGACGCGGCCAAATTCCCGTATTGCCTGCTCCTGATCGTAGAAAAGCGTAATCACGTTATTCACGTAGATTGCATCGTAGACAGATGACCCAAGGCCTGCGCCGATCAGGTCTTCGGGGAAGGCGACGCGGAACTCCATGTTGTTGTGTGAAAGCCCGCTCTCGTGCCACGCGCGGCTCATGCCGTCTTTCGCCTCTTCGACATACGACGGGCTCCAATCGATGCCCATCACCTCGCCGCTATCGCCGACCAGGGAGCTGAGCTTGTATACGCCGCGCCCGCGCCTGCAGCATATGTCGAGCACCTTCTTGCCTTTGAGCTCCTCGCGCGGCAAGAGCATCTTGCACACGCTTGCGAAACCGTACTCGAACTGCTTCCCGCCATAGTGCCTTGCAAGCGCACCCGCAGGAATCTCCGCCGGCGTGCCCTGCGAGCCCCGTGCGCTCGCGGAGGCCGCAGAGGAAGGGGCGGAAGTCGCCGCGCCGCTATCGACCGCGCCGCCCGCAGGTGTTGAGACAGGCACCGCCGCGCCTCGCGAGCCCGCCGTCGCACCTGGCTCGCCCTTCGGCTTCGAGCCGACGCGCATCCCGACCGCGCCGGGCTCGCCCACCTCGCGCTCTTCTGCCAGCGAGGCGTCGATCTCGGCAAGCTTGCTCACCCGCTCGGTAAGTCCCATGCGGGCCGCGTCGACCTGAAGCTCCTGGTTGTGCTCGTAGTACTTCTCGTTCCCGTAATGGGAGATGAAGCGCGTAGTCGGCTTGCGCGTGGTGAGCTCGGCAAGAAACACGAGCATCTCGCGGCTGCTGAGCGTCTCGTCGATGAAGTCGAACGCGTTGCCCATGCGCTCGTCCGCCATAGCTACCAAAGGCGAAATCTTCGAGACCTCAGCTTTGTACGCACGCTCGATGGCATGGAACGCAACATCGCCCTCGGTCGCCTTCTCGAGCATACACCGCGCCGCAAAGCCCTTCAGCAAGTCGATGACCAGGCGCTCCTCACGAACGAACTTCCGCGAGGCGGTGCCAGACTCGATCTTTCTCGCCAGTTTGCGCTCTCGCTCGGCAATGCGGGGAGCGAGCTCCTCGTCAACGCTCGCACCTGCAAGGAACCCGGGCTTCGTCTCGCGCAGCAAGTCGCGAAGCGCCACAACGACGCCCTCCTGATCGAGAGCCTTCGAGCAATCCGCCGACAGCGTGTCGATCATCAGGCCCAGAAGCGCAATGCGCTCGTCGAAGGGCGCCGCTTTCGCGCGATCTTTGATGGACGGCGTCGCAGTACCGGAAAGAATCGACCCCACCTGATAATCGGAGCGATACTTCTCGAACAGCGAGTAGTACACGGTGAACTGGTCGGCAATTTCGTCGTCGCGCAGGAACTGCACGAACAAGTCGCGGTTCACCGGCTTGCCCATCTGCTCGTACAGCGAGATGACCTTGGCCAAATCCTCCCAGCCGCGAGCCGTCACGAACGACTTGCCGCCGCCCGGCCGCGACTCGACCTTGTAGAAGCAGTCCTTCTTCGCCTCGAGAAACGTGGTCACGGCGGGGTGGAGGCCCGCTTCGGAAGCGTAGGTCTTCCACGCGCCGTAGTCGGGCTCGACGTCGATTTCGCGCAAACGGTCAAGCGTCACGATGTCGAACTCGTGCACCGAGCGATTATACTCGGGCGGGTTGCCCGCGCACACGATGACCCATCCTTCAGGCACCCTATGTTTACCGAACGTCTTGAACTGCAGGAACTGGAGCATCGAGGGGTACAGCGTCTCCGAAACGCAGTTGATCTCGTCGAGGAACAGGATGCCCTCGCGCAACCCCGTGCGTTCCATGTAATCGTAAATCGCCGCGATGATCTCCGACATCGTGTACTCGGATGTATCGAATTCCTTCCCCTCGAATTCCCGATGCTCGATATGCGGAAGGCCGAGCGCGCTCTGGCGCGTATGATGCGTCATGGAGTACGACACGATGCCGATGCCCAGCTCGCGGGCGACCTGCTCCATGATTGCGGTCTTGCCGATTCCCGGCGCACCCACCAAGAAAATCGGTCGCTGGTGCACGGAGGCAATCGAGAGCAGCCCCGCGTCATCCCTCTTCAAGTATGCCTCAACAGTGTCTTTCACCTGCTGTTTCGCCGAGACGATATTCATAGTGTCCGTCCTTTCACGCGCCCGCGGTTAGCGGATGCCTTGGCTTTTGAACCGATTGATGCCCGCCTCGTCGATGACGACCTTCATCGCCCAGGGCGGCACTGGCGGAAGGTCGCGCCCCTCTTCGTCCATGAATACGAACGCTGTGTCGTAATCGGGCGGCTTTTCGGGAAAGCTCCCCAGACCGTCCGTGAAATAGATAAGCCCCTTCATCTCGGCCAACTCGCCGCGATCGCGCAGCGTCTCGACATAGTCGAACACTGGACGGAAGTCAGTCCCGCCGAACCCCCTGATGACGAAGTCCTCCATGAGCTTGTCGATCTCGCCGATATCGGTGATCCGCATATCGGACTGCACGCGCGCGTCGCATTGCACGATATGCACGTTGACCTCGGTCGTATAGGTTTCCGACTCCTTCAGGATGTCGAACGTGTGCTGGATGAATCGGCGGACCAGATCGCCCCGCACCGACCCCGACGTGTCGATCGCGATGACGAACTCGCGCACCCGATCGGTCTCCTTGTACTCGAGCGGCTCGACAAGGGGCATGTTCCCGTAGAGCTCCATGCCGTAGGTGTAGTAGATGTAGTCGAATTCGTCCTGGTTGAGCAGCATTTCCTCGTTCATCGTCATGAACTTGCGCAGAAACTCCGTGTAGTCGTACACCTTGCGGTTCGCCACCGACAGATGCTGCATCAGGCTGTCCGATTCGCGGCCCCATTCCTTCGAGAAGGTCTCGAGGTTCATCTCGATTTCCTTCGAGATTTCCTCCCATTCCCGCTCAGCCTCGTCGTCCTCGGAATGATCGCGTTCCTCATCCTCGCTGGTCAGCGGAACGGGCTCGGCGTTTTCACCTTCTCCATCCTCAGCATCATCGGTATCGTCCGCCGCATCTTCCGCCTGTTCGGTTTGCGAATCGTCCCTTTTATCGTCCGCGTCGGTTGGCTCGTCGGCACCGCCAGCAGATTCAAGCTCCATGTCGTCGGACTCGGGTGCTTCGCCGGAATCGCGCTCGCTCACCTCTTCCGGCTTCTGAGCCTCACGGCGTTCAGCAGGCGAATCCTCGTCAGCATTCGACGGCCATGCCGAATGATCGTCCCTCTCGAACAGGGCAACCCAATCGTTGAGCGTCGAGCGGCCCATCCCCAGGTACTGCTGCCCGGAAGGCGCGAGAACCATACCCTTCACCAGCGCATATACCTTATTGGGAAGAAGGCTTCCCGTGAGCATCTTTATCCTGTCGAGCGCTTCTGTTCGCTCGGCATCTTGCGGGGAGGGAAATCTCCCCGCGCACATGTCAAGCGCCACGCTTTCGGCGATGATATCGCACGTCAGGTTCCAAGCCTGGCGATTTCGGTGGTCCTTGTCGAACGGATGGCGGAAGATGCAGTGCATCACCATATGCAGGTAGTCGCGAATGAGCTCGTCGAAGCCCTCCTCGAACCGCGCGATCACACGCGGCGGATCGAACGCCACACGGCGCGCATCAGTGGTCAGCGGATACCGCGCCCCCGCACGAATCGGCAGGTTTTCCATGCGCCAAAGGGCCATGTCCAGGAAACGGAACTTCAGCATGAGCTGAACGCGACATTCGTCGAGGATGTCCCGAGCGAGCTCGTCTTCGCGCGCGCGTCGCGCAAGCTTCGTGTCAGCTATCGTCTCATGCTCCGACATGTCGCCCCCCTACAAATCGAAGTCCATCAACTGGCTGCCGAAGAATCGGCGCTTCACTTCAAGAAGGTATCCTGTCATCGCGGCATCCTGCACATCACCCGCGCGCTCTACCACGATATCGATATTATCTTTTGTGAGATAGCCCAAATCAAGCATGTCATCTACGACCTGCCGATCGTCATGACGCGCCGCCTGCACGATGATGTCGACGAGGTTGCTCCTCATCACGCGATCGCACATGCTCCTGTTCGAAGGCGTCATGAGAACAGGGTCTTTCAGCCGCGCGATGATCATCTTGCTCTGGTCGTATAGACCTATGCCGCCGTCTACCATCGCGTCATAGCTCGAGCCGCTCACTATCGAGCCGTCGTAATGGTCGAGAATCGCCTCGACGCTCACATGATCGGGGACGCTGAATGCAAGCTCAATCTGCTTGACGCTTCGGTCAATCTCGGGAAAGCGCACGTCGAAGCTGGTATGACCCTCAATCGGCTCTTCAAGGTCAATGTGGATCAGCTCGATAAAGCACTGGAAGGCAAGGCCGCGCATTCCCACCAGCTTGATACGGTCGGAAAGGTAGAGCTCGCGAATGTTCCTGTCGCCGTTGAAAGCGTAGGGCGCGATGGCGACAACCTCCTCGGGGATTCTCACGCATTCCCGAGAATCGGTGTTCACTACGACGCGGGCGTGGCCATTGCTCCATTTCTCGAGCAGCATGCCGCCCTTCTCCTCGTAGCGCGCATTGCCCTGCGCCACCGTTATCTCGCGAAGCGTCGGCTGGCGTTTCCCGTTGTGCGCGTTGTAAGTGACGAGCGCGTTCTCCTCGATTTTCTCGAGCGACGCGGGAATGTGAATCGATTCGAGCGCCGTGTCCATGAGCGCCTCAGCGCCCATCTCGGCAACGCCCTCCGGGATAACGACGCGCCGCAGCGCTCGGCAGCCCTTGCATGCGGCGGCACCGATAACGCGAACACCTTCGGGCAGCACCACCTCTTCGAGCGCCGCATGGTTGAGCAGCGCCCCCGAGGCTACCTCCGTCGTCCCCCTCGCAGCCTCAAATCGCTTCGCCTCGCCATCGAACAGGCACAACAGCTTCATGCCGTCGCCTTGAAGCTCATAAAGAGCGCCAGATTTATCGAGCACGAGCCGCTCGGAACCAGGCTCCATTGTAAACGTCGCACCCTCGCCCGCGTAAACCAGCTTCGTCCGCACAGCGATGGGGTAGCCGATTTCAACAATGCTGTTCGGAATCCTTAAGGTTGATATACCCGAATTGCTGAACGCATCCGCTCCGATGACCTGCAGCTTCTCGTTGAGCGAGACACCCTCAAGGGAGGCGCAGGCAAAGAATGCGCGCTCCCCGATTTCCCTCAAAGCAGAAGGCGCCTCGAAAGTTCGCACCCCAGTGCGAGCGAAAGCGTAGGGGCCTATTACTTCAACGCTGTTCGGCAAGTCGACCTTCGCAAGCTCGTCAAAGGAGCTGAACGCCTTCCGAGCAATCGTCGTACACGAGGGCGCAACGGCGTACGAAAACAGGGGGCACGCAAGCGCCACGAGCGTTTCGCCGTCTTTCGAATAGATTGCAACCCCGTCGGTTTGCAGCCAAGGATTTTCAGGGTCGATCGATATTCCAATCAGCCGACTCTTCTGGAACGTTCCCGGTTCAACGCGGGAAAGCGCCGCGCCGAACTCAACATACTCAAGGTGAGGGATATCGAAGAGGCTCGGACCGACCTCTTCCAAAAGCCCCGGCATGCGCAATCTCGAAAGAGAAGGGCATCCACGAAACCAGTCGGACTCGAAAGTCGCAAGGTTACACGGCAGCACAACGCATTCCAAACGCTTGCAGAAGCGGAAAGCGCAGCCCCCGACAAACTTCACTTCATCTGGTACGACGATCGACGTCACGTCTTCCAGACCTGAGCAGGCATCGGGTGCCAGCGAGCGAACCGGCAAACCCTCGATCGCATCGGGAACAACCAGCTCTCCCGCCGCACGAATACAACGATCGATGCGAACCGACGATTCCGACAGCACGACGTATTCCCAATCGGTTCCAGCTTCATCAATGAAATGACAAAGCTCAGAAGTGCATGCATCCTGAATCGCCTGCGCTCGCAGAGCAGCCTCGCGGCGCTCACGAATTCGCGCCTCCGTCGAGATGACCTGCTCCCTTGTCGCCTTTCCGTCGTTGAGCGGCATAGGGGTAAAGCCTCCAAAGCTCACATCGAGCTTGCTAACATCGAGCGACTTGTTACGATTCACCTGAGCCTTAGCGTAGGCGATATGAGGAATCCCTAATAGACCGTCTGCCATTCTCGCACCTCAAAGCAACTATCAACTAACGAACGCAATACGTCGCAAGGGGCAATCCAAGAATAACCCCCGTCCAATCCCATTGCATTCCCCAGAATAGACAAAACGGCCCGACGCGAGGGTGTCGGGCCGTTTTCGTAAAATGCGATTACTTTCGGGGAACGCCAGCAGGGTCGACCGGGCGACGAGAGGAAATCTCATCGCCAAACGTGATGCAATAGCGCATACCCTTGAGGGTTACGTACAAGCAGGCAATCTCATGCTTCCCGCCCTTGTTGAATACCTCGTAGGTCAGCATCTCGCGATCAATCATCGGTTGATAGATTTCGCTATCGACAACCTTCTCAAGCAACATGTTCGTCGCCTCGCGGCCAAGCTCGTCCTGCTTCAGAGCGATGTTGTACAGAATATCTTCTTGAGCTTCCGTAAGACGCCCGAGCTCTTCAACTTCAGCGCGAATTTCCTCTTCATTCGTCATAGCCATATCGAAAGCAATCCTCCTTGAGTAGGTAGCGCGAAAACGCATAACTCTGCTGATGGAAGTATCTTAGCATTGGAAAATCGCCATTTGAGCAGGTCGAAGCTAGTGGAACAGTATGGCTGAAATCGTTTCATCCGCATTTTCGGGACAAAAAAAGAACCCCTTCTTACGAAGAGGTTCTTAAGCGAGCTTAAATCAGGCCCCTAGAAAAACATCCCCTGGAGGGAACTAGATGCCGTTGTAGCCCTTCGAAGGATCGGAGTCGCCAACGCCATTAGCGGTGTCGCCAGCTTCATTGCCGGTACGCTTCGTAGAGGTGTATCCACCCCAAGCGCGAGCAATGAACTTGTCCTTCACGAAGAAGATCTGAGCCTTCATGAGGTCAGCCTGAGCAATGCCGTGCTCAGCGAGGACTTCGTCCTTGCTCTTGCCAGCCTCGAGGCCTGCGTTCAGCTCAGCAGCTGCAGCAGCAGCGTCGAGCTCAAAAAATTCATCGCGGGTCATGTTATCCCTCCTTATTGGTCTATCACACGATGCCGTGGTCGCCAGTCGCCTAGCGACCACAGACATCTTAACACACTAAAGAGTTACAGCTGGAAGAGAACCATCGGACGATCGAACTCTGCCATCTTGGCGATCATGTCCTCGAGGGTACCGTAGTACATCGAAGCGGACTCGTCGACCTGCACCGCGAGCGGACGCTGGCCGGCCTTGTCGCCATTGGTTCCCCAATGCTCGGAGAAGATGGACGTCGGGCAAGGAATGTAGAACCACTCCCAAGCGTCGCCGTCATTACCTTCGCCCTTCTTGAAGGGACCAACCTGAACTTCCTTGATACCGAACTGTTCGAGAGGAAGGCCAAGCTCTTCTTTGCAGCCGATCTCGGCGGCATGGTTACCGGAGTAGTACGTGTAGTCTACGAGCAGTGCGTACTTCTGATCTGCCATTTATGCCACTTCCTTTCTTAGTCGTCGGAGTTCAGGCTATGGACGCGGCGGATGTTGCACATAACACCCTTGTACGGAGCGCCAAAGCCAAGCTTACCAATGTTCTGATGCGGCACGAGGCTGTTGAAGTTGGACTTCCAAACGCCGAACAGGTTGGGCTCTTCGCCGTCCTGCTCAGGGAACCACCAGCCGTGAGCGCAGTTGAGGATACCAGGCTTCATGACCGGCGTGATCTCAGCCTTGAAGCGAGCCTCGCCGAACATGTTGTAAACCTCAATCCAGTCACCGTCGGTCACATCGTACTCTGCAGCGGTCTCCGGATTGATCTGGCACCACGGCCACGGATCGATCTGGCGCAGGGACGGAACCTGACGATGCTCAGAATGGAAGGAGCTGTAGCGACGGGAACCAGAGGTGGTGATCAGAGGATACTGACCAGCCAAGTCGGGCTTGCTGATCGGGCTGTAGTTCGGCTCCTCGTAGTACGGCAGCGGATCCTCGCCCCAGGATTCGTAAAGAATCGAGTAGGCTTCGATCTGGCCGGTAATGGTGTTGAAGCCGGGAGCACCGTCGAAGCGGAGCATGCCCTTCGCGTACTTCTCGTACTCGAAGCCATGAGCACCAGGCTGATAAAGGCCGAGCTCCTGGAAAGTCTTCCAGTCGAAGCCGAGCTCCTTGAGCTGATCGCTGAAGAAGTCTTCGACTGCCTGCTGAAGAGCAGCGAGGTCAAGCGACTTGCCGTCTGCAGGCTTGTACCACGGCCACCACTCGGGGTTGAGGCGCTGACCGAACATGAGGCAGATCTCGATGTCGGACTTGCACTCGCCAACCGTGAGAGCCTTGTTCATGGGGCCCATGAACACGGTGTTGCGGCCATAGTGGGTGAGGACGATGCCATCATGCTCAGCCCAGGTGGACATGGGCAGGAAGTAGTCACCGAGAGCCATGGAAGTCGGCGTCTGGGTGAGGTCCTGGATGACGACGAACTCGAGCTTCTGGAGAGCCTTGTGCCAACGCTTCGGCTGAGCGGAGCAGGTCGGCGTCAGGAAGTTGGAGCTGTTGAACCAGCCCATCTTCAGAGCGTACGGCTGATCCGTCTCCATGGTGTTCAGGGTCTCGTCAGGCTGGGTGGTAGCCATGCCGGTGGACAGGCCAGGCCACTGCGCAGCACCGATACGCTTCGACCAAACTTCGTCGGTCATAGCGCCGCGCTGCTCCATGCGCCACTTGCCGAGAAGTGCCGACGGAGGACCAAGGGTAAGTCCGCCAGGACGGTCGATAGAACCGCACATAGCAGCCAAGATGATGAAGGACTGGGACAGCTGAACGCCGTTCTTGTTCTGGTCGAATGCCAGACCCCAAGCCCAACCGATAGGACGCTCGGTGCCGATGATGTGAGCGACGCGCTTGATTTCCTCAGCGTCGACCGTGGTGATCTCGGCGACCTTGTCCACAGGATACTCAGCAGCGCGAGCCTTCAGCTCGTCAACGCCGTAGATCCAGTTCTCAACGAACTCATGATCGTACTCATCGTTCTCGAAGAGGAGGTTGATGAGGCCGAGTGCGAGAGCCGTGTCGGTCTGCGGGCGAACCTGCAGGTTGATGTTGCCATCATGAGCGCCGACCCAAGTGATGCGGGGGTCAACGGAGATGATGTGCGTGCCAAGCTTCATCATGTCGACGAGGCAGTGGCCGAAGAAACCGTCGCCGTTGGAGGGCAGCGGCTCCTTGCCCCAAACCACAACCCACTTGGACAGCGTGTAACGCGGGTCATGATAAGAACCGGGCAGGTGACCAGCGTAGTCGAGCTCAGGATAGCCTGCGCCGAGCACGTAGTCAGAGATGGAGCAACGAGGACCGTAGCAGGACCAGCCGGACTGCGTGTAGCAGCAGTTGGGGGACTGCAGAACGGAGAACGTCAGCGCGTAGTAGTAGATGCAAGCCTCACGACCCGTACCACCGAAGCAAACGATGGACTCGGGGCCGTAGGTGTTCTGGAAGTAACGGACCTTCTCGCAGATCGTGTCCATTGCCTCGTCCCAAGTGGTGCGCTCCCACTTGTCCTTGCCGCGATCTTCGAACGCGCGCTTCATCGGGTAGATGACGCGATTCGGAGAATGGGTGTACTCACGAAGAGCAAGGTTCATGGCGTTAACACGACCAGTGGTGATCGGGTTATCGTCGTCGCCTTCGACACGGATGAGCTGGTCGCCCTTCGTAACGACCTTGACACCGTATCCAACCGGGTGAGATCCCGGAGGAGACCAAGTGTTGCTACGAGTGACTACGGTACCGTCTTCAAGCTCGGTACGCCACTGCTTACCATATGCCATAGTCTTCTTCCTTCCTTTTCCCTCGCCAATTTCTTTCTCCACATTTACCAAGCGGGGTCGCTTGGAAGCCGCTGTCTTGCTTCCTTGCGTCACCGCCTCAAGGCACGTTTCATATTAGAGACATTACGGGGCTTGGAATCGAATCAGCGGGTTGTTTTTGGGTAGTTCAACCTCATCCTGTTAGGTTGATTTTCGTAATCCAACCCTCTATTTCCCCTGGTCATAAAAAATTCCGCGAACGGCATGCCCATTTTTCAACTTTTTGGCATTTCACGTCCCTCCCCTGAAATCGGGTAGGAAAAGGCGCGGAATCACGCGCTGCATGACACCATCCATTGGTACAATAAGAAGCGGTATTCATGCTGTCTGATACCAATTACGTATGAAGATATCCACGTCACGTCCCGGGCCTGATTCACGGCCCGGTTTTTTGGGGAGGAACGCACTATGGCCACTCAGCAATTCACCCTTACTTCTTACGATCCTGTCTACGCGATCGCCGAGGAAGTCCGCATTCCGGAGGACACGATCCGCGAGACCGCTGTCCGCTGGCTTGAGATCAACATCTGCAAGGAGGGCGAGAAGGCGAAGCTGACCGACGGCTGGGTCAACGCCCACTGCGAAGATTTCAAGTCGGTCGACGAGCTTTTGATTTTCATCCGCTACAACATGTACCGCGACAATCGCGAGGTTCAGGAGCTTGCCGACCAGGATGCTATCTGCAAGGAACTCTCCAAGCGCCTCGTCGAGGAACTTCCCGCCGATCTCGTGGAGAACTCCCTCTATGCGTCGACGATGCGCATGGAAGAGATGATCAGCCGCCAGGGCATGACGAAGGAAGAGTTCTGCGAGCAGCGCGGCATCACGCCCGAGCAGCTCGACACTGACGTTCGCGAGCGCACCATCCAGAGCCTGAAGGAGGATTCCGCTCTGGCTGCATACGCCGACCATGCCAATTACACGCTCGAGGCCGAGGACTTCTACGCCATCATTCCAGGCGACTCCATTCAGGACAAGGCTTACAAGCGCCGTCAGATCGAGCTCGATGGACGACTTCCCCAAATGGAGGAATACGCCCGCAAGACCAAGGCGCTGAAGGAAATCATGGAGAACGCCATGATCAAGCGCAAGGCAACCGACACCGAGTGGCTGCGCTACGGCGACACGAGCAAGGACGTGCTGAACGCGAACAAGCAGTTCCCCGAGAACTTCGTCACGCTGTAAGCGCCCCTGCATCACCTAACATGCGAAAGCCGCTGCAAAGCTGCAGCGGCTTTTCTTTCGCCTGAGCGAGGCTCTGTTTGGCTCGTATAGGCACAGCAAGGCCCCCGCATCTGCGAGGGCCTTTTGTTTCACTTGAAATGGATGTGTTGCTTCGGCGATGCGCTATCGGTAGGACTCGCCCTGGTCGCCGCCGAGGAGCTTCGACTGCTCCTTCATATGCTGGCGCTTCTCGTGTTCCGAGATGAAATTCTCAGGAGCCGCCTCGACGCTCTTGATCTCTACCTCGAAGGTGAGGTCCTTGCCTGCGAGCGGGTGGTTCAAGTCGAACTTGGCGTTGCCGCCCTCAATCTCGATGACGGTGCCGAGCGTCGGTTCACCCTCGTCGTTGGCCATCCACAAGCGAGAGCCCACTTTGATGTCGCGCTTGGGAATCTGGTGCGTCGGGATGACGACGACGTAATCATCGAGGTACTCGCCGTACGCCTCGTACTGGTCGACGGTGAACGTTTTCTTCTCGCCTTCGATGCCTTCCATGGCGAGGATTTCCTTCTCGAAACCGTCGATCGCCATGTCCATGCCTGTCTGGAAAACCATGGGGTTTTCCTCGGTAGCATAGCCGAAAACGGTACCATCTTCCAACTTGCCCGTGTACACGAGCGTTACGGTAGATCCAAGATCCATGTTTATCTCCCTTTTCCGGCGCCCGGCCAAGGTGCCGCAGCGCGCCTGAGCGTTTCTATGCTGGCTTAAGCCTCTTCGTCGACTACGGTCACTTCTGCGGTCTGTACAAGCCAGCGAGAAGCCTTCGAATGGCGGCAGACCTTGCGAAGCTCGGCCATGCGGTTCGCCTTTTCCCACTTCTCGCGCGTTGCGATGGCGTCGTCTTCCTGGGCAAGTTCCTTCTCGATGTCTTCCTCGGTGACGTCGATGCCCTTCTCGGCGATGAGGGCCTCGAGGGCGCAATCGATACGGGCGCGGCGAATTGCCTCTTGCGTCACGTTCTCCTTGATCTCATCGGCCTTGCCGTTGTTGTTGAGGAGCCATTCCTGCAAAGAGGTGCCCTGCTTCTCGAAGCTCTGCATCATCTCGCGGCCGACGTCCTGGCGAATGAAGTCCACATAGTATTGCGGAACGTCGCCCACAAGGCGATTAGCGAGCGCGTCAACCGCACGCTGCACCATAAGGCCCGGGAGCTCGGCTTCTTTATGTTGATTGATCTGGTGGCGCATCTGCTTGCGCATATCCTCGGCGTCCATGCAGCCCACCTTAGCCGCGAGCTCATCACCGATCTCGGGAACGATCTTGCGGCGGAATTCCTGAATCTCGACGTTGGCATGCAGCTGGCCATCACCGAACTGCGTGTTGCCCTCCTCGTCTTTCGCCTCGAAATCGAATTCGAGAGTATCGCCGAGCTTGCTGCCGACAAGATGCTCGTCAAAGGACGCGGGCATGGAACCAGAACCCAACTCGATCATGCGCGTCGCATAGCGAAGGCCGTTCACGGCGTTGCCGTCTTGCGTAACCGTCACGGCCGCCGAGACAACATCGCCCATTTCTGCAACGTGTTCAGGGTCGTCGATCTTTTCAAAGGAATGGTAGACATCCTGGAGATGCTTGAGCTGGCGCTCGACTTCCGCATCGGTAGCCTCGTCGGGCGGCATCTCGATGGAAACGCCGTCGTAGCTCGAAAGCTTCATCTGCGGCACCACGGCGCCGGAGACGGTGAACGTGAACGGCTGGCCCTCGACGACGTCGTTATCAACGTTGAAATCCGGTTCCCCTACGAAGATCACGTCTGCGTCGTCAAGTGCCTTGAAAGCGTTCTCGTTGATGAGCATCTCGGCGACGCCGCCCATGGCGTTCTTATGGCCGCCAACGTTCTGCTCGAGAACCGCGCGAGGGGCCTTGCCCTTGCGGAACCCGGGAATATCACGCTGGGCGATCTCGGCGAAGAACTTGTCTGCCGCTTCCTTCACCTCGTCGGCAGACGCAACCAGCGTGAGAACTAGCTCCTGCTTGTCCCCATCGTCTTCGCGAACTCTGTCTTTAACCTGCACAGCTCCTCCTTTATGCCGGCAATGATTTCTGCGTTGCTGAATTTACGCTGTTCCTGCAGTTCATTGTACCTTAGAGGGCATTTCAGGGAATAAAAAAGACTGGTCCAGATGCTTTCTGGACCAGTCTTCGAAAAATCGTACTACAACTTTTACGTTGCGGAACGAGCGGCTTCTTACATGCCAGGAGCCTTGGGAGCGCCAGGGGCAGCCGGGGCACCAGGAGCAGCCGGAGCGCCGGGAGCGCCAGGGGCAGCCGGGGCACCAGGAGCGCCGGGGGCAGCAGCCGTCAGATCACCTTTGCAGAAGGGGCAGTTCTTGAGAACCATGCCGCCCATAGCCTGGATGGCCTTGCCGCAGTGCGGGCACTTGCTCGGGCCAGCCGATGCGTCTGCAGGACGAAAACACATAACAATCCTCCTTTGTAGCTTCCCAAAGAATCAGCTTCATACCGAGCCTTCGGGCATCCTTTTTTCAAAACGCCATCCCCGCCGGATAGACGCTTCGATTACCTTCCGCTTTGTCCGAACGTAGCCATCGGCTGCTCTGGACCTTCCCAATCCGTAAATTGAGCAGTCTCCAACTAAGCTCTGTTATCAAAGCATCTTTAGTTTATAGGTCGAGCAGGGAAATGCATCATCACAATGGGATGTCTTTATATTTTCACCATCATCCTTCGAGGTTGAATTTCCTCGTCTTATCTGGGAAAACGTATAGGACATAATCCACTATATGGGGCATTCCTATGATAAAATCGAAAAGCAAGAATAACGGTAGCTTTTAAAGCTAAATCTATGAGATTGCCGACCCCTAAAGCGGCGAAATCACGTCTTGCACTATACTTTTAGTAACATTTTCGGCACTACCGAAGGAGCTCTATGCCCAAGTTCAACAAGATGTACTTCCCCGTCGACGCTATCGCGAAACACGAGGATTTCGATGTTTGGTATAGCGACGGAGAACGAGCTTTGCGCTTCGAGGGCCCTTGGGAGAAAGAGTCCGACCGCATCGCGATGATCGGGCGCATGGGCGGCCAAATCGGCCAAATCAGGCCCGACAACAAGGCACTCAACTACTATCTGCGCCACGATCGCTTCGAATACGAGTTCCAAACCCGCGTCATCAAGGAGCACTATTATGTCGAGGGCATGCTGTGGGATATCCACGGCAGCGTGAGCAAACCGCCGGTCGACTTCTTTCAGATCAAAAAGAAGAAAAACGAAGTCCACGTTCGCAAGACGCTGTTCAAGGACCACGGCGAGTGCTTCGAGGTAACCGCTCGCGACACGGCGACGCTGCGCATTGCCGTCGAGGCTACGGTGGCCATGTGCATCAAAGAGGAGTACAAGGGCTTGAGCGACCCTGATGAAGACGAGCGCGGCGGAAAGAAACGCGGTACCTTCGGCAAGTTCTTCGACTTCATCCAGCCCAAGGGCGTTCCCTACGAGAAGCTCTACGATGAGGAGGGCAATCCTCTCGGCTAGTAACTGCCGCTTTAGCTGGGCAAAAGCCAAGCAGCAACCCAAAACTAGAGATATAAGGAAGGCCTCGGGCATCGTGACCCGAGGCCTTCCTTATATCCTCCAAGCGCTTCTTCGGGAGCAGGTGGAACCTGACAGCGACACTCTAACGCCCGGAGGCTGTTAATGTCGCCCCTGCCCTGCCCGCACAACAAAAGAACCCCCGCCGAAGCGGGGGTTCTCGATGCAACCGAATGGGTTACTTTTCAAGCTTGCGCTATTCCGCGAAGTAAGCCTTGCGATGCGGGGTAGCGAAGATGAAGAAGTAGACGAACGGAAGCAGAACACCGACTGCCATGAGGGGCAGAGCGATCGGGAGCTTCGACCAACCGGTGATGGCCAGCGGGCACACGATGCAGGTGATGAACAGGAACGCGATCACGACGAGCATGATGATGAAGTTCGTCATGCCGGTGTCGGAAGCATCGGTCTTGCCGTCGCCAGCGAGCTCGTCCATGGACTTACCGCCGGTTTCCTTAACGAACAGGAGGCAGCAGATGAAGCCGAGAACGAACGGAACGATGAGGACGAGAACGACCGACGACCAGTTGGTAGCGCCTTCAGCGGTCTGGAACATAGCCATACCAGCGATGCCGCCGAGGACGATCGAGGAGGCGGAGCCGCCGAAGCGGGCAAACGCCTGGCACCACGAAACGCCGGTGTTGCGGATTGCGGTCGGGTAAGACTCAGGCATCAGCGGCTGAACAGCGGTGATGGCGTAGTTCAGAGCGAAGCCGAAGAGAAGCATGAGGGCAATCGACAGACCGAAGTTGTTCGGGACAACGAACACGGAGCAGATGACGATTGCGACGATGCAGAAGATCCAGGAGAACGCCAGGTTGCGCTTACGGCCGATGCGGTCAGCGACGAAGCCGACGCAGCAGTTGGAGGCGATAGCAGCAACGTTGTTCCAGGTCTGGAGAGCAACAGCCTCAGACGGGGTGTAGCCAATGCCCTTGAACCAGGTGGGCAGCCATGCGTTCATGCCGTACACGCAGAACTGGCCAACGAAGTAAGCGGTCCAGATAGCAGCGGTCGGGACGATGAACTTCTTGGAGAACAGGATGTTCGGGGAGGTCTTGGCAGGCTTCGGCGGAACGACGAGGAGCTTCGGGTCGAAGTGGGTCTCTTCCTGGCCAGCGGAGCGCTGCAGATGGTTGAGAGCCTTGCAAGCCTCTTCCATGCGACCGGCGTTGGCGAACCAGTGCGGGGTCTCATGCATGAAGAAGTGAAGCACGATTCCGTAGATGATGGGCAGAGCGCCGATCAGGTAGCAGAGGCGCCAGTTGGCATACATGGTGGCAGAGGAACCATCAGCGTTGAGGTAGGTGACTTCGTTGGTGAAGCCGCCCAGGATCGGGGTTGCGGTGTTGCAGATCGGGTTGCCGATAACGCCAGCGAGAACCCAGCCAGCAACCATGCCCGCCATGCCGATCGTCACGAAGACGCCGCGCTGCTTGGACGGAATCGTCTCAGAGAACACGGTGGTGACGATGGGGATGCAGGAGCCGACGCCGAAGCCGGCGATCAGGCGGAATGCTGCGAAGAACACGAGGTCGTTCGCGAAAGCCTGGGGCAGGGTGAACAGACCATAGAAGATAACAGCGATGGTCAGCATCTTCTTACGGCCGATCTTGTCGGACAGGATGCCGCCGACTGCGCCGCCGAGAACCATGCCGAGCAGTCCCCACGTGGTGAGCGAGCCCATGAGAGCACCCGGGTTCGGGTTGTCGGGCCAGAACGTATGTGCAACGAACAGGTTGGTGGTGTTAACGACCATGAAGTCGTAACCATCGAAAATCATAGCGAAGATCATGAGGAAGAACATAAGCCACGTGTGGCCGTTAACTCCCAAATGGTCTACAACCTCTGAAACGGTGAATTCCTTACCGTTCATTAGTCCCTCCTTTAAGTGAGAAGCTTGAGTATCCCGACTCAAGCGGAGCGGCTTTGCCTATATCCCTTAGGCGGACCGCCATGCAATTACTCCCCATTTGCACTAACGGCAAGAACATGGTGCGAAGGACATGCCCCAGAATTCAGATTCCGCAACTACGGGTAGTGACTCTTCAATACCGGCCATTGCAGAAGCTTCGGCGCCCTCTCGCATCCACTGCGAGAAACCGTGTGTGCGCATCCCCCTTTCTGACTTCTCTTTCAAATTGCCAATCTATCCCCTGCGGCCAGCGGTATAAAAACGCCGGCGAACAGACAAGCGGTACTTTACGTAAGGCAAACGGTATGAGCGTCAAACCATGAGGTTATTTTTGTGAATATCACATCAACCTCACGGGTTGATATTTCGACATCCACACATAAATCTGTCCACTTTTGCCCTCATCAAATCGCAATTGCCTGTCCCTTCCCTAAAATGGGCACTGTGTTGTTTTTGTTGCATTCTGCGCACGAAATTGAGCAAAGATTGCGCGCATTCGATAGCATTACCTAGCTTCAGTAGGGTAATATAGCTGCGTACGCAGTATCGAACGTTTAGGTTGAGAATTACCGCGCAAAAGAAGATAATCACGAAGCTCGCAAACGCATCATTTAGGGGAACAACTTATGGCTTCGACTTTTCCGCATGTCACTATTACGGTCGCAGGCAAGGAAAACGGCGCTGACGCCTCGGGTGAACTTAATACGCTTTCACTCGGGTACGGCTTCCATCAGGCATGGATTTACTCCGCCATGTTCAGCGCTGGCGTATTCTTTGGGACCGACAAGCCCTTCACCATGCTTTTCGACGGAGCATATTCCTGCTCGCTCATTGTTCTCGTAATCTCGATGCTTTTCTTCGGCATCGCACTTCTGGCCCTTGGCGTTACCAATCAGATGTTCTTGCGCTTCTACGTGTCGAAGCGAGCGCTCGGGCTTTCCGCATCGCTCACCTGTTTGGGCACCTACGCCTCGTTCCTCGTTCCTGTCGGCGGGCCCCTCGGCACCCTCGCCCTGCTCTTCGCCGGCTTGGCAACGGGCATCGGATCGAGTCTTATGGTCGTGCTGTGGGGCACAGCGTTCGCACGCTATGAATTCAGCACCATCATCCTGAACACGGCCGTCTCAGTTGCCATCGGTATCGGCCTTTATATGGTTCTCACCCACTTGATGCCGCCCTTCTGCTCGGGCATCATCACCGGCATCCTCCCCATAGCCGAGGTCTTCATCCTCTGGCGTCTGACGCCGATTCCCTACTATCGTCGTCGCGAGATTCCGATTTTCCATCCGTTGACGGTTAAGCCCGCGCAGTTCCTTGTCCGCATGCTTATCCCGACAGCGATCTTCGGTTTCGCGCTCGGCGTCCTGCGCACCGTTGCGAGCAACATCGTGCTTCCTGCCGCCGACTTAACGATGCTCCTCGTCATGGGCGCCGCAGCCTGTTTGGGCATGTTCATCACCATCGCAACGATTTTCATTTCGAAGAACGAGGGGCATTGGGACCTCATCTTCCGGACGCTTTTGCCGTTTATCGCCCTCGCAGCGATTTCCCTGCCGTTCCTTAACTCCCCGAGCTCGCTTCTCGCGTGCCTCGCGCTCATCGCGGGATACATGTGTTTTGAAGCGCTCATGTGGATATTCTTCGCCGACCTGGCGCAGGAGTTCCGCCTTTCGCCCATTTTCGTGTTCGGCACGGGACGAGGCACGCTTGCGCTTACCTCTCTTTTCGGAACACTCTTCGCCATGACACCAATCGGCGACGCCAGCTCCATGATCACGGGAGCCGATTACGGCTCCGGGGCTCTACTCGTTCTGTTTGCGCTCATCCTCGGATACGTGCTGTCCCCTCGCCAGCGCGAAGTGAAGGCGATTGTCGCCGCCCCAACTGAAGGAGTAAACGTTGACCAGGGAACGGAAGCCCTGAAAAAGCACATCGCCGCGCTGGACGAGAGAGACGCCACTGCAGAGAAGGCGCCCGCTCCCGAATCCGAAGAACCTCAGGAGACACCGCAGGATGCCGAGGAGGGTCGCCGCGCGAAGGGCCGCTTCCATGCCCAATGCGAGGCAATTGCCGACCGCTACCTTCTCTCGCGGCGCGAGACCGAGGTTATGTTCCTTCTTGCGAAGGGCCATAACGCGGCGTTCATTCAAGACCAGCTTTGCATCTCTAAGAGCACAGCGAAGACGCATATCAACCATATCTATCGCAAACTCGATATCCATACGCAGCAGGAGCTTCTCAGCATGGTTGAGGCAGCCAAACGCGAAGCGTACGACTCCGAGAACAATCCTCCGCGCCGCTAGCACGTAAGTTGGCGCTCGAAAGATGACGGCAGAGGATTCCGCTAAAACCTATCGCTTCGGAATCGACGCGGGGTCGAAGACCGTGAAAGTCGTGATCGTCGACGAAGACGGCACCGTGGTGAACTCGATTTACCGCCGCCATCTTTCAAACATTCGCGAGACGCTTGTCGATATTCTGCACAACCTGACCTGGCGTTATGGCGATCTTTCCGGCAAGGCAACCGTCACCGGCTCGGCGGGCATCGCGCTCGCCGAGATGCTTAAGCTCCCGTTTGTGCAGGAAGTTCTAGCAACCGAGCGCGCCGTGCGGGAACTCTACCCCGACGCCGACGCCGTCATCGAGCTTGGCGGCGAGGACGCGAAGGTGATCTACCTCTCGGGCAACCCCGAACAGCGGATGAACGCGACCTGCGCTGGCGGGACAGGCGGGTTCATCGACTCGATTGCCTTCATGCTCGGCGTGCGCACAAGCGATATGAGCCGACTTGCGGGCGGGGCGTCGCGTATCTACCCGATTGCATCGCGATGCGCCGTGTTCGCGCAAACCGACGTACGACCGCTTCTGAACGCCGGCGCCAAGAAGAGCGACATCGCAGCAAGCGCCCTTGAGGCCGTCGTGCGGCAAACGATTACCGGGCTCGCATGCGGACGACCCATCGAAGGGAAGGTCATCTTCCTCGGAGGGCCGTTACAATTCATTCCTGACCTGGTCAGACGCTTTCAAATTGGCCTTGGACTGAAACGCGGAGAGGGCATTAGACCGCGCTGGGCCCACATCTTCACCGCCCATGGCGCCGCACTGTATGCAGGGGAGCCGCCAGAAAGCAAGCCCACATCGCTTGGGCAACTCGAAGAGCGCATACGACAAGCGGATGCGCCGGAAGACGACTTGACGCGGCTTGGACCCCTGTTCGCAACCGACGAGGAACGCGAGGCGTTCAAGGAGCACCATGCACGGGTTGATTTCCCTCGAAAGAGGCTCTTCGATTGCAGGGGTCCGCTTTACTTAGGGATAGACTCAGGATCGACCACGGTGAAGATGGCCGTCATAGACGATGCGGGCAATCTTGTTTATTCCTGCTATACGCCGGTGCAGGGCGATGCGCTTGCCACCGCGACCGAGGAGCTGCTCGATTTCGACAGATCGCTCCCCCACGTCTACGGCACGGACGAAACGACCGCCTGGGTCGCACACGCCACGGCGACGGGATATGGTGAGGACCTGTTGTGCGCGGCGCTCGGTATTGATTCAGGCATCGTGGAGACGACGGCGCACGCCCGCGCGGCAATGGAGCTCGTGCCCGACGCGACGTTCGTGCTCGATATCGGCGGGCAGGATATGAAGGCGCTCTGGATTAAGAATGGCATGGTGTCGAACGCTATCCTCAACGAAGCGTGCTCGAGCGGATGCGGATCGTTCATCGAGGGAACCGCGCATTCGCTGCGCTTGAGCCCCCATGCGTTCAACGATGCCGCACTTACCTCCGAGCACCCTGTTGACCTGGGGACGAAGTGCACGGTGTTCATGTCTTCCCGCGTCAAGCACGCCCAGAAGATCGGAGCGAGCGTCAACGATTTAGCAGCAGGCATCGCGTATTCGGTTGTGAAGAACGCCCTGTTCCGCATCATCGGCGCCGAAAGAATCGACACGCTGGGGCCTCAGATAGTCGTGCAGGGCGGGGCGTTCAAGTCCGACGCCGCGCTGCGCGCATTCGAGAAGGTTTGTGGCGTGGAGGCCATCCGCCCCGAGACCGCCCATCTTATGGGAGCGATCGGTGCGGCGCTGATCGCGCGCGAGCGAGCCTGTGATGCGGCGAGGAGCACCGACGGCGGCTTGGACGCAGCGCCGCAAAGCACGATGATTTCCGCGCGCGAGCTTGAGTCGCTGTCCGTCGATCGCTTCTCGTCCCGATGCCCGGGGTGCTCGAACGCGTGCCTTCTCGCCATTGCCGATTTCGGGCATGGCAGGCGTTTCATCAGCGGAAACAAATGTAATAACGCGAATGACTTCGAGTTTTCGCGAAACGAGAAACCCAAAGCCCGCGCCGCGGAGGCGGCCGCGATTGAAGATCGCGAGCCGACCCCCCGCCCCCACCAGGCCCCGAACGCGATCGCCGTCGAGCAGCGTCTGCTGCAGTCGGTTGGGGGCGCAGCGCAAGCTGGACTTCGGGGGGCATGCTCGGTCGGAATCATGAACTGTTTCGAAACCTACGAATACACCCCGTTTTGGCGGACGTTGTTTGCAGAGCTTGGTTTCAGCGTCATCATGCCCGACGATGCTCGTGGAGCCTCGCTCGAGCAAGCGGCGCTCGCAACCGTCCCCGCCGAAGGTGCGTGCTTTCCCGCAAAGATTGCGCATATGAGAGCATTTGACCTGATGAACGCAGGTGCGGACGTCATTTTCATGCCCCGCTTCAACCGTATCGGGCGCTGTGCGGTGTCGTGCGAATACGCCGATGCGCTCACAGACGCCGTACCCGCGTTTGAACAAGGGAAGGTGCGACTCTCGCGCCCCCACCTTTCATCGTTCAAAGTGGCGCGCATTGTAAAGGACGAGGATGACCTGTCGACGCTCTTTTCCGAGGTAGCCAGCTTCTGTCCTGACGGCGCGCCGCTTTCGCGAGAAGAGTTCGACCACGCCCTCGAAAAGGCGCTCGCATCGCAAAGGGAATTCTTCGATGCGGTCGCCCGGGCAAATGAAAAGGTGATCGACTGGCTTGCCAAAGACGCACGGCGGCACGCCATCGTGGTTGCCGGGCGCCCTTACCACACCGACCCTCGCCTTATGAGGGGAATCGATACGATGCTTACGAAGTTGGGGTTCGCCATCCTGTGCCCCACGAGCTCGGACGCGTGGGCGACGCGTCGGCCGCACGATCCGCATTGCCCGCCGTGGAAACCGGGCAAGCACCTTGCGCGCCTCGCTCGATTCGCCGCCGAGAATACGCAGGTCGACCTTGTGTGCCTGCAATCGTTCGGCTGCGGCTACGACGCACTGAGCCTTGAAGACGCGCGCGACATCCTCGAAGCGGCAGGGAAGCCCTTCACCGCGCTGAAGATCGACGACCTTTCGGACAAGGCCCACCTCAATATTCGGCTTCGCACGCTGGCCGAGGGGATCGAGTCGATGAGCCGCCGCGGGAAAAGCGGACAAGGATTGCTCGCTGCGAGCCCAAGAAAGCGCGAACGCACGATCGGCCACCCAGCTACCAGCGCCCTGGCCGCAACATCGCATGTCGAGAAGGAGCGTGCCGCAGTCGAAGGCTTCGCCGGAAACGTAGAGGCCCCCGAAGCTTCGGGCCGCGAGTTCGATCGTATTCCGAACGTCATGAACAAGGGACTATCCGCCATCGATGCGCAGGTTGCGCAACGCCAGATGCCGGGCGACGTCTGCTTTACCGCAGCGGCTCTCATCGCACGCACTCTGCGAATAGTTGAAGAGAATCCTCAGGTCAAAGCATTACGTATCCCGTTGGTCTGCAACCGCTGCCTGCTCGATGGGCTCGCCCATACGATTTGGCGGCTCAACGGCAGCTGCCCGGAAATCATAGAGGAAGAGCGCTGGCCGCAACCCATCGAAGAACCCGCCGCGCCCAAGGGGAAAGACACTAGACGAGTTCTCGTCGGCATTGTTGGCAATCCGCTTCTCTGCTTCGACGCCTTCATGAACGATTCCATCTTGAAGCTGCTGGAACGCTTGGGGTGCAACGTTGCGATGCCCGACCCCGACAAGCTCTTCTGCGAAGATGTTCGCTATCTCGACCAGCTGGACGAGTTCTCGCGCAAGGGAGTCGATTGCGTGATCTACCTGCAGAGCTTCGGCTGCATGAAAGCGCATGTGCACGCACGCGGCTTCGCCCACGAATTCGCGCGGCGATACCCCGATATGCCGATCACCGTCATCGACTACGACCCCGAATCATCAGCGCTGAACAGGGAAAATCGCATTCGTCTCGCCGTGGAGGCCGCTCTGCGAGCGAAGAAGGAAAGATAGGCACCAACATAACAATGCCGCGCCTGGCAAACCCGAGCCTGCCGCAAGCACCCGGCAAATTGCGCACGCGAGGTACGCAGGGAGCTTATGGTGGGAAGGCGGGCGCCGAGCGCGGCCTTGAAAGCGGCCCACTTTACGAGCCGCCCATCCGAATAACTAGTTGACGCAGTGGACCTTTTTGCCCGTTTCCAGGTAATCCATAACTTCGCGCACGGCCATTTCTGCACAGTTTTCCTCAGCCTCTGCGGTCGATGCACCCAGGTGAGGAAGGACAAGCGCGCCCTCCATCGTCATGACCTCGGGCGTCGCAAAGTCCGTCACGTAACGGCGAACCTTGCCCGACGCAAGTCCCGCGCGCATAGCATCATTGTCGATCAGGGTGTCACGCGAGAAGTTCAGAAACGCCGCGCCCTCCTTCATGGCCGCAATTTCGTCCGCACCGATCATGCCCTTCGTCTTCGGCGTTGCCGGGACATGGATCGTGATGTAGTCGCAGCTCGCACACAGGTCGAGCAGGTCGTCGGTGAAGCGGAGGTTCGGGGAGATGGCAGCTGCGCGCTCGGCATCGAGGAACGGGTCGTAGCCGACCGTCTTCATCCCCAGAGCCTCAGCTGCGGGGATGACGAGGCGCCCGATGGCGCCAAGGCCGATCACCCCGAGCGTCTTCCCCATGATTTCGGTGCCGGCAAACTGCTTCTTCGCCTTCTCGGCGCTCTTCGCGATGTTCTCGTCGTCCGCGTTGTGGCGGCACCATGCGGCGCCCCCCACGACATCGCGCGCAGCCATGAACAGGGCACACAGCACGAGCTCCTTCACCGCGTTCGCGTTCGCGCCTGGCGTATTGAACACGGGAATCCCGCGCTCGGCAAGCGCGTCGAGCGGGATGTTGTTCACGCCCGCGCCCGCGCGCGCGACCGCCTTCAAGTTGTCGGAGAATTCCATCTCGTGCATGTTCGCACTGCGCACGAGGATGACGTCGGCCTCCGACACGTCGTCGGTCAGCTCATAGTCGGACGACAGGAGCGCCAGCCCTTTTTGCGAGATGTTGTTCAAGCAGTGCACTTTGTACATGGAATCCCCTTTCTATTGGTAGGTTTACCGCACAGGATAACGCGGCGGATGCACAATGCGCGGGGAAAATACTGTAGGCGGCTAAAGTGGCGCCTGTTAAGACGCGCTGGCCGCCGAAAGCGGGAAATGAGCAGTTGGCGGTGGTAGTGAGCGAAAGCCCCGGCGCCAGCAGCCGCAAGCGGCTTGGGATCGCATGGGCGAGGGGTCTGGCGCCTGCGGGCCGGCAGCCGCGAGCGCGCTAGAAGCTGATGCCAACCGTCATATGCATCATGTAGAAGGAGAAACGCATCACGAAGATGCCCGCGAGCACGAGCAGCGCCGCAACCGAGGCGCGCGAAACCGAGATGGTCATCTCGTCGGGAGACGCCTTCCCCTCCCGCGACACTGAGGGTCTGAACAGCGACAACGCGTCGACAGCGATTCCCGCCGCAGCGAATGTGGCGAAGATGCAGACGAGCAGCGCGTAATGCGGCACCAAATCGCCAGCGGACGCGACGGCGTTCTCGGCCGGCAACACGATCACCCCCTGAAGGGCATACACGACAAGGCATGCCGCCAGCGCAACGACCGCAAGCACGAGCATGAGCCGCCCAAAGCGGTTCCCGCGCGATTTCCACCGCGCCGCCCGTAAGCCCACGATGGCGAGGACCGGCCCGCCGAGCAGCGCGTTCGTCCACAGGCTCAACGGGGAAAACGGCGTGTCCCACGTGACGATGGTGCTCGCGGAGTACGCAAAGGCGATGGCCGTGATGCACGCGATGGCGCTTGCGCACGCCCCGACGGCGAGCAGGCGCTGGAGCAGCCGGCGGGGCTTCACGGCGAACGAGTAGAGCCAGTACACGCCAGAAAACGCGAGGAATATGACAGCGCTGAACACCTCGTTGGAAAGCGGGCTTCTCCCCACCCCCATGAACACGTAGAGCGCGTTCGCTGGGTTCCCCAGATGCGTGGCCGACGCGACAAGCCCCACCAGTGACACGATGAGCGGTATGCAGAGCGCCTTGTCGATGCGGCGATGGGCGTCGTCGGAGAGCCTTCCGCGAATGATAGGGAGCGACATAAGCGCATACGCCACCGCACCCGAGGGTGCAAGCGTCGTGAAAAGCACGAGTGTGATTTCGCTGAACGCGGTGGCGAATCCCGTCGACATGGTGATTCCTTACTTGTAGAAGCGCGGAAGCTTTACGGAAAGCCCGCGGAAATCCTGGATGCCGAGAAGCGTGGAGCGCGTGAGCTCGGCAAGGCCGCGGTAGAAGGGATGGCGGGCGGCAGAGGCAAGTTCCTCCAGGTAATGCGGCGCCCACGTGAGAAGATGGTTGCACAGGTAGTCATCGAGCGCCTCGGGTTGCGTGCGACAAAGGTGGGACATGAGAGCCAGCATGAGCCCGATGTGATCCTCGGGGGTTTTCTCGTCGGTCGCCCGCGCGACGCCATGCTCGCGCATCCACGCGCGCAACGCAAGCGTCGCCTCACCGAACACGACGCACTCGCGATCGGTGTAGACCGACCCCCACGGCGGAGCCACGAGGTGCCCTGGCCCTACGAAAAGGGCTCGATACTCCCAAACGAGGTCGTCGGTGACGCTTTCCGCCAAGCCTTCGACCATTTCCCGAAGAGCAGGGGCGGACGAAGCCGTCTCGGCGAAAGGCCACTCGCGCGCAGCCGCGCCGGCATCGAGCGCCGCGAAGGCGGAAAAGGACGCCTGAGCACCGCCCGTCTTCGGGTCTTCCAGGAAAAACGGCGCGAGCGTGTCGCCTACAAAAGCAATCGCGTCGAGCATCTCGTCAAACTGTTCGGCCATAGCGAACCCCCTCTTATCCTGTCGCCTGAATATAGCACAAGCTCCGCTACTGGGAAGGTGGTAGCGGAGCTTGCTCATTTTGAGCCGCAGGGGCGGGTCAAAATCGCTGAGAAGGCGTTATCCGAAGTAGATGCCCACCGACATCTGGATTGCGTAGAACGCCATGCGGGCCAAGAAGATGCCCACCAAAGCCGCGATGACAGCCGCTGCAGCAAGGCCGGTTGCAGCTTCCTTCTTCACGAAGACGAAGACGAACGCTGCGGCGACCACGATAAGCACCAAGCCGACAACAGCGGGAAGGAGAGCACCGGAGACCAGCTCAGAGCCTGAAACGAGCGCATTCTGCATACCGGAGGCCATGGCAAGCTGACCAACCAGGCCCACGATGGCGAGCACCGCGCCCACAACGGCAAGCCCGATGATGGCAGACTTGAAGGACCCCTTGCACGCATCGGCCCACGCGCTCGCACTTGCAAGCACGAGCGCCGCAGTGGCAGCACCGCCGACGAGCGCGAAGCCGAGCATCTGCACGGGAACGAGCGGCGTGTCCCAAGTTGCGATGGTGCTCATGACGTACGCCAAGCCGGTGAAGATGGCGAAGATGACGGCCAGCACAGCCACGACGGCAGCGAAGCCCTTACGCGCAGAACCGCAAAGCTTGCCCGTGTTCGCAACGATCACGTACACGATGGTGACAATCGCGAACACACAGCCCGCGATGATCTCGTTCGACATCGGGGAACCCGCGCCAAAAAACACCGAGGGGGCGTTCATCGGGCTGGCCAGATGGAAGAACGCGCAGATGAAGCCAACAATCACGATCGCGAGCGGGATGATGGTGCCGCGATCGATCTTCTTTAGCTGCTCGTCCGAGAAACTCGTGGTGAAGAAAGCGCACGCAAGGGCGATGAATGCGCCCGCACCCAGCGGCGCCAGCGTGGTGAAAAGCGCCAAAGGCAGCTCAGCAACGGAAAACTGCATGCTACATCACCTCCAGGGGATTAGCTACCAGACCGGCGACGTTTTTAGCGCGCGCGGCGGCAGGGCATTCTTTCACGACAATGTTCGGGTGGGTATAGCTCGCGTCGGGCAAAGGAGGCACAGAGTCGACACCGTCGTACTTCTTGCGAATATCCTCGATAGGACCAAAGTCGAGGGCTCGAAGCGGGCAGGCATCCACGCAGATGGGGTTCTTCCCCTCCGCCACGCGTTCCGCGCAGCCGTTGCATTTCACGCTGTGGCCCTTTTCGCGATCGACCTTCGGAGCGTTATAGGGGCACGCCATGTGGCAGTAGCCGCAACCGATGCACTTGCGCTCGTCGACCGAGACCAGACCCGTGCTCGCATCCTTGTGCATCGCAGTGGTCGGGCACACCTTCACGCAAGCGGGGTCGTCGCAATGCTGGCAGCCCAGCGACACGTGGTAGACAAAGCAATCCTGCGTGTAGGTGCCGTCAGATTGCATCTGCCAGTCGCCGCCTTCGCAGTCGTACACATGTCGATACGCGAAATCGACGCCCAAATCCTTGTAATCCTTGCAGGCTATCTCGCACGTGCGGCATCCGGTGCAGCGCGTGCTGTCGAAATAAAATCCGTACTGCGTCATTCTCATCTACCCCCTTACGCCTTCGAAACCTGAACGATCATCGAGTGAGCAGTTCCGTTGCCCTTCGCAAGGGGCGACGGTTTGTAGGCGGTCAACGTGTTCACGCATCCGCCCGTGTCGATCTTGTCGCCGAACATGTCCGCCTTGTGCCACGCGCCTTGCGGGATGCCGACAGTGCCGGGGACGATGCGCGGGGTGACCTTCGCCTCGATGCGAATTTCGCCAACGGGGCTCTTAACGGCAAGCATGTCGCCGTCCATGATGTTGCGCGGCTCCGCGTCAGCGGGGTTGATCCACAGCTGCTGGCGCGCAACCTTCTCGAGCTCCTCGATGAAACCGAACGAGCTATGGGTGCGGCTCTTGTGGTGGAATCCCGAGCAGTAGAGCGGGAACTCGCTGGTCACGCTTCCGTAGCCATGGAAGCCTTCAGAAAAGACCGGAATCGGATTGATGACTTCATCCTCGGCGAGTTCCCAAGTATCGTTCAGGTTCGCAAGCGTTTCCGAGTAGATCTCGATCTTGCCCGACGGCGTCGCCAGGGGGTGCTCATCCGGGTCGTCGCGGAAGCTCTTAAGGCCGATCGCCGGCTCGAGCGCACGCTTATAGACGCCCTGCTCCTTAATCTGCTCCCAGCTCGGCATCTTGTCGTCAGCTTGGGCACCCTTCTTGTACAGGTACTCGACCCAGTCGTCGTGCGTGCGACCCTCGGTGAACTCTTCCCGAAGCCCGAAGCGCTCGGCGATGTCGGCGCACACATCGTAGTTGCTGCGGCACTCTCCCGGCGGCTCTTGCGCTGGGGTTCCGACAACGACAGCGGTGTAATACTCGGAGTAGCCCTGCGTCTGCAAGTTCATCTGCTCGGAGCGCATCGCGTCGGGCAGAAGCAGGTCGGCATACTTCGCAGAGTCGGTCATGACGGTATCCCACACCAAGATGAACTCGCACTTGCTCTCATCGGAGAGGATCTCGTGGGTGTAGTTGATGTCGCCATGCTGGTTTGTCAGGCAGTTCCCCGCGTAGTTCCAGATGAATTTAAGGTCGCTGCCGAGTTTTTCAGCGCCCATAATTCCAGCGTTCGTCGCGGTCATCTTGTGGCCATGGTCGATCGCGTTGACCCACTGGTACACGGGGAGCGTCGTCTTGATCGGATTCGTGAAGGGAATACTGCCCACCAGATAGGTCGGGGGCTCCGCTTCGCGCTGGCCGGTGTTGGTTCCGGGCAGGCCGATTTTCCCGATTAGAATAGGAAGCATGCAGATAGCACGCGTGGTGTCCTCGCCGTTGGTATGGCGCTGAGATCCCCATCCCTGGCAGATGAACGGGGCTTTTGCCGAGGCAATCATGTCGGCAAGTTCGCGGATCTTGCTTGCCGGAATCTGGGTAATCGGCGCCGCCCATTCGGGAGTCTTCTCGACTTTGTCGTAACCGGTGCCCATGATGTAGTCCTTGTAGGACTTGTTCTGGCCCTTTGCAGACTCGGGCATCGTATCGTCATCGTAGCCGACGCAGTACTTGTCGAGGAATTCCTTGTCGATCTTGTCGCCCTTAATCCACTCGTACGCGATGGCCGACGCGAGAGCAGCGTCGGTGCCTGGGCGAATGGGGAGCCACTCGTCGGGATGGCCCGAAGAGGATTCGTTCAGGCGGAAGTCGATGTTGACGATTTTCCCGCCACGGCCGAGAACGGCTTCGCGCATGAGGGCGTAGTCCCAAACGGCGTTCGCGCCACCCATACGCGTCTCAGCAGGACTGTTGCCGAACATGACCACGAGGTCGGAATGCGACTCGGCCTCGGAGAAGGAGCTTGCGTTCACATTGTCATACGGACTGAACTTGGTTGCCTTCTTCCCCAACGTTTTGTGGAGGCCTGTTTTCGGGTCGGCGATGTTGCTCGCGCTGCCGTACATGTAGGGCATAACTGCCTGAAGCATATGGGTGGAGTAGTCGTAACCCTGGTTCACGTAGCCGCCGAGCAGGGACATGAGGCGCTGGATAGGCACGCGACCCGTCGCGCTGTACATTCCCGTTGCGTAGTTGATATAGATTGCCTCGTTGCCGTATTTGTCGATGGTCGTTTTCAGCTTCTCCACGATGATGTCGATGGCCTCGTCCCAGCTGATTCGCTCGAACTTGCCCTCACCGCGCTTGCCGACTCGCTTCATGGGGTACATCAGGCGATCGGGGCTGTTCAGCCAGCGGCGCATGGCACGACCTCTCAGGCAGGCGCGAGCCTGCAGGTCCGTGCTCCCGAGGTTGTCGGTTTCCATGTACTGGATTTTGCCGTCCTTGGAGTGCCACTGGAAGATGCAGTTTCCACCGCAGTTCACGTTGCACTGAGACCAGTGGATCTCATCGGGCGCCTCGGCGAAAGCCGGCGTTGTCGGCTCGAACAGAGAGCCCGTCGCCGCGGTTCCGCCGACGGCCGCCAGGGCACCGAGGGCACCCGCAGTCTTGACGAACGTGCGACGGTTTACGTTCATGTTTGGCATTTCATTCTCCCTTCCTATCGCTTCCCCTGAGAAAGAGCGAGCCGCGCGCTCGCTTCGTGTCGCGGGCGTGGCTCCCGCCCCACTCCCGCACGCGTCCTCTCGTTCTCTCGCTGTAAAGTCTCGTCATAAGAACGCGCCTCGACACGGAACACAATATCTTCTTTCGCCGCCCCTCGTGTCACATAAAACGTGCGAATTGTAAATTATCGCAGGTCACGCGCTTGCATGTGACTGCACTATGTGACAACTTCGTCTCATGTAAGAATAGTTTTGCAGCCATTGCGGCCCGATGTTTCCGTCGCGATTGCTATACTGAAGCAACTCGCAGCGCCATCGACATACGTCCCTGCACCAGAATGACAACAGCGGAGTGACCCGAGGAGGAACGTGGCCAGAACCGCGTTGACATATCTTGCACGCCCGAACGTGGCCTCGCTGGGATATGCGCTCTTCCTGGCGATCAATGCCGCGGGTGTTTGGGGCGGCGTGTTCCCGTTCCTTCCCTTGGATTTCCAAACGCCGGAAATCATCTTCTGGTTCTTCCTCGCCCAGTCGCTCGTGTTCTCGCTGTGCTACTTCGCGAGTGCCGTGGGCGTGTACTTCCTGCCAGGGCCGACGCGCCGGTTTCTCGTGAAGCTTGCCTGCATCCCCTACCTTCTGGGGTGGTGCTGCCTTATCGCCGCGATTTACTTCGACCGAGCCTCACTTCCGCTCGTCGTCGTTGGTGGTGCGTTTTTGGGACTCGGGTCGGCCGGCTTCTACATGCTGTGGCAGCGCCTGTTCGCAAGCTCTGACTCCGACCGCGGAAACCTCGACCTCATCCGAGGAACGGCGTACGGCGCCATCATGTACTTCGGGCTCTACGCTATTCCCCATGCGGTGACCGCGTTTCTCATCCCGTTGATCTTCATGCCGTTGTTCGGCCTGGCCATCGTGTTGAAAAGCCGCGAGATAAACCTTGACCAGCCGATGTTCGAAGACGTGCCGCACGAGAACGCGGCGGTGTATCGCGCCGTGATTCGCGACTACTGGCGGAGCGCCCTCTGCGTCGGCGCCATCGGCTTCTGCACCGGCATCATGCGCGCGCTCGCAATCGGCGAGCCCCAAGTCGGGTCGCTCGTGAACATGCTTTCGATGGCCGCTTCGTTCGTCGGCGCCATCACCATGCTCGCGCTGTGGAAGGTGAAGAGCGTGCGGTTCAACGTCGTCGGGCTCTACCGTGTGGCGTTCCCCTTCGTGATCACGTCGTTTCTGCTTCTGCCCTTCTCATCGCTTGAATACGCCCGATGGCAGGCCGCGATCCTCTACGCGGTCTACAGCGTGGTCATCATGCTCATGATGATCCAATGCGCTCAGGCCTCGCGCGACCGCGGCATCAACCCGGTCTTTATCTACGGCTTCTTCGGCGGCATCGTGTATACCTTGCATGACGTGGGGTTTCTTGCGGGTACCTTCTCCGATCAAGTGCGCATTTTGGGCATCGACCCTTTGGCAACGACCGCGCTCATGTCGCTGTACCTTCTGGGGTTCATGTTCTTCATCGGCCAAGGTGGCTTCAGGCGGGTCCTTCGACACGACCCGTCCGCCGAGAACATCGAGCTTATCATGCTCGACGGTCGCCCTCCCACGCGCGTGACGAGGAGCACCGCCAGCCAATTGCCTGCAGAAGGCGAGCACGAAACCGGCGCTGCGAGCGCACTTGAGGGCGATTTCCCTGCCGAGCCTCCGACCGACTTCCCAGAGAAGCCCGCGACCGTGGCTGAACCCATGCGCAACGAGAGGGAAGTGGACGGGCGAGACAGCGGTCAACCTGATGGAAGGAGGCGTAGCGGCAGCCCCGCTTTGCAGGCAGACGCCCCGCGCGGACGCGGCAGGCACAATTTCGAAGGCGACTTCGAGCTGACCGACCGCCTCTCCAAGCAGGCGCAGGTCCTTCGCGAGCAATACCGCCTGAGCGCGCGCGAGACGGAGGTCATGGAGTACATCGCACGCGGGTACACCGTCGCGCGCACCGCCGAGGAGCTCATCGTGTCGGAAAACACCATCCGCACGCACAGCAAGCGCATCTACGCGAAACTCGACGTGCACAAGAAGCAGGAGCTCATCGACATGCTCAAGGCCGTCGAACTATAAGCGCGCGCAGCTTTCCCAAAGTCGCCGTTTGCAGCCGTCTTCAGCAGCCAGCCGCACCTACCCCGTGACGTCACCCGATTGGTCGAGCGGGATCGGCTCGCCCACATACGTCGAGGGCACATCAAAGAGCGCCTTGAAGAAATCCTTCGTGCGCGCAGGAATCTCACGCACATCGTACCAGGTCTGCTTGCCGTAGCTGCGATAGTCGCTCGCCACGCCGATCGCATCGACTCCCAGGGCGTGCGCCGAGTAAAGCGCGCGGTAGAGATGGTAGGTCTGCGTGGCGACCACAACACGCGAGCAGCCGAACACATTTTTCGCGCGATACATACTCTCGTAGGTGGAAAAACCCGCGTGGTCGCAGAAGATGTCCTCGGAAGGCACGCCTTGCGAAATCGCATAGTGCTTCATTGCCGCGCACTCGTTGTAGTGCTCGGTGCTGTTGTCGCCCGACATGATGATCTTGGGCGCGGCCCCCGCCTTGTAGAGCGCGATGCCGCAATCGAGGCGGTCCTGCAGAATCGTCGACGGCGTGCCATCGGCGAACACCGACGCGCCGAGCACGACGATCGCATCGGCCTGATAACCCGAGGCCTCGTCGACGCTCACGATATCGTCTTTCGTCGTGAGGACCACCAGCGCATTCGTCGCGCCGACGACGATCGCCACGGCGGCAATGCAGGTGCACAGTATTTTCAACAACGCCTTAATCATGCAGCTATCACTTCGATGCCTTCCAAACTGCGAGAGGACAAAGAAGGGTCGGCAGCTGAAACTGCCGACCCCCGATTTCCCATTCGATCCGCCGCCTAGCAAGTGATCAGCGGAGCTTGTCAACGAAACGATTGTAACGCGACAATCCTCTTTTGAGGTTTATTTCGCGACGATGTTCACCAAACGTCCCTTGACGACGACGACCTTCTTCACGTCCTTGCCCTCGATGGCCTGGGAGACAGCTTCGAGCGCCTGGGCCTTCACGTCTTCCTCCGCGGCGTCGGCAGCGACCGTAATCTTCGCCTTCACCTTGCCGTTCACCTGCACCGCGAGCTCCACCTCGTCGGCCTTCGCCTTCTCGGGGTCGAACTCAGGCCACGGCTCGACGTGCACGCTGCCCTCATGGCCGAGCACCGTGTGCCACAGCTCCTCGGACCAATGCGGGCAGATCGGCGAGAGCAGCTTCACGAGCACCTCGGCGATATCGGCCGAAAGTGCCTTGAACTCGGCGTTTGCCGCGCGCTCCTCGGCGGATGCCGCATGCAGGAAATCGCCCGTCGCGTTCGCGAGCTCCATGATGGCAGCGATAGCGGTGTTGAAGTTGTTGCGGTCGAAGTCCTCGACCACCTTGCCGCACACGCGATGACGCTCGCGCACGAGCACCTTCGCGGCTTCAGCGGCGGTCAGCTTGCCGCCTTCCTGGTAGAGCGTGTCTTCCCCCGCGACGCCGGCCAAGTCGCCGACCATGCGCCACACGCGGTTCAGGAACTTGTACATGCCCGCAAGGCCGTCCTCGTTCCACTGCAGCTCCTTGTCGGGCGGGGCCATGAACAGGATGTACGCACGCACGGCATCGGCGCCGTAACCTGCGATCATGTCCTCGGGCGAAATCACGTTGCCCTTCGACTTACTCATGACGTCGCCGTGCTCGTCGAGCACCATGCCCTGGCACAGCAGGTTCTTGAAAGGCTCGTCGAAGTCGACCATGCCCATATCGCGCAGCACCTTCGTGAAGAAGCGGCTGTAGAGCAGATGCAGAATCGCGTGCTCGATGCCGCCGATATACTGGTCGACGGGCATCCAGCGGTTCGCCTTCTCGGGGGCGAAGGGCAACTCGGTGTTGTGCGGATCGGTGTAGCGCAGGTAATACCAGCTCGAGCACGTGAACGTGTCCATCGTGTCCGTCTCGCGGCGCGCAGGGCCACCGCACTTCGGGCACGTGCATTTCGCGAACTCCTCATGCGTGGCGAGCGTCTCACCTGCGGAAAGATCGATATCCTTCGGGAGCGTGACGGGCAGGTCCTCTTCGGGAACCGGCACGAGTCCGCACGTGTCGCAGTAGATGGCGGGAATGGGGTTTCCCCAGTAACGCTGGCGGGAGATGAGCCAGTCGCGCAGGCGGAACTGCACCGATTTTTTCCCCTTGCCCGCGGCCTCCAAGTCGCCGATGATCGCGTCGACGGCGGGCGAATGCTTGCCGCCGACCATGCCGGTGTACTTGCCAGACTGCACGAGCTTACCCTCGGCCTCGTAGGATTTCTCCCAGTCGACCGTGGTGACGACGCGATTCTGCTCGTCTTTGAGCTGCGGATAGAGCGCATCGTCCTCGCCCAAGATGATGGGGATGATGGGCAGGTCGTACTTGCGGGCGAACTCGAAGTCGCGCTGGTCGCCGCACGGGACGGCCATGACCGCGCCGGTGCCATAGTCGGCCACGATGTAGTCGGCGACCCACACGGGGACCTTCTCGCCGTTCACGGGGTTCACGACGTAGCGGCCGGTGAACGCGCCGTGCTTCTCGCGGTCGCCCTGGGCGCGCTCGACGGCGCTCACCTTGGAGGCAGCCTCCACGAGCGCCATGACCTCGGCCTCGTATTCGGTGCCGGCGACGAGCTCGGGCACAAGCTTGCTCTCGGGAGCGAGCAGGAAGAAGCTGCATCCGAAGAGCGTGTCGGGACGCGTCGTGAACACGGTGATCGTCTGGCCATCGTCTTTGCCCTCGGCGGGAAGAAGCTCGAAGTCGACCTCGGCGCCTTCCGAACGACCGATCCAGTTGGACTGCATCTGCTTCACGCGCTCGGGCCAGCCGTCGAGCTGGTCGAGGTCATCGAGCAGCTCCTGCGCGTAGTCGGTGATCTTGAAGTACCACTGCGTGAGGTCGCGCTTCTCGACAGCGCCGTGGCAGCGCCAGCATTCACCTTCCGTGACCTGCTCGTTTGCGAGAACAGTCTTGCAGTTGGGGCACCAGTTCACCGGGGACTCGCGGCGCTCGACAAGCCCGCGCTTCCAGAACTGCAGGAAGATCCACTGGCCCCAACGATAGTACTCGGGGTCGCACGCAACGACCGTGCGGTCCCAATCGTAGGACAGGCCCATGCGCTTGAAGGACGCCTTCTGCGTCTCGATGTTCGCATACGTCCATTTTGCGGGGTGGCTGTGGTGCTTGATGGCGGCGTTCTCGGCCGGCAGACCAAAAGCGTCCCAGCCCATGGGATGAAGCACGTCGAAGCCGCGCATCTTCGAGTAGCGGGCGATCACGTCGCCGATCGTGTAGTTGCGCACGTGCCCCATGTGGATGTCGCCTGAAGGATAGGGGAACATCTCGAGCACATACTTTTTGGGCTTCGACTCGTCTTCTCGAACGGTATTCAGACCTGATTCGTCCCACGCCTTCTGCCAACGCGGTTCGATCTCATGCGGGTTGTAAGCTTTCATGGTTGCTGCCTTCTCGTTTTCATTCTCGCTGGGTAAAAACGCGACTATATATTGTAGCGCATCCAGAGCGCTCGCCGGCTACGTTTGCGCCGCTAGGTCGACCATTACCGACATGCGGAACCCACCCTTGGAGCGTTCGAGGGAAACCGCCCCGTCGTAGCGCTGCACGATTGTATCGATGACGGACAGTCCCCAACCGTGCTCAGCGAGGGAGCCGCCGCTCGTCTGCTCTTCGGCGAACCGGATTCTGTCGAGAATTCCGCGGCGCGTCATCTCGCGACCCTCGTCCCCTTCCGACGCCGACTTGCTGTTGCGCATATCGAGCACAAGGTACGAGCCTTTGACGGAAGCCCTGAAAACCACGAAGCGCTTGCCGCGATCAACATCTTCACAGGCGTTGAGCGCGTTGTCGAGCATATTCGACACGAGGGCGCACAGCTCGGAGTTGGAAATCGACAGCTCGGCAGGAACCTTCAGCGAGCACTCCATGTTAACGCCCTTCGCCTTGAACTCCCGCATCTTGAGCGACATCAGCGCATCGAGGGCGACATGGTCGCACACGCGCAGCGATTTCCTGCTCGCAAGCACGATGATCTCGTCCACGCGCTGTCCACTTGAAGCGACTTCTCCTCGGGAAAGCTGCGCATCGAGCTCGTGGAGCTGCTCGGCGATCTTCCTGCGGATGTCGCGCGCCTCGTTTTCCACGGAGACAAGCCCACGAGCGCCCATGCGTTCGGCGTCGATCTGAGCCTCGAGCAGGCGTGCCTTTTCTCTGAGGGCGTCCGCGTACTCGGCCTTCCCCAGCGCTGTGAACAGCAGCGAATCGAGCGGGATACAGGCCACACCCAGCGCAAACGTCAAGAAAAGCATCGTCGGCTCTAGGTGGAGAAGCATCGTCGACGCCGCGATTCCCGCCACGCAGACGATCTGGCTTGCGGGGAACAGCATGCAGGACAACAGGTAGCGAGGCGACGCGCGGGTCAGTCGGCGGCACAGGATGGCGGCCTTCACCGTCATCGCGACCAGCACGGCGACGGTAAGCGAAAGGGATATCACGAAGAGCACGTCCATAGCCTTCACCTGACCCTACGCCCTATCGCTCGACAATGCAGCGGGTTCGCAAAGCGGCGATGCGGCAGAAAGGGCGGCCTTGGAGCGAAGGACCACCGAGGCATCTCGGGCGTCCATGCTCTCGATTTCCCCTAGAAGGTCGCGAACATGCTCGCGGGCAGCGTCGAATTCCCCACGCGAGGCGAGCATCTCGATAATCTGCAGATGATTGCGCAGGTCATGGCGGAGTTGAGCGGAATTCTCGAGAAGGGTGGAAAGATCGTCGAACAACTGCAACTCATCGTTGAGCTGATGCTCGAGGGCCTCGATGCGCAGAGCTTCGAACCGTTCGAGCACGAAATCGTCGATTGCACGGAACAGGGCGAGGTCGGACACGAGAAAGAAGACGCCCATGAGCAGGACACTCACAACAAGCAGCGGACTCCACACGGCGGCCGTCCCTATCCCGATGAGCGCAATCAGCAAGAAGGGAACTTGGAGCAGGGGAAACCATATAAAATACTTCGTTCCCCCACCAGTATACCGCTTCACCTCGGGGGTCAACCATTGGCTTTGAGCGCGACGAAGCATCACGAACAGTACATCGAGCAGAATCAGATGGAGGCCGGACGCCACCGCATAGCTGGCAAGTCGCATGTATTTCTCCTGGTAGCTGAAAGGATCGTCGACAACGAGCATCCAAAGGAGAAGGCATGCAAGGTAAGCGATGATAGCAGCGACGATCGACGATGCGACGACAATCGCGCGATGCAATGGACGATCGCGTGCGAAAAGCGCAGGGGCCGCGCAGAGCAGTATCTGCACCATAGCGAAAAAAGGCATGCTAAACCGCGACGAGAGGGGGTCAACCACTAAAGCGAAGACCGAATATGCGGTCATGAAGAGAGCTGGGCGCGGAATATCCAGAAGTCGAGTCATCGCGTAGCCGTACAAGATCTGAATCGGTACAGCCCCTACTAATTCGACGATAATGTTTTCCCAGGTCATGCCAAATGCCAGAACCTCCATTTTGCTATGCTCGCGCTTTCAGGTAATCGAGCAGCGCCTCTTTCACCTCGTGGCGCCGTTTCTGGCTCATAGGAACGCGCGAGCCGGATTTCGCAAGAATGTCGTCTTTGCCGATTTCCACAATGTCGGCAAGATTCACCACGAAGCTCTTATGGCACCGCACGAATCCTTCGGGCAGCATGGCCTGAGCATCTGCGAGCGAGCAGTACACTTCCATAACACCGCCGTCGGTGTGCAACCGCAGCTTGCGGCGCTCGCTTTCCAGATACTCGATGCGGTCGGCGTCGACTACGATCGTCCGACCGCGCACATTGAATGTGAGCGCGCAGGGGAACGATTTCGGGGGGACATCGGCACGCGCGCCCTGACTCACCTGTTCGGTCTGCCCATCCTGCACATTTTGACCCGCAAGATTCTCCTGCGCCTTTTTCAGGGCGTCGTCGAGGGCGCTTTGCCTGATGGGCTTAACCAGGAAATACACGTGTTGCGTTTCATAGACGGGCGTACAGTACTCGATGTAACCAGTTGCGTAGATGACCTGGGTTTTCGAGCCCGCCGGAAACAGGTCACGCACCATGGAGATGCCGTCTGCGGCGTCAGTCCCCAAGTTGATATCGGTGATGAGAATGTCGATTGCGCGGCCTTCGGAGACGAAGGACTCGAGTTCGGCGCGGGAAGCCATCTCGTGTATGATCAAACCCTCCGAGAAAGGCGAAGCCGCAACCCTGTCGATGAGCGCCGCCGCGCACTCTGCGTTGTCTTCGACTATGCAAACCGTGTAGGAAGGCATGTTTGCAAACCTACTTTCGCTCGCTTTCCCCTGAATGATATCGAGTATACCCGAAAGGTCCGAGTTTGGCGCGCCGCCGCGAGAAGCATGAGGGGGACAATTTGAGGGGCTCTTCGGCAACGCCCAGTCGCTCAAACAGTCCTCGCTGCGCTGCGGAACTCGCTTTGTGGACGCCGCCGAAGAGCCCTCGGTCGGGTCGCGAGATCAAGGCGCGGCCGCTTTCTGATACCATGAGTGCATACGCGTAAAGAGAGGCATCCCCATGAATTATCACATCGCATCGTTCAAGGCAGCTTACGGCACCTCGTCGCAGATTCCCGAGTCGACCCGCCCCGAAGTCTCGTTCGCCGGGCGCTCGAACGTGGGGAAATCATCCCTTTTGAACAAGCTCATGTACCGAAAGGGCCTGGCCAAGGTGTCGCAAACGCCAGGCAAGACCGCCACGATCAACTTCTACGACGTCGACGGCACCGATTTCGTCGACCTGCCCGGATACGGCTACGCAAAGGTAGCGAAGTCGGAGAAGGGCCGCTGGTCGGAGCTGATCGAGGGCTACTTCAACCAAGACCGACGCTTCGCCTTGGTTGTGTCGCTTGTCGACATCCGCCACGATCCCTCGGCGCTCGACATGCACATGGCGAAGTTCCTCTGGGAAAACGACTTTCCCTTCGCGATCGCCCTCACGAAAGCTGACAAGCTCTCGAAACAAGCGGCAGGGAAACAGGCGTCTGCTATCCGCAAGAAGCTCGATTTGCCGAAGGATATCCCCTTCGTGGTAACGTCTTCCTCAAACGGCACAGGCATCGATGAGCTGCGACGCCTGATCGATTCCTACGTCTCCGAAGCTTAGTCACCAAGGACACAACAAAGATTACGTGAGCGGACGACCGCGGAGGGTTGCCGCGCTTTTGGGAGGAAACGCCGCATGAAAATCCTGGTCATCACTGCGCAAAAGCCCGACAGCACCGGAAGCGGCGTCTACGTCGCCGAAACAGTGCGCGCATTTTCGTCGGCGGGACACGAAGTGACGCTCGTTGCCGGCATCGACATTTCCGACAACGTGACCCTCCCCGAGGGCGTCGCCTTCCATCCCGTGCGCTTCCGCACGCCCGAGCTACCCTTCCCCGTATGCGGCATGAGCGACCAGATGCCATACGAGGCGACACGCTATCGCGACATGACGCCCGAGATGTGCGAGTGGTTCAAACGCGCTTTCGACCAGGTGATTCGCGAAGCATGCGAGGAGAAGTTCCCCGACGTGGTGCTCTGTCACCACCTGTATCTGGCGTGCGGCGTCGCCGTGCGCTGTGTGCGCGAGGTTGCCGAGGCGCGGGGGTTCACGTGCCCGAACGTGCGCGGCATCTGCCATAGCACCGATTTGCGCCAGATGGGAAAGCACTCGCTCGAACGCGAGTTCATCGTCGAAGGCGTGCGCGCACTCGACTGCATCTTCGCGCTGCACGAACCGCAGAAGCGCGAGATTGCGGAGATGTACGGCGTACCCGAGAAGCGCGTGCGCGTTGTGGGCTCGGGATACAATGATGAGCTCTTCAACCCGACAGGCCGCACGCCTCACGTTGAGGGCACGCCCACCCGCTTCCTCTACGTCGGCAAGATTTGGCGGAAGAAGGGCGTGGAAAGCCTCATCCGCTGCGCAAAACTGTTGGAAACGGCACCGCCCGATATTACGTTCAACCTGATCGGAGGCTATAACGACGAGCGCGAATATGCCGAGCTGCGCGAGCAGGCCGATGCGTCGCCCTATCGATTCGCCTTCCCAGGAAAGGTCGACCAAAACCAGCTTGCCGGAATATATCGCAACTCCGACGTGTTCGTGCTGCCGTCGTTTTTCGAGGGCTTGCCGCTCGTGGTGATCGAGGCGCTCGCCTGCGGATGCAAAGCCGTGGTGACCGACCTGCCCGGCATCCGTCCGTGGATTTCCGCGAACATCCCCGCGGCGCCCGTGTGGTATGTCGAGCCCCCGCGCATGGAGAGCGTCGACGAGCCCGTAGCGGACGACCTGCCCGCTTTCGAGCAACGTTTGGCGAAAGCGCTCGACGCCGCTGCAGCGGCACCTGCGCCGAGTGCCGCCGATTTCGCAGGGATCGAGCGCGTGACCTGGGCAGGACTCGCGGAGAAGCTCATCGCGTAGCAGCGAGCCAAAACGCACCGTTTTCGTGTCATGGCATAAAGAAAGCGACCAGGAGGTCGCTTTCTTTATGCCTCAGCGGACCGCCGGCTCGCCGACAATCCGCCATCTTGTCAAGACCGCGTATCAGGCTCCCTCGCGGCAGCCTGTTCCGCCGATCAAAGGCCCGATGATGCTCGCTTACCTCATGTTGGAAGCGTAGGGAGCCTTGTCCTTCAGAAGGACGTCGTGCGCGCCGCCCTCGACGATGGACGTGGAGCTGATCACCGTGAGCTTGGCCTTGTCCTGGAACTCGGGGATAGTGAGCGCGCCGCAGTTGCACATGGTCGACTTGAT
>NZ_CAKUBT010000008.1 GCF_934643285.1 uncultured Ellagibacter sp.
TCCGCTCATGGGCGGCGCTTTTTCTTTTGCGCAGGGGGCCGCGGGCCCCGGGGAGGCCCGGGGCCCGCGGCCCCCTTTCTTTTATTTGCCGTGGCCACGCCGCAGGCGCACCCTGGCACTCCAGACGGGCCTCCTGCAGCCGGGGCGAGTTCTTTCCTTTGTTGCGCGCTGAATCTTCTATTGTTTTACCTGCGATAAGCCGTTTGCTTTCTGCTTGTTGGCTTTGCTACCCTCTCACCTGCGTGAAATTTTTGTCGGGACCACTGATTTAAGCCTTGCATGCTAATCTTTTCTTGAAGGTTTCGGCATATTGCGCTAGGATAAGCCCTGTTTGATGCTATTTCGCGTCGCGAATTTTTTTTGTGATTAATTGTTACTCTCTTTTTCTTTGGTGATTATTGTGCACTTAGCACATTCTCATATCTTGTTTCCCTATTTGAGGAGGACCCGTGAAGTTCTTTCTTGACACCGCTGACCTTGCGGAAATCGAGGAGGCTGCAAGCTGGGGCGCCCTTGCCGGCGTCACGACGAACCCGTCGCTTTATGCGCGCATCGGTGGAAAGCTCGATGACTTCCACAACCATATTAAGCGCATTTGCGACATCGTTGGCCCGGATTGCCCTGTTTCAGCTGAATCTGTAGCTATGAAGCGTGACGAGATTATCGCCGATGGTCGTGAGCTTGCGGCGATCGCGCCGAACGTGGTCGTTAAGGTCCCGACTATGGTCGAGGGTCTTGCTGCAACTCATACTCTTGCTGCCGAGGGCATTCCCGTTAACATGACGCTTTGCTTCAGTGTTCCGCAGGCTCTTCTCGCTGCTCGCGCCGGTGCTCGTTACATCAGCCCCTTCATCGGCCGATTCGACGACATCTCTGAAGACGGCCTTGAGCAGGTCGCCAATATCGTGACGGCGATCAACAACTACGATTTTACTGCCAACACGGTCAATGGCGAGCAGGTCGAGATCATCGCGGCCTCGATTCGCTCCGCGAACCATGTTACGCAGGCTGCCCTCATGGGTGCCGACATCGCGACCGTCCCCTTCGGCGTTCTGAAGAAGATGGTGCAGCACCCTCTGACCGATCGCGGTCTCGATTCCTTCCTCAAGGACTGGGAGAAAGTGCAGCAGGCATAAATTATGAGCGATAACGAAGTGGCGGAGACCAAAGCAGCTGAAGCTTCCGAAGCCCCGAAGAAGGCTGCTGACAAAACGACCTCCGCTTCCCCCGTGAAGCGCGGCCCTGGCCGCCCGCGGAAGGCGAAGGCTGAAGCTGCCGAGGCACCTGCGGAAGCTAAACCGAAGCGCGGCCCTGGGCGTCCTCGCAAAACGCCCGTTGTCTCTGAGGCTGCCGAGTCGGCTTCAACCCCGGCGCCTGCTAAGGCTGCCAAGGCTGCGGCTCAATCGGCTTCCGAGGCCCCTGCGGAAGAGAAACCCAAGCGCCGACCTGGTCGTCCGCGAAAGAACCCTCTTTCCGTTGATGCGGAAGGCACATCCAAGGGAGCGCCTGTGCGGGCGGCTGAAACCAAGGCGGGCGAGACTCCTGCTGACGGCGAATCGAAAGCGGCCAAGCCCGCTGTGCGTAAGACGACGTCTCGCAGGAGCGTTGAGCGCGCATCGGATGCGGATGCTTCTGAAGCTCTCACTGGGGAGGCTCGCAAGTCCGACGATCGAAACGACGAACAGGCTTCAGAGGCGTCTTCTTCCGATGCTTCCCATAAAGACTCGGCCTCACCCTCGAAGACCACGGTTCATGTGCGTCGATCCCGCGGGGAACAGAACTCCTCGAACGATCAGAAGCAATCCGGAAAGAACCATTCCGGTTACAACAAAGATCGCAACAACAACCAAAAGCAGTACCAGCAAAAGCACGGCAACGACCGCAAGCAGCGCCGCGGCCGCAACCAGCAGAACCGCGAGATCACTCCGAGCGTGAATCGTGAGGAACTTGCAGCGCTCAAGGTCGCTGAACTGAGGGCGAAGGCCGCCGAGCTCGAGCTGGATGTGACGGGCCTTAAGAAGGCGGAGCTTGTCGATGCGGTCTACGAGGCGAGCGTGAAAGCCGAAGGATTCATCGAGGTCACCGGCATTCTCGATATTATGCCCGATGGGTACGGCTTCCTGCGCACGCAGGGATACCTTCCCAGCGAGACGGATGCTTATGTGGGTCTTTCCATGATTCGTCGCAACGGTTTGCGCAAGGGCGACATGGTATGCGGGCAGACGCGCCCTGCACGCGAGAATGAGAAGTTCGCTGCGATCCAGAAGCTTATCTCGATCAACGGGAAGGCTCCTGAAGAGGGGTCGAAGCGTCCTAAGTTCTCCGACTTGACCCCCGTTTACCCCGATGAGCGCCTGGTCATGGAGCATGGCAAGAGCACGATTACCGCTCGTGTGATCGATCTTGCGGCGCCGATCGGCAAAGGCCAGCGCGGTCTTATCGTGTCGCCTCCGAAGGCGGGCAAGACGACCATCCTGAAGGATATCGCAGCTTCCATCACAGCGAACAACCCCGAGGTCCACCTCATGTGCCTGCTCGTCGATGAGCGTCCCGAAGAGGTTACCGATATGGAGCGCTCGGTTCGCGGCGAGGTGGTTTCCTCGACCTTCGACATGCCTTGCGAGAACCATATCGCCGTGTCGGAGCTCGTTATCGAGCGTGCGAAGCGTCTGGTGGAAATGGGTGAAGATGTTGTTATCCTCCTCGACTCCATCACGCGACTTGCCCGTGCGTACAACCTTGCGCAGCCCGCTTCCGGGCGCATCCTTTCGGGTGGTGTCGATTCGACGGCGCTCTATCCGCCCAAACGCTTCTTGGGCGCGGCGCGCAATATCGAAGGCGGCGGCAGCTTGACCATCCTCGCCTCTGCTCTCATCGATACCGGATCGAAGATGGACGAGGTTATTTTCGAGGAGTTCAAGGGAACGGGCAATATGGAGCTCAAGCTCGACCGCAACCTCGCCGATCGCAGGATCTTCCCGGCGATCGATCCGGTAACGAGTGGCACCCGCAAGGAAGATTTGCTGCTTGATCCGCAAGAAGCCCCGCTTATTTGGGCGGTTCGTCGTATCCTGTCGAATATGAACAACACGGAGCGCGCGATGGATATGCTGATCAAGTCGCTTAAGCGCACCGAGACGAACCAAGAGTTCCTCTTGCGCACGGCGAAAAAGGCGCAATCTGCTCATGGGAAGGTCGAAGACGGCTTCGAGCTGTAGCGCGATTGTCTGCGGCACCCCTAGATTTCGCGAAGCGCCGAGGATTTTGCTTTATCGGTAGACGCGCCGGGCATGTTCGTCCGGCGCGTTTTTTCATAAGGTAGTATGGAGTCAGGACGATTAGGAGGGAAGATGAACGACCAGCCCGAAAACTCTCGAGCGAGCGGCGTTTCCAACAATGCCAATGCTCCTTACGGCGCCTATCAGCCGCAACCTGGCAATCAGGCCTATTGGCAGCAGCCGTCGTACGCGCCGCCGTACGCCGCGCCGGTGCAACCGCAGAAGAAAAGCCGCGGTTGGATTGTCGCGCTTGTTGCAGTGGTGCTGCTGTTCGCCTTTCTGTTCACGGCGCTTGCCTCGTGCACGAGCGTGATGGCGGGGGCGAGCTCGTCGATGTTCGGGGCGGGTTCGCAAAGTGCGGTCGATTCGCTTTCCGAAGATGCTGTCGGCGTGATCACCATCGACGGGACGATCAACTACGACGGCTCCACGGCAAGCCCGGAAGGCTTGAAGGCCCAGCTCGATCGCGCGGAGAACAACCCGCACATCAAGGCGGTCGTCCTGCGCGTCAACTCGGGTGGTGGCACGGCGACTGCGGGCGAGGAGATGGCCTGCTATGTCAACGACTTTTCGAAGCCGGTTGTGGTCTCGAGCGCTTCGGTGAACGCTTCCGCAGCTTATGAGATTTCGTCCCAGGCCGATTACATCTTTACCGCGAAGACCACAGCCATCGGTGCAATCGGAACCGCCATGCAGGTGACTGACCTTTCGGGCCTGCTCGACAAGCTCGGTATCTCGGTTGAGAACATCACTTCGGCTGAAAGCAAGGATTCGAGCTATGGGACCCGCCCGCTCACCGAAGAGGAGCGCGCGTACTACCAGGCCATGGTCGACACTGTTAACGAGACGTTTATGGAGACCGTCGCGTCGGGTCGCTCGCTTCCGATCGAGCGGGTTCGCGAGCTTGCCACGGGTCTTACCTATACTGGCATCGACGCGGTTCAAAACGGCCTTGCTGACGAGATCGGCACAAGGGAAGATGCCATCGCGAAGGCGGCGGAGCTTGCTGGCATGCGCACCTATACGGTGGTGAGCCTCGAGCCCGAGTCCGACGATCTGTCTGATCTCGTCGGACTGCTTTCGAGCAGCAAGATGTCGAACGAAGATTTGATTGAAAGATTGAAGGAGCTTAACGGCAATGGCTCACAGCACTAACGAGAACCCGGTGGAATGGCCTGCACGCGCGGTCGTCACCGCGGGCATGCCATACGGCAACAAGCCGCTGCATTTCGGGCACGTCGGAGGCGTGTTCGTCCCGGCAGACGCGTTTGCGCGCTTCTTGCGGGACCGCATCGGCAAGGATAACGTCCGATTTGTCTCGGGAACCGACTGCTTTGGCTCCCCGATCAACGAGGGCTATCGAAAGCTCGTCGAGGCGGGGGAGTTCGACGGGAGCATCTCCGACTATGTGATGCGCAACCATGAGCGTCAGGCGAACACGCTGCGCTCGTACGGTATTAGCCTCTCGATTTACGATGGCTCGGGAATCGGTCACGCCGGCGAGGTCCATCAGCATGTTTCCGAGGCGTTCATCGAGAAGCTTCACGAGAACGGTTTCCTCCGCAAGGAATCGACACTTCAGTTCTACGACACCGAGGCGCAGACTTTTCTGAACGGTCGCCAGGTGGTGGGGCATTGCCCAGTCCAGGGGTGCAAGTCTGAGCACGCTTATGCGGACGAGTGCGATTTGGGTCATCAGTACGACCCGGTCGACCTCATCGCGCCGAAGTCGTCCGTTACGGGAACCGTGCCCGAGATGCGCCCCGTCGAGAACTGGTATTTCGACCTGCCCGCTTTCTCCGAGTTCCTGAAAAAGCATGTGGAGGAACTCAGGGCCGATCCCACGATTCGCGATGTTGTCCCGCAGACGATCGAGGAGTTCCTCACGCCTCCGGTCGTCTATGTGAAGAACGAGGCCGAGGAGGCGTATCGGGAGATTGCGGCGGACCTGCCGAAGCACGCCTTCCGCCCTGCGGAGAAGGGCAAGCAAAGCTTCGAGCTCGAGTTCTCGTCGATCGAGGACCGCGACGCGGCGCGACCGCTGCTCACGCGGGCGAACATCCGCTTCCGCATGGGAAAGACGCTCGTCCCCTTCCGCATCACCGGTAACATCGAGTGGGGCGTGAAGGCGCCGGTTATCGAGGGCGTCAGCGGACTCACCGTGTGGTGCTGGCCGGAGTCGCTGTGGGCGCCGATCTCGTTCACCATGGCCGTGAACGATGAGCTCGGTCTTCCGCGCTCGAGCTGGCAGGAGTGGTGGTGCTCAGACGATGCGGAGGTGTTCCAGTTCATTGGACAGGACAACCTCTACTTCTACGGTGTTGCCCAGCCGGCAATGTGGGAGGCGCTCAAGCCTGGCAATTTCTTCGGGGGCGAAGAATCTCCCGCGTTGCGCCAGACGACGCTCATCGCAAACCATCATCTGCTGCTCGGCAACAAGAAGGCATCGTCGTCGAGCGCTGTGAAGCCGCCCTCGGCCGACGAGCTGCTCGATTACTACACTCCCGAGCAGCTGCGCGCGCATTTCCTCGCGCTCGGGCTCGACCAGAAGTCGGTCGGGTTCAAGCCCAAACCGTTCGATCCCGACGAGTCGAAGCGCACCGATCCGCGTGTGGCCGACCCGGCGCTCAAAGAGGGAACGCTGCTCACCAACGTGTTCAATCGTCTGGCGCGTAGCTGCTTTTACGAGGCACAGAAGAACTTCGAAGGAATGATGCCGCTTTGCGCGATCAGCGAGGATGTCGTTGCGCGCGCCCAGAAGGCGATCCATACCTACGACGAGCTTATGCGCAAGGTCGAGCTGCACACGGTGATGTCGCTTATGGACGAGTTCATCCGCTACTCGAACAAGTACTGGACCGACGGCATCAGGGAAGCCGAGCTATCCGGCGACGACGATGCGCGCCGGCAGGTGCTTGCGGACTCGTTCTATCTTTTGCGCATCTGCACGCTGCTCATGCACCCGATCGTTCCGTTCGGTTGCGAGAAGATCTGCATGCAGATGAACTTCGATGCCGACGAGTTTTTCAGCTGGAACTATGACTTCGGGGGAATGGGCGAGCTGTGCGGCGCCGCCGAGCTCGACGAGGGGGCGCATCGCGTCCGCGAGCTTCCGCCGCGTTTTGATTTCTTCGAGAAGCACGAAAGCCAGATCAAGAAGAAGTAGCAGGTGTCTGCGCGATTGTGGCAGTGTGTTTTGATGCGGGTGGGAAAGCGCGCTTTTCCGCCCGCATTTTCTTTTGAGCTGAGCATTCTGCGGCAATTGCAACTAAGCTCAGCATCTTCGGTTCCGCCGTCCCGTTTCTCTTCCTCGAAAAGAAAACGCTAATTTGCTCTTGCAGGCGCATATGAAAGAGCGTTATAATTCAACGGTTTCTATATTACACATGCTTGCGCGACCCACGCCGCCAGTGGCCAACCGAAAAAGGCTGCGGTAGTTGGGGATGACCGCAGGCAGAGGATTAACGAATGGAGAAGAACATGACGAAAGTCAGCATTCAGTCGCTGCTCGATGCAGGCGCGCACTTCGGTCATCAGACCCGCCGCTGGAACCCCAAGATGAAGCCGTACATCTTCGGCCATCGCGGTGACATCTACATCATCGACCTCAAGCAGACCCTCATCGGTCTCGACCAGGCCTACACCTTCGCTTCCGAAACCGCCAAGAAGGGCGGCACCGTGCTGTTCGTCGGCACCAAGAAGCAGGCTCAGGAGCCCATCGCCGATGCTGCGAACCGCTGCGGCATGCCGTATGTGAACGCTCGTTGGCTCGGTGGCATGCTCACCAACTTCCAGACCATCCGCTCCCGCGTTGCCCGCATGGAGGAGCTCGAGGCCATGGACACCGACGGCCGCATGGCATCGCTTCCCAAGAAGGAGCAGATCCTGCTGCACAAGGAGCTCGCTAAGCTGCAGGCCAACCTCAACGGCATCCGCAACATGAAGCGCACCCCCGACGCCGTCTTCGTGATCGACACCAACCGCGAGGGCATCGCTATCCACGAGTGCAAGCGTCTTGGCATCCCCGTCATCGGCACGCTCGACACCAACTGCGATCCGGACGACGTCGAGTTCGGCATCCCGGCCAACGACGACGCCATCCGCTCCGTGCGCCTGCTCGCCGACTTCGTGGCTGACGCCGTCATCGCTGGCACGGGTGCTCCCGTGACCGCTGCCGAGATGGAGGCCGCTCCTGCCGAGGAAGCTCCTGCTGCTGAATAGCACGAACGTTTAGCTCCAGCCGCGCGCTCGATAGAGGGCGCGCGGTCTTTTCATTCATCTTTCACTTGAGAGAAAGGAACATCCGTGGCTGCAATTACCGCTGCAATGGTCAAAGAGCTCCGCGAAATGACCGACGCCGGCATGATGGAGTGCAAGAAGGCGCTCGTCGAGGCCGATGGCGATATGGACAAGGCCGTTGACGTTCTTCGTACCCGTGGTCTGGCCGCTGCTGCCAAGAAGGTCGGCCGTGCCACCAACGAGGGCACTGTTATGGCCATCGTTTCCGACGACGCAACCAAGGGCGCTGTCGTCGAGCTCAACTGCGAGACCGACTTCGTCGGCATGAACGAGAAGTTCAAGGGCTACGCTGAGAAGATCGCCCGTGCCGCTATGGCCGCCAACGTCGAGGACGTTGAGGCTCTGAAGGCTGTCGACGCCGAGGGCGAGACCGTCGAAGACGTGCTCACCGACGCTATCCACACGCTCGGCGAGAACATGAACCTCGCTCGCGCAGCCGTTGTCGAGGCAGGTGGCGTCGCCTCCTACATCCATGGTGGCGGCAAGATCGGCGTTCTCGTGACGTTCGACGTCGAGGGCATCGACCCCGCTTCCGACGAGTTCCAGCACTGCGGCCGCGACGTCGCTATGCAGGTTGCTGCCGCTTCCCCGGTTTCCGCAACCCGTGAGTCCGTCCCTGCCGAGGTCGTCGCGCACGAGATGGAGATCTACAAGGCTCAGGCTGCCGAGTCCGGCAAGCCTGAGAACATCCAGGAGAAGATCGCCACTGGCCGTCTTGAGAAGTTCTACAAGGAGAGCTGCCTCACCGAGCAGGCTTTCGTCAAGAACCCGGACCAGAGCGTCACCGACTACGTCAACGAGGTCGCCAAGAAGCTCGGTGGCACCATCAAGGTGACCGGCTTCAAGCGCTTCATGCTTGGCGAATAGTCGACACGCTTTTTTCTGGCGCATCGGTGGGTTTTCGCCCCTGCGCTGCAACCAAACGCTTTACTTGTGAAGGCTCGCTCTATGCGGGCCTTCGCTTTTTATAATGGATGGACTGGAATGTTGATATTGCACGGCTTGGCCCCGGGGGCCGCCTTTCCGTGCATCGTGATAGAAGGTGTCCTTTCATGGAAGAGGAAATCATCGTTTCGAGCAACGGGGTGCTCGAGGGGGAAGTCCGCGTATCCGGCGCGAAGAACTCGGCGTTGAAGCTTATCGCCGCAGCGATTCTCGGACGGGGCAAGACGGTGCTCCACAACGTGCCGCGCATCTCCGATATCGAGATCATGTCCGAAGTCCTTGCTCATCTCGGTGCCGATGTCGAACGCGGCGCCGACCATTCGCTGTCCGTCGACACGTCCACCGTCGATAAATACGAGGCTCCTTACAAACTCGTCTCGAAGATGCGCGCGAGCATTTCTGTCCTTGGACCGCTTATCGGGCGCTTCGGCGAAGCCCGTGTCGCCATGCCGGGCGGCTGCCAGATCGGCGCGCGCAAGATTGACATGCACCTCGTCGGGCTCGAGGCGTTAGGCGTCCACTTCGACAACGCCCACGGAGTTCTCCATGCGACGACGCCGAACGGCCTGCATGGCGCCCACGTGATGCTCGAGTTCCCGAGCGTCGGCGCAACGGAGAACACGCTCATGGCCGCCGTGGTGGCGAACGGGATGACGTTCATCGAGAACGCGGCGCGCGAGCCCGAGATCGTCGACTTGGCGAACATGCTCTCGAGCATGGGCGCCCATATCGAGGGTGCAGGCAGCTCCACCATCGAGGTACACGGTGTCTCCCTCGATGATTTGGGGCCGTGCGAACATATCGTGGTGGGCGACCGCATCGAGGCGGGAACGTTCCTTGTCGGAGGCGCGCTTACCGGCGGTCCGGTCACGGTCAGGGGGATTGACCCATCGTTTCTGCGCATGGCGCTCATGAAGCTCGAGGCCATGGGGTGCGAAATCACCACTGGCGAAGATTTCATCACCGTCTTGCGCACCGAACCCCTTCGCGCGGTCGACATCCAAACGCTTCCGCATCCTGGGTTCCCGACCGATCTGCAGGCACAGTTTATGTTGCTGGCGTCGCTCGCCGAGGGGCCTTCAGTCATCACGGAGAACGTTTTCGAGAACCGTTTCATGTTCGCCGCCGAGCTCTCGCGCATGGGCGCCGACATCACCATCGAGGATCATCATGCGCTCGTCCGCGGGGTCGAGCTTCTGCAGGGTGCGCCCGTGAAGGCGACTGACCTTCGCGCGGGAGCCGCCCTGGTGCTCGCTGGCATCGTCGCCGAGGGCGAGACACGCGTCAGCCATATCTATCACATCGACCGAGGGTATGAGGACTACGTCGGCAAGCTGCGCGGGCTTGGCGCGGACGTATCCAGGCTCGCCGTCGACGAGAGCCTCTAGGCGCCCATTGCGATGTTCGGCAAGAAGAAGGGCTTTAGCGCCTCGCAATCGAAACATACCTCCCGTAAAATGACGTCCCACACCATCGGCACGCATGTGGCGAAGGGTGGCGCTCCGCGCCATTCGCGCGGGATGAACGCCTCGTCGGTCGGGTTCTCAAGCGATCGCAAGAAGCGTCGTGCCGCGCGCGGCATCGTCGATCATGTGACCCCCCAGACCGCTTCAGGCGAGAACTATCGTGCCTATTCCCGCCGCGTGAGCAAGCGCGGCTATATCCAGAGCGCCCAGCGCAAAAGCGGGATGCGACGCGCCGCTGTGGGTGTCATCTCGGTGATCGTCATCATCGCGGTCGCGGTTGGCGTCGGCGTCACCGTCTTTTTCAACGCATCGAACTCGAAGCTGTCGCTTGAGCATTCGAATGCGAGCAGCGCGCTTACCGCCGCCAAGGAAGGGTCGCCCTACTACGTTCTCGCCGCGGCGAGCCTCGGCTCTCCCAAAGGGGGCTCCGATGTGTCGAGCGAGGCATACATCCTTGCGCGCGTGGACGAGTCCACGCGGACGCTCACGCTCGTCTCCATCCCCGGCAACCTTGCCGTAAGCCTCTCGGACGGCAAAACCCATCCGCTCTACGACGCCTATGGAGTAGGCGGTGACGAGGCGCTCGTGAAGGCTGTCTCGTCCTTTGCGGGAGTGGGCATATCCCATCTCGTGAAGACGAACGAGGAGGGCATCCGCTCGCTCGTCGATTTGGTGGGCGGTATCGGCATGACGCTTCCCGAATCCGTCGACGATCCGTATGCGGGTAGCATCTACCTTGAGGCGGGGGAGCAGGTCCTCGATGCCGAAAGCTCGCTTGTCGTACTTCGCGCAAGCAATTATGCGAAGGCGTCCGAGACGCAGGCCTCGGTGCGCACGTCCTTCGCCTACGCGATGGCGCTACGCCTGCTCGAGGCGGGCGGGCTCGACTTCGCCACCGAGCTCGACGGAATTGCGGGCAACGTGCGGACCGATCTGTCGTCTTCGCAGGTGATTGATTTGGCGAACGCGTTTCGCCCCTTAGGTGAGGCGACGGTGTACACGGCATATGTGCCGGGAAGCGAAAGCGAGCAGGACGGCGCGAGCCTGTTCAAGGCTTCCGATTCCCAATGGAAGACGGTTATGGAAAGCGTTGATGCCGGAACCGATCCGAACGCTGTCGAAGAGGCGGAGACGGTGAGCGACCCCACCGGCATCAAGGTCGAGATCCGCAACGGCGGCGGCGTCACTGGCGTCGGGGCGAAGATGGGCGAGATCCTCGGCAACGCGGGATTCACCATCGGGACCATTGGCAACGTCGCCGATGCCGGCACCTACAACGAGACGCTCGTGATCTATCGCGACGAGGCGTACAAGGCGGCGGCGAACACCATCGTGAAGACGATCGACGGCGGGCGCGTCGTCAACGGCGGCGACTACTACACCTTCGATGCGAACGTCCTTGTGGTGATCGGCAAGGACTGGCAGCCGATTCAGTAGCGACAAGTTGCACCGACCTTGCGCTTCGCGTGCGCGCGGCGTTGGGGCGGCGGCTTGTGGTACTATAGCGAATTAAGAGAAACATCCAGTACTCGAGAAGGAGCAACGATGGTTGAGAAGACCGATGTGGCCGCGGTTTTGGAGCTTATCCGACCGAGCCTTCAGGCGGACGGCGGCGACGTGAAGCTGATCGACGTCAGCGAAGACGGCATCGTCACGGTTGAGCTTCAGGGCGCTTGCAAGGGCTGCCCGATGTCGGAGATGACGCTTGCCAACGGCGTCGAGCGCATCTTGAAGGAGCGCGTGCCGGGCGTCGAGCGCGTCGTGCCGTACCACGAGGGATACTAGTCGATTACTTGTGAGACGCGAGAAGGGCGGGGTATCCCGCCCTTCTCTTTATTTCGGGCAAGCTGTTCAGGGCAGAGGTCGCGCGTCTTGTCGCGCGGTTGCCGGGACGGTAGTGCCAGTGAAGGAGGAGAAGGTGTCTCATTGCTGGGAGATGCGGGGTTGCGATGACGAGATGCAGGAACGCTGCCCTCACAACACGCCGGGCGAGCCGTGCCCTGCCGACTGCCATTACGCTGCATGCCATCGTCCGACGCACGAGGTCTGCGATGATTTCGAGCTGCTGCTCAATCCTGATTTGGGCTACGACGCGGCGGTGAAGGAAGTGTGCCATTTCTGCACGTTCTTCCTGACGCACGGCCCGAGCATCAAGGAGTGCCCGCGCCAGGAGCACAAGCTCGGCGCGCGCAATCGATTCATCCTGTAGGACGCCTTGTGCCCAAACACTGCTACAATGAAGTAAACACGACCGACTGCGATGAGGAGGCGAGAGCTGTGGTTCGAACGCTGAGCTGTCCCACGTGCGGACAAAGCGACCTGGACGTATGCCGCTACGACTCCATGATGGTCCTTCGCAGCGATGTCGCGATGTTCACGGTCACATGCCCCCGATGCGGTGCGTCCGTCTCGTCGGTCCAGACGATTCCTTTGGCCCTGCGCGAAGAGGTGCGCTTCGCCGCCATCGAAGTGGGCGCTGGAATGGGAAGGGACTAGCTCCTTGCTCAACGAAATCTATCAAAGCCTTGACCCGATCGCGTTCTCGGTCGGGCCTTTTTCTGTGCGCTGGTACGGTATCGCATACGTGCTCGGATTCATCTGCGCCGCTCTCGTGCTCATGAGCACGGCGAAGCGCTGGCGAGTGCGCGTCGACTCGGATGCGCTCATCACCATCATGCTGTGCGTGGTCGTGGGCGTCATCGTGGGCGGACGTCTGGGGTACGTCCTGTTTTACGGAGACGGCTACTACCTGCAGCATCCCGCCGACATCTTCGCGCTCTCGAAGGGCGGCATGAGCTTTCACGGCGGGCTCATCGGCGCGCTGCTCTCGGGAATCGTCGCCGCGCGTTTCACGCATATTCCGTACCTCACGCTGGCTGACCTCGGTTGCATCGGGGCTCCTATCGGGCTGTTCTTCGGGCGCTGCGCCAACTTCGTGAACGGCGAACTGTGGGGCGCGCCGACCGATGCCGCATGGGGCGTCGTGTTCGGGGGGCAGGCGGGAATGATGCCCCGCCATCCTTCCCAGCTTTATGAGGCGGTGCTCGAGGGCGTCGTCATCTTCCTTGTGTTGTTCGCGCTTTCGCGCAAGCGTCCGCCGCACGCCCAGGGGACCTTTCTCGGCGTGTTCCTCATCATGTACGGGTGCTTCCGCTTCGCCATCGAGTTCGTGCGCGAGCCCGACGTGCAGCTAGGGTATCTGTGGGGCGGTTGGCTCACGATGGGGCAGGTTCTCTCGGCTCCGCTTATTGCGATAGGCATTGGCGTGCTGCTTTATGCGCTTATTGCGAAGAAGTCTCAACAAGGACTTCCAGAATTGAAACAAAGCGAGTAACATATGCAGCAGAGCAAGGCTATGACACGAGAGGAGCCTTGTTTGCAGTAGCCACGCGCTTCCCGGATGGGGACGCGCGGGGCACAGACGAGAAAGGGATACGTTATGGACGTCACGTTCTATAAATGCAACCACTGCGGCAACGTTGCCGTGAAGCCCTTCGACAAGAAGGCCCCGCTTTCCTGCTGCGGCGAGAAGATGACCGAGCTGGTCGCGAATTCCACTGATGCGTCGGTTGAGAAGCACGTCCCCGTCGTGAGCGTTTCGGGCAATGCCGTTCACGTCGAGGTCGGCAGCGTGGCCCATCCGATGACCGACGAGCACCTCATTGCGTTTATCTGCTTGGTTACCGAGAAGGGCTACCAGATCGCGGAGCTGACGAGCGCCGACAAGCCGGAAGCCGACTTCGCTATCGCCGAGGGCGACCGCGCGATCAAGGTCTACGAGTACTGCAACCTGCACGGTCTGTGGGTCGCCGAGGTGTAGCGAGCGGGGGAGCGCTTGAGGCGTGCCCACTGCTTGCGTTGCCGCGCATTTTGTCTCTCCGTGTTGCAGTTGCGTGACGAGATGGGCGTTTGGCGACGCGCTTGGGGTTGTGCACTCTGAAGTACGAGCGTTTTTTTTCAAATGGCGGGCTTGCATTGTTTTGCAGGCTCGCCATTTCGTGTCTCTGGCTCCATTTGCGAGACGAGTGGATTCTGCGAACAATACAAAGCCAGCGAGCGCGCGAAGCGACAATCCTGTTTTTGAAGCCAAAGACTATTCTCAAAATGGTGTGAAGGAGGTTCTATAATTAGCGAATGATTATAATAAGGGCTTCCTGAGGTAAGGAGATGTTGCGAAATGGAAGAACGGATGCATTTGGTTCATTCTGCGTGCGCGCTTGGGGTTTCAGCTGCGCTCGTATTGACGCTTTGCGCAGCTCCCCAAGCAGCATTCGCGTCGGAGTCCGCCGATTCGCCCGATGCAAGTCTCAGTGCCCTTTCGGCCTCTGCTGATGAAAGCCAAGCGCCGTTTTCCGACGTTTCGGACGGCGAATGGTATGCGCAGGTTGTCGATCGCGCCTATACGCTGGGACTTTTGACTGGATATGAGGGTACGGATTTGTTCGGTCCTTTCGATGATATGACGCGCGGGCAAATGGTCGTGGTACTGAAGCGCTTGTTCGACGGTGCTGATTTTTCGGGAACGCCGTATTGGGGAAGCCATGCTGATGAGCTTCGCCTCGATTTTCCATCCGACAACGAAACGGGCTTCACCGACGTTTCCGACGGCGAATACTACACGGCGGCAATCAACTGGGCGGTGCACTACCACATCGTGTCAGGATACGACGGCGCGGATAAGTTTGGTCCGAACGATCCGCTCACGAGGGAGCAATGCGCGAAGATGATAGCGAGCTGGCTCGGTTTCTACGACTACGACCCCTCTGCAAGCTACCCCGACTGGGATAGAAGCGACGAGGTATTTCTCGCATATTCCGACGCGGGCGATATCTCACTTTGGGCACGCAATGCGGTGCTTGCCGCACGTCAAAATGGATGCATGACAGGCGTGCCGGACGACAGCGGTCTGCCGCAGTTTTGCCCGAAGCGCTCTTTGGAGAGATGCGAAGCGGCGAAAATCGCCGTCGTGCTTCACGAGACGATGCACGGGCAGATTTAAGCGCCACTTTTGTGCGGGCGGTGAATCGATGGGATTCGCCGCCCGTTTTATATTGCATTGTTTATGCGCTGTGGTATCATAAACAAGCTTGTCTCGCCTTGGTCGGAAACCAAGGCATGGTAAAGGAGAACCAACATGAAGCAAGGAATCCATCCGGATTACGTCGAGTGCACCGTCAAGTGCACCTGCGGCAACACGTTCACGACCCGCTCCACCAAGTCCGAGCTGCGCGTTGACATCTGCAACGCCTGCCACCCGTTCTTCACGGGCCAGCAGAAGTTCATCGACACCGGCGGACGCGTCCAGCGCTTTGCCGACAAGTTCGGCTCCGCGAAGGACATGGTTGCCGAGCGCGAGGCTGCCAAGAAGGCCAAGCGCGCTGCCGCTGTCGCCGAGGCAGAGGCTGCCAAGAAGGCCGAGCGTGAGAAGAAGGCTGCCGAGAAGGCCAAGCGTGCTGAAGAGTACGCCAAGAAGGCTGAAGAGGAAGCTGCCCGCGCTGCCGAGGCTGCTGCTACCGCCGAGGCTGAGGGCTCCGCCGAAGAGGTTGCCGCCGACGCCGAGGCTGAGGCCGCTCTCGAGGTCGAGGCTCCCGCAGCCGAATAGCTTTTCCCCTGGGAAAAAGCAAGCCCGAACAGCTCAGCTGTTCGGGCTTTTTCTTTTGCCGAAAGGTGGGATCTCGGCTTATAGGACAAAAAGTGTGTCTCATTTAGGGGCATCGGCGCAGGTCGATGCCCCTTTCTCGTTCGTTTAAATTCGTCGGCCCTATTTAAGCACTCGGACAAAATGTGTGTCCTCGCGCTCGCCGTTCCTCCAGATGGATAGCCTTTTCCTGGAACGTTAAAAACCTTCTGGAAGAGGTGGGTCATGAAGGCGGTCAAATGCCCTTGCTGCGGCGGTCCGACGAAGAGGAACGGCAGGACCTCGTCGGGGGCCCAGAGGTGGAGGTGCGCCGCGTGCGGCGCTTCGGCCACCGTGCGCTACGACGACTCGTCCGCCCGCCTCGAGGAGTTCCTGTCGTGGCTGATGTCGAAGGGCACCCAGCTCGAGATGCCGGGCGCCGGCCGGACCTTCAGGCGGCGGACCTCGGAGTTCTGGGAGGTCTGGCCCATGCCCGTGCCCGACGGGGAAGCCCACCGCGTCCTTTTCGTCGACGGGATCTGGCTGGCGGAGCGCCTGGTCGTGCTGATCTGCTGCAGCGGCGAGCGCGTCGTCTCGTGGTACATGGCGGAATCCGAGAGCTCAAGGGCGTGGTCGGCGCTCATGGAGCCGATACCGGCCCCCGACGTCGTGGTCACCGACGGCGGGAGCGGCTTCGCGAAGGCCGTGCGCGCGACCTGGCCCCGAACCAAGGTCCAAAGATGCGTGTTCCACGCGTTCTCCCAGGTCAAGAGGTGCACGACGACGAGGCCGAAGCTCCAGGCGGGCAGGGAGCTGTACGGGATGGCCCTCGACCTCATGCACATCGAGACGCTGCACCAGGCGGAGCTGTGGCGCGAGCGCTACCTCGACTGGTGCGGCTTCTGGGCGGACTTCCTCGAGGACACCACGATCGTCGACGGGAGGCGGGCCTACACCCACGAGAGGCTCAGGAAGGCGAGGAGGTCGCTGTCCTCGCTCGTCTCGGCGGGGACGCTCTTCACCTACCTCGACCCCGAGCTCACGAAGGCCGGGCCGCTCCCGGCGACCAACAACAGGATAGAAGGGGGCGTTAACGCCCAGCTCAGGGCTATTCTCCGCAACCGCAGGGGGCTTACGTCCCTGAAGCGCGTGAAGGCTGTGTTCTGGTGGTGCCACGCGCATTCCGGCGACGCGAGGACCGCCAGGGAGAAGCTGGCGACCATGCCGAGGGACGCCGACATAGACCTGCTCTACGACGTCTACTCGTCATCCCCGAAGCAAGGCGATGGGAGGCCGGAATGGGGTGACAGGGCTGTCTGGGAAGAGCTCCACAGCAAGGACCCCTTCCCGTTCTGGCTGGATTAGAATGAGAGGAACATGTGTTCTATCGAGACACACTTTTTGTCCTATAAGCCGGGATCTCGGCAGGCCATGGGCCGCGCGGGAGGGCTGGGAGCCAGCCGCAAGGGCGAGCCACAAAAAGAAGCAGGCCGCGGGGCTGGAATCTGCCGCTGACTACAGGGCAGGGTCACCAGCGTTAGTCGACGCCGATCATGAGGTCGGTGGACTTCACGATGGCGATCGCCTTGTTGCCGACTTCCAGGCCGAGCTCCCCGATCATGTCGTTGAAGACCGAGCCGGTGATGATATTGCCGTCTGCTAGCGTGAGGGATACGCGCCCGTCCGTCTTCCCCGGGCGAACCGTGGTCACGGTGCCGACGAGCTGGTTTCGGGCCGACAGGTTGTCAAGGGGCTCGTCTCCGCGCGCGAACATGACGTGGCTCGCCTTTATGACGGCGTATGCCGGCATGCCCTTCTTAAGGTCGAGATCATGAATGGCCTCCATGGTGATGACAGAGGTAAGGGCCGTCTCTCCGACCTTGATCGAGACGACTCCGCTCACGGCGCCGATCTCGACGTCGGTGATCGTGCCCTTCAAGACGTTTCGTGCTGAAATGCGCATAGTTCCCCGTTCGCTGTTCGTATCGGTCATTCCCCGCATAGGGGGGTTGCTCCTATCAAGTATAGGCAATGCTCCCAGTGCGCACAACCGCGCTAGTCAAGCTACCTAATCGACGTTCCAGGCAATGAAAGCCCAGGTGATGGTTCTCGGCTCGCGAAGGCGAAGGGCTCCTTGCGGAATTCCCCTCTCCCCAGGTTTGCCGGCGTCCTCGTTCTCGACGATTTGCGTCTCGAGCCAGGGTTTGAGCTTCGAGAGCGCGATCTGCGTGCGCGTCTCGGGCAGGAGGGTGCACGCTTTGCGCACCATGTCGTCGTACTTGTGCAGTGCGTCGTCGAAGGTTTCGAACGTGTCGTGCCGGGAGCTCTTGATGTAGGTGAGTTCGGGCTCGAATCCCATGCTCGAGAGGATGTTCACGGCGTAGAGGTGGTCGCGGCCGACGCGCGAGGCGAGGCCGAGCGCCTCGATCACGTGGTCGTCGGTTCGCGGGGAGGCGCCGGTCGGCAGCGTGATGCATACGCGGCGACGGGCGACCATGGTGAGCTTTAAGAGCGCGGCGCGCATATCGTCGACGGCGATCGAGCGCGATGCGGTGCACACGTCGTGCGATTTCGGGGCGATGCCGTGTTCCTCCCAGTCGTCTTCCCAGCTCATCTGCTCGCAATGCACGCTTTTTATACCACGTGCCTCAAGTTCCCCGCGAAGGATGGAAAGCATCCCTTCCGAGAAGTCAGCGGCCGTGACGGCATGCCCCGCTTCCCCGAGCGGCAGGGCGAGAGCACCTGTCCCGCAGCCCATGTCGAACACGCTTTCCTCGGGAGCGACTCCTGCGCGCTCAAGAAACGAGTTCACGTAGGGATTGGGATAGTCTTTGGACGTGAAGGTCTTCGCGCGCTCGTTCCAGTAGACCGCGCTGTCGCGGTGGCGCCGCGCTTTTTGCAGCTGCATCCATTCAGCGTTCCAGTCGGTGGTGGTGAGCAGGGGGGTGAAGCTCTCTGTCATGGGAAGCTGCCTTTCTCGGGGAGATTTTCGCATTGGGGCGAATCGGAGGCGACCCGATGCGCGCGTTTGCCTATCATGTTAGCGGACAATAGCCGATGGTGGGCGAAGACGGCCCTAAAAACTGCGGGTTGCCGCCATCGGGAAACGAGGAATCGTGAACGATACCAAGGAAGAGGGGGAGCTCTCTATGCATGTTGAGCTTTTGTATCATACGCCCGACCCCGAGCGCGCGATCGCCACTGCGGCGCGGCTGTGCTATGCGCCGGTTGGTGCGGCCGAGCTTATGGAAACAATGCCTGAGGAGCGCATTCGCAGCGTGCTTACGACCATCATGGAGAGTGGGCACTTCTCCACGCTCGAGCACGCGAGCTACACCTTCGCTGTCGATGGCGTCTCCCGCGCGCTCACCCACCAGCTCGTGCGTCACCGCATCGCGAGCTTCAACCAGCAAAGTCAGCGCTACGTGAAGTTCAAGGACGGCGTCGACGTGGTCACGCCCGACACCATTGCCTCCGATCCCGAGCGGAAGGCCCTCTTCGACGAGGCCATCGCCGCCGCCGTCAGCGCGTACGAGAAGCTGCTCGACGCGGGCGTGCCTGCCGAAGACGCCCGCTACCTGTTGCCGAACGCTGCGGAGAGCAAGATCGTCATCACCATGAACGTTCGCGAGCTGCTGCATTTCTTCAAGCTGCGCTGCTGCAACCGCGCCCAGTGGGAAATCCGCGACATGGCGCACCGCATGCTCGAGCTTGCCCGTCCCACGGCGCCGTTCATCTTCGCCGACGCGGGCGCCCCTTGCGTTTCGGGCGCATGCCCTGAGGGCAAGATGAGCTGCAAAAACCCGTACCCTCGTGTGGAAAGGAGCTAGCGGACAGGTGACTCGCGAGAAAAGCGACCTCTCCCGCGCGTTCTCGGAAGACGGCGCGCGCAAGACCCACGTCGGCGGGCAGGCACTGCTCGAGGGCATCATGATGCGCGGCAAGTACAACTGGTCGGTCGCCGTGCGCGAGCCCTCCGGCGCTGTGTACACCGAAGAGCACGACCTGGCGAGCGGGAAGGAGAAGAACGGCTGGCTGTACTGGCCGCTCGTGCGCGGATGCCGTGCCCTGGTCGAGTCGCTCGTCTTGGGCTTCAAGGCGTTAGAGATTGCGACCCTTCACGCCTATGCGGAAGAGGATGAAGGGGAAGAAGGCTCCTCTATACGCACCGCGGCCTGCCCACAGGCAACCTCGTGCTCAGGCAGTCCTGCTTGCACGGAGGCGCCAAAGGGCACTTCCGGCTCGTACGGAACTGAGCGCGAGGCCGCCTGCGAGCAGGGGCCGGAGCATGAAGTCGCCTCCGGGCAGCCCGCGCGTCAGGAATCCGATCCTGAATTCTCCTGGAAGGACGATTTCGGACGCCCCGACACCGTGATCGACGCACTCGGCGCGCAAAGCTCACTTGAGGTGGTGGGAGAAGCCGAGGGCGACGCTTCCGAGCCCATCGCAAATAGCAAGGATGCTCACAATATCCCAAGTACGAAGGAGCCCGAGCCCGAGTTCGGCAAGAAGGAGATGGCCATCTCGATGGTTTGCGGGCTCGTGCTCGGTGTCGTGCTCTTCATCGTGGCGCCCGCCTTCATCACGAATCTCATCGTGGGTGAGTACGACGGTAACACGCTTCTGTGGAACATCGTCGACGGCGTGCTGCGCGTTGCCGTGTTCGTCTTCTACATCTGGCTCATCGGGCGCATGTCGGAGATCAAGCGCATGTTCGGCTACCACGGCGCGGAGCACAAGACCATCCACTGCTACGAGCACGGCTTGCCGCTCACGCCCGAAAACGCGCGCAGCTTCCCCCGCCTGCACGTGCGCTGCGGAACCGCGTTCCTCATCATGGTCATGCTCATCGCCATCTTCGTGTACACGGTGGTGCCCTTAAACGCGCTCATCGCCGCGTGGGGCGTGCCCGATGGCGCGCCAAAGCTTGCGCTCGTCATCTTGTCGCGTATCGTGCTCATGCCGGTGATCGCGGGCGTGTCCTACGAGATCACGGTCAAGTGGGCGGGCTCGCATCCGGACAACCCGCTTGTGAAGGTGGTGCTTTGGCCTGGCATGCAGATGCAGTACCTCACCACGAACGAGCCCGACGACGGCATGCTCGAGTGCGCAATCGCCGCTATGAAGCTCGTGCTCGAGCGTGAGGAGGCCGAAGCGGCGCGGGCGGCGCAAGTGGAGCAGGCGACGCAGACGGCGTAGGGCCCAGGGCGCTTTCCCCCGTGCCGTTTTCGCAATAGGCCCCAGGCTCGCCTTCCAGGTTCTCGAGACGAAAACTCCGTTTCGGGAACCTTTTTTGGCCCAGCGTCCTCAAATCGTGTATGCTAAGGCGCGTTATGCGCAACGTTTGGACGCTGCGCGCGATAGGGTAGGAGAATCCCCGCACACGTAAAAACTGACGAATCGGGGCAATCGTGTGAACGATTTCCAGTGCGCGACAGGCGCTCTGGGGCAAGGAGGACCAAGTGAAACTGGTCGTAACGGAGAAAAACGACGCCGCAACCAAGATTGCGAGCCTTTTGGGCGCGGGCAAGCCGAAGGCCGACAAGGTGTATTCGACGCCGATCTACCGGTTCGAGGTGGACGGCGAGGAGTGGGTGACCATCGGTCTGCGCGGCCATATCCTGGAGCCTGACTTCACTCCCAACCTGGTATATAAGAAACGCGGCGGCTGGCAAGGCGTGACCGTCGAGGGCGAGACCGTGCCCGCCGATGTGCCCGCAAGTCTGGCCAAGCCCCCCTTCAAGAAGAAAAAGCCCTTCACCGAAGACGGCGTGGAGCTCAAAGGGTGGAAGATGGACGCGCTGCCGTACCTGGTCTACGCGCCAATCGAGAAGCTTCCTAAGGAAAAGGAAATCATCCGCAGCCTGAAGAACCTCGCCAAGAAGGCGGACTCCATCGTGATCGCGACGGACTTCGACCGCGAGGGCGAGCTCATTGGCTCCGATGCGCTCTCGTGCATCCAGGAAGTGAACCCTACCGCCCCCGTCTCGCGTGCCCGCTATTCCGCCTTCACGAAGGAGGAAATCACCCACGCGTTCTCCAACCTCGTGGAGCTTGACGTCAATCTGGCGTCCGCCGGTGCATCGCGCCAGGATATCGACCTTATCTGGGGCGCGGTGCTCACGCGCTACCTCACCCTCGTGAAGTTCGCGGGCTACGGCAACGTGCGCTCGTCGGGCCGCGTGCAGACGCCGACGCTCGCCCTCATCGTGGCGCGCGAACGCGAACGTCTGGCGTTTGTCCCCGAGGACTACTGGGTGATCAAGGGCGCCTTCGACGCCGCCGAGAAGACCGGCCCCACACCAGGCGAGGGCCCGCTTGCCTTCGAGGCGCCCCACGCCACGGCGCGCTTCAAGGACGAGGCGCAGGCGAAGGCCGCCATGGCCGCTGTCGAGGGGGCGACAAGCGCGAAGGTGCTCTCCATCGAGAAGCGCTCGCGCAAGCAGCAGCCGCCCGTTCCCTTCAACACCACAAGCCTTATGACCGCAGCGTCGGCGGAGGGCCTTTCCCCTGCACGCACGATGCGCCTCGCCGAGAGCCTCTACATGGACGGCTACATCTCCTATCCGCGCGTCGACAACACGGTGTACCCGAGCTCGCTCGACTTGGAGGAGGTCGTGAAGACCATCTCCGGTAACCCGGCCTACGCGCCGTTTTGCAAGGAGCTGCTCGCGAAGGGGCCGCTTACGGCAACCCGCGGCAAGAAGGAGACGACCGACCACCCGCCGATCTACCCGACGGCCATGGTCACGCCCGACGATCTGCCTCCTGCGGAGTACAAGCTCTACAACCTGATCGCCCGCCGCTTCTTGGCGACGCTCTCCGAAGCCGCCGTCGTCGAGGGCACTAAGGTCACGCTCGATATCTCAGGCGAGCACTTCACCGCGAAAGGCGACGTTCTCGTGCACGAGGGCTATCGTACCATCTACCCCTACGGCATGAAGAAAGACGAGCAGCTGCCTGCACTCGCCGAGGGCCAGCAGATCGCCTTCAACGGCGCCACCTGCACGAAGAAGCAGACCGAACCGCCCGCCCGCTACAGCCAAGGCAAGCTCATCCAGGAGATGGAAAAGCTCGGGCTCGGCACGAAGTCCACGCGCCACAGCATCATCGAGCGCCTCTACACGGTGAAGTACATCCAGAACGACCCCATCGAGCCCTCGCAGCTCGGCATGGCGGTGTGCGACGCGCTCGACAAGTTCGCGCCGCATATCACCCACTCGGAGATGACGGCGGAACTCGAGGCCGAGATGGACAACATCGCCGAAGGCCAGAAGACCAAGGCCGATGTGGTCATGAACTCCCGCAACCTGCTCTCCGAGCAGCTGGCCGACCTCATGCCTCATTCCGAGGAGGTCAAGGACGCCCTCGCCGACGCCGTCGCGGCCGACGCGTACGTGGGCAAGTGCCCCAAATGCGGTAAGGACCTGCAGATTCGCGCTTCGCAGAAAACGCGCGGGATGTTCATCGGATGTGCCGGGTGGCCCGACTGCGATGTGACCTACCCGCTCCCGAAGGGCAAGATCGAGTCGATGGAGGAGCTGTGCCCCACGTGTGGGATGCCCCAGGTGAAGGTGACGGCCTTCCGGTCGAAGCCGCGCGTCATCTGCATCGACCCGAACTGCGAGACCAACAAAGAGCCCGATGTGGTCGTCGGCGAGTGCCCGGTGTGCAAGGCCGCCGGCAAGCAGGCGAAGCTCATCGCGCAGAAGAACCCGCGCACGCTCAAGCGCTTCATCCGTTGCGAGAACCATGACGAGTGCGGCGTGGGCTACCCGCTGCCCCAGTACGGCAAGCTCACTGCCACCGACGAGGTCTGCGAGCATTGCGGCGCGCCGCTTGTGATCGTGACGACTGCTCGAGGACCGTGGAAGCTCTGCCCGAACTTCGACTGCCCGGGCAAGGAGCAGGACGACGCGGAGAAGGCGACCTCGAAGGGGAAGAAGACCGCTGCGAAGAAGCCTGCCGCAAAGAAGGCGGCGACGAGCAAGGCTGCGGCCAAGAAGCCCTCGACCCGCAAGGCGTCATCGAAGACGGCGGAGAAATAGCGCTATGCCCGAGAAGACGAGCGAGAAGACGGCGGCCCGCCTTGAAAAGCAACCTGTCGCTAGGTCGCGGACAGGTGCGAAGTCTGCGGCAGCGCCGAAGGTAGACCGTCGCATCCTCTTCACGAAGGGCCTCATCAAAGAGGCGTTTCTGGAATTGAAGAAGTCGAGTTCGCTCGCTGATATCAAGGTGACCGACCTCTGCGAGCGCGCGGGAATCGGGCGCGGCACGTTCTACCGCCATTACCGCAACATGACCGAGGTGCTCGACGAGGTGCTCGACGACGCCTTTTCGCAGTCGAGCTCGCTCGCTCGCCATCTCGTTTCGCGTGAGATGCGCACGGCGGGCGCATGCTCTGGGTGCGATATGCCGTTTTGCCAGTTCGTGCGCGAGAACAAGCACTATTCGGGCATCTTTCTGGACGAAAGCCTCACGCGCATCGTCCTTGACAAGATGGTCGATAGCCAAAAGGGCGTCTACCTGCGCGCGATGCAGGGTATCTGCGATTTGAGCGAAGGGGAGCTTGCCGATCTTTTGTACTTCCAGTCGAGCGGATGCCTCTCCGCGGTGCGTCGCTGCATCAACGCAAGCCCGGAGGAATGGGCGCGCACGCAGGCGGCGATCGACAACTTCATCCTAGGCGGCCTGGCGGCGAGCACGCGCAGGCTGTAAGCGCTGCTTGCGCGAGAGAAAAGAAGCTTGGGCCCCGAGTTCATCATTCCACGCTGCGGGGCCGGGCTTTTGCGTTTTCGCGTTGTGGAGTTTCGCCGATGCGGGGCCTTACAGCTGCTCTCCCGCCTCGATTGCCCGGTAGAGGTCGCCGCCTTGGGAATCGACGGCCACAAAGACGGGGAAGTCAACGAGCTCGATGCGGCGCAGCGCCTCGGTCCCCAAATCGTCCCAGGCGACGGTCTCGCTTTCGGTCACGTGCTTCGCGAGCAGGGCAGCGATGCCGCCGACGGCCGCGAAGTAGACGCAGCGGTTGCGCACGCAGGCGTCGATGACGGCCTGGGAGCGCTTTCCCTTCCCGATGCAGGCGGCAAGCCCCGCGTCCATGAGCTCGGGCGTCGCGAAATCCATGCGGCTTGCCGTCGTGGGGCCGACGCTCCCGAGCGGGCGGCCTGCGGCTGTCGGGGTGGGGCCGGCGTAGAAGATGGTCTCGCCCGCAAGCCCGAAGGGAAGCTCGCCTGTCTCCCGCAGGGCCGCGAGCATGCGCTCATGCCCCGCGTCGCGGCTCGTGAACACGGCACCTGTAAGGTGCACCTCCTGCCCGATGCGCAGCTCGGCGAGCTTTTCCCGATCGGCCGGCAAGGTCATGCGGATAGGTTCGCTCATGGTTAGTCCTCCCAGCTCAAAAGGTCGATCGAGGCGCTGCGCATAGCCGAGCACCCCATGTTGACGGCAACGGGGAGCGCCGCGATGTGGCATGGCGCCGTCTCCAGGTGCACGGCGAGCGCCGTGGTCTTGCCCCCGAGCGCGCCGGGGCCGATGCCGGTTGCGTTTATGGCGTCGAGCAGCTCGCGTTCGAAGGCGGCGTGCTCGGGCGTTGCGGCGGGGGTTCCGATCTCTCGCAGAAGCGCATGCTTGGCAAGCCCCGCCACCTTGTCGAAGGTCGTGCCCACGCCCACGCCCACGACAAGCGGCGGGCAGGCGTTTGCGGCTTTTTCGCGCACGCAGTCGAGCACGACCTTCCTCACGCCCTCGATTCCCGCGCCTGGGGCGAGCATGACCACGCGCGAGGCGTTGTCCGATCCGCCGCCCTTCAAAAGGACGTGCAGCGTCGCACCGTGTCCCGGTTTCGTCGCTATCTCTGCGAAGGCGGGCGTGTTGTCGCCCGTGTTCGCGCGGTCGAAAAGCGCGTCGCGCACCACGCTCATGCGCAGACGCCCGTCGGTGTAGGCGCGCGCGACCGCGTCGTCGACCTGCGAGAGGATGTCGCCGGGGATGGAGAGCTCCTCGCCAACCTCGAGCCTCACCCAGCAGGTTCCCGTGTCCTGACACAGGGGCACGCCGTCCTCGCGCGCGATCTGCGCGTTCTCCAGCAGGCAGTCGAGCACCGACTGCGCGCGCGGCTGCTCCTCGATCTTCCGTGCGGCAGTAAGGCCGCAGAGCACGTCTTCGCGCAGCCCGACTGCGGCAGCGCGAATCGCGTCGTAGGTCGCGTTCGCCACGCGCTTCGCCGTGAGGGTGTTGTTCTCGCGTTCCACTCGATTTCCCTTCTCGTCTTGCAAACGCGTTGAGTGTAGCACGAGCCGCCGCCTTTCGCTTGGGACCTCGAACAGCGGCAGGGTGAGCGCCTGTTGCCGTGTTGGCCCCGCCCCGCTCGATGGATTGCCTGTGCGCTTGCCCGCGCGGATTCGGTACTGCGGCACCGAAGCGGTATACTTTTACGGTTGTATAGAAGCGCGCAAGGGCGCGTGCGAAGCGAGAAGGCTCGGAGGTAAGGCATGGATATCGCGCAGGAATCGCTGCGTTTGCACGAAGAGTGGCAAGGCAAGCTTGACACCGTTCCCAAGATGGAGATCAAGACGCGCGAGGATCTGGCGCTCGCCTATACGCCGGGCGTCGCCGAGCCGTGCAAGAAGATCGCGGCGGATCCCGCGCTCGCCTACACCTACACGCAGAAGGCGAACACCATCGCCGTCGTCTCCGACGGGTCGGCGGTGCTCGGCCTGGGCAACATCGGTCCTTTGGCCGCGATGCCCGTCATGGAAGGCAAATGCGCGCTGTTCAAGGCTTTCGGCAACGTGAACGCCGTGCCCATCTGCCTGGATACCCAGGACGTCGACGAGATCGTCGAGACGGTCAAACGCCTCGCTCCCGCGTTCGGCGGCATCAACTTGGAGGACATCTCGGCACCGCGCTGCTTCGAGATCGAGAACCGCCTTATCGACGAGCTCGATATCCCCGTGTTCCACGATGACCAGCACGGCACCGCCATCGTCGTGCTCTCCGGCGTCATCAACGCGCTCCGCCTCACGGGCAAGAAGAAGGAGGAGTGCCGCGTGATCGTGAACGGCGCGGGCTCAGCGGGCATCGCCATCGCCAAGCTCATGCTAAGCTACGGCTTCAAGAACCTCATCCTGTGCGACAAGTGCGGCATCATCTGCTCGAAGTCCGAGGGCGTGACTGACGCTCAGCGCGCCATGCTTGAGGTGACGAACCTTGCGGATGAGGAGGGAACCCTCTCCGACGCGATGCGCGGCGCCGACATCTTCGTCGGCGTGTCCGCCCCGAACATCGTGAGTGAGGAGATGGTCTCCTCCATGAACGACGATGCGATCCTCTTCGCGATGGCCAACCCCGTTCCCGAGATCTACCCCGACGTGGCTCGCCGCGCGGGCGCGCGCGTCGTCGGCACGGGCCGTTCGGACTTCCCGAACCAGATCAACAACGTGGTCGCCTTCCCCGGCATCTTCAAGGGCGCCCTCGAGGCGCGCGCGACGCGCATTACCAACGACATGAAGCTCGCCGCTGCCTCCGCGCTCGCCGCTCTCGTGTCTGACGAGGAGCTTTGCGAGGACTTCATCATGCCCGAGCCCTTCGACCCGCGCGCCGTCGAGGCGGTTGCCGCCGCTGTGCGCGACTGCGTGGCGGACTAGGAGCCCATGCCGTTGACGCCCGAAAGACATACCGCCGAGCCTGCGCAGCCCGTTTCGGAGCGCGAAGGCTTTGATGCGCAGGGGGCGCCCGTAAGCGGCCAGCCCGAGGGAAACTCCCCCCGCGGCGTCTTCGTCACGTTCGAGGGCGGCGATGGCGTAGGAAAATCAACCCATATCCGCTACGTTGCCGACGAGTTGCGCCGCGCGGGGCGCGAGGTTGTGTGCCTGCGCGAGCCCGGCGGCACGGGCATCGGCGAGTCGCTTCGCGCGATGGTGCTCGACCCTGAAAACGGCGAGATATCGAGCGAGGCGGAGCTCTTGATGTACGAGGCCGCCCGCGCCCAGCTGGTCTGCGAGGTCATCCGCCCCGCGCTCGAAAGGGGAGCGGTGGTGCTCTGCGACCGCTTCGCGGACTCGACTATCGCCTACCAAGCCTACGGGCGCGGCCTTCCCCTCGATTTCGTACGACGAGCGAACGCGTTCGCCACGGGCGGCATCGTTCCCGACCGCACCATCCTCCTCGTGCTCGGCGATACGCGCAAAAGCCTTGCCCGGGCGACAGGGGCTGGCGCGGGCGATCGGATGGAGCAGGCAGGAGAAGTATTTCATTCGCGTGTGAACAGGGCTTTCCTGAAACTTGCCAAGCGCGACCCAAAGCGAATCCGCATCGTTCGCTCTAGCTCGTCACGCAAGGCGACCGCCGCTGCCGTCGCCGCCGAGCTTGTCGATATCCTCCCCGAGCTTTCCGCCCGCGCGGAGGGCGCGACGCACCCCCAGCCTTCTGGGCCTCACGCGGAGGGCGCGGCCAAGGGCAAGCCCCAGGCGAAGCGCAAGCGCGGCGGTCGGGGAAAGAGGGGGCATCGTGGCTGACGCGTTCGAGAACATATTCGGCCAACCGCGCGTGCGCGACTTCTTGCGCGCGAGCGTCCGCGGCGGGCACGTGAGCCAAGCGTATCTGTTCTGCGGCCCCGCCGGATCGAACAAGACTGCAGCCGCATACGCGCTCGCCCAGGCGTACCTTTGCCCGAAGGGGGCAAAGGGTCCGCGCGGAGGTTTGTGCGGGGCGTGCGATGCCTGCTCGCGCATTGCCCGACGCAAGCATCCCGATGTGCGCTACTATGCGCCCGAGGGTGCGGGCGGCTATCTGGTCGAGCAGATTCGCGAGATTGTGTCGGACGTCTCCTATGCTCCCATCCAGGCGAAGTCGAAGGTCTATATCCTCGACCGCGTGGACATGCTGGGCACCGCCGCGGCGAACGCCTTCCTAAAGACGCTCGAGGAGCCGCCTGCAAACGTGATGATCGTCCTTTTAGGCCGCACGCGCGAAAGCGTGCTCCCGACGATCGTCTCGCGCTGCCAGGTCGTTCCGTTCCGCCATATCCCTGCAACCGAGGCCGCGGGCATCATCCGCCAGAACACGGGCGCCTCAATCGAGACCGCGCGCATCGCCATCGAGGCGTGCTCGGGGTCGATCACGCGCGCGTGCGAGTTTTTGAAGTCCAACGACAGCCTCGCCTTCCGGAGGGGCGTGGTCGATGCGATGTCACGGCTCGCCACTGCCGACGATTGGGATATCATAGAGCTCGCTGCCGGTCTCGTGAGGGCTGCGAAGGCACCGCTCGACGATGTCCGCGCGGCGCTCGAGGCGGAGCTTTCCGAGAACGCCGATTTCCTGGCCAAGTCGGCGATCCGCCAGATCGAGGCGCGCAACAAGCGCCAGATCACGGCGAAGACCTCGCAGGCGCTCCATCAGGTTTTCTCGATTGCGAGCTCTTGGCTGCGCGATGTGATGGCAACCTGTGCCGGAACGCCTGAGTTCATCGTGAACGTCGACGTCAAGGCGCAGATCGAGATGGCCGCCGCGCGCACCGACGAGGCCCGAGCGGCCGCCGCGCTGGCCGCGCTGCGCGAAAGCGACGAGGCTATCTCGTATAATGTTTCCCCAGAAACGTGCATCGATGCGATGCTGTTTGAAGTGAGAGAGGTTCTGTATGGTTCGAGTCGCGCCCATTAGGCTCGCATTCAATCCGCGCACGCTGTGGTTCGACCCGCGTGATCTGGATATTCATAACGGCGACGACGTGGTGGTGCTCACCGCGCGCGGCGTCGAGTTCGGCCATGCCGCAGGCGACGTCTTCGAGATTGACGAAGACCAGGTGAAGAAGCTGAAATCGCCGCTCAAGCCCGTGAAGCGCATCGCCACGCCCGAGGACGTGGAACGCGCCGCCGAGATGGAGCGGCTCGGTCGCGAGGCGCTGCCCATCTTCAAGGAGATGGCCGCCGAGGCGAACGAGGACATGCATCCGGTGTCGGTGGAATACCTGCTCGAGGGCGACAAGGCGGTCTTCTACTTCGAGGCGGAGGAGCGCGTCGACTTCCGCGAGCTCGTGCGCAAGCTCGCCTCGCGCTTCCATGTGCGCGTCGACATGCGCCAAATCGGCGTGCGCGACGAGGCGCGCATGGTCGGTGGTCTCGGCCACTGCGGCCAGGAGCTGTGCTGTGCCCGCTTGGGCGGCGAGTTCTGCCCTGTGTCCATTCGCATGGCCAAGGAGCAGGATCTCTCGCTCAACCCGCAGAAGATTTCCGGCGTGTGCGGGCGCCTCATGTGCTGTTTGCGCTACGAGTTCGACGCGTACAAGGACTTCAAGAGCCGCGCCCCCAAGCAGAACGCCACGGTGAAAACGCCTGATGGCCCGGCGAAGGTTGTCGACCTGGACGTGCCGCGCGAGGTCGTCTCGGTGCGCCTTGAGGGCGAGAAGCCCGTTCGCGTGCCGCTTTCCGCCTTCGATGCGCCCGAGGAGGGAACGCGCCCGAACACGATCGGGCAGGAGGCGTGGGACGAGGCGAACGCTCCCGAGGAGCCGGAGTTCACCTCCAACACGCTCTTCTCGACCGACCAGTTCACCGGCAGGGACAAGCTTGCGGAAGCGGGCAGCGTGCGCCGCACGGGTTCCTCGAAGCGCTCGCGCAAGGGCGCTGCTGAAGAGCGCCCGGCCGAAGAGCCGCATCGCGGGCGCCGTCGTCGGTCGACGAAGGTCTCCGCGGAAAGCGATCGCTCAGCCAAGCAGGATTCCCGGGAGAAGAAGCAGGACAATCAGGCTTCTCGCGGGTCCTCTTCCAAGCGCAAGCCGCGTCGGCGCCCCGATCAGAAGGCGGGCGAGAGCAAGCAGGGCAAACAGTCTTCGGAGCGCTCGGCCAAGCATCAGAAGCCGCAGCGCGCCAAAGAGGAGGGGAAAGGCCAGCAGAAGTCGGGTCCCCGCCCTGGCCAGAAGTCCTCGGGTCTTCGCACGAAGCCTCAAAAGCAGGCATCGTCTTCGGGGTCGCGTCAGCAGGGAGAGGGCGGCCAGCGTTCTGCGCAGGGCGGCACTCCCTCGCAAAACGAGCATCGTCGCGCGCGCAGGCGCTCGCACAAGGCCGGCGGCAGCTCGCAAAACGAAGGCTAAGGAGAGCAAATGCCCATCGACTACGCGCTTTTAACGGACTTGTACGAGATCACGATGGCTCAGGGCTATCGCGATTCCGGGCATGAGAACACCGAGGCATGTTTCCATATGTATTTCCGCGACACCCCGTTCAAAGGGGGCTATGCCATCGCATGCGGCATGGCGCAGCTTGCGGACATGGTGGACACTTACGCCTTCTCGGGCGAGGACATCGACTATCTCTCGAAGATTCCCGCTCCGGGCGGCGGCGCGCTGTTCGCCGCCGATTTCCTGGAATGGCTGCGCGACTTCAAGCTGACGGTCGATATCGATGCCGTGCCCGAGGGGCAGGTCGTGTTCCCGAACGAGCCCCTCGTGCGCGTCAAGGGCCCGATCATGCAGTGCCAGCTGCTCGAGGCGGCGCTTCTCAACTGCGTGAACTTCCAGACGCTCATTGCGACCAAGGCCGCGCGTGTGTGCCTTGCGGCGCAGGGTGCGCCCGTGGCCGAGTTCGGCTTGCGCCGTGCCCAGGGCGCGGGCGGCGGCCTGTGGGCGTCACGCGCGAGCATCGTGGGCGGCTGCGCATCGACTTCGAACGTGCTCGCGGGCAAGATGTTCGATCTCCCCGTGTCGGGCACGCACGCCCACTCGTGGGTCATGGCGTTTCCCTCCGAGCTCGAGGCGTTCCGCGCCTACGCGGAGGCGTTCCCCAAAAACTGCACGTTGCTCGTGGACACCTACAACGTCGAGCAGGGCGTCGACAACGCGATCACCGTCGGCCTTGAGATGCGCGAGCGCGGCGAGAGGCTTTCGGGCATCCGCATCGACTCGGGCGACTTGGCATGGCTTGCGAAGCTGGCGCGCCGCAAACTCGACGCGGCGGGCTTGACCGACTGCGGCATCGTGCTTTCCAACGATCTCGACGAGTACACGATTCAGTCGATTCTCGAAGAGGGTGCCCAGGTGAGCGCCTGGGGCGTGGGCACGAAGCTCGCCTGCGCCTACGATCAGCCCACGCTCGGCGGCGTCTACAAGCTTTCCGCGACGCGCAAGCCGGGCGGCGAGTGGGTCGATCACCTGAAGATCTCCGAGTCGGCTAAAAAACTTACGTTCCCTGGCGTTCTCGATGTGCGCCGCTACTACCACGAGGACGGCTACATCGCAGGCGACATGGTGTTCGACACCAACGCCGGTGTGCAGGAGTGCGAGACGATCGTCGATCCGCTCGACTCGCTGCGCCGCAAGCGCCTGGGAGGTAAGCGCTTCGAGACGCTGCTCGTGCCGCTCGCGCGCAACGGCAAGACGGTGCTCGCGCCTAAGTTCCGCGATGCGCTCGCCGCGAGGGAGCGCGCGAGGGCGGGGCTTGCCACGCTCGACGAGAGCCAAAAGCGCATGCTCAACCCGCATTCGTACCCGGTAGGACTCGAACACGGGTTGTTTGAGCACCGAAGCGACCTGGTCGCGAAGTTGCGCGGCTTCGAGTAGCGGGTGGAATCTGATACGCCGGCGCCTCGACGAGCGGCGCCGCATGAGATAGGAGAATGAATGCCAGCCTGCAACCTGATTATCGATTCCTGTTGCGATCTGCCTTTCGAACTGGTCGATCGCGAAGGTATCGAGCTGATCGAGTTTCCCTACATCGCCGGTGACGGCGAGCATTCCGATGATATGTATCGCTCGCGTTCCGCGCAGGACTTCTTTGATTCGATGCGCAACGGCGACGAGCCCTCGACGGCCCAGGTTCCGATCACGATGTACCAAGACGTGTTCACCCGCGCGATCGAATCCGGCGTCCCGACGGTGTGCCTGAGCTTCTCAAGCGGCCTGTCCGGCAGCTACAACACCGCTATGATCATCCGCGACCAGCTTGTGGCCGAGCATCCCGAAGCCGAGCTGTACGTGGTCGACACGCTGTTGGCATCGATTGCCGAAGGGTTCTTGGTCTATGAGGCCATTCGCCAGCGTGACCGGGGGCTTACCGCCAAGGAGATGGTGGATTGGGCCGAGGAAGCGCGCTACTACATCGACGCCGAGTTCATGGTCGATGATCTTGAGGCGCTCCGCCGTGGTGGCCGCATCCCCGCCTCGGTTGCGCTCGCCGGATCGAAGCTCGACGTGAAGCCGCTGCTTAACATCGCGCTCGATGGCAAGCTTTCGCTCACCGGCGTCGCGCGCGGACGGAAAAAGGGCATCAAGCAGCTTGCGGAGTACTACGCAAAGCATGTCGCGGACGAAGGGGCAGCTCGCTTCGCCGTCATTGGCAACGCCGACTGCCCGAAGGATGCCGATCGCCTGAAAGAGGCGCTTTCGAAGATCGACGAGAACATCTTGTTTTTGGAGAGCAGCATCGGCCCGGTCATCGGGTCGCATGTGGGGCCGGGCATGCTGGCCGTGGTGTTTTGGGGCAAGGACCGCCGCGAGGAGCTTTCCGTGGCAGACCGCATCGCCCGTAAAGTGAAAGGCAATTAGGGGGTCCCATGCGTTATATCTTTTTCGGTGACGAGAACTTCCATGACGATATCGCCGTGCGCTTGGCGAACGCCGGTTTCGAGCGCTGCGCCGATATCGAGGAGGCAAGCGCCGTCATCACGTTCTGCACCTCGCAGTCGGCGCTCGAGGACGCGTACTTCGACGAAGGAGGGTTCGTCCAATCGGCGCATCCTGGTGCGGTGCTCATCGACTTCTCCGCATCGACGCCAGGTTTCGCGCGCGAACTCGGCGCGGTCGCCACGGTGAGCGACTTGGGGTTCGTCGAGGCGCCCATTGCTCTTGAGGACATGCTCGATCCGCGCCCCTTCGACGAGGAAAACCTCGTTTGCTACGTCGCTGGCGAAGAGGACGCTGTCGCCGCGGCGCAAGGGCTTCTCCATGCGGTCTGCGGTCGCGTGGTGGAATGCGGCGCTGCGGGAACGGCACAGCTCATGCGTGCTGTTCGCACTCTGCAGGAGGCGGCTGCCGTCGTCTCCGCAATCGAGGCGAACGCGCTGGTCCGTGCCGCGCACCGTGCCGCTTTGGGCAACGGCCTCTCCGATGTCGCGATTTCCGGCCTCTCCGAGCCCGCCGAGCGCATGCTCGAGGCGGTTCGCGAAAAGCGCTTCGAGGGCGCGTTCACGGCGGAGATGTTCCTCTCGGAGCTGCAGGCCGCGCTCGCAAGTGCCGACGATGCCGATTTGATCCTTCCGCAGGCGGAATCGACGATGCACCTCGTGGAGCTGCTCGAGGTGATCGGAGGCTCGTTCAAGTCGCCGGCAGCCTTGGCTTTGGTCTACGGTGAGGAAGCCGAGTGCGCTGAGAACGGCCTTGACTGGTCTCGTGCTGAGGAAGCATATGGTCAGGGTGCTGACGATGGCGACGACTACGGCTACGATGACGAGGAAGACGATTGCGGCTGCGGTCATCATCACGACCACGGCGGATTCGGGTACTCGGCGAACTAGTTTGACCTGTCCGCTCGGGAGCATGCGGCGGCGTCTGCTCTCGAGCTGCTGATATTGGCTTGGCCCCTATGCGCTTCACGGCTAATTCGGCGGGTCGGGAGCTCGGCGGGATAAACGTTAGGCTTGTCCGCCTGCGAGCACTCGCGCCACCTCCGTGCTCAGACAGTCCTCGCTGCGCTGCGGAACTGCGCGCGGAGGCGCCGCCGAATACTCGCAGGCTACATATTGCGGCTTGACTCGATGGACGGAATAGCAGTTTCGACGAGCCGAGAATTGCCTCCGCGCGCAGTTCCGCACGACGCGAACAGTCCAGTGGACTGTTCGCCAAAGCAGGACTGTTTGAGCACGGAGGTAATCTCGGCTTGTCGAAACGACGGGAATGAATGATGCTTCAAAGCGAAATCGACATATCTTCTTGCGACCTTTGCCCTCGCGTGTGCGGTGTTGACCGCAGCGCGGGGGCTCGTGGTGTTTGCGGGGCCGATGGGCGCCTACGTATCGCCCGCGCTGCGCTGCATTTCTGGGAAGAGCCGCCGATCAGCGGCACGCACGGGTCGGGCACGGTGTTCTTCTCGTGGTGCCCGCTTCGCTGCGTGTACTGCCAAAACGCCGTTATTGCCGACGGCGAGGCGGGGGCTGAGATATCGATTGAGCGTCTGGCGCAGATTTATTCCGAGCTTCAGGCGAAGGGCGCGCTGAATATCAATCTTGTGACGCCGACCCATTACGCGCCGCATGCGCGAGCAGCGCTCGATTTGGCGCGGGGGCAGGGGATGGACCTCCCCGTCGTTTGGAACACCTCGGGATACGAGACGGTTCGCGCCGTTCGTGAAAACCGAGGTTATGCGGATGTGTATCTTGCCGATTTCAAATACGCCTCCTCCGAGCTTGCCGCGCGATACTCAAAGGCTCCTGATTATCCTCAGGTCGCCCTCGATGCTCTTTCTGCTATGGTCGATGAGCTGGGCGACCCTTGCTTTGACGAGTACGAGGGTGACGAGCGTATAACGCGCGGGGTGGTAGTGCGCCATCTGATGCTGCCCGGTGCGCTCGAGGACTCGAAACGTGTGGTTCAAACGGTGTGGAAGCATTTCGGCAGTTCGGTTCTGCTCTCGCTTATGAACCAGTACACTCCCGTTTTGGCGGACAGTGCCAACTCGGGCGACGCCTGGGCCTGCCGCGAGCTTGAGCGCTGCCCTGAGCTTGCCCGTCGCGTTCCCGATGAGGACTATGAGCGGCTGCTCGATTTTGCCGACTCGCTCGGAATCGAGGATTATTTCTGGCAGGAGGGCGGTGCTGCCGAGGAGAGCTTCATCCCCGCCTTCGACCTTGAGGGCGTATTGAGCGAGTAGGCTCCTGTCGATGCGTCGCCGCGCTCGTCCATTTCAGGCATATGCTTCCAGAATCGTTTCGGCATGAATTGCCGGCGGAGCTCGGGGTGGTAGCGCGCATCGACGGAGACGGCGTCGTAGAACCGCTTCCACGCTTGCTGCATCATCTCTTCGTCACCTGCTTTTTCAGGGAGATTGACTTCGTCGGCTTGAACGAGCTGCCACCCCGATCCGTCGTAGATTCCCGCTATGCGGTGCGCTTCGTCGTAAATCATGAAGGGGGCGTCGTTGAAGCGCGCCGAGAACCAGCCCATAAGCAGCGGTACGACCGATGCCTTCGGGGAGCAGCGGGCGAACCATACGTTGCCCTCAAGGCGTTCGAAGCGCAGAAATTGCTGCAGGTAATGCCGCTCATTCATTACCGATCGGTCGAGTGCGACAAGCGGGGCGACGGCCGGGTGTGCGATTTCTCCGATCGCCGCTTGTCGTACATCGGCCCTCATAGCGTAGCGAATGAACCGATAGACGACGGTGCCTGCTTGGGCGTCATCTGAAAGCGATGCGTGCAGCACGGCGTTGAATCCTGCTTTCCCCGTTGTGCGCACCAGCCCGCGTTTGACGCGTTCGGCGAGCTTGGCGTCGGACTCTATCGTGCGCACGCTTTGCCCAAGACGCGGTTGAAACGAAGATTCCCGTGCGATATCCTCAGGGTCCTCATGGTTCGCGTAGGCTTGGAACACCGCGGTGAACAGCCCCTCAGGCGTTCCGTCGTAGACATAGGCGACGTGGGAGAGCGGCTCTTCTGCGGCGATCATGCGCAAACCTTTTGCTTGTCGATGGCATGCTGCCACCCGAACAGGCCGTCGGCTTGGCTGGCGAGGGTGCTTTTCTCAGGGAGGCTGCGAGGGCTTGAGCTTGATACACTTGTCTTCTGCGCGGTCGTACGGGTACCGCTTGCGCCTGCCTCATGCGAGGTTTCGAGGGCATCGCTTACACCCGTCTTTGCTGAGTACGCGGACGTGCCATGTGCATTCGCCCCTCGTGATGCGTCGAGCGCGTTGTATTCGCGTGCAATCGCCCCTTGCGTGTCATAGAGCGCGTCGCGTTCGCGTGTTCCTTCTATTCGCTTCCTACATAAACCTTGTCCCTCAAGTGGGTCGAAGAGGCTCAGCTGCCTCTGGCATTGCTTCGCCGCGCGCCGTCCATGTTTTCCTCCGTCGATGGGGGCGGCAAGCTGCGCGCGCAGGGCACCTGGGGTGAAGGGCGTGCCTGCGCCTGCGTACTTCCCGTTGCAGGTGATGAAGAACCGCGCACGTTTGTAGGCAATGCCGAGTTTTCGCAGCTCGGGCTCGTGCAGGCAACAGGTTCGCCGGGCTTTCACGATAAGGCGCGCCCCGCGTGGACCGATGCCGGGCACGCGCAGGAGCATTTCGAGCGGGGCCGTGTTCACCTCTACGGGGAAGTGCTCCAGGTGGTTGACGGCCCAGTTCGCCTTCGGGTCGAGCTGCGGGTCGAGGTAAGGGTTGTCCTCGTCGATTATCTCGCTCACGTCGAACTTGTAGAAGCGAATAAGCCAATCGGCCTGGTAGAGGCGATGCTCGCGATCGAGCTCCACCGCCCCCGATGCGGGCGGGCGCTCATCGGAGGTTACCGGCAGGTAGGCGCTGAAGAACACGCGCTTGAGCGAGAGCGTGCGATAGAGCGCCGCCGATAAATTCAGGATTTGAAAGTCGTTCTCGGGTGTGGCGCCGATGATCATTTGCGTGCTTTGGCCTGCGGGGACGAAAGCCCGCTCGCGTTTCGCCGGTCGATTTTGCGAGTAGTATGTCGTGTTCTTGCGTACGAGCGCGCGCGTGTCGGCATCTTCTGCCATGGAGTCACGAATCTGACGCATCGGAGCCAGAAGTTGTTGCTTGCGCTTTTGCGGACACAGAAGCGCAAGGCTTTTCTGGGAGGGGAGCTCTAGGTTCACGCTCATGCGGTCGGCTAGGCGTCCTAACCGGTCGATCAGCTCGGGCGAGGTGCCGGGCACCGCCTTCGCATGGATGTACCCGCGAAACCCGTATTCATCGCGCAGGATTCGCAGCGTTTCGATCAGAAGCTCGGTCGTGTAATCGGGGCTTTTCAGAACGCCCGAGCTTACGAACAGCCCCTCGATGTAGTTGCGCCGATAGAAGGAAATCGTCAGGTCGGCGAGTTCGCGGGGGGTGAACGCGACACGAGCGACGTCGTTGCTCGCGCGGTTCACGCAGTAGGCGCAGTCGTAGACGCAGACGTTGGTCATGAGCACCTTCAGAAGCGAGATGCAGCGCCCGTCGGGGGTGAAGCTGTGGCAGCACCCCGCGGCCAGGGCGTTTCCCAGCTGCCCGCGCCGTGCTCCTCGGTCGACACCGGAAGATGTGCAGGCTACGTCGTACTTTGCGGCGTCAGCGAGAATTTCCAGTTTGTCGGCGATATTCATGGGTACACCTGTTCGTTCGAATATTTGTTCGTATTTTAACAAGCTTCGAACCGATGTGCAATGCCCGCGCCTTTCTTTCCCGATGAAGGAGAAAATTCGCCATAATCCCTGTTCGCAGATAGATAAGCGCGCTATCATTAGCTCACAAGGCGATCGCTGCATCGCCGTCTTCTGGATTGCGTTTTACACGCACGATGGGGAAGGGGCAGCCATGCTCTATGACAATATCTTAGTTCCCTACGATGGTTCGGCGTCTGCCGATGCGGCGCTCGAGGAAGCGGCCCGCTACGCGAAAGAGGATCCGGGCTGCGCGCTTCACGTGCTGCAGATTTCGGACATCGAGCATCAGGTGATCGAGCGGCTCGATTCTTCGTATGGCGCGGCGGTTCCCGTTGGCATGAGAGAGGCTTTCGAGGATGCCCAAAACGAGGCTCAAAGAAAGCTCGAGCGCGACGTTCGTCTCGCGACGCGCGGGCTTATGAACGAGATCCACGTTGAGGTGCAGATCGAGACGACGATCGGTGTGCAAATCGTCGCGTATGCGGCGGCGCACAACATCGACCTCATCATCATGGGATCGCGCGGCCTCGGCGGTTTGCGCGGCATCCTGGGCAGCGTATCGAGCTTCGTGCTGAAAGAGGCGAAGGTTCCCGTTCTCGTGGTGAAAGATTAGCGAGCGAAAAAATCCCCCATCTGGAAAGGATGCACCGCCAGATGGGGGATTGCTTTTGCGTGGTGCCGGCGGCAGGAATCGAACCCGCAACCTACTGATTACAAATCAGTTGCTCTACCGTTGAGCCACGCCGGCATGTGATTTGCGCAAGCAAACATGATAAGGCAAAACGCGCCAACTGAAAAGAGGGAAATGCTGGAAGGCGCCGGAGTGCAGCAAGGGGCGTATCGAGGTGGCGTTGGGGCTATCCCATATTACGCCCAGGTCCCGATGACGAGAGCCATTACTACAATGAACTCTTTTCTGGCAGCGATGGCTTTGCGTGGGGGCATGGCAAGATAAGAGGTCCTGCGTGCAACATACATGAGATAGGAGCCGAAGAAAATGCTATCGAAATCTAGTGATAATCGAAATCGGGGGTTATGGGGGTGCAAGAATCACGTGCTGCGTTTACTCTGCGCCGTTTTGGCTGCATGCTTTTCCGCGTTAGCCGTTTTTGCGCTGGCTGCTTGCTCCTTGAGCGACGGCGGCAACGCATCTCCCCATGTGGATAACGGAAAGCTGCGCATTTATTACGAGGAACCTTACGAGATTGTTCCCAAGGGCAGCTTCTACCATGAAAAGGGATTCGGCATGTTTCTCGAGGTGTATAGCTCGCTCTTCTCTTCAAAAGAAGTGAGCGGTCTTGACTCGACGTTTTTGGTGTCGGGGGAGGAGGAAGACCATATCTTTCGGTCGCTCTCGATGTTTTCCGAGGTCGATGATGGCGATGTCTCCAGCCAAGATGTGAAAAGCGTCATCGATAACTTCACGCTTCCGCGCCCTGAAATGACCGATCCGAGATTTCGCCTTGTTGACGATATCGACAAAGGAAACGGTGAGTCTATCCTCATTTACGCCGCATATGAGAAGGCGTACAAGGACAAGGCCGGAGAGATACGCGCCGCAAGCTATTTTTGGAACGATTGGCTCATTGGCGTGGGCGTGACGTATCTCGGACCGGTTGAGGGAGAGGACCGCGCGCAGGAAGTCGCTCTTGCCGAGAACATGCTGAGAAACGTAGAAATCATCCATTAACGAGGCGCCGGGCGAGAGGTGCCGCTTGGCTGGGTCGGGCGAGGAGGTGCGGCCCGACATGCCCCGGAGCCTTCTCGCCCGCTTAACCAAGTGGTTGCGCTATTCCTTCGCGCCCCATTCTTCGTAATATGCGTCGATAGCAGCTTTGATGTCGTCGTTGATGAGGACCTCACCCTGCACTTCGCGGTTGTAGAGGTACTCGGTCACTTCGGCCATGTTCACGATGCTCGCCGTGGGGAAGCCGTACTTCTCCGACACCTCGTCGCAGGCGCACTTCACGCCGCCCTTGCCGACCTCCATGCGATTGAGCGAGACCATAAGGCCTTTGACCTCGATATTCGCGGCGCCGGTGATGAGGGGGTAGGTCTCGTCGATCGACTTGCCCGACGTGGTGACGTCTTCCACCATGACAACGCGGTCGCCGTCTTCGAGCACGTGCCCGAGCAGGTTGCCGCCCTCGCCGTGGTCTTTCGCTTCCTTACGATTCGAGCAGTACTTCACCTCTTTGCCGTAAAGCTCGTAAAGCCCCATCGCCGTCACGACCGACAGGGGGATGCCCTTGTACGCGGGGCCGAACACGACGTCGAAGTCGAGCCCGAAGTTGTCGTGGATCGCGCGCGCGTAGGAGAGCCCCAGACGATGCAGCTGGTCGCCCGTCACATAGGCACCTGCGTTCATGAAAAACGGGGACTTGCGGCCGCTTTTCAACGTGAACTTGCCGAACTTGAGCACGTGGCTTTCGACCATGAACTCGATGAACTCCTGCTTGTACTGCTCCATGGGACGTCCTTTCCCTGTCGTGCGCGTGGCCGCGCTATTCGTTTTCGCGGTATGATTCCACTATACAAGAACTCGACGCCTGCGGCAGGCACTGCTCGCCTGCGGGCGGATTTCCCGAAAGGCGTTCACGTGATTTACCTCGACAATGCGGCGACGACGCTCAAGAAACCCGACGGTGTGGCTCGCGCGGTGGCCGACGCGATCGGCTCGTTCGGGGGTCCGGGGCGCGGGTCGCACGCGGCGGCGTTCGCGGCGAGCATGGCTGTATTCGAGGCGCGCTCTGCTGTGGCAGGGCCGCTCGGCGCGCCGGACGCTTCCCGCGTATCGTTTACCATGAACGCTACAATGGCGCTCAACATCGCCCTTGCGGGTCTTTTGCCTGATGGGGGGCGCGCTATTACCACGGCTGCGTCGCACAACTCGGTGCTGCGGCCGCTCTTCCGCGCTCGCGATATGCGCGGGGCCCGGGTGGAGGTTGTCCGCATTCTGCCTGATGGATCGCTTGACTGGGAATCCTACGAGCGCGCGCTTGAGGGCGGGGCGAACCTGGTCGCCGCCACGCACGCGTCGAACGTGACGGGCGATGTGTACGATGTCGCGCGCATGGCTGCGATGGCGCATGACGCGGGCGCGCTGTTCGTTCTGGATGCGGCGCAGACGGCGGGCGCGATGCCGGTTGATATGGCCGCGCTCGGGGTGGACGTGCTTTGCTTCACCGGGCATAAAAGCCTCTACGGCCCGCAGGGGACAGGCGGACTCATCGTTCGCGAGGGGCTTGAGGTGGAGCCGCTTCTCGAGGGCGGGTCGGGCGTGCACAGCTTCGACGAGCGCCAACCGTCCTTCATGCCCGAGGCGCTTGAGGCGGGGACGGAGAACGCGCACGGCCTGGCGGGGCTTGCCGTTGGTGTGGAATACGTGGCGCAGAAAACGCCGGCTGCGATCGCTGCCCAGGTGTCGGGGCTTGTCGAGCGCTTCGAATGCGGGCTGGGGAGCATTCCCGGGATCATGGTGTACGGCGGGCACGCGAGCTTTGGGCGCTCGGGAATCGTCGCCTTCAACATCGGCGACGCCGACTCGGGCGAGGTCGCCGCGCGACTCGATGCTGATTTCGGCATCTGCACGCGCCCCGGTGCCCACTGCGCGCCGCTTATGCACAAGGCGCTCGGCACGGCTGAGCAGGGCGTCGTGCGCGTGAGCTTCTCCAGCTTCAACACGCAGGTTGAGGTGGACGCCGCGCTTGAGGCTGTGGAGAGTATTGCGCGTCAAGCGAGCTAGCGAGCGCCGTGCGGCGCGGCGGGCGCGCGGTGGCGCGGTGGTGGCGGGCGCGCAGTGGCGCGGCGGGGTCGCGCGGTGCGATCGCTCGGGGTGCAGTGGCGGGCGCGCGGTGGGGTTGTGTACAAAAACGACGATAGTTTTCAAATATAGTATGGCTACTAATTAAAATATTCCCCAAAATCTAGCAAAGTGGGGAATATCTCTGCGCATTCCGTTAATTGAGGCGACGAAGTGAGGGAATGCGCCGCGAGACTATCTCTTGTTTTGCAAATTATCGTCATTCTTGTACAGCTAGAGTCCTAATTAATTGAACGGCAGAGCGCTGACCTGCGGTTTTTAATTATAAAGGAGTCTAACAAATACGATTTATCGCGTTCCCACCTAAGAAGGCGAGCTTTAGTTGTGCATATTGCGTGCGCGGTGTTCTCGTGAGTCCGATTTCGTACTACAGTACAATAATAGTACGAAATCGGACTAAAGGGCAAGGATGAGCAAAGGGAATTCGACGCTCGACATAAACGCGATGGGCAACTCAAACGCGGCAAGCTCGGCGGACACGACCGCGCCAGGCGAAGCGAGGTTGGCAAGTGCAAGCCCGCTGAGCGACTCGAGCCCGATGGGCGCTTCGAGCCCGCTGGGCACTTCTATCCCAGGTAATATCGCGCGTGCCTACGAGGCGTTCGGCAGTTTTTGGCGCGAGCAGAACCAGCTCTATCGCGACGTTGCGACGTCGTTCGGAATCTCCGAGAGCGCGTTCAGTATCCTGTACGCCATTTTCCTTGCGGGCGAAAAGGGCATCTCGCAGCGGGATATCTGCGTGCAGATGTGTATCGGCAAGCAAACGGTGAACAGCTCCATTCACAAGCTCGAGCGCGAGGGAGTGGTTGAGCTCAAGAGCGGTCCGGGCCGTCGCGGTCTGCTCGCGCATCTGACTCCGGTGGGCCTTGAGCTCGCCGAGCGCACAATCGTCCCTATGGTCGAGGCGGAACTTGCGGCGCTGAGGGAATTCGACGACAGGGAACTCGAACTGTCGCTTCTCCTCGGACGGCGCTACACCGATGCTCTGCGCTCGCATTTCGCGGATATCCCTGGGGTGCGCCTGACCTCGCAAAACAGCAAGACCGCGCTTCTGGATGGCGAAGCTGCGCCCCGAGGGGTCAAGGCTGTAGCGCAAGGCGACGCTTCCGCATCTCGAAACGACGGAGCTGCCAAGCGCGGCGGGGAGGGCGAGGCTGCGCCCTCGGGCGGGTGTCTTTCCACTCCGAATAAAAAGGTACGATAAGCCATGGCCATCCAGATATCCGACCATTTCACGCTTGGGCGGCTCGCACGCTTCACCGCCCCCACCTGCGCCATGATGCTCTTCACCTCGATCTATGGCGTGATCGACGGCCTGTTCGTGTCGAACTTCGTCGGCAAGGAATCCTTCGCTGCCTTAAACCTTGTCTATCCGCTGTTCATGATGCTCGGCGCGCTCGGGTACATGTTCGGCACGGGAGGCACGGCGCTCGTCGCCAAAACGATGGGGGAGGGCGATGACAAGCGCGCCCGCGGGCTGTTCTCGCTTATCGTGTACGCGACGCTCATCGTGGGCATCGCGTGCGGGATTGTGGTGTTCCTGGCCGTAGGGTCTGTCGCTGGTGCATTAGGTGCCGAAGGATCGCTGCTTGAGGAATGCGTCGTGTACGGCAGCATCCTGGCGTTCTCGCTTCCTTTCTTCATGTTGCAGGAAACTTTCCAGAGCCTGTTGACCGCTGCGGGCAAGCCCAAGGTGGGGCTTTGCGTCATGGTGGTTGCCGGCGTTGCCAACATCGCGCTCGACGCCCTGTTCATCATCGTGTTCCAGTGGGGCCTGGCGGGTGCTGCCCTGGCGACGGCGATAAGCGAGGTCCTTGGCGGTGCGATCCCGTTCCTCTATTTCGTGCGGCCGAACTCGAGCACGCTGCGCCTGGGTCGTCCGCTTATCGACGTGCGGGCTTTGGGGCGCGTCTGCGTGAACGGCTCGTCGGAGCTTGTCTCGAACCTTTCCATGTCGCTCGTGTCGATGGTCTACAACTTCCAGCTGATGGCCTACATCGGCCCTGATGGCGTCGCGATTTACGGCGTTATCCAATACGTTGCGTGGATCGCGGTGTCGCTTCTCATGGGCTTCACGGTCGGCTCCTCGCCCATCATCAGCTACCATTACGGCGCGAAGAACTCCGCCGAGCTCAAAGGCTTGTTCCGCACCTGTCTTGGCGTGATGGTGGCGGGGGGCGCGCTGATCACCGTACTCACGCACCTCTTCGCGCACCCGCTTGCGGCGGTGTTCGTGGGATACGACCCCGCCCTGTGCGAGATGACCGTCTCTGCCCTCGGCGAGTATTCGCTCGCATTCATCTTCGTGGGCGTGAGCATTTTCGGCTCGGCGTTCTTCACGGCGCTCAACAACGGCCTCGTCTCGGCGCTCATATCGTTTTTGCGCACGCTCGTGTTCGAGTGCGCGGCAGTGATGTTTTTGCCGGCGATCATCGGCGTCGACGGCATCTGGCTTTCCATCGTGGTCGCCGAGATCGCGTCGATGTTTCTTACCGGCGGCTTTCTCGTCGGCCTGCGCAAGCATTACGACTACGCCTAGCGCCTGCCGCATCGTGACGGGCGCGTCTAACCTAGCGCCCGCCGCGTTGCGGAAGGCGCCCGTCCGCTTTCGCCCGTCGTGTCCTGCCCGCGCGCTTTGTGAGGATAATGCGGTGATGGGAGTGCTGTTGTATCATGGGGGCGAACAATGAGCGTCCGTTCGCGGGCGCCGCAAAAGGAGAACCTGTGGAACAAAAACCCTCATTTGACAAGCGCTTTGCGCTGCTTATCGACGCGGACAACGTGTCATCGAAGTACATCAAGCCCATTCTCGACGAGCTTTCGAAATACGGCACCATCACCTACAAGCGCATTTACGGCGACTGGACGAGCACCCTGCACGCCAAGTGGAAAGATGCGCTGCTCGACAATTCCATCACACCGATTCAGCAGTTCAGCTACACCGTCGGCAAGAACGCCACCGACTCGGCCATGATCATCGACGCGATGGACATCCTCTATACGAACTCGGTCGAGGGCTTCTGTCTCGTGTCGAGCGACAGCGATTTCACGCGCCTGGCGAGCCGTATCCGCGAGAGCGGCCTTACGGTGATCGGGATGGGCGAGAAGAAAACGCCCACGCCGTTTCGCAAGGCATGCGACATCTTCACCACGCTTGAGCTGCTCATCGGCGAGGCGCGTCGCGACAAGGCCAACGGCTCCTCGTCGAGCCTGACCATCGAGGAGGTCGAGCGCGCAGTCGTCGATATCATCACCGACAACCAGAACAACGGGAAGTCGACGGGCTTAGGCGAGGTGGGAAGCCGCCTGCTCAAGCGCTACCCCGACTTCGACGTGCGCTCGTTCGGCACGAACCTGCTCTCGAAGCTTCTCGGCGAGTTCAAGAGCGTCACTATTCGCAAGGACGGCTCGAACGTGCGGGTCGAGCTTGCGGAAGGCGTCGAGCACGAGCGTGCGGCGGCTGAGAAGCCTTCTGATCCCGAGGGCGCTGGCGAGCAAGCGGGCGAGCAAACTGAAACTGCGAGCGCTTCTGAGGATTCGGAGAGCGAGGGAGGCGAGGATGCGTCCTCGCACAGCTCGAAGTCGCGCCGTCGCCGCAGCCGCCGTCGCAAATCATCCAAGGTTTCTGGCGCTGACCAGGGTGAATCTGCCGACACGAAGACTGATGAGGCAGCCGATGGACGGCAGGAGGTAACCTCCGAGGCTGCTGAGTCGCAGGCGGTATCGACCGATCAGCAGGGCGAGTCCAGCGATTCGCCCGCAGGGGAGCAAGAGGCCGCCTCCGATGCGGCTGACGCCTCGCAGGCCGAAGAGGCAGGGACTCAGGATACGGCAGCTAATGAGGCTAAACCGGCTGAGAGCGATGGGGCGAGCAAGAAAAAGGCGTCCACCGCGCGAAAGAATAAGGCGGCTGCTGGAGATGACCGGGCTGACAAGGCGCAGGCTGCCGACGAGGCGAACCGCGCCGGCAAGGCTCAGGCTCAGACGGCAGGTGAGTCCGCTGAAGGCGGCAAGGCCCAGGCGCCCGCGAAGCGCCGCCGCAGCCGTTCGCGCAAGGCCTCTGCAACTCCTGCGACTCCCGACGATTTCATTCGCGCGGAAGTGGCCGAGGCGGGCAAGGACGGCATTGCCGTTGCCGAGCTCTCCAAACGCGTGCGCACGCGCTTCAAGTCCTTCAAGGTCCGTGAGCTCGGGTATCCGCATCTTGCTGGCTATCTTGCCGACGTCGAGGGCGTGCGCGTGTACAAGCAGGGTCGCGAGAACTGGGTCGCGAAGGAGTAGCGCGTTCCTCTGCGGAGGGGCGAAGTGTCCTTCAATCGGGAGTGGAACGCCCTTGACGGTGGGAGCGTACCCTCGACGGTGGGGCACGCGTCTTCCTCTGGGGCCGCCGGGGCTCGCCGCTTACTTCTCGCCGCCTGCTGCCAAATCGTGGCTCGCGACGAAGGCGGCCAGGTCGTCTTCCCAGGTGGGCATCTCGAACACGCCCGTCAGGCGCGCCATCATGTTGTCGAGCTCGATGCGGTAGCCGTGCTCGGGCTTGCTCGCTCCGCGCAGGTTGCCAATCGGTTCTCCCACCAGCTCGAAGGCGCGCTCGAAGAACTCGAAGCGGCTCGTCACGCCCGTGCAGGCGGCATGGAAGGTGCCGAACTCGTTGGACTCCATGACGGCCACGACGGCCTTGGCGAACGTATCGGCCGAGGTGGGGCACGCGAACTGGTTCGCGGGCACGTACACGGTGCGACCCTCGCGGCTCGCCTTCAGCGCGCGAGGGAGGATGTCGTCAGGCTCGGCGGTGTAGACCCATGACGAGCGCACGATGATGTGGCGGCGGTTGAGCTCGCACACGAACCGCTCGCCGGCGAGCTTCGACTTGCCGTAGACGTGCGGCGGGTCGGTCGGGTCGAACTCGTTGAAGGGATGCTCGGACATGGCGGGGAACAAATCGTCGGTTGACAGGTGCACAAGCGTCGCCCCCACCGAGGCGCTCGCGATGGCGAGGTTGCGCGCGCCGAGCGCGTTCACCTGATAGGCTCGGTCGGGGTTGGCCTCGGCCTCGGTACGGCTTGCAAGAGCGGCGCAGTTGATGACGAAAGAGGGCTTCTCCGACTCGGCGAAGGCGAGGCTTCGCTGCAGGTCGACGATATCAAGTTCCCTATCGGTCGTCACGACGCGATATCGATCGTGGTCGAGTCGCGCGTTGATCGTGCGGCCCATGCGCCCGGCGGCGCCGGTGATCCATACGGTTGCCTGAGGCTCAACGCTCATGGACGGATGCTCCTTCGTTGTGCGGTTCGTTTTCGTTTCGCCTTCCGAAACCGCACTATCTTAACGCAAGTTTCGTGCTTGCGGTTGCGCAAGCGTTTTCATCGCTTATTATGTTTGTTTGGCTTGTGTTTCGAATTGCGCAAGCGAGGAAATCAACGGTTCAGGCGGGATGGCCGCCTGGCATGGGGAAGGACTCTCATGAATATTGCACTACCCGATGGCTCGGTAAAAGAGCTCGCTGCCGGCGCGACCGTCGCCGACGTTGCGGCTTCCATCGGCGCGGGCCTTGCGAAGGCTGCGCTGGCTGGCAAGGTCGATGGCACACTGGTCGACCTCACAGCAACCGTGACGGATGGGGCAACCGTTGAGATCATCACCGCGAAAAGCCCCGAGGCGCTTCACATCATGCGCCACTCCTGCGCCCACATCATGGCGGAAGCCGTGCAGGAGCTCTATCCCGGCACGCAGATCGCCTTCGGCCCTGCGACCGACGATGGCTACTTCTACGATTTTGAGCTTCCTAACAATATCTCCTCCGACGACTTCGGCGCCATCGAGAAGAAGATGGCCGAAATCGTCAAGGCCGACGAACCCTTCGTGCGCGAGGTCGTGAGCATCGACGAGGCGAAGAAGATCTTCGCTGACCAGCGCTTCAAGTTGGAACACATCGACGACTTGACCGACCAGGAAATCTCGATCTACCGCCACGGGTCCTTTGTCGATTTGTGCGCCGGCCCGCACGTCCCCTCCGCCGGCAAAATCGGCGCCTTCAAGATGATGAAGCTCGCCGGTGCCTATTGGCGCGGCGACGCGACGCGCGAGCAGCTGCAGCGCCTCTATGGCACGGCCTTCTTCAAGAAGTCGGAGCTCGAGGAGTACCTGCACAACCTCGAAGAGGCCGAGAAGCGCGACCATCGCCGCATCGGCCGCGAGATGGACATCTTCATGATGCGCGACGAGGCGCCTGGCTTCCCGTTCTTCCTGCCCAACGGCATGATCTTGAAGAACACGTTGCTCGACTACTGGCGCGAGATTCACAAGAAGGCCGGCTACGTGGAAATCTCCACGCCGATGATCATGAACAAGCAGCTGTGGCAGACGTCGGGCCACTGGGACCACTACAAGGACAACATGTACTCGACGGTCATCGACGAAGAAGAGTACTGCGTGAAGCCGATGAACTGCCCGGGCGGCGTGCTCGTGTACGCGTCCAAGCCGCATAGCTATCGCGACCTGCCTATTCGTGCGGGTGAGATCGGACTGGTGCACCGCCACGAGATGAAGGGCGCGCTGCACGGCCTGTTCCGCGTGCGCTGCTTCAATCAGGACGATGCGCACCTGTTCGTGCGTCCCGACCAGCTGACCGAGGAAATCGTGGGCGTCGTCAAGCTCATCGACTCGGTCTACCAGCAGTTCGGGTTCACCTACCACGTCGAGCTTTCCACGCGCCCCGAGGATTCGATGGGCTCTGACGAGGATTGGGCCGCAGCCGAGGCCGGCCTTAAGACCGCGCTTGAAGAGCTCGGTATGGAATACGAGGTCAACGAGGGCGACGGCGCCTTCTACGGCCCCAAGATCGACTTCCACCTGAACGACTCGCTCGGACGCACCTGGCAGTGCGGCACCGTGCAGCTCGACTTCCAGATGCCGCAGAACTTCGATCTGGAATACACCGACGCGGACGGCTCGAAGAAGCGCCCGGTCATGCTCCATCGCGTGTGCTACGGCTCGGTCGAGCGCTTCATCGGCATCCTGATCGAGCATTATGCGGGCAAGTTCCCCGTGTGGCTCGCGCCGATGCAGGTGAAGGTGCTTCCCGTTTCCGAGAAGAGCCGCGATTACGCGCACAAGGTCGCCGACGCGATCGAGGCAGCCGGCATCCGCGTCGTGGTGGACAACCGCGACGAGAAGATTGGCTACAAGATCCGCGAGGCGCGCTCCATCGACCGCGTGCCCTATATGGTGATCGTGGGTGAGAAGGAGGCCGAGGAGGGCACCATCTCCGTGCGCGACCGCACGAACGAGACGCACCCCTCCACGATCGAGGACTTCTGCGCGAAGGTGTGCGAGGAGATTCGCACGCGCGCATAAACCTCGTGTGGCCTGGTGTGATTGGCTGTTGCGGCGGGCTGTCCTGCGATGGGCGCCCGCCGTTTTTGTTGATTTCGGTTGGAGGATGGGAAGATGCGCACGGCGGCATGTCGTTTGCACAAGGGGTTTTCACTTGAGAAGCGGATGGAAGGCGCGAAGGCAGCGCTCGAGTTCGAGCCGTCCGCTCGCCGGGGGGCGTGGCGCCTTTGGGCACCTGAAGGGGACGTGCGCCCAGATGACGAGGCGTTTTCCCGCGTCGTGCTCGATTTGGGGTGCGGCAAGGGCGAGTACACGGTGGCGCGTGCCGAGGCCGATCCTGAGACGCTTTTCGTGGGCATCGACGTCGACCCCATCTGCGTGATGCGCTCGGCCGAGGCGGCATGCGAGGCGGGCGCGGGAAACGTCGTCTTCCTGCACGATGAGGACCCTGACGTTCTCGAGCTGTTCGACGAGGGGGAGCTAGCAAGTATCCTCATCAACTTCCCGACGCCGTTTCCCAAGAAGAAGCGCGCGCCCCGTCGTCTGACCTATCTCGATCGCCTGATGAAGTACCGCCGCGTGCTTGAGGAAGGCGGCACCGTGCGCATGCGCACCGACTCCACCCCGTTTCGCGATTTCTCCTTGACGCAGCTTGAGCTGGCAGGCTACAAGATCGAGTGGGAAACCGACGACGTGCGAGGGATGTTTCCTGATGAGCCGTGGAGCGGCTACGAGCGCAAGCTCGTGGCGAAAGGCGCGCCGGTCGTGGGCTTTTGCGCGGTGCCGGGGCCTGCCCCCGAGCATGTGGAGCAAACCGCGCCGCTCTCGCTTGTGAGCTATCTTCCCGAGGATTTGGAGAACCTCGACTACATCCCCTTCGGCATGCAGGGCTCGATCGACAACATCGTCGGCTACAACGCGAACCGTCGCAAGAAGGGGCTGCCCGACTGGCGCCCGCCTGTTGTCTAGCGGGGCTAGCGTCCTGCGCGATTGGCGCCCGCCCGTCGTTTAGCCAAGTTGGTAGAATTGCCCGTCCCGCCCGTGCGCGGCAGATGATAGCATGGGGAAACGACACCGGTTGGGAAGGGGCGTTTCGTGAGCAGTCCATCAATGCGGGGCTATTGCGACAAAATGCGGCAGGCGAACAAGGAGGCGCGGGCGACGGTTATCGCGCTGGCCTGCATTATCATCGTGTGGCTTGTCGGCGGCTTCGGGCTTGCCGGAACGGATATCGAGGTGTTCCACACGCCGCTTTGGATCATCGGCGGGTGTGTGGCGCCATGGATCGCCGCGATCGTCGCCGCGGTCGTGCTGAGCCGTCGCGTCTTCGTCGATTTCGACTTGGACGACGATTCGGTTAATGCCTCCACCTCCGATGGGGCATGCGAGGAGGGTGCGCGCCATGAGTAACCTCGTTGCACTCGTGCCCCTTGTCTTATTCCTTATCCTTGCGCTTGCGGTGAGCCTTGTTGTGCGCCGGCGCACGCATGTGGCCGGCGGCGGTTTCGTGAAGGAATACTTCATCGGCAATCGCGCCCTTGGCGGATTCGTACTCGCTATGACGACGATCGCAACCTACGGCTCGGTGAGCTCGTTTGTGGGCGGCCCCGGGCAGGCGTGGCTCGTTGGCTGGGGCTGGGTTTACATGGCAGTCGTTCAGGTCACAGCCCTCGTTCTGCTCTACGGCATCCTGGGGAAGAAAATGGCGCTCGTCTCGCGCAAGCTCGATGCCGTCACCGTGATCGACGTCATCCGCGCGCGCTATTCCTCTAACGCGCTCGCCAACGTGAGCGCGGTCGTGGTCGTGCTCTTCTTCGCGGCGACGATGGTCGCGCAGTTCGTGGGCGGCGCGAAGCTCTTCGAGGCCGTCACCGGGTACTCGTATCTGGTGGGGCTCGTGCTCTTCGGCGTCGCGGTCGTGCTGTTCACCACCATCGGCGGCTTCCGCGGGGTTGCGGTGACCGACGCGATATGCGGCGTCGCCATGCTCATCGGCATTTTCGTGCTCGCAGCGGGCATCCTCACCGCCGGCGGCGGCTACGAGAACATCATGGACACCATCCGTGCAAACCGCCCCGAGATGCTCGAGCCCTTCGGCGGCGGCTTCATGCCCGCGTCGCTGTACTTCACGCAGTGGCTGCTTGTGGGCATCTTCACGTTCGTCCTGCCCCAATCGGCGGTGCGCTGCATGGGCTTCAAGAACACCAATGCGCTCCACGGCGCGATGATCATGGGCACGGTCATCATCGGCCTCATGATGATCGGCGTGACCTCCCTCGGCGTGCTGTCCGCGGGCGTGCTCACGGGCGATCTCGCCAGCTATGGCGGCAGCGTCGACAATATCATCCCGCAGGCCATCGCGCAGACGCTTCCGCCCTGGCTTGCCGGTGTGGCCATCATAGGCCCGATCGCGGCGTCGATTTCCACGGTGTCGTCCCTGCTCATTGCTTCGTCTTCGGCCATTATCAAGGACGTCTACCTGCATCACTGCGAATCGACCGGCAAAAAGCCCACCGAGCGCACCATCGCGCGGTCAAGCCAAGCCGTCACGCTCTGCGTGGGTGCGATCGTGTTCGTGCTGGCCGTCGTCCCGCCCGACGTCATCTGGAAGATTAACATGTTCGCGTTCGGCGGCCTTGAGACCGCGTTTTTCTGGGTGCTTGTGTGCGGTCTGTTCTGGAAGCGCGCGGGGAAACGGGGCGCGCTGCTATCGATGATCGGCGGCACCGCCTCGTACTGCTTGTGCATGGCGCTTGGTTTCAAGGTGATGGGCTTGCACCAAATCGTGATCGGCATCACGGTCGCGGGCGTGCTCATGGTGTTAGGAAGCCTCCTCGGGCGGCGCGATGCGGCGGAGGAGAAGCGCATGCGCGAGGTGTTCTTCCCCGAGTAGAGGGTTGCGAAGGGAACTGGTTGTTGCATAAAGAAGCCGGGCCGCGTGGGTGCGACCCGGCTTCGTGCGTTGTGGCCAGCTGCGACTGAGATTCTCCCGCGGCGGCTTCGCGCGACTGGGCTTCTCGTACCTCGGCTGCTGCGTTTCCTGCCGTTTCGCCCGTCGGCTTGCCGCGGGCCTCGTTAGCGTTCCTTCTTTTCGCGGTTCATCATGCGGCCAATTTCGCTTTGTCGGCGCCGATGCTCGCGAACTGCCGCCTGAGCGAGCCTCTTGCGGCGTTCTTCGCGCTGTTGCGCCGCTTTCTCGACGATGTCGCCGCGCGGTCCTTCCTCGATGTACTGCTCGATTTCGTCTTTGTGCGCAGCGATGTCCTGGGCCGCAGAATCGAGCAGCGCATCAAGCGCGCGCTTGCGTTCGGTCTTGCGCTGTAGGGCGAAAGCTGCTTCTTGCCAGGGGATATCCTCGTCCTTCGATTCGCTTGCGTGCACGGCGAGGCGTGCGGCAGCTTCCTGGCGCACCATCATGCGCTCCATATCCAAGTGCTCGTGCAGAATCGTGCGGATGTCGCTCGGGTGCGCGGCGATTTCCTGCACCGCGGCAATCGGCTTCGCGTCGATCACGCGGTAGGTGAGCGATGCCAGAAACGGCATGAGGAACACGGTCACGGCACCTGCGGCGACGAGCGTGCCCGCGACGTCTTGGGTCATCGCGCCCGCCTTCGCGGCAACCGACGTCACCGCGACGATGAGCGGCAGCGCCGTCGTGCAGTAGAGCGCCACGGTGATGCGGTTGTGCATGGATAGCTTGTCCTCGCCCTTGCCGAGCGAGAGCGCCACGACGATAGGCACGGCCCGCACCAAGAGCAGCGCGCAGATGAACAAGACGAGCAGAAGCGGGTTCTCGCCCACGCCGGCGAGGTCGATCTTCGCGCCGGAAACGACGAAGAACACGGGGATGAGGAACCCGTAGCCGATTGCGTCGAGCTTCGACTCGAGCTCGTTGTCTCCTTCGGGGATGACATAGCGCAGGATGAATCCCGCGGCGAACGCGCCGAGTACGATATCGAGCTGAAACACGGCCGATACGGTGACGAGCCCGATCAAAAGCACTACCGTCACGCGCACGAACGCCTGCGAGGTGGTGTTGCGCTTGCTCGCGAGGAATCGATAGATGCGATGTCCGCCGCGGCGCGCTTTGGCGGGCACGATCGCCATGATCACGCAAACGAGTATGAACACGGCGAGGATGAGCAGTGTCTTCCACTCGCTGCGTGACGAGAGCAGGAGCGCCATGGCGAGCACGGGGCACAGCTCGCCCCAGGTGCCAAACGACAGGATGCCCTCGCCGACGGGGGTCCCCTCGAGGTCTCGCTCCTTGATGATCGGCATGAGCGTGCCGAGCGCCGTCGTGGTGAGCGCGATGGCCACAGCGAGCCCGTCGATGTGGCTTACGGAGAGGCTCGGCGACAAAAGCACGAGAACAAGCGCGATCGCCATGCTGATAAACCAGGTGGCAAGCCCCTTCTTCCCCTGCTTTCCCGAAAGGCTCTTCGGGTCGATCTCATAGCCTGCAAGGAGGAATAGGAATGCGAGGCCGAGCTCGGAGAGCATGTCGATCGAGTCGGTCAGCTCGATGATTCCCGCCATGTAGGGCCCTAAGAGCGCGCCCGCCAACAGCAGGATGACGGTTTCGGGGACGAGCCCGCGCGGGACGAGCTTGGCGATGATGGGGGCTGCCGCGGCGACGAGTGCGGCGGTGAACAGCGATATGAAGTCGGTGGGCATGGGGTCTTCTCTGCTGACGGTTCGGCGGTCTGTTAGTCTGCGAGGTACTCCTGCAGTTTCGGCCACAGCCGGGCCGCTTCGGCAAGCCCCTGCTCGTACAACGCGAGTAGCTTCTCGGTGTCGTGTTCCATGGAGGATACGGTGACAGGCTCGGGCGGGCGAATCACGAAGATGCGCCCCGCTGCTTGTTCGCGCTCGATCCAGCGGTAAAGGCGGTTGTACTCGTAGTGGCGATACTGCAGGCGATCAATATAGTACGGGTAGTCGGCGTAGCGCTGACGCATGAGCGCCATGAGCTTGTTCGGCTTCTTCTCGTAGCCGGCGGCTTGGGTGAGCACGACGATGTGCTTTTTCGCGTCGGTGAGCATCGAGTGGAGAAGCGGCACGCTGTCGGAGGTGCCGCCGTCGAGAAGCAGCTTGCCGTCTGCCTCGACGATTTGGCTTACGAGCGGCATCGATGACGACGCGATGAGATAGGGCAGGTCATCGTGGTAGTCGCGCACCTCGTGGTAGTCGGCCTCGCCGGTTTCGAGGTTGGTCGACACGGCTTCGAATCGGATGGGCGAGCGGCGAAACGCCTCGTAGTCGAACGGGTCGAGCACGTCGGGGATCTCGTGGAAGGCGAACTCGCGGCCGTAGGCGTTTCCCGTGCGGACGAAGCTCTGCATCGACAGGTAGCGGTTGTCGGCGGCGTACTTCACGTTGATCAGGCTTGACCTGCCGGGCGCACCCGCCACGTAGTTCCCGCCACAAAGCGCGCCCGCCGACACGCCGACGACGTATTCGCAGAAAAGCTTCTGGTCCATGAAGAAATCGAGCACGCCCGCGGTGAACTGCCCGCGCATCGCCCCGCCTTCGAGCACGAGGTTCGCGTGGGCAAGCGGTACACCCTCCCACGCGGGCGCCTTGTGCGCATGGACGGGCTCGCTGCCGCCTTCGCCCGGTTCTCTGTTCTCATCTGCGGTGCTGGTCGCGCAATTTGAAAGCTGGTCTTCCGTAGGCTCGCTCATAGGGCACCCTTTCTCTTATCGGGTGCCATTATAGTTCAGTTTCATGCCGTTCCAGTAACGCCTCGTTTACGTTTCGCGGGTAAGCGATACAATACGTTAGTGCAAGCGTCGGGCGTAACGCTCGACGCGGAACCTGGTTTCAAATCACTTGTTCAGGAGGAAGGGAACATGAGCGAAATGGTAACTTCTTCGGATTTCGATGAGAAGGTTCTGAAATCCGACGTCCCCGTTCTTGTGGATTTCTTCGCGACATGGTGCGGCCCGTGCCGCATGCTCGGCCCCGTGATCGAGGAAGTAGCCGCTGAGAAGACCGGCGAGGCCAAGGTGTACAAGCTCGACATCGATCAAAGCCCCGACATCGCGCAGCGCTACGGCGTGATGAGCGTGCCGACGCTGATCCTGTTCGAGGGTGGCGCGCCGAAGCGCCAGATGGTGGGCGTGCAGCCGAAGCAGAACGTGCTCGCGCTGTTCGCGTAAACTGTATTATCCGAGCGCAATGGGAAGGCGCTGTGGGGCGACGTTCGCCTTGCAGCGCCTTTTTGCGTTTCGAGGGTATACTCTGTGAGAACGGGATGCAATCGGGTGAAAGGCGGAAATGCCATGAACGAAAACGACGTGCTCGACGTGGCGGTGATCGGCGCGGGGCCCGCTGGGCTCACGGCAGGGCTCTATGCGGCGCGCGCGGGGCTTTCAGTCGCCATTTACGAGAGGATTTCCCCTGGTGGACAGCTTGCTCAAACCGAGCGGGTGGAAAACTACCCGGGCTTTGCTGAAGGAGCAGACGGCTTCGAGCTCGCTTGGGCGATGAAGGAGCAGGCCGAGCACTTTGGCGCGACCATCGTGAGCGAGGAAGTGACGGCGGTCGACTTCTCGGGCGAGGTGAAGACGCTCACGACGCCTTTCGGCCAACATAAGGCGAGAAGTGTCATCGTGGCGACGGGCGCGCGGCCGCGCAAGATGGGCCTTGCGGGGGAAGATGAGCTCGCTGGACGCGGTGTGTCGTATTGCGCGACCTGCGATGGCAACTTCTTCCGCGGAAAAAGCGTGTGCGTGCTCGGCGGCGGGAACACTGCCGCGGCGGACGCGAAGTACCTCGCGCGCATCTGCGAGCGCGTCTACCTCATCCATCGCCGCGACACGCTTCGCGCCTCGGCGGTCGACCGCGAGCGCCTCTCCTCGCTTCCCAACGTCGAGTTCGTGTGGAACTCGCGCATTGCCGATCTGCGCTCGGAAGAGGGGCGTCTTTCCGCCGTGAAGGTCGAGGATGTGGCAACCGGAGCGCGGAGGATGCTTCCTGCCGAAGGGCTGTTCGTCGCAATCGGGACGATTCCCAACACCGATTTTCTCGAGGGCGCGCTTTCTGTTGACGAGGGCGGCTACATTGTGGCCGATGAGTCGGGCACTACGAGTGTGCCCGGCGTGTTCGTGGCGGGCGATGTGCGCGCGAAGGGCTTGCGCCAGGTGGTGACGGCCGTCTCCGACGGGGCGATAGCCGCCGAGAGCGCCGCCGCATACGTCGCCTCGCGGTAGCGGGTGAGCGGGAGTGCGGGTGAGGCTCGCTGGCGAGCGAGCCATGCGCTCGGCGAGGCCGTTTGCAAAAGCGAAGGTAAAATCACGTTTGACGCGAGCGAGGCACTGTTTTAGTAGGGCCCATATTGGGGTATAGTGTCGGAGGCGTATAAGCTTGCGATAACGAGGAGAGAGATGATAAGTTCGCTTCGAAAGGGCATCGTCGCATTTGCGATGTTCGCACTACTCAGTACGATTCCTGCCGTGGCCTGGGCTGATGGCACTATCAACGCGGAACCCGTCGCGAATGGGGCGCTTCAGGCGGGCCAGGTTGCCACCTGGGACTGCTCCGATGGGGGCATCGCTCCCGAGAGCGTTTACGGCCGCGTGGACAAGCCGACGGTCACCTTCGTCACGCAGGGCACGTTCTATCAGGACACTGCCCGCAACATGCTCGATTATATCAACGAGGCCCGCAGCGCAGTGGGCGCGGCCCCTCTGACGTGGAGCTATGAGCTCGAGGTCTGTGCGATGCAGCGCGCCGCCGAGATTTCGATCAGTGGAATTTACGGCCCCTTCTTCAGCCATACGCGTCCGAGTGGCGAGGATTGCTTCACCGTGGTCGAAGATGTCATGCTGAGCAACCCCTACTCTGCGCTCGGCGAGAACATCCTTGGGACAACGTACGACGTAGCGGAAGCTAACGATTGGTGGACAAACTCCCCAGGTCACTATGCGAACATGATCAACGAGGAATTCAACACGGTCGGCGTTGCGTGCTTCGATGGCTATTGGGTCGAGGTCTTCGGCTATCAACCGTTCGAGACCACCGAGCAAGCTGCCGTAAACGGAACCTACAATGTTAATCTCGAAATGGGCCAGTGCAACCTGGGCCTGTTCTTCCCCGATTTCGAGGCGGGCGAGTGGTATGCCGATACCATGGTGTACATGCTCAACAATGGTCTCATCACGGGCTACAACGACGGCACTCACCGACTGGGCGTCTACGACTCGATCAAGCGCGGCGACGTTGCGATGATCTTGTGGCGTATGGCGGGCAAGCCGGACGTTTCGGTGGAGCAGTTCTATGACGTGCCCAGCGACTCGTACTATTCGGATGCAATCAACTGGGCCCGTGCGGCGGGAATCATCGGCGGCTACACGGACCCCGTTGACGGCACTCCGCTTAACTTGTTCGGACCCGAAGACTACGTCACGCGCGAGCAGTTCGCGGTGATGATCGCTAAGTACGCAAACATTCTCTACGGGGTCAATTTGTCGAGCGACGGCTCGAAGCTTGCTTCCATGCCCGACGCTTCGTCGGTGAGCCCCTGGGCGCGCGCCAGCTTGGCCTGGGCTCTCGACGCGGGCGTCATGGATGGCAAGAATGTCGACGGCACGCGTTACCTTGACCCGCAAGGTTCGGCCTGGCGCTCCGCCGTTGGCAAGATGACTGCAACGCTTGAGCGTGACGTGTTGCAGTAAAACGAAGCTTCCAACCTGCAAAGTTTCGCTTTCGCCGACGATTTCGCCTCCATGAGCGTATTTCCTGCGAAGGTCTCAGGGCGTCTCTCACGCGAGGGGCGCCCTTTTGGTATCATTGTTCAGCTACGGATAACGCAATTCGCATAAAGGAACGCACGCAATGCAAGATAACGACATGCGCGAGAAGCTTGAGAAGATCATTTCCGCCTACGAGGAGCTCCAGGCGAAGATGAGCGACCCTTCGGTTCTCGCCGATCAAAAAGCATACAACCACCTCGCCAAGGAATACGCGAACCAGGGCCCGCTCGCCGCGAAGGCACGCGAGTACCTCGCATGCTGCAGCGACATCGACGACGCCAAGGAGATGCTCGCCGATCCCGACATGAAGGAGTTCGCGCAGGAGACCATCGCCGAGGCTGAATCGAAGATGCCCGCCCTCGAAGAGGACATCAAGTTCATGCTCATTCCCTCGGACCCTGCTGACGAGAAGGACATCATCGTGGAGATTCGCGCTGCTGCCGGCGGCGACGAGGCGGCAATCTTCGCAGGCGACCTCTTCAAGATGTACGAGCGCTTCTGCTCTTCTCAGAAGTGGAAGATCGAGCTCATGGACGTTTCCCCGTCCGAGGCTGGCGGGTACAAGGAAATCCAGTTCAAGGTGAAGGGCGACAAGGTGTACTCGGTCATGAAGTACGAGTCCGGCGTGCACCGCGTGCAGCGCGTGCCCAAGACGGAAAGCCAGGGCCGCATCCATACGTCCACGGCGACCGTTGCCGTGCTTCCCGAGGCCGACGAGGTTGAGGTCGACATCAACGAGAACGACCTGCGCATCGACGTGTTCCGCGCTGGCGGCCCCGGTGGACAGTGCGTTAACACGACCGACTCCGCCGTGCGCATCACGCACCTGCCGACCGGTCTTGTCGTGCAGTCTCAGGACCAGAAGTCGCAGCTGCAGAACAAGATTGCGGCTATGGCCGTTCTTCGCGCGCGCCTCTACGAGAAGATGCTCGCTGAGCAGCAGGCCGCCGAAGGCGCTGAGCGCCTCGCGCAGATTGGCTCGGGCGACCGCTCTGAGAAGATTCGCACCTACAACCTTCCTCAGGACCGTGTGACCGATCATCGCATCGGTTTCAATTCCACGTACAGCTCGGTTCTCGAAGGCGACGGGCTTGGCGATGTCATCACCGCGCTTCAGGCGGCCGACCGCGCCCGCAAGCTCGCCGAAGCTGTTTAGTTTCGCTGTCCTGACGTGCGACAAGAAATGTGACGCCGTGAAGGGCCTCTGCCTTGCGCTTGCACGATGATGCGGGCTCGCGTACCGAGAGAGTGCGCGTTGCCCCTCTGCATCTTGCGAGTCTAAGGGAGGGGCCTTTCTTGTTGGTTTTACCGCAAGCTGGTGCGATGTGAGAAGGGGTTGTTTTCCGATGACGGATGACGTATGGACTATTGAAAAGCCCAGTGGGCTTTCCAACCCCGAGCACGGCGAAGCCGAGCGCAGGGGCATCAATCATCGTGTGCCTTTGGAAGGGGTTGTTTCCCGATGACGGAAGAAGTGTGGACAATCAAAGCTGCGCTCGAGTGGACGCAGGGGTATCTTGCGCGCAAGGGCGACGAGAACCCGCGTCTTTCGGCGGAATGGCTTCTTGCCGAGGCCACGGGGCTGCGTCGCGTGGAGCTTTACGTCAATTTCGAGAGGCCCCTCTCGATGGAGGAGCGCAACATCCTTCGCGGTTACGTGTCGCGCCGCGGGGCTGGTGAGCCGCTGCAATACATCACCGGCGAGGTTGCGTTCCGCCATATTGCGGTGAAGGTGCGCCCAGGCGTGCTCATCCCGCGCCCCGAGACCGAGGTGCTTGTGAGCGAGGCACTCTCGCTTTTGCCTCCCGCAGGCCGCCGCGTGGCACGCGACTCGCAAATCGGTGCCTGGGAGGGCGATCTTCTGCGCGCAGCGGAGGCAGCCGTCGGGGAAGCAGGCGACGGTTCGAATGCGTTTTCCCAGGTAGTTGATGCGCTTGGAGAAGCGGAGGGCTTCACCTCGGACGGCGCGGGCGCCTCGGGCGCCTCGGGCGATTCCGCTGCCGAAACGCTATTCGTGGCCGATTTGTGCACGGGGAGCGGTTGCATCGCGTGCTCGATCGCCTACGAGCGTCCCGACGCGCGCGTCATCGCCACCGACATCTCTCCTGACGCCGTTGCGCTTGCGGGCGAGAACGCGGATGCGCTCGGGCTTGCCGACCGCGTGCGCGTCGTCGAATGCGACCTTGCGGCGGGCGTTCCCGAGGCGGCGATTGGCAAGCTTCACCTGGTTGTTTCCAATCCGCCTTACGTTCCCACCGCCGTCATGGCGGAAATCCCCCAGGAGGTCGCGGCCTTCGAGCCCGCGCTTGCCCTCGAAGGGGGCGCCGACGGGCTCGATGTGTTCCGCCGCGAGATCGAATGGTGCCGGCAGGCGCTGCGTCCCGGTGGCGGCTGCGCGTTCGAGCTGCACGAGACCTGCCTTGACGAGGCGGCGTCTTTGGCGCGCGCGGCGGGCTTCGTCGATGTGCGCATCGTCGCCGATCTCGCAGGTCGGTCGCGCGTTCTCACGGCGCGAAAGCCGGGGTGCTAGCACCTCGCGCAACGCGAGCTTCGGCGGTCGCTCTCTTTGCGGTAGAATAGCGCTATTCGACTATGTCTACTATCGTGAGGAGCGTACATGTCTGCTGATAACGTGCTCAAGGCAAATCTCGAAGAAGCTGCCGCCGTTCTGAGGGAGCGCCTCGGCGATCGCGAACCTGCGGTCGGTATCGTGCTCGGTTCGGGGCTCGGCCCCCTGGCTGAGCAGATCGAGGACGCCGTCGTCGTCCCGTTCGGCGAGATTCCCCATATGAAGCGTAGCACGGCGACGGGGCACAAGGGCCGCTTCGTCTGCGGTGTGCTCGGCGGGAAAACGGTGCTCGCCATGCAGGGCCGCCTTCACGGATACGAGGGGAATTCGCCGCAGGAGGTCGCGTTCCCCATTTGGCTCATGCATCTTTTGGGTGTGCGCGCGCTCATCACGACGAACGCAGCGGGTGCTATCAACGAGACCTATGCCCCTGGCGAGTTCTGCATCATGAGCGACCACATCAACTTCACCGGGCGAAACCCGATCGTCGGCACCGAGCCCGACGGCATTGCGTTCCGCTTCTTCTCGATGACCGACGCCTACGACCCCGATCTTCGCGCTGTTGCCCGCAAGGTCGCCCTCGAGCGCGATGTGAAGGTGCAGGAAGGCGTCTACCTGGGGCTTTTGGGTCCGAGCTTCGAGACTCCCGCAGAGATTCGCGCATTCCGCGCATGGGGCGCCGACACGGTTGCGATGAGCGTGTGCGAGGAGGTCATCGCAGCTCGTCATGTGGGCATGCGCGTGCTCGGCATCTCGCTCGTGTCGAACATGGCAGCGGGCGTGGAGGGATCTTCCCCGAGCGATACCGAGGTTTTCGAGGTTGCCAAAGAGGCTGAGCCGAAGTTCTGCCGGCTCATTGAGGGCATCGTCGAGGAGGCTATGCTCTAAGTCGCCTTCCAAGGTGTGTTCTGAATTTAGATAATCAAGCGGCGGCGCGAGGAGAATCGCGTCGCCGCTTTCGTTTGGGAGTATGATTGACCGCGTCAATTGCGAGGGAAAGCGTGTGCTGGTGAAAGAGGAAGCGAAGCGAAAGATCAAGCTGGGATGTGCTGCGGCGGGTGCGCTTGCTGCGGCAGTCCTTATCGCGACCTGCCCGATTCCGGGACTGTCCTATCAGGCGACGGCGGTGCTCGGCATCCTTATCATGGCTATCGTGTGGTGGATTACCGGCGTTCTGCCCGAGTTTGTCACTGCAGTGGTGATGGCGGTGCTCTTCGTTGTGGTCGCCGGCATCTCCGTCGGCGCGACGTTCTCGACGTTCGCGTCGTCCACGTGGTGGTTGCTGCTTTCGGCCTTTACGCTCGGGGTCGGCATGAAGACGAGCGGCCTTATGAAGCGCATCGCGCTTGCGATCGTGAGCAAGTTCCCGCGCACCTTTCGATGCCAGGTCGCAGCCCAACTCGTCACGGGAACCGTTCTCGGCCCCTTGATTCCGAGCCTCGCCGTCAAAGGCGCTATGCTTGCCCCGCTTGCCATGAACATCGGGGACGAGCTAGGCTACGAGCGCCAAGGGAAGCGCGCAACCGGGTTGTTTGCGGCGATGCTCGTGGGTATCCGCACGGTCGCGCCGACTATCGTTTCCGCCTCCATCACTGGTTACGCCCTTATGGCAACGCTGCCCGTCGATGTGCAGGAGCAGTTCAACATGGCGTCGTGGTTTGTGGCGGCGCTTCCGTGGCTTGTCGTGGTGCTGGTGCTGAACTACTTCTTGATCATGGGGATATACGGGCGAGGGGAGAAGGCTGGTTCTGGCTCCGAGACCGTCGGCGCACCCGGCAACGCCCAGTCGCTCAAACAGTCCTCGCTTTGCTGCGGAACTCGCTTTGTGGGCGCCGCCGGATGCGCCGACTCCAAGGGGGGATGCGCGTCGAGCGACAGTTATTGCGGCCAAGCGAATTCTGCGCTGGTTGAATCATCCAGCTCGGAAGAAAACAGCCAAGCAGCGCGAGGGCTCGGTGGCCTTCACCAAGCGAGTTCCGCAGCGCAGCGAGGACTGTCTGAGCGACTGAAGGCTGGCGAGCCCTCGCGCGGAGGGACGGACTTGAGCGACAACCAGGGAGTTTCCGATGAGTTAGGCCCGCTTTCGGTGGTGGAGAAGCGCATGCTCGCCATCATCTTGGTGACGGTCGTCTTGTGGGCAACCGAGCCGTTCCACCATGTGTCTGCCATGGCGGTCGGCCTGGCCGCACTCGTCGCCATGTTCGTGCTGAAAGTGATTGACGTGCCTGCATTCAAGTCGGGCGTGAACTGGACGTCGCTCCTCTTCATCGGCATCGCGCTTGGGTTGGGGTCGGTGTTCGCCGAGGCGGGGCTCAACGATTGGGTCATGCAGACGTGCGGCCCGGCCTTCCAGGCGCTTGCGGGCAATCCGTACCTGCTCGTGCTCGGCATCGGCGTGATCACGGTGGTTCTTCGGTTCCTCATCGTTTCCGAGGTGGCGTATCTCAATCTGCTTATGGCGTTCCTCGTGCCGATGGCCGCGAGTGTCGGCGTGAACCCGTGGGTGCTCGGTTTCTCGGCGTATGCCCTCGTCATCGCGTGGTTCGCGAAATATCAAAGCCCGATATACCTCGCCGCGTTCTATGCGGTCGATGGTAAGATGGCGAAGCATTCAGAACTTGCCAAGTACTGCGGCGTCTATCTCGCGACCTGCCTTATGGGGCTCGCGGTCTCCGTGCCGTATTGGCAGTGGATGGGCTTGTTGTAGCGGCTTGCCGCAAGAGTCGAAAGGGGACTTACATGTTGGTTCTGACCGTTGGGAGCGAGGCTCGCACGCGCAAGTATCTGCCTGACCTGCCGATTACGCGCGAGGTGGAACTTGTGTGCGCCGAGCGGGGCGCCGCGAACGATGACCTGCTCGCCCTCGCGCCCGATGCCTCCGTCATCGTCGCCGATGCCATAAGCCCGGTGGACGCGCAGCTTATCGCGGCCATGCCGAATCTCAAGCTCATCCATTCCGAGGGCGTGGCGTTCAACGCGATCGATGTGGACGCGGCGCGCGCTCGGGGCATTGCCGCGTGCAATTGCGCGGGCGTGAACGCGGGCACGGTGGCGGAGCAGGCCGTTATGCTTATGCTCATGTGCCTGCGTCGTGCGCTCGAAGGCGACGAGGCGGTTCGCACGGGGCGTCAGATCGAGCTCAAAGAGCGCATGATGGTGGAAGGCTTCCGCGAGCTGGGCGATTGCACGGTCGGTTTCGTGGGCTTCGGCGCGATCGGCCAGGCGACTGCCCGCTACCTTCGTCCCTGGGGCTGCAAGATGCTCTACAACAAGCGACATCCGCTCGACGAGGGTCTCGAGAACGAGCTGGGTGTTCGCTTCGCAAGCCTTGACGACCTGCTTGCCACCTGCGACATCGTGAGTCTGCACGTTCCTGTGACCGATGAGACGCGTGGCATGGTCGACGGGGAGTTCCTCTCGAAGATGCGCCCCGATGGCGTGCTTGTGAACACGGCGCGCGGCGACATCGTGAACCAGGAGGCGCTCGCCTCGGCGCTCGAGGGGGGAAGCATCGCTGCTGCGGGGCTCGATACGCTCACACCCGAGCCTGTGACGCTCGACAACCCCCTCGTGAACCTTTTGCCCGAAGCGGCAGCGCGCGTCGTCTTCTCGCCCCATGTGGGCGGCGTCGCGGAAGGCATGTTCTATCGGGCGCACCGAACGATTTGGGAGAACATCGCCCGTCTCGCAGCGGGGGAGGAGCTCGTCAATCGCGTGTGCTAGCGGCGAGTGCGTTTCCCTGCTCGTTTCTATTGGGAAGCTTCGACGCGCGGGTGAGAGAGAGGCGCCAGCGCCGCTGTCACCGCCCGCTCGTTTCTATCGGGAAGCTGCGGCGCGTGGGGGCAGGGGGCTGTACGCGCTTCCGGTCAAAAGCAGCCCTTGGCGCTCCATGTCGGCGCCGATTTCGCAGTATTCCCTCCATGCACTTTCAAGCTCGGCGAGTTCCTTCTCGGTGAGGGGGCGCACAGCGCGCGCGGGCGAGCCTATCACCAGCGATCCGTCGGGGATATCGGCCGTGCCGGTCACGAGCGCGCCCGCGCCCACGAGGCACTGCGAGCCGATTTTGGCGCGATCGATCACGGTAGCCCCCATGCCGATCAGCGTGCCCGCGCCGATGTCGCAGCCGTGGATGATCGCCCCATGCCCGATGGTCACTCTGTCGCCGATGCGCGTGACCTCGTCGTGGTTCACGTGGATGCAACAATTTTCTTGAACGTTGGTCCGCTTCCCAATCTCGATGCGGCCGCCGAAATCGCCGCGGATGGTTGCTCCCTGCAAAACGGTGCACTCGGCGCCGACCGCAACGTCGCCGATCACCGTGGCAGAGGGCGCAATGTGCGCAGTAGGGTCGATCGTAAGGTTTTCCAGATAATCCATGGTTGCTCCTGTTCCAATTTCGCTCTTATGGTGGCACGAGGGACTGGTCCCCGCAACTATCAAACGGCCGATTGCGCGCGAAAACGAGAAAGCGCGGCTTGAAAAGGTTGCTTAGCGAAGGGGCGTTCGGGGGTATCATAGGGTCATAGATTGCGGGGCGCACCCGTACGCGCTCTGCTGGACCCGCGAGAAAGAAGGATGCTATGGCGGTTATGCCCAAAGAGGTACAGGACGCGTTCAATCAGATGAAAAACGTCGTGCTTGCAACGGCAACCTCCGATGGCGTGCCGAACGCCGACCCGATGGGAATGAAGAAAGTCATCGATGCCGAGACGGTTTACATCTCCGACCAGTTCTTCAACAAAACGCTTGCGAACCTGAAGGAGAACCAGAAGGTTGCCATCACCTTCTGGGGAGACGAGGGCGCCTACCAGATTCACGGCACCGCGACCTACATCAACGAAGGCGAGCAGTTCGAGGAATTGAAGGCGTGGGTGGACGGCTGCTTCGCTGCAATGGGCGCGCCCATCACGGCAAAGGGCGGCGTGCTCGTGCATGTTGACGAGCTCTTCACCTGTTCGCCCGGCCCGAACGCTGGCGCGAAGCTCGCGTAGCGCGGCTTTCTCGACATAGTCATCGCGCCTCCTTTTGCCAGGGGTGCGCATTCTCGGCCCCAAGGCGGAAAACTTTGGGGCCGAGTCGTCTTTTGGATGGGGAAAAGCCTGCTCCGAGCCGCCGTTCAATTCGAAACTTCATTCTTCTGGTATGAGCATATCTTCTCGTCACGACAGCGATTTTCAGCACATGACGGGGATACCCTGCGCTTGCGCTCCGCTAATATCGCCCCTTGTGCGCAAAATGGTTTGCGGCCGCTTTTCGCCTCGGGGTCATCTTTCCTGCAAGGCGTGGGCGCAGGTAGCGGGAGATGGGAAGCTGTCAGAAGATGAATCAAAGCAAAAGCTACGTTTACGCGTTGTTCGCCATCGTGGTAGTAGGCACCGGCCTCGGGGGCATGACGCAGACGGCGCTCAATGCCATGGCAGATGTCGTTCTCAGCGATTTAGGGACGGAAATCGGCTGGGGCCAATGGCTTGCGACGATTTACATCTTCTGCATGGGCGCGGCGGTTCCTCTCGCTTCTTATTTGCAGCGGAAGCTGTCGGTACGCTCCCTTATCTTGTATTCGTACGGTCTCTACCTCATCGGGTCGTTGTGCGACTGCCTCGCGGTCAACTTCCCGATGCTCATCATCGGCCGCGTGCTCGAGGCGCTCGGCACTGGCGTGCTCATGCCGTTGCTGCAAACGATCGCCATGACGCGCTTTCCCGAGAACCGCCACGGGACGGCGATGGGTATTGCGGGCATCGCCCTGGGGTTCGCGCCTAATATCGGCCCGGTTGTCGGTGGCGCGCTGTGCACGGCGTTCAGCTGGCGCGCGATGTTTCTCATCTTGGCGTGCGCGTCGGCCGTGCTGATCGTTTGCGCGCTTGCCGTCGTCCGGGAGCGCGAGGTGAAGGACGCCGCTGCCCATCTCGACGTCACCTCGCTCGTCTTTTCCACCTTCGGCTTCGGCGGGCTGCTGCTCGGTTTCACGGCTGCTGCCAACATGGGGCTAACCGAGCCGCTCGTGTGGGCGCCGGTGCTTGTGGGAATCGCGTGTGTCGCATTGTTCGTAACGCGCCAGCGCACAATCTCAGAACCGCTTCTCGACCTGCGGATCTTCACGTTTCGCGAATATCGCGTGAGCATCGTCGCGCAGTGTTTGCTCTATGGCTGCTTCATGGGGATGACGCTCATCATCCCGCTCACCGTCATCGAGGCGGGCGGGCATAACGCCTTCGAGGCGGGCCTCGTTTTGTTCCCCGGAGCGTTGGCGGCCCTTGTGTTCGAGCCCGGTGCGGGCATGGCGACCGATCGCTTCGGCGCGCGAAAGGTTGCGATATTCGGAGGATGCTTCCTCGTCGTGGGCGCCCTTCTGTGCTCGATCGTTCCAAGCGATGCCCCGCTGTGGCTCATGGCGTTAGGTCAAACGCTGCGCTGCGTGGGCCTTACGACTCTTATTCCCACCACGACATCGTGGGGCTTGGGATCTTTGGGGAAGGCGGGCCTGACGACGCACGGCTCGGCGGGGATGATCATGTCGCGCCAGATAGCAGCGTCCCTCGCGACGGCGGTCATGGTCTTTCTCATCGGGTGCTTCCCGCTATCGGACGAGTTTATGGGCTTCCATGCCGCGCTCGGGTTCTCGGCGCTCCTTGCGCTCGGCTGCCTTCTCGCCGTCATCGCGAAGATCCCTCGCAGCAGAAAGGGTGCGAACTCGTAAACGCTCCGTTTGGGCAAGCCCCCGCGTACCTCCCGTAAATCAAGGAACACTTCGACGCCATCCATCCGAACTCGCGTGTGATGTGGCGGTTCATTCGCGCTGGATTGAACCTGGCATTTATGACGACAAGTTTTGACCCAGATTTGGAGCAGTAAGGCCACTTGGTGGTCAAGAGAACGAGTTGTGCACTGCCATATCTCAGAATAATCCAACTTGCTCGAAACTGACCTGGGGCTTTGCTTTCAAGGGATGCTCTAAGCCTTCATGAAAGGGAGAATCGAGCGAAAAATCGTCGCACAACTCGCTCTTTTGACCACCAACTCAGGCGACCTTTCGCGGGCGTTCGTTTTGTATAGGGGAGCTTTCCCTCGGCGCGAAAGCCCGTTCTCGGGTATCATAAATAGGTTGTACTTTTGGCATTTAGGAAAGACGAACGATACCCATGATCTTGCAGCTCGAGCATATCTCCAAGTCATTCGGCGGCCGCGTGCTGTTCAGCGACGTCACTTTCAAGCTTGAGGAATACGACCGCCTGGCGCTCGTCGGCCCGAACGGCGCCGGCAAAACGACCATGCTCAACATCATCTCCGGCGAGGAAGACGCTGATGAGGGCCGCATCCTGTTTGCGAAGGGTGCGCGCGTGGGCTATCTCGAGCAGGAGGCGATCGAGATGGACGAGCAGCCCATCTTCGACGAGGTCATGGCCTCGCAGGTGGAAGTGCTCGCCGCCGAGAAGCGCCTGCGCGCGCTCGAAGAATCGCTCGGGGAAAACCCCACCGAGCGCGACCTTGCCGCCGCGGGCCGCGCGCGCGACGAGTTTGAGCGGCTGGGCGGCTACGTCATCGAGGCGAAGGTGCGCGGCGTGCTGTTCGGCCTCGGCTTTAAGGAAGACGATATGCGCCGCATGACGAGCGAGTTTTCGGGCGGCTGGCAGATGCGCATCGCGCTCGCGAAGCTGCTGATCAGAAACCCCGAAGTGCTGCTGCTCGACGAGCCGACGAACCATCTGGACCTGGAGAGCGTGAAGTGGCTCGAAAGCTTCCTTCGCAGCTACTCGGGCACCGTCATCGTCGTCAGCCACGATCGCGCGTTCATGGACAACATGGTCGATCGCGTGGCGGAAGTCGACAACCAGCAGGTCAACCTCTACAAGGGAAACTACACCGCTTACCTGCGTCAACGCGCCGAGCGCATCGAGCGGCTGAAGCAGGAGCGCACCAAGCAGATTGAGGAGATGAAGCGCCTCGAGGCGTTCGTCGAGAAGTTCCGCTACAAGGCGACGAAGGCTCGCCAGGCACAGGAGCGCGCGGCGAGGCTCGAGCGGCTTAAGGCCGAGCTCGTGGAGATTCCCGAGGAAAAGAAGACGGTGCACTTCAACTTCAAGCAGCCGCCGCGCACGGGCGACATGGTGGTCGAGGCGCGCGGCCTGCGGAAGTCCTTCGGCGACCATCACGTCTACGACGGCTTGGATTTCACGATGTACCGCGGCGAGAAGGTGGCGCTCGTCGGCCCGAACGGCGCTGGCAAGTCGACGCTCCTGAAGATGATCGCCGGCGTGCTCGCGCCCGATGCAGGAGTGATCAAGTACGGCACGCACGTGTCGAAAACCTACTACGCACAGCATCAACTTGAAGAACTGACCTCGGGAAACACCGTGTTTGAGGAAATCGACCACGTGGCGCCGGGCTGGACGATCAGCCAGGTGCGCACGCTTTTGGGCGCATTCCTCTTCAACGGCGACGACGTCGACAAGCGCGTGAGTGTGCTCTCCGGCGGCGAGAAGAGCCGCCTTGCGCTGGCGAAGATGCTCGTGGCGCCGCGTCCTCTGCTGTGTCTCGACGAGCCGACCAACCACTTGGACATCGCGAGCGCCGACATCTTGGAGCAGGCGCTGAACGCGTTCGAGGGCACGGTGCTGTTCATCACACATGACAGGCACCTCATCAGGGGCGTTGCGAACCGCATCGTGGAAGTGAAGGACGGCCGCGTCACCAACTACGCGGGCGACTACGATTACTACCTATATAAGAGCGGCCAGCTCGATGGTGAGGCTCCGAAGGAAGCGTCGCTTGTCGATGAGGTCATGGGAGGCTCGGGAAGCAAGGCCGCAAGTGCGATGAAGGCGGCGGGGAAGGCTCCCGCGTCGGGTAAGACCGGATCGGGCAACACGGCTGGCGCCAGCGCTTCGTCGGGCGCGAAGACGCAGCTCACGGCCCCGCGCGGCAGCGCCCCGAAGACTAAGGAGCAGAAGCGCCGCGAAGCTGAGGCGCGCAACCGAGCCTACGCCGCGCTCAAAAACCACCGCAAGCGCATTGCCGAGCTCGACAAGCAGATGGAGCGAGATAACGCGCGCATGGCGGAGCTGCTCGAACTTATGGCCGACCCCGACTTCTACATCAATGAGGATGCCTCGTCGGATGCCATCGCCGAGCACGCCCAGCTCAAGAAGCGAATCGCCGCAGCTGAGGAAGAATGGTTCGTGCTGAACGAGGAACTTGAGGTCGAGATGGAGAAGCAGAAAGCGCAAGCGTGATTTGTACGTTGACCTGTTGCTCGCAGCCGGTTCGCTGGGTTCCGGGCCGGCTCCACGCGCAGTTCCGCACGAGCCGAACAGCCCAGTGGGCTGTTCGTGCGAGCTCAGGACTGTTTGAGCATGGAGCCGGCGCGGAATCCAGCCCCACGTTACCGATTGCTTGCGTTGCGCGGAATAAGAGGCAGAAGTGAAACCCCTGAACATTGTGCTTGTCGAACCTGAGATTCCCCAGAACACGGGCAACGTCGCCCGCACATGCGCCTGCACGGGCTCGGTGCTGCATCTTGTGGAGCCCATGGGCTTCCGCTTGACGCAGCGCAACCTGCAGCGTGCGGGCTGCGACTACTGGGACGACGTCGAAATCATGCAGTGGCCATGTGCGGACGCGTTCTTCGAGGTACACGGGGGAGACGAGCTGCACCTGTTCACGGGGCACGTGTCGCGCAACTACACCGATGCGGTTTACGGTGAAGGCGCGTTTCTCCTGTTCGGACGCGAGAGCCGCGGGCTTGATGCGTCCGTGATCGAGCGTTATCTCGACGCGTGCGTTCGTATCCCCATGCGCGAGAACGAGCGCAGCTTGAACCTTTCGAATGCCGTGGCCATCGCAACCTACGAGGCCCTCCGCCAACAATCCTGGCCGAACATGAGCTAGCCCTCCGTCCATCGACAGCGCACGTCATTCTGCGGAATCGCCCCGATTGTCCCCATCGAAACAAAGCTGCTCAAACGGGCATACACCCTTAGCGGCGATGTTCGCCTCTCTTCAATGCTTGCATCCTAAGGTTGCTTGCAGTTTGGTACAATGCACCAAACTGCTCGATTGTATCATTGAAACGCGGAGGTACGGCATGGCGAATCCATGGCGCAAAGCGCTCTCATCTTTCTTGTCAATTGTGCTCGTGGCGGGGCTTTTGCCCTGCGCGTCGTTCTACGGTTCGGCATGGGCGAGCGATGCCGAAGGTGAGGCCTCTGCCTCAGACGCTGCCCAGGTTGCGGAAGGTGCCTCAACTGCGGATTCGGCCCTACCTGCCGATGCCGACCAATCCTCCGAGTCAACGCAGTTCGCAGCTGTGGCTCAACCTGCGGACTCAACGCAGCTCGCAACCGCCGCGCAATCTTCAACCGAGACGCTGCCGTTCGGGAACACCATCTCCGCGGCAGGCGAGGACCATTCAGCTGCTATCACCGAGAATGGGGAGCTTTGGACCTGGGGCCGTAACAACGTATTTCAGCTTGGATATTTGTTGGGCCCTGGTGATGATTACTCTTGTACGCCGAACAAGCTCATGGACGATGTTGCGAGCGTTGCTCTCGCTACAAATTTTTCGGCTGCTGTCAAAAATAACGGAGAGCTTTGGATGTGGGGTTATAACGGAGGGGGCGTGGTCGGAAACGAGGATATGGGATCTCCTTATGGATTCGCTCCCGCAAAGGTCATGGACGATGTTGTCAGCGTTTCGCTCGGCTATCTGCATGTCGCCGCAATCAAGCGCGACGGATCGCTCTGGATGTGGGGCGATAATTCGCATGGCGAGCTGGGCAACGGGACGACTAACGACAGCGGCAACTATGAGCCAAAAATGATAATGAATAATGTCGCTGCCGTTTCTTTGGGCACTGGTTATTCCGCCGCGATTGATTGCGATGGGGCGCTCTGGATGTGGGGCGACAATTCGAAAGGGCAGTTCGGAAACGGCACGACTGAGAGTAGCACCACCCCCATCAAGGTTATGGACGGTGTTTCTGCTGTGTCGCTCGGCGGGTCTCATACTGGGGTCATCATGACAGATGGGTCACTTTTAACCTGGGGATGGAATCTTGATGGACAGTTGGGGAATGGAACGACCGAGGATAGCCGCGTTCCCGTCAAGGTGATGGATGACGTAGCTTCGATATCATTCCGCGGTTGTAACTCCTCGGCTGTCAAGAAAGACGGCACGTTGTGGGTGTGGGGCGAAGGCCACTACAACCAAGTTGGAGTGACTTATTGGGACCAGCTTAAGCCCGTACAATACCTCGAAGGGGTTGTCTGCGCTTCGGTGGGCATGAACCATACTGCCGCCCTCAAGCAGGATGGCACGCTTTGGACGTGGGGCTGCAACAATTACGGACAGCTCGGATACATGACCTTAGAACAGCAGTGGACACCTTACCAAGTCATGGACAAAGTTGCCCTTCCTGCGGGTTCATCGGGCGCAGTCCCGTCCGAAACGATTCCCTCTGACCCCTTCACGGCAAGCGCTTGGTTTAAGGCTTCGGGGGGCGATGGTGAAGCTGCGACTGTAGTGAACTGGGACGATGCCTGGTTTAACGCCTCTTCGTACACGTACAACCACGACCTTGCCACCACTGCCGCCGTGCTCGCCGCCGCGGCTTACGATGAGTCGTTCGTGAAAAAGACGTTGCGAGACGAGCTCGGCTTCAATGCGTTCGATTCGGTGGAATATCACCCCGAAGGGAAGGACTACAACGGCGACTACGACCAGGTTGGCTACTCCATCGAGACGCGCATGACCTCAAACGGCGTGCCGATCATCGCCGTCATCGTGCGCGGTACGCCCGGCAACGGCGAGTGGCTCAGCAACCTCAACGTCGCCGACACGCTGCAGAATTCCGACCAGGAAACGCACGAGGGTTTTAAGGCGGGGGCGCTGCAGGTGCTTCGGGCCCTGCGCAGTTACGTGTACGACAACGGCATCGACCTCGCCAAAGCGCGCGTGCTCATCGCCGGCCACAGCCGGGGCGCGGCGGTGTCGAACATTCTCGGTGCCCGTCTTGACGATGGGCTGACAACCGACGCGGGGACGCTCTCGCCCGACAACGTCTACACCTTCACGTTCGAATCGCCCAACGCCACGCGTGCAAGCAACCGCAGCGATGCCAAGTACGGCAACATCTTCAACATTGTGAACCCCGAGGACGTCGTCATCAAGGTGCCGCTTGGCGAATGGGGCTACGGCCGCTACGGCAATGATCTGGCGCTGCCTTCCAGGTCGAACACGCTTAGGGGCGACTACAAGGCGCAGCTGGCAAAGATGAACGAGTACTTCGAGCGCTTCAGCGACGGGGAAAAGTACCGAGGCTACCTCACTGGCTCCGTCACCGCATCGTCGATCTCGACGGAGATGGCGATGCTCGCTCGATCGACCTGGTGGTACTACCACAACCGTCTGGCTGGGGTAACGCCGCATGAGGTGTTCACGAGTCTCGTGAAGGCTGCCATCATGGGTTCCGCCGATAACGGCGACTATGCCGTTTTGTACGCAGCGATGGTGATCCCGCAGTACAAGCTCCTGTTCACGGCCATTTTCGGCACGGGCGCGCTTAACGGGGCGTTCATCACGGGCAAGGGCGTGGTGCACGGGCATACGCAGGAAACCTACGTGGCGTGGATGGAAAGCGATGAGGCTGCGCTCGGCGAGTTCCCCGAGATATTCGCCCGCAAGAATTACCGCTCGCTGCTTGTTGCCTGCCCGGTCGACGTCAAGGTTTACGACGCCGAGAGCAATCTTGTCGCATCGATTTCCAACGATGAGGTTGACGAGACCCTGCTTGAAGAGGGTCTTCCCGCGGCAGTGACATCCGACGGCGTGAAGATGGTCGATATCCCCGCCGGTGGCGACTACCGCGTCGAAGTCACCGCGACCGACGGCGGCGAGATGGACGTGACCGTTGAGGAGCGAGATGTCCTAAGCAGTGATCCTGTCAGCGTGAAAAGCTACCAAGGGGTTGCTATCGAGGAGGGCGATGTGTTCTCGCTCGATGTGTGCGCGCAGGATGCTCCCGCTGATTGCGTGCTCGTGGACGACTCGACCGGCGACGAGGCGAAGGCTTCCTCCGTCGCGTCGGGCTCGGACTTGCAGGAAGCGACGGTGTCCGTTTCCGCGGAAGGTGAAGGCGACGTTTGGGGCGGCGGCACGGTGGTTGCTGGCGGCAAAATCGCCATCCACGCGCGAGCATCGGAAGGCAGCGTGTTCATCGGGTGGCAGCGCGAGGGCGCATCGGGTGAGCGGGAAGCGATCGCCGGCGGTGCTGATATCGAGGTGCGCGCATCCGAGGATGTAACGTATGTGGCGCAGTTCGCGAGCGTCCCGTCTGAGTTCCCCGACGTCGACTATGCCGAGTGGTACGCCGAGGGTGTGTCGTTCTGCTCCGCGAAGGGCCTTATCACTGGCTATGCGGAAGGCCCCGATGCCGGTCTGTTCGGCGTAGGCAGGCCCCTCACGCGTGCGCAGTTCGCCATGATCCTCTGGCGCGCAGCCGACCCCGACGCTGCTGCAGCGTACAAACCCGCCGACACGCCTAACACCACGGGTATGGACGATGTCGAGTCCTTCGTGTGGTACACCGGTGCTGCCAACTGGGCTGTTGCCAACCATGTGATCAACGGCTTCAACAACGGCGACGGCACGTTTAGCTTTATGCCCAATGAGCCGGTGACCGCTGAGCAGGTGGCCAAGATCTTCTGCAACTACGCGAACGGTGGCCAGGCCGGCGATCTGTCAGCTCTCGGCGACTTGACCGATAGCGACGCCATATCCGACTGGGCTGTGGGTTCGGTGGCCTGGGCTAAGGAATCTGGCCTTGTCAGCGGCTACGATAACCACGACGGGACCTACACGTTCGCGCCCGCCGAGAGCACTTCTCGCGAGCGCGCCGCGACCCTGATCATGAAGGCGTATCGACAGGGGATTTTGAAGTAGCGTGAAGCCGACGCCCGCGCTGGTGACGTAATCGGCGCAGGCGTCTTGCCGCGATCGCCGCTCGGTGTCGGTGCCTGTTTTAAGGCGGGCGCCGGCACTGGCGCTCTGGATTCTTGCGCCCGCAAGCGCAATGCCTTCTCGCTTTCCATCTGCGCACTTTTCGCGCAGGGGAGTGAGGTGCGCGCTTAGCGGGCTTTCCCTTGCGCTACACTTATGACCCATGTCATCACAATATCTTGCCTACATAGTCTGCTCGGTCCTAAGCTTCGTGCCCGCCATCGTGTTTCACGAGGTGGCGCACGGGTTTGCGGCATACAAGCTCGGCGATCCCACGGCTAAGCGCGCGGGGCGCCTGTCGCTTAACCCGCTCAAGCACGTCGACCCGTTCGGCACGGTCATCCTGCCTTTGTGCATGCTCGCGATGAACGGCCCCGTGTTCGGCTATGCGAAGCCGGTTCCCTACAACCCGTCTTATTTCAAGAACCCCAAGACGGGCGACGTCATCGTTGGCCTTGCCGGACCGGCGGCGAACCTCGTGATGGCCGCCTTCGCCGGCGCCATCGCCTGGGCCCTCTACGGCCAAGCGCCCGCGCTCGTCGCGCAAAGCGAGGCGTTCGCATACTTCTACCTCATGTTCCTGCCCATGTTCGCGCTCATCAATCTCTATCTGCTCTTCTTTAACCTGCTGCCGATTCCGCCGCTCGACGGCTCGTCGGTGCTCGCGCTTTTCATCCCGAAAAAGCACATGCACACGTACTACCGCGTGCAGCAGTACGCCATGCCCGTCTTCATGATCGTCCTCATCGTTCTACCGTATGTCCTGCACGTGAACCCCATAGGCGTCTACCTCGACGTCACGGCGGGAAATGTGGCCAACCTGTTGTTCCCGTTCAGGGTTTCCTAGGGGGCGAAGCTGTGTCCTATAAAGTCCGCACTGCAAGCTTCGAGGGCCCGTTCGATCTTCTGCTATACCTCGTGAGCAGGCAGAAAGTCGATATCGGCGCCATCTCGATCACCGAGATTGCCGACCAATACCTCGCCGAGGTCACGCGCATGAAGAACCTCGACCTCGACGTGGCGAGCGACTTTCTGCTCGTGGCATCGACGCTGCTCGAGATCAAGGCGCAAAGCCTCATCCCGCAGGATACGCCCGAAATCGACGACGATATCGCGGAGCTCACCCCGAGCGAGGCGCGCGATATCCTGGTCGAGCGGCTGCTTGCCTACAAGCAGTACAAGAACGCGAGCGCCGCCCTTCATGCTCGCTTCGTGTCGGAAGGCCGCATGCACACGCGTCCGTTCGGACCCGACGTGTGCTTCTTGAACCTCATGCCCGACTACCTGAAAGACGTCACGCTCGACGGTCTCGCGCTCACGTGCGCCCGTGCGCTGGCCCGACGTGATGTGTTCCTTCTGGAAAGCGAGCATATCGCCGCAAAGCCCATTCCCGTCGAGACGCACGTGCGGGCCATCCACCAGCGCATCGTCAACCGCGGACACCTGCGGTTTTCCGACTTAGTCGATGGGCGCACGCCGACGCCAGTCGTTGTCGTGACATTCCTCGCGGTGCTCGAGCTCTACAAGCGCTCCATGGTGAAGATCAACCAAGACGAGTTGTTCGGCGATATCTCGATCGACTACATCGAGGGGTCGGGTGAGCTCGACCTGACGGGCGAAGATGCGCTCACGTCGGTGGGCGAGGAGGAGTAACCATGTTCGAAGGTTTGCAGAAAGACCAGCTCGCAGGCGCAATAGAGGCAATGCTGTTCGTGACCGACGAGCCGGTCGGCACCATCGCGCTCGCCGACATGCTCGAGATCGACCCTGCCGACGTCGAGAGTGCCCTTGTGGGGCTTCGCGACAAGCTCGAGGCCGAAAACCGAGGCATCCAGCTGCGTGAAGTGGCGGGCGGCTGGCGGCTGTACACGCACCCCGCTTACCACGAGCTCATCGAGAAGTACGTCCTTTCCTGGGACACGCGCAAGCTCTCCCAAGCCGCCATGGAAACGCTCGCGATCGTGGCGTATACCCAGCCCACGACGCGCGCCCAGGTGGCGAGCGTGCGCGGCGTGAACTCTGACAGCTCCATCAACTCCCTGGTGGAAAAGGGCCTCGTGCGCGAGGCGGGGACTGCGGACACGCCCGGCAACCCCACGCTCTACGCCACGACGCGAGTGTTTTTGGAGAAGTTCGGCCTGCGCTCCACCGCCGATCTGCCCGACCTTTCCGAGTTTGCTCCCGACGATTCCACGCGCACGCTTATCCGCGAGCGCCTTTCCGCAGCTCATGAGGCAAGTGGTACCGCACTTGAACACGACGAGGGCGACGTGCTCGACCGCATCGTCTACGACGACGAGGAGGGCGACATGAGCGGGGCCGTTGCGGGCGAGGCGCTCGTGGGTCATACGGCGCCCGAGTCGCTGTTCTCGCAGGATGCGGGTTACCGTGCGGCTGCGTCGCGCGACGAAGCAGGGGAAGACGGCGAGGAAGAGGGCTTTTCCGGTATGGACGACGGTTCGGCGCAGGAGATGCTTCGCCAGGCCATGGCCCAGGGCTTCGGCGTGGTCGACAAGATCGACTTCGATGAGCTCACGTTCGAAACGGAAGACGAGTAGCCATGATGCGCCTGCAGAAGTTTCTTGCGCGCGCGGGCGTCGCGTCGCGCCGCCATGCCGAAGAGCTCATCGTCGCCGGTCGCGTCACGGTGAACGGGCAGCCTGCTGAGCTGGGGTGCTCGGTCGATCCTGGCAGCGACGAGATTCGCGTTGACGGCGGAGCGCTGGTGCGCCTTGCCGAGGGCGACGTCACGATTATGCTTCACAAGCCCGCAGGCTACGTCACCACGATGGACGACCCCCAGGGTCGAGCTACGGTGGCCGACCTCGTCCCCGTCGATCGCTTCCCGGGGCTGTTCCCCGTGGGGCGCCTCGACCGCGACACGACGGGCCTTCTTCTCTTCACGACCGACGGCGAGCTGGGAAACGCGCTTCTGCACCCGCGCCGCCATGTGGAGAAACGCTACCTTGCCCTGGTCGAAGGGGCGCCCGACGCCAAGGCGCTTGATCGGTTGCGCTGCGGTGTTGCCCTCTCCGACGGCATGACGCTTCCCGCTCGTGCCGAGCTTTTGCGGGGCAGCGATGCGCAAAAGGCCGCGCGCGCGATCGGGACGGGCAAGGGTGCGGGCGGCATCAACGCCTCGCATGCTGGCAAGCGCAGCCGGGCGGTCCGTGAGAAGACGGGGAGCTATGTGCTCGTCTGCTTGCGCGAGGGCCGTAAGCGGGAGGTTCGCCGCATGCTCGAAGCGGTGGGTTATCCGGTCATCGCGCTGCATCGCTCTTCCTTTGGTCCGCTCGAGCTAGGGGATTTGCCCCGCGGCTCATGGCGCGAGCTCACGGATGTGGAAGTCGGCGAACTGAAGGCCGCGATCTGCCCGTAACTGCTAAACTAAACGACTGCTGCCCGGGCGACGAGGACTTGGGCGCGAGGAAAAGGTTAGTGCATGTCTGAAAATGCTGTAAATAAGGTCCCGCACGGGTTCGATCACATCGCCGTGGTTGGGCTGGGGCTCATTGGCGCGTCGCTTGCGGCCGCCATTTCAAAATCCGACCCCGATATCGAGGTCTTCGGGGTCGACGTCGATTCGCGGACTTGCGGCGAGGCAATCTCGCGTGGGTGGGTGGCGAACGCTAGCGCCCCCGAAAGCGAGGCGTTCTCCGATTTCGTGAAGGACCGCGCCGATCTCGTCGTCTTGGCGACGCCGGTTGCTGCGGTCGACGATTACCTGCGCCTTCTCCGAGATTGGGATTATCGCGGTGTCGTCACCGACACGCTTTCCACGAAGGCTCACATCCTCGCGGCGACGAAAGAGATTCTGCCGCATCGTCGCAATTACGTGCCGGGCCATCCCATGGCGGGTTCGGAGAAAAACGGCATCGACGGTGCCCGCCCCGATCTTTTCGAGGGCGCTAACTGGATTTTGTGCCCCGACGCGGACACGCCGCCTGAGCATTTCCAGCGCCTGCATGAGCTCATCACGAGCTTGAGCGCGCGTGTGGTTGCCATAGCGCCTGATGAGCATGATGATTCCATTGCCGTCGTAAGCCATGTTCCTCATATCATCGCGGCTTCGCTCGTGCAACTGGCAAGTCGCCACGCCGACGAGCAGCAGTCGCTCATGCGCCTTGCGGCGGGCGGCTTCAAGGATTCCACGCGCATTGCGGCGGGCTCTTCGAAGCTGTGGTGCGGCATCGCGTTCGACAACGCCTGCGCGCTCACGAGCGGTTTGCGCGAGATGCAGGGCATCATCGGCGATTTCGCGGACGCCATCGATGCGCACGATCGCGAGGCGACGACTCGTCTTCTCGAGGAGGCGGCACAGGCCCGCCGCGCGCTGCCCGCCGCTTGGGTTCCCTCGACCGACAAGCTCCTCGAGGTTCGCATTCCCATGTCCGATCGAAAGGGCGTGGTCGCGGAGGTCACCACGATCGCGAGCTCCGCTGGCTGCAATATCCAATCGATCGAAATCGATCACATCACCGAGGATCGCGCCGTGCTCTCGCTCGTTTTGACCGACGAGGGCGATGTTGGAAAGCTGTCTGCCCAGCTCATCGGCGCGGGCTTCTCGGTGTCGTTCAATCCGCTCTCCCCGAAGGAGCATATCCATGTCGACTAACGAACAACCGGCGTCCACTGTACGCAACGACGTCGCAACGCCCGCCGAGCCCGCAGATGCAACAACCAGGCAGGCAACCCTCATCGAGCCGCTCGCCCGTCCGCTGTCCGGTGCGGTTCGCGTTCCCGGCGACAAGTCGATCTCGCATCGCTCGGTGCTCTTCTCCGCGATGGCCGAAGGCACTTCGCATGTGTCCGGCGTGCTCGACTCCGCCGATGTGCGCTCCTCTATCGGCGCCGTGCGCGCTCTGGGCGCCGAGGCCAACCTCGAAAAGCGGCCTGATGGAAGCCTTGCGGGCGACATCCGCGGCTGGGGCGGCTTAGGTCCTTCGCAGCCAGAGGACGCCATCGACTGCGGCAATTCCGGCACGACGGTTCGCCTGCTCATGGGCGTGCTCGCGCCATGGGACATCACCGTCGAGCTCACGGGCGACGACTCCCTTCGCCGTCGTCCGATGCGCCGGATCGCGGCTCCGCTCGAGCTGATGGGCGCTCGGTTTGCCCCGGAAGGCGCGACGACGCTCCCGCTCTCCATTACGGGAACGCGCGATCTCGCTGCGATTTCCTATGATTCACCGGTTGCTTCCGCCCAGCTGAAGACGGCGATTCTACTCGCCGGCATCTTCGCATCGGGCACGACGAGCGTTCACGAGCCGGCGCCCTCGCGCAACCACACTGAGCTCATGCTCCCCGGCTTCGGCGTCGGCGTCGAAGCGGCGCCAGGGGAGGCTTCCGTCGTTGGTGGGCAGAGCCTTCATGCCTGCGACGTCGACGTGCCGGGCGACCCCTCGTCTGCGGCGTTCATGGCGTGCGCGGCGGCTCTTCTTTCCGATAGCGCGATCGACATCGAGAACGTGAGCTTGAACGAGGCGCGCATCGGCTTCGTACGGGTGCTCGAGCGCATGGGCGCCGACATCGCCCTGAAGCCGACGGGCAGCGCGGGGGAGGAACCTTGCGGCACCATCTCGGTTTCCTATGTCGAGCATCTGCGCTCGTGCGAGGTCGCGGGGCGCGAGATCGCCTCGCTCGTCGACGAGATCCCCGTGCTCGCCCTTGTGGCCGCCCACGCCGAAGGCACGACGGTCTTTCACGAGGTGGGGGAGCTGCGCGTGAAGGAGACCGACCGCCTCGCCGCCATCTTGGAGGGGCTCTCCAAGCTCGGTGTGCGCGCATGGGCCGAAGGCGACGACCTGCATATCGAGGGCAAGCCGGGTCTCGTCGTGCCCGAGGGGCTCGTGTTCGATTCCCTGGGCGACCATCGTCTTGCGATGACCTGGTCGCTTGTTGGATTCACGGGAGCCCATCCCGTGTCTATCCGTGATTTTGAGGCAGTTCGCGTAAGCTATCCGGGCTTTCGCGCCGATATTGAAAGGCTGGCGAAATGATCGTCGCAATCGATGGCCCCTCGGGGGCAGGCAAGTCAACCGTCGCTAAGGCAGCGGCAAAGCGGCTCGGGTTCTCGTGCCTCGACACGGGGGCAATGTATCGCGCCATCGCGTGGAAGGCGCTCGCCGACGGCGTTTCCTTCGACGACGCCGATGCGCTCGGCGCGATCGCGCGCGACAACGAAATCGAATTCGGGCATGTCGAGGGCGACCCTGTTCCTCGTCGCGTCTTCATTTCGGGCACGGAGGTGACCGATTCCATCCGCACGTCCGAAATCGACCGAGCTGTGGGGCCGGTTGCCGCCGTTCCCGCAGTTCGCGAGGCGCTTGTCGCCCAACAGCAGCGCATCGGCCGCGCGGGCGACTACGTGGTTGAGGGCCGCGACATCGGCACGGTCGTTTTCCCCGAGGCGCCCGTGAAGGTGTTCCTCACGGCAAGCGCGGAGGAGCGCGCGACCCGCCGCGTCAAGCAGAACGAGGAGCGTCGCGTGGGTTCGACGAACTACGAGGAGGTTCTCGCCGACATCAAGAAGCGCGACGAAATCGATTCCTCGCGCGCCGCGTCGCCCCTCAAGCCGGCGGAAGACGCCGTGCATCTCGACTCGACGGGCAAGACCATCGAGGAAATCATCTCCTTCATCTGCTCGCGCGCCGAGCAGGCTCAGGGGTAATCGCAAAATGGCGCCCTGCCTTTCGGGGCGGGGCGCCCAACTTGCAGGGTTCGCGCGCATATTCAAGAGAAAGGGCTGCGCATGAGCGTCTTTCTGCCATACGAGAAGATGTGGGACATGCCGCTCGGGGGCACGTCGACCGAAAAGCAGATTCCCCATTGGTTCGGGAACATCGTTTGGGTGGTCGTCGCCTTCGTTTTCAAAATCTGCTTCCGCTATCGCGTCGACGGACGCGAGAACCTGCGGGCATTCAACAAGAAATCGGGCGTGCTTCTCGTGGCGAACCACACGTCGTTTCTCGACGTGGCCTGCATGTATATCGCATGCCGCCCCAGCCAGTGGGTTCGCCTGCTCGGCCGCGAGACGCTCTTCGACAACGCCCGCGGGCTTGTGGGCCAGATCCTCTCGCGCGTTGGCGCATTCCCCATCAAGCGCGATGCGGCCGACCGTGTGGCCATCAAGCGCGCGACGCGCAACCTGAAGAACAACGAGCTCGTCGGCATCCTCCCCGAGGGGACGCGCCGCGGCAAGGGGACCAAGAAGCCCGAAATCCACTCCGGCGCCGCGTTCATCGCGAAGATGGGGCGTGCTCCCATCCTCCCTATGACCGTTCGCAACGCCGAGTTCGTGAAGCAGAAGGGCAAGTTCTTACGCTTCCCCAAGATCACGATGGAGTTTGGGTCACCCCTGCTCGTCAGCGATTTCGACTTCCTCCCCAAGGAAGACCGCCTGGAGGGATGCACGTGGTATGCGATGCGCGAGTGCTTTGCCCTCTCCCAGCGCGTGCCGCGCGATGAGGTCGACATGGTGGCGCTGTTCCCCGACGGGCGCGACTTCACGGACGTGTTCGCGAATCATGCGATCCCCGAGCATACCCCCGAGGAGATCATTGCGGCGAAGGAGTCGAAATGAAGGTGACGCGGGCGAAATGCGCGGGAGCATGCTACGGGGTCCAGCGCGCGCTCAACATGGCGCTTGATACCGCGTCGGAAGGGTCGTGCGCCGTCACGCTCGGCCCGCTGATTCACAATCCTCAGGTCGTGGCGCAGCTTGCCGAGCGGGGCATCCGCGCTGTCGAAAGCCCCGAGCAAGCCGTCGAAGGCAGCGTTATTATTCGCAGCCATGGTGTTACGCCGCAGGTCAGACGCGAGATAGAGGCACACGGGCTTCCCGTGGTCGACGCCACGTGCCCCCATGTCGCCCGGGCGCAGAAGGCGGCGGCGAAGCTTGCTCGCGAATGCGGGCGCGTCGTCGTCGTGGGCGAGGCGGGCCATCCCGAGGTTGAGGGGCTTGTCGCCTATGCGCGAGAGGCTGGCGGGGAAGTGCTCGTCGCCGGGAGGGCGGCGGACGTGCCGGCAAGCCTTTTGGGCAAGGTGGGGGTGGTGGTGCAGACCACCCAGACGCGCGAGGCGTTCGAAGAGGTGCTTGCAGCACTTCGAGATCGCGGCGTCGAGTGCGTGGTGAAGGATACGGTTTGCCTCGCGACGCGCGAGCGGCAGGAATCCGCGGCGGCGCTTGCTCGGGAAGTCGATGCGATGATCGTCATCGGTGGTCGCAACTCATCGAACACGACCCGTCTTGCCGAGATCTGCTCGTCGGTGTGCGGGAACACGCATCACATCGAGCGCGCTTCTGAGCTCGATCCTGCCTGGTTTGACCAGTGCACCGAGGTGGGCATCACGGCTGGTGCGAGCACGCCGGAAGATCAGATCGCCGCCGTCGAGACGCGCATCGCCAGCTTGGGGTAGAGCGGACCCTTCTATTCTTTGAAAGCGTGCGGGCTCGTTGAAGGCGCCGCCTCCTGCGCGGCGCTTCTGTCCCACGAGATAGAAGCGCCGGAGGGTAGCCGCGCATATATAAGCAGCGTGCCGAAGTGAAATCTCCTCTGCGGGGCGAATGCCGGAGGCGACCGCCCTATCTATCTATCTATCTATCTATCTATCTATTTGAGAGGCCGGGCGCACGAGAGTCGCCCGGCCTCTTTGCATAGCAAGGGGCGTCGCCGTAGGGCGGAGGGAATCTCCCTGCGGCGGGGAGTCCCCCTGCGGCGGGGAGCCTCCCCCTGCGGCGAAGCGCCCCTAAATGCAGGGTCGCATTCTCGCCTCCCGCTCCTCTTCCTGGGCTTATGGAGGGAATGTGTACGCGGCCCGAAAGGCAATAGAAGCGCGTCGTCCCAGGTCATATTGGGAAAGTAGCCCTCCGAGGCGCCCCCTCCCGGGAAAAAGGCGAGAAAGACCCTTGACCGCGGGAGGGGGTGCGCGTAATATATCTCCTTGCGCCGCGGACGGAAGGAAGCGGCGGGGCGGGGCGGA
>NZ_CAKUBT010000009.1 GCF_934643285.1 uncultured Ellagibacter sp.
CTCGCCGAAAGTACTGCGGAGGAAGTCCGTGGGAGGATAGGGCGTTCCGCTCATGGGCGGCGCTTTTTCTTTTGCGCGGGGGCCGCGGCCCGGGACACGCCCGGGGCCCCCTTTCCTTTGCGCTCGGGGTCCCTTCCCCGCGTTCAGGAGGGCGGCGGTTCCTTGCCGTCGGCTCTTTCTTGATGCTGGCTAGTTCTTACCGCCAGCCATTCGCTTTCTTATTCTCTGTTACCTTCTGCTTTTAATTTCCTTTTGCGGATTTACCCGCTCTTCTTCTGTTCAATGAATTCGAAGAAGGGTATTCTTGAACCCTATTTCCAGCGAAAGGAATTCTCATGCCGATTAGTTTGAGCGGTCGTAACTATCTGAAGCTTCTCGATTTCACTCCCGAAGAAATTCGCTACCTCATCTCTCTTGCAAAACAGTTCAAGGCTTTGAAGCTGGCAGGAACGCCGCACAAATATCTTGAAGGCAAAAACATCGTGCTGCTGTTCGAGAAGACTTCGACCCGCACTCGTTGTTCTTTCGAGGTGGCAGGACATGATTTGGGGCTTGGTGTCACTTACCTCGACCCTGGTAGCTCTCAAATGGGCAAGAAGGAATCGATCGAGGACACCGCACGCGTGCTCGGTCGTATGTTCGACGGCATCGAGTATCGCGGATACGGCCAGGAAATTGTCGAGAACCTCGCCGCGCATGCAGGCGTCCCGGTTTGGAACGGTTTGACCAATGAGTTCCATCCGACGCAGATGATCGCCGATATGCTTACGCTTGAGGAGAACTTCCCCGAGGGCATCAGGGGCAAGAAGCTGGTGTTCATGGGCGATGCTGAGAACAATGTTGCGAACTCCCTCATGGTTGTTTGCGCGAAGCTTGGCTTGCATTTCGTTGCCTGCGGCCCTGAGGAGCGCATGCCGAATGCAGAGCTCGTCTCAACCTGCAGGGATTTGGCACGCGAGTCTGGGGGTTCAGTGACGCTGACCTCGAGCGTTGAGGAAGCCTGCACGGGCGCCGATGTCGTTTACACCGATATTTGGGTTTCCATGGGCGAGCCTGCGGAGTTGTGGGAAGAGCGCATCAAGTTGCTTTCCCCTTACCAGGTGAACAGTCGCGTGATCGACCTCATGGCTCCGACGGGCATTTTCATGCACTGTCTGCCTGCGTTCCATGATACCGAGACGACCATCGGGGCCGAGATCGCTGAACGGTTCGGCATAACCGAGATGGAAGTGACCGATGAGGTCTTCCGCGGCTCGCGCTCCCGGGTGTTCGACGAAGCTGAGAACCGGATGCATTCTATCAAGGCGATTATCTATGCAACCTTGAAGTAGCTCCGTTTTCTCGACGGGTGATGTTATCATGAGGGACTGTGAAATTCGCGGCCCCTCGTTTTTTTCGAGCGGCATACAGACTGATTGAAAGATAGTGCAATGACTTTACGTGAGCAAGTTGAAGAAGTTGTCGATGCGGCATTGAGCGCCGCTGTTGCAGATGGATCGCTCCCCTTGGAGGAGGTCCCCGCTGCTGCGCTCGAGCGTCCGCGCGACGCGGCTAACGGTGATTGGGCGTCGACGGTTGCCCTGCGTGCTGCCAAGGCTGCGCATATGAAACCTCGGGATGTCGCGGACGCGGTTGTGGCGCATCTGCCGGAGAACGACCTTATCGCCTCGACTGAGATTGCGGGCCCTGGGTTCGTTAACATTCGCCTCGCGAACGCTGCGTTGGCGAGCGTTATCGCCGAGGCGCGCCGCGAGGGTATGGATTTCGGGCGTGGTGAGGCTCCTGCGAATGCAGGGCGTATCAACCTTGAGTATGTTTCTGCGAACCCGACGGGCCCCATGCATGTCGGCCATGGGCGCTGGGCGGCGCTCGGCGACTCGATGGCACGCGTCTTGCGCCATGCGGGCTTCGACGTATCCGAGGAGTTCTACATCAACGACCATGGCACGCAGATGGATAATTTCGGTCGCTCGGTGTCGGTTCGCTACGAGCAGCTTTGCGGCCGCGATGTTCCGATGCCCGAGAACTGCTACGGCGGAGCCTATGTGGTCGATATCGCGCGCGAGATTCTCGATGCCGATGGCGAGAAGTGGCTCGATGTTTCAGAGGAAGAGCGCGTCGTCGCGTTTCGTGAGCGCTCGTATGTCGAGATGCTCGAGCACAACAAGGCGGTGCTTTCCGATTTCGGTACTACGTTTGACACCTGGTTCTCCGAGCGCACGCTCTATGTTCCCGACGAGGACGGGAAGTCCGCTGTCGACCGCGCCCTCGAGGCGATGGACGCGAAGGGTTATGTCTTCCAGAAAGATGGCGCGACCTGGTTCAAATCGACCGCTTTCGGTGACGAGAAGGATCGCGTTCTCATCAAGGAAAACGGCGAGTTCACGTACTTCCTCTCTGACGTGGCGTACCACTACAACAAGATCCAGAGGGGCTTCACCCACCTGATCGACATCTGGGGAGCAGATCACCACGGGTACGTGAAGCGCTGTCAGGCAATGCTCGCCGCGTGGGGTTACGAGGGTGCGCTTGAGGTGGTTCTCGGCCAGCTCGTGAATCTCTTCCGTGACGGCAGTGCGGTTCGCATGTCGAAGCGCACGGGCGAGATGGTCACGTTCGAGGAGCTTATCGAGGAAGTGGGCGTCGACGCGACGCGCTACCTCATGCTTTCGCGCTCCTCCGACCAGCCGATCGACTTCGATATCGAGGTTGCTAAGAAGAAAGACGCCACTAACCCGGTGTATTACGTGCAGTACGCCCATGCGCGCATCTGCTCGATTTTGCGCAAGGCAGCCTGCGAAGGCGATCTTGCATCAGCAGAAGCGGGCGATATCACGTTTAACGAGCTTGCCGAGCGTACGGTTGGCGCCGACGTGGACCTTTCGCCTTTGGGCGAGGAATCGGAGCTTGCCCTCATGCGCAAGATGGGGGATTTCGCTGACATGGTTGCCCAGGCGGCAGCCGATCGCGCGCCGTTCCGCCTGACGCATTACGCGCAGGATCTCGCAGCGCTGTTCCATCAGTTCTATACGAACTGCCACGTGCTTGCCGACGACGAGGCGACCCGCCGTGCCCGCTTGGCGCTCTGTGACGCCTCGCGCATCGTGCTCGCCCTAACGCTGAGTCTTCTGGGGGTTAGCGCACCCGAAAAGATGTAGTCATGCAAGTTTTTTATTAGAGGAGGTCATTGCTAGGTGGAGACCCTTACGCTCGTCATGCTGATTTTTGCGGCGATTCTCGCATCCTCGATCATCGATCAGGTCGTTCCGAGGGTGTCATCACCGCTCATACAGATTGGCCTGGGCCTTCTCATCGCATTGTTCGCCTCCTCTCAAATTCGAGTTACACTCGACCCTGAACTGTTCCTTGTGCTGTTCATTGCGCCGCTGCTCTACGAAGAGGCGAAGTCCGCCGACAAGGCGGCGCTTTGGCACCATAAGCGCCCTGTGCTTTCCCTTGCGATCGGCTTGGTTGTCGCGACGACGCTTGCAATCGGGTTTGCCGTACATGCCGTCATCCCGTCAATCGGGCTTGCGGCGGCGTTCGCTCTTGGCGCCGCGCTCGGCCCGACCGACGCGGTTGCCGTCACCTCGCTTTCGAAGCAGGTCAACATCCCCGAGAGGCAGGGGAGCATCCTCAAAGGCGAGCTGCTCTTAAACGACGCGAGCGGCATCGTGTCGTTCCAGTTCGCTATCGCAGCCGCGGTGACGGGGTCGTTCTCCCTTCTCAATGCGACGGCAAATTTTTTCGTCGAGTTTCTTGGGGGAATCGCGGTCGGTGCGCTTCTTGCCTACATAGGCAAGTTCCTTGTCAACAAGGCGCGCTCGCTTGGCGTTGAGAACACGACGTTCCATGTGCTCTTCGAAATCCTCATCCCGCTTCTGGTGTACTCGATCGCCGATGCCGTTCACGTGAGTGGCATTATCGCCGTGGTCGTTGCGGGCCTTATCAACGTTATCTCCCCGCATGCAATCGGCCCTTCCATCTCGCGCATGAACATCGTGTCCTCGAGCGTATGGCGCGTGCTCACGTTTGCCCTGAACGGCTTCGTGTTCGTGCTTTTGGGCACGCAGTTGCCGCAGGCGATGGTTCATACGTGGGACGATGTCACCTTCAGCAACTTCGCGCTTATCGGCTATGTTGTCGCGCTCACGCTGCTTTTGTACGTGGTTCGTTTCGCGTGGGTCTGCGCGAGCGACTGGCTCTACACGCGCCGACGTAGCAAGAAGCACAGTGAGAAGTTCAGGCTCGACCTTCGCAAGAGCCTCATCACGACGCTTGCAGGCGCGAAGGGCACCATCACGCTTTCGATCTTGTTCACCATCCCGTATTTCATGGACGGTGCCCGATTCCCGCAGCGCGACCTTATCATCTTCCTCGGATGCGGCGTTATCGTGTGTACCTTGCTCGTGGCGACGTTTATCGTTCCGCTCGTTTCGCCGAAGAAGATGAGCGAAAGCGAGGAGGTGGCACGCGAACGCGAGGCGGAGCTGAAGATCGACATCCTCAGAAGCGTCGTCGAGGAGCTCACCGCAAGGCAGACGCTGGACACCCGTCGCGCGACGAGGAGCGTGGTCAGCTCCTATAACGATCGCATCGAGCGCATCAAAGAGCAGCATGGTTTCGACGAGGACGAAGACGAGGCCTGCTCCGACCTGCGCATTCGCGCTATCGGGTGGGAGCGGGAATGCGTCAAGAAGCTCGCCGAGCGAGACGACATCGACAGCGAGATCGCGCTCAAGTACCTCAAGCGTTTGAAGCATATCGAGGAGTTAAGGAAGCACAGTTCGGGGCGTTGGTCCATCCAGAACATCTACCTGGTGCTGCGCACGTTCTTAAGGCGCGTGAAGGGCGTCGTCCTGCGCTACGTCGCGCATATGGCATCTTCCCCGATAACGGCTGCCGACCAGGCGGCGGAGATGCGCAAGATCCAGCAGAAGGCGGGCGAGTGCGTGATTGGGCGTCTGAACGACATGCTCGCCGATTCCGACTGCAACGTCCCGAGCGAGTATGTGAGCGAGCTCCTCATCGAATATCAGCGCACGGTTGCCATGCTTGCCGCCGAGCTTGCGGCCCCTTCGGCGACGGTCATCATGCGTGCGTCCGACAAGGCGGAGGACGTGAAGCGACTTGGCTACTTGCTCGAGCTTGAACAGATCCAGTCGCGTTACGAAGAAGGCGAGCTGACTCGCGCCGAGGCGAAACGGATGCGCGACAACACGAACCTTATGCTGATGGACGTGGAGGATAGCGTGTAGGTCTCGCTTTCGCGGGCAGGGCGATTACTGGTTAGGACCCAAACTGTACAAGAATGACGATAAGTTATGAAGAACTCGTCAAATGAGCGGATTATCAGGCATTTTGCAAAAAAATAATCCCCAAACTTAAGCAAATTGGGGATTATTCAACATTGAATTCGGTCTTCACAAAGCCTTCACAACTTATCGTCGATTTCGTACACGACTAGTTGCTTGTCTTTATTGCGCGTTGATGGTGGTCATCTGAAGCGCTTTGCCGAACAGCTTGCCCGCAGCGTTCTTGCAGGCGAACTTCACGGCTTCCGGATCGGCCACGACGCTGCCCGAAAGCGATTCGACGCCCCACTCGAATAGGTACGGCGTCATGATCACGCTGGGACCCACCATGCAGACGGTGGCGTCCTTGGCGAGGGTCAGAAGGCGCGGCGCGGTCTTATTGATGAGGGTGACGCCGGTGATGAAGGCGTAATCTGCGGTCGGCATAACGTACTCGCAGGCCGGATCGGGGGTATCCCACTCATCGCGGCAGGAGCGCTCGAGCACGGTGAGCTTGGCATACTCCGCAATATTCTCGACGTGGGGGAAGTGACCGACAACGACGACGTGTGCGTCGCCGCCCGCTTGCTCGATGCGAGGGCGATACGTCTCGAAGGCGTCTTTCGACGACGTGCCGCCGCGCTTTCCCTTGTCGTTCTCCTCGTCGGCGTCGTAGGTTGCGCCCAGAGGATCGAGCAGCTCGCGGCGAGCGTACCAGGCGTTCAGGGCCGCGATGCCGAGCGTAGCCTCCTCGAAGCACCATGATTTCGACAGCTCGGCCACCTCGCGCAGCGACTTCCCGCGCAGATCGCCCTTGTACATGCGCTTACCGCCGTTGCGTGCGGTAAAGGCGACGCCGCATCCGCAATCTGCCTCAACGTAGGACCAGTTGAGCCCGAGACAGTAATCGCGCACGAAGATGTCCTCGGGGACGCCCGCGATGAGGTGGTTGTAGAGCCGCCAAGGTGAGGCTGGGTCGTCGGTGCCGGGGAAGGCGATTGTCGAAGGTTCCGGCGTGTGCTCCATAGCAGAACTCCTTTGATTGCATGCTGATATTTTCACCTGAATTCAGTATAAACCAGTTACTGCAATGGACAAGATGGGTCGATGCGAATACGCGCCCTGTTGCTGTGTGCCGCTCTGCTACAATTTCGTGACGTTCAAACGAATTGCATCGAAGGGACTTGATACCATGCTCGTAGCTTCTATTGAAAACGCCGAAGCGCGCGATTACCTGTCCGAACGCCTGAAGAAGGCATATGCCTTCCTGCGCGAAAACGACCTTGGCGCACTTTCCTGCGGACGCCATGACATCGATGGGGAAGACGTGTTCGCGAACGTCATGGAGTACGACACCGTCCCCGCGGAGGCGAAGAAGCTCGAGGCCCACAAGCTCTACTACGATGTGCAGTGCGTGGCCAGCGGAATCGAGCGCGTCGAAGTGGCTCCCGTCGAAGGGCTTGCCTGCGCGAAGGAATATGATGAAGCCGACGACTACGCGCTGTTCGAGTCCCCGGTGCCGGCAACATCGGTTGTGCTTCATGCGGGCGAGATTGCGGTGCTTCCTCCTGAGGACGCGCACAAGCCGGGCTGCATCGCGGAGGACGCGCCTGTCCACGTGAAGAAGGTCGTCGTGAAGGTTCGCGCATAACCAGGGTGCATGGTGTATCATGGGCGCATGAAGCAAGGTGTATATGCGCTGATGATATGGAAGTTTTGGCCACGGCCGCGCAGGCTGTGAAGGAATGAATGAAGCGCCTCGGCGATTGAGCATAAAGCGTCGAGGCGCTTGAACGTGAGGTAACATCGCCCCATGAAACGTGAAGAGAAGACAATCGCGAAGAATCGCCGCGCGTTCCACGACTATGAGGTCGTGGAGACGTTCGAGGCGGGAGTCGAGCTTTCGGGAACGGAAGTGCGGTCGCTGCGCGAGAACAACTGCCAGTTGACCGACTGTTTCGCACTTGTGCGCAACGGGGAAGTTTGGATGCACAATGTGCACATCACGCCGTTTTCCCATGGCAACATCAACAATCCCGACCCCGATCGCAAGCGAAAGCTCCTGCTCCACAAAAAGCAGATCCGCTACCTTTCGGAGGCGACGCGCGAAAAGGGCATGGCGCTCGTTCCCTTGAAGATGTACTTCAAGGAAAACGGGCTGGTCAAAGTCGAGCTTGCGATTTGCCGCGGCAAGAAGCTCTACGACAAGCGCGCGAGCATGAAGGAGCGCGACACCAAACGGGAAATCGATCGAGCGCTGAAGGCGCGCTCTCGTTAGAAAGGGTCACTGCCATGAGCGAGGATCGAACCGCAACCGCAAACGACGAGGTTGATTCGCCAGCGGAGGAGACGCAGGAAGAAGCTTGCGAGGTGTTGTCCGAGGAGGCGGGGGACCCTGCCGATTCCGAGCACGCCGAGGAAGCCGCGGGTGAAGACGAGCTTGCTGATTCGGAAAACGTGGTAGAAGAAGAGGCCGAAGAGTACGAAACCGTCGAGATTGAGTATTCCGAGGACGACATCGAGGCTTACATCGTCGATGAGGACGACAACGAGATCGGATTTATCCTGCTTGACGAGGATGGCAACGAGGTCGAGTACTACTACGATGACGATGAGGAAGCCGATGCGGGCGAGCCTGGCGAGGACAATCCCTATGATTTAGGCATTACTCGGGAAGGCGTTGCCGAAGCGACAAGCGACATGAACGACATCTATCGCGATGGCGTCGCGATCGCGGTCGATTTGAAAGACGCGCTCTCTGAAATCAAGGAGGCGTTCGATTTCTCGGACATCCTTCCGACGAAGAAGAAATAACCTCTCCGCGCCGCCTTGACAGGGCGGGCTGCTCGGCTACAATAATTCTTCTGCAAGAGCACGTCTTGCGCACTTTGACAAGGTGGAACGCACGAGTTCCCGTCTGCCGGCAATTGACGCCGATGAATTCGGGGGCGACTGGTTTCGACATGGTATGTTTGAACTGAGGAGCAGGTCGTGGTCTCCTCGCCACGTAAAACAGGGGTAACGTCAAGTTAATTGGCAAGAAGAACTATCAGAGCGCTCCTGCGCTCGCCATGGCTGCTTAATCAGCACCTGGCACGTCAACCCCGGGTTGTCCCCGACTCGGGCGCGACGTCATTTTAGGGGACTGCATCAAAGCACGTAATCGGTATGGCTTTGGTAAAGATTGAACCGATCCGGGTCGGCAACGTTAGTTCGCGGACCGAGACGGCCTTGAATCCGAACGCGAAATAAGCTTGTAGAGCCTCAGCGAGAATATAGTATGGACCGGAGTTCGATTCTCCGCGCCTCCACCACAACATGCCAGGCAGGCCCGAACAAGGGTCTGCCTGTTTTGTTTCCGCGGCTTTGATTAGGACGACAAGCCTGGCTTTCCGCTCACTTTTGAGCCGTGCGTCAAGTATTCGTGCAACGTGCCAGAACGTGTCCTGCCAAGGCGGGTTCTCTTGCTACAATGAGCCGGATATAAGAAGCAAGCTGAACCGGATGAATCAGGAATGACCAAACGTAACGAGCAACCCGCTCCTTCCCACGGAAAACATGCAGCTCACACTAAGAAGACCCCTAGCGAGCCGCCTCGCGTCGCGCCCTCGCACGGGAAGACGCAGGTGGTTCCCCCTGTGGTTCCTGCGGGCATGAGGGCCTCTGATGCTCCGAGTGCGCATGGCGCGAACGAGTTTGCTCCCGAAACGGTCGATGTGCCGGCCCCTTCTGGCAAGCATCGCGCCGGCCGCATCGCGGGAATCGTTCTCGGCGTCGTCTTCGGAGTCCTGCTCGTCGTCTACCTTGTGGGAGTTGCCGTCTTCTCGGGCCATTTCTGGCCGAAGGCGACGATCGGCTCTTCCGACATCTCCTTCCAAACACCCGACGAGGTCGCTTCGGTTCTCGAGCAGGGAATCGAGAAGTACTCGCTTCGCGTTCATGGCGACGGCTTGGACGTGACGCTTTCCGCTGATGAAGCGGGCGTGCGATTCAATGCAGAGCATATCGTGAGCGAGATGTTCGCCCAGGCGAATGAATGGGCTTGGCCGGTCGAGGTATTTCGCGAGCACAACGAGACGGAAAGCCTTGTCGCCACTCTCGATGAGTCCGGCGTTGCCGACAAGCTCCATCAGGCGATCGAAGCGGTGAACGAGAACACCGAAGCTCCCGTGAACGCCACCGTGGCGTTCGACGAGGACGCGAAGATGTTCAAGATCGTGAAAGAGAAGTACGGCACGCAGATTAACACCGATGTGGTGATGCAGGACGTGGAGCGAGCCGTTGCCACGCTCGAAAGCGAGGTCGTGCTTGATGAGCGTGCGCTTTCGCAGCCGACGATCTTCTCGGACGACCAGCGCGTGATCGATGCGGCGTCGCAGGCGAACAGCATGATCCTCGCCAACGTGCAGCTCATGATGGCGGGGAAGAGCGCCCTCGTGTTCGACGCGTCGGTTATCGGTCCCTGCATCTCGATTGGGGAGGATTGCTCGGTGTCGTTGAACGAGGATGCACTCGGCGCCTGGGCGGACGAGGTCGCCTCGGCTTACACGACGGTCGGTTCCACGCGCTCCTATACGCGCGCGGACGGCGCGCAGTTCAGCGTATCGGGCGGTTCGTATGGCTGGAAGGTCGACCGCGACGCGCTCTTCGATTGGGCGAAGGCGGCGATCGAGGCAGACCAGACGGGCGAGGCTGACTTGCCGTGCAGCCAGACCGCGAACGCATGGAACGGGGTCGGCGGTCGCGATTGGGGCGCTCGCTACATCGATATCGACCTGTCGGCGCAACATGCGCGCCTCTTCGATGAGAACGGCGAGGTCATCTGGGAATCCGACATCGTGAGCGGCAAGCCGCGCGGCGGTTCGGGAAGTCTTACTCCCACGGGCGTGTACGTCATCAACTCGAATTCGGGCGGATCGACGCTCGAGGGCACCAACGATGACGGATCGAAGTACAAGACGCCCGTCACTTACTGGATGCCGTTCGTCGGGAACTTGATCGGCTTGCATGATGCCAGCTGGCAATACGCGTTCGGCGGAACGCGATATCGGGATGGCGCGGGGTCGCATGGGTGTGTGAACCTTCCGACGAGCAAAGCTGCCGAGTTGCACGGGCTTTGCTCTGTGGGCGATGTCGTGGTGTCGCACTGGTAAGAAAAAGAGAGCCTGCCTGCGCAGTTCGGTCGATGCGCGGGCAGGCTCTTTTCGCTTGTTGTGGGTTTTGCCAGCGCGATGCGGCTAGCTTACCGTGATGTCGGCGTAGCGAAGCGGGATGACCTTCTCGAGGTCGCTCGGGGCAAGCTCGACCTGGCACCCAATGCGCCCGCCCGAGAACATGATCGTGTCGAAGAGCTGTGCCGTTTCGTCGATGGTGGTTGTGAACAGCTTCTTCATCCCGACGGGGGAGCATCCTCCGTGCACGTAGCCGGTCAGCGGCAAGAGCTCCTTCGATTTCAACATGCTCACTGCCTTCTCGCCGACAGCCGTTGCCGCCTTCTTCAGGTCGAGCTCTTCGGCGACGGGCACCATGAACACGTAATGCTCACCCGATTTCGCGACGGTGACAAGTGTCTTGAAGGTTTGGTCTGGATCCTGGCCGAGGAGATTCGCCACCTCTACGCCTGAAAGCGCCTTTTCACATGGGAAAAGATGGCTTTCGAAGGGCACGCCTGCGGCCTCGATTTCCCTCATGGCGTTCGTTTTCGTTTCCTTTTGCTTCGACATGGCTCTCTCCTTGATGGTCGATTCGGAAGGGTAGCACATGTTTGATGAAAAGATGCAGCGAACCACGTATTCCTTGCAGAGTGTTTTAGCTGTGATATATTTTCGAAGCTAAAATATTTAGGGTGAAAAAGATGAGGAAGAAAGGGGTTTGCTGCGTGGACCAATCCATCGAGGAATTGAAGCAGCGGCTCTTTGCGGCCACGAGGCGCATGCACAAAAGCCGGTCGCACCCGCCTTTGCCTGAGGGCATCACGCCGACAGAGGGCTTCGTTTTGATGTCGATTTCCCAACTTATGTCCGACGGTAAGCGCGTCCGATCGGGCGATATCGCCAAGCGCGGACACAGCACTCCAAGTGCGACGTCGCAGGCGTTGAAGTCGCTTGAGGAGAAGGGCTTTATCACGAGACATCGCGACGAGGGGGACAGCCGTGGCGTCACGGTGCAGTTGACGGAGCTCGGTTGGAAATACGAGCAGATGAACCGGCGCATGCACGATTGTCGCCTCGAGGAGCTCCTCGAGTATCTCGGGGAAGACGATGCGCGCGAGTTCGCCCGCATCACCGAGCGTGTCTCCGATTTCGAGAGTACCCATCCTTGGACCGCATATATTGAGAGACCTTGCGAGTCCGCGGGCGATTCTGCGCGGAAGGCGTCCTCGAGAGAGTCTTTCGCAGGCATCGATTCAGGGGAAGGCGGCGAGCAATGCGAATAGCCAAAAACCTTGCCCACCATAAAATCGCGGTGCTGCTCATCGTTGCACTTCTGGCCGTGCAGGCTTTCTGCGACCTGTCGCTTCCGCGGTACACCTCCGATATCGTCGATGTGGGAATCCAACAATCGGGCGTGGAGCATGCGTCTGCTACGCAGCTGTCTGCGCGCACCCACGACCTCGTGGAGATGATGCTGCCCGAATCCGACGAGCAGCTTTTCTCCGATGCGTACGACGAGACCGCAAACGGGGACTATGCCCTCACGGAGGCGGGGCATGAGCAGCGAGAGGACCTCGACGAGGCAATGGCGCTTCCGCTCTCCGTCGTCCACTATGCCGACCAGATTCCCGACCTCGACCTCGACCAGGTGAAAGCGGCGTTCGATGCCGGGCTTGCGAGCAAAGACGACGTGACCTCCATGCTCGATGAGTCGCGCGAATCGCTGGGCGATATGGCGGACACGCTTATCGCGCAGCAGGGCATCGCCGCGGCGCGGGCAGAATACGAGCAGCTCGGTGTCGACATGGACGCCATGCAGATGGACTATCTTTTCTCCACGGGCGCCAAGATGCTCATGCTCTCCGCGCTCGGCATGGTCGTTGCGATCGTGCTCGGCTTCCTCGCGTCGCGAACCGCTGCGAAGGTGGGCCGATCGCTGCGCGGACGGCTCTTCGACAAAGTCGTCACCTTCTCCGACGCCGAGATTCAATCGTTTAGCGCGGCGTCGCTGATTACGCGTGGGACCAACGATGTCCAGCAGGTCCAGATGGTCACCGTGATGCTGCTGCGCATGGTTCTCTACGCGCCTATTCTCGCAATCGGCGGCGTCATCATGATCGCGCGCACCAACCTCTCGATGGGCTGGATCGTCATCGTCGCCGTGCTCGCAATTGCGCTCATCCTCGTGGTGCTCATCAAGGTCGCCATGCCGAAGTTCAAGATCATGCAGAAGCTCATCGACCGCGTGAACCTTGTGTCGCGCGAGATGCTCATGGGCCTTTCGGTCGTGAGGGCGTTCAACCGCGAGCAGCATGAGGAGGAACGCTTCGATGAGGCGAGCACGCGCCTGATGAAAACGCAGCTGTTCACGAATCGCGTCATGACGTTCATGATGCCGCTCATGATGCTCATCATGAACCTCGTGTCGGTCGGCATCGTGTGGTTCGGCGGCCATGCCATCGACGCGGGCACGCTCCAGACAGGCGACCTCATCGCGTTCATCACCTACTCGATGGTCATCATCATGGGCTTCCTCATGATTGGTATGCTCTCGATCATGCTCCCGCGCGCCGATGTCGCGGCCCAGCGCATCGAGGAAGTGCTCGAATGCGAGCCCTCGATCTGCGATCCCGACCCCGCAGTCTCCAAGGATGCTGAGCTTTCGGCCTCTTGCAATCCCGGTGCCGAGGTAGCGTTCCACGACGTGTGCTTCCGCTACTCCGATTCCGCCGAGAATGTCCTCGACCACGTCGATTTCACGTGCAAGCCCGGAAAGACCACAGCCATCATTGGCAGCACGGGCAGCGGGAAGTCGACCATCGTGAAGCTGGCGCTTCGGTTTTACGACGTCAGCCAGGGAAGCGTTACCATCGACGGCGTCGACGTGCGCGATGTGAGTCAGCACGCGCTGCGCGGGCAGCTCGGCTACGTTCCCCAGAAGGCGTTTTTGTTCAGTGGCACGATTTCGAGCAACATCGCCTACGGGGCGGAAGGCGCCAGCGATGAGCGGATTCGCCGCGCGGCCGACATCGCCCAGGCGAGCGAGTTCATCGGCGAGAAGCCCGAAGGACTCGAAACCCCCATCGCTCAGGGAGGCACGAACGTCTCCGGCGGTCAACGGCAGCGCCTCGCTATCGCACGTGCGCTTGCGACCGACGCGCGCGTCTTCCTCTTCGACGACAGTTTCAGCGCGCTCGACTACAAGACTGACGCCGCGCTTCGCCATGAGCTCGGCGCTCGACTGGGCGGCAAGACCGTGATTATCGTTGCCCAGCGCATCTCGACCGTCCTTTCTGCCGACCAGATCGTTGTGCTCGACGAGGGCCGCGTCGTCGGCAAGGGCACGCACGCGGAGCTGATGGAGAGCTGCGAGGAGTATCGCGAGATTGCCATGTCCCAGTTATCGGAAGAGGAGCTTGCGGGAGGTGGTGCGCGATGAGCGAGAACACTCAGGACTTGAAGAAGGTGACGCAGCGCCGTCGTCATCCGCATGGACCGGGCGCGCGGATGATGCCCGGCGAGAAGGCGAAGGACTTCAAGGGAACCATCGCGAAGCTCGTGCGCTTCATGGGCCAGTTCAAGGTCTCGCTTGCCGTCGCCATCGTGTTTGCCATCTGCTCGGCGGCCTTCAGCATCGTGGGTCCGAAGGTGCTCTCGCAGGCGACGACCGAGCTGTTCAACGGCATCGTCGCGAAGATCGGCGGCACGGGCGGCATCAACTTCGACGCCATCGCCGGCATCATCGGCGCGACGCTTGCGCTCTACCTTGTCAGCGCGGCTTGCAGCTTCCTGCAGGGATGGATGATGTCGAACGTGTCGCAGCGCACCTGCTATGGGCTTCGCCGCGCCATTGCCGAGAAGATCGACCGCGTTCCCGTCGGTTACTTCGAGCGCAATTCGATCGGCGACACGCTCTCGCGCATCACCAACGACGTCGATACCCTCGGGCAGAGCTTGAACCAGGGCGTCACGCAAATGATCACGTCGATCACCACGCTCATCGGCGTCGTCGCGATGATGCTCTCGATCAACCTGGCGATGACGGGGATCACGCTTGTCATGCTCCCGGTCTCACTCGTGCTCATCATGGTCGTGGTGAAGCTCTCGCAGAAGCACTTCCGTGCTCAGCAGGAGAAGCTCGGGGAAATCAACGGGCAGGTCGAGGAGACGTTCTCCGGCCATGCGATCGTGCGCGCGTTCAATCAGGAACAGGCGTGCGAGGAGCGCTTCGGGGAGACGAACGACAAGCTCTACGAGAGCGCGTGGAAATCGCAGTTCCTCTCGGGCCTCATGCAGCCGGTCATGAACTTCGTCGGCAACCTCGGCTACGTCGCGGTGGCGCTCGCGGGCAGCGTGTTCGCGGTGCAGGGCGCCATCACGGTGGGCGATATCCAGGCGTTCATCCAGTACGTGAAGAACTTCACGCAGCCGATTACTCAGTTGACCCAGGTGAGCAACGTGCTCCAGCAGATGGCAGCCGCGGCCGAGCGCATCTTCGCCTTCTTGGAAGAAGAGGAGGTCGCACCCGAGGAGCCAAAGGCGCAAACCTCGCAGGTTCCGTGCAACGTGGAGTTCGACCATGTGCGCTTCGGCTACTTGCCCGACAAGCCTGTCATCAACGACTTCTCGGCGAAGGTCTCCGAGGGCCAGACGGTCGCCATCGTGGGTCCGACGGGCGCTGGCAAGACGACCATGGTGAAGCTGCTCATGCGCTTCTACGACGTCGACGGAGGCGCTATCCGCATTGGCGGCGTCGATGCGCGCGACTTCTCGCGCTCCGACGTCCGCTCGATGTTCGGCATGGTGCTGCAGGACACGTGGCTGTTCAGCGGCACGATTCGCGAGAACATCCGCTATGGCAAGCTCGACGCGACCGACGAGGAGGTGGAGGCTGCGGCGCGCGCGGGCTGCGTGCACCACTTCATCACCACCCTGCCCGGCGGCTACGATTTCGTGATCAACGAGGACGCGACCAACATAAGCCAAGGCCAGCGCCAGCTTCTCACGATTGCGCGCGCGATCTTGGCGAACCGGCGCATGCTCATTCTCGATGAGGCGACGAGTTCGGTCGACACGCGCACCGAGGAGCGCATCCAGCGAGCCATGGACAACCTCATGGAGGGCCGTACGTCGTTCGTCATCGCGCATCGTCTCTCGACGATTCGTTCGGCGGATTTGATTTTGGTCATGCAGCACGGCGACATCGTCGAGCAGGGCACTCATGACGAGCTGCTCGCTCGCGGTGGCTTTTATGCGGAACTGTACAATTCGCAGTTCGACGAGGGCGAAGAGTAGGTATGCTTTGCAAGGGCGCCTCCTGGGGGCGCCCTTGTTTGCTCGCTACTAGATTCTCAGTGGAGTGTTCGTGGAAGAAAGCGCTGATAATTCTCAAGTTTTGTCGGAGGCCGACGGTGCGGTCGCATCGCCTGCCGACTCATCTGATGCCCCGTTGCCCTTCGTGCAGGAAGACGGGCTGGTTCATATCGCCGCATTCGATTTCGATGGGACCTGCATCTCGGGCAACTCGCCGGTGCTTTTAGTTCGTCGGCTCATGAAGCTCGGCATGCTGGAAAAAAGCGTCCTTGCGCGCATCTTGCTGTGGGGGATCGCCTATAAGCTGCGTCTTCCCCAGAACGAGAGCTGGGTACGCGGGCTCGTCTTCCGCGCATTTGCTGGCAAGCCGGTCGCGAGCGTCGATGCGTTCCTGCGCGATTTCTACGACTCGGACGTGGCGTCGCTGTTCCGCGAGCAGGCCATGGCAGAACTGCTAAGCCAAAAGGAGCAGGGCCGCGTTGTCGTACTCGTGTCGGCGACCTTCGAACCCATCGTCTCTCGCGCGATGGAATTCCATCCGATCGACTTCCAGATATCGACGCGCATGCGTGCGGCGAAGGACGGCACCTACACCTGCGAGGTCGAGGGGCTTCCCGTGGAAGGCGACCAGAAGATCGTGCGCCTGCGCAAGTTCGCCGATGAGCGCTTCGGTGCGGGCCGCTGGGTTCTCGATGCCGCCTACGGCGATCACCATTCGGACCGCACGCTTCTCGGGGCTGCGAGAAATCCCGTCGCCGTGACCCCCGATCGCCCTCTTGCGAGAACGGCGAAAAGCGAAGGTTGGCGCATCGCGGAGTGGTAGCTTCCCCGGCATGCCGCGGAGCTTTCTTCTCGTTTTCTTTCGTCCGTGTAAAGAATCGTGGGAATACCGTCACTTGGGGCCAGATTTGCCTCCCGTAGTCTAATATAAGAGGTTAAACATAGAAATTGCGATGCGCGTGCGCATCTGCTTTTACGAATGGAGGTGGGTCCATGCTGGAGAACGCTGACAAGCAAAGCTGTGGTGAAGGTGCTGACGGGAGCGATGTCGATTATCTGCTTCGCGCCAAAGACGCGTGCGCACAAGGCGACGCCGTGCTCGGCATGCATCTGTATTTGACCGCCTTCGAAAAGGCAGCGGGAACTGCCGGCGATCCGAGCCCAGAGGCGATTGATGCGCTGAAGAAGGCGTGGGATTTGGCGTGCGATCTTAAGGAGCGCTCTCTCGCTGAGTACATTTTCGGCAAACTCGACCCGTTCCTGAGCGCGGGGGAGTCCTCGGAGTGCTCGGAGCGGCTTCAGCAGCTCGCCCTCGACAAGCTCGAGGAGTTCGGGCTTTCCAGAGGCGACCTTCAAGACGTGGCTGAGGCGATCTCGAGAGATCTCCTCGGGTTCGACGCCAAGCTGTTCAAAGTGGAGCCTCTTGGCGATTTCTCGTCGGGGGACTTGTCTTCCCTTTTGGCAGGGAAGGGCAAGGCCGAAGCGGAAGGGGAACCCTCTTCTGACGGCGACGCCTCCCGCGCATCCGATCGTGCGGAGCGCGATGGCATGTCTGTGCTTTCGAAGCTTGCGGTCGACGCCGGCGTCAAGTCCCCGGGCGATCAAAAGGAGAAGCTCACCTACGACGACCTTGCGGGATACGACGCGGCAGTTGCCACGATGCGCGATTTCGGCATCGGCATGCAGGACGACCCCGACTTCAAGTCGCTCGTCACCATGCTGAACGCGCGCCATGGACTGGACCGCCTTCCGGTGACCGACACCTTCGTGTTCCGCTCGCCGGCGCGCGAGGATGCCGGCCGCTTTGTGCAGGCGACGATCGGGGAGCTCAAGCTCCCGGCGATGCGCATGCGCATGGAGGAGAACCTCTCGGGCATGCCGATCCTCTGCGTGATGGGGCCTTCGGGTAACGCGACGCGGCCGGTGCGTGCGGACAGCGTCTTCTCGGGGCGCGGCGTTCTCGTGCTTGAGGACATCGATTTGTGGAGCGCTCCCCAGGCGGATGGGGGCGACGATTTCGAGGGTTTCGTGTATGCCTCGCTTTCGCGTGGTGCGCGCGAGGCAATCGAGCTCATCCGCTCGGCGGTGGACAACCCCGACGTCTACGTTTTGGCCTCGGCTTCGAAGAACGCCGAAATAGACCCGTTCTTCCTCGAACTTCTCGAGCCGCTGTCGCTTATCGACATCGAATGCCCGACGGCCGAGGAGCGTGTCGAAATCTGGATGGAAATCGCCCGCGACCACCCTTCGATTCGCAGCATTCGCGTTGCCGACCTGGTGCGTTATTCGGTAAACATGCCCCGTTTCGACATCTACATGGCAGCGCGCGAGGCTATCGAGGAGGCCTATAAGGAAAGCCTCTTCGCTCGCCGCTATGTTCCGGTCACGCGTGACAATCTCTTCGATAAGCTTGCTGCCTACCAGCCGCTCGACTCCAAGGAGTACCGCGAGCTGGAAGATCAGGTGGTTCGCGATTTCCGCTCCGATTTGGAGAACATCGAAGACCTGCTTTCGGGCCAATAGGGGGAGGGCTCATCGATGGATATCACACGACGCTGCGACTATGCGTGCAGAATCCTGCGCGCCGCATACCGTAATGGCGATGAGCGCATGTCCGTTGCGGAGCTCGCCGAGCGCGAGGGAATTCCCTATGCGTTTGCGCGCAGCATCCAGCATGACCTCACGAAGTGCGGCTTTGTGAACACGACGCGCGGTGCCCGCGGCGGCCTGTGCCTTGGGTGCGACCCTGCTACCGTGACCGTTCGCGACGTCGTCGAGGCTGTTCAGGGGCCGGTGAGCGTCTCCGAGTGTGGTGCGGGGAGCGCGCCGTGCGGCCAGAGCGACACGTGCGCCTATAACAAGGTGTGGCGCGGTGCCGATCGCATCTTAAGCGACTACCTGGGGTCTATCACGCTGAAGGACCTCTTCGAGATGGGCGGCGATCATCCGAAAGTGCGCGAGGCGCTCGGCGACTGCGAAGGCGGTTGCGACGCCTGCGCGGGCCGCATCAACCTTGCCCTGACTGAATCCTGCCATGGGAAGGCATCCAGCTAGCATGGAACTGCCTTCCTGCGCGTGGCCTGCGAACGCCCCCTCCCCGGAGGCGTTCGTTGCTTTGGTGAGCCGCGAGGGCGCGCGGCTCTACCGCGATCTGCCCTGGCGAAATATCGATGACGCCTATGCGGTGCTGGTCTCCGAGGTAATGCTCCAACAAACGCAGGTGAAGCGCGTTCTCGGCCGATGGGAGCGCTTCTTGGCGAAGTTCCCCACGCCCGATGCCCTGGCGAGCGCGAGCACGTCGGACGTTGTGGGCGAATGGCAGGGGCTTGGCTACAACCGCCGTGCGCTCGCCCTCAAGCGTGCATGCGAAATTTGCTCGCAAGATTTCGGGGGGAAACTGCCCGAAACGGTCGACGAGCTCGTGGCGCTTCCAGGCATCGGTCCTGCAACGGCGGCAGGCGTTGTCGCGTTCGCGTGCAACCGCCCCGCGATGTATCTGGAGACCAACGTCCGCACTGTGTTTCTGCACGAGCTTTTCCCTGGTGAGGAAGGTATTCGAGACAAGCAGCTCGAGCCTCTTGTCCGCGCGACGTGCCCTGCGGATAACCCCCGGTTATGGTATTACGCGCTGCTCGATTATGGCGCGCATTTGAAGGCTACGTTTGGCAACGCCTCCCGTCGCAGTGCGCACTACACGCGGCAAAGCACGTTCGAGGGGTCGCGTCGTCAGAAGCGGGCGGAAGTGGTGCGCATCGTGCTTGCGGCCGAGGGGGCGATTTCGCTCGAGGAAGTCCACTTGCTTCTCAACGACTTCGAGCGCGACCACGGGCGCGATGGCGTTGAGGATGAGCTGTTCGCATCGATCATGGCCGATCTCGCGCGAGAGGGTTTTTTCGCCGTTGAAGATGGCACTGCGCGAGCCTAGTTGCGGCCATGTGGTAGAATTGCCGAATCCGTGGGGGAGTAGTCGACGCCGAAAGGCGCGGCTTGGTCAACATGCTGCTCATTCGAGCTGGCCATGCCTTAAATGACAAGACTCGCGATGTGACGCTTGTCGCACCGCGCTTCCATATGCCGGCGCGCAAGCCGGTTTTTTTATGCCCGAATACGGGGTTTCGGGTTTGCGGGCTAAGACGAGAGGAATGTGGCCGTGGGTTTCGTTGAGCTGTTTTTGATCGGCGTGGGGCTGTCGATGGACGCTTTTGCCGTTTCCATTTGCAAGGGGTTGGGGATGAAGCGCCTCAACATGGGGCAGGCGCTCGTGATAGGGCTTTTCTTCGGGGGCTTTCAGGCGCTTATGCCCCTTATCGGCTGGGCGCTCGGCACGCAGCTCGCCGATTTCATCACGCCGATCGATCACTGGATTGCGTTCATCCTGCTCGCGCTTATTGGCGGGAAGATGCTCCTCGACGCCTTCCGCGAGGGCGATGAGGAGGACGCGGGCGAGCCGAAGGATGCGAGGCTCGACTTCAAAGAGCTGCTCATGCTGGCCATTGCGACGAGCATCGACGCGCTTGCCGTGGGTATCACCTTCGCATTTTTGGGCGTGAACATTGTGGTCGCGATTGCGGTCATCGGCGTGACGACGTTCGTCCTCTCCGTGGTGGGAGTCGCCGTGGGACACGCTTTCGGCGCGCGCTACGAGAAGGGTGCGACAATCGCGGGCGGCATTGTGCTCATCTTGATCGGCTGCAAGATTCTTCTCGAACATTTGGGATTTATAGCGCTGTAACCCTGGTGCCACAGCTTGCTGGCAGAGCGCTGCGACCTACGTGCTGTATCTCGCGGCCTTCGGCGCTGTAGCCCCCGCCACAGCCCGCATGGCCTTTTTCTTGAAAACGGCTTGCCGTGGACATAATTGGTCGATATGTGAGTCAGCCCAGGTGAAGCGTCGTCCATCTTGCATACCCGTCGATTTACGACCTGGGCTTTCCCAGGCAAAGCAATTAGGGAAAGTGTTCGGGGAGCTACACCGACTCACATATCGCCATTATTTGTCCACGATAGGCGGAAATCGGGAAAGAAGCTTCCTAAGGGATCTCCCCTTGCCATCTCTCGGTCTTCGTTTTTGCCTATTGCCTGCCAGCGGGGAGCGTTCTCCTCGCTAGTAGCTGGGGCGAGATGGGCACTATGGCAGGCTTCTTCAAGGACCAGTTTGGCTGCTGGGGTCTTCTCGCTTATCCTAGGATTATTCTAGGTTGTAATGTAGCTTTTTGCTAAGATACCGATTTGTCAGTTTTTCATTTTGGAGGTAGCGAAGAATAATGGGGAATAGCAATAGCGGATCAATATTGCATGAGAAAATATCTTTCGAGTACCTTCTCGGTATTTTCGGCCTGGCAAGTGCCTTTTCAACAGCTCTTTCTCTTCTATCGGTTTCCCCATTGGGCCGCAACTCTTTTCCGGGGGGGGGGTGCTGCATTCGTTGCCGTTTTCATGGTTCTTGGGTTTTTCTTAATCAGCGTATTCCAGGAAAAAATTGCCACGGCGAAATTCTCCCCGCTAATTATTTGCGAATCGGTGGGCTTTGTTTTTGCCTGCTTATTTTGCATTGCTAGTTTCTGGCTCCCTGAAGCATATTGCTGCGTGTTCATTGCTGTTGCTGCTTTGGGATCCTCATGTCTTTCATGCACATGGTTTTGTTGGGCGTGTACACAAGATTCCGCAAAGGTTTCCTTCCTTGTTGCTATTGGATGCCTCTTCGCTTGCATTACATGTCTCATAGAAAGTATTTCGGGGGCAGCTTTTGGCAAACCGATAATGTGCATTCTGTACGCCTCGTCGCTCTACGTCGCTGTTCTTATGAAGAGAAAAGGAACTACTAAGAACCTGTTTCCCTATATCGGGAACTCCGAGTCAGATAGTCGTTCTAAAATTAAGCCTGAATCGACGATTAAATTTTCCGCCGATAGCTTTCAATTTGGTCTTGTGATTGGCATCGCGGTCCTAAGCGATGCCAATTCTTTGTGCTTAATGGCGGGGTGCGTAGCTGCTAGCATGGTGCTTATCGACAGGGCAACGGGCGTAAAGCTCACCGAGCGCTCTCTTTCGACGTATTCGCCTCCTTTGACTGCCGCTGCGATTTGCTCTTTGTTCCTTTTTGGGGATTACCTTAGGGTAGGCGCGCTCTGCCTTATCTCGGCTCTCTTCATCTTTGCAACGTGCGTGGGGTGGATGGCTATGGCGGGGCATGTCAAATTATCCCGCTTGTCGCCCCTGCGAATATTCTCGAAAGCGCGAAGGACGCAATACCTGGCTACCGCAATAGGCATCTTATTCGGCGCTTTTATCATGGAACTTGCTATGTCTGATTGGCTGTTGTCTGTGCGAGTCTCCGTCGTTCTTGCTCTCGTCATAACTTTTGTGTTTTCTGCTCTCCATAAATCTCGGTTTCCCGAAGCTGGGTTTGAGGACGACGGCTCAGTATGCGCTGGCAGTAAAGGCATGTGGATGAAACGTTGCAATGCTCTTGGGGATGCGTGCGGGCTGTCGGAAAGACAGAAAGAGGTTCTGATCCTTATTGCACAAGGCCGCTCTGCTAAATATGTTGAACAAGAGCTCTCGATCTCTCTCAGTACCGCCCAAACCCATATTCGAAACATCTACCGGAAGGTTGGCGTTCATTCTCGCCAAGAACTTCTCGATGAAATCGAAGAGACAAAGCTGTACGGTGAGGATTAGCGACTCATACGATTTAGCATATCTCTCAGTATTAGCTTTGTAGTACGCTCCAGGTAACTTGTATTTCCCCAGTTCAGATATCGTCAAAAAGTAGGTATTCGAAAAAACACCTACCCATAGTTGGTGACACTTGTCGGAAAGCCTCAGTATTCTCGCCTCATCGGCGCTAAGAAAGCGCCAAGACGAGAGAGGAGGGGAAATGGCCGACTACCGAGAGTTTCTCGACGGAATTGACCGTAAGGCCTACCACGAGGGAGAGGTTACTTGGGAAGAAGACGGTATGACCGTCACGCGCACGTATAACTACTCTGCGCCTGGGTGCCATGACTCATGCGGCGTGTTGCTTTACACGAAGGATGGCAAGCTGCAAAAGGTCGAAGGCGACCCGCTCGATCCCTATGCGAACGGTAAGCTTTGCATGCGCTGCCTTGACCTTGAGGAAATGGTCAACCACCCGCAGCGCCTCAAGTACCCAATGAAGCGTGCAGGGGAGCGCGGGGAGAACAAGTGGGAGCGCATCACGTGGGACGAGGCGCTTGACATCATCGAGAAGTACATCAAAGAGGAAATCGACGACAAGGGCTTGGGCCGCGAGTCGATCCTCGTAGGACACGGCACCGGTCGCAACATCAACTGGCAGGTTCCCTTCATCGCGGGTGCGTGCTTCCGGACTGCCAACGTTGGCGGCATCTATTTCTCCGGCTGGTGGTGCTATATGCCGCGCGTATGCGGTGCTGCTGGACCTCTCGGCGACTACCCGATCGTCGACGCTTCTGAGACCCTGCCCGATCGTTACGCCAACGAAGAGTGGGTTCGTCCGGACGTTCTCGTCGTGTGGGGCAACGAGCCGCTCAAGAGCAATGGCGACGGCTATCTTGGCCATTGGCTGAACATGTGCGTGCAGCTTGGCACGCAGATCATTTCCATCGACCCGGTCCTTACCTGGTGGGGCGCCCGTGCGGAATACTGGTTGCGCCCGCACCCCGGCACGGACTGCTGCATCGCGCTCGCGTGGCTGAACGTCATCATGAACGAGGACTTGATCGATCACGAATTCGTCGAATACTGGTGCGCGTACTACGACGAGCTTAAGGAGCATGTGCAGCAGTTCACCCCGGAATGGGCATCCTCCATCACCTCCGTTCCGGTCGAGGACATCGTCGGCTCTGCCCGCATGTACGCTAACGCCGATAAGGGCGCTATCCAGTGGGGCCTCGTGTTTGACGCGGGTACTTCGTCGTCCATGCATTGGACAGAAGCTGTGTGCGACCTCATGGCCATCTGCGGTAACATCGAGAAGCCCGGCACGCACGTGCTCGTGCACAATGCCTTCGACATTAATGCTGGGTATTCCTCGGTAGACCTTTACGCTGACAAGGGCGCGCTTGACCGAAAGTTCCGCAAATGGATGGTCGGCGACGAGGGCATGGATTTCGTCGGCATGTCGAACTGCGATGCCATGGCGAGTGTTCTCGAGGCGGGGAAGATTCCCGTCAACGGTGAGGAATATCCGATTAAGATGTTCTGGGCGCAGAGCTGCAACGCACTTTCCGGCCACGAGGGACAGGTGCCTCGCGCCTACAAGTACATGAGCAAGATTCCGTTCATCGTCTACGCCGACCCCTTCATCACGCCGACGATGATCGCACTTGCCGACCTTATCTTGCCTGTCTCCATGTCCGTCGAGCGTGACTCCGCGCGCACCTGGTGGACGCCGCTTCGCGCCATGAAGAAGGTCACGAGCTTCTACGAGGCTAAGTCCGATGAGGAAATCGCCCTTTGGCTCGGCAAGCGTCTGAACCCGGAGCTCTTCGAGCGCTGGGATACCGCAGAGGACTTCATCAACGACTACCTGCTCACCGACCTTGCGGTTGTCGGCCCCGACGGGAAGGTGCAGAAGGCAAACTTCTCCGCCGCGACAGACGACAATTGGGGCCACACCTCCGTGTCGGAAGAAGGCGGTCCCTCTATTGTCACGAAGTGCCCCTACACCTTTGATCAGCTGGTCGAAGCCGGCGGACATGCGTACGACGAGTGGAACGCCACGTACAACAAGCACGAGAAGGGCTTGCTGCGTCCCGACGGCAAGGTTGGGTTCAATACGCCTTCTGGCAGAATCGAGCTGGTGCCCACCATCTTCAACGCCTGGGGAATTCCACCGCTTCCCGTTTACACGCCGGCACCGGAGACGTGGGAGACCACACCCGAGGTGATGGAAGAGCTGCCGTTCTACATGATCAACGGTGCTCGTTCCTATGAGTTCTTCCATACCGAGCACAGGCAGGCGCCTACGATGCGTGAGTTCCATCCCGAGCCGCTTGTCAAGATCAGCCCCAAGGCCGCCAAAGACTACAACCTCCACGACGGCGACTGGATTTGGATGGAGAACAACGAAGGTCGCTGCATGCAGATGGTCAAGATCTTCGAGGGCATTCCCGACGACTGCATCTCCGCAGAGCACGGCTGGTGGAAACCCGAGACCGAAGGCGCCGCTCCGAACCTGCACCACTGCTTCGACTACAACGTCAACAACCTTACGCGCAACTTCCAGGCTGGACCCGGCGGTATCGGGTCGCCCATCAAATGCACGCGTTGCCGCATCTACAAGGTGCAGGAAGGCGATGTCATGCCCGGCGAGCAGATCGTGAACCGCGGCGGATGGCGAGACGACTACGAGCCGATGAAGGCTTAAGGGAAGGGGAGAAGACATCATGACCAAGGGAATCCTCATCAACTACGACTACTGCACCGGCTGCCACAGCTGCGAGGTGGCCTGCAAGAAGGAGCTCGGCCTGCCCAAGGGCGAGTTCGGCATCAAGCTCACCGAGACCGGCCCCTACGAGTACTCCGGAAAGGAGGGCTCCTCCCCGAAGGAGAGGTGGGAGTGGACGTGGCTCCCGGTGGTGACCAAGGCCTGCGACATGTGCGCGGAACGCACCGAGGCGGGCAAGATGCCCATGTGTGTGCAGCACTGCCAGGCGTGGTGCATGTACTACGGCGAGGCCGAGGACCTCGTCAAGAAGATGGACGGCGGCTCGCGCTGGGCGCTGTTCACCAAGTAAACCGTTTAATCAACACATCGCGTTCGTTCTAGGCTCGCCTGCGGAAGAAATGTGCAGGCGAGCATCTCGAAGACTGCAACCAAATACTAATCGCGTTACGCCAAGGAGGTGTAGGGGCGTATTCGCAAAATTTGTCTCAATATAAAAGAGGGGATCATTTTCTTTAGGAGGGAAAATGTCTGAAATTCAACAGAAGAGCAAGAAAAGGGCAATGCTCGTGCTCGTCGGCTGCTGCCTTATGCAGATGGTCGGCCTCGGCACCGTCTTGAACTCTTCGTCTGCTTACTTCGCGTTCGTTCCCGTTCTCGCGGGCGTCGACATGATGTCCTATGTCATGTGGATTTCCATGTACGGCATCGCCGCTCTCGTCGGCACGTTCCTGGGCGGCATCCTGCTCCCCAAGAACACCAAGCTCTTCCTTTCCATCGACGTCGTCGTCGTTGCGGTGGCGCTCGTCGGCTTCACGTTCGCAACGCCTGAATGGACATGGCAGTTCTCCGCGCTCGGCATCGTGATGGGCCTCTTCGGCGGCCAGTTCTTCATCTACGCATGCCCGCTGCTCGTGAACTCTTGGTTCGGCTCCGCTGTCGCCGGCCGCTATCTCGGCATCGCCAACCTTTTCTCCGGCATCGGCGGCGCCATCTTCCCCCTGGTCTTCACTCAGCTGTTCCAGGTTATGAGCTGGCAGGGCGTGTACTACGTCAACGCGGTGCTCATCCTTCTCATCCTCATCTTCTCGCTGACCGTCTTCTCGACCGATCCCTCCAAGAGCGGCCTTGAACCTTACGGTCCGATGCTCGGCGAGCAGGCTGCAGGCTCCAAGGCGGGCGTGCCGCTGAAGTACTGCCTCGGCTCGGTTGCCTTCATCCTCATGATCATCGCCTGCGTCGGCTGCTCCTTCCCGGGCGGCTTCAACTCCTACATCCAGGCGAACTGCCTTGAGGTTCTCGGCGCCGATGCCGCGACCTTCTCTGCAACGCTCATGACGTTCCTGCAAATCGGCTACATCATCGCATCGTTCGCCGGTGGCTGGCTCTGCGACAAATTCGGCTTCAAGCCGGTTACCATCGGCCTGTTCGCCCTTACCGCGCTTATGTTCCTCTGCTGGGCGTTCGTTGCGAAATCTGAGGTCACGATGGCTCTCACCGCCTTCTTCTTCGGCATGAACAACGCTATCGTCACCATCTGCGTGCCGATGCTCGTCCGCAACAACTTCGGCGAAAAGCACTTCGACAAGATTCTGTCCTACGCCATGATGGGCGTCGGCCTGGGCGGTGCGTTCGGCGCTCCGATCATCGCCAGCTTCTACACCACGACCGGCAGCTACTCCGGTGCCTTCACCGTCGGCGCCGTGGTCATGGTCATCACCCTTGCCCTCATCCTTGTTTCCTGCGCTGCTGCGAACAAGACCAAGAAGGCTCACTGGGAAGAGGTCTAGCGCCTAAGACTCAGTTCGCCTGAGGGTTCTCCACTGCTCGATTCGGGGCGGGCCGCGACATAGCGGCTGCGGCCCGCCCGTTCGGGCGAAACGACTTCGATAACCGTTTTTTAAGGAGCTCGATATGAGCCTGGATAGACCTTTGTCTTTGGGCGGGTTTCCCTTTAAGACCGGGTTGCACCTGCCTGGGCGCATGTGGTTCATGCCGAACTAGCAAATTACCTTGTTGGCCAGGCATGATGCTCAAAGATTGCCTGCCAGCTGAAAACTGAGGAGGGGCTTTCAGTGGAAGAGAAGAAGCAGGGCATCCATTACGCATGGAAAATCATGATCGGATGCTGTTTCCTCCAAGCCGGTGCATTGGGTGCCATCATGAATTCGGGCGGCATCTTCTTTGTCCCGATTTGCGAGGACTTGGGGTTCGATAGAGGCGCGATTGCACTCTATCTCACGTTCTACTTCATCGCGACGACGTTCACCTACCCGCTCGTTGCGAAGTTTTTGCCAAGATGGGATTTCAGAAAATTCTTAACGGGGTGTTTTCTCATCCTTGCCGCAACCGAAGCGGCAATGGGCTTCTTCACGGAGCTTTGGCAGTGGTACGTAGGTGGCGTTGTTCTAGGTATCGCCGGCGCGCTCGTCTTCGTTGTCGCATCGACGGTGCTTATCGAGAACTGGTTCGTTGAGAAACGCGGCACGGCGCTCGGCATCGCGATGTGCGGTTCCGGCATCGGCGGCGTCATCTTCCCGATTCTCGGCAACTTCCTAATCGAGACTATTGGTTGGCGCATGGCCTATCCGGCTATCGCCGTGATCATATGCGTTCTCGTCCTTCCGTGGACTATCTTCGTGTTCAGGCTCCATCCGTCCGAGCTTGGCCTTGAGCCTTACGGAGCGGACAAGGCGAAGGAGCTTGAGGAGGCTGCTGCGAACGAGAAGGGCGTGCCCGCCAAGAAGGCGATCTTCACCCTGGCGTTCATCTGCATCTTCTTGTACGCGGGCATCGAGGCGCTCTTCAGCGGCTACAACAACCATCTGCCCGGCTTCGCCGAGTCGATCGGGTATTCTGCCGCATTCGGCGCGAGCATCCTGTCCTTGGCTCAGCTTGGCTACACGGTTGCGACGCTCGTCATGGGCTGGGTTACCGACAAGATCGGCGTTGCCGCGTCCACCTACATCACGCTCGGCATCACCGCGTTGTCCCTGCTCGGCTTCTCTTTCTTCCAAGACGAAATCCCGCTCATTATCTCGGCATTCGTCTTCGGCATGAACTCGGTCATCATCACCATCTCCGTGCCGACGCTGATTTCCGAGATTTTCGGCAAGAAGCACTTCGCCGAGATTCTGCCGTACTCGCGCATGTCCGGCATCATCGGCTGCTTCGGCGCTGCGGCCATCGGCGCGTGCTACGACGTGACGGGAAGCTACGTCGGCTCGTTTTTCGCGGGCGTCGGCATCCTCGCCGCGTGCGCCATCCTTGTCGGCATCGCGCTCTCCCAGAAAAGGAAGATCCATGCCCTTTGGGAGTAACAGGCATTCGCCGGGCTGGGCTCGAGGCGAGTGAGGGCAGGTTGAGCTCAGACCGGTGAGATATCGGTTCTTGCAAAAGCAAGCGACCGCAAAGCATTAACAGGAAGGAATAACATGGCAGACTATCAGGAGTTCCTTGACGGCATCGACCGCAAGGCGTACCACGAGGGGGAGTGGCAATGGGAAGAGGATGGGTGCACGGTAACGCGTACCTACCACTATTCCCCGCCGGGTTGCCACACTTCTTGCGGCATTCTTCTCTACGTTAAAGACGGCAAGGTCGTGCGCATCGAGGGCGATCCCCTCGACCCGTGCACGAACGGCAAGCTCTGCATCAAGTGTCTGACAATGACCGAGTCCTTAAACCACCCCGATCGCCTTAAATACCCCATGCGGCGCGCCGGCGAACGCGGCGAGAACAAGTGGGAGCGCATCTCGTGGGATGAGGCCTACGACGAAATCGAGGCCAAGGTCAAAGACATCTGGGAAACCGACGGCGGCAACGCGATCATCTGCGTGCATGGCACGGGCAGAAACATCAACTGGCAGGTGCCCTTCTTCGGTCAAGCGGCTCTGAAGACCCCGAACATCTCGACCTTCGGCTTCACCGGCTTCGCCTGCTATATGCCGCGCATCTGCGGTTCTATCGCCCCGTTCGGCGATTTCCCCATCGTCGATGCGTCCGAAACCCATGCCGACCGCTACAACAACGAGGAATGGGTTCCGCCCGAGGTGCTCGTCGTTTGGGGCAACGAGCCTCTCGCTTCGAACGCCGACGGCTACGTTGGCCACTGGCTTGTCCAATGCGTGCAGATGGGCACGAAGATTATCTCCATCGACCCGCGTCTGACCTGGTGGGGCGCTCGCGCAGAATACTGGCTGCAGATTCGTCCGGGTACCGACGCCGCTCTTGCCTGCGCATGGCTCAACGTCATCATTTCCGAAAAGCTCTACGACCAGGAGTACATCGACTACTGGTGCGCCGGATTCGACGAGCTTGCCGAGTCGGTCAAGGACAAGACGCCCGAGTGGGCGGCCGAGATCACCGGCCTTTCGGTTGAGGACATCATCGGCTCTGCGCGCCTGTATGCAGCCGCCAAGCCGGGCGCCATTCAGTGGGGCCTCGCCTTCGACCAGCAGCTTTCTGCCATGGCACTCTGCCTTGCGGGCTGCGACCTTATGGCCATCTGCGGCAACGTCGACGTTCCGGGCGGAAACATCCTCGTTCACAACGCCTTTGAAATCAACGCCGGCTATGCCTCGGGCGAGAACCTCACGCCGCCCGAATGGCGCGCGAAGAAACTCAACAACAACTACGCGCTTTCCATTCAAGGCGGCGACTTCGTCGCGCACGCCTCGTCGGACGGCCTCCTTCAAGCCATCGAAGACGGGTTCCCCTATCCCATTAAGATGATGTGGATCCAGTCTTCCAACACTCTTTCTTGCCCAAGCCAGGACTCTCCCCGCGTCATGGCGGCAATGAAGAAAATCCCCTTCATCGTGAACGCCGATCCCTACATCACCCCGACTTCGGTGGCTCTTGCCGACATCATCCTTCCCGTCGCCATGAGCGCAGAGCGCAACTCCGCCCGCACGTGGTGGAGCCCGTGCCGCGCCATGGTGAAGGTCACGGATTTCTACGAGGCTAAATCCGACGAGCAGATTATCCTTGATCTGGGCAAGCGCTTGAACCCCGAGGTATTCGGGCAGTGGGACACCGACATCGATTGGCTGAACTGGTATCTGCACGACGGCACGGGCTCGTTCTCGGCGACCACTGAAGCCACCGACCAGGGCGGTGCCAAGAACTCCGGCAAGACGCTTTTCACCGCCGATTGGGAAGAGCTCGTCAAAGACCCCTCGATGCTCGGCCATTCCTACGACGAGTTCAACAGCACGTACAACAAGGCCGCCAAGGGCATGTTCCGTGCGGACGGCTCCATTGGCTACGGCACGCCTTCCGGGCGCCTCGAGCTTACCCCGATGCTGTACAACTACTGGGGCCTGTCGACCACGCCGTTCCACACCGAGCCTCCCGAGGGTCCCATTTCCACTCCCGAGCTCATGGAAGAGTACCCGCTCATCCTTACCTGCGGCGGGCGCTCCTTCGAGTTCTTCCATTCCGAGCACCGTCAGCTGCCCACGATGCGCGAGCTTCATCCGCAGCCTCTGTGCATGATCAACCCGAAGACCGCCGAAAAGTACGGCATCCAAGACGGCCAGTGGGTATGGATCGAAAACGACCACGGCCGCTTCAAGCAGGTGGCCAAGATCACCAAGCAGGTGAACGAGAAGACCATTCATGCGGAACATGGCTGGTGGTTCCCCGAAACCGAGGGCGCGGCACCTTATCTGTTCGGCACGTTCGAGTCGAATCCCAACAACTGCACGAAGGCGTTCGTCACCGGGCAAGGCGGCGTCGGCTCCCCGATCAAGTCGATGATCTGCAAGATTTACCCCGTCAAGGAAGGCGACAAGATGCCCTACGAGCAGATCGCCGAGACGGGCAACTTCCCCTGGTACAAGAAGGTCGAATCTCCGCGTGCCGATGAAATCGCTCGCTATCACGAGGCCTTGGAAGAAGGCAAGGGATACGACCCGATGACGAACCAGGTCATCGATCCCGCCTCCGGCGCGCGGTTCGACTTGAAGACCGGCGACGCGGTCGAGGCTTAAGGGGGCGCTATGACCAAGGGAATCCTCATCAACTACGACTACTGCACCGGCTGCCACAGCTGCGAGGTGGCCTGCAAGAAGGAGCTCGGCCTGCCCAAGGGCGAGTTCGGCATCAAGCTCACCGAGACCGGCCCCTACGAGTACTCCGGAAAGGAGGGCTCCTCCCCGAAGGAGAGGTGGGAGTGGACGTGGCTCCCGGTGGTGACCAAGGCCTGCGACATGTGCGCGGAACGCACCGAGGCGGGCAAGATGCCCATGTGTGTGCAGCACTGCCAGGCGTGGTGCATGTACTACGGCGAGGCCGAGGACCTCGTCAAGAAGATGGACGGCGGCTCGCGCTGGGCGCTGTTCACCAAGTAAGTTTGCTGAAGTGCTGCTCGGCACCCGCAAGGGGAAGTCGACTGACGGATGCCGAGCGGCTTTCGGATAGAGCAACTAATGTGTTGTGATGAGAAATGAGGGAGGAAACACAATGAGCGAAGACCCGTTCTACAAGAAGGCTGAAGTCGTCAAGCTCGACACGCTTTCCGATGTGAACGACATCGGAAAGCCTTGGCGCTACGAGGAGGACGGCCTAACCGTTACCCGTACGAGTCCCTGGTCGCCTCCGGGATGCCACCCCGTCGGATGCGGCCTCAAACTTTACGTGAATGACGAGGGCAAGCTCGTCAAGGTTGAGGGCGACGAGAACAACCCGGTCACCCAGGGCCGCCTGTGCCCGAGGTGCATCGCGCTCAAGGATTATATCTACAACCCAGCCCGCCTTCTCCATCCGATGAAACGCGACCCGAAGGACCGCGGAAACGCCGACGCTTGGGAGCAGATAAGCTGGGACGAGGCATTCGACATTATCAAGAAGGAGTACGACCGCATCACGGCTCAGTACGGTCGCGAGTCGATCGTCGTGTTCGCAGGCACCGGCCGCGAGGGCGGCACGTTCGCCCCCTACGGCACCATGTGCTTCGGCACGCCTAATTTCTGCTACTCGCAGTCCGGCTACGCGTGCTACACACCGCGACTGGCCGCCATTGCCTATATCGGCGGCACGACTTACCCTGAGTGGGACTACGCCGGCGCCCTGCCGGGCCGCTGGGACGACCCGCGCTACGACCTGACCGAGGTGCTTGTCGTCTGGGGCAAGGCTCCGCTCGAGTCCAACCCTGACGGCTTTTTCGGCCATGCGGTTGTCGACGCGATGCGTCGCGGCACGCGCCTCATCGTCATTGACCCGCGCGTCACTTGGCTCGCTGCCCGCGCCGATATCCACCTGCAGCTGCGTGCTGGCACTGATACGGCGCTCGGTATGGCGATGCTCAACATCATCATCAACGAGGACCTCTACGACCACGACTTCGTTGAGTACTGGTGCTATGGCTTCGAGCAGCTCGCTGAGCGCGTCCAGGAGATGACGCCGGAGAAGGCGGCCGAAATTTGCCAGGTGCCCGTCGAGGACATCTACCGAGCAGCCCGCATGTACGCCACCGCTAAGCCTGGCGCCATCCAGTGGGGCCTCGCTGCCGACCAGAAGACCAACGGCATGCAGCAGGGCCAGGTCACTGTCGATCTCATGGCCATCACCGGCAACCTCGACGTCCCGGGCGGCCAGATTCTCCCTGGTACTGGCGCCGGTCATAATGAGTCCGGCTTCGGGTTCGAAAAGGGCGTTGGTGAAGACCTCCAGAAGAAGATGATTGGCCTCGAGGAGTATCCCGCGTACTGCATGATCATCTTGAACGCCCATGCCGACCTCATGCTCAAGGCGCTCGAGACCGGCGAGCCGTACCCTATCAAGATGGGCTTCTACGCTGGCAACAACCTTATGAGCTGCACCTCCATGGAGCCGAAGCGTTGGCACGACGCCATCGTGAAGTCACTGGAGTTCTGCATCGGGTTCGATACGTTTATGAACCCCTCGATCGAGGCCTCCTGCGACATCTTCCTGCCGCTCAAGACCGTTGCCGAGCGCGAGGGCACGGTGTTCACCCACTACGCGCCCTGTACCGTTACCGCAGGTTTCATGAACAAGGCGATCGAGGTGGGCGACTGCCTGACCGACTACGAGCTGTGCTACGAGCTCGGCCGTCGTCTGCGCCCCGAGCTTTGGGAAAACGAGTTCAAGTTCCGCTCCTCCAAGGAGTTCATGGAAGCTCTGCGCCTCGGCAAGCGCGAGAACGGCGCCTACTTCGATGAGGTCTCCAAGAACGTCGTCTGCCAGATTCCTGTCGATTACTACAAGTACGAGCGCGGCGAGATGCGCCAGGATGGCGGTCCCGGGTTCGCGACCCCGACCGGCCGCATCGAGCTGTGGTCGACCGCGTTCAATCAGTTCGGCGAGGACCCGCTGCCGTACTACGAGGAGCCTGAGTTCGGCCCCGCGAACCCCGAGCTCATGAAAGAGTACCCCTACATCCTCACGACGGGTGCCCGCACGAGCGCGTTCTTCCACTCTGAGCACCGCCAGATCGCCTACCTGCGCGAGCTCAACCCCGACCCGATTACCGAGATCAACCCGAAGACCGCCAAGAAGCTCGGCATCACCGACGGCCAGTGGGTGCGCCTTACGAGCCCCTTTGGTGAGTGCGTGCAGAAGGCATGCGTGAGCGAAATCGTCGACGAGAAGACGATTCACGCGCAGCATGCCTGGTGGTTCCCCGAGGAAGACGGCAACGAGCCGAACCTCTACGGCAACTTCCGCAGCAACATCAACAACCTGCTGCCGAACTTCCACTTCGGCAAGCTTGGTTTCGGTGCCCCGAACAAGTGCCTCGTCTGCAAGATCGAGCCCATTGCCGAGAACTACGACACCGACATGAACCTCATCTGGGATAAATTCGGAAAGCTGGTGTAGACATGACCCAATACGGACTCCTTATTGACTACGAGTTCTGCACGAACTGCGGATCCTGCCAGGTCACCTGCAAGGAAGAGCATAACTACCCGGTCGGCAAGACCGGCATCAAGGTTATGGTCGACGGGCCTTGGAAGACCGATGACGTGCACTACAACTTTAACAACTGGCCTATCGTGACTGATCTGTGCGACCTCTGCGCGGAGCGCATCTCGAAGGGCCGCGAACCGATGTGCGTCCATCACTGCCTGGCGAACATCATCACCTACGGCACGGTCGAGGAGCTTGCCAAGAAGCTCGAGAAGAAGCCGAAGCAGTTCCTCGTCGTGCCCGAGTACAACCCGATCGCGACTCGCCCCGAGTTCGTCTCCAAGGGAGAGAAGAAGCACAAGGCGGCGCATATCGAGGTAGAGGGCACGGGTAAGGCGACGTACGCCGTCCATCGCCACGACACCAAGGTCGGCGAGCTTGACGAGAACGAGGGCACGGCTTACTAGCTTGTCTGTTTGATTATCGGTCGGGGCTTCTTTTCCCTCCAAGGAGCCCCGCCGCTACAGGAGGTGGGTTGAATGAGCGAGAAGGCAGGCTTGGGAAAGGTCGTCAGCGTCCATTACCGCGGCGGCATCAAGGGCGAAAAGCCCATCGACGACAATTACGACCGCGATCCTTTGACGGTCATGATTGGCGATATGAAATTGCCTCGGGGCATCGAGCTCGCGCTCGAGAGTATGGAGATGGGCGAGGTTAAAACCGTTGAGGTTCCGGCAGAGCTCGGATATGGGGACTATCAGGATAATCTTGCCCAATGGTACCCGAAGATCATGCTGAAAGACGGGTACAACCTCAAAGAGGGGGATTTCCTGTACTGGACGAATCCCCAGGACAACAGTAAGGCCCCAGCTTGGGTAACTGAGACGACGTCAGACCAGGTTAAAATCGATTTCAATCATCCTTTTGCCGGTAAGACGCTCGAGTACACCCTCGAGCTTGTCGATATTCGCTAGGACCTGCAATGTGCTACCCCTGCACGCATTGTGGGCGATGTGGCAAATACTGTCCTGACAGCCCTTATTATACGCCGCCTCCTGGAATTCCGTGTCTTCGATGCGGTGAGCTTATCGACCCAACAAAAGGAGTATGTGAGAAATGCGGATATATCGCGTTCTCTCCACCAGGTAAAAAGGGTGGATTTGCAAAGAAAACTAACTAAATATTCTGCCGCAACCGCCAGTCCATATCCCCTTCAGATGGACTGGCGGTTTTTTGTTGCCTTCTTGCCTAACACTGTGTGAAAGGCGTTGCTCGTTACGTGCTCTCTACCCGATGGGGTAGCTTCCGAGCACCTTCACTTCGCGCAGCTTCAGGCGCAGGCAGTTCAGCGCGGTCTGAATGTTGGGCTCGTTGGCGTTGCCCTCGAACTCGATAAAGAACATGTAGTCGCCGAGGGCCTGCTTGGTCGGGCGCGACTGGATGAGCGACAGGTTGACACCCGCATAGGCGAACTCGGACAGGATCATGTTCAGCGTGCCCGCGCGGTCCATGTTCAGGAAGAGCGCGACCGACGTCTTGAATTTCGTTCCCGTGAACACGGGCGCATGGCCCTGACGGCCGATGAGCGCAAAGACCGTCTGGTTGCCGAAGTGATCCTCGATGTCGTGGGCGTAAACCTTCGCGCCGTGGGTTTCCGCGGCGAAGGCGTTCGCGATGCCCGCCGTATGGATATCGGCTGCCGCGAGGCGCGCGCTCTCGGCAGTGGATGACGTGGTCACGGTCGTGCGGCCGGGGAGCTTCTCCGACATGAAGCGGCGGCATTGGGCGAGCCCCTGCGCATGGGACGCCACGGTGGTGATGTCCTCGAGCTTGGCGTCGGGGTTCACGACGAGGCAGTGGTGGATATCGACGACTTCTTCCCCCAAGATAACGGAGGTGCTTTTCAGCGCGAAACCGTCGAGCGTGGCGGTAACCGGCCCCTCGATGGAGTTCTCCTTCGCGACGACACCGAACTCGCAGCGGCCGCGGTCGACGCAATCGAAGACCTCGTCGAAGGAGGTGCACTCGATAAAGTCGGGGCTCTCGATGCCGAGGCGCTTCGCGAAGGCGAGCGTCGCCTCGTGTGAATACGTGCCTGTCGGGCCGAGGAATGCGATGGTGTTGTCGGGCGATTTCATGGGTGGGTAACTCCTTGGATGCGGTTTTCACGTGCGCGAACATTGTAGCGGTCGCATTTGATAGGGGGCGATATTCCCCGAAAAAGTCTTTGAATGGGGCGTCTTCCCGATGCTCAATCTTTGAGCCGTGTTATTTCGCTTGCTGATTCTTAGTTAACCATTCGATACGCAATACAATGCTTGAGCAGGCACAATTGGTGTTACATTGCCAAATTAGCGTAACATTTTCGGTACAAGCGCGTGTTTTTTCGTCCCTTCGTGTTTATCCCGTAACATTAAGTGCATACAATGGCTAAGTTTTTACAAGGAACGTTCGCGCATGCACGGATCGGTATGCGCGGGCACTCCGTAATCGATTCTTGAGAGAGAGAAAAAAAGAGGAGGTGTGCACATGGTAAACGAAGCTACTGCTTCCGAGTTCTCCAGCATGCTTGAAGCGCGGGGGGTCACGCGACGCAGCTTTATGAAGCTTTGCGGTACGATCGCGGTCGCAGCAGGACTTTCCGAGCTCGCGGCTCCGCGCGTCGCTTCTGCATTGGAAAACTCCGTTATCGGTGCAACTAAGGGAAACCTGTATCCTGTCATCTGGATCGAGGGCGCGTCGTGCACAGGCTGCACGGAGTCCTTCGCTCAGGTTGAGACTCCCGATCCGGCAGAGGTCGTGCTCGAGCTTCTGTCGCTTAACTACTCCGAGACGCTTTCCGCGGCGGCCGGTTGGTCGATGGAGGAAGCCAAGGAGCAGACGATCGAATCCGGCAACTACGTTCTCGTGTACGAGGGCGCTGTGCTCGAGGGCTGGGGCGGCCAGGCGCTTCGCGTCGCCGACAAGCCCGGCACCGAGCATCTGATCGAGGCTGCCAAGAACGCGAAGACGGTTGTCGCGCTCGGCTCTTGCGCCGTGAACGGCGGCTGGATGGGCGCTCACCCGAACTCCTCCGATGCGCTCGGCGTCGAGCAGTTCCTGAAGAAGTCCGGCATCGAGGTTCCCGTTGTGAACATCCCCGGCTGCCCGGCAAACCCCGAGTGGCTCGTTTCCGTGCTCGTCGACGTGATCATGCTCGACAGCAAGCAGCTCAAGCTCACGAGCGACAACAAGCCCGAGGGCATCTTCGGCCAGACCATTCATGACAACTGCGAGCGCCGCGGCCACTTTGAGAACGGCGAGTTCGTCTACAAGTTCGGCTCCGAGGAAGAGGCCAAGGGTTACTGCCTCTATCCGCTCGGCTGCCGCGGTCCGCAGACGAAGTCCACGTGCGGCATCACGATGTGGAACAACCGCCGCAGCTGGTGCGTGCAGGCTGGTTCTCCCTGCATCGGCTGCTGCGAGGCGAACCCCAACGACCCGGGCGACAACTGGGTCGAGGTGAACACCCCGTTCTACAAGCGTCATCGCGACCTGCGCATCGGCGACTGGATGATTCAGCCCGGCACGATTGCCCTCACGCTTACCGGCCTCGTCGCTGCAGCGCTCGTCGTGCACGGCTTCGGCATGAAGGCCACCGGACGTATGGACGGCGGCGCGGACTTCGAGACCATCCGCAAGTGGGATAAGGATCATCCCGAGAACTCCATCGGCACCTACGACCTTACCGACGAGGAAAAGGCGCAGGCTTGCAAGGAGAATTCCGGCAACCTTACCCAGAAAGAGCGCCTCTACGACACCATCGGCGTTCGTCCCGACCTGAAGAAAAACGATACGGAAGGAGGTCAGGAGTAAATGACCCGTTCTATCATTGACCCGATTACCCGTATCGAAGGCCATCTCCGCGTCGAGATGGAAGTCGAGAACGGCAAGGTCTCCGATGCGTGGGTCTCGGGCGGCTGCTTCCGCGGCATGGAGCTCGTCGTGAAGGACCGCACCCCCGAGGATGCGGCTCAGATCGTCGAGCGCATCTGCGGCGTTTGCCCGGTTTCCCATGCCCACGCCTCCTCGATCGCCGCTGAGAAGGCTTACGGCATCGAGATTTCCAACAACGCGCGCATCATCCGAAACCTGATCGAGGGCGCCCAGTTCCTGCACAGCCACATCCTGTGGTTCTACAACCTGGCCGGTCTTGACTATGTGAACCCGCTTAACGCTCTGAAGGCGAACGTCGGCGACGCGTACGACCTGGCAGCTGCCCAGGGTTGCGCCACCGCAAGCGACATGTACGCCTTGAAGGAGCGCCTCTCCAAGTTCGCCGACAACGGTCAGCTGTCCATCTTCTCGGGCAACTGGTTCGATGCCGAGGACGGCACGGGATACAAGCTTCCCGCGGAACTCGACCTCATCCTTACTGCGCACTATCTTGAGGCTCTCAAGATGCAGGCGAAGGCTTCCGAGATCGCGGCTCTGCTCGGCGGCAAGATGCCCCACGTCATGACCATCGTTCCTGGCGGCACCGCGTTTGTCCCCACCTCGAGCAAGCTCGATGACCTGAAGTATCTCGTCGACGAGGTGTACAACTGGGTCGAAGCGACCATGCTTCCTGACGTGCTCGCCCTCGCGCCGTACTACACCGACGCTCTCAACTGGGGCAAGGGCTGCGGTCGCTACATCGCTTGGGGTGTGTTCGAGAACAAGAGCATGCTCTTGAACGAGCGCTATATGCCGGCAGGCGTCCTGCAGGACGGCCTCAAGCTCGAGGACGTCGACACCTCGAAGATCGCCGAGTACGTGGGCCATTCCTGGTACAAGGGCGATGCAACCCGTCAGTCTCCCGACTACACCACCGAGCCCGAGTACACCGAGTACTACAAGGACGGTTCGGACACGGTCAACGACCGCTACTCCTGGGTCAAGTGCCCGGGTTACGACGGCAAGCCGATGGAGGCGGGCTCGCTTTCCCGTATCCTCGTTGCCTACAAGCGCAACGTGCCCTTCATCGTGAAGCACGTCGACGCGGTGCTCGAGGCGCTCGGCGCGCCGGGCAACCTGAACGCGCTCGGCTCCACGCTCGGCCGCACCGGCATCCGCCAGGTCGAGACGCTCTACATCGCAAGCCTCATGAAGGAATGGGTCGACGAGCTCATCGAGGCTGTGAAGAGCGGCGATAGCGAGTACTTCCGCGAGCCCGCACGCATCTCCGGCGAGGGCGAGGGTCTCTGGGAGGCACCTCGTGGCGCACTCTACCATGCCGAGAAGGTCGAAAACGGCCGCATTCAGGGCTACCAGATCATCATTCCGTCCACGTGGAACCTCGCTCCTCACAACGAGAAGGGCGAGTACGGCCCGCTCGAGCAGGCACTCATCGGCGTGCCGGTCGGCGACATCAAGAAGCCGATCAACGCGCTGCGCACCGTTCACAGCTTCGATCCCTGCACCGCTTGCGCCGTGCATGTGACCGAGCCTGCCACGGGCAAGCATTTTGAAACCGTTACGAGCCCTTGGGGGGTGAAGTAGGATGGCACATCTTGCACACTACCGTGAGGCGCATCCTCTCGTTTTCGTCATCACCCACTGGATCAACCTTATCGCGATGATCGTCCTGATCGTCACCGGTTTCTGCATCCATTTCCCGTTCTGGCCCTATTTCGAGAGCCTGGCGCGCGGCATGCACGTGTTCTTCGGATTCGTGATTTTCCTGAACTGCGTGTTCCGCATCATCGCCGCGTTCTTCGTGAAGACGGCGCCGACGGGCGGCACGCGCAAGCAGGTCACCGACTACAAGACCTGGTTGCCGCAGAAGGATAACCGTCATCAGGGCCTTATCTGGATCAAGTACTACCTGTTCCTGAAGAAGGACCATCCGCTGGGAGCAAAGCTTGGCGTTCCTCAGAAGATTTCCTACCTGTTCATTCCGGTGCTCATCATCGTGATGTTCTACACCGGCATGTGCCTGTGGGTGCCGACGATGAACCTGCCGTTCTTCGCTGCCGGCACGAACCTCGTTGGCGGTCTTATGTCGATGCGCATCATCCACTACTTCATGATGTACATCTTCATCATCTTCATGTTCATCCATGTGTACCTGGCGAACATCGAAGGCATTGCTCCGACCAAGCTCATGTTCCTTTGGAAAGAGCATGGCGGACTGGTGTACGACCCCGATACCCACACCATCGTGGGCGAGGACGACCTCGGCGAGTCCGAGAAGCACTAGGCGTTTGCGTCGTGAAGGAGCCCGCCGTCAAAAGCGGGCTCCTTTTATCTTCGCAGCTTGCAGGCGATGCGCGCACTATTTGCAGCGCGCGCATCGAGGCATATGCTGCAACTTGCAATCCCATCGTTTCGAAACCGACGGAGTAGAGAGAGGTGCGCGTCGTCATGGCACGTGAGCTCACTGATGAGGAAATTGCCCGCGAAGAGAAGTTCCTGAAGGGCGTCCCGCGCGTGAACATCGGCGCGCTGTTTTTGCCGCCTATCTGGGGGCCGGCGCACGGTATGTGGGCCGCCATCTTGTTTTATCCGATCTGGCTTTTCGCCGATAACACTTTCTACGCGGCTTTTGCGACCCCAAGCGCGCTCTCCATCGTGTTCGCGGTGATCGTATTCGTGCTTCTGACCGCGGCGACAGTGGCCTTCTCCATCGTGAGCCAGCCGTTTGCGGCCCACCGCGCGGCAGAACACGGTGTCTCGCGCGAGAAGTATCTCTCTCGCCAGCGCATCTGGGCTGTCGTCTCCGTAATCGTGGGTTGTGTGATGATTGCTACAGCCACTTACTACAACCTCGTCATCCGTCCGGGATTGGGGGCTTAAGCGCATGGGGGAGAGGAAAGCCGCCGTTTTCTGCGTGGGAAACCGGCTCATGCTCGACGAGGGTGTGGGGCCTGCCGTATACGATACCGTGCTGCGTGATTATGAGGTTCCTAGTAATGTGCGACTTTTCGATGTCGGCTGCATGAGCCTGGACATGCTTCCCTACGTGGACAGCTACGACGTGATCATCACGGTCGATGCGGTTGATGGCACAGGCGATGCCCCGGGTACGGTGTACCGCTTCTCGCCCGACGCCATGGCCAGGCATACAGGCGCGATGGCCTCGCTGCACGATTTGAAGCTCGTCGACCTTTTCGACGCCGCGTCGCTTCTTGGGTACGAGGCCGAAGGCTATTGCCTGGGGATGCAGGTTGCCAACATGTCTCCTTCTGAGTATGCGATGGATTTGACCGAGCCTGTGCGCTCGGCGCTCCCCCTTTTGGTGGAAACGCTCGTCGCCGAGTTGCATCGCCGCGGCTTTTACCTGAAAAAGAGGCCGCTTGCTTCCGAATAGCGCAGGCTGGATTTGCGTTATTTGAATGCCGCATGATATCATTTTCCACGGCCTAACCAACCGAATGCCCATTCTGCAACGGGTATTATCGGGTAAGTTATTCGCGCCTTTCTGCCTTGCGCGCGGTGCCCAGATCAAGGGTGGGCTTTAGGTCATGGCGATTCTGCGTCGTCTTGAAGGCTGACAATCTCGTACAAATGAATATAAGGAGATGCTTCACCATGATGAAGAAGGTTTTCGCTGTCGTATGCACTCTCGCCCTCGCGGGCGGCGTCTTCGCTGGTTGCTCTGGCAATTCCGACAACGCCGAGAAGAAGTCAGATTCTGCCGCCACCGAGCAGAAGGCTGCGGCCACCGACGAGGTCAAGGCTCCCGAGTCCGACGTCGCCATGAAGTACATCACATCGGCGGATGCCGAGGCTAACCTTGATTCCTCCGATTACGTGTTCATCGACCTGCGCAAGGCCGATGACTACAAGGCGGGCCACATCAAGGGCGCTATCGCGGCTGACATGGACGCTTGCAAGGGCGGCGACTTCCAGAACGGCGTCGACACGATGAAGGCGGCCCTTAAGGACGCTACTGGTTCCGAGAACGGCGCGGACAAGAAGCTTGTGCTCATCTGCTACTCCGGTAAGAGCTATGCCCAGGCCGGCACCAACGTGCTTTCCGTCATCGGCGCGAACATGGACAACGTGTTCACCCTCGAGGGCGGCATGAAGGCTTGGACCGGCGCAACCGAAGCTTAGTTTCCCCAGGTAGGAATTTATGGCTTCCAAGCGCAACGCTTGGGTATCGCGAATCGCCATCGCGGTCGTCGTCGTGGCGGCCGCTGTGGCGTATTTCGCTGTTCCGAGCGTGAACTCATTCGTGAACGATCTGTGTCGCCGTTTCTCGACCGGTGACTTCGCGGAGATGCGCGATTTCATGGCGTCGTATGGCGTATGGGCTGCCGTGGTGTCGTTTGCCCTGATGATCTTTCAGTCGGTTGCGGCGCCCCTGCCTGCTTTCATCCTGACGTTCGCGAACGCGAATCTGTTCGGCTGGTGGCATGGCGCGATTCTGTCGTGGACGAGCGCCATGGCGGGCGCGGCGGTCTGCTTTTGGATTGCTCGGTCGCTTGGGCGCGAAGCGGTCGAGAAGCTGTGTTCGAAAACGGGACTTGCGACCATCGAGCGGTTTTTCGAGCGGCATGGAGACCAAAGCGTGCTCATCGCGCGTCTGCTCCCGTTTGTCTCGTTCGACTTCGTGAGCTACTTCGCAGGCTTGACCTCGATGCCTTTCAAGGGCTTTATGATTGCGACGGGCATCGGGCAGCTTCCGGCGACGATTGTGTATTCCTATGTGGGCGGTATGCTCACTGGTGGTGCAAAGATGCTGGTCACGGCTCTGCTCATTCTTTTTGCGCTCGCGGCGCTCGCTGTTTTGGCACGGCAGCTTTACCGCGAGCATGTATCGCGCGGCAAGAAGGGGACAGACGCGGCGACGGGCGTTTCGCAGGGCGCAGGCGTGCTCGATGTGCCGTGCGCAGACGACGCGAAGGATGCTCGGGAGGGCAAATGCTGAGCATCGACGCGTCTCAAGGGAGCCCGCAAGGTTCGCCATCGTCCTTTCCGAAATGGGTCAAACCGGCGGTTTTCGCCTGTTTGGCCCTTCTTGTCATGGTCGCAAGCGTCCTTTTCGGCGGGGAAGCGGGCCTTGCTGCGTTCGGGCCGTGGGCGAATCTGGAAAAGCTCGTGCAGGAGAACCTTGCGCTCTCCCTTGCAGTGTACTTTCTGTGCACGGTGGTGGGCTGCACGGTGCTCGTGCTGCCGGGCATGGTGTTCGCGTTGGCGGCGGGGGCGCTCTTCGGTCCCGTTTTAGGGACGATCGCGTGTGCCACGGCGGCGACAGTGGGCGCGGTGCTGTCGTTTCTCGTCGGCAGATTCTTCCTGCGCGATGCGGTGCGGCCGCGCGCCCTTCGCAACGCCCATCTCAGGCGATGGCTTTTCGGGGAGACGGGCGTGAACGCCGTGGTCCTGCTCGCGATCACGCGGCTTGTGCCCCTGTTTCCGTACAATCTGCAAAACTTCGCATATGGGGTAACCGATATGAAGGTTGCGACATATGCGGCGTTTTCTTTCCTGTTCATGATTCCCGGTACCGCGATGTACGTGCTCGCCGGCGCCGGCGTGTCGCAGGGCGCTTCGGGCTTGTCTTATTGTGCGCTCGCCTTAGGCGTCGGCGCGGTGGTGGTTGGAGTGGCTGTGGTGTTGAAGAGGCGCTTCGGCCTGGAAGATGCGGTTTCGAGTAACGATGGGGAAGGGGGAGAGTAGACGATGGGTTTGTCTTCCCTTTCTTCGAGGTTGACCGTTTTCGAGAAGACGAACTACGTTTTCAAGAACTGGCGCCATGCAAGCGCGGGGAGCGTCGTTTTCCCTGGCTGCGGCTTCCCCTCGTTTTTCCCGAAGACGCTTGCAGCCCTTAAGGACGCGCTGCGCCCCGTTTCCGGTGTGAGCTTCGCCCTTGATTGCTGCGGCCTGCCGCTTGAGGGGTTGAAGGGCCCCGAGGCGTATCGTGCGGAGCTTTCGCGCGTCGAGGAGCGCCTGGTGCGTGTTGGTGCGCGCGAGGTGGTGCCGCTCTGCCCGAATTGCGGCTCGGCGTTCGCGGAGGCGCTCGGTCGGTCAGTTTCTCAGGTTACAATTTATGCCTTCCTGCGCGAGCTTACCGAGCGCGGGCTCATCGACTGCGCGCGCGTTGCGACTCCCGGTGCGGTGTTCGTCCCCTGCCCTGACCGTGCGCATCGGGAATGGCTCGATGATCTGGCATATTTCCTCGAGCCTTCGGTATTCGTGTCGGAATGCTCGGCTTGCTGCGGAGCCGCCTTCGAACTTTCCCAGCCTGAAGCCTCGTTTGTCGCTGCAAAGCGCGTGCTAGAGTCGGTTGCTCGCGAGTGCGCCCGTGCGGGCATGGAAGAACCCGTGCTGTACGTGTATTGCGCCTCGTGTGCGGGCAAACTCGAGCGGGCGCGGCGCCAATGCTTGGGCAGCCTTGCCGGCAGCGTGCGGGTGGTCCACGCTTTGTCGGCCCTGATGGAGGTCAATGAAACACCGGCGGTTTCGGCGACGGTGCTCAACCGGGCGAAGGCGGCGATCCGATGAGCGCGCGGGTGGCAGTCGAGAGTAGTCAATGTCCGAAGAGCATTTCGGTCATCGTGCCCGTTTTCAACGAGGTGTCCACCATCGATGCGCTGCAGGACCAATTCGATCGCATTGATTTCGCGGGAAGTCGCTGCGAGGTGATCTTCGTCGACGGCGGCAGCACCGACGGTACGCGAGACCGCGTGCGTGCTCCTTATCGCCTCATCGACCAGGAGGGACGCGGGCGCGGTGGCGCGCTCAACACGGGGGCGCGAGCGGCAGCGGGCGAGGTGCTCTTCTTCCTCCATTGCGACAGCATGCTTCCCGAGGGGGCCTTCCGCGAAATCGGCGAGGTTTTATCGCGTACGCGCGTCGGGACGTTCGGCATCCGCTTCAACAAGCTGACCCCGGTGCTCATGCTGTGCCAGGTGATGTCCAACCTGCGGGTGAGGGTCCGCCATATCTCCTACGGCGACCAGGGCCTTTTCATCGAGAGGAACCTGTTTTTCAAGGCGGGGATGTTTCCCGACGTGCCGCTTATGGAGGACTTCCAATTCGCTTTGAACCTAAAGCGCCTCGGCGAGCCCATCGGCATGACAAAGCATCGTATCCGCACGTCGGCTCGGCGTTTTCCCAATGGGGAGGTCAATCGCCTCCGGGTGTGGGCAAACATGGCGCGCCTGCGCTCGCGCTATGTGAAGGGGGCGTCGCCTGAGGAGCTTGCCCTCGTGTACGGCAACGTTCGGTAGGGTGCTTGCGGGAGAGCCTTCGCTCGCGGGGCGGCTCCAATCGCTATTTCTTCCCGCAGCTCGGGCAGACGTCGGCAAGAAAACACTCCTCGCACTTGGGCCGCCGCGCGATGCACGTTTCGCGCCCGAAGAGCACCCATTGATGGTTGATCGGCCCCCAAAAGTCGCGTGGGTAGAGCTTGAGCAAGGCGGTTTCCGTTTTTGCGGGCGTGTCGGCCGAGGGGCCGACGAGCTTCAGCTTGTGCGCGATTCGAAAGACGTGCGTGTCGACAGCGATGCCTTCGACGATCCCGAATGCCTCGTTGAGCACTACGTTTGCGGTTTTCCTTCCCACGCCGGGGAGCTTTTGCAGTTCGTCGATATCCCGCGGGACCTCCCCACCGTACTCTGAGACCACCAGTTGCGCGCACTTCACGCAATTCGCGGCCTTCGTGCGATAGAAGCCGATGGCGCGGATGATCTCTTCGACGTCGGTGACGTTGGCCGACGCGAGGTCGGCGGGGGTGGGGTAGCGCTTCCAGAGTGCGGGCGTCACCTTGTTCACGCCTTTGTCGGTCGTTTGCGCGGAAAGCAACACGGCGATGACCAGTCGAAACGGGTCGCAATCGTAATGTAGAGCGCATTCCGCCTTGGGGTAGTGCTCATTCATTCGGCGGGCGATTTCGATGGCTCGCTCGCGTTTCGCGGCGACGGTCTCACGGGGCATGGCTCATCCTTTCCTCTCCGCTGAAAGTATAGCGGCTTCTTCGGGGTTCGAGGGAATGAGTGCACGCTTGAACCCGAATTCTGGCACGAAGCGTGTACTTTTTTGAATCATCGTGATGGTTTGGGAGATGCGGGCATGGGCGGTTGGGGTGCGAAGGCTCGCTGTGATACACTTGCGCTTGGAAATTCCCTGTTGGGAACAATATCAAAACTGAAGCCGTATTCGCGTTTCCCCTCATAAAGGTGCGCGATGCGGCTCTTTGTGCTGTCTGCGGGCTGTTTCGCCTTGCAGACGCTTGGAAGGACGCGCATGCTCATCGATTCGCTGACGTTCGTGCTCGAGAAGTCGGGCGCGCTGGATGACTTTTGGGGAAAGCTCGACGCGGGAACCGATGCGACGCTCGGTGTCGCGTCATCTGCGCGTCCCTTCCTCGCGAGCGCTCAGTTCTCGCGCTCGCCGCGCCCGACGCTCGTCGTCGTCGCAGGTGAGGATGCCGCTATTGCCTTCGCTCGCAATATGGCAGCTTATTTGGGGGAAGACCGCGTGCTGCTGTTCCCCGAGCGTGCCGATACCCCCTTCTCCCCGAAGACGCCCGATGCTCGCAAGGTCGCCCGCCGTATGGAGGCCGCCTTCTCGCTCGCATGCGGCAGGCCGCGCGTCGTCGTGGCAAGCGCCCGCGCGCTCATCAGGATGATGCCGCCGAAAGAAAGCCTGGTGGCGGCACCCCTCGTGTTCGAGGCGGGGATCGAGCTTGCCGATACGGCGCGGGAAGGCGAGGCGGCGCTTCCGAGTGCTGTGCGCGAGCGCTGCTGCGTCGAGTCTTTCGAGGACGTGGCCCGCTCACTTGAGGATCGCGGCTACGTGAACACCGGCGAGCTCGACGGGCCGGGCACCTTCGCCGTGCATGGAGGCACTATCGACGTGTTTCCGGGCAACCTCACCTATCCCGTGCGCATCGATTTCTTCGGAGACGAAGTGGACGAGATCAGGCGCATCGTCCCCTCGACGGGGCAGACCATCTCTCCGCTCTCGCGCGTCGAGATATACCCTGTGCGAGAGTACTCCTGTTCAGCGGAGACGATCGCCCGCGCACGCAGGAAGATCGCGGCACCCGCGAAATCGAACGCGGTTTTGCGCGACATGCTCGAGAAGCTCGATGGCGGGCTTCGCTTCGAGGGCGCCGATGCGCTGCTCCCGTATCTTTACGACAAGTCGGTGACGCTCGGCGCATGGGCGGGCCCCGATACGATGACGTGCCTTATCGAGCCGCGCTCGCTTTTCGACGACGCCACGCATGCGTATGAGGAAATAGAGGCGCGCGCGAAGGGGACGAAGATTCCCGTGGTGGGGCTCTATGCTGGGCCGACCGCGCTCGACTTCGGCGGGGGCGTCCGCGCGACGTACGTGTCGATTATGCGCGTCGGCGGCACGATCGACGTCGAGCTTCCCGTGAAGCGCGTCGAGGTTGCCGGGCATCCCGACAAGCTGTTCGGTCGGCTGGTGAACCTCGTCGAGGGGGGCAACACGGTGGCCCTTTGCGCGCCGGAGCCACGCGCGCGCCACGACATCGAGCTTGCGCTCGTCGACAACGGCATCGCCTTTCAGGAGGCGCTCGACGCGAACTTCTCAGAGTTGGACGGCCTTTCGGGCGATGGATCGGCGAAGCGTCGTCTTCGCAGGTCGGTCGTTAACGTTGTCGACATCGACGTCCCCTTGGGAATGATATTCCCGAAGGCGAAGCTCGCCATCGTGGCGCTCTCCGACACCCAGGGCACCCAGACGACGGCCCGCGCGCGCAGGCGGACCGACATCACGGAGGTGACCTTCCCCTATAAGCCGGGCGACTACGTCGTCCACGCTGCTCACGGCGTCGCTTTCTTCGAAGACCTCGTGTGGCGCGAGATTGATGGCATGGCGCGCGACTACCTGCTTTTGAAGTATGCGGAAGGCGATAAGCTGTTCGTGCCGGTCGAGCAGCTTGACCGCGTGACGCGCTACGTGGGTCCCGAAGGGGCAAGCCCGCGCCTCACCAGGCTGAATACATCGGATTGGTCGCGCGCGACGGCGAAGGCGCGCAAGGCGACCAAAAAGCTCGCATTCGATCTGGTCGACGTGTACGCGCGCCGTGCGGCGACGCAGGGCTTCAGCTTTGGCCCGGACACCGCAGCGCAGCGCGAGATGGAGGAGTCGTTCCCCTACGAGGAGACGCCCGACCAGCTCGCGGCAATCGCCGATGTGAAGGCGGACATGCAAAGCTCGCGCCCGATGGACCGCCTCATCTGCGGCGACGTTGGTTTCGGGAAGACGGAGGTCGCCTTGCGTGCGGCCTTCAAAGCGACACAGGATGGCAAGCAGGTCATGGTCCTCTGCCCGACGACCATTCTTGCGCAACAGCATTTCGCGAACTTCCACGACCGCTTCGCGCCCTTCGGCGTGACGGTCGAGGTGCTCTCGCGCTTTCGCACGCCGGCTGAGCAATCGCGGGCGCTGGCGGGGTTCGCCGACGGCAGCGTGTCGGTGCTCGTCGGCACGCATCGACTTCTCTCGCGCGATGTGAACCCCTATGACCTGGGGCTGGTGATCATCGACGAGGAGCAGCGCTTCGGCGTGGGCCACAAGGAGCAGATGAAGAACCTGCGCGAGTCGATCGATGTCCTGACGCTGTCGGCGACGCCGATTCCGCGCACCATGCAGATGTCCCTGTCGGGCGTGCGCGATATGAGCCTGATCTTGACGCCGCCGGGCGATCGCAGGCCGGTTGAGGTCCATGTGGGGGAGTGGGACCCCGACATCGTTTCCGGCGCGATCAGGCGCGAGCTTGCGCGCGGCGGCCAGGTGTACTACGTGAGCAATCGCGTCCACTCGATCGAGGATGCTGTGGCGCGCGTGCAGGCGGCGGCGGGCGAGGCGCGCGTCGGAATCGCACACGGGCAGATGTCGCGCGAAGAGCTCGAGCGTGTGATGGAGGACTTCAGCGCAGGCGAGCTCGACGTGCTCGTGGCGACGACCATCATAGAGAGCGGTATCGACAATCCGCATACGAACACGCTTGTTATCGAGGACGCCCAACGTCTCGGCTTGGCTCAGATGTACCAGCTGAAAGGGCGTGTCGGGCGCTCGTCGGTGCAGGCGTACGCGTACTTCATGTTCCCCGACAACGTGAGCCTGACCGAGGAGGCTGAGGCGCGCCTGACTGCGCTCGACGAGCACACCGAGCTCGGTAGCGGCATGCGCATCGCCATGCGCGACCTGGAGATACGCGGCGCGGGAAGCATGCTTGGTGCCGAGCAGTCGGGCAACATGAGCGCGGTCGGCTTCGACCTGTTCGCGCAAATGCTCGAGCAAGCGGTTGCCGCCACGCGCGAAGGCGATGCAGGCGCCGCCGACGGGCTGCCGCCAGCGCTCTCCGACATCACCGTGAACCTGCCGGGCCACACCTACCTGCCGGAAGAGTACGTCCCCGATACCGACGAGCGCGTGCTGTGGTACCGAAAGATCGCGTCAGCGGCGACGATGGAGGACGTCGAGGCCATCGAGCAGGACATGCTCGCCAAGCGGCCGGACATGCCCGCCGCGGCAAGGAACTTGTTCGCGAAGGCGCGCGTGAAGGCGTTCGCGAACGAGCATCATATGAACACGGTGACGGTCGCGGGCGGAAAGCTCATCGTCGAGCCTGTCGCCGTACCGCGCGACAAGATGGTGCCGATTCGCCGAGCGGGCGGCCGCTATCTCGCGGAGAAACGCAAGCTTACGCTTCCCATCAGGTATTTCAAGGTTGAAGAGGGCGATGCGCTCTTCGGTGCGGTCCTCGATTTCTTAAAGGAGCTCAGCGGTGGGGAAGGGGAATAGGGAGCGCTTCCTCTTTGGCGTGGCGTGTGCGCTCGCGGGCGGTGCGCTCTGGGGCTTCTCGGGTGCGTGCTCGCAGTACCTGTTCGCGCACTACGACATCGACGCCTCCTTCATCACCGCGGCCCGCATGCTCGGCTCGGGTGCGCTGTTCTTGGTGCTGCTGCTTGCGACGCGTCGCGAGCGCTTTCTTGCGATGCTGCGCGATAGGGCCTCGCTGCGGAGCCTCGTCATATTCGGCGTCTTCGGGCTTTTCGCCTGCCAGTTTTCCTACATCGCCTCGATCGGCTGCACCAATGCCGGTACAGCCACAGTTCTGCAATCGCTCGGCACGGTGTGGGTCATGCTCGCCGCGTGCGCGCTCGCGAGGAAGCCTCCGCGCGCAGGAGAGGCGCTAGGGCTTGTGTTCGCCCTGGTGGCAACCTTCCTTATTGCGACACAAGGAAACCTGTCAAGTTTGGCGCTTCCCGCTGCGGGGCTCGCGTGGGGTCTTGCGAACAGCATCACTGTTGCGATTTACATCATGTATCCCAAGCGCCTCATGTTCGTGTGGGGAACCCTCCTGACGGCAGGCGTTGGCATGGCGATCGGGGGAGTTGCTGCGGGAATCGCGTGGGCGGCGCCTGCCGTGTGGGGCGGTGGCGTCGTCGTGCCTGCTCTCGATGCGACGGGATGGCTTGTCCTTGCAGCCATCGCCGTTTTGGGAACGTTCGCGGCTTTTACGTTGTATCTGCACGGCGTCGCGCTCGTGGGTCCCGTGACGGGCAGCCTGCTCGGCGCCATGGAGCCGGTGAGCGCGACGGTGTTCGCCGCGCTGTGGCTCGGGACCTCGTTTACCGGCTACGACTGGGCCGGCTTTTTGCTCATGGTGTCGATGATCCTGCTCGTCTCCGTAGCGGGCGGGAAGAAACCTGCGGACGAGGAGCCCTTGCGCGGCATGGACGCGGAGGCTGCAACCTGCGGGGATGGGGAGCCCGCTTCCTGCGAGGGCACAAGGCCCGCGTTTGGCGAGGGCGTGAAGCCTGCGACGGGTTCTGCACGCCCACCGCTTTCGGGTGGTGTGAATGTGGGACAGGAAAAGAAAGGCTGACATGAGGGTTTTCGATTTGCATTGCGACACGCTCGACCGTTTGGCGCTTCACGGCGAGGCGGGAGGCGCTGCGTTCGGGTACATGGAGGGCGATAGCTCCATCCCGCATGCGCGTATGAGCTCGCTTCTTTCCAATGACGCGCACATCTCGCTTGAGCGCACGGCGCAATTCAACTGGTGCCAGTGCTTCGCCGTGTTCGTTCCCGACGAGCTGCGAGGCGACGCCGCGTGGTCGTTCTATCTGCGCATTCGCGATTTCTTCCGCGGTCAGGCGGCGCAATTCGAAAAGCAGCTTGCACCCGTTCGCACCTCAGGCGAGGCCGAATGCGCGTTTGGCGCGGGAAAAACCGCCGGCATGCTCACGGTGGAGGGTGCGGCGTTTCTCGCCGACGACGGTCATGCGGGCGAGCGCCTCGACACGATCGCGGACGACGGGGTGCGCATGGTGACGCTCACATGGAACGGGCGGAATGCGCTCGGCAGCGGCAACGTCACCGAAGATGGCTTGACGCCGTTCGGCCGTACGTGCGTCCGCGGGCTCGAGGCGCGCGACATTGTGGTGGACGTCTCGCATTTGAACGACGCCGGGTTCAAAGACGTGTGCGGCTGCGCGCAAAAGCCCTTCGCGGCCTCACATTCCAATGCGCGCGCCGTCTGCGGGCACAAGCGCAATCTCGCTGACTGGCAGCTGCGCGAGATCGCCGATCGCGGCGGCATCGTCGGGTTCAACTACTACAACGACTTCCTGAACGACCGTGGGGAAGAGGCCACGCGCGACGATGCGCTGCGCCACATCGATCATATCCTGGAAGTGGCGGGAGAAGACCTGCTTGCGCTCGGAAGCGATTACGACGGCAGCGAGGTGCCCCGCTGGCTTTCCCCCTGCACGGGCGTCGCGAATTTGCATGACATCGTGGTAAAGGAGTTCGGCAGCGAGATCGCGAGCAAGATGTTCTGGGAAAACGCCGCACGCTTTTTCGCGGAGAAGTAAGGACGCAACCCTTTAGGACCCTCAACGGTCGCTACGGTCGCGAAGGCTTGTGTGCTTCCCGCTGGGAGGGCGGGTGCAACCTATCTCGCGCAGGTAGCGCACATCTTCGCGATGCGCCGCCCCGTGTCGTCGGTGATTTCTACGGTGTAGAACCCCAGACGGCGGCCCGATTTATCGACGTCGCAGGTGGCGATGAGCTTCTCGCCCTTCGTTGCCGAGAAGTACTCGATGGTGTTGCTCACCGAGACGCTCGGGGGCTCGCCGATGTTGCAGGCGATGGCGAGCGCGAAGTCGGCGAGCGTGAAGATGGCGCCGCCCATCACGTTACCCGTTGCGTTGCGGTGGATTTCGGTGAGCTTCATCTCGCAGACCGCATGCCCGCGACTCGCCTCGACGACGGTGCAGCCTGCCGCGCGTGTGGCGAACTGGTCGTTCGCGAAATGGTTCGCCACTTCTTCGAGTGTGGGATTGTCCGAGAGCATTTTTGCCTTCTTCTTTTCGTTATTCGTCGTCAGGTTGGGGGAGCAGCTCGCCGGCATATGCCTCGCGAAGGCTTGCGGCGCCTTGGGGGCAGGCGCTTGTGCATAGTCCGCAGCCGATGCACAAGCGCGCTTCGAAGACGAGTTGCCCATCCTTGGGGCTTGGTCTGCGAGCGCCTGTGGGGCACGATTTCGCGCAGGCGAGGCTGTTGTCGCAAAGAGAGGCGTCGGTAGCGGAGAGCATCACGCGCTTGCGCACGGCGACGGCGTCGGAGACGTCCGCCGCTTCGAGCAGCATCCGCTGGCGAGGAGAGAGCGAGCATCGCGTCATGCCCCCCTCGGCGTATTCGTTTTGCTCGGGGGTCCCGACCGCGCCCCCGATGCGCTCGTCGGCGAGCATGTGGTCGCGCTGCTCGTGGAAGGCGCGCAGCGATTCGTTGCGCTTCATGCGGTATGCGCCCGAGGCGATGTCTTCCGCTTGGTCTTTCAAGTTGAGAAGCGCTTCGCGGCGGTCCTTGCCCGATGCGTCGCCGAGCGTCTGCATGAGCGTCGGGGCGGCCTGCGCTTCGGGAACGTCGTCGGTGAACGCCACGGTACGCTCGGTGACGTCTTCAGCCTGCTCGATTGCGCAGGAAAAACGCTCAAGCCCTTGAGATTTGGTGCGCTTGCATGCTTCGCATTCCTCGAAGATGACGGCGACGGCAAGATCGATGCCAAGCGCGAGCGCGCAGGTCCAAAGCTCGGGCGGCAGCATTGCGAGGCATGGCAGCACGATTACGTTGTCCGCTGGGGCGAAGCCTGAAGGGAGCAGATACGAGCACGTTAGGATGACCTTCTCGCCCGTGAGCGCAATTTTGCGCATCTGTGAAAAGACGGCCTCGACGGAGGCGCCGGGGATTGCGAAGCCGTCGCACACGCCAACGCATATCCCACATTTGGTGCAGGCGTGCGCATCGACGGCGGCGGAGGCATTCGCGATGGCGATGGCCCCTTTTGGGCACGCCTCGATGCACTTCATGCAGCTGGAGCCTTGGGGGCGCGTGCAGAAGTCGCGCAGAAAGAGCACCTTGCGCGGAGCGCCCAAGGCGACGCGCAAGGTGGAAGGGGCGCTCGCGGCGGATTGCGCGTCGCGAGCGCCCTGCTCGAAGTCGCTATTCGTCCCCACCGAAAACCTCGGCGGTGACCTGGTCGATGCGCGCGAGCACGTCCTCGCGCGGCAACAGCTCGATCGACTCGAACAGCGGCGGGGAGACCATGTTGCCGCAGACGGCAACGCGCAGCGGCTGCAGCACGAGCTTGAGCTTCATGTTGAGCGCGTCCTCCTCGCCGAGCTCGCGGCATGCGGCCTCGAGGCTCGTCGCCTCCCATGCGCGGCTCTCATCGGCCAGGATGGCGCGGCAGGCTGCAAGCGCCTCGTCGGCGCGCGCACCTTCCTTCAAGAGCACCTTCTTCACGCTCTTCTCGTCGAGCACCTCGACGCGCGGCCCCCAGAACATGTAGGCCAGCTTGTCGGCAGCGTCGACAAGGCGCGTCTCGCGCTCGGCAACGAGTGGGTAGAGCTTCTCGTAGAACTCGGGGCGGTTCGCGATGTCCGCCGCAGTCTCGCGGATCTCCTCCTCGGAGATTTCGGCATCGGCCGCAACGCCCGCGCGGGCGCGCGCAAGCCAAGGAACGCTCGCGTCGATCCAATCCCCGGCGCTCATCCCCTTGATGTACTGGCCGTTCATCCACTCGAGCTTCGTCTCGTCGAACACGGCGTCCTTCTTGGTGATGCGGTCGAGCGAGAACTCGCTGCACAGCACGTCGCGGCTGATGAGCGTCGTCTCGCCGTCGAGGGACCAACCCAGAAGGGCCAGGAAGTTCACCATCGCGTCGGGCAGGAAGCCGCGGTCGCGGAACTCCTCGACGCTCGCTGCGCCGTGACGCTTGGAGAGCTTCTTCCCGTCGGGGCCTAAGATCATCGACAGGTGCGCGAAGGTGGGCACGTCGTAGCCGAGCGCCTCGTAGATGAGGATCTGGCGCGGGGTGTTCGAGAGGTGGTCGTCGCCGCGAATGACGTGTGTGATCCCCATGTTCGCGTCGTCGCATACGACAGCGAAGTTGTAGGTGGGCGTGCCGTCGGTGCGCACGACGATCATGTCGTCCATTACGTCGGCGGGGAAGGAGACGTGCCCGTACACGGCGTCGTCGAACTCGATGGGGCCGTGGTCAAGCGGCACCTTCAGGCGCCAAACATGCGGTTCACCTGCGTCGATGCGGCGCTGCGCCTCGGCGGGGTCGATGTCGCGGCACGTGCGGTCGTATCCCGCGTAGCCGCCTTCCTCCGCTTCCGCCTTCGCGCGCTTCTGGTCGAGCAGCTCCTTCGAGCAGAAGCAGGGGTAAACCGCCCCGCGGTCCTTCAGGCGCTCGAGCGCGGTCTTGTAGGTGTCGAAGCGCTGGGTCTGGAAGTAGGGGCCCGCGTCGCCGCCAACCTCGGGACCCTCGTCCCAGTCGAGGTTAAGCCACTTCATGGCGTTTAGGATGACCTGGACGTTCTCTTCGGTCGAGCGCTCGGGGTCGGTGTCCTCGATGCGCAGGATGAAGGTGCCGCCCATCGCGCGGGCGAATGCCCAGTTATAGATTGCGGTGCGCGCGCCGCCGACGTGCAAGCGCCCAGTGGGCGAGGGTGCGAAGCGTACGCGTACGGGTTTGTCAGTCACGGATTCCTCTTTCGTCTTTTGGAAGTCGTTTCAACCTGCATATGATACTCGCTTTCGCGCCTGATGGCGGGGATTGCACCGTATTGCGACAATCTGCGCCGGGAGGGCGGCGAAGGCGGCGAAAGCGTGCTCGCTTTGCGAGGTCGGGCGCAGCGAGAAGCTAGGCGCGGGGCAGGTAGCGAGGGCGCCGCGAGGAGGCTCCTCTTTTTCTCTCGCAGGTTTGGTGGTTCTCAGGCGCGGCGCAGCGCGAGGCCCGCGATCGCCGAGATGGCGCTTACGGCGATCGCTGTGGCAAGCCAGATGGCGCCCATGCCGACCCAGAAGGGCTCGGGGTACATAGTGATGAGCAGCGAGTCGGCGCTGAACGCCCAGCTTCCCTGCGCGAAGAACAAGCTGTGGAACACGGCGAACAGCCCCTCGAAGTCGATGGCGGCCCATATTCCCAAGATGGCGAAAACCGCGATCGTGCCCAAGCCCGCGCAGAGCAAAACCGTCCCGAACGTCCTTCTTCCGCTCGCGCACCCGACGCCCACGGCGGTGAGCACGGCCGCGATGAATACGCCTAGCACGACGGGCTCGGCTGTCGCGAGAACGCCGAAGACGTCGTCGAGGTGCTCGATCGCCTCGGGGTCGAGCACGTAGGTGTCGGATGCCTGCGCAAGCAGCATGTCCACGTTCTCGCTGCTCGGCTGCAGTATGTGCATGCGCGCCAGGTCGCTGGTTTCGTCGGAGGAGCCCCCCAGCGTGTTCGCAAGGCCGAAGAACAGCGAGGTCGAAGCGGCGCTTGCCGCATCGGCGCCGCTCACTTTATCCCTCGCGGCCATCTCGTCCCACAAGGCGGTGTCAAGCGAGCCGCGATGTGCGCGCCCGTCGGCTTCTGCCTGCGCGTTGATATCGTAAATGGCCTGGTTGAGGGCGAACCTATCGTTCCTGTCGAAGGTGTAGTGCTTCCCCGCGAGCGCCATGTCGCAAAGCTCCTCGTGGGAAAACGGCGTCGCCGGGTTGGTGGTCCCGGCGTAGGCGTCGGCGAGCGAAGCCGTTGCGTCATCGGGGACGGCGACAGCGACGAACCCGGCGGCAACGAAGCTCACCGCAAGGCAGATTGCGCACACTACCGACACGATGCGGTTTCCCAGGCCCATGCGCTCACCTTCCTACTCGTCGACCCAGATGGTTGCCGCGGTGATGCCGCGCATGGGCTTCGAGATGGTGGGCAGGGGCCCCAGGCGGCTGAACACACCCTGGAAGCGCCCGTTGTAGCAGTAGAGCCCCTCCAGATTGTTGTACATGGCGCCCTTGCGGTCGACTTCCTCGTCGGAGAGGCCCTCGATGTCGTGGTCGGGCTCTAAGATGTGCGTCTTGTACGGCGTGATGTAGCGCTGCACAAGAAACGGCGCGCCTGCGGCCCCGTTCGCGAAGCGATTGATGATCTCGTCCCACTTCTCCTGCGTTTGGAAGCACCCGGCGTACACGTCGGCGGCGCCATATGCGTCGGTCGGCTTCACGATCCAGGCGTCCTTGTTCGCGCGCACCTCGTCAAGGTCGATCTCGCTCGAATCGAGGTAGCGCGTCTTGGGGACCGTGCGTGCGACGAACGCGTTCTCTTCGTCGGTGAGGAACGCCTGCGTCTTCGGGTGGAAAAGCGCCTCGCAGATCTGCTTGTCGTGCACGATGTGCCCGGCGAAGCTGCCGATGAGCGCCACTTTCTGCGCGCGCACGGCCTCGATGAGCGCCTGCGAGTCGTCCCAGAACTCGAGCACATCGTTGGTGACGCAGCGGCGCCAGATGGCGTGCACGGGGTTGCCCTGTGCATCGCGCAGCACCTCGCCGTCGAAGGTGAGGTCGCGCACGTCGCACACGCAGCAAGGATAGCCGTGTTCCTCGAACTTCTTCGCGAACAGGTGGAACTCGTCTACGACGCCGTTTTGCAGGTAGTCGCAGATGGCGAAGCGGGGATGCTCGACGCGTCCTTTGTAGGTATGGTAGATGCCGATGAAGTCCTCCACCCAGGCGTCGAAGAGCTCGCAAGGCTCGACTTTGTGGCGGCGCGCGAACTCCTGGAAGGTCTTCGCATTCGCGAGCGAGTTGGTGATCTCGCGGTTCTCGTTCATGCCCGAGGATCCGTCGCCGTTGAACTCGCAGAAGGCGACTTCCTCGGTCTCCTCGTTCAGGAAGATGTCGAAGCGCGCGAAGGGGAGCACGGCGTCATAGCCGCGCGGCACCAAGATGAGGTCGGCTAAGCGCGGGTCGTAGTCGAAGATGGTGCGGTAGTCGGGGTCTTCGAGGTAGTGCTCGATCACCTTGCACAGAATGCGGTGCGTCGTCTCGACTGTGGTGCGCATGATCTCGCGCGTGCGGCGATCGTAGAGACGCGGCACGAAGGAGGTGGAAATCACCTGATGATGGACGATGGCGGTGGAATTCTTCATGTAATCGTAGGCGGCGCGGCGGCTTTCGATGTCGCCGCCCAAGCTCTCCATGATGTCGAAATACTCTTGCGTATAGGCGTTGTTGCTCAGCATGCCCGCTCCTTCCGAGGGGTGTCGGTTTGTCGTGATGAGTGTAGCATTGCAAAGGCTCTCCGAGGCGACGGGATGCTGATGGAATGCTGATGGGGCTGCGGGCGTCATGAGCGCGGCGCATTGGGAAGGGTGGCGGGGAGAAACTCCGCGAAACGACTGCGGTTGGGAATTGTTTCTTTTTTGTTCTCAATTAGAATAGACGGCGGTGTGGTAAAGTACCGCATGCATAAACGAGGGTGCACGGATTGCGCCCGCGAATATCCGTTTATCAAGAGTCGGGGGAGAGAGTTGGCTCTGCGATCCCGACACCAACCTGGCGTTGTGCCAAGGTGGTCCGGCCGACAACGATGAAGGAGGAGCTTCATGGCCGAAGAGCAGTATTCTACGTATCTATTCACGTCCGAATCGGTGACGGAGGGTCACCCGGACAAGATCTGCGATCAGATCTCCGACGCGATTCTCGACGCGATCCTCGAGAAGGAAACCGAGCTTCAGAAGCAGGGCTACATTTCCCCGTCGGGCCAGCCCGCCGATGTGTCGAAGGTGCGCTGCGCCTGTGAGACCATGACCACGACGGGCATGGTCGTCGTGGCGGGCGAGATCCGCACGCAGGCCTATGTTGATGTGCCGACGATCGTGCGCAACGTTATCTGCGAGATCGGCTACGATCGCGCGAAGTACGGCTTCGATGGCACGACCTGCGGCGTTCTGAACGCCATCCACGAGCAGTCGCCCGACATCGCGCAGGGCGTCGACGAGTCGTTCGAGGCGCAGCACGGCGAGGCAGAAGATGTCTACGAGACGGTGGGCGCAGGTGATCAGGGCATGATGTTCGGCTATGCCTGCAAGGAAACGAAGACTCTCATGCCGATGCCGATTTACCTGGCACAGCGCATGAGCGAGCGTTTGGCGAAGGTGCGCAAGGACGGCACGCTGCCCTACCTGCGCCCCGATGGCAAGACGCAGGTTTCGGTGCGCTACGTCGACGGCGCTCCCGCGAATGTGGAGAAGGTCGTCGTGTCCACACAGCATGCCGAGGACATCGACAACGCCACGCTGCGTCGCGACGTGACCGAGCAGGTCATCAGGCCTGTGCTCGCTGACGAGGGGGTCGAGCTCGCCGAGGGTGCCGAGATCCATATCAACCCGACCGGGCGCTTTGTCATTGGCGGGCCTATGGGCGACTGCGGCCTCACCGGGCGCAAGATCATCGTCGACACCTACGGCGGCATGGGCCGTCACGGCGGCGGCGCGTTCTCGGGCAAGGACTGCACGAAGGTCGACCGTTCCGCTGCGTACGCTGCACGTTGGGTTGCGAAGAACGTGGTTGCCGCTGACCTGGCCGATCGCTGCGAGATCCAGGTTGCCTATGCTATCGGCGTGGCGAAGCCGGTCTCTATCATGGTCGAGACGTTCGGCACGGCGCACGTTCCCGAGGCCGACATCGAGCGTGCGGTGAACGAGGTCTTCGATCTGCGTCCGGGTGCGATCATCGACAGCCTCGACCTGCGTCGCCCCATCTATCGCAAGACGGCAGCCTATGGCCACTTCGGCCGCGAGCTTCCCGAGTTCACCTGGGAGAAAACCGATCGCGCTGATGCGCTTCGCGCTGCGTGCGGCCTCGCCTAGCTGAGCCTTCCCGCGACAGCCTTTCAATTCCTCACGCCGCCTTCCCGCCTTCGCAGAATCGGGAAGGCGGCGTTTTGCTGAAGGCGGCGATTCGGGTCGTGTGCCCGCGGTGCTTTCGCTATACTTGACGGCATGAAACTTGCCTCCGTTATCTTAGATATTCCCACCCAAGCGCTCGATGCGCCTTATACCTATGCTCTGCCCGCTGCGGACGGGGAGGACTCGGTATGCGCTTTTTCTTCCACATCGGCCCAGATGGAGAGCCTGTTTGGGGATGATACCCTCGCGGGTAGCGCTGTGGGTTCGAGCGCCGTTGATCCCGTCGAAGTGGGGTGCGCGGTGCTTGTGCCCTTCGGCAGGCGCCAGGCGGTGGGCTTTGTCATTGATGTTTTCGAGGCGGGGCTCCCTGGTGACGAAACGTGGCCTTCCGGCCTTGATGCGCGCAAGCTGAAATCAATCATTCGGGGCCTTTCTAAACCGTACTTCGACGAGGAGGGCGCGGCATGCGCCCAATGGCTCGCGAACCGCTACATCGCGCCGCTTTCCTCCTGCGTTCGCCTGTTCACGCCTCCGGGGGGTGTTCCGCGGATGTTGCATGGCCGCGATGGTCGATGGCGCTTGGAGGAACAAAAGGTTGGGGAAGTGGACGATCGCTGGGTTGTCGCCGGTCCTGAGCTCTCCACGTTCGAGCCGCGCAAAAACGCCGTTCGCCAGGAGGCGATCGTGGCTGCCGTGCGGACGGGCGATCTGCGCGTGTCCGAGCTTTCGGCCCAGATGGGGGCAATTTCGTCCACCTTGCGCGCCCTCGAGGCGAAGGGCGTCGTGCGCATCGTGCGACGTCGCCGCATGCGGGGGACCCCTGACGGTGTGCGCAGCGGCTTGGCTGGTGCTGCGATGAGCGGCTCGCTCGCCGAAACCTGCTGTAGTGCGCTTTCCACCTCAACCCTTCTTGCGCCCACTATCGCGTCCGATGGCTTCACCCCCTCACTGAAGCCCGCGCTCACGCCGGGGCAGGAAAGTGCACTTGCGGCCATCGACCGCGCGCGCGAGCATGCCTGCGGCGAGGTTGTCGTCGTCGACGGCGTCACGGGATCGGGCAAAACGGAACTCTATCTGCGCGCCATCGAGAAGACGCTTGCCGAGGGGCGCACGGCCTGCGTGCTCGTGCCCGAGATCTCGCTCACCCCGCAGACGGTGGGCCGCTTCCGCGGTCGCTTCGGCGACATGGTCGCGGTCATGCACTCGCGCATGAGCCAGGGTGAGCGCTACGACCAGTGGGATTTCATCAAAAGCGGCGCGGCGCGCGTTGTGGTGGGGGCGAGAAGCGCCCTGTTCACGCCGCTTTCGAACATCGGGCTCATCGTGATCGACGAGGAGCACGAAGGCTCCTACAAGCAGGATTCCGCCCCGCGCTACGATGCGCGCGAGGTGGCGCGCTGGATGGTCGCTCGCTCGGGCGGCGTGCTCGTCATGGGTTCGGCCACGCCCTCCATTGAGGCGCTCTACGCTTGCGAGCAGGGCGGGAGCTGGACGAAGGCCGACCTGCCCGATCGCGCGAACGGCAAGCCCCTGCCGACGGTCGAGGTCGTAGACATGGCGGCGGAGTTTCGCGGCGGATCGCGCGCGATGTTCTCGCGCAAGCTCGTCGAGGGGCTTCGCAGCGAGCTTTCCCTTGGGCGCAAGGCGGTGCTTCTCTTGAACCAGCGCGGCTTCGCGAAGTTCCTCTTGTGCCGCGACTGCGGGTTCGTGCCCACCTGCCCCTCGTGCGACACCTCGCTCACCTATCACGAGCGCGGCCGCATGCTCGTGTGCCACCATTGCGGGCACACCGAGATCGCGCCCGCCGTCTGCCCCGAGTGTGGAAGCCCGTACTTGAAGAAGTTCGGCGCGGGCACCCAGCGCGTCGAGGCCGAGCTGCGCGCACTGCTCGACGGGATGCCTGGCGTTGGCCCCGGTGTGCCCATCATCCGCATGGACGCCGACACCACGAGCGGCAAAGGAGCCCACGAGCGCCTCCTCGAGCAGTTTGCCGGAGCGGATGCCGCCGTGCTTTTGGGAACGCAGATGATCGCGAAGGGGCTCGACTTCGAGGATGTGACGCTCGTGGGCGTGATCAATGCCGACACGCAGCTCCACCTTCCCGATTATCGGGCTGCCGAGCGCACGTTTTCCCTGATCGAACAGGTGGCGGGTCGCGCCGGGCGTGCCGACTTGCCGGGGCGCGTGCTCGTTCAGACCTACGAGGCCGACAACGTCGCCATCCGCGCAGCCGCCACCTACGATCGCGAGCGGTTCCTTCGCGCGGAACTTCCGAAGCGGCGCATCCTTCTCTACCCGCCGTTCGTCCGCATGGCAAACGTGCTTGTCTGGGGAAAGGACGAGCCCTCCGTGCGCACGACCGCAGAAAGGCTGTTCACCGAGCTCGAGGCGCATATCCGCGACTTCGGCGGGGACGGGTGGTCCGTCCTTCCCGCGAGCCCGTGCGTTCTCGCGAAGCTGCGCGGCGTGTACCGTTGGCATGTTGTGGTGAAGTGCCCGCCCGGGGACGATCTTTCTCGCGTGATAGCCCCGCTGTTTCGCGCTCGTGTGCCCGAGGCGGACGTGAACGTTGCCGTTGACGTCGACCCGAACGATTTATTGTGACATTCATACACATTCGGCCCGATTTATGGTATATTTTATCGCTGTGTATTTGCGCCCGGTTGCGGTTTAGCCCCGGGCGTTCTTATCCAGAAAGGACTATCACGTGGCAAAGGATTCCCAGAAATTATCGAAGAAGACTGCCGAAGAACCGAAAGACCTTTCCAAACCCGATGAGATCCTCGAGGAGGACGAGCTCGATGAGGATCCCGAAGAGGGAGAGCCCCCTGTAAGCGAGGTTTCCGAAGCCTCCGACACCACGCTCGACGAAGACAAGATCGAGGCTGGCATCGACGAGGAGGAAGACCTGCTCGAGGGCATTCCCGAAGAAGAACTTAAAGCAACCACCGATGTGCAGCTGCCGAAGGTGACGACGGCCCGCAGCAAGCGCCGTGCGACCCGCAAGCGCGCAAACGACGGCGGCGTGACCATGCTCACGGGCGACCCGGTTCGCATGTATCTGAAGGAAATCGGCAAGGTGCCGCTGCTCACCGCTGCCGAGGAAATCGACCTCGCCATGAAGATCGAGGCGGGCGTCGCTGCGGGCGAGCAGCTCGAGAAGGCCGACGCCGGCGAAATCGAGCTTGAAAGGCGCGACCTTCGCCGCCTGACCCGCATCGAAGAAGTCGGTTTCGACGCGAAGCAGCAGCTCATCGAGGCAAACCTGCGCCTCGTCGTGTCCATCGCGAAGCGCTACGTGGGCCGCGGCATGCTCTTCCTCGACCTTATCCAGGAGGGCAACCTGGGCCTCATCCGTGCGGTCGAAAAGTTCGATTACCGCAAGGGATTCAAGTTCTCCACGTATGCCACCTGGTGGATTCGCCAGGCCATCACGCGCGCCATCGCCGACCAGGCGCGCACCATCCGCATTCCGGTGCACATGGTCGAGACGATCAACAAGCTCGTGCGCATCCAGCGCCAGCTTCTCCAGGAGCTCGGTCGCGAACCAACTCCGAAGGAAATTGGCGACGTGATGGGGTTGCCTGAGGAGCGCGTCCGCGAGATCCAGAAGATATCACAGGAGCCGGTGAGCCTCGAGACGCCGATCGGCGAGGAAGAGGATTCCCAGCTCGGCGACTTCATCGAGGACGACGCCGCCGTGGTGCCTCCCGACGCCGCGAGCTTCAGCATGCTCCAAGAGCAGCTCGGCAAGGTGCTCGACGGCCTCGCGGAGCGCGAGCGGAAGGTCATCAGCCTGCGCTTCGGTTTGGAAGACGGCCATCCGCGCACGCTTGAGGAGGTCGGACGCGAGTTCGGCGTCACGCGCGAGCGCATCCGCCAGATCGAGAGCAAGACGCTCGCGAAGCTGCGCCACCCGAGCCGCTCGAGCAAGTTGAAGGATTACTTGGAAGATTAGTCCTCGCTGCTCAGGCTAAACGTCGATTGATGCGATGCTGCGAGAGCCCCTCGTCACCGACCCGATCGCTTTGAGGCTGCCCCCTGCGCGTTGAGCGCTTCGGGAGTCTTGCGCGACGCCGGCGCGACGAGGGGCTTTCTTGTCGAAACGCTTACCCAGCCCACGGGAAAGGAACCCACATGCCCGACCATACCTCCGAAGATCTCGAGTTCTTCGCAAGCTGCCTTCCCGGGTTGGAAGGCCTGCTCGCCGATGAGCTGCATGCGCTCGGAGTCCGCCGCACGCGCCCCCTTGGCGGCGGCGTGGCGTTTTTCGGTGCCCCGAAGGCCGCCTTGCGCGCATGTCTTTGGTCGCGGCTGGCGTCGCGCGTGCTCTGCGTCGAGGGGCGTGTTGGCGCTGCGAACTCGGATGCGCTCTACCAGGGGGTATATGCGCTGCCTTGGGAGGAAATCCTGCTTTCTGGCAAGAGCATTGCTGTGCGCGCCCGCGGGACGAACGAGGGGCTTCGCAACACGAAGTTCACGGGCATGCGCGTGAAGGACGCGATCTGCGATCGTTTGCGCGAGGTTCGCGGCGAGCGACCCGACGTGAACATTGCGCATCCCGATATCGCTATCGACGTGCGCATTCACGAGGGGAAGGCGACGGTGTCGGTCGATCTTTCCGGCACGCCTCTGAACGACCGTGCCTACTTCGGTCGCAACGCGCCGGATACGATGCCGCTTCTGTGCTCGTATGCGGCGGCACTTCTCGCGTATGCGAAATGGGGCGCGCGAGCGGGGGAGGGCTTCCGCTTCGTCGACGCGCTCGCGGAGTCTCGCAGCGAAGACGAGAAGTCGCGGGGCTTGAGCGTGCTCGAGCGCGAGGCGAAGGCGATCGTTTTAGACGAGGCGCCCGGCGCGGCGCGTTCCCGATGGGGCTTCTCCTCGTGGGGGCGCTTCGACGAGGAGACGTGGAACACGCTACTCGATGAAGCCGACGAGCGTGCCGAGCGTGCCCAGGAGTCGCTGCGCCCCATCGATGCTTCCGCGCCGCAGCTCGTTGCCGCGGTGTTGATCGACCCGGCGAACGACAATGCGGTCTCTGCGGCGGGGGACGCAGCCTTTGTGCGCGCAGCCGCCGACACCCCTGCTCGCTCCGTTTTCGCCTGCATAGGAGGCGAGGGCGCGGCAGAACGCTTCGGTGTCGAACCTTCGCTTTGTGAGGAGCTCGGACGGGGGCGCGTGAGCATCAAGGTCCGCCTTTTCGATACGCCCCCGGCTGCCCCTGTGACGATCGTCGTTCCCGACATGTTCGGTGGGGCCGAGCATGTCGTCGACGTGCACGACGAGACGTCTTCCCAGTTCGCTTCCCGTTTGCGCAAGGTGTTCAAGGAGCGTCGCAAGTGGGCGCGCCGCGAGGGGGTCAGCTGCTACCGCGTCTACGATGCCGACTTGCCTGGATACGCGGCTGCGATCGATATGTACGCAGGCGCGGGCGAGGACGAGGGAAAAACCTTCGTCCATGTAGCAGAATACGCCGCCCCCTCGTCGATCGACGAGGTCAAAGCCCGCCATCGCATGAGCGATATTCTAGCGATTACCCCTATTGTGCTCGGCGTGCCTCCCGAGCACGTGTTCTCCAAGACACGCCGTCGTGACCGCGGGGGAAGCCAGTATCGTGATGCGGGCGACCGCTCGTTCGTGGCGACCGTCGAGGAGGATGGCTCTCTGTTCGAGGTCGACCTCGCGGGGTACGTGGACACTGGCATCTTCCTTGACCATCGCGATACGCGTCACATGGTCGGCGAGATGGCGGCCGGCGGGGATTTCCTGAACTTGTTCGCGTACACGGGCACGGCGACGGTGCATGCCGCCGCGTGCGGTGCGCGCACGACGTGCACGGTGGACATGTCGGCGACGTATCTTGATTGGGCGCGCCGCAACATGGCGAACAACGGTTTCTCGGGGCGGGCCCACCGCTTCGAGCGCGCCGATGTAATGCAGTGGATCACCGAGGCGCGGCGCGATCGTCGTCTGTTCGACCTGGTGTTCGTCGACCCGCCGACGTTCTCGAACTCGAAGTCGATGGGACGGCGCACGTGGGATGTACAGCGCGATCACGTGGAGCTTCTCATCGGCGTGAGCCGCCTTCTCCGCGAGGGCGGGCGGGCCGTCTTCTCGTGCAATTTGCGCACCTTCAAGCCCGACTTCGAATCGCTTGAGAAGTACGGCGTGGAAATCGAGGACATCACAGCGCAAACCATCCCGCACGATTTCGAGCGCAACCCGCGCATTCACAAGTGCTTTATCGTCCGCAGGAAGTAGCTGGAGCGGCCCTGGGAAATCGCCCCAATTTGTCCACGACGAGTTCATTCTGAGGAGGAGGTTTGGGGTTGCTGTGGAGCGGAGCCTTACTTCGTGGTCAGTTGGGAGAGTTGTGCACTGTCATTTCTCAGAATAATCCAACTTACCTTAAGCTGACCTGGGGCTTTTCTTTCGAAGGACGCCCCAAGCCCTCATGAAGGGGAGAATCGGGCGATAAAACGTCGCACAACTCGTCCAGTTGACCATGAACTTGCCTCCATGCTCCCGAGGGGCAGCGTCGGGAGCATGGAGGCAGCATCAGGAGCATCCCGACAGCGGCGCGCGGTGTTCGGTGGTGGGACGCTCGTCCTCGCTACTTGCAGCGGACGGGTGAATCTTTTCCAGGGCGAATGAAGAAGGCCGCGATGAGCATCACCACGCTAAGCGGGATGATCGTGGTCATGCATGCCTCCCAATACGTGGCACCGCCATCGATAATCGCCCCGTACACCGGGCTGAAGCAGTTGCCGAGGCATTGCGCGAACTGCATAACGGCCATGCCCATCGTCGCCGCCATCGCGGACTGGTTCATGATCGTCGGAGCGAACGGGCGAAGGCCGCCTCCGCCGAATCCGCCGCAGATGCCCATCAAGACGATGCCGATCCAGATGAGCGACTCATTTGAGTTCTGGAACAGCAGGTAGAAGCAAATGAGGTAGGAAACGGCCACGCCGACAGGCACGATGCGCTTCAGGCGATGGGGCAGTTTCGCGGTTACCGAGCCACCGAGCGGGTTGGCGATAATGCTGATGCCCGTGACGACGGCAAGGCCCATGCCCGCCGCCGCCTCGCTCCAGCCCCAGCCGACCGGGGGAGCGCTTTGGAGGAACGTGGACAGATACGTGTTCACAATGCCGGTCTGCCCGATGATGAAGATGAAGAACACGAGGCCAAGAAGCCAAATCTGAGGGTTGTTCAGCAGTTTTACGCACTCGATGAAGCTGCCTTCGGCGCTGTACCCGGCCACGCTGCCCTCGGGAACGCGGTAGAACACCAAGAACAGAACGAGCGCGACGACCGCAAAAGCGACGACGACGCCGAAGACGCCCTGCCAACCCATCGAGCTTGCAATCATCGGGCAGATGATCGAATCGAGCGTGATCGACAGGGGAACCCAGCAGCACCACAGGCCCAATGCAAGCCCGCGCGTCTTGTCGGGGAACCACAGCGTGATCAGCGTCGGGGCCGACACTCCTGCAAGGCCGATGCCGGTGCCCTCGAGGAAACGCCCGACCATCATGGTCGCGATGTTGTCGCCGCCGATGATCTCGACGAGCCCTCCGATAATCACGCCGATGGCCGAAAGCGCGATCGTTTGCTTCAGCCCCAGCTTGCGGCAGATGAAGGCGGCGGGGAAGGCGAGCACGATGCCGATAAGCGACACCATCGTCATCAGCATGCCGAAGCCGCTTGCATCGAGGCCGAAGCAGCCGTCGGGACTGACCCCCGGCACGTAGATGAAATAAAGCGGAATCGAGACGATCTTGAATTGCGCCATGGGCGCGGCAAAGCTTATCAGAAACGTGATGATCCAAATCACCCACGCGTAGCGGGGCGTCTTCTCTTCCTTGATCGTGATTTCCGATTCAGCGAGGGGTCGTGGCCCTCGGTTGCTCTCGACGGACCTATCTTTCTCATCCATCGTCGTACCTTTCTCTTATGCGAAGTGCATGCGGATACAGGTTGTCACGCGTATGAAACGGGGAGAATTGCCTGAATGTGGTAAGTTGTAAGTTGAAGAAAGCAGAGGGCTCTAACCTTTATGGGGAACGGGGTCGCCCTCGACTTCCCACTCCTCGAAGATGACGCTGCTGTGGTAGCGGTAGACGCCGTAGACGCCCTTGAAGTCGTATCCCGCTACCGTGAACGATCCGCCCACAGAGGTCGAGAAATCGGCTGCCTCGGTGTTGAACCCGTTCGACGGGAACACGTACAGGTTGCAGATGCGGTCGCGGCTTCCCGTCGGCGCGAGCACGATGCCCGTACCGAACTCCAGGGGCAGTCCGTCGCTCTTGATGCGAAGGCCAGTGAGCGCGAGCTTTGCGTCAAAACGATCGATCCAGGGCTTTCTCGACTGCTTGGCCCAGGCGGCCCAAACGCTCGTGTTCTTCTTGTCGTCATCTGCGTAAATGGCGTCGAAGAACTCGCGATAGCTTTCGGCTCCGTCGAGGTATTGTTCGAACTCGGGCAATACGGCATCTCCGATCGTCGTCGCCAGGCGCAGCCGGTCGAGTTCAAGTGCCGAGGTCAGCGGTGCTTTCTTGATCTCGGCGATCATGTCTTGTGCTTTCATGAGGTCCCTTTCTAAAATGCGAGGAGCGATTGCGAGCTAGAAGCCCTTCGGCCATGCCTTGTCGGCTGGGACATCGTCAAGCGAGGTGACGTTTTTCCCTCTCGGCAGGATGAAGAAGCACAGCACGAGCGCGAGCACATATGCCGGAAGCTGCAGCATGAAGCTCGCGGTCTCCCAGCCTTGCGTGCTCATCACAGCTCCGAACAGCGGAGAGCCGATTGCGGACCCAAGGTTTTGGCAGAATTGCATAATGGCCATCGCCATGGTGGCTCCCATCGCGGTGTTGCGCATGAGCATGGGGGCCATCGGGCGAAGCGAGCCGCCGCACATGCCGCCGCCGATGCCTTGCAGGATGATGGTCGCCCACATCACTGCCGTCGCGCCGTCTCCGACGTAGAACATAAAGAAGCCGGTGGGGATGAGGAGAACCATCATCACGATGCCGACGAGGTACTTGCGCCCAAGCGGCAGCTTGTCGGACACAAGCCCGGTCAGCGGAGCTACGAACAGCGAGATGAACATGATGATCGAGGAAAGCGACGAGGCCGTCTGCGCATCGAAGCCGAGCTGCGTTTCGAGGAACGTGTTGTAGTAGGTGTTCATGATGCCGATCGTCGTCATCGAGAACAGGAAGAACACAGCGCCGAGGATCCAGATGCGGCGATTCTTGCAGTACTTGAGCGACTCGATGAACGTACCCTCGATGCCCATGTCGCCGGTCGCGCCCTCGGGCATGCGGTACACGGCGCAGAACAGCACGAACGCCACCAGGCAGACGCCTGCAAGCGAGAAGAAGACGGTTTGATACCCGAACGCTCCTGCGATCATCGGCACGGTGTTGAACGCGAGAACCGATCCGACGGGTACCCATGTCGCCCAAAGGCCGAGTGCGAGCCCGCGCTTGCGCTCGGGGAACCAGATGGTCACGCACGACGGTGCCGCAACGCCGATAAGCCCGATGCCAACGCCTTCGAGAAGGCGGCTCACCAGGAGCAACGTGAGATTCGCGTCCACGCCGCCAAGCGCGCTGCCGACACCTAAGCAGGCCACCGAGAGCAAGATGACGTTTTTCAGTCCCATGCGTCGGGCGATGAAGGCGGCGGGGAAGGCGAGCACGACGCCGATCAGGGCGATTGCGCTCATAAGCGTGCCGAACGTCACGGAGTCCAATGCCCCATGGAATGCGGGGAAAAGCCATGACGCCAAAGGTGGGATCTTGAATTGGCAAAGCGGTGCACAGATGCTGGCGAAATACGTGACGGCAAGCATACCCCATGCCTTGCCGCTCACTTTGGTTTGTTGGGCGATGTCGCTCGCAGTTGGTTCTGTCATAGTCTTATCCCCTCGTATACGAAATATCGCATTCCCCTTGAAACGCGTTTCGATGTTGTAAGGGGCTGCCCGCAGCACTGTTTGCGCAGGCAGCCCCACTTGTTGTTACGGCTTCAGCTTGTTAGCGCCCTATGCGCACGGCGGCACCCAGAGATACTGCTGAGGCTTCTCGTCGAGCTTCTTCACGAGCTCGTCGACGGGGCCGTACTCCATGCATTTTGCCTGGCAGTGGAAGACGCAGGAAGGCAGCTTGCCCTTTTCCTGGCGCTCGGCGCACAGATCGCACAGCTTCGTGAATGCCGGAATGAAATCATACACGTACTGGTCGGTCTCGTTGCCTTCTTTGTCCTTGATAGGCCACGGGCCGTTCTGCATGACCTTCACGCCCCACTGGCCAAGCGGCAGGTCGAGCTCGGATTGGCAGGCCACTTCGCACGAATAGCAGCCGGTGCAGTACTGGTAGTCGACAAGAATTCCGTTCTTAGCCATTACAGTTCCTCCTCTTTGCAGCGATACACCTTGGCAAGCGTGCACTTGAGGTCAGCGCCGAAGCCGGTCGTACCAGGTTTGTTGGCAAGCAGCTGGTTGATGTTGGACTGGCGGAAGCCGTACAGGTTCGGCTCAGCGCCATCCTGCTCGGGGAACCACCAGCCGTGCTGTGCGGCGATGGTGCCCTCGTGCACCTCGTAGGTGACGCGAGCGCGCTGGCGAGCGCGGCCGCGATGGTTCTCAAGCCACACCCAGTCGCCTTCGCAGATGTGCAGGCGCTCGGCGTCGCGCGGGTGAATCTGGACCCACGGATCAGGCGTGAGCTGGCGCAGATAAGGAATCTGGCGATGCTCGGAGTGGAAGAACGAGGTGGTGCGGGCGCCCGTGATCATGATCATCGGGTACTCCTCGTAGAGGTCGGGCGTGGTCACAGGACCGATGCCCGGCTCCTCGATGTAGGGCAGCGGATCGTAGCCGAACTTCTGGAACAGCGTCGACCAGAACTCGATGCGGCCGGTCGGCGTGTTGAAGCCGGGCTGGCCGTCGGGGCGCATGAGGCCCTTCTCGTACTTCTTGTAGACGTACTTCTGGTAAGCGGGGCCATGTTCCATGAGCTCGCGGAAGGTGAATCCGGAAGGCTTCACGATTTCATCGTAGACCTCGTCCTCGGTCTTCCACGGCCACGTCTTCTGCTTGCCCTCGGGGCGCTCGATCACGCGGTTGAACTCGTCGTCGTTGTCGAAGTACTGGGCGAGCTCGCGGTTGATCTCGCAGTCGGACTTCGCTTCGCCCTCGGTGGCGCAGCCGCCCGTGATAGCGGAGAGGAAGTAGTAGTGAGCGCGCACAGAGTGCTTCTCAGCCCACGTCTGAACAGGGAGGACGATGTCGGCGTACCCCTGGATCGTCGGCGTCATGAAGATATCGCACGCAGCGACGAACTCGACCTTCTTCATGGCCTCGTACCAGCGCTCGGTCTCGCAGCTCATGCAGGCGATGCCGTTGGACGTCTGGATCCAGATGCCCTTCACCTTGCCGGCCTCGCAGTACTCCAGGCACATGTCAGGCATTGCCTGGGTAAGGCCGTAGCGGTACATCGGGAACTCTTTCCAGCCGACGCGCTTCTTCTGCATCTCCTCGTTGATGAGGTCGTAGATGCCCCACGCGCCTGCGGAAGGCTGGTCGACGCCCATCGGGGATGCGGTGTAGCACATGCCGCCGGGGATATCGAGGTTGCCGGTGATCGTCCACAGCGCAGCAATAGCGGCAGCGCACGGGGTGCCCTGAGACTGCATGTCGACAGCAAGGCCCCAAACGACGTTTGCCGGATGAGCGTTCGCGAACATGCGAGCAGCAGCGACGATCTTCTCCTTGGGAACCCAGGTCATCTTCTCAACCTCGTCGAGGGAGAGCTCGCGGGCGCGCTCGGCCAGCTCGTCGAAGCCGTAGGTCCAGCGCTCGACGAAGTCGTGGTCGTAGAGGTCCTCGTCAACGATGACCTTGATCATCGCGAGGGCGAGAGCGGTGTCGGTGCCGGGGCGCAGCTGCAGGTGGATGTCGGCGTGCGCGGCAAGCCAGGTGACGCGCGGCTCGACGGAGATGAGCTTGCAGCCGAGCTTCATGGCGTCGGTCACCCAATGGCCCATGAAGAAGTCGGGGTTGGAGATGGTGGGGTTGCAGCCCCAGACGATGGTGCACTCAGGGCACGTCCACTCGGGATCGTCGTAACGCAGTGCGGAGAACTGCGAGAAGTCGGCGATGAGCATGCCGCCGTAGGTCATGATCATGAGCGACAGGCGGGGGAGGTAGCACGCGGTGCCGGAAAGGAAGCCGTACTCGTTCGGGCTTCCGAACGTGTTCGCCATACGGCCGACCTGCCACTGGTTGTCGCGAGCGGTGCCGCGCAGGCAGTGGATGGAGTCGCCACCGTAGGTCATCGAGATGCGGCGGAACTCCTTGTAGCAGGTTTCAAGCGCTTCGTCCCACGAGATGCGCTCCCACTTGTTCTCGCCACGCTCGCCAGCGCGCTTCATCGGGTAGAGAATGCGGTCGGGATGGAACTCGACCTGCTTGAAAGCGAGGCAGCGCGGGCAGAGGGCGCCGCGGTTGTACGGATCGTCCGGGTCGCCTTCGCACTTGATGAAGCGGCCGGTCTCCTTGTCGGAGTACACGAGCACGCCGCAGCCCTCGTGGCAGCCAGGTGCCGACCAGACGGACGTACGCGTGACGATCATGCCGTCTTCCTCGTACTGCCACTCGCCGGGATGCTTCCAGCGAGGGTCAACTTCTTGGTGCACGCCGGCACCGAAGTTGAACTGATTCTCCTCTTTGGAGTTGCCAATATCGTCGCGGTCGCGCCCCTCGATATTGGTCTCGACTTTCTCGATAGTGTCAGCCATCGATCCTCCTCTCGTAGGGCCTAAAAGGGTGCAGGTATCTTCCCTGCGTCGGCCCGGCGGGACATGAAAACGGGTGTCCGCCCCGAGAATCCCGCCCCCTAACGGGTACTGAGAGTTGACCATGAATCGATGCTGACACTATCGCGTGAAAGGTATGCAGTATTGCTAAATCAGTACGTTGGTATGAGACGTTTACCTGGAATTTCGCAAATTGGTCATCATCTGGGCGATGAGAGGACCTAAGTTACCGGTGGTTCTCGGGCTCATTGCTTAACGGCTTGCCCTTCGGCTTCGGGTTGATGAATATCGCGGCGATGAGCATCACGACGGAAAGCGGGATGATGGTGAACAAACAAGCGTCCCAATACGTGTAGCCCGCGTCGATCATGCCGCCGTAAATGGGGCTGAAACAGTTGCCGATGCACTGCGCGAACTGCAGGACAGCCATGCCCATCGTCGCCGCCATGGCCGACTTGTTCATGATCGTCGGTGCGAGCGGGCGCAAGCCGCCGCCTCCGATGCCGGCGCACAGGCCCATCAGCACGATGCCGACCCACACGAGCGTGATGTTCTCGGTTTGGAACATCATGTAGAAGCAGAAGAGGTAGATTACCGCAACGAGCACGGGCATGATCCTCTTGAGCTTTAACGGCAGCCTGTTGGTGATGGCGCCGCCGGCGGGGTTCGCGACCAAGCCGATCGTGGTGACGACGGAAAGACCCATCGCAGCTGCCTGCTCGGTGAAGCCCCATCCGCCCGTCTCGACCGACGTCTGCAGAAACGTCGGCAGATAGGTGTTGACGATGCCGGTCTGTCCTGCGATGAACACGGCGAAGACGATGAAGAGCAGCCAGATATCCTTGTTCTTCAGGAGCACGACGCACTCCTTGAAGTTGCTCTCGACGTTGTAGCTTGCTCCTTCGCCACCCGGCACCTTGTAGAAGATGTTGAACAGGATGAGCGCCACCGTGGCAAATATGATGACGAACCAGAAAACGCCCTGCCAGCCGCTTGCGGCGGCGATGCTGGGCGTGACGAGCGCGTCGAGCGTGATGGAGAGGGGAACCCAGCAGCACCACAGGCCGAGCATGACGCCGCGGGTCTTATCGGGAAACCACAGGGTGATGAGCGTCGGTGCGGACACGCCAACAAGCCCGATCCCCAGACCCTCGATGAAGCGCCCGATGTAGAGCGCCGTGATGTTGGTGCCCGCCAAGGCGGGGATGAGGCCGCCTACGATAACGCCGAGCGTGGCGATGGTGATAGTCCACCTTAGGCCGAGCTTGCGGCAGATGAAGGCGGCGGGGAACGCGAGCACGATGCCGATGAGCGAAACGCAGGTCATGAGCATGCCGAATCCCGCTCCGTCGAGCATGAAGCCGCCAGCGGGGCTGACGTTGGGGACATAGATGAAATACAAGGGGATGTTCACCAGCTTGAACTGGCCTAATGGGGCCGCAAAGCTCACGAGGAAGGTGACGATCCAAATGACCCAGGCATAGCGCGGGGTCTTTTCCTCATAGCGGTTGATATCCGATTCAGCGTACGGTCTTGGCTGCTTGAGAGCAGCGCTGTCTTTCTCCATTGTTCTCACCTTCTCTAGATTCGAATCCAGATACAGCGTGCAGAGGAGCGCCGTCCTCGCAAAGGACGGGATGGTTTGCAGGCCGAAGGCGCTCGGTTGCCAGCGGCGTGCAGGCATAAGCCGCCGGCATCTTAACGAAGCGCCCTGCGCCTAGCTTGCGGGAATCTGCCGCACGGACCACAGCATAGGGTTGCACTCGCGCCCGCTGCCGCATCCGCATCGAACGGTCGGCTCGACCACCTTCGCCCAGTAGTTCTTGTCCGTCTGATAGACCCACTGGATCTCGTCGAGGGTTCCGGTGATGGTGTACCACCACTCCATGCTCGGGCCATAGGGGCTGAAGCGTCCGTCGGTCGCCGACTCGCCGCACTTGGTGCAGTAGATCTCGACTGCGCCTTCGCCTTTTGGCCTCTTGCGTTTGAGGGAGTTGCTTGGGGCCGTCGCCTGCTCGGCCGGGATCGATGCTTCCACTTCAACCGGCTTGACGTCTTCCATTGCGATCATCGCTTCTCCCTTCCGGCCTCTTCGGCCTGTTTACCGTTGATTCCCATTGTGCCGGGTCGAGCATCGCTTAGGTGTGCCTCTTCGCCGGGCGCCCGGGGGATTCTGGCGCCGCAGGCGCTGCAATGCTGCGCTCCCGGCTCGGCGACCTGCCCGCACATCGGACAGGTGCCTGCAGTGTTGAGCGGGCGTGGGTCGACCTTGCCGCATAAGCCGCAACGTACGCATACGCGCGTGTATCCACCGCACACAGGCCCCGCCCCTTTCCTCTTCGCACTTTGGCCCGGCGCTGAGCGGTCTATTCACGGAATCTTCCGAATTACCTACTCAGCGCCGGGGGTTAAACGCCTACTGCTTTGCTGTCGTGCCCGCCTTGGGTACGAAGAGCACGTGCTTCGTCGTGGCGCTAGCCAGCTTCGCCGCCAGCTCGTCGACAGGCCCATATTCCATGCACAGCGACTGGCAGTGCTTCACGCACGTTGGCTTCTTGCCCTTCTCAACGCGCTTGGCGCACAGGTCGCACTCGTCGGTGGGAATGGGCACCGTGTCGAGCTGCCAGTTCTTCTTGTCGATCTGCCAGGGGCCGATGGTGGCCATCTGGATCCCGTAACGTCCGATGGGGATGTCGTGCTCGACGGAACAGGCCATCTCGCAGGTGCCGCAGCCGGTGCAGAACTCGTAGTTGATGAGCAGTCCGTATGCCTTCTCAGCCATGGCTAGTCCTCCATTTCTGCTTCGAGGGTGGAGTTGCGGAAACTGCCCTCGGCGAAGCGGTCCTTGGGCTGTGCCGGTTCGGGCAGGGGGATTTCCTCCGGCGTGCACTTGTAGACCTTGCACAGGTAGCACTTGCTCTGGTTGCCGAACCCGGTGTCGCCGCATTCCGACGGCAGGCACACGTTGATGTTGCGGGCGTAGGTTGCGAAGCAGCCTTCACCCTGGTCCTCCGGGTCGGCTTCAGGGAACCACCAGCCGTGATCGGCCTGCACCACGCGCGGGTCGACGATAGTGGTCACCTTCGCCACCTCGCGGCAGCGGCCGATGGGGCTTTCGATCCAGCACCAGTCTCCGTCTTCGATGCCGAGCTCCGCCGCCTTGTCGGGATGGATCTCGAACAGCGGCTGGGGGAGTCTCGAGCGCAGGCGACTCATCTGCCTATGCTCGGAGTGGAAGGACTCGTAGTGGCGTGCGCCGGTGGTGAGCACCAGCGGGTACTCCTTGTAGAGCTCCGGCTGGCTGTAGGGGCTCATCGGCGGCTCCTCGAAGTAGGGCAGCGGCTTCTGCCCCCAGGATGCCAGCAGCGTCGACCACAGCTCGATGCGACCGGTCGGCGTGTTGAATCCCACCTTGCCGTCGGGGCGCTGCTCGCCCTTCTCGAATTTGCGGTAGTGGAACTCGGGGTAGATCCAGTTGAGCTTGCGGGACTTGTCGTAGGTGATTCCCGCCTCCTTGATGAGGTAGGAGAAGTACTCCTCAAGCGTTTCACCTGGCCAGAGGTCCTTGTTCCAGCGACGGCCGAGCTCCCAGTTGATCTGGAAGTCGTCTTTCGACTCGCCCATCGGCTCGCAGGCCTTGTTGGTGTTCTGGATGTAGTACCACACCGAGCGCAGGCCCTCGCGCTCAGGGTAGAAGCACAGCGGCAGCACGACGTCGCAGTTTGCCATGAGGGTCGGCGTCATGAAGCAGTCGACGCCCACGACGAACTCGCAGTTCTTAAGACCCTTCTCAACGCGGGGCTCGGGGTCCTGTGCGCAGCAGGCGAGAGGGTTGGTCGACTGGATCCACGCCGCGCGGATCTTGAACGGGCGGCCGGTGACCAGCTGGTCGATCATGGAGTCCGCCTGGCACTGGACCATGCCGGAGTTGGTGATCATCTCGTAGTTGGAGCCGATGCGTTCCTTCTCCTGCTCGGGGGTGAAGACCTCGCGGGGATCGGGCGGCAGCCAAACCTCGGTGTTGTACGGGTCGTGCACGGTGATCATGCCGCCAGGGATATCGATCTGGCCGGTGATGCACCACAGGTTGCACAGCGCTTGGGAAGCGGTGACGCACTGCAGGTTCATGTCGATGGCCAGGCCCCACTGCACGGCCGTCGGCTTCTCGGACATATATTTCGCAGCCGCGATGATGTCTTCCTTGTCAAGCCAGGTGACCTCAGAGGCCCAGTCGAGATTGTAGGGCTCGCAAGCCTTCTCGTACTCCTCGAAGCCGTAGCACCATTTCTCGACGAACTCGTGATCGTAGAGGTCGTTTTCCATGAGGTATTTGCCCATGGACAAGGCGAGCATGGAGTCGGTGCCCGGGCGGATCTGCAACCAGAGGTCGGCCTTCGCCGCGAGCCAGGTCAAACGCGGGTCAACGACGATGAGTTTCGAACCGCGCTTCATGCAGTCGACGACCCAGTGTCCGAGGTTGCCGTCGGCATTGGCGATAAGCGGGTTGTTGCCCCAGACGAAGATGTTCTTCGGGGCGACCCATTCGGGATTGTCGTAGCGGTCGGGGAACTGCATCGAGAAGTCGGGGCAGGTGTAGCAGCCCTGGATGGTGTTCGCGGCTGCCACGCGGGGAACGTAGCACGCGTTGCCAGAATGGAAGTACGAGTACTGGATCGAGCCGAGCGCATAGCCCAAGCGCGCGTTGATCGGCGGCGTGACGCGGCCGGTGCCGGACGCGAAGATGATCGCCTTTCCGCCGTACTCGTCGCGGATCTTGGTGAACTTCTCGTCGATCATGTCGTAGGCTTCTTCCCACGTGATCCGCTCCCACTTGTCCGCCTTGCCGCGGAACTTCGGGTCGCGCTTCATCGGGTGGAGCAGTCGGTCGGGATGGTAGATCGCCTCGGCCACGTCAAGGCAGCGCATGCAGAGACGCCCCTGGTAGTACGGGTTCTCCTCGTCGCCTTCGACTTTGATGAACTTGCCGGTCTCCTTGTCGGTGTAGACGATGACGCCGCAGCCGTCATGGCAGCCCGGCGCAGACCAGGCGGCCGACCTGGTGCAGATCATGCCGTCCTCTTCCCACTGCCAAGGCACGTCTCCGCCGGTGTACATGACAGGCGGTTCGTTGAAGAACGTGGGGCGCATCCCCTTCGACTCGTCGCTGTCGTGGGGAATGTCGATTCTCATTGTCATTTGAGTCACTCTCCCTCTCCTAGAGCTTTCCACTAATGGCTCACTCGCCGTGATAGAAGTCGAGAGTGGTAAGTCCTCCTTCTTAAACGCCCTCCGCTTCTACCTTTTCGGTGGCCCACACGTTAGAGCGCAAAATCGAGGATGGCTTGACCGCAGGAGTTCCAAAAGCGAGATCGGAACTCGCTTGATGAGGGACGGTACGTTGCGTATGAGGTGTTGAGCTGGAGAAATTCGTTTTCTTCAAAATTTCGGTCCAGAGGGTGCGCTCGTTTGGACCGGTATCGTTATCGCTCTTGGTCCAGAAGCGCGATGAGTTCTTGTTGCGAGTGGACGCCCGCCTTGCGATAGATGTTCGACATATGGGTTTTGGTGGTGCTCTCGGAAATGAAGAGCTTCTCGGCGATGGCCTTCGCGTTGCGCCCTTGTGCGGCCCATGTGAGGACTTCCGCTTCGCGTGGGGAAAGCTTGCAACGCTTTACTAGGCGCGCACAGCGCTTTTCAAGCGAGCTGTCCTGCGCGGCTGTCATTGGCATGTCGACAAAGGTGATGGTGCGATAGCCAGGGGAGGAGGATTCCTCGTCGAAGGGCAAAAAGAACAGGGATGCCAAGATGAAGGACGCGACGATGGCCAAGGTGACGACAAGGCATGCGTCGTGCGCCTCGCTTGCCACGGTGAGCGTGCCGATGAGCAGGCCTGCGGCGAATCCGCAGTTTGCGGCAAGCTTTCCACGGGTGGAGGTGTAGAGGACGGGGAATTCTTTCGTTGCGGCCAGAACCGCCAGGCAGCCACAGTGAACGGTGCGGAAGAGAAACCAACATACCACCATCACACCGAGGGCTACGATGGCGAGCGCGCCGCCGGGCGCGAGATAGAGAAGCAGCGCGCACGAAACGATGGCACAGAAGAGGCGAAGCGCGCCCGAGTAGAGCATCGAGCGACGGTTTCCCATCGCCGAGGAGATGATGGCGTCAACGAGGATTGCCCCCGCGCCTGCGATCAGCACGTTTGCGGTTCCGGTGCGGAAAAGCAAGATGAAGGCATAGCCGAAGGCCACGTTGAGAGTGGCGCTCACGATGTCGAGATGGCGGGTTCCCTTGAAGAACTCCGCAACGGGCTTGACGGACCTGTCGGGTTGGGGGCGGCGGCGGGGGTTTATGAACATGACGAGCAGCATACTTGCGAGCAGCATGAGCCAGCAGACGACGCCGAGAGCAAGCTTGGGAAGCAGCGCGGTGCAGAAAAGGAAGAGCAGCCCGCCGGTGCAGAAGACCGCCGCATGGGCGAATTGGTTGTGGCACAGACCGCCATGGACCATGAAATCGTCCCATAGCATGAATCCCATGGCGATTGAGAAACCTGCGAATAGGAGGCATGTGTACATGAGGGGGAGCGGAGGCGTTGCCCCGAGAGCGTCGAGCGCCATAATCAGGGGGGAGAGCGATCCGGGCAGAAGGCTTGCGAGGAAGAAGAGCTTCTTGTGGCAAAGTGCTACGCTGTCGCGGTGCCTGAACCAGAGCAGCAAGCCCTCCGTGCCGATGATGCTTCCGATGAAGAACACGAATTGTCCCAGATGGGCTTTGGTAAAATCTATGCTGGGCGGGAGCTCTGCGAAGGCCCCGAAGAAGGCGATCAGGTAGTAGCCGTAATACAGGCAGAATCCCACGACAATGGTGAGCTGCATGAACCCGAGCCCCTTGGTTTTCATAATGTCCCTCTTTAGTTCTGCCGACTTCGGCTCTTGAGCGGCGTTTCATACGAGTGTGGCAAGCTCTCCCAGGGCGATTTTCATAGCTCCACGTTATGCGCCCGTGCATTCAATTTCCCCTGGGCGTGCATTCCCCTTGTACGATGGCAACAGCTCACCACGAAGCGATGCTGACCCTATCGTGTGATAGGTATGTAATAACGTAAATTGGTATGATGGTATGAGGCGGTGAGCTGCGAATTTGCTAAATGACAAGACAGGAGAGCCTCGTCACGCAATCAAAAGGGAAGCCTATTTCTTTTTCGGAGATTGTTGCGGAACGGAAACGGGATAATCCTCAACGAAGTCCATGAGCGATTGCTGGGAGTGGATATCCGTCTTGCGGTAAATGCTGTAGATATGGCTTTTAACGGTGTGCGGAGAGATGGTCAGCTTGTTTTGGATATAGGCGGCGTTGCGGCCCTTGGCGAGGTAGCGCAACACATCGGTCTCGCGAGGGGAGAGCTGATACATCTCGGCAACGGCGTTGCAGCGCGCTTCGAACACCTCATGCTCGCTCATGCCAGCAGGCGCCGACTGTGCGGGGGTTGCAACAGCCTCACTTGGGGCAGGCGCGCGATCGGCGTTTTCATCATGATGCTCCGATTGCGGGAAGAACACGGTGACAGCGAGGACGACGAGACATGCGGTGCACAGGCGAATGACCGTGAAAGCGTCGGAGTGGGCACCGAAGACGACGGTCGTCGCGCTTGCGACGGCCCATCCGATGAGAAATCCCAGCGCACTTGCTAAAAGGCGACGAGGAACCTGACGAAATACCGCCGCTTCCCCGAGCTCGACGCTCTTACGCACGAGATGTGCATAGGTCGTTGGCAGGAACAGCGCCCACGATGCGATGACAAGAAACGCGCAGACAATCTGGACGTACCCAGTTGAGAAGGGGATGCAGATGCAAGCGAGCACCGTCATGAACAGCAGGATTCTCTGCAGAACGGTGATGTTCAGGAAGATCTTCTTCAGGGAGAGCGCAACTAAGACAAGAGCACCGGGAATCGTTGCAAGAAGGCCGATGAAGACATAATGAGAACCGTAGTTGAACAGGAAGACAAAAGTCATTCCGAAAACGATGCCGAAGGCAACAAAGGATGGCTCGACTTCACGCGCGAATTTCCACGGCTTGTGGTCGATGGCGTTTACCGGCGCGGCCTGTGAATTGTCTGAATTCTCGCTCGTGTACTTCAGCAATCCCACCGACAACGCGAGATAAACGAGACAGAAGACGGGCTGGAACTCGGTCGGCATAAGCGCTGCAAGCGCGAAGAGGGCGCCTCCGCCTAAAAGCGCTTCAGAGCAGAATCGGGCATAGGCACGCGATTTGGACCTGCCGCACACATCGAGCCAGCTCACAGTAAGGAAGCCGCCTCCAATGCCGGCGAGGAGGTTGGCGGTGCAGAGCAGGGGGGCGGGTATCGGGGCGTGTGCAAGCAGGCCGAAACTGATGAGGGGTACGATTGCGGCAAATAACGCCTCGGCCACAAGGACTGGTGTCTTAAACGGTGTGTAGGACGCTCGTTTGCCGAGGAAGTGGCAAATTAGCTCCCCAAGCGCGATGCCGACGAAGATGAACAGCTGGATCATGTCGCGCTCGCCGGTGGGAAGACCCTGCAAGAAAATCGCAAACAGCCAGTAGAAGGTGATGAGCATCCACCCGAAAAAAAGGGCGAAGCCGCCAACCCCTAACAATTCCATTGCACCGTCAGCGCCGCTGCGCTGCTTCTCTTTCGCCATCTTTCCCCCTTGAATAAGATACCGATACACAAGAGAAACTGACCACGACGCAAAGCGGTATTTCGCACGGTGCGCCCCAAAATCCCTAGTGTTCAGTATAAAGCTTTTCCCCTCCGATACATGATTTTGCTTCTCTGGAAACACGGCAGGAGTGCTTCCAAGCTCGTCACTGACGGGAGCTTGCGCCCTAGGCTTGTCCTGGCGGTTTGATCCCCATATCGGCGATTACGTCGGACAGGCTCGCCATTCCGAGCTCCTTGCATGCGGCGGATACGCCAGGTGTTGCGCCTGTCGTCGCGTCGACAGTTTCCGCTTCGCGATCTTCTTCCTTGAGCGTATCATCGTGGGCTTCTGCGGCGCTTTCCCGAATGCTGTCGCGATTGATCGAGGGGGTCGCGCCTGTCGTAGCGTCCACGGTAGCGCTCGTCGTCGCGTCTATCCCGCATCTCGCCTCAATCTGTCCGGGGCGTCTCGATTCGCTTGGCGGTGCGGGGGCGTGGCCTTCCATTCCCATCTTCCTTTCGAGCGCTATCGAGCGGCCCGCCCAATCCGTCGGCCCGGTTGTGGCGTCGAGGTGGGCGATTTTGCCGTACGTGAGCGTAACGATGCCGTCTTTCATGGTGTGTCCCTGGATAACGAAAGGCACCCGCGCGCCTTTTTTGGCGACACGGGTGCCGAATGATGCGGAAACCGAGCCTGATGTGCGCTTACTTAGCTTGCGTGTTTTCAGCCGGCTTCCCCTGCGGCTTGCCGCCTGCGAGGTCCTGCTTGGAGGGCTTCATAAGCAGCGAGGCGATGATGCCCACGACGCCGATCGGCACCAATGCCCAGAAGGCGAGCATCGGGTCGCAAGCGCCTGCGGACATGGACGCGTTGAACGGCTCAAGCGCGTAGGAAGTGATCGTCTGGCCGAGGTACTGGCCGAACGTGAGGAACGAAAGTCCCAGAGCAACTGCGGTTGCGCCGCCCTTGAACACGTAGGTCGGAATCATCGGACGGCAGCAGCCGTTCAGGAACATGTTGCCGATGCAGAAGAAGATGGCGTAGAAGACGAACACGACCATGTTGTTCTGGAAGGCAAGTGCGGAGCACACGGTCAGGCCGGTGATGCCGGAGACGACCGCGATGTACTTCAGGTTGCGCGGCAGCTTGTCCAAGATGAAGCCGCCGATGGGGGCGAGGATGCCGCATGCGGTCAGCGCGCCACCGATAAGGCCTGCCATCGCGGGATCCCAGCCAAGGCCGCCGGCAGTGGGGTCGAGCTGCAACCAGGTCTTAAGGTACTGGCTGAAGGCGTAGTTCATGTAGTTGAAGATCGCGAACATGAAGATGAGGCACCAAAGCTGACGCTTCTTGAAGAACGGGAGCACCTCGCGGAAGGACTTCGTCTCAGCGGAAACCTCGGAGGCCTCATCGGCACGGGGCTTGCGGAACACGACGGCGAACAGGATGCCGATGATCACGATGACGATGGTCCACACCCACAGCAGGGTGACGAGGTTCTGGCCGACGGCATGGTAGATGCCGTCACCGAACACGTTCACCGTGAAGATGCCGACCGGTGCCCAAATCGACCAGATAGCCATAGCGCGGCCACGGGTCGTGTTGGGGAACCAGATAGACACGCACGTCGGGCCTGCGACAATCGTCTGCGCAAGACCGAGGCCCAGGATGAAGCGGCCCACGAGGAACGCCGTGAAGCTCGAGGTGATCGTGATGGCGCACACCGCGGAACCAATCACTGCCAGGCCAAGACCGACGAGCGTGCCGACCTTCGGGCCGAACTTGCGGACTACGAAGGAGGCCGGGAACGCCATGATGAGGGCTGCGATAGGCACAAGTCCCATGACGTTGGACAAAAGGCCGAACTGCGAGGGGTCGGCCTGCACGGATGCGCAGTTAGCGCCGAGCCAGCCCTTGAACACCGGGAAGGTGATGGCTGGCAGCCACATCCATGCGTAAACGATCGAGATTGCGGCGAGCAGTGAGACGACGAGCGCGATCCACGCGTAGCTCGGAGTCTTCTCTTGTGCGCTTGCCGCGGCATTGGGATTGCTCATTATTTCCCCTCTTTCAGTTGCACGATATTCGTCGCGCAGCGAACGGTCGGGCCTCGGGCGAGTGGAGGGTGGCACGCCGTATCGAGACCCGATCCCCTCTAATCAATAGAAAAAATAGTGCCTTTTATGCTTACAGGTTAAAGATGCGAGCAGCGTTGCCGCCCTTCATGAGCGCTTTCTCCTCGTCGGTGACGTCGAGCGCGTCGATGGACTCGACCGAGCGAGCCATCCACTCGTAGAAGACGGGGAAGGAG
>NZ_CAKUBT010000010.1 GCF_934643285.1 uncultured Ellagibacter sp.
GTAAAGAAACGCTGCCGCTGCGTTGGAAGCGGTGGGTGCCACACCCAAAAACAGTGGCAGAAAGAATATACGAGGAATCTCATGGCAAAGGAGAAGAAAAAGGAAGGTGGGGGCATCGGCGAGCTGCTTGCGTACGCTGGCGATCGCAAGCTCCTCACGTACCTGGGGATGGGGTTGTCGGCGGTGTCGCAGCTCTTGAGCTTCGGCCCCTACGTGTGCATCTGGTTCGTGGCGCGCGACCTCATTGCTGTGGCCCCCAACTGGAGCGCGGCTGCAAACATCGCGGCGTACGGCTGGTGGGCCGTGGGCTTTGCCCTGGCGAGCATCGTGGTCTACTTCGCGGGCCTTATGTGCACGCACCTGGCGGCGTTCCGCTGCGCGTCCAACATCCGCAAGACCACAAGCGAGCACCTGCTCAAGCTGCCGCTCGGCTACTTCGACGCGCACGCCACCGGTGAGCTGCGCCGCATCGTTGACGGATGCGCTGCCTCGACCGAGACGCTGCTCGCGCACATGCTGCCCGACATTTCGGGTGCCGTGGCCATGGTCGCGGGCCTGCTCGTGCTGCTCTTTGCCTTCGATTTGCGCCTGGGCGCGGCCTGCCTCATCTCGGTCGTTATTTCGTTTGTGGCGATGGCGACCATGATGAGCGGCAAGGGCGGCGAGTTCATGAAGGCCTATATGGGCGCGCTCGTGCGCATGAACAAGAGCGGCACCGAGTACGTGCGCGGCATCCCCGTGGTCAAGGTGTTCCAGCAGACGGTCCATTCGTTCAAGGCCTTCCACGACGCCATCGCCGACTATGCGCGCATGGCGCAGGACTACGCCGGCACGTTCTGCCGCGCGCCTCAGGTCGCAAACCTCACGGCTCTGAACGGTCTCGTGGCGTTCTTCTTGCCCGTGGCGCTGCTGCTTGCCCCCGGGGAGGCGGATTTTGCCCGGTTCGTTGCCAACTTCGCGTTCTACTCGATCTTCTCGGCTGTGGTGCCCACCGCGATGACCAAGCTCATGTTCGTGGGCGAGGCATCGCAGATGAGCGCCGACTCGTTGGCCCGCATCAGAGGCATTATGGAGGCCGAACCCCTCGCTGTCTCGCCTGCGCCCAAGCGCCCGACGGGAAACAGCGTGCGCTTCGACGATGTGAGCTTCACGTATGAGGGGGCTGAAGGTCCCGCCGTCGACCATGTGAGCTTCGACGTCCCCGCTGGCAGCACGCTCGCGCTCGTCGGCCCCTCGGGCGGCGGCAAGTCCACGTGCGCCTCGCTCATCCCGCGCTTCTGGGATGCGACTTCGGGCAGCGTGCTCGTGGGCGGCGTCGACGTGCGCGACATCGACCCGCACGAGCTTATGGACCACGTGGCCTTCGTGTTCCAGACGAACAAGCTCTTCCGACAGACGCTCGCCGACAACGTGCGCGCCGCGCGGCCTAACGCCACGGATGAAGAAGTGCGCGAGGCCCTCGCCGCCGCCCAGTGCGACGACATCGTGGCGAAGCTGCCGCGGGGCATCGACACTATGCTCGGGCCCGGCGGCGCGTATCTTTCCGGCGGGGAGGTCCAGCGCGTGGCGCTTGCCCGCGCGATCCTCAAGGACGCGCCCATCGTCGTGCTCGACGAGGCGACGGCATTTGCCGACCCAGAGAACGAGGCCCTTATCCAGCGCGCCTTCACGCGGCTGGCTGAGGGGCGCACGGTCATCATGATCGCCCACAGGCTCTCGACCGTCGTGGGCGCGGACCAGATCGTGGTCCTCGACCAGGGGCGCGTTGCCGAGATCGGCTCGCACGAGGCGCTTCTTGGCAAGGGCGGTCTCTATGCAAAGATGTGGGCCGACTACGAGCAGGCGGCCAGCTGGAAGATTTCCGCCGCGGTTGCCGATGCCGCCGCAGACGCCGTCGCCGCGAAAGGGGGCGAGGCCTAGATGTTCGCCTCATTCAAAAAGAAGTACTTTCTGTCCGATAAAGGCATCGCGGGGGTGAAGCGCGGGATTTTCTGGACCACGATTACCAACCTGGTCACCATGGCTGGCATGGGCTTTCTGTTCCTGGTTATGGCAGGGTTCGTCGACCATTTGACGACGGGCGCGGACCTGCCCGCCGCCCTGCCCATCGTGGCCGGCCTTGTGGTCTTCCTTGCTCTGCTCTTCGCTTCGAACTGGCAGCAGTACTACTACACTTATTGCATCTTCTACGAGGAGTGCGGCAACCAGCGCGTCGAGATCGCCGAGCGTCTGCGAAAGCTGCCCCTTTCGTTCTTCGGCCGCCGCGACCTCGCCGACCTTACCGAGACCATCATGGGCGACGCCCAGGCCATGGAGCACGCCTACAGCCATGTTTTGGGCGAGCTGTGGGGCGCCGTCATCGCGAGCGCCATCGTGTTCGCGGGGTCGCTGTTCTTCTGCTGGCAGCTTGCCATCGCGGCGTTTTGGAGCGTGCCCGTGGCGTTTGCCGTCCTGTGCCTGACGCGCGGCCCCATGACCCCGGTGTTCGACCGAGTCCGCGCCGAGAAGGTCAAGGTCACCGAGGCCGTCCAGGAAACTCTCGACTGTGTCCGCGAGATCCGCGCCACCAACCAGGAAGCGCACTATCTGGCAGGCTTGAACGCCGTGATCGAGCGCGAGGAGCGCGAGACGACCAGGGGCGAGCTCGCCAACGGGCTCCTGGTCAACTCGGCATTCGCCATCCTGCGTCTGGGAATCGCCACTACGCTCGTCACGGGCGCCGCGATGGTCGTCTCCGGCCAGGTCGACTTCATGGTGATGTTCGCGTTCCTGCTTATGGTGAGCCGAATCTACGCTCCGTTCGACCAGGCCCTTATGCTCGTCTCCGAGTTGTTTGCCGCCGAGTCGTCGGCCAAGCGCATGCGCTCCATCATGGAGGAGCCCGTGGCGCAGGGCAGCGAGAAGTTCGAGCCTTCGGGCCATGACGTGGTGTTCGACCACGTGGCGTTCGGATACGGCGCGGGCGAAGACGGGCGCGCCGGCGAGAAGGTCCTGGCTGACGTGAGCTTCACCGCAAAGGAAGGCGAGGTCACGGCGCTCGTCGGTCCGTCCGGCTCGGGCAAGTCCACCGTGACTCGTCTGGCAGCCCGCTTTTGGGACGCCACCTCCGGCAAGGTCACCGTGGGCGGTGTTGACGTCGCGAGCGTGGACCCCGAGGCGCTGCTGCGCGATTACGCGATCGTCTTCCAAGACGTGCTGCTCTTCGACGACACGGTGATGGGCAACATCCGGCTCGGCCGTCGCGACGCCACCGACGAGGAGGTCCTGGCTGCCGCGCACGCCGCGAACTGCGACGAGTTCGTGAATCGCATGCCGCAGGGCTACGACACCCTGATCGGCGAGAACGGATCCAAGCTCTCCGGCGGCGAGCGCCAGCGCATCTCCATAGCCCGCGCTCTGCTCAAGGATGCGCCTATCGTCCTTTTGGACGAGGCCACGGCGAGCCTGGACGTCGAGAACGAGACCGTGGTGCAGGAGGCTCTTTCCCGCCTGCTCGCGGGCAAGACCGTCATCGTGATCGCGCACCGCATGCGCACGGTAGAGAACGCCGACAAGATCGTGGTCCTGAAGGAAGGCGTGGTCGCCGAGCAGGGTGCGCCTGCCGAGCTCAAGGCTGCGGGCGGCGAGTTCGCGCACATGGTCGAGCTCCAGAAGGAGACGGCTGCCTGGCGGCTGTAGGGTCGTCCCCCTTTGAAAACGGCCTATGCGTGAGGGGCGCCTTCCCTTTGAGGAAGACGCCCCCCGCACGCGGTCTTCTATTCCTGCACCTTTAAGGCCTCGGCGAGGCTGACGCGTTTGATGGAGCGCGTGTGCAAAAACGCCACGACGAGGTAGGTCGCAAACCCGATGCCTGCACACGCGGCCATAGCTGACCACGGCACGTAAATCTCGATGTTGCCGTTGTAGGTGAGCAGCATCGTGCGGAAGATCGCGGCGAGCGATTCGATGATCAGCGGCTCGCACAGCACGAGCGAGGCGACGACGCACAGCGTGATCGATCGGATGTAGAGATGCGAGATTTCGCCGTCGCGGTAGCCGAAGACCTTCATGTAGCTGATCGAGCGGGCGCTGCGGTCGATCACGGCCTTGGTCAGCAGGTACATGAACAGCAGGAAGATGAATACGGCGAGCCCGACCATCAGGCCGATTAGGCTGCTCATCATGTCGATGAACTGGTCGCCGACGGCGCGCATGTCGTCGGGCGTGGTATCGCCGGAGAAGTAGCGCGAGTCGAGGTCGAGCTCCTCGTCGCTCACGTAGCCATTGAAGTAGGAGGCGTCGTTGCCGAAGAGCTCGTTGAAGTCATCAATGCTCATGTAGACGTTCATGTCCGACTTCGTGCCCCACGCGAAGTCGTCGCCTGCGTACTCGAGGAAGTAGTCCTTCTCCTCGTACTTATCATCGAGCTCGACCTTTTGCCCTTCTTTCCAGCCGAACTTATCGAGAAGCCCGCGGCCGAAGATGACGCGGTTGCCGCCGACGTCGAGGTCTTTCCAGTAGCGCGAGTCGGGCGAGATACCGTAGATGGACACCGTCTCGGTGCCGTTTCCCTCGCCACGGTCGTATTGTAGCTGGTAAATGGCGTATTTTTCAGTCTGGGCAACCTTATCTGCGCCGTTGTCGACCGTGTTCACGGGGTGGATGTCGTCTTCGCTGGCGTCGATGTTGGAAGCGGCGTCGATAAGGTCGATGGTCTCGTCGCGATCGCAGCCGAGAGCGTTTGCGAGCTCGTCAAGGCACGTGTAGAGGGCATCCTTCTTGTCCTGCACCTCTTCGAGCGCATTGGCTGCCGCTTGCATGTTGCCTGCTGAGGGCGAGGCGGCGAGTATGTCGGCAGCCGTCTGCGCTGCGTCTACCGCGTCCCCGAGCTCGTCTTCCGCGTCCTCGGCGGCGGAAAGAAGCGCGCCGTCGACGGACTGCAGGCGGTCGAGAGCGGCCCATTGTTCGCGCTCCTCGGCACTGCCCTCGAGCTCGAGCGGGGCTTTGAGCGTGTACTGGTGCTCGGCTACGAGGCTCGTCTCGAGGTTGTCGGCATAGTGCGTCATCGTGGGGAGAATCGCGAGGCCGAAGAGCAAAAGCAGCGAGGCGAAGGCGACGCCTACGAAAAGTGTGGCGAAGTTTCCGAGGTTGCGAAGGAAGATACGCAGGCGGAAGCGCACAACGAAGCCCATGCGCTCAGGCAATCGCAACCCGCGCTTGGTCCCGGACTTGCCGCTGGCCTCGTGGCGCAAAAACTGCAGGGGCGTCTTGCCCATCTTGCGGAGAAGCCCCACGAGCGTGATGAGGATGAGCGCAGCTGCGGGCACCACGGCGCATTTGAAGAAGATTTCCCAGCTCCAGTACACGTGGAAGGGCGGCAGGCTGTAGGAGCCGTAGTAGAGGCTGCGCATGGGCTCGGTGAAGAACGCCACGCCGAGCGCGCATCCCAGGCCCGCTGCGAGAATTCCCACGATAGCGGGTAGTGCAAGGTAGTGAAGGACTATCTCGCGCTTGCGGTAGCCGCTGGCGAGAAGCGTGCCGATGATGGCGCTTTCCTCCTCGATGGTGGCGTTGGTGAGCACGACGAAGACGAAGGCCATGATCACGATGATGATGTCGAGCAGCGTCGTCCACATGGCGGAGTCGCCGTCCACGTCGTTTCGGGCATAGCCGATGCCCTGGTTGGAGTCGGCATCGATAAGATCATCCACGCGCGCGTCGGCGTCCGTTAAGGCCTTGACTATGTCCTCCTCGGCATCGGTGCGGTCGGCGACGGAGAGGTTTCGGTTGTTGAAGACGAACGAGTAGGTGTAGGTGGGCGCGCCGCCGGCGTCCTCGAGGGCGGTAAAGCCGGCGTCGGTGACCTCGGCCACGCCATAAGTGATGGTATTTACCGTGAAATCGGAGTTGTTGGGAAAGAGGGCTTGGCTGTCAGGCTGCGTCATGATGCCGCAGATGGTGTAGGCACGGCCGCTGAGCTCGACGGTATCTCCGACAGCGAGCTCGTTGTTCTTGGCGAAAACGCGGTCTATGGCGACTTCGTCGTCTTCTTGGGGCTCGGTACCTTCGCAGTAGGACGCGATATCGACTTCGGTGCGGTGCACGTAAGTGCGTAGCGTGCGCTTGGTGCCGTCGTCGCCGACGGGCTGCTTTATGGTGGCGTCTATGGAGAAATTCCTGTAGAAGGTGGCGCCGCCGACGTCTTCCGTGGCGCCTTCGGCTGCGTCGATCTGGGCGTCGGTCGCCTCGAACGCCGTCACTATGCGGCCGTCTTCAATGGTGTACTCGTCACGCATTTCGTCGATGATGCTGCCGATGGAGTGGGCGGCAAGCAAGAAGCCCGACGTGAGGGCAATTGCGCCGCACATGAGCAGGAAGATTCCCAAGTATTTGCCGATGTTGTTCTTGAGCTCGCGAGGGAGCCGTCTGGCCAAGGGGGTCATCGCGTGCCTACCAATCGAGCTCGGAGGCGGGCACGGGCGAGCTGTTGACCTCGTTTTCGGCCAAGCGTCCGTCGCGCAGGCGCAGCACGCGGTCGGCCATGCGGGCGATGGCAGCGTTGTGCGTTACGATTACGAGAGTGCAGCCGTACCGCTGGTTTACATGCTCCATGAGCTCGAGCACTTCTTTGGAGGTCTTGTAGTCGAGGGCGCCCGTGGGCTCGTCGCACAAGATGAGGCCGGGGTTCTTAACGAGCGCGCGGCCGATGGCGCAGCGCTGCTGTTGACCGCCGGACACCTGGCGCGGGAACTTGTTGCGGTGCTCCCAGAGGCCAAGCGAGCGCAGGAGTTCCTCCATGGGAAGGGGATTGCTCGAGAGGTGTGCCGTGACCTCGATGTTCTCCTTGATGGTGAGATCGGGCACAAGGTTGTAGAACTGGAAGACGAAGCCAAGCTCGCGCCGGCGGTACTCGCCGAGGTCCTTGCTTGAGAGGGCGGTGAGCTTGCAGCCGCCGACTGAGATCGTGCCGCCGTCGGCGCCCTCGAGGCCGCCGATGAGATTCAGGAAGGTGGACTTGCCCGAGCCCGAGGGGCCGAGCATGACGCAGATCTCGCCGCGGTTCACGGTGGTGGTTATGCCGTCGAGCACTTGCACGCGGGCTTCCCCGTCGCCGTAGTGCTTGGCAAGACCCTCGACGACGAGGTAGGGGGTACTTGATTTGGCCATGGTCTTTCTTTCTCGAAAAAGGGCCCACGTGGCCCCTTAAGGTTGTATTCAGCTAACTTATAGCGTAAAAGTTAGCCATATGCAACGCGCTTTGCCAGGTTCCCGTCATTTTTCGAGGGACCTATCGGGCTCTTCTTTTGCATTTGCTATACCGCAGCTGGGCGAAGGGGAGTGCCGAATACCCTTCTCTCGTGCGTGAATTCGTTTCATTCAGGTAAAATAACGCGAATTGGAGGGCTTCAGCCTGCGCAACGCTTTTGCTTGCGCTCTTGATTGGAAAAGGGAACAGTATGGCATCAATGAAAACCGGATCGCGCTCGTCGTGGTCAGGCAAATGGGCGTTTATCTTGGCCGCTGCCGCCTCGGCGGTCGGCTTGGGAAATATGTGGCGTTTCCCGTATCTGGCGGCAAAGTACGGCGGTGGCACGTTCCTCATCACCTACCTGGTGCTGGTGTTCACGTTCGGCGTGTCGCTCTTGCTGCTTGAGACGGCGATCGGCCGCAAGACGGGCCTCTCGGCCATCGGCGCGTTCCGCCACTTTGGGAAGAAATTCATGTTCATCGGCGTGCTGGCGTCGGTCGTGCCCTTCATCATCGTGCCGTATTACTGCATCATCGGCGGTTGGGTGACGAAGTATGCCTTCGCCTATATTGCAGCTGGACCTGCGGCTATGGCGGATGGCGGCACGTTCTTCTCGAACTTCATCACCAACGGCGTCGACAGCTCGATCTTCATGCTGATCTTCATGGCTGCTGCCTTCGTCATCGTGGCGCGTGGCGTGAAGGGCGGCATCGAGAAGGCGAACCTCATTTTGATGCCCGCGCTTATCGTGATGGCCATCGCGATCGCCATCTTCACGCTGACGCTCCCCGGAGCGCTCGACGGCGCGGCGTACTATCTGATGCCCGACGTCTCGAAGTTCTCTCCGGAGTTGGTCATCGGCGCGCTCGGGCAGATGTTCTACAGCCTGTCGCTCGCCATGGGAATCATGATCACCTACGGCAGCTACCTCGAGAAGAAGGCGTCCCTGACGCAGTCCGTCACGCGTATCGGCTTCTTCGACCTGGGCGTGTCGTTCCTCGCCGGTCTCATGATTGTGCCTGCCGCGTTTGTCGCGATGGGCTCGGGCGACGCTGTTGCTCAGAACTCCGGTCCCTCGCTCATGTTCATCATCTTGCCCGAGGTGTTCGCGGACATGGGGCAAGTGGCGACCATCGTGGGCTTCGTCTTCTTCCTCTTGGTGTTCTTCGCGGCGCTCACCAGCGCGATCTCGCTCACCGAGACCTGCGTCTCCATCATCCAGGATGGCGCGGGATTCTCGCGTCGCAAGTCTCTGGTGATTACCATCGTGTTCATCGTGGTGGCCGGGCTTTTCATCAACTCGGGCTACAACGTGCTTTCGTTCATCCAGCCCCTAGGCGAAGGCTCCTCGCTGCTCGACTTCGCCGACTTCATCTCCAACTCGGTCATCATGCCGATCGTGGCACTTCTGACCTGCGTGTTCGTCGGGTGGATTATCAAGCCGAAGACGATTATCGACGAGGTGCGCATCTCTGCGCCCTTCAAGGCCGCCAAAGCCTGGTCGGTTATGGTGAAGTACATAGCGCCTGTACTCGTGGTGGTTATCCTCGTGACTGCGCTCGCCCAGTCGCTCGGTATCATGAAGTTCTAACGCGCTTCGCTCTGCGCACGCCGCTTGAGCGTCGCCCGCGCATTGCGTTTTCTTGCGCCCTGCCAACCTTATCGTCGGCAGGGCGCTTCTTTATGCCGCAACGCCGCTTGCAAGGACGATGGCCGTCGTCGCGACGATGCCGAGGATGATGGTGATTGCGTTCGCGAGCCCCGCCAAGCCGAAATCGCCATCCGACCAGAGCGTGAACGTCGGACCCATAGCGCTCGCCGGCGCCCAAAGAAGCATCACGATGACGATGCGCGTGGTTGCGTCGAAGGGTAGAAACGCGAAGACGAGGGCGCTTGCCACGATGGACACGACGACGCGAAGCCCGATAAGGCGCGCCACCTTCGCGAGTTTCTCGCGGCTGACCTCGAAACGGATCATGAGACCCAGCATGAACATCGCTAGGAACGAGTTCGCGTTCGCGATGGGCGCGGTGAACTGCACGACCGCGTCGGGGATGTGGATTCCCGCCACCGCGAGCACGATGAGGATGATGTAAGCATCGAACGCAATTGACTTCGCGAGTCGTTTCGTGACGAACCTCACTGGATGCTCGACGGGTCCCTTGCCCTCGACGAGGCCGGTGAGCGCGTAGGAGCCGCCAGTCATCATGATGGCGTTGCCCGCATCGAACAGGCAGGTGGTCACCGCGAGCTGTGCGGGGAAGAGCGTCTGCACGAAGGGCAAGCAGAAGCACCCGATGTTGAAGCCGCAGCAGTTGAGCAGGTAGAACACGCGGTCGCGACGCTCGGAGCGGCGGGTGAGCCCGAGCACGGCAAGGAAGGGGATAAGAGCGCAGGCAAGTCCGAGCGGAACGAGGATGAGCAGGTCATGAGTGAACTCCGCCGCGCCGAACGCGTGGACGATCGCGCAAGGCAGGGTGAAGGTGAACACGATCTTGCTCACGCACTGCTCGGGGCGCGGTCCAAGCGCTCGCGATCGTCCCGCCAGATGACCTGCGACAATGATGGCGACAAATGCCGCCACTTTCAACATGACTTCTTCCATGCCTTCGAATCACTGTCCTTCCAAAAGCAGACAGGGGCGAACCAGCGAGAGGTTCGCCCCTGTCGTGGGGTGGTGCCTTATGCTTTGCGGGCGGGACACAACACTCGCCCGACCTGCGCTTACAGATGCGCCTGGATGACGCGTGGGCGGAAGCCCTTCGCTTCGAGCGCCTCGACGATCTGCTGCTTGTGCGCGGTGCCGAACGCCTCGATGGTCACGCGCAGCTCCACGGCGGCGTTGCGGTTGGTCGTGACGAACTGGTTGTGATCGAGTCGAACGACGTTGCCCTTGCTCTCGGCGATGACCTGGGCGACATTGACGAGCTCGCCAGGGCGGTCGGGCAGGAGCACGCTGACCGTGAAGATGCGGTCGCGCTGGATCAGTCCGTGCTGCACGACCGACGACATCGTGATGACGTCCATGTTGCCGCCCGAGAGGATCGACACGACCTTCTTCCCCGTGCAGTCGAGATGGCGCAGCGCGGCGACGGTGAGAAGCCCCGAGTTCTCCACGATCATCTTGTGGTTCTCCACCATGTCGAGGAACGCCACGATGAGCTCCTCGTCTTCGACCGTGATGATCCCGTCGAGGTTTCGCTGGAGATAGGGGAAGATCTTGTCGCCCGGCTCCTGCACGGCGGTGCCATCGGCGATGGTGCTCACATGCGGCAGTTTCACGACATGCCCCGCCTCGAGCGAGGCCTTCATGCATGCGGCCCCCGCAGGTTCCACGCCGATCACCTTGATGTGCGGGTTTAAGAGCTTGGCCAGGGTCGACACGCCCGTTGCAAGCCCGCCGCCGCCGATGGGCACCAAGATGTAGTCGACAAGCGGCAGCTCCTGCACGATTTCCATCGCGATGGTGCCTTGGCCGGTGGCGACGCCCAGGTCGTTGAAGGGGTGCACGAAGGTGAGCTCGCGCTCCTCGGCCAGCTCGAGCGCGCGGGCGTAGGCATCGTCGTACACGTCGCCTGCGAGCACGACCTCAGCTCCGAGCGCTTTGGTGCGCTCCACCTTGATATAGGGGGTCGTTGCGGGCATGACGATGGTGGCAGGCACGCCGTAGCGCTGCGCCGCGTAGGCCACGCCCTGCGCGTGGTTGCCGGCCGACGCGGTGATGAGGCCGCGCTTGCGCTCGTCGTCTGAGAGCGTGCTGATCTTGTAGTATGCGCCACGCACCTTGTAGGCGCCGGTGCGCTGCATGTTCTCCGGCTTGAAGAAGACGCGATTGCCCGCGATCTCGCTGAAGTGCGGGCTCTCGATGAGCTTGGTCTCCTGGGTGACCTCGCGAACTTTGTGGGCCGCCTGCTCGAAGGCGGGCAGGGTGAGCATTTCCTGAGCTTCGTCCGACATCGTTTTTCCTTGCATTTCTCAATGGTTCATAAGCGTCCATCACTATAATCGTCACATGCGAGAAAACCGCGCAACATTTTCCGAATATGGCGAACTTCAAGAAAGAAGGCACAATATGAAAACCATCTCCACCACAAACGCGCCGGCGGCGATCGGTCCTTATGCCCAGGGCAACATTGCGGGCGGTCTTCTGTTCGCGAGCGGTCAGATTCCGCTCGACCCCGAGACGGGCGAGATTGTGGGCTCGACCATCGAGGAGCAGACTGCGCAGGTCATGAAGAACGTGGCCGCGATCCTCGAGGCGGCCGGCACCGACTTCGACCACGTGGTGAAGACGACGTGCTTCTTAAACGACATGAACGACTTCGCTGCCTTCAACGCCGAGTACGCGAAGTCCTTCGGCGAGGTGCGCCCCGCGCGCTCGGCCGTGGCGGTCGAGAAGCTCCCCAAGGGCGCGCTTGTGGAAGTCGAAGTGATCGCTGAGGTGAACTAGCCTCTTCGCGCAAGCGGTTCGGCGTATAATGGTGCTGCAGGGTTCGCGTGCGAGCATTGCGCGAACGGTCGTTTGAAAGGAGCACCTCATGCTGTACAGCAAGATTATGGTTCCCTACGATGGTTCCGAGCACGCGAAACATGCCCTCGAATATGCGAAGGACCTCGCGGCGATCTCCGATGCGAAGATCGCGATCGTGCATGTGGTGCCTTCGGGCGTCATGGGCGTCGACCAGATCGGCACGGAGGGGTCCCTTGACGGCGTCCCGTTCGGCATGCTGAACTACGAGCAGTACGAGGGCGTGGTTCGGGCAGCGCTTGACCAGGCGAAAGAGAAGGTCACGGAGAACCTGGTGGGCCTTGTCGAGGACATCGCCGACATCGCGACCATCGATGTTGTTGCAGGAACTGCCCCCGCCGAGGCGCTTGCGCGCTACGCTGACAAGAACGGCTGCGACTTGATCGTCATGGGCCGACGCGGCCTGGGCGCCATTCGCGGCATGCTCGGAAGCGTGAGTTTCGGGCTTCTACGCTCGACGGAAGTTCCCGTTCTGACGGTAAAATAGGTAAATAGGATTCTAACTTTCATGACTGCACTTGATTTCTCGACTCTTGCGGGTGAGGGAGCAACGATTCGCCTCGCCACCAAAGAGGACATTCCCGCCATTTGCGACCTGCGTGTCGCCCAATCGCTCGAGTACTGGGGGGTGAACCCCGGCCAGTCGGAGCTTGCCCATTTCCGAAGCGAGACCGAGGCTCATCTCAGACGCACGCTCGGCGAACGCGTGATGTTCTTGTTCGTCGAGGAGGACGGCGAGATTGCGTCCATGTCCGGCGTCGAGGTGTTCGATCGCCTGCCGACCTTTGGCGGCGTGTCCGGCGTGCAGCGCACGGCGACGGTGGTTGCCTGCTACACGCGCCCCGAGTTCCGCGGTCACGGGCATATGGCTGCCATGTTGAGCGCGTGGCCGCTTGTTGCGATGCGCGCGGGGGTCGATGCAATCTATGTGGAAACGCGCAATGCGACGATGCGCCACGTTGCCGAGAAGACCGGCTACGAGCACGCCTCCGATCGCTTCAGGATGACGATCGAGATGGAAGTCGACTAAAGATTGCCGACTGAGTACGGCTGACGTTTGCGAACTGAGCCTTCATGCGGCGATAGGGGTTGCGGCCCCTATCGCCGCTGTGCGTTTCGGGGCTCTTGTGCGAGGGGCGGCAAATTCCCGACCCCTCCCGCTACCCGATGAGAGCGCTGTGGAAGAACAGGGTTGAGTTGAGAAGGTCGTCGAACGCGGCGAAGACGACCTTCTTCGTTTCGCGAAGCGACATTCCTTGGGCGCGGCATTGGCTGAACATGCCGAACAACCCGTTGCACACGAGCGCCGCCGTGAGCGGCGAGGGGTATTTCGGCTCGAGCGCGTTGCGGTGATTCTGCACGTAATTCTCCACGACACGCACCACGTGGTTGAAGCATGCCGAATGCAAGTAGGGATTCTTCGTCGACGAGCAGTGGATGAAGATACCGTCTCTCTGTTCGAAAACGCTGAAGATGCAGGTCAAAAGGTTGTGATAGCTGTTGGTCGGAATCTTTCGCGGATTGTTCTCCGCCTGGAGCTCGCGATAGCGTTCCTCGGCCTTCGCCATGTCGTCGCAGAACAGCTCGTCGGCGAGGGCGTACTTGTCGTCGTAATAGGTGTAGAAGGTGATGCGGCTTACGTCGGCGGCCCGGCACAGCTCGGTGACGGTGATCTTCTCGAACGGCATGGTCACGAGCAATTCGACGAGCGTGCGCTTGATGGTGCGCTTGGTTTTTACGACGCGCTTATCCATATCGACCTCACATTACGTCGTAACTGTATAAGTAACTGACATTCTGTCGGGCATTGTAGTTGTTGCAGCAATCGGTTTGGCGTACCTTTAATGCGAAACAGATAAGCTACGGAAACTGTCGAGCGCTGTCGGCATCAGGCGCGCATGGGCGGCAAGGGGGAACTATGGTGCGCAGGGTCGTCGTCGACTCTTCGGCGAATTTGTTCGTCGCAGATACGCAGGATATCGTGTCGGTTCCGATGAAGGTGCGCGTGGGGGAGCGGGAATTTCCCGACGACGAGAACCTCGACGTGGGTGAGCTCATCGAGGCGTTCTCGGACGAGGCAGCCGAATCGAGTACGTCGTGCCCGAACATCGCGGAATGGACATCCGCGTTCGCGGGCGCGGACGAGATCGTCGCTCTTGCCCTCACGAGTAAGATTTCGGGCGGGTACAACTCGGCGCAGGCCGCCGCGAAGCACTACCTGTTCGATCACCCCGAGGCGAAGGCGTTCGTGCTTGATTCCTTGACGACCGGCCCCGAGCTGGAACTTCTCGCACAGCGCGCCAATGAGCTCGCGCAAAGTGACATGGACTTCGACGATCTGACGCATGAGCTGCGCCGTTACGCCTCGCGCACGCATCTCATGTTCTCGCTTGAGCGCATCGACAACTTCGTGCGCAACGGACGTGTGAGCCCGATTGTCGCGAAGGTCGCGGGCGTGCTCGGCGTGCGCATCGTCGGGCAGGCGAGCGAGGAGGGCGAGCTCGGCGTGCTCAACAAGGCGCGCGGAGAGAAGCGTGCGCTCAAGCAGCTTTTCGAGAACATGGAGACCGTGGGTTTCGTCGGCGGCCGCGTGCGCATCAGACACACCGAGAACCCGAAGATGGCCGAGGCGCTCGCGGCGAAGATTCGCGAGATCTGGCCTTCATGCGACATCTGCATCGGCGCCAACCGCGGCCTGTGCTCCTACTACTGCGAGCCCGGCGGCGTTCTCGTGGGCTTCGAAGGGTAGCCCAGCCCAATACCGCGGTCCCCGCAGCCCCGCTTGTCCCTCGTTGGAATATGGGACAAGCGGGGCTTTTATGTTCCATAATGTTGTTGATTACCATCGTTCAGAATAAAAGTATTCGCGAATATAGCTGAACGACAACGATTTTCCTTGACTATATACTTATAAATAAATAACCTAAGTATCGGTACATCGAAAAGGGATATGACGATGCGTGCTTGGTTTGAATTCGCGCAAGCCGGAGCTGCTTCGCAAAACGATGTGCTGCGGGCCTTCGCCTTTCGGCGGGGCTCGTATTCGACCACTTAATGGGAGGAACACATGAAGAATCAGGTACGCTTGGTGCTGTCCGCCGTGCTCGCGCTTTCGCTCGTCGGGGCGTTCGCGATGTTCGGCTGCTCCAGCAACACCACCACCGAAAAGAAGGACGATACCGCCAAGACCGAACAGGCCGAGCCGGTTGAGCTCCAGGTCTTCGCCGCAAACTCGCTCTCCAAGGCCATGGAAGACATCCAGAAGGCCTACATCGAGGACGGCCATGACAACGTCACCTTCAAGGACACCCAGTACAAGTCTTCCGGCGAGCTCAACGAGATGCTTGGCGCCGGCTCTTATGCCGACCTGCTTATCTCCGCTTCCAAGGGCTCCATGGACACCGCGGTTTCCAAGGGCTATGTGGACGAGTCCACACGCGTCGACATGTTCAAGAACGATCTCGTGATGGTGTCTAAGGAAGGCGCCGAGATGAAGGACGTCACCCTTGACGACATCGCGGCTGGCAAGTACGCCATCTGCGTCGGCGACGACTCCGTCCCGGCTGGCAACTACGCTGCTCAGTCCCTCTCCACCGTGGGCGTCTATGCTCCCGCTGGCGACGACGCCGGCAAGACCGGCAAGGACATCACCGGCAAGGGCGGTTCCTATAACACCGATATGGTGAAGGACGGCAAGGTCGTTCTGGACACCTCCGTCGGCAACGTCTGCAAGCATGCGCAGTCCGGCGACGTCGACATCGCGTTCGTCTACACCTCCGACGTGTATCGCTTCGGTGGCGTGCAGGTCGTCGGCACCGTTCCGGCCGATACCCACAAGAACATCGTGTACCCTGGTGCCATCACCAAGGACTGCACGAACGTTGAGGCGACCCAGGAATTCCTGGATTGGTGCCTGAACAGCGAGAAAGCTCAGAAGATTTGGCAGGACTGGGGCTTCGAGTTGGCGTAGTATAATCTTCGCTAAGAAGGTTCGTCTTGAAGTAGCAATCTGGGGATGGGCGACGCGAATCGCTCATCCCCTTTCTTGTCCATGGGGTGCAAGGAGAAGGGGTTCCATGCGCGCGAGAAAGTTTATCGCAAGTCTTGCTCTGTCGGCCGCGCTCGCGGTTGGCGCGCTGCCGAGCGCGGCGTTCGCTGACGACGCGCTCGGCGATGTCGACAGCCCGCGAACGCCGACTGCGGCGACGCCAACGTCGGGCACGTCCGATTCGGCTTCGGGTGAGTCCACGTCGGATGCCGAGGCGACCACGGACGGCATCGAGGTGTCGCGAGAGGGCTCGGCGGCTCTGAAGGACGGGGCAAGCTTTGCGATAGGCGATTTCTCGCGTGCTCAGAAGGGCTCGAACCGCGCGATCGACGGCACGTATTACGGGTATTCTTACCTGGTTGGCCAGGAAGAGGGCGCATTCGTGCAGGTGGTTGCGGCCGACAAGTACGTCGTCGCCTACGTTCCCGCTGCCGCGGCTGCGAAGCTCGGCCTCGACGTGCAGAGCGCATCCGACCAGGCGCAGCTGAAAAGCTACTTCGTCGCGCTCGACGAGGGGCAGGCCATGGGGTCGGCCAAGCTCTCCGAGTACGACACGTGGTACTTCACAAGCGACACGACGTTCGACAAAGATGGCGTTCGCTTTACGTTCGACCGGGTCATCAATGGTAATGTCTATGCAAGCGTCATCGGCGTCGACGGGTTCGACCTCACCGATTCGGAGAATTCCCTCTACATGAAGCCGTCGTTCGGGGACTTCGGCAAGCTCACCTCGCCTGACGCGGTGAGTATCGAGAAGGCTCCCGAGGGGCTCGCCGCCGTGGGCGAGTTCCTGTCGAACCTCGACTGGAGCCCTCTGTGGGTCTCGCTTCGCACCACGGGCATTGCCATCGTGTTCATCGTCATATTAGGTCTTTTGGCGGCGTATTTCTGCCTGAACCTCTCCCCGCGCGCGAAGAGCATCTTCGACGCCATCTTCACCATCCCGATGGTGCTGCCGCCTACGGTGTGCGGCTTCATCCTGCTGTTCGTATGCGGCTCGAACACGGCGTTCGGGCAGTTCTGGATCGACATAGGCTTCCCGCTGATCTTCAGTCCCGTAGCCTGCGTCATCGCGGCTGTGGTCGTGGCGTTCCCGCTCATGTATCGCAATGCGCTCGGTGCGTTCGAGGGGCTCGACCGCAACATGCTCGACGCCGCCCGCACGCTTGGCTGGTCGAACGCGAAGATCTTCCGCAAGCTGATGCTGCCCCTGTCGTGGAGTTCGATTGCGGCGGGCATGGTGCTCGCCTTCGCCCGCGCGCTCGGCGAGTTCGGCGCGACGCTGTTCATGGCGGGCAACTACATCGGCATCACGCGAACCATCCCGATTGCCATCTATTTCGAATGGATGAACGGCAACGATTCCACCGCGTGGTTCTGGACGCTTGTCATCATCGTGTTCAGCCTGATCGTCATCGTGTTCATCAACCTGTGGTCTAACCACACCACGAAGTACCGCAAGAGGGAGCAGAAGTAGATGAGCCTTGAAGTAGACATTCGCAAGAAGTTCAAGGGCTTCGAGCTGCATAATGCGTTTTCTGCAGGCACGGAGACGCTCGGCCTTTTGGGCGCATCCGGTTGCGGCAAGAGCCTAACCATGCGATCAATCGCGGGGATCGAGCGGCCCGATTCGGGGAAGATCGTCGTGAACGGCACGGTGTTCTTCGACAGGGCGCCGGGCAAGAAACCCAAGGTTGACCTGACGCCGCAGCAGCGCAAGACCGCGCTTCTCTTCCAGAATTACATGCTGTTCCCGAACCTGACCGTCGCGCAGAACGTGGCGGCGGGCATCGGCAAGGACGTGAGCGCGGCCGACCGCGATGCTGCCGTGGCGTGCGAGCTCAAGCGCTTTGGGCTCGAGGGCTTCGACAAGCGCTACCCGGCGCAGCTCTCCGGCGGCCAGCAGCAGCGTGTCGCCTTAGCGCGCATGCTTGCGGCGCGTCCGGGGATCCTTATGCTCGACGAGCCGTTTTCCGCGCTCGACGCGCACCTGAAGAGCGTGCTCGAGCAGAATCTTGTGAGCCTGTTCGACGCGTTCGACGGCACCATCCTGTACGTAAGCCACGACATCGACGAGGCGCTTCGCTTCTGCGACCGCATCGCCGTGGTGGAGGATGGCCACGTGATGGAGATTGGCACGGGCGACGACTTGGTGAACAACCCGCAGAGCCAGGCGGGCATCAAGCTTTCGGGGTGCAAGAACGCGACGCGGGCGGAATACGTGGACGGCCATCGCGTGCGCTTGCCGCGCTGGGGCATCACGGTGGAGACGTCTCGCGAAGTGTCCCGGGACGTCAAGTGCCTGGGTATGCGTGCTTTCTACCTCGAGCGAGCTGACGGCCCTGGCGAGAACGTCTACCGAGTGCGGGTCGATCGAGTGAGCGATTCGCGCTTCGAGCGTACGGCGCTTCTGGGTTTCGTGGACGCTTGCCGCGACGAGCGGGAAATTCTCGATCGCAATGAGGACGAGATGAAGTACCTGCACCAGCACATGTTCTGGCGCGTGGACAAGCTGCGGGCTGATGAGGCGAGCCTTCCCAACGAGGGCGAGGAGCTTTGGATCCGCATCCCGAAGGATCGCGTCTACCTCGTGTCGCGGTAGCGCTCATTGGATGTGCGGTTGGTTGCGACTCGCATTCGGGCATGGGGCGTGTCCCGCGCGCAGTTCCGCAGCGCAGCGAGGACTGTTTGAGCACGGGATATGCCCTGCCCCCCGAAAGCGGGGGAGGGACGACCTCGCATTCCCGCGCTCGAATGCCCCGTGTCCGAATGTCTCGCGCTGCCTCGCCTTCCCGTGCTTCGTCTTCTATCCGATGACCATGACGAGAATCGGTATCGTGATGATCGACAGCACGGTCGTGACGAAGGTTCCTTGTGCCATGGTGCGCGAGTCGCCGCCGTATTGGTAGCACAGCATCGTGCCGTTCGTGGCGACCGGCATCGCGCACAGCACCACCATGATGTCGATGAGCATCGGGTCGACCGGCACGAGGCGGAAGAGCGCCCAGACGATGAGCGGCGAGACGATGAGGCGCGCGAGGGACGCAATCCACAGGCGCGGGCCTCCGATGAGCTTGGAAACCGGCAGGTCGGCAAGCGACGAGCCGATGATCAGAAGCGCGCCCGGCGTGGTGAAGGAACCGAGCGTCTCGGCGGCGTCGCCGATGATGGGCACGCTGTGCACGTTCAAAAGCGTGAGGACGATAGCGATCGCGCAGGCGATGTTCGCCGGGGTGAGGAAGGTCTTAAGCCCCATCTTCACCTTTGCGCCGCGGCCGGAGTCCTGCGCGATGAACCAAACGCCCATCGTGAACACGAGGAAGTTGAACGGCAGGTTGAAGATCGAGCCGTAGATGAGCGTCGAGGGCCCGAAGATGGCCGACAGCACGGGGAACCCGATGAAGCCGACGTTGCCGAACGTGAGCATAAAGCGGAATACTCCCCTGTGTCCGTCGCGGACGCCGAGAAGCTTCGTGACGAGGAACGCGAGCGCGGTCATGATGGCGAAGCTTACGATCGACAGCCCCATGGTGATGAGGATTTCGGTCGATCCGGGGAGCGAATCGGCGGTGAGCACCGAGCCCAAGATCATTGCCGGCAGCGCTGTATTCAAGATGAGTTTTGACAGGCCCTTGTCGATTGCCTTGTCCATGACGTGGGCTTTCTTCGCGATATATCCAATCGATATATCGAAGAACAGGATGACCATCGTGCCGAGAATGCTGAGAAATTCGCCGTCCATACCAGTTGTGCCTCCGTGCAGGTGATGTGCTTCTAGGAAAAGTGCCGCACGATAATAACGCCGCTCGCGCCGCCACAAGAAAAATATGCAGACCTGTTCGGTGGATGGAGTAAGCTGTGTCGGCTTAGTGAAGATGGACGTTTTTGGGACGCCCTCGGAAAGGAAGTGGGTGCTCGTGTCGATGAGGTTTTGGGTTCCGCTTGTGGGGATGACGCTTTCGACCTTCGTGTTCAACACGTCGGAGTTCATGCCCATCGGCCTGCTCACCGACATTGCCGCGGATTTCAACATGACCGAGTCGGCGGCGGGCATGCTCATCTCCGTGTACGCATGGGCGGTCATGATTTTGTCGTTGCCGCTTATGCTCTGCGTGACGAAGGTGCCGCCGAAGCGCCTGCTTCTCGGCGTGATCGTCCTGTTCGGCATCTGCCAGCTGCTCTCGGCGGCGTCGGTCAACTTCTGGATGCTTATGGCTGCGCGCATCGGCGTTGCCGCAGCTCATGCGGTATTTTGGTCGATTATCACGCCGCTCGCGGTGCGCGTGGCGCCTTCCTCGAAGGCCTCGCTCGCGCTCTCCATGGTGGGCATGGGAACGTCGGTCGCCATGATCTTCGGTTTGCCATGCGGGCGCATGCTCGGTCTTGCCATCGGGTGGCGTGCGACGTTTCTCACGGTGGGAATCGTGTCGTTCGCCATCGTTGCGTGCCTTGCGTTCGTGTTCCCCAAGCTCGACGCGGGGAAACCCTTCACGCTGGGGAAGCTTCCGAGCCTTCTGCGCACGCGCTCGCTTCTGAGTATGTATCTAGTCACCATCATTGTGATTACGGCGTACTTCACCGGCTACGGCTACATCGAGCCGTTCTTCCAGCAGGTCGCGGGCTTGCCGGACGACGCGATCACCTTTGCGCTCGTGCTTTTCGGCGCGGCAGGTTTGGTGGGCAGCCTGCTGTTCGCCCGTTTGGGGCATGTGACGCTCGCGACGTTTATCCGCTTCGCGTGCGCCGGCATCGCGGCGGCGCTTTTGCTGATGGCTCCCGCGGCTGCGGGCGGCGAGGTGTCGTCGTGTTTCGTGTGCGTGCTGTGGGGGCTTGCGGCGTCGCTGTTCAATGTGTCGTTCAACGCCGCTGTCATCAAGTGCGCGCCAGAGGGTGCGAGCTCGGTCGCTATGTCGATGTACTCGGGGCTCTACAATCTTGGCATCGGCACGGGAACATGGCTTGGCGGTGTGGTCACCGCGAATGCGGGGATCGGGCTTATCGGGTACGTTGGCGGCGTCCTTGCGCTGGTGGGGCTTGCCTACTGCTGCCTGCGCTTCGTTGGACTTCTGCGCCAGGTTCGCCATCCGTCGATCGGGTAGCTTCAATCTGCGGCGGCACCCCTGGTCGTGGGGCAGCTCCAACCTGCGAGGACGCCCCTGGTCGCGGCGGTATGCCCCGTGCTCAAACAGTCCTCGCTGCGCTGCGGAACTGCGCTCGGGGCACGGGGCCGCTTCAACCTGCAGTGGAGTCCCTAGACGCGGGGCAGCTTCAACCTGCGGGATCGCCCCTGGGCGCGGCGGCATGCCCCGTGCTCAGACAGTCCTCGCTTCGCTGCGGAACTGCGCGCGGGGCACGCCGCCGCGCCCAGGGGCGTCATCGCCTGTGGACTCGTGCCACTGCGTGACAAGAATTCTCGAATCGTCTTATATGGTAGCGCCCCGACAACAGTTGTGCGGCGTCTTGCCTTCTTGGAGTATACTAGGCAACTGCGAATGAACTTCAAGGAGGGGAATATGAAGGACGGCCATGGCCGCGTAATCGATTACCTGCGTATATCGCTGACGGATCGCTGCAATTTCCGCTGCGTGTACTGCATGCCCGAAGAGGGAGTGCAGCAGCTCTCCCATTTCGATATCCTGCGAATCGAAGAGGTTGAGCAGGCGGTTCGTATCGCGACGACGATCGGCATTAAAAGTGTGCGCCTGACAGGCGGCGAACCGACGGTGCGCAAAGGCCTTGTCGACCTGGTGCGCAATATCGCCGCAATGCCCGAGATCGAGAATGTCTCGATGACCACGAACGGCGTGCTCTTGCCGCGCATGGCGGCCGACCTGAAGGAGGCGGGGCTTTCGCGCGTGAACCTCTCGCTCGATACGCTCGACGCCGAGAAGTTCCACAAGATCACGCGTTGCGGGTCGCTCGACGACGCGCTTCGCGGCATCGATGCGGCGCTTGAGTCGGGATTCAACCCCGTGAAAATCAATGCGGTCGCACTCCGCTCGCTTGCGGACGGCTTCCTCGATTTCGCCAAGCTGTCGGTCGATCGCCCGCTGCATGTGCGCTTCATCGAGCACATGCCCATCGGCGATGTCTCTGAGGTCGACGGCATCAGCTGGGGCAAGGACGGCGTCATTTCCTGCGAGGAAGTGTTCAACATCATCAACGAGGGCGCTCGAGCGCAAGGTTTGGGCGAGCTCGTTCCGGCGGGGGAGGACAAGCCGATCGGCTGGGGTCCCGCAGAGTACTATCATTTCCCCGGCGCCGCGGGCACGGTGGGCTTCATCAGCCCGCTGTCGCGCCACTTCTGCAGCAAGTGCAACCGCCTGCGCCTGACGGCCGATGGCAAGCTGCGCCCGTGTTTGTTCTCCGATGAGGAATACGACCTGCGAACTGCGTTGCGCGAAGGCACCGAGGAAGACCAGCGCGCCGTGTTTCTGCAGGCCCTTGGTGCGAAGCCCGACGAGCACCATGACAAGGTGGGAACCGAGCGCGGCATGAGCCAAATCGGCGGCTAGGTTTTTCGAAGGCTGCGCGGCACTTCGGCGCCGTACGGCTTTCGCCAGCTTCCCATATCGTTTAGAATCACGGGCGTAACGGACGCTTTTCGAAAGGAATTCACCATGAGTGGCGATACTCATTTGACGCACATCGACGAGAAGGGCGACGTCCGCATGGTCGACGTGTCCCAAAAGCCGGACACCGAGCGCGTTGCGATCGCAGAGGGCTTCATCTCCATGCATCCCGAGACGCTGGCGCTCATCGTGGAAGGCAAGGCTGCGAAGGGCGACGTTTTGGCGTGCGCGCGCGTGGCGGGCGTGATGGCGGCCAAGCAGACGAGCACGCTCATCCCGATGTGCCATCCGCTGAACATCACGAAAGCCAAGGTGGAATGTACGCCGGTGCTTGAGGGTGAACGCGAGGACGGCCGCGTGGGCATCCATGTCACCACGACGACGGGCGTCACCGGCAAGACTGGCATCGAGATGGAGGCCCTCACGGCGGCGAGCGTCGCATGCCTCACCGTGTACGACATGTGCAAGGCGGTCGACCGCGGGATGGAAATCTCCGAGATTCGCCTGCTCAAGAAGGATGGCGGCAAGACGGGCCTGTGGCTTCGCGGGGAATCCGAGTAGCTGGAACGCAAGCGGCGCCGACCGCTTAACTGAGTCGTTGGCTGACGGACCCGTCCGCGCCTTTCCGCGCGGTTCGGGCCCGTGTTATTTTGTCTGTGGGCGCTTGCCTGTCGATACGGATCTCGTGTCGTGGCGCCCGCGCCTTTCTACGAGCGTTCTCTGGCTGACGCGTTTTGCGTTTCGAGTTGGCACCTTCCCGTGCGCGGGCACTGCTTGCCGGTCCTCTTTCGCTCTCGGCTTGTTAACCTTTTCGCAACGGAAGACCCTTATGATTAAACGTTGCTGGCCCAGCCATGTTGGCTTCGGCTGGCATCTCGAAGAATTGGCGGAAGGGGGCTCGTGCATAGCATCCTATTTATATGCCACGGCAATATCTGCAGGTCGACCATGGCGCAATTCGTCATGGAGGACATGGTGCGCAAAGCTCGTCTTGGAGGCAAGTTCTCGATCGACTCTGCGGCAACGAGCACCGAAGAAATCGGCGAGCTGCCTCATCCAGGCACGCTGAAAAAGCTTCGCGAGCAGGGGATTTCCACGCATGCCCACCGCGCGCGGCAGGTGCGGGCAAACGAATACGGCGAGTGGGACCTTTTCGTCTACATGGACAGGGAGAACCTGCACGGCCTCGAGTCTATCTTCGGCGGCGACCCTCAGAAGAAGTTCGTGCGCCTGCTCGATTTTCTTCCCGATGAAGACCCTCGTCACGGCAAGGATGTGGCCGACCCGTGGTACACCGGCAACTTCGACGCGACCTATCGAGACGTCGTCGCCGGGTGTCGCGGCCTGCTCTCGAAGCTGGAAGGTGAGCGCTAGAAGCTGCGCCAGGAACGCAAGCATGTCGCCGTGGTGCCTAGACGGGTTTTTGGGGCCCTTCTTGTTTCGGGTGGGTGATCGCCGTCGCGCTGATGACAACTTTCTCTTCTGCAAATTGCGTGCGGGTGGGGCGTGGGGTATTTGTGTAGCTTGCCCTCTGTGCTAAACTATGCGGCTGGTATTTGCATTATCGGAAGGGACGTATATGTCAGGTCACTCAAAATGGGCTACAACGAAGCACCGCAAGGCTGCCCAGGACGCTAAGCGCTCTGCTTTGTTCTCCAAGCTTTCCCGTAACATCACTGTTGCTGCGAAGGAAGGTGGCGACCCGAACCCCGAGAACAACGCGTCGCTCGCCGCTGCTATCGAAAAGGCGAAGGGCTACTCCCTGCCGAAGGACAAGATCAAGACCGCTATTGACAAGGCTTTCGGTTCCGGCAAGGACGCCGCGAACTACGAAACCGTTCAGTATGAAGGCTACGGCCCGGCTGGCGTCGCTATCTTTTGCGAGGCTCTAACCGACAACCGCAACCGCACCGCGGCTGACGTGCGCAGCGCGTTCACCCATGCGGGCGGCTCGCTCGGCACTTCCGGTTCCGTGTCGTTCCAGTTCGAGCGCAAGGGCCAGATCATGGTCGCCAAGGAAATCGAGACCGGCGACAAGAAGAACCCCATCGGCCCGAACGGTGCTGCCGCTGACGAGGACGAGTTCATGATGGCCGTCGCCGAGGCTGGCGGAGACGACTACGAGGATGCCGACGAGGAGTGGATCGTCTACACCTCGCCGTCCGACCTCATGGCCGTGAAGAAGGCTATCGAGGAGCAGGGCGTTCAGGTGAAGGGCGCTGAGCTCACCATGATTCCGTCCACGCCGACCGAGGTGTCCGTGGCGGACGCCAAGAAGGTCATGCGCCTCATCGATCGCCTCGAAGAGCTGGAAGACCTCCAGAACGTCTATCACACGATGGACATCACCGACGAGATTGCCGAGGCTTTGGAAGAAGAATAGTCCTGTGGACTATTCTTTCCCCATCTAGGCGCCCGAGCGGGCGCGCCCTGCTCGCGCGAAGCGTCGGGTAGGGTGAGGAAGCTTTCCGGCTTTGGGAATGGATTTGCAAGGCGGCTCCGAAAGGGGCCGCCTTTTGCGTTTCTTGCGAAGGAAAACGCGAAAGAATGTTCGCATCTCGAATCGGTATGCTACAATAGCGAACAAACGTTTGGGAATGCAAGGGAGCACAGTGGCAACGCGCGAGCGCATCATACTCGGGATTGACCCAGGCCTGGCGAACACGGGCTGGGGAATCGTGTCGCAGCGCGGCGCCAAGCTCTCGTGCATCGCATACGGTTGCGTATCGTCGCCCGCGCAGGTCGAGCTCTCCTTGCGCCTTCGCAAGATCCACGAGCAGATTGGCGCGGTGATCGATCGCTTCAAGCCCACGTGCGTGGGAATCGAAACGGTGTGGTTCGGGCAGAACATCACTGCGGCGTTCGCAACGGGCCAAGCGCGCGGCGCGGCGCTCGTCGCCTGCGCGGAGGAAAACCTCAGCGTGGGGGAATTCACGCCTCGCCAGATCAAGCTAGCGGTAGTAGGCACGGGCACTGCCGACAAGGAACAGGTGCAATACATGGTAAGCCAGCTGCTCTCGCTCGATTCGGTGCCAAGTCCCGACCACGCCGCCGATGCGTTGGCCGCCGCCATTTGCTACACCACTCACGAAGGCTTCGGCGGACTTGCGAAGTAAGGAGCAAGTATGATCGCGTTTCTCAAGGGTAAGCTCGCCGGCAAAACGCCGCAAGTCGCCTATATCGACGTGAACGGCGTGGGATACGCTGTCTTCATGTCGGCAACGGCGCTCTCTAAGCTGCCGGAATCCGGCGGCGCCGTCACGGTGCTCACGTATCTGCAGGTGAGCGATGCGGGCATCGCGCTTTACGGGTTCCTCTCAGAAGAGGAGAAGGCCACCTTCGAGCGCCTGATCGGCGTGACCGGCGTCGGGCCGAAGGTCGCGCTGGCGGCGCTTTCCACGTTTTCCCCGCGCGCGCTGGCGGATGCTGTCGCCGCGCAGGATGTCGCTCTCGTGCAGAAGATCCCCGGCGTGGGCAAGAAGAGCGCATCGCGCATCATCCTCGAGTTGAAGGGCTCCTTCGACGCGAGCTTTGAAAGCCTGCTCTCCGAGCCTTCCGCGCAAACGATTCTCGATGACAGGCTGAAAGGCGCGGCCGAGGCGCTTCTCTCCATGGGATTTACTTCGCAGGAGGCAGAATTGGCGTTGAAGGGGGCTCCCGAGGGCGCGACCGAGGCAGCGCTGTTACAATATGCCCTTAAGCGACTGGGTACGGCTCATTAGATGAAAAGGACGCAATGGCGGACGGTGTTCAAATAGAGGGAATGGTCTTCGAGGCGGCAACTGCGATGCAGGGTGGAGCGTCCCCGTCTGCAAGCGATCGCGCGGTGGCGCCCAACTTGCAAGAGGACGACCTCGCGCTCGACCGTAGCTTGCGCCCGAAGAAGCTTTGCGACTACTTGGGGCAAACCAAGGTGAAAGAGTCGCTCGCTATCCTTATCGAGGCGGCGCAGCAGCGCAAGGAATGCGCCGACCACATTCTGTTTTCCGGGCCTCCGGGGCTTGGCAAGACCACGCTTGCCACGGTGGTCGCCAACGAGCTCGGTGCGAACATCCGCACGACGAGCGGTCCGGCTATTGAGCGAACGGGCGACTTGGCGGCAATCCTCACGAACCTCGAAGAGGGCGACGTCCTCTTCATCGACGAGATTCATCGCCTGAACCGCATGGTCGAGGAAGTGCTCTATCCCGCGCTCGAGGATTTCGCGCTCGATATCGTGGTGGGGAAGGGGCCGGCCGCGCGATCGATCCGCCTCGACCTGCCCCATTTCACGCTCATTGGCGCAACGACGCGAACGGGCCTGCTCACAGGTCCTTTGCGCGATCGCTTCGGAATCGCATTCCGCCTGCAGTACTACACGCCCGAGGAGCTCGCAGCAATCGTTGCGCGCTCTGCCGCCATCCTGGACGTTCCCATTTCCGAAGATGGCGCGCTCGAGATCGCCCGCCGCAGCCGCGGAACCCCGCGTCTGGCGAACCGCATGCTCAAGCGCGTGCGCGACTGGGCGCAGGTGAGGGGCGACGGCGTTATCGACGAGGATGTCGCGGCGCAGGCGCTCAGCTTCTTCGAGGTGGATAGCTTGGGGCTCGACGCGGTTGACAATCGTATCCTAGAGCTGCTTGCCGTGCAGTTCGGCGGGCGCCCCGTGGGCCTCACCACGCTTGCGTCGGCGCTCTCGGAAGACGCCGACACCATCGAAGACGTGTACGAGCCCTATCTCATGCAGCAAGGGCTTATCGTGCGCACGCCGAAGGGCCGTCAGGCGACCGAGCGTGCTTACGAGCATCTGGGAATCGTGCCGCCGAAGGCCGACTGACGAAGGACCGACTGTAACCTACCGCGAACGGGGAGTGCCATGTTCGAACAAGATTATCTCATGCGTTTGCTCATGCAGTTCATGCAGGCGATGCGCCGCAGTATCGAGCGCGCCGACGACGGCCGTGATCCGGCTGCCGCTGCCGACCTGCTCGAGAACGCTATCGGCGACGCGACCGATCTCGACGGGTCGATGCTTCTTTCGCTTGCCCCCGAATCGATGGCCTCGGTGCTCCAAGTGTCGGGCGTCGACCCGCATGTCACCGAGTACGTCGCGAATAGCCTGCAGCTCGAATCCGAGTTTCTGCGCAGTGCGGGAAACGATGAGCTCGCAGAGGTTCGCGCAGGCCAGGCGCAAGCGCTCGCCTCGGCCTACGGGTTCGAGCTTACCGAGGGCACGCCGGCTGAGCGGCTCGACTATCTCGAGTCGACGCAGGACTAAGGGCGAGCCGTTTCCGTTGGCATTTCCCCGCATCGCATGCTTCGGGAAAAATGGTTCGAATTCCTGCGATTTCGGAGCGGTTTCGCAGCGCGATAGCGTATAGTATTCATGTGCCCTCGAAGTGAGGGCGAGTGTTGCCGCCATGCAACGCGCAGAGTTACCTCCCCGGCTTAAGGGGAAGAGAAGAGGATTTTAAAATGGCGGAAGGTACTGTTAAGTGGTTCAACCCGGAAAAAGGCTACGGCTTCATCTCCCAGAAGGATGGCGAAGACCTTTTCGTTCATTTTTCCGAGATCAAGATGGACGGCTTCAAGACGCTCGATGAGGGCCAGGCTGTTTCCTTCGACGTTACCACGGGTCAGAACGGCAAGCTCCAGGCAAGCAATGTGGTGAAGCTGTAAATCCTTTTTTACATTCATACATGCTGAACGGCCTCGCGAAAGCGGGGTCGTTTTTTATGCCTTGACGTGTGGTCTCGTAAAACATAGTAATGGTAATCAAATGCTCGGTATCTAAAGATGCTTTCGTTTCTGGATAGGCTTCGGCGTTGAGGATTTACCGACGATGTTTTCTCGTTGCCGTTCGGGGGATGCGCCTGCGCGAGGGTTTGCGTTTCCTTTAAAATAGCGCGTTACTATGATTGAAATCTTGAACACCATTGACTCAGTCGTGTGGGGGCCTGCGATGATCGCGCTCCTGCTCGGCACCCATATCTTCCTCACCGTTCGTACGGGCTTCATCCAGCGCAAGCTGCCTCAGGCGCTTCGCATGTCGTGGGGCGGCGGCACCTCGAAGGGCGAGGGCGATATCTCCAACTTCGGCGCGCTTGCGACGGCGCTTGCCGCGACCATCGGCACGGGCTCGATCGTCGGTGTTGCCACGGCAATCCTGGCAGGCGGTCCGGGCGCCGTCTTCTGGATGTGGATCACGGGCGTGTTCGGCATGGCCACGAAGTATGTGGAGGTCTACGCCTCGGTGCGCTATCGCGTGCGCGACCATGCGGGCAATATGCTCGGCGGCGCCATGTACGTGTGGGAACGCGCCTTCACGCGCAAAGACGGCACGCGCCCTTGGTGGGCGAAGCTCGGCGGCATCGCGTTCGCCGCGTTCGCCGTCGTCGCCACCATCGGCACGGGCTCGGCGGTGCAGGCAACGTCCATGACAGGCATCATCACGTCCTCGATTCCCGGCATCCCCGACTGGGCGGTCGGCATCGCCATCGTCGTGCTGGTGGGCATCGTCATTTTCGGCGGCGTGCAGTCCATCTCGCACGTGTGCGAGAAGCTCGTTCCCGTCATGGCAGTTGCCTACGCCGGCGGGTGCATCGTGATTCTGCTGATGAACGCGCCTGCCCTCGGCAGCGCGATCGGCCTCATCTTCGAGTGCGCCTTCACGCCGAAGGCCGCGTTCGGCGGCGCGGTCGGCTCAGGTCTTCTGATGGCGCTGCAGTTCGGCTGCGCCCGCGGCCTGTTCTCCAACGAGTCGGGCCTTGGCTCCGCCCCCATCATCGCGGCGGCCGCTAAGACGAAAAACCCCGCCGAGCAGGCGCTTATCGCCATGACTGGCACGTTTTGGTCCACGGTCGTCATCTGCGCGCTCACGGGCATCGTGCTCGTGTCGACGATGATCGCACACCCCGAAATCCAGGCGGAGGTGCTCGCCGACCCGACGTTCTACACCGGCGCGCAGCTCGCCTCCACCGCGTTCGCCACCATTCCCTATGTCGGAACGCCGATTCTCGTCATCGGCATGGTGTCGTTCTCGTACTCCACGATTCTCGGCTGGTCGTACTATGGCAACCGCTGTGCCGCCTACCTGTTCGGCAAGCGCGCCATCCTGCCGTACCACATCGTGTACGTTCTCGTCGCGTTCCTCGGCGCGATCGGCGTGGGCAACGTGGTGTGGACCATCTCCGACATCGGCAACGCACTCATGGCCATTCCCAACATCATCGCCATACTGCTGCTTTCGGGGCTGATCTGCCGCGAGACGAAACACTACGTCTACGAGGGCAACATCGAGGAAGAAGACACGCGGGAAATTCCCATGATCTCTTCGAAGTAGGCGCGGCTGCAAACGAGTCGATAGATTTCCCCAGGGGCGCCGTCGGGCGCCCTTGTTGTTTGCGAGGCGAAGAGAAGTCAGCGGAAAGCGGCGCCCCGCATCGCCTATACTCTTACATCATGAAAAAGATTGCCATCATAGGCGGCGGCGCGGCCGGATTGGCTGCAGCCATCGCCGCTGGAAACGAACTTGCGCGGCTCGGCGCGGCGGACGAGTGCGAAATCGTGCTCTTCGAGGTCGACCCCGAGCGTGTGGGCCGCTCGATCCTCGCGACGGGGAACGGCCGCTGCAACTTCTCGAACGCCCACATCGACCCTGCGTGCTACCGCAACGCCGACTTCGTGGAGGCTGCGCTGCGCTCGCTCGCGCGCCTTTCTGAGGTCTCCGAGTGGGGGAGCGTTCAACCTGTAGGAGCCTACGGAACCTCCGCGCAAGGGCGCGCCCAACCTGCAAGCGTCTTCGAAGCGCCTGGTCGGGAAAGCGCCCAACCTGCGAGCGTCTTCGAAGCGCCCGTACAGCGATTCTTCTCCGACTTGGGCCTTATGTGGCGCGAAGAGGGCGAGGGCCGCATGTATCCGGCCGCCAACAAGGCGTCGTCGGTGCTCGAGGTGCTGCGCGCCGCCCTCGATGCGTCGGGTGCGCGCGTGGAGTTCGGGAAATCCCTTCGCGCAATCGAGCTGCCCGCGAAAGGAAAGACGCGCTCCCATCTGCGCTTTTCCGACGGCTCGATCGCTCATGCCGAAAAGGTCGTTCTCGCTGTTGGCGGGCGTGGCACGAGCGCCGTCGATATGCCCTCCGCAATTCCGTGCGAGCCGACGCGTCCAGTCCTGGGGCCGCTTGCCACCGATTCGCGCATCACGCGGCAGCTGAACAACATCCGTGTGAAGTGCTCCGTCTCGCTCGAGCGCTCGGGAAGCCTCGTCGCGCGCGAGGAAGGCGAGCTTTTGTTCCGCGACTACGGCGTGTCGGGCGTGTGCGTGTTCAACCTGTCGCGCTTTGCCTGCGAGGGGGACGTGCTCTCGATCGATTTCCTGCCGCATATGCCCGCCGCCGACCGTGATGCGTGGCTGTTCGCGCGGCGCAAGCACCTCTCGGCCCGTCTGGGCGAAAACGGCCAGATTGCCGCCGAGGACGTGCTGCGCGGCGCGATGCTTCCTCAGGTGGCGCAGGTACTTTGCAAGTGCGCGGGAATCGATCCTGCGCGCCCGCTTTCCAAGAAAGACGTCCTTGCGCTCTCGCGTGTCATCGGCGGCTTGCGCCTTACGGTTCGAGGCATCGGCGACGCGAAGCAGTGCCAGGTCTCGCGTGGCGGGCTTTCGGTTGCGGCGTTCGACCCGCAGACGATGGAAGCCGTGTGCGCGTCGGGCCTGTTCGCGGCTGGCGAGGCGCTCGACGTCGATGCTCCCTGCGGGGGCTACAACTTGCATTGGGCATGGTCATCGGGCCTGCTCGCGGGCATGTCTGCTGCTTGCAGTGCCGTGTCGGCCGATGGGGAAGGGAAAGGGAAATGAGCTCGAAGGATACCCGCGGCGACAAGGGCGCGAACACTGGCAAGAGGGCAGGCGGCAGCAAGAAGATGAGCGGCAAGAAGACGGGCGACGCTATGGGGTCAACCAGGGGCAAGAAGGCGGGCGGCCGTTCCCATCGCGAGGGAAAGCCCAGGTCACAAGCCTCATCCCGCCAGCGTAGCAACCGCCCCTCGCGTGTCGCCTCCTTCGACGCAAGCGCACTTGAGGGAGCGGAGGTCATCGAGGTATCGAACGTCGCGCTTCCGCTTGACGCAGGGCTGGATGACCTTGCGAGCGAGGCAAACCGCCTTACCTCTGTCTCGGGCGCAAGTGAGGCAAACCGCCCGATCTCTGTCCCGCGTGCGGTTGAGGTAGAGCGCCCGAACGCCGCTGTGCCCGCGACCCCTCCTGCGCCTGTCGCGCCCGCGGAGGGCTCCCATGCGGAGAGCCTCTCGCGAGCCGCCATCGCTTCCGCGCTCGGGATTGCACCCAGGGACATCGCGTCGTTTTCCCTTGTGAAGCGAAGCGTCGATGCGCGGAAGAAGTCGAACGTTCACTTCAACGCCACCTATGCCGTCCGTCTTGCGCGAGGCATGGCCTACGACGCGCTTTCCCCCGCTCGCGGGGTAAATGTTCGTGCGTACGAGCCGCCTGCGCCGCTCACGATTCCTGATTTAAGGTCGCATGTGGCATCATCTGATGGCCGTATCGTCGTCGCAGGCACGGGCCCGGCGGGGCTGTTCTGCGCGCTGTACTTGGCGGAAGCGGGTCTGCGCCCGCTTGTGGTCGAGCGCGGTGCCGCGGTTGACGAGCGTACGGCGGCCATCGAGTCCTTCAACGTGGGCGGCCCGCTCGATGCGGCGGCGAACGTGCAGTTCGGGGAAGGCGGCGCCGGCACGTTTTCCGACGGCAAGTTGACCACGGGCACGAAAAGCCCGCATATCCGCCACGTGCTCGAGGCGTTTGTCCAGGCAGGGGCGCCTGACGAGATTCTCTGGCAGGCGAAGCCCCATATCGGCACCGACAAGCTGCCCGCCGTCGTGAAAAGTATTCGCGAGCGCATCATCGCCGCAGGTGGCGAAGTGCGTTTCCTCACCCGCTTGGCCGATATCGAGCTGGCGGGCGGTGCGGTTCGCTCGGTCGTGCTGGAGGACTCCCGCACGGGCGCTCGCGAAGCGGTCGAGGCCTCGCGCGTCATCGTCGCGTGCGGGCACTCGGCGCGCGACATCTTCGAGCTCGCCCGCGATCGGGGGTTCGCGCTCGAGCGCAAGCCCTTCTCGATGGGCGTGCGCATCGAGCATCCGCAGTCGCTCATCAACCGTGCGCAGTACGGTGCGGCTGCGAAGCACGCGGCGCTCGGTGCTGCCGATTACAAGATGGCGGTGCGCGTCCCTGTTTGCACGGGCGACACTCACACGGATGTTGCAAGCGACAATGCAACCCGCGGCGTGTATACCTTCTGCATGTGCCCAGGTGGGGAAGTTGTCGCGGCGGCAAGCGAGGAAGGCGGTGTCGTCGTGAACGGTATGAGCCGCTTCGCGCGCGACGGCGAGAATTCCAACAGCGCGCTGCTCGCCGACGTGCGACCCGACGACTTGCCGGGGAACGACGTCATGGAAGGTGTCCGCCTGCAACGCGAGGTCGAGCATGCGGCGTTCGAGCTTGCTCGCCGCAACGGCGGGGTGCCCTATGCCGCGCCCGCGCAGACGGTGGGGGATTTCCTCGCAGGTGCTACATCTTCGAGCGAGCAACCTGAAGGCAGGCAGCCGAGCGATACGGTTGCGGCTGCGTTCGAGGCTCGCCGCCGCACGGTCGAGCCTGGGCATCCTCGCCGCGTGGGCGCGTCTGAATCGCATAGCCGCCTGGTCGTGCGCCCGAGTTATCCGCGCGGTGTCGTTTGGTGCGATCTGCGCGAGTGCCTTCCCGAATTCATCTGCGACGCGCTTGCGCAAGGCCTGCCGTTGCTCGATGCGAAGCTGCATGGGTTCGCCGATTCCGGCGCTGTGCTTACCGGCCCCGAAACGCGCAGCTCAAGCCCCATCCGAATGATTCGCGGGAAGAACTTCCAGGCGCGACTGGCAGGCGATTCGTCCGCTTCGGACGAGGAGCCGGCCACTCGCGTCTATCCGTGCGGCGAAGGCGCAGGTTACGCGGGCGGCATCATGAGCGCCGCCGTCGACGGCCTGCGTGTAGCCGAGGCGATCGCGGCCGAGTTCTCTTCCCGCTAGCACCACTCTCCACTTGCGGTTCGCTGCCATCCCGGCCTTGCGCCCGCCAACCCGCTCGCGGCCCCGCAAAGCCGCGAGTGCTACAATTTAGGGTACATCGCTGCGCACACTGCGCGTACGGCGAACGACAAGTGCTTGAAAAGGTGGTTCCATTGGCGCGTCTTTCCGATTCGATTGCGGTCACGGCGTCTGTCCTCAAGAAGGGACAGTCCGCGATCTTCCCCACGGAAACGGTGTATGGCCTGGGCGTTTCTATTCGCCACGCCGCGTCTCCCGATATCCTGTACAGCCTGAAGCGCCGCGAGAAGGCAAAGCCCATCTCGTGGCTCGTCTCCCAGCAAGATGACCTTGCGCGCTTCGGCCGCTGCGTCCCCGAGTTCGCCTTCGTGCTCGCCCGAACGTTTTGGCCGGGCCCCCTCACGCTGATCGTGAAGGCGTCGGACGAAGTCCCCGAGGCGTTCCGCTCGAGCACCGACACCATCGGCCTTCGCATGCCGAACAACGCCTGCGCGCTCGAGCTGATCGACGCGGTAGGGTGCCCCCTTGCAACGACCTCGGCAAACGTGTCGGGAAAACGCCCAGCGGGCTCCTTCGACGACCTCGACGCCGGCCTTTGCTCCCAGGTTTCCGCGGTGCTTTCGGACGGGGAAGACGGCGCCAAGAGCGGCATCGCCTCAACGGTCGTCGACTGCACGCAGGACCATCCCGTGATCGTGCGCGAAGGTGCCATCACCATCGCGGACATCAAGTCACTTTCGTAGGTTGCCTGTCCGCGCGCGGGGCTTTCCCGCTATACTGAGGGGCGACGGGAAAATCGCTTTGGCGTAAGGGGGAGTCTCGTGTCCAAACCAGTTGAGAAATCATCGGTAGGGTTCAGGTCGTTCGACAAGTCTTCCCAGATAAAAGGAGTGTTGTGGCAGCCCGTTGCCTCGCATGGCGCATCGGGTGCCGCTCCTCGCGCAATCGTGCAGATCGTCCACGGCATGTCCGAGCACATCGGCCGCTACGAGGATTTCGCTCGCTTCCTTGTGAGTGCCGGCTTTGCGGTGTGCGCCCACGACCACATCGGACACGGCCGCTCGGTCACCGACCCGATGGACTTGGGGCACATGCCCCTCGATTGCGGGAAGGACGCCCTCATCGAGGACGTTCACGAGATGCGAAAAACGGTGAGCGCCCGCTTCTCGCGCAAGACGCCCTACTTCATCTTCGGGCATTCCATGGGAAGCTTTGTCACGCGGGCGTACCTGTCCCGCCATGCGGAAGGCCTTTCGGGCGCCGTGATTTGCGGCACCGGCAACGAGCCCGTCGTGAAGTCGAAGATGGGACACGCTCTTGCTTGCCGAGTCGCCGCCAAGCAGGGGGAACGCACGCGCAGCAAGCTGCTCCATAACCTTGCGGACGGGGTCTTTTCGAAGGCCGTCAAAGACGCGCGCACGCCTCTCGACTGGCTTTCCACCGATCCCGCAGTCGTCGATGCCTACATTGCCGACGACCTGTGCGGCCAGACGTTCACGGCTGGCGCCTACGCGACGCTCACGAGCCTTACTGCCGAGGTCGCGACGCTCGATTCGGCGCTCGCGATTCCCTCCGAGCTGCCTATCCTTCTCGTCGCCGGCACGCTCGACCCGGTGGGGAACAAGGGGCGCGGCGTGAAAAGCACGGCCGCCCTGTTCGAGAAGGCGGGAATCAAAGATGTCGAGGTGAAGCTCTACCAGGGCATGCGCCACGAGATCTTGAACGAGCCCGGCAAGCAGCAGGTCTACGACGACGTGCTCGCCTGGATCGACCGCCATATCAGCTGATTTCCCGATTCCGCAATTTGCTGGAAGCATCGGGAATCCCTTCGAGGAGATAATCATGTCGAAAACCTACGTCGTCGCGCTTGACCAGGGGACCACGTCTTCCCGGGCGATGCTCATCGACCACGAGGGGCGTGTCGCGGATGTGGTGCAAAACCCCTTCCCGCAGATCTTCCCCAAGCCGGGCTGGGTCGAGCACGACCCGCGCGATATCCTCTCGTCGCAGCTCGGCGCGCTGACAGAACTTTTGGTGTCGAACGATCTGGGGCCTGACGACATCGACTCCATCGGCATCACCAACCAGCGCGAGACCACGGTCGTGTGGAACCGCGAGACCGGGCAGCCGGTGGCGAACGCCATCGTGTGGCAGTGCCGTCGGACGGCGCCTCTCGTCGAGGAGCTGTGCGGGGCCCCAGGTGTCGCGGCGGAGGTCACGCGCCGCACGGGCCTCATCCCCGACGCGTACTTCTCCGCCAGCAAGATCCGCTGGATCCTCGACAACGTCCCCGGCGCTCGCGAGGATGCGCTCCAGGGGAAGCTCGCGTTCGGCACGGTTGACTCGTGGCTTTTATGGGCGCTCACGCAGGGCGAGGTGCACGCCACCGACGTCACCAACGCAAGTCGCACCATGCTGTTCAACATCCACGACATGAAATGGGACCCGTGGCTGCTCGATTTGTTCGACATCCCCGCCTCGATGCTTCCCGAGGTGCGCCCCTCATCGGGCGACTTCGGCGTGACGAGAAACCCTGCCGTTTTCCCCGGCGTGCCCATCCGCGGCATCGCGGGCGACCAGCAGGCGGCGCTGTTCGGGCAGTGCTGTTTTTCGCCCGGGCAGGCGAAAAACACCTACGGCACGGGTTGCTTTCTTCTTATGAACACGGGGAGCGAGGCGTGCGAGTCGAAAAACGGCCTGGTCACTACCGTTGCCGCGAGCGCGCCTGATGCAAAGGGACCTGAATATGCGCTCGAGGGAAGCGTGTTTATGGCGGGTGCTCTTCTGCAGTGGCTGCGCGACGAGATGGGCCTTATCGACGACGTGGCCGACACCTGCGAGATTGCCCGCAGCGTCGATAGCACGGAGGGCGTCTACATCGTGCCCGCCTTCACTGGCCTTGGCGCCCCGTACTGGGATGCCGAGGCGCGCGGTACGGTCGTTGGCCTCACGCGCGGATCGACTCGCGCCCATTTCGTTCGTGCGGCGCTCGAATCGCTCGCTTACCAGGTGCATGACTTGGTGGTGGCGATGGAGGCCGACTCAGGCGTGAAGCTCTCCGAGCTCAACGTCGACGGCGGCGCGTCGAAAAACGACTTCCTCATGCAGTTCCAATGCGATATGCTTCGCACGTCGCTTCATCGTCCGAAGAACGCGGAGACCACTGCTGTCGGCGCCGCGTACCTGGCTGGTTTGGCGACGGGCTTTTGGGAGAGCACCGACCAGCTGCGCGGGCTGCGCACGACCGATGACGTCTACGAGCCGCAGATGGACCACACGCGCCATGCCGAGCTTTTGGAAGGATGGCGGCGCGCGGTGGGGCATACGAAGACGAAATAGGGCAGGTTCACGACATAAGGGAGAGTAGGAACATGATTATCAGCATCGCAAGCGATCACGCGGGTTTTGAGCAGAAGCAGCTTTTGGCTGTCTACCTTGAGGAGAAGGGCTACGAGGTGCACGATCTGGGCCCCGACTCCGATGACCGCGTCGATTACCCCGACTTCGCCGCCAAGGTCGCCCATGAGGTGGCAGACGGCGTGGCAACGTATGGCGTTCTCGTCTGCGGTACGGGAATTGGCATGGCCGTCGCCGCTAATAAGATCAACGGCATCCGCGCGGTGAACGTCATCAACACCCAGTTCGCCGAGCTGTGCCGCGAGCACAACGACGCCAACATCGTGACGCTGTCGGGTCGCTTCGTCGACGTGGAGGAAAACAAGCGCATCCTTGACGTGTTTCTGTCGACCGACTTCGGCGGCGGACGCCATGCGGGCCGCGTCGAGAAGATCATGGCGCTCGAGACTCCGTCGGCGTAACGGCCGCGGTTCCCGGTTGAGTCAGTTTTCCCTTGACCAACGCAGGCTTCCCCTAACCAACTTGTAACAATTGCGCCTGCTCATTGTGCTAGAGTGGGCGCATACTTTTTTCGGGCTCTGGAAGGGGCGAGTGATATGACGTTGCAATATGTAAGTGAAAGCGATCCCGAGGTCGCCGACGTTCTTCGCGCTGAGCTGGGACGTCAGCGCACGAGTGTCGAGCTCATCGCTTCGGAGAACTTCACTAGTCCGGCTGTCATGGAGGCCATGGGCAGCGTGCTCACCAACAAGTACGCGGAGGGCTATCCCGGCAAGCGCTATTACGGCGGTTGCGAGAAGGTAGACATCGTGGAGGACCTCGCGCGCGATCGCGCCTGCAAGCTCTACGGCGCGCAGTTCGCGAACGTCCAGCCCCATTCCGGTGCGAACGCGAACCTGGCGGCGTACTTCGCGCTGATTAAGCCCGGCGACACCATTTTGGGTATGGGCCTCGACAACGGCGGCCATCTTACTCACGGCAGCCCGGCGAACTTCTCGGGCAAGCTCTACCATGCGGAATCCTACGGCGTCGATCCCGCGACCGAGGTCATCGACTACGACGCGCTTCTTAAAAAGGCGAAGGAGGTTCGCCCGAAGGTCATCGTCGGTGGTGCTTCCGCCTATCCTCGCACGATCGACTTCCCGCGCATGGCCGAGATCGCGCATGAGGTGGGCGCCTACCTCATGGTGGACATGGCCCACATCGCCGGCCTCGTCGCCACGGGCGCACATCCCAGCCCTGTGCCGTATGCCGACATCACGACGTCGACCAGCCACAAGACGCTGCGCGGTCCACGCGGTGGCTTCATCCTGACGAACTCCGAGGAGCTCTTCAAGAAGATCAACTCCGCGGTGTTCCCCGGCTCGCAGGGCGGCCCGCTCATGCACGTCATCGCCGGCAAGGCGGTCGCGTTCGGCGAGGCGCTCAAGCCTGAGTTCAAAATCTACATCGACCATGTGGTCGAGAACGCGAAGGCGCTCGGCCAGGGCATGACCGACGGCGGCCTGCGCCTGGTGTCGGGCGGCACGGACAATCACCTGTGCCTCGTGGACCTCACGCCCGCCGACGTCACCGGCAAGGATGCCGAGAAGCTGCTCGAGCGCGTCGGCCTCACGGTGAACAAGAACACCATCCCCAACGAGCAGCGCAGCCCCTTCGTGGCGAGCGGCATTCGAGTCGGTTCTGCTGCGGCGACCACGCGCGGCTTCACGAAGGAAGACTTCTACGAGGTCGGCCTGTGCATTGCCGGCACCGTGTTCAACGCCGACGATGACGCGAAGCTCGCCGACATCAAGAAGAAGGTCGACGCGATGCTCGAGGCCCATCCGCTCTACCCGGGTTTGGAGTACTAGAAGCCGCCCGCTGGGCAGACAATATTTTGCGCCAGGTCGACGAGTTCTCGACCCTTTTTCGCGAGGATGGGAGCGAGTGCGCGGTTTGGTTCTTCGACGTGGGTCGGGAAATGACGCTTTCCTGAATTCTTAGTCGGTGCATGCGTCGGTTGTGGCTCACGCGGCGGCGCAATGCTGGTAGAATCGCATCAAACGGTGAAGGGCTCGCGGCTTACCGCGGGCCCTTTTCTTTGTGGAAGCTTAACTTCGGCCGAAAGAAGGACCCAATGGACAACAGCCGCGTCACCCTCGTCGATCACCCTATGGTGCAGCACAAGCTTTCCATCCTGCGCGATAAAACGACTTCTTGCAAGCAATTCCGCGAGCTCGTGCGCGAGCTTGCCCTGTTCGAGGGCTACGAGGCAACGCGCGATCTGCCGCTGGCCGACGTGGACGTCGAAACCCCCATCTGCACGGCGCGCTGCAAGCGGGTGTCGGGCAAGAAGCTCGCGGTGGTGCCCATCCTCCGTGCCGGGCTTGGCATGGTCGACGGCGTGCTCGACCTGATCCCTGCGGCGCGCGTGGGCCATCTTGGCATGTACCGCAACGAGGAGACCCATGAGCCGGTTCCCTATTACGACAAGATGCCCGAGGACATCGCCAATCGCACGGTGCTCGTGGTCGACCCGATGCTCGCGACGGGCGGCTCGATCATCTCGGCCGTCACCTACCTGCGCTCGCGCGGCGTCACCGGTGAGATCAAGCTTATGGTCCTCGTCGCCGCGCCAGAGGGCATCAATGCCGTTCTCGCCGCCGATGACAACGTGCACATCTACACGTGCGCCATTGACGAGGGACTCAATTCCGCGGCCTATATCGTCCCCGGCCTCGGCGACGCTGGTGACCGCATCTTCGGTACGAAATAAATAACAGTCCTGTGGACTGTTATTTCCCTGTCTATGCGCCCGAGCGGGCGCGTCCCCGAACGCGCGAAGCGTCGGTCGGGGACAGGGAGTCCTGTGGACTGTTATTTCCCTGTCTATGCGCCCGAGCGGGCGCGTCCCCGAACGCGCGGAGCGTCGGTCGGGGACAGTACGGTTTCAAGTGGTCGAGAACGCGGCGGCGCTCACAAAGCGAGTTCCGCACGAGCCGAAAGCGCCAGTGGCGCTTTCGCGCGAGCAGGACTGCCGAGCGACTGAGCGTTGCCGCGCTCTCGCCATATGAGGGATGGATTCCAATGACCCAAGACAAGAGACCCAGCTGGGACGAATACTTCATGACGCTTGCCAACCAGGTTGCCACGCGCACGACGTGCATGCGGCGCGGGGTGGGGGCCGTCATCGTGAAGGAGCGCCGCATCCTCGCGACGGGGTACAACGGCGTGCCTGCGGGACTTGCGCACTGCGCCGAGACTGGATGCTTGCGCCAGCAGCTCGGCGTTCCCTCGGGGCAGCGCCACGAGATTTGTCGCGGGCTCCATGCCGAGCAGAACGCGATCATCCAGGCCGCGCGCTACGGAATCAACATCGCGGGCGCCTCGATCTACATCAACACCCAGCCCTGCGTTGTGTGCGCGAAGATGATCATCAACGCCGATATCGAGGAGATCATCTACCAAAATCCCTATCCCGACGAGCTCGCTATGTCGATGCTCGAGGAGGCGGGAATCAAGCTTCGGGTGTTCGAGCCGGCGAACAAGTAAAGGACTGACCTCGAAAAATACGAATCACAAGAGGAGCCTTCGCGCGGTGCCCCCAAAGTGAGCGGTCCCTCTTTTCGGCCAAGCGCGCGTAAATGACCGCTCACCCGAAAAAAGGACGTGTTTCCTACGGCGCCTTCGCGACTCCTTCACATTCGGCTATTATACGGAAGGCTTTTAGAAGGGCGCAGTGCGCGCAGAGGGTCAAGGAAAGAAGGACATGGTAGTAGCAATCATCGTCGCGGTGCTCGTTGGACTGGTGAGCGTCATCCCGTTCAATGTGGCTATCAAGAAAATCCGCGCGGTCGATCCGACCAAGTCTTTGAATCTCCTCGGCCCTTTCCTTTTGACCATTGCCGCGTCGTTTGTCATCCTCGTCGCGGGTATGGTCGTGTGCAAGCTCGTTGCGCCTGACGTCGCGCTCGCGTATGCGGTTGCGGAACTTGTCGCATTCGTGGTCGGGGTTATTGTCTTCGGCGTGTTTTTGTCGAAGCGTCGATAGAGAAGGAAAAAGGAGAGGTACATGGCTTTTGAACTAACGGGCAATCCCCTGAACGATATCTCCGCTCCTATTGAGGAGCTCAGCGAGTCGTTCAACTCGACGCTCGTCTTCGATTTCGGCAATGGCGTCGGAATCACCCAGTACACCTTTTGGATGATCATCATCTGCGCGATCGTAATCGTGGGCGTGCTCGTGGGCGTGCGCAAGATCAAGGTTGTCCCCGAGGGCAAGTTCGCAGGCCTTGTGGAGTGGGGCTACGACGCAGTTCGCCGCAACATGGGCGAGGGCGCTATCGGCCATGGCTACAAGAAGCACATCCCGTTCATCGCGACCATGTTCTTCTTCATCCTCATCTCCAACGTGATCGGCCTTATCCCGGGCGCGAAGACGCCGACCGGCACCCTGTCCGTCACGTTCGCACTTGCATTGCTCTCTTTCCTGTACTTCAACTTCTACGGCATCAAGGCCAAGGGCGGCTGGGGCTACATCAAGTCCATCGCTCCGTCGGGCCTTCCTAAGCCGATGGTTCCCATCATCTGGTTCTTCGAGTTCTTCTCCCTGGTCATCCGCCTGCTGACCCTTGCCGTTCGACTTTACGGCAACATGTTCGCCGGCCACATGATCCTCGGCATCTTCGCGATCATGACCCAGTTCTTCATCCTCGATCTGATCTCGTTCGCCAATCCCGCAGGCGTCGCCGCGATTGCATGGGCTGTGTTCCTTATCGCCATGTACGCGCTCGAATGCCTCGTTGCCTTCCTGCAGGCATACGTGTTCTCCGTGCTGACGGCCGTGTACGTGGGCCTCGCTCAGAGCGAGCACTAGAACCGCGCGGGCCGCGCCCGCATCGCGCCGAAAGGCGCACCGATTCGGTTTCAACGACGTTTCCGTTAGAAACGCCGAGAGACATAAGTAAAGCAGTTTTTGAGAAAAGGCTCAGAAACGAAAAAAGGAGGAAAAGTGGAAGCTACTCTCGTTATCGCAGCCCTGAAGGTTGTCGGCTACGGCCTCGGCACCATCGGCCCAGGCATCGGTCTTGGTCTTTGCGGCTATGGCCTGTGCGTTGGCTCTGCTCGCCAGCCCGAGCTCGCCGGCAAGCTCTTCACCAACGCGCTTATCTTCGGCGCTCTGGCTGAGGCACTCGCCCTTATCGGCTTCGTTCTTACCTTCATCTTCTAAATCGGCTGTATCGTTTTAGAAATACACGCTGAGAGAGAAGGTGGATGAGTGAAAGCAAAACTGAAGACGAAGTTGGCAAAGGCCGGTGTCGCAGCTGCATCTGCAGCAAGCCTTGCATGTGCTTTCCCCACCCTCGCGTTCGCCTCTGAGGAGAAAGAAGGCATCGCGGTGCTCATTCCCGATATGAATGAGTTCATTCCGATGCTCGTTGCCTTCATCATCATTCTCATCGTGCTGGCCAAGTTCGGTTGGCCCGTGGTTGACAACATCATCACGAAGCGCGAGAGCACCATCAAGGAAGCCCTTAAGAAGTCTGAGGAAGCCCAGGTAGAAGCCGAGCGCACGCTTGCCGAGTACAAGCGCCAGCTCGAGGAAGCCAAGGCTCAGTCCGCGAAGATCATCGCGGATGCGAAGGCTACGGGCGAGGCTGTCAAGGCCGACATCACCAACAAGGCCCAGGCTGAGTCTGCCCAGATGATCGAAAAGGCTCGCGGTGCGATCGAGGCCGAGAAGAAGGCCGCTGTCGCCGAGCTGCAGGGTTCTATCGCCGATCTGTCCGTCGACGTGGCTTCTCGCCTTGTCGGCCACGACCTGAACGACGATGAGCACCGCAAGATCATCGAGCATTACGTGACCGAGGCGGGCAGTTTCAATGCCTAATAACCGCCTCATCACCAAAGAGAAGATCGCCGCGTACGCATCGGTACTCCTCGATGCCGCGAACACTTCCGGCGGCCAAGACGCTGTTCTCGAAGTGCGCGAACAGGCGGAGAAGATCGTCTCCGTGATGCGGACGAATGTCGATCTTTCAGGCGCTCTGGAAGACGCGGCGTACACGCCCGAACAGAGGGCCCAGATTGCACGTGCGGCTTTTGCGCAGTGCAACCCTGCTTTCACCGAGGTTCTGGCCGTCATGGCAGAGCGCGGTGAGATCAAGTTGCTCCCGCAGGTCCGTGCAAGCTACGAAAACCAGGTGGAAACCAAGCTCAACCTGTGCATCCTCGATGTGACCACGGTTGTTGAGCTCGATGACCATCTGCGCGACATCATCAAGCAAAAAGCCGAATCCGAGCTGGGCATGAAGGTCGTTCTTCGCGAGCGCATCGACAAGTCCATCTTGGGCGGCATCATCATGAGCGCGGGCGACAAGCGCATTGACGCGAGCGTGGCTAGCCAGCTCAACAATGCGCGCATCGTGCTGAAGAAGAAAACAGATGGAGGTGAATGCTAGTGACTGAAATTACCGCACAGTCCATTGACGAAGCGCTGCGTAAGCAGTTGGCCTCCCTTGAAGTGAGCGTTGATTCCCGCGAGGTCGGTACCGTCATCCAGGTCGGCGACGGCATCGCTCGTGTTGACGGTCTGAAGAACGCGATGGCTGGCGAGCTTCTCGAGTTCGTCGGATCCAACGGTAAGACCGTGTTCGGCTTGGCCCAGAACCTCGAAGAGGATGAGGTCGGCGCCGTTCTTCTCGGTGACGTCACCGCAATCAAGGAAAATGATCAGGTCCGCACCACGGGCCGCATCATGGAGGTTCCGTCCGGCAAAGGCCTGCTCGGCCGCGTCGTGAACCCGCTCGGCATGCCGATTGACGGCAAGGGCGAGATCGAGGCCGAAGGCACCCGCCCGGTCGAGTTCAAGGCCCCTGGCGTTATCAGCCGTAAGCCTGTTCACGAGCCGATGCAGACCGGCATCATGGCTATCGACTCCATGATCCCTATCGGACGTGGCCAGCGCGAGCTTATCATTGGCGACCGCCAGACCGGTAAGACCGCTATCGCCATCGACGCCATCATCAACCAAAAAGACGAAGACATGATCTGCATCTATGTTGCGATCGGTCAGAAGGCTTCTACGGTTGCCGGCGTTATGGAGACCCTCGAGCGTTACGACGCCATGAAGTACACGATCATCGTGTCTGCAACGGCTGCTGATTCCGCTCCGCTGCAGTACATCGCGCCTATGGCCGGTGCTGCAATGGGCGAGTACTTCGTCTACAACGGCGAAGACGGCAAGCCCGCAGGCCCGGAGAACCCGGGACGCCATGTGCTCATCATCTACGATGACTTGTCCAAGCAGGCGGTGGCCTACCGACAGATGTCGCTGACCCTTCGTCGCCCGCCGGGACGCGAAGCATATCCTGGCGACATCTTCTACCTGCATTCTCGCCTGCTCGAACGTGCAGTCAAGATGTCCGACGAGTACGGCCGCGGCTCCATGACGGCTCTGCCGATCATCGAGACCCAGGCTGGCGACGTCTCCGCTTACATTCCGACCAACGTGATTTCCATTACCGACGGCCAGATCTTCTTGTCCACGGACCTGTTCTTCCAGGGCCAGCGACCGGCAGTCAACGTTGGTATCTCGGTTTCCCGCGTTGGCGGCTCCGCTCAGACCAAGGCTATGAAGTCCGTCGCAGGCACCCTGCGCCTCGACTTGGCCGCTTACCGCGAGCTGCAGGCGTTCACGCAGTTCGGCAGCGACCTCGACAAGGCGACCCAGGATCAGCTGAACCGCGGCGCTCACATGACCGAGCTTCTGAAGCAGGGTCGTTACGTCCCGATGCCCTTCTATGATCAGGCTATCGCCATCTATGCTGGCGGTAACGGCTACCTCGACGATATCCCGGTTGCCGATGTTGTTCGCTTCCGTGGTGAGCTCATCGAGTACCTGCATGCGTCTAAGCCTGCCATCGTTGAGAGCGTCAAGACCGAGAAGAAGTTCACCGACGAGACCAAGACCGAGCTGAATGCCGCTATCGAGGCGTTCAAGACCCAGTTTTCGCCTTCGGTGTAAGGTAGGTATCATATGCCCAACCTTCACGACATAGAAAGGCGAATCAACTCCGTCACCTCGACGAAGCAGATTACGCGCACGATGGAGATGGTCGCGGCGGCGAAGATCCGTCGCGCCACCGACCGTGTGTTCAATGCGCTTCCTTGGGCTAACTGCATCTCCGACATGCTGATCAGCACGGCGAAATACGCCCCGCTCGATTCCGAGCCTCTGCTGATCACGCATGACGAGGTGAAGCGTGCCGTCGTCGTTGTGGTCACGTCGGATCGTGGGCTTGCAGGCGGTTTCAACAGCAACGTGCTCCGCGAAGCCGAGAAGCTTATCAAGGCGAAGGAAAAGCAGGGCATCGAGGTTGAGGTTATCGCTTGCGGCAAGAAGGCCATCGGCTATTTCAACTACCGTGGTGTCAAACCGATTTTCGAGTTCCGCGATCTGTCCGCAGATCCTACTTACGAAGAGGCTGCAGAGATTTCGGCCTACATCGGCGAAGGCTACAACCATGGCTACGAGAACGGGCAGATTGACGAGGTTACCCTCGTGTTCAATCATGCCAAGAACGGTGCCGAGCAGACGCTCGTCGTGCAGCAGGTTCTGCCGATCAACATGATGAGCTTCGCCGAGGTACTTGGTTTGGAGCCGAAGGAAGAGGATGTCCTCGAGCCTTATCGCGATGGGGAGAAGAAGATTCCCGGCGATGTGGACTTCGAGCCCGATGCTGCAACCGTTATGCACCAGCTCATGGTGGCGTACCTGCGCAACACGTTCTACTACGCGCTGATTGATTCAGCCGCAGCAGAGCAGGGCGCTCGTCGTACGGCTATGAAGTCGGCGACCGACAACGCTACTGAGATGGCCGAAACGTTGACCAGACTGTACAACCGCGTCCGTCAGGGCGCCATTACGACCGAGATTTCGGAAATCGTCGGTGGCGCAGCGGCTTTGGAGGATTAAATATGAGTGAACATTTGCTTACAAGAGAGGAGCTCGAGGCCAGCAAGGGCGCTACCGGCCGCATTGTGCGTATCGTCGGTCCTGTTGTCGACGTGGAATTCCCCGCGGAATCCATGCCGGGAATCTACAACGCTCTTACGGTTGACGCGAAGACGCTCGCGGGCGACATGCATGTCGTTCTCGAAGTCGAAACGCATCTCCCTGGCAACCTCGTCCGCTCCGTCGCTATGAGCTCGACTGACGGTCTGGTTCGTGGCCTCGAGGTGCTCGACACCGGTCATCCGATCATGATGCCGGTTGGCAACGAGACCCTCGGCCGCATCTGGAACGTCATGGGCGAGCCTGTTGACGAGAAGCCGATGCCCGATGTGACCGGCTACATGCCGATTCACCGCCCGGCCCCCGATTACGATCAGCTGTCCACCAAGACGGAGATCTTCGAGACCGGCATCAAGGCCATCGACCTCATCGAGCCGTTCATCAAGGGCGGCAAGACCGGCCTGTTCGGCGGCGCAGGCGTCGGCAAGACCGTTATCATCCAGGAGCTCATCAACAACCTCGCTCAGGAGCACGGCGGCACGTCCGTGTTCACCGGCGTAGGCGAGCGTACCCGTGAGGGTACCGACCTGTTCCTCGAGATGAGCGACTCCGGCGTTATCAACAAGACCTGCTTGGTTTACGGTCAGATGAATGAGCCGCCGGGAGCGCGTCTGCGCGTCGGCCTCGCTGGCCTGACCGAAGCCGAGTACTTCCGTGATCAGGGCCAGGACGTGCTTCTGTTCGTGGACAACATCTTCCGCTTCACCCAGGCTGGTTCCGAGGTGTCCGCACTTCTCGGCCGTATGCCTTCCGCTGTAGGCTATCAGCCGACGCTGGCTACCGAGATGGGCGACCTCCAGGAGCGCATTACCTCGACCGCAACCGGTTCCATCACCTCGGTGCAGGCCGTCTACGTTCCTGCTGACGACTTGACCGACCCGGCTCCGGCCACCACGTTCACGCACCTCGATGCGAAGACGGTTCTTTCCCGTTCCATCGCTGAGCTCGGCATCTATCCGGCCGTCGACCCGCTGGAGTCCACCTCCCGCGCACTCGACCCGCAGATCGTCGGCGAGGAGCACTACCGCGTGGCTGTCGGCATCCAGGAGCTCCTGCAGAACTACAAGGACCTCCAGGACATCATCGCCATCCTTGGTATGGACGAGCTTTCCGAAGAGCAGAAGCTGATCGTGAACCGTGCCCGTAAGGCGCAGCAGTTCTTCGGCCAGTGCTTCCATGTGGCCAAGCAGTTCACCGGCCTCGACGGCAAGTACGTCAAGCTCGAGGACACCATCCGTTCGTTCGGTGATATCCTCGACGGCAAGTGCGATGAGATTCCTGAGCAGTTCTTCCGTCTGAAGGGCTCCATCGACGAGGTGTACGCTGCTTACAACGAGTCGAAGGAAAAAGCCAATGCCTAAATTCCGTTGCACGGTGGCTATTCCGACCCGCGAGTTGTTCCACGGCGAGATCGAGTACGCTCAGATCCCGGGCAGTGAGGGCGACCTCGGCGTTATGGCCGGCCATGAGATGTTCGTGTGCACCAACCGCCCTGGCGTGTTGACGCTGACGCTCGATGAGGCTGGCAAGGATAAGCGCTACTTTGTGACGTACGGCGGATTCGCCCAGGTGCTCGACAACAACCTGTCCGTCCTTGCTCGCATGGGCAAGGACGTCGACAGCATCGATGTCGAGGAACTCACCACTAAAGCGGCGAAGCTTCGTGAGGCTATCGCTCAGCTCGAGGGCAAGGGCGATGACCAATCGACGGCTCTGCTGGAAACGCACCGCACCAAGCTGGAGTGGTACGATCTTCAGCTCAAGGCTGTTGGTGCTGTGAAGTAGGCTTATCGCAGCCATCACTTGAAAAGAAAAGGCCGACTCCCGATGAGGGGGTCGGCCTTTTTGTTCGCTTACTTATGCCAATCGACGAGGCAGGAGTCGAGGCCGGCGATGAGGGCTTCCTTGTCCATATGACGTCCGATGAAGCAGATCTTGTTCATGCGGTCGCCCACTTCAGGATCCCAGTCTTCCATAATCTCGGGGTACTCGGTGATCGCCTGCTGGCGCTCATCCTCGGTGGCGGCGTCGACGAACATGCTGCTCTCGTCCATCGTCATCTGGCGGCCCGCCTGCTCGAAGACGTATGCCGTGTCCGGATGTTCGGTCACCCACATGATGCCCTTCGCGCGGATGATGCTCGTGGGCCACCCCTCCGCGTACTCGTTGAGTTTGTCGAGGTCAAATGGTTTGCGACGCTTGTAGATGAAGGTCTCGATGTCGTACTCGAGAACCTCAGGGTCGTCGTGCTCCTCGGGATGTTCCATCGCGTCTGCCCAGGCGGCGGAGTTGTAGGCCTTTTCGAAGTCGAAGCGGTTCGTGTCGAGAAGCTCACTCATGGGAACGTCGCCGCGCGTCGCCTCCACGATGACTGCTTCCTTCTGTAGGCTGCGAACGATTGCCTTCAGCTCATCCATTTGCTCGGGCGTCACCTTGTCGGCCTTGTTCAGGATGAGCGTCGAGCAGAACTCGATCTGTTGGATGAGCAGGCTCTCGATGTCGTCCTCGTCGATGTCTTCCTCTAACAGGTCGCGCCCGCCGTTGAACTCGTCGTACATGCGCGCGCAGTCCACAACGGCCACGATGTTGTCCAAATCGAGCGGTGCGTGTCCCTCGTTTTTCGTCTGATCGCAGAAGTCGGAGATGATGTAGGCAATGGGAATCGGTTCGCAGATGCCCGATGCCTCGATGATGATGTAGTCGTACTTGCCCGCGTTCGCGATGTCGGTCAGCTGGTTTGCCAGGTCATCGGAAAGCGTGCAGCACAGACATCCATTCGTGAGTGGAATGAGGTCGCCATCCATCTCGGAGAACCCGTTCGAATCGATCAGCGCTGCGTCGACGTTCACCTCGCCGATGTCGTTCACGATGACCGCGGCGCGGATGCCTTCCTCGTTTGCGAGGATGTGGTTCAAAAGGGTGGTCTTGCCTGCTCCGAGGTATCCAGTGAGCAGGATGATTTTAATCGGCTTCTCTTCTTCCATGAAGCGCTCCTTTGCAGTCGGCTCGTTTGCTTCAGTTTGCTGCCGACTACTTTACTCCAAAGGCACACTTCGCGCGGTCATCTCCATGTGAAACCGCCCGTAATCGAACAAAAGCTGTGGCTTTCGCGCAGCGCCTGCCGTATGCGGGACGGGCCTTGTCGGCTGCGATACAATGCAGGGACGAAACATGAATCGATGCCGGCCGCGCGAGGCTTTTCTTGCGCGGCCGCGTTGCGCATCCGCGCATTTCCCGTTCGCAGTATGCAGGAGAAGATACCTATGCCCGTAGACATCGCCACGTTAAACGGCCCGCAGGCCGAAGCTGTCCAGTGCACGGAAGGCCCGCTTTTGGTACTGGCGGGCGCAGGCTCGGGCAAGACGCGCGTACTTACCTACCGAATCGCCCATCTCGTGGAAGACCTGGATGTGGCGCCGTGGGAAATTCTTGCGATCACCTTCACCAACAAAGCTGCTGCCGAAATGCGCGAGCGCCTTCAGGGCATCATCGGGCCGCGGTGCCGCGGCATGTGGGTCTCCACCTTCCACAGCATGTGCGTGCGCATGTTGCGCGCCGACGCCGAGCGTCTCGGCTTCTCGAAGAGCTTCACCATCTACGACACCGACGACCAGAAGCGCCTGTACAAGGAAATCATGGCAGAGCTCGACATCGACCCGAAGCGCTTTCCCATAAACGCCCTCATGGGGCGCATCTCCCAGGCGAAAAACGAGCTCATCGTGCCGGGCGATTTCGAGAAGCAGGCGATCGACCCGGTGGGAAAGGTGGCCGCTCGCATCTACACACGCCTGCAGGAGCGCTTGCGTGCTGCGAACGCCTTCGACTTCGACGATCTGCTCGTGTATGCGTATCTGCTGCTGAAGAACCATCCCGATGTGCTCGAGGCCTATCAGGAGCGCTTCCGCTACATCATGGTGGACGAATATCAGGACACTAACCATGCGCAGTACGCGATCACGGGGCTTTTGGCGCAGAAGTACAAAAACATCATGGTCGTGGGCGACGACGACCAGTCCATTTACTCGTGGCGCGGTGCCGACATTCGCAACATCCTCGAGTTCGAGCAGGATTATCCCAACTGCCACACGGTGAAGCTTGAGCAGAACTACCGCAGCGTGGGCAACGTGCTCGCCGCTGCGAACGCCGTCATCGCGAACAACCAGCATCGCAAGGCGAAAAAGCTCTTCACCTCCGCCGAGGACGGCGAGAAAATCCACGTCTATATGGCGACTGACGAGCGCGATGAGGGCCGTTGGATCGCGGGCGAGATCGAGAAGCGCCGCTCGGCTGGCATGTCGTACAACCAGATCGCCGTTTTCTACCGCACGAACGCGCAGTCGCGCATGCTTGAAGATATGCTTTTGCGCGCGGGCGTGCCCTACCGCATCGTCGGCGGCACGAAGTTCTTCGATCGCGCGGAGATTCGCGACGTCATGGCATACCTCACGCTGGTCGTGAACCCCGCCGACGACATTGCCGCAAAGCGCGTCATCAATGTGCCGCGCCGCGGAATCGGCAAGACCACCATCGAGCGCATCGAGCAGTTCGCCCGCGAGATGGGCATGACGTTCATGCAAGGCGCCGAGCTCGTCGTTCTCGATCCCGAGCTGCGCGCCTCGACCCGTCGCGCGGTGGGGGAGTTCGTGGAGCTTATCAAGGAGGCTCAGGAGTATTCGGGCGAGCTGCGCCGCGTGGTGGAGATGATCGTCGATCGCGCGGGACTCATCTCTGCGCTCACCAACGAGAACACCGACGAGGCGCGCGGGCGCATCGAGAACATCCAGGAGTTCATGGGCGTTGTCGACGAGTTCTCGCAGACGCATGAGGAGGACGACGCTGAGTTTGCGGCGCCGACGGAGGGGGATGCGGTTGCCGGCGACGCGGAGCCCGTGCGCGTGCTCCGTGGGGATTCCCTCGCCGACTTCATCGAGTGGGTCCGCCTGCGCACCGATTTGGACACCATGGGGGAGGACGGCAAGGCAGTCACGCTCATGACCGTGCACTCCTCAAAGGGTCTCGAGTTCGATTGCGTATTCACGGCGGGCATGGAGGAGACCCTTTTCCCGCACATGAACAGCGTGAACGACGCTGCGGGAATTGAGGAGGAGCGCAGGCTTGCCTACGTTGCGATCACCCGTGCGCGAAAGGTGCTCTACCTCACGTGCGCGCAGCAGCGCCAGATTTTCGGCCAGACGTCGGCGAACCCGGTATCGCGCTTCATCCACGAGATTCCCGCCGAGCTGCGCCAAACGTCGGGATTGGGCTCTGCGGGCTTTTCCGGCACCGGCTGGGAGAAGCGCGGCAGCCGCCGAGGCATCGCGGGAAGCGGTACGGAGGCGGGTGGCGGCCGCGTGTTTGGGCGCTCGAGCGCGTCGGGAAGCGCAGGCCGTGGCGACCGCGATCGCGCAGGCCGAAGCGGGCATACGGGGTTGAGCGCTCACGGTTCGGGCAGCTACGTGAACCCGAAGGCGGGGAAGAAGGAAGCGGCGGGCGTCGCCTTCTCCGTCGGCGACGCGGTCGACCACAAGACATTCGGCCGCGGCAAGGTTGTGAAGGTCGACGGCGACACGCTCCACATCCGCTTCGCGAAAACCGGCCAGACGAAGAAGCTTCTGAAGGACTACGCCCCCATCGTGAAGATCGGCTAGTGCAGGCGAGGGGCTGCAAGGGAAGGCTCATCTCCCTGGCAGCCTCTTTGCTCAAGGGGGCGATGTGCCATCGAGCACGGGCTTTCGGTTCGACTGCCGCTTTCCTTTAGCTTTAATGCTTCTTGACCGCATGGCTGCCAAGAAGACTCGACCCTGTCTCTCCTTGCGAACAAGTAGAGATACAAGTATACTTGGTTCTATACTTGTTGTTGTAAGGAGGGTGCGATGCCCCAGCTGTCCTTGTATCTCGATGACGAAACAATGGAATCTTTGCGTGATGGTGCAGGTCGCGAGCGTGTTTCGCTGTCCCAATACGCTCGCTGTCTTATTCAAAACCGGGCGGAATCGGCGTGGCCTGCGGGCTTTTGGGAAACATACGGCGCACTTGATGATCCGACGTTCGTCGAGCCGCTTGAGCTGGATGCTTCGTTGGACGATTCCATTTCGTTCGATTCTCCGTTTGAGTAGGCGGTGCGTTGTGTACTTTCTCGACTCTTGCGTTTGCATTGAATTCATGCGCGGACGGATGCCTTACCTGTACAACCTTTTGCGAAGAAGCGATCCGCGCCTGTTCAAAGTGCCTTCTGTTGTGGAGGCGGAGCTTTTGCTCGGAGCAGAGAAAAGCGCTCGCATGGAAGAGAATCGCTTGCTTGTCGAGCAGTTTCTTCTTCCCTTCGAAGTCGTTTCCTTCGACTCCGGAGCTGCGCGGGAATACGCGACCATTCGTGCGCAACTGGAATCAAAAGGGCAGCTCATCGGCCCGAACGATATGCTCATTGCCGCTACAGCGCGCTCGCGCAACGCCACGCTGGTGACGCGTAATGCAAGGGAGTTCAAGCGCGTGCCAGGGCTGAAGCTGGAAGAGTGGGCCGAGGAGTAGGGTGGTTTTCCAAATCTGGCTTCGGTGGGATGCCCTCTAGCCCCTGTTCAGGCAGCTTTCGCAGTAGGCGCAGGCGGCGGGGGTGGCGGCGAGGCCCCCGAGGGCGCTTTCACGCAGCTCGAAGGGGAGGCTCTTGCCCACAGCGAACATCGCATCGACCGTCTGGTCGAAGTCGACGAGGTTCCCGATACCCGCAAGGGCGATCTCCGCACTCACGAGCGCAACGGCGGCACCTGCCGCGTTTCGCTTCTGGCAGGGCACTTCCACCAGTCCCGCCACGGGGTCGCAGACGAGCCCCATCAGGCTGGTGAGTGCGTTCGCGGCAGCGTTCAGGCACTGCGCGGGCGTGCCCCCGGCAAGCTCGCAGGTTGCCGCAGCGGCCATGGCGCATGCGGCGCCCACCTCCGCCTGGCAGCCGCCCTCGGCGCCCGACACGGTGGCGTTTCTCGTGATGAGGTATCCCACGGCGGCCGCGCAGGAAAGCCCGCGAGCCAGGTCTTCATCGGTGAATCCGCGCTCTTCTCCGAGTGCCATGAGCACACCGGGGACGACGCCCGCACTGCCCGCAGTGGGCGCGGCGACGATGCGGCCCATCGACGCGTTCGTCTCAAGGACGGCCATCGCGTAGGTCGCCGCCTTCGCCGTCAAATCGCCGCAGACGCTTCTCCCGGACGCATGGAGCGCGCGCATCCGTTGCGCCTCGCTGCCCAAAAGGCCGCCCATGGACTCGGCCGGTTCTTCGATCGGCCGCAGCGTTGAGGCGCGCATTGCGCTAAGCGCGCGCTTGAGGTACTCCTGCGTGTCGGCGGCGCACCCCTGCGACGCGCACAGGGCCTCTTCTCGGGCGCAGAATGCTTGCGAGATGGTCGATTCATGAGCATCGCACCAGTTCAAGAGCTCTTTCCCGCTTGCAAAATCGAGCGCTTCGAAGTTTATGAGCGCCTGCCCCTCGTCGATGTTGTCGCCTTTCGCGCTTTCACCCTCGGAAGCTGTGCTGTCGGCGGGAATCACGCGCACGTCGAAGATGCCGGGGTGCTCGGCGATCGCGCGGCGCACCTTGTCGCTCACCCGCTGGTCGCACTCGAGCACGGTGTAGGCTACCTGGCCGCGCCTTTCGCGGAACATGCGCGTCGTCGCGATGTTTACACCTTCATCCGATAGGCACCTTGCGATATGGGCGAGCACGCCCGCTTCGTCTCGCTGTCGTACGACGACGCTCGTGTGCTCGCCGGTGATATGCACGTCGATGCCGTCGAGGCGGGTGATCACGGCCGCGCCGCCGCCGATGCTCTCGCCGCGCACGCAAACCGTGCAGCCCGCCTCGTCAGTCACGGTGACGTCGATCGTGTTGGGGTGCGCGAAATCGTCGGCCTGGGGGTCGGGGGTGAAGGAGAAGACGAGCCCCTTTGCGGAGGCCCAGCGGAAGGAGTCGCGAACGCGCAGGTCATCAGCGGCAAACCCAAGCATGCCCGCGACGAGGGCCTTATCGGTGCCGTGGCCTTGGTAGGTGTGTGCGAACGACCCCAAGAGACGAAACTCCGCCTTTTGGGGAGCCGACCCGCAGAGGTTTCTCGCCATGAGCGCGATGCGCAGCGCCCCTGCCGTATGCGAGGAGGAGGGTCCGACCATGATCGGGCCGATGATGTCGCGAAGTCCAAGCGTTTTCATGGGAATGAGCTCCTGTTTCTCCTCGGTTTGATGTTGTCGCGTGCGTCTTGCGGAATGACGTGTGCGTTGCGTGCAGCGTGTGCAAAGCCGCCCGCGGCATGCGCAATGGCGTGAGCGTTGCGCGTGATGTGTCGCAACAAGCATCCTCAACTTCCGTTTCGAGATGCGCATCGCCGTGCCGATTCCATCAACACTATATATCAGTTGCGTTGGGGCAAAGGGGGTGGAAAGCGCGAGCTCGCAAGCGCAGAGGCTCCGCGACCTGCAATCCCTTTCACGCCGACACCTGGCGCGATTGCGTTTCCGAGCTCGCGCGATGCGGGGTGTGCGTTATACTGTTCGGGCATTTTCAACATCCCGCCGAGAGCGCTCAGGTTAGCTGCGCACCGCGACGAACGTTGCCGCTTTGAGCTGCGCGGCGGAGAAGCAAGGAGAGAGAACATGTCATCGATCATCGTCGTCGGTCACAAAAACCCTGATAACGACGCCATCAGCGCGGCTGTCGGGTATGCATACCTGAAAAACGAACTCGCGCGCCGCGCGGGCGAAGAGGCAGCATACGAGCCGGTGCGCCTGGGCCCGCTCCCCCCCGAGACCGAGTGGATCATGGGCGAGCGCGGCATCGAGCAGCCCCGGCTCATCGAGTCGGTTCCCGAGGGCGCTAAGGTAATCCTCGTCGATCACAACGAGTTGCTCCAGTCCGTGGACGGCCTTAACACCGACGACCTCGTTGAAGTTGTCGACCACCATCGCTTGGGCGGCCTTACCACCGCACAGCCGATTCGCGTGAACGTGAAGCCCGTCGGCTCCACCGCCGCCATCGTCGCGCGCGAGTTCGAAATCGAGGGCGTGGAGCTTCCCGAGTCCATCGCCGCGCTCCTGCTCGGCGCGATGCTTACCGACACCGTTATCATGAAGTCGCCCACCACGACCGATTTCGACCGCGACATGATTGCGCGCACGGCCAAGACCTTGGGCGTCGATCCCGTCGAATACGGAATGGACATCTTCAAGTGCCGCTCGAACCCTGCCGAGCTTCCTATCGACAAGCTGGTGAACGCCGATGCGAAGGAATTCGAACTCAAGAACGGCAACAAGGTCTACATCGGCCAGTTCGAGACCGTCGACCTGAAGGCGGTGCTCGGCCGCGAAGCTGAGATTCGCGAGGCCATCAAAGCGCTCGTCGCCGAAAAGGGTTACCAGTTCGTGCTGTTCTTCGCGACCGATATCCTCGCCGAGGGTTCGCAGTTCATCTGCGAGGGCGATACGCAGTTCGTCTCCGACGTGTTCGGCGTGAACTTGAACGACGGCGAAAGCGCCTGGATGCCCGGCGTGCTTTCCCGCAAGAAGCAGGTCGCGGCTCCCATTCTCGCTGCGTAAGAAGGCGCGTCCGCGAAGGTGGATGCTCGCTCTTTTAGCGACAAGGCCCCGATGTCTCGCGCAAATCCGCGCAGGCGTCGGGGCCTTGTGCGTGCGCGAGCGACTTTGACGATATTGGGGCTGTCCCTGCGGGGCGGCCGTTGCAGGGGCGATATTGCACAGGCATCTTAGCGCAAACCTGCGGGGCGGTCGCGCCAAGTCCCCGCCACACGTTCGGGCGCTATTCCTCCCAACGTTTCGCCACGTAGTCGAGCAGGAACTCGTAGAATCGCTGTGCTTCGGAATCCGGGGTGCAGCGGCTCGTCTTCGCAACGATGACATCGCGCGTGAACTCGGTTTCCCGCAGATGGACGAGGCGGCACGATGCGGGATCGAGGTCGCCCCAGCTGTGGTCGGGCCAAAATCCCACGCCAAGCCCGAGGCCGATCATCTTCTTCACGACGAGGGGATTGTCGCTTTCAAACGCGATATGCGGCGTGAAGGCGCGCCGCGTGCAGAAGGTGTCGCACACCTCGCGAAAGCGGCGCGAGCCGGCGAGCGCGATGAACCGCTCGCTTGCGAAGTCGGAAAGCGAGGCGGTTTCCCCAAGCGTGCTGCCTGCGGGAACGGCGATGCCGATGCGCTCGGAGAAAGGCGTCTTCTCGGTGGCGTTCTCCACGGTGCTCGAGCCGCGCGGCGTGACGGTTGTCACGATGACATCGCGATGCCGCTCGCGCTCGTCCTGCGTGATCTCGAACGAGACGTGCGGGTTGAGCTCGCTGTAGGCGGCGATGCCGTCAATGGCTACCCCGGATGCCGCATGGACGCCGACGCGGACCACACCCTGCTCGCCCTGTTGGAAAAGCTGCACGTCGCGCGTCACGTTCTCGAGGGTTTCCATCGCCGGCTTCACGCGGTCGCGAACGTAGGCGCCGGCGGGGGAGAGGCGGATGCCGCGCCCCGCACGCTCGAATAGGCTCACGCCGAGCTCCTGCTCGAGCCGGTGGATCGACTGAGAAAGCGCAGGCTGTGCGATGTGGAGCTGCTTGGCCGTGTTGGTCATGTGCTCGCTTTCGGCTACGGCGAGGAAGTATTTCAGCTGAAGCAGTTCCATGGGCATCCCAATTCAATAACGGATTACTTATCGGTTTCATCTTAAAGATATATTAGACATTATCAAGAAGACGCCTACTATAAGCAAAGATATAACGATGCTCGATTCGGGAGATGATTTTCCTTGGCGGAAGTGCTTGAAGCTGTCATGCTCATCTGTTTTGGCCTGTCGTGGCCGATGAATGCGTACAAGAACTACAAGGCGCGTACGGCGGCGGGAACGAGCTGGCAGTTCATCCTGCTCATCACGCTCGGCTATGTTGCCGGCATTGCCGCGAAGTTCGTGTCCGGCACGATCAACTGGGTGCTTGCCGTGTACTTCATCAATGTGGTGTGCATCGCGGTGAATTGGGCGGTGTACTTCCGCAATTGCAAGCTCGACGCGGAGCGCGGCATCATCGATGCTGCTGAGTCGCTCAAGGAGCGCCGTGCAAGCCGCGATCGTGCAGTGGCGGCTGCGGAAAACGGCTACATCGAAGGGGTTCGTGCAGCAGGCCGCCAATAACGAGGTGCCGAGGCCCTCTTCGGAGCGAGCGCACGCGCCCAAACCAACTGCATACTTCCAGCGAGCCGTTGCTTCCATCCCTATCACGGCTCGCAGCTTCACGGGGCGCCTTCCCTCAGGCGCCCTTTTCCGCATAAGGGTCCGAGTTATGCCGGGCTGCTCGAGAAAAGCAAGGAAGGTGTCGCCTCGTCGGAAGTTGCGCTGGAGAATTATGGAGAAGAAAAGGAGACGGCACCCAAGCGAGGAGGCACCGACGCGGCAATTGCCCCGAAAGCGCTCGCGAGACAGCTTCTTCAAGTTGTGTTTTGCCAGCTCACAGCAACCTGTCTGCATGATGTCCCACCCTGTGCGCCGTTTACCCTAGGGGATAGACACACCCGGGTGCGTGGCGTTTGACAAGCTGGTGTTCGAGCCGTATAGTACCAACTCGCGCCGCATTGCGGCGTGTATTTTCGTGTGCGCAACAGCTGAGCGTACATGAAAATGGGGGAGCGCCTCGCACGCGGGGCAATCCCAGCAGGCATATGGTTTTCGCAGCCACATGGTCAGGTTGCGCGAAGCCAGGTAGTAAAGAAGGAGAAGGAACTTGCCTACTATTAATCAGTTGGTCCGCAAGGGCCGCAAGACGGCTGTCGCCAAGTCCAAGACGCCGGCGCTCAAGGGCAACCCGCAGAAGCGTGGCGTGTGCACCCGTGTGTACACCACCACGCCGAAGAAGCCGAACTCGGCTCTTCGTAAGGTTTGCCGTGTCCGCCTCGTCAACGGCATGGAAGTAACGGCCTACATCCCCGGCGAAGGTCACAACCTCCAGGAGCACTCCATGGTGCTTATCCGCGGTGGTCGTGTTAAGGACCTTCCTGGTGTCCGTTACAAGGTCATCCGCGCTGCTCTCGACTGCGCTGCAGTCGACAAGCGCAAGCAGGCTCGCAGCCGCTATGGCGCCAAGCGCCCGAAATAAGTAAACCGCTAAGTCGCGCGGGCCAGAAAAGAAAGGCCTAATGGGAGGCAAGGAAGCCCCCTCGAAGCGCGCAGGAAAGAAGGAGTTACCCAATGCCGCGTCGTGCAGCAGCAGTCCGTCGTGAAACTCAGCCGGACGCAAAGTACAACAATCGTCTCGTCACCCAGCTGATCAACAAGATCATGCTCGATGGCAAGAAGTCCATCGCCGAGGGCATCGTCTATGGTGCTTTCGGCATCGTCGAGGAGAAGTCCGGCCAGGATCCCCTGTCCGTCTTCAAGAAGGCCATGGACAACGTTCGCCCCACGCTCGAGGTCAAGCCGAAGCGTGTCGGCGGCGCAACCTACCAGGTGCCGATGGAGGTCAACTCCCGTCGCGCCACCACGCTCGCCATCCGCTGGATCGTAGACTTCTCGCGCAAGCGCAAGGAGCACACCATGAAGCAGCGCCTCGCTGCAGAAATCATGGACGCAGCCGAGAACACCGGCGCTTCCGTCAAGAAGCGTGAGGACCTCTACAAGATGGCCGAGTCCAACCGTGCGTTCTCGCACTACCGCTTCTAGGTCGTGAGGGAACATGGCTAAGACTAACGACCTGAAGCTCACTCGTAACTTCGGCATCATGGCCCACATCGATGCCGGTAAGACGACCACTACCGAGCGAATCCTTTACTACACTGGCAAGACCCACAAGATCGGCGAGGTGCATGATGGCGCCGCGACGATGGACTGGATGGTGCAGGAGCAGGAGCGCGGCGTGACCATCACCGCTGCTGCTACCACCTGCTTCTGGAAGAAGGATGGCGAGACCTATCGCTTCCAGATCATCGACACCCCGGGCCACGTGGACTTCACCGCCGAGGTTGAGCGCTCCCTGCGCGTTCTCGACGGCACCGTCGCCGTGTTCGACGCCGTTGCCGGCGTTCAGCCGCAGTCCGAGACCGTTTGGCGTCAGGCCGAGCGCTACGGTGTTCCCCGCATCGCGTTCATCAACAAGTACGACCGCGTTGGCGCCGACTTCCTCCATGCGATCCAGACCATGAAAGATCGCTTGGGCGCGAAGGCAGTTGCTGCACAGCTCCCGATGGGCGCTGAGGACAACTTCTGGGGCGTCATCGACCTTGTCACCATGACCGCATGGGACTTCAAGGCAGACGACAAGGGCATGACCTACCCTGAGCCCATGGACGAGATCCCTGCCGAGTTCAAGGATGACGCCGAGCTGTACCATCAGGAGCTCCTCGAGGCTGCCGCCGACTGCGACGACGACCTCATGGAGAAGGTCCTCATGGAAGAGGAAGTCTCCGTCGAAGAGCTGAAGGCTGCCCTGCGCAAGGGCGTCATCGCCTGCAAGATCAACCCCGTGTTCGTGGGCTCCGCCTACAAGAACAAGGGCGTGCAGGAACTCCTCGACGCCGTTGTCGACTACCTCCCGGCTCCGATCGACGTTCCCGCCATCAAGGGCACCAACCCCGAGACCGGCGAGGAAGATGAGCGCCCGAGCGATCCGAAGGCCCCGTTTGCGGCCCTCGCGTTCAAGATCATGACCGACCCGTTCGTCGGCAAGCTCACCTACCTGCGCGTGTACTCCGGCCATCTGGACGCTGGTTCCTACGTGTCCAACGCCACCAAGGATAAGAAAGAGCGCATCGGCCGCCTGCTTCAGATGCACTCCAACCAGCGCGTTGACATCGACGCCTGCTCCGCTGGCGATATCGTCGCCGTCGTTGGCCTGAAGAACACGACCACGGGCGACACGCTGTGCGAGGAAGACGCGCCGATCATCCTCGAGTCCATGGAATTCGCCGACCCCGTTATCGACGTTGCTGTCGAGCCGAAGACCAAGGCCGACCAGACCAAGATGGAGATCGCACTCCAGAAGCTGGCAGAAGAGGACCCGACGTTCCGCGTGTCGACCAACCATGAGACCGGCCAGACCATCATCGCCGGCATGGGCGAGCTTCACCTCGAGATCATCGTTGACCGTCTTCTGCGCGAGTTCAAGGTCGAGGCGAACGTTGGTAAGCCGCAGGTTGCCTACCGCGAGCGTCCGGGCCACGAAGTGCTCAACGCCGAGGGCAAGTTCGTCCGCCAGTCCGGTGGTCGCGGCCAGTACGGCCATGCGGTCATCAACATGTATCCGCAGGAAGCCGGCAAGGGCTACGAGTTCGAGAACAAGATCGTCGGCGGCGTCGTGCCGAAGGAGTACATTCCTTCCATCGACAAGGGCATCCAGGAAGCTCTCAACACGGGCGTTCTGGCTGGTTACCCCGTCGAGGACGTTCGCGTCGAGCTCATCGACGGTTCTTACCACGACGTCGACTCTTCCGAAGCTGCATTCAAGGTCGCAGGCTCCATGGCGATCAAGGACGCGCTGCGCAAGTCTGACCCGGTCATCCTCGAGCCGGTCATGTCCGTCGAGGTTGAAACCCCCGAGGAGTACATGGGCTTCGTCATGGGTGACATCCCGAGCCGCCGCGGCATGATCTGCGGCCAGGAAGCACGTGGCAACGCCGTCGTCATCTCCGCGAAGGTTCCGCTGGGCGAGATGTTCGGCTATGCAACCGACCTGCGCTCCGGCACCCAGGGCCGTGCGACGTACACGATGCAGTTCGCGTCCTACGAGCCGGTTCCGAAGAGCGTGTCCGAAGAGATTATCAGCAAGGCTGGCGGCAACGCGTAAGGCGCGGCTGCGACAAGCTTAATGGAGGTAAGATAAGTGGCTAATCAGAAGATTCGCATCCGCTTGAAGGGGTACGATCATGAGATCGTGGATCAGTCCACCAAGCTCATCGTCGATACCGCGCAGAAGACGGGTGCCAAGGTGTCCGGTCCTATTCCGCTGCCGACGGAGCGCAACATGTATTGCGTCGTCAAGGGCCCGCACGTCGACAAGGATTCCCGCGAGCAGTTCGAGATGCGCACCCACAAGCGCCTCATCGACATCCTGGAGCCGACCCCGAACACGGTCGACTCCCTGATGCGTCTCGATCTCCCGGCCGGCGTCGACATCGAGATCAAGCTGTAAGGGGGCTCTTTTAAATGATTAATGCAATCTTTGGCAAGAAGATCGGCATGACGCAGATCTTCGCTGAGAACGAAACCGTCGTTCCCGTTACCGTTATCCAGGCTGAGCCGAACAAGGTCTGCCAGGTGAAGACGAAGGCTACGGACGGTTACGAAGCTGTTCAGTTGGGCTTCGGCGCAATCAAGCCGAAGAAGGTCAACAAGCCGATGGCGGGCCATTTCGAGAAGCTCGGCACCGAGCCTGTTCGTTACCTGCGCGAGGTTCGCGTCGAGGACGCAAGCGAGTACAAGACGGGCGACCTGCAGACCGTCGCGGCATTTGCCGACGTGAAGAAGGTCGACGTCACCGGCACTTCCAAGGGCAAGGGCTTCGCTGGCGTCATCAAGCGCTACGGCTTTGCCGGCGGCCCTGGCGGACACGGTGCGCACTTCCATCGCGCTCCCGGTTCGGTTGGCCAGTGCGCAACCCCGTCCCGCGTCTTCAAGGGCGTTCGCATGCCGGGTCACATGGGCTGTGACACGGTGACCGTCCGCAACCTCGAGGTCGTTCGCATCGATGAGGAGCAGAACCTCATCCTCGTCAAGGGTGGTATCCCGGGCGGCAAGAACGGCATCGTGCGCGTGCGCATGGCGTAGTTAGTAACGAAGATTAGGAGCTGCATTACATATGGCAACGATTGATATCAAGGACGCGAAGGGTGAGAAGACCGGCACTGCCGAGCTCAATCCTTCCGTGTTCGGCATCGAGCCGAACGTCCCGGTCATGCACCTTGCGGTCCGCGCGCAGCGCGCTTCGTGGCGCCAGGGCACGCATGACACCAAGACCCGTGGCGAGGTTCGTGGCGGCGGCAAGAAGCCGTGGCGCCAGAAGGGCACTGGCCGCGCTCGTCAGGGCACCATCCGCGCACCTCAATGGGCTGGCGGCGGCACCGTGTTCGGTCCGCATCCCCGCTCCTACGAGATGAAGGTGAACAAGAAGGAGATCAAGCTCGCGATGCGCTCTGCGCTTTCCGCGAAGCTCGCCGACAACCAGCTCATGGTCGTCGCTGATTGGAACTTCGAGAAGCCCTGCACCAAGGACGCCGTTGCTGCCCTGAAGGCGCTCGGCATCGAGGGTCGCGCGACGCTCGTGATCGGCAACGAGGACATCAACACCTACAAGTCCTTCCGCAACATCCCGACCGTCACCATCGTCCCGGTGTGCATGATCAACACCTACGACTTCTTGGACAACAAGATGCTCGTGCTGACTGAGTCCACCCTGGCCCGCATCGAGGAGGTGCTTGCATAAATGAAGGATCCTCGCGAGGTTATCATCCGCCCCGTCATCACGGAGCACAGCTACGACATGATGGAGAAGAACACCTACACCTTCGAGGTCGCCAAGACCTCCAACAAGGTTGAGATCCGTCAGGCAGTTGAGGCCATCTTCAACGTGACGGTGACCAAGGTGAACACCCTGAACGTGAAGTCCAAGCCGAAGCGCATGCGCGGTGCGGCTGGCCGTACCCGTACGTGGAAGAAGGCCATGGTCACGCTCAAGGAAGGCGATTCCATCGAGCTGTTCAACGCCTAGAGTCCTATCTCTGAGCGATTGACGCCTGCTACGAAGCCCCAGGTTATTTGACCTGGGGCTTTTTCTTTCTCGACGCCCGCTATCCTTTGCTCTTGACCAACCTCGAGCGCGTTTAACGGTGAGGTTTCGCTATAATGGGACAAACGACGATATTTCGAGGAGTCCGCATGGCGTTTATCGAGTTCCGCGATGTTCGCAAAATCTATCAGATGGGCGAGGTTGAGGTCGCCGCTGTCGACGGTATGTCGTTCACCGTCGAAAAAGGCGAGTTCGTCGTCGTGGTCGGGCCCTCGGGCTCGGGTAAGACCACGCTTTTGAACATGCTCGGCGGCATGGATTCCTGCACGTCGGGCACGATTATGCTCGACGGGCGCGAGGTGAGCTCGTTCGACGAGAAGGAGCTCACGTATTATCGCCGTTACGACATCGGCTTTGTGTTCCAGTTCTACAACCTCGTGCAGAACCTGACGGCGCTCGAGAACGTTGAGCTCGCAAGCCAGATTTGCACTGACCCTCTCGATGCCGCTGAAGTCCTTGCCGAAGTGGGCCTCTCTCATCGCATCGACAACTTCCCCTCGCAGCTCTCGGGCGGCGAACAGCAGCGCGTCGCTATTGCCCGCGCCCTCGCAAAGAACCCGAAGGTGCTTTTGGCCGATGAGCCCACGGGCGCCCTCGACTATAAGACGGGCAAGGCGATCCTAAAGCTTTTGCAGGACACGTGCGCGAACACGGGCAAGACTGTCGTGCTCATCACGCACAATTCCGCGTTCACCGACATCGCCGACCGCGTGATTCATATCCGCGAGGGCAAGGTTGCCGCCGTGGAGCAAAACGCCCATCCCGCCTCCGCTGAAACGATTGAGTGGTAGCCGATGGCAGGGGCATTCCGCAAAGAGGTAATGCGGTCGATCACCCATTCGCTTGGGCGCTTCCTCGCTATTGCCATCATCGCGGCGCTCGGATGTGGCTTCTATGCGGGCTTGCGTCTCACCGGCCCCGACATGCGTCTTGCGGGCGACACGTACTACGACGCGACCAACCTGTGCGATTTGCGCGTTGTTTCCACGCTCGGGTTCACCGACGATCAGATCGACGAGATTTCCCAGGTTGAAGGTGTAAGCGGTGTCATGCCGGCATATGAGTCGGACGTCATCGCGCAGATCGACGGCGTGCAGTACACGACGCGCATCCATTCCCTCAACGTCGATAAGGCGCGGGCGAGTGAATGCGACGACGGTTTGAACGTTGAATCTGAGGATCCGAACTATATCAACCGGCCCATCCTTGTCGAAGGCTCCTGGCCCGATTCGAACGACGAGTGTTTGTTGTCCGCCGACACGGTGTGGTCGACCGAGGTGAACGTCGGCGATAAGGTCCTGCTTGCGGAAGGGACCTCCGATCTCGAAGACACCTTCGCCGTTCACGAGTACACGGTCTCGGGCTTTGTCCGTTCCTCGTATTACACGTGCTCGACTTCGGTGGGGTCGACGTCGCTCGGGTCGGGGCAGCTCGCGACCTTCGCCTATATTCCCGAAGGCGCTTTCGCGGAGGATTTCCCCTATACCGAGGCGTTCGTCACCGTTGCTGGCGCTCGCGAGGCGCAATGGGCGACCGATGACTACCAATCACTTGTCGATGCGACGGCATCGCGCATCAACGGTATCTCCGACGATCTTCTGGCCTCGCGTCTTGACGGCATTCGGGCCGATGCGCAGGCGGAACTTGACGAGAGCCGAGCCGACTTCGAGACCGAGCGCGCCGATGCACTTCAGAAGCTCGACGATGCTCAGGTGGAACTTGACGACGCGAAGACGAAGCTTGATGATGCGGCTGCGAAGCTCGCGAGCTCGCAGGCGACCATCGACTCGAGCGCTCGCGATCTTGCGAGCGGACAGGCGCAGGTCGATAGCGGGCGGGCGGAGCTCGACGCCCAGCGCGCAGCTGCCGAGGAACAGTTCGCGGCTGCGGAGGCCCAGCTCGACGCCGCCCAGGCGAGCTATGATGCCGCCATGGCCCAGCGGGCGATGCTCGTCGAGCAGCTCGCGCAGGCGCAGGCGGCGGGCGCGCACGATGTCGTGGCGCAGCTTGAGGCCGCCATCGCGCAGATAGACGCGCAGACCGCGGGCGTTCCCGAGCAGATCGCGCAGGGGCGTGCCCAGCTTGCCGAGCAGCGCTCCCAGGCGCAGGCGAGCATGGATGCCGCCGAAGGTGAGCTTGCAAGCTCGCAGGCGACCATCGACAGCGGCCGCGCCCAGCTGGAGTCGGGACGGCGGCAGCTTGCCTCGGGCCGCTCCGAATACGAGGATGGCCTCGCGCAATACGAAGAGGGCGCAAGCGAGCTGTCCGCTCAGCGCGCAGATGCTGAGGAGCAGTTCGCCGACGCCGAGGCGAAGCTTGCCGATGCTCAGGCCGACGTGGATGCGATCGTCGATACCGAGGGCGAGGTGTACGTGCTCGACCTCACGAAGAACATCGGCGCCGAGAGCTTCAAGTCGGACGCGGGCCGCATCGATCAGATTGCGCAAGTCTTCCCGTTTTTGTTCTTCCTCGTGGCGGCGCTCGTCTCGCTTACCACCATGACGCGCATGGTGGAGGAGGAGCGCGTGCTCATCGGCACGTTCAAGGCACTCGGCTACAGCAAGGCGCGCATCACCTCGAAGTACCTCATTTACGCCATCGTGGCAAGCGGCGTCGGTGCGATTATCGGCATCGTCGCGCTCTCGAAGTTTTTGCCCTGGTTCATCATGGGCGCCTATGCGATCATCTACGCCGTCCCGTGTCGGCCGTGCCCGGTCGATCCCGCCATGACGGCCGCCGCTGCGGGGCTCGGCGTGGGAATCACCGTAATCGCCACCTGGTTCGCTGCGGCCTCGACGCTACGCGAGCGCCCGGCGTTCCTCATGCTGCCGCGTGCCCCGAAGGCCGGCAAGCGCATCTTGCTCGAGCGCATCCGCCCCGTGTGGCACCGCCTGTCGTTCTCCTGGAAGGTCACTTCGCGCAACCTCTTCCGCTACAAGCGCCGCTTTATCATGGCAATCGTGGGCATCGCCGGCTGCACGGCGCTTCTGCTCACGGGCTTGGGGCTGCAAAACGCCATCAACGACATCATCGACAAGCAATATGGCGAGCTCTACCACTACAACACCATCGTTCGTATGGACTCCGATTGCACGCCTGACGAGAAATCCCAGGTGGAACAACGGGTTAGGGAAGACGCCTCGGGAGATTTCACCTGGCTTGCCGCCGCGAACAAGCAGGCGCAGTCCGTCTCCGGCGACGGCGCGGACATAAGCCAGCACCGCATCGACATCATCGTGCCCGAGCATCCCGACGCCTTCTCCGACTTCATCACGATGCGCACGCGTGAGGGGCACGAGGAGCTTGCGCTCTCCGACGACGGTGTGCTCGTGAGCGAGAAGCTTGCGATGGAGCTCTCCCTTGAGGTGGGCAGCACGTTTTCCATCTTCGATGAGGACGCCGTGGGCGACGCGACGGGCGACGGGCGCGAGGTCACCGTGGCGGGCATCATGGAGAACTACGTCGGGCACTACGTCTACTTCACGCCGACACTCTACGAGCAGGTGATGGGCGAGGAACCTGTGTTTACCACGCTTTATGCGAACGAGGTGGAAGACGAGGGCGCGCGTGAGGTTCTCTCTGACGAGCTTCTGGCGACCGATGGCGTGAAGACGGTTACCTACAACGACGAGACTATCGATAGTTACCGAACCATGCTCAAGAGCGTCGACAGCGTGGTCGTGGTCCTTGTGATTGCGGCGGCCCTGCTCGCGTTCGTCGTGCTTTACAACCTGACGAACATCAACATCACCGAGCGCATCCGCGAGATCGCCACGCTGAAGGTGCTCGGCTTCACCCCGCGCGAAGTCGATGCCTACATCTACCGCGAGACGCTCCTGCTTGCCGTGATCGGTGCGCTCGTGGGTCTTTTGCTCGGCATCGTGATGGAAGGCTTTGTCGTGGTGACGGCAGAGGTAGATCAGGTCATGTTCGGTCGCGACATCCATGCGGCAAGCTTTATCATTGCGTTCCTATTAACCATGGTGTTCTCGGTGATCGTAACGCTTGCCATGCGCCCGAAGCTGCGCCGGATCGATATGGTCGAAAGCCTGAAATCGAACGAATAGGCGCCTACTTGTACCTGCGAATTGCCGAAGATGAGGGGGTAATCCGTCCCTTTCATACGTCTTGCAGGATGCGCATCGCGCAAGTTGCGCTACAATTTCTACAAATGAGTTGGAGTTTTCTCATTCGAAAGGGGAACTAGTTCAATGAAGGTTACTCAGCGAAAGCTTGATGACGGCAAGCTGCGCCTCGAATGCGTCGCAACGCCCGTTGAGGTGAACGAGGTGCTGCAAAACGCCTACATCCAGTTCGCTCAGCAGATGGGCCTGCGCCCGGAAAAGGACAAGACGGTCGCTCAGGTCGCCGAGGAGCAGATGGGCATCAAGAACCTCGATTCCATCGTGCAGGAGCAGGCAATCGAGGGCCTTGTCCCTTACGCTATCGACAAGAAGAACCTCACGCCTGCGTACCCGCCGAAGGCCGAGCACGATCGCGCTATCGCTCGCGACCGCGAGTTCGCGTTCACCGTCGTGGTGCTCCCGAAGCCCAACTACGAGCTCTCTTCCTATGAGCCGGTTTCCATCACGGTGCAGCCTTTCGAGGTGAGCGAAGACGAGGTTCAGCGCCACATGGATGAGACGGCCGAGCACTACGCCGAGTACGTCGCTGACGACCCGCATCCGGTTGCGAAGGGCGACAGCGTGAAGGTGAAGCTCGAGTGCTCCGAGGACGGCAAGCCGATGCCGGGCCTGACCACCGAGGGCCGCACCTACACCACGGGCGCCGGTTACATGCCCGACGGCTTCGACGAGAATATCATCGGCATGAACGTCGGTGAGACGAAGGACTTCACCTTCGAGGGCCCGAGCCTCGACGACGACGGCAATGAGTGCACCCAGAAGGTGGAATGCCGCGCCACCGTGCTCGAGATTCAGAAGAAGGTCATCCCCGCCATTACCGATGAGTGGGTGACGAAGTACATGCCGATGTACAAGTCGGCAGACGACTTCCGCAACAGCATTCGCGAGAGCCTCGAGAAGCAGGGCCGTGAGCAGTACGACGACTACAACCGTCAGCTCGCTGCGAGCGAGCTCGCTCGTCGTTTCCAGGGCAGCATCGCCGACGAGGTCTACGAGGCAATGCGCGAGCAGCTGATGAACAACGTGCGCCAGACCGCTCAGCAGCAGGGTAAGACCCTCGACGCCTTCATCGAGGAGCAGGGCGGCCAGCAGCAGTTCGGCATGATGATGATGATGCAGATCCGCGAGCTGCTTGTGCAGGGATTCGCTCTTGACGCGCTGTTCCGCCACGAGCACCTCGTGCTGAACGATGACGACATCAACGCCGCCTGCCGCGCTATGAACCCGCAGGTGAACCCCAAGATGCTGCGTCAGCGCCTCGAGCAGACGGGCCGCGGCTTCATGCTGCGCGAGACCGCCGAGCGCTTGAAGGCGAACAACTGGCTGCTCGAGCATGCGAACATCAGGATCGCGGGCGAGCAGGCCGACGCCGACAAGGCCGAGGCTGACGCTGCGGACGCCGCCGAATAGCCGGATGGCCGTTTTTCCGAATCGCATGGAGGGATGAGGCTCCGCTTGGGGTCCGATTTCTGCCTTCTCAAGCGCCTCGTTGGACGTAAGGTTCAGCGGGGCGCTTTTCTTTGGCTCCAGTGTCCCAATCGCACGCGCGCGCTGAGGGTTGGCTTCTTGCGCACCGTATACTGAATCTGATGCGGTATACGCCGCGTGGATTTTCCGACGATGAGGAGGAGCCATGAGACGACGTCTATTTGGAATCATGCTTGCCTGCTTGCTTGCGGTAGGGCTTGTTCCCGCGGCCGCGTTCGCGCTGGGGCAGGGAGGCGAGTCTGTGCCGGGTGATTCGGCGGGCGCTATCGAGGCGCAATCGTTCGCAACCGAACATTTCCCCAACTACGGTTTCAGCGATGTCGACCCAGGCGAGTGGTTTGCGAACGACAACATCTTGGGGTACGCCCTCCAGCATGGGCTTATGCGTGGATATGATGAGTCGGGCATGTTCGGACCCTACGATCCGGTGACGCGTGGGCAAGTGGTCACGGTGCTGTGGCGCATCGCGGGCGCGCCCGAGGAATACGGCTACAGCTTCACCGACGTGCCGCCCGACGAGTTCTTCACGGTGCCGCTGAGCTGGGCGAGCAAGGCGGGAATCGTTCAGGGTTACGGCGACGGCACGTTCCGCCCGTACCAAAGCGTCACGCGCGAAGAGCTCTGCACGATGCTTGCGAACTTCGCCAGGATCCATGCGGGCATTTCCACGACGACTCACGGCTACCTGTTCGCGCAGATGCCCGACAACTACGAGGTGAGCGAATGGGCGCGTAACGAGGTTGCGTGGTGTTTGAACAACCATATCATCACCGGCGTGGAGATGTATCAGGGTGGCTCGGTCGTGCGCCTGATCAAGCCGCAGGACACCGCTGATCGCTCCATGTTTGCGAAGATGGTCTCCGTGCTCGATCGTGACGTGCTCAACGAGATGGCAGTTCCGCGCTTCGGGCTGGGCTCCTATATCGCTGGCGTGAACATCCCGACCGGCTGGTTCGCGCTTGACAGCGCCGACGGCTACTATCCCGGCTACATTGAGGTGTACCACGCGGGTGCGGACCCGGACGACGCGCCGCTTTACGCCGCGTATTTTGGATATCGCGGGTATATGAAGCTTGAGCCGGGTATGAGGGTAGGTATCTCCGGCGCCGTTGCCGTGCCTTATCACAGGAGCTCGCCTGCGAGTGAGATCCGGGGCTGGGGCATGTACGACGTCGACTACGACCTTGCCGCAGGAACGTATGACATCATCCCGATGGCCGATTCGACCTCGGGTCCGGCGAAGTACGGAGTGGCGACTCTTCCGAGCGAGCTTCTCGCTCCCGAGAGCACGGCCGTGCGAACGTTCACCCAGAAGGTAACGGTTACCCTGAATTACGGCCAGCTGCTATATCTGGAGAACGCTCTGGTGGTCGCCAAACCTTAGGCGATGTAGCGAATGCAAGCGGGGCATGTCGTATAATACGAGGCATGTCACATTGCTTTCGAAAACTGCTCATCATCGCGAACCCCGTTGCGCAAAACGGTGAAGGCAAGGCGTGCGCTTATCGGGCGCGCGCCTTGCTTGCGTCTGCGTTAGGGGAAGACGCCTTCGCGCTTGAGTTCACCGAGCGCCCGGGGCAGGCGAGCGACATCGCCGCCCGTGCCGCATCGCGCGGATTCGACTGCGTTTGCGCGCTCGGCGGCGACGGCATCGCAAACGAGGTCGCCTGCGGGCTCATGGAGATTCCGGCAGGTGAGCGGCCTGCTTTCGCACTGCTGCCTGTCGGCTCGGGCAACGACTACGCGCGCACGCTCGGCATGTCGACCGACCTTCCCACGGCGGTCTTGCAGCTATGCGATGGCGAATTGCGCTCGCATGACGTGGGGAAATGCAACGATCGATGGTTCTTGGAGACGCTGTCGTTCGGCTTGGACGCGGCAATTGCGCTCGATACCGTCGAGCGCCGCGCACGAACGGGGAAGACGGGAACGATGCTCTATTTGCAATCGGGCATCGATCAGCTGCTCCACCATATGGACCTGCGCCGCTACACTGCCGCGCTCGACGGCGGCGAGCCTATTTGCGGCGAGTCGTATCTCTTCGCGGTCCAGATCGGGCAGACTTACGGCGGCGGCTTTCGTATCTGCCCCGACGCTGCGCCTGACGACGGTCTGTTCGATATCTGCATCGCGCATCCGCCGTTGACGCGGCTTTCCGGTACCTTCATCTTCCTTATGGCGAAGGATGCTCATCATACACGCTTCAAGCAGATCGAGTTTCGCCGCGCGGCGTCGATTGACCTTCGCTTCGACGCGCCGCTTCCCGTGCAGATCGACGGGGAGGCGCTCGTGGCAGACTCCTACCGCATCTCGATCGCCCCGCGCGCCCTGCGCGTTGTCGTTCCCCGCCAAGGCGAAAGCGCGCGCTCATGACGAAGCGCTCGGCGAATCGCAAGGACGTTGTGCGGGCAGGGGAGCGGCCTGGGGAACGGGCTCGCTCCGATAAGCGGGTGGCGGAGGATGCGCGCGCCTACCGCTGGCGCTTCCTCCCTGTGAACCGCGAGGACATGCGCGAGCGCGGCTGGGACGAGTGCGACTTCGTGTACGTGTCCGGCGATGCGTATGTGGACCACTCGTCGTTCGGTGCGGCCATCATCTGCCGTCTTCTCGAGGCGAACCACTACAAGGTAGGCATGATCGCCCAGCCCGATTGGCGCGATCCGGAAAGCGTCGCCGCGCTCGGGCGCCCGCGTCTGGGGTTCCTCGTGAGCTCGGGGAACATGGACTCTATGGTGAATCACTATACGGTCGCCAAGAAGCGCCGCCACTCGGATGCCTTCTCTCCTGGGGGCGAGGGTGGGCTGCGTCCCGACCACGCGGTTGTGGTGTACTCGAACCTGATCAGACGCGTGTTCAAGGACGTTCCCATCATCATCGGAGGCATCGAGGCGAGTTTGCGACGCCTTGCCCACTACGATTACTGGTCGGACTCGCTGAAGCGGTCGATCCTGCTCGATTCGAACGCCGACCTTGTGTCCTATGGCATGGGGGAGCACTCCATTGTGGAAATCGCCGATGCCCTGAATTCGGGGCTTTCGGTCAGTGACCTTACTTTCATCGATGGCACGGTATTCCGCACGCGCTCGCTTGATCATGTCTACGACTACGAGCTGCTGCCCGCTTACGGCGCCATGCGCGCCAACCCGCGCGCCTACGCGGAAAGCTTCGCCGTACAATACGCCAACAGCGACCATGTGACGGGAAAACGCCTGGTCGAGCCCTATGGCGAGCACGAGTTCGTCGTGCAGAACCCGCCCGCCGCCCCGCTTTCGACCGCCGAACTCGATGCGGTCTATCGCTTGCCGTTCGTCCGCGCCGCGCACCCCGACTACGATGCCGCGGGCGGGGTTCCCGCTATCAAGGAAGTGAAGTTCTCGCTCGCGAGCAACCGCGGGTGCTTCGGCGAGTGCGCCTTCTGCGCGCTCACGTTCCACCAGGGGCGCGTCGTGCAGGTGCGCAGCCGCGCCTCGCTCGTCGCGGAGGCTGAGGAGATGACGCACGATGCCGACTTCAAGGGTTATATCCACGACGTCGGCGGCCCGACGGCGAACTTCCGCGCGCCCGCCTGCCGCAAGCAGGTGGACCATGGCGCTTGCCGGGGGAGAAGATGTTTAGCGCCCGAACCATGTAGGAAACTCATCGCCGACCATTCCGACTACATCCGCCTCTTGCGCGAGCTGCGCGAGGTTCCCGGCGTGAAGAAGGTGTTCGTTCGCTCGGGCATCCGCTTCGACTACGTGATGCTCGATGAGAAGCATGGGCGGGAGTTCGTGCGCGAGCTGGCCGAGCACCACGTGAGCGGGCAGCTGCGCGTTGCTCCCGAGCACGTTTCCCACGGCGTCCTGTCGTGCATGGGCAAGCCCGACCACGCAATCTACGAGCGCTTCGTCTCGCTGTTCGAGGAGGAGAACGCCCGCGCGGGCAAGAAGCAGTTCATCGTTCCCTATCTTATGTCGTCGCACCCGGGTTCGACTATGAAAGAGGCCGTTGAGCTGGCCGAATTCGTTCGCGATATGGGCTTTAACCCCGAGCAGGTGTCGGATTTCTACCCGACGCCCGGAAGCTTGGCCACGGTGATGTACTTCACGGGGCTCGACCCGCGCACCATGGAACCGATTTACGTGCCGAAAAACCCGCATGAGAAGGCGCTTCAGCGCGCGCTCATCCAATACCGCGACCCGAAGAATCGCGATTTGGTGCGCGAGGCGTTGCGCCGTGCTGGCCGGGAGGACCTCATCGGCTTCGACGCGAAATGCCTCGTGCGACCGGAGGGGGCGCACGGGGGCGCGCCGTCGAAGGGGAAGGGCACGCCGAAGGGGAAAGCGGCGCCAAAAGGGGATGCCCGCAGGAGCGGCTCTTCGGGTAGTGCGCCCAGTCGCAAGGGGAAGCAGTCTTGCTCGGACGGCGGCAAGGGTAAGCCGGCCCGGCAGAGTGGCGGTAAGGATGAAGCCCGACGCTCACCCGGCGGCAAGGGCGGGAATTCCCATCCAGGCGGCGGCAAAGGTAAGGTTCCCCATTCGCATATCGGCAGGGGCAAGCGCAAGGAATCCCCTAGTGAGGGACAACGCGGTCGAGGAATGAAGAGGAAAGGGTAGGTTCGCGTATGCAGGAAGGGAAGGCTTGTTCCTTCGATGTGGTGGTCGTCGGAGCTGGCATTGCTGGGTGCACGGCGGCCCGCGAGCTTGCGAGCTACGACCTGTCCATCTGTGTGCTCGAGGCGGGAAACGACATTGCCTGCGGTGCGACCCGGGCGAACTCCGCTATCGTGCATGCGGGCTTCGACCCCGCGCCCGGTACGCTCAAGGCGCGCTTCAACGTCGAGGGCTCGAAGGCGTATCCGCGCTGGTGCGACGAGCTTGGCGTGCAGTTTCGTCGCAACGGGTCGATGGTGCTCGCTTTCGACGCCGAGGGTCGTTTGAAGCTCGAGGAGCTTGTCCGCCGCGCCGACGCGAACGGGGTTGAGGGCGTGCGCATCGTGTCGGGGAATCGGGCGCGCGAGATGGAGCCGAACGTCTCGCCCGAGGTCGCCTGCGCGCTCGTGGCACCGACGGGCGGCATCGTCGATCCCTATGGCTTCGCCTTCGCGGCGGCCGAGAACGCGTGCGGCAACGGCGTGAGGTTCCTGTTCAATCATCGCGTGGAGCGCATCGTTCGCGTAGGCGGTGGCTTCATCATTGAGGTCGCGGGGGAGCGTTTCTCCGCGCGGGCGGTCGTGAATGCGGCGGGACTTTTCGCTGACGAGATGAACAACATGGTCTCGGGGAAGCGCTTCTCCATCACGCCGCGCCGGGGCGAGTACTATCTCTACGACACCGAATACGCCACCACGTTCGAGCACACGATGTTTCAGGTGCCCGGCCCGCTCGGCAAGGGAGTGCTCGTCACGCCCACAATTCACGGCAACATGCTCATCGGCCCGAACTCGGTTTCCCAGGCATCCAAGACCGACCTTTCGACGACACAGGAGGGGCTTGCCGACATCGTCGAACGCGCGCGCCGCACCTGGCCTGCGGCTTCTCCCCGCGGCGCTATCACGAACTTCGCGGGGCTGCGCGCGGCGGGCGAATCGGGCGACTTCGTCATCGGCGAGGCGGCGGATGCGCCCGGGTTCTTCAACATCGCCTGCTTCGAATCGCCTGGCCTGACGTCTGCTCCTGCGGTGGCGACCTTCATCGCCTCTCAGGTTGCGGCTCGCTTGGGGGCGGGCGGCAATCCGTCGTTTAATCCGCGCCGCGCGCCGCAACTTCCCTTCACGGCCATGACCGACGAGCAGCGCGAACGTGCTATCGCGAGCAATCCGGCGTTCGGGCATGTGGTCTGCCGCTGCTGCGAGGTGACCGAGGCGGAAGTGGTGCGCGCGCTGCATGGCCCCCTTCCCGTGCTCTCGCTCGACGCGATCAAGTGGCGCACGGGCGCTACGATGGGGCGCTGCCACGGCGGCTTTTGCTCGCCTGAACTTGTGGAAATCATGTCGCGCGAGCTGGGTTGCGCGCCCGACGCGATCGACAAGCGGCTTGCGGGGTCGAGGATGATCGCATCCGCCCGCGCCGACTACGTCGAGCTCGTGCGCGCGGGCGGGAGCCCCTCCAAAGGTGAGGCTCCTGAGGAAGCGGATGCGCGACATGCGGCGTCGGACGTGCGGCGAAGCGAGCTGGGTGCGCCCGCGCGGATTGAGGACAGCTTCGACGTGGTCGTCATCGGCGGCGGCGCGGCGGGCATGGCGGCGGCTGCGAGCGCGCGGCGTGCGGGCGCGGCTCGCGTGGCCATGGTCGATCGCGAGGAGCGCCCGGGCGGCGTGCTCAAGCAGTGCGTGCACAACGGCTTCGGCCTGCACCGTATGAAGGCCGAGCTTACCGGCCCCGAATATGCGGCGCAAGAGGATCAGGCCGTCATCGATGTGGGTGTGACCTGCGAATACGGCGTATCAGTGCTGCGCATCGACGACGAGGGCGCAGGAAAGCTCGTCGTCGGCACACGATTCGGTGCCGAACTTTTCCTCCACGCGAAAGCCGTGGTTTTGGCGACGGGAAGCCGCGAGCGTGGGCTGGGGGCGCTCGGCATCGCGGGGGCGCGTCCCTCGGGGGTCTACACGGCGGGCTGCGCGCAGAATTTCATGAACTTACAGGGGCTTGTCCCCGGATCGACTGCGGTGGTGCTCGGTTCGGGCGACATTGGGCTTATCATGGCGCGCCGCATGTCGCTTTCGGGAATCAGGGTGCTCGGCGTGTACGAGATCATGCCGTTTTCCTCGGGATTGCGCCGCAACATCGTGCAATGCCTCGACGACTTCGGCATCCCGTTGCACCTGTCGCGCACGGTGGTGCGGCTCGAGGGCGAGACGCGCCTTCGAGCCGTCGTTGTGGCGGACGTCGATCCTGCGACGCGGCGCCCCATCGAGGGCACCGAGGAGCGCATCCCCTGCGACACGCTGGTGCTTTCGTGCGGACTCATTCCTGAAAACGAGGTTGCGAAAACGGCCGGGGTGACGCTCTCGCCGATAACGGGGGGCGCCGTCGTCGACGAGTGCTTGGCAACGAGCGTGCCTGGGGTATTCGCCTGCGGAAATGCCCTGCACGTGCACGATTTGGCGGACTTCGCGTCCGAGGAAGGCGAGCGGGCGGGGGCTTCTGCGGCCGCCTTCGCGCGTGGCGACACGTCGGCCGCAACGCGCACGAAGGGCGTGCCGGGCGAGTCGTCCATCGAAGTGGTAGCCGGAAAAGGCGTGCGCTACGTCGTGCCCCAGGTAATTTCCCGTGATGCGGAAGAGCCGGTGACGCTTTCCTTCCGCGTATCCGATGTTATCGAGGGTGTGCGGTTCGAGGTTCGCTCGTGCGATGACGCGGGTGCGGGCGAGGTGCTTGCGCGGGCTCGCGATATGGTGGCGGTTCCCGCCGAGATGCGGCGCATGAAGGTCGATGCGGAGAGCTTGGCCGAGTGTTCGCGCATCGTCGTGTCGGCGGTAAGCGGGTTTGCCGGGCGGCAAGTGCCCGCCGCGGAAGGGGGCGCACGATGAGCCGGAGGATCACCTGCATCCAGTGCCCGATGGGGTGCGTCATGAACGTCGGGTTCGCCGAGAACGGCGAGGTTACGAGCGTCGAGGGCAACTCGTGCGGCCGTGGGAAGAAGTACGCCCAGACCGAGGCAACTAACCCGGTCCGCACCGTGTGCGGCACCGTCTGCGCTCGGGGATGCCTGGAGCCGGTGAGCTATCGGACGAGCGCGCCGGTGCCCAAGGCGCTTGCGGGGGATGTCGCCCGCGTGGCGGCGGGGCTCTCTCTGTGCGTCCCCATCGCATTGGGCGATGTCATCTGCGAGAACGTGTGCGGCACGGGGGTTTCTCTCGTAGCGACGAAGTCGGTGGGGTAGGGCTGTCGCGCCGCCTCGTCCCACCACCGTCTCGACATGAGCGACGCGTCGCGCGCAGCCCCATCCGTGCAGTGTTTCTGCAATGCGGTCGGTCGTTCTCGCAATCGTATACAATCATAGGGTTGTATATCAGCGGCCGCGGTGCCGTTAAACCCGAGCGAGGGCACGCATGGATTTGCACATAGCGAAGCGCACGGCGCCTCTGTTGATTCTGGACATCATCGCCACGTACGTGGCCTATTGGCTGGCATCGCTTCTGACCAACGTCTACGACGAGGTGTTCACCAGCAACGAGATTTTCTTCATCTTGGGAATCCTCGCCGTGGTGAACATCGTGATCATGGGCGCGTTTCGCCTGTACAACAATTTATGGGAATACGCGAGCGTTGACGAGGCGCTGCAGATTGTGCTTTCCGTTGTCATATCAACCCTGGTGGGAGCTGTGTTCTTGTGGGTTATCAACGTGAGGCTTCCCATTCGCGTGTTCATCGGTGCGTCGATTCTGCTCGTGTTCCTCATGGGTGGCTACCGCCTTCTGTGGCGCATCAAGCGGCGCAAGAAGCGCGCATTCTCGGGCAACAACGTCGACCGCCTGCGAACGCTCGTCGTCGGTGCGGGCGAGACCGGCTCGCTTACCATCAATCGTATGGCCACGAAGGACCCGAACATGCCGGGTATTCCTATCGTCGCGACCGATGACGACCCGGCCAAGCGGGGCATGCGCATTCATGGCGTGAAGGTGGAAGGTTCAACCGACGACATCGAGGAGCTCGTGCGCAAGTACGATATCCAGCAGATCGTCGTTGCCATTCCCTCGTCGACCCCTGCCGAGCGCAAGCGCATCTACAAAGTGTGCACGAAAACCGAGTGCGTGCTCAAGACGCTGCCCAACATCCGCGACCTGCGCATCGACGAGCTGGGCGATGTTGCCCTGCGCGACGTCGACGTGACCGACCTTTTAGGGCGCGAGGAAGTGCAGCTCGACATGCGCATCGCGTATGCGTATGTAGCGGGCGAGACTGTGCTCGTCACGGGTGGCGGCGGCTCGATCGGCAGTGAGCTGTGCCGTCAGCTGGCGAAGGTCGCGCCGCGCCGCATCGTCATCTTCGACATCTGCGAGAACGACGCCTACATGCTTCGCCAGGAACTGCTTCGCTCCTACGACGACATCGCGATCGACATTGAGATCGGCAGCATCTGCAACGAGGCGCGCGTGAACGAGGTGTTCGAGAAGTATCGCCCGGCGGTCGTCTTTCACGCGGCCGCCCACAAGCACGTGCCGCTCATGGAGGTATGCCCGCGCGAGGCCATCGAGAACAACGTCTTCGGCACCTTGAACGTGGTGCGCGCGGCGGACGCTTTCGGCGTGGAGCACTTCACGTTCATCTCGACCGACAAGGCCGTGAACCCCACTTCGGTCATGGGCGCCACCAAGCGCATGGGCGAGATGATCATGCAGTACTATGCGCGCACGTCGAAAACCGTGTTCGCGGCGGTGCGCTTCGGCAATGTGCTCGGCAGCAATGGCAGCGTGATTCCCCTGTTCAAGAAGCAGATTGCGGAAGGCGGCCCCGTGACGGTGACGCATCCCGACATCGAGCGCTTCTTCATGACCATTCCCGAGGCGGTGCAGCTTGTCATCCAGGCGGGCGGCATGGCGAAGGGCGGCGAGATTTTCGTGCTCGACATGGGCGAGCCGGTGAAGATCGCGGATCTGGCGAAGAACCTCATCCGCCTGTCGGGTGCGCATGTGGGCATCGTCTACACCGGTCTGCGCGACGGCGAGAAGATGTACGAGGAGCTGCTGATGGACGAGGAGAACACGCTTCCCACGTCCAACCACTCGATCATGATCTCGCAAGGCCAGGAAATCAGCCACGAGCAGGTAGCGCAGAAGCTCGGCGAGCTGCAAGAGGCAATCCACGACACCGATGAGCGGGCAATCAAGATTCTCGAAGAGGCCGTCCCCACCTACCACTTCACGAAGAATCGCTAAAAAATGCCCGCAACCAGGGGAGGTTGCGGGCATTGCTCGCTTAGCGGCTTCTCGTCGCGTTACCTTGCGACGGAGCTTGCTGCCTACTCGTTGGCCTCGCGGGCACGGTGCTTCTTGAAGTAGTTGATGGTCGCGAAGAATGTGTTCGCGACTCCGGTGTTCTTCAGGTTGTAGAATCCCTGCCCCATAAGCCCGCGCACGTAGGCGAGCTTGTCGATGCGCGGGCATTCCAGGCCGCGGAGGTCGGCGAACAGACGCTTGCAGCCAGGGGAAATCTCGCGATCGGAAAACACCAGGTCGGCGTTCATGCGCTCGAACATGTGGGTCGCCGCCTCGCGCACGCCCTCGCCGTCGAGCCCGACGACTTCCAGGATGCCCGAGAGATACGTGAAGCCGCGGCTGTTGTGCGCGCGCAGGATGCGCTCGTCGGTCACGCCGAGCTTCTCGAGGATGTCCATCATGTCGTTCCAGCGCTCGAGCGGCAGAAGCGTGCTGCGCTTCGCGAACGCCTCGGACTTCTCCGGCGTCTCCTCGCGATAGCAGTAGTACTCCTTGTCGGTGTAGAGGATGCGGTCGGTCTGGCAAAGCGTCTCGATGAGGAACGGGTTGTCCGCCCAGCCCGCGCCGGGAATCTCGCGGAAGCGAATGCCCTTGTCAAGCAGATACTGCTTGCGATAGATCGCCGACCAGATGGATGGGTGGTGGCACAGCAGATGCGCCGCGTCCTTGATGGCGAACGGCTGGGTGGGCGGGTTGATGCGCCCGTGGTAGCTGCAGTTCATCTTGCGCTGCTTGGGCGTGTCGGGCATCCAGATGCGCCAGTAGCCCGACTTCACGATGTCGATCGGCTCGGGGTACATGCGCGCGAGCGCAAGCAGGTCGGAGTACATGCCGCTCTCGATCCAGTCGTCGGGTTCGAGAATGGAAATCCACTCACCGTGCGACTCGTCGAGCCCGCGGTTGCAGGTGGCACCGTAGCCTTGGTTGTGCTTGTCGATCACCACGATGCGTTCGTCGCGCGCGGCATGGGCGCGCATGATGTCAAGCGAGTTGTCGGTGGAGCCGTCATTCAGACAGATAATTTCCAGGTTCTTGTACGTTTGCCCTTCGACGCTCTCGAGCGCCTGATCGAGGTAGGGTCCTGCGTTGTAGATGGGGATGATGACGGAAACCAGCGGTGCGAACTGCGAAGATGACATGATGCTCCTATTCGTTTTCCTGCGTATCCGCGGACGCAGCGTCGGCGGATGTGGCGTTCGCGCGCTCAGTCTTAGTGGGCTGCGCGTCCTCAGCGCTCGTATCCGCAAGCCCTGCGTCCACGAGCGCTTCCTGCACAGCCTTTCCGAGCATCTCCTTGTCGAGGCGCCCGAACTGCGAGGAGTCGCCCAAGAAGGTGAGGTGCTTCACGCTGCC
>NZ_CAKUBT010000011.1 GCF_934643285.1 uncultured Ellagibacter sp.
GCTACGATTCGCTTCGCCAAATAGGCTTCAATAAAGACAATCACCCGCTTTGTCATTCGTTTCGAGTAATTCCGAACCCCAATAACCTGTTCTTTTTTGTCCCGGGGACAAAAACGAAACTGCGGGCCTTCGGCAGCCGAAAAGTTATCTGCGCTGTCCCACGTATCGTCCCAAACACCCACGCGAAGTCACGCAGCGGGATTTGGCGGTAAGACGGCTATAATCGACGACCCAACCGGAATAGGCTGGAATGACGCCACGGCAAACGAGCGTGAAAGAGTGGGAATAGCGGGAATAATTGCCTCCGAACCCCTGGTTCGGAAGCCGTGGCTAAAACTCATTCCGCGTCTATCGCCTCTATGAGCATGATGACCGGGCGCAGTCCGTCTACGCAGGCGAACACTCCTTTGTCATCATCGCGCATCCATGTTCCTTTTGGCTGGAGGAGCTCCCCATGGGAAAGCGATGCGACCATTGCTTCTATGGGTTTCCATGCATACTCGCACAGGCCATTCGGTTTGTGCTCGCCATCGCTAACAAACACCTGCCCGGCTTTGTGGAAAGGGCAAGGGCCGAAGTTGGGAATCGCGTATTCTTCGGCTAGCCTTTCGTCGACCTCGGATTTCAATATCGTTATTCTCACGTCACGTTTCATGTCATCTTCTCCTGTACGTTTCGACGAATGCGCAAAAGCCTCGCGCGTTACTCGTCGCCTGCTTGCGCCGCCGAGAGCAGCGTGCTCAAATCGGCCTGAATCGCCTCTGCCTTGCCTCCAAGCTGCAGCGGAGCGGAGCCGCCCGAGATATTGACGCTCAACAGGTGCGCATCCGGCAGCTTTGCGGTCATGCTCCAGAACGGGAGAGTGATGATGCCAGGGGTCATCTCACCCACACCAAGCTCCAGCAACAGCACGCGGCCATCGCTGCGCTCACGCACAAAGCGCTCGTATCGTCCGAGGCTCTCGCGCCATGCCGCACCCTGCAGAAACGTGTCGTCGCGCACCCACGGCGCAAGCTGCCAGCCGCAGTGCGGGCATCGGGGGACATCCTCGCTGCGGACCTCGAACCCCGCCATGTCCGCGAGCATGCGCTCGACGTAGGGGCCCGCGTCGAAGAGCTCGTCGCAGCATGGCTGTTTGCATTGAAGGTGCGCGAAGCTTCCCTGGTAGTTGCAGATCCTCTCGGTGGGAAACGTCTTCTCGACCTGGGTGTCCACATTGGTGCTCAGGATGAAGTAGTCCTTTTGGCAGATGAGGGACCGCAGGTCGAGATAGGGCTGCGAGGCCGACTCGCGCAGCATGAAATCGATGTATCGCGCGTAGTAGGCCCATTGCTGCTCGAGGCTGGGGTAGAGGTGGTAGAAACCGTCGAAAAGGCTCTTGAAGCCGAAGGCCCGCTGCCAGTCCCCCATTCCGGCGCGCGCCATGCCCGCACGGCTGTAATGGTTGAACCCGGCGGCGCTCGACATGCCCGAGCCAATGCCGACGATGATGGCGTCGGCATCGTCGATAAGACTTCGAAGCCTATTTGCTTCTCTTTCTAGAGACGGCATCGGGCGACCTCCTCGAAAGCCGAGGCCATATCTCCATCAACGAGAATCGTCTCGCACGAAACATCGGGCGCCATGGCCTGGTTGTAGTTGAACACGATGTAGGTGGAGTGTTCGCTGGCGTTCGCGATTTGGGCAAGCATGCGCTTTATGACGCCGTTGCGCAGTCCCACGCCAAGCTCGAGGATGGCAACCCTGCCATTGCGATGAACTCGCACAAGGCGCGCGAGCTCTTCGAGCTGGGCCGCGGCGAGGGCATCTGGATGAGCGAGACGCCTCTCGTCGATCGACGTGCGTATGCTCCCCTCCGTCTCGAGCACGCGGTTCTCGTTGAACCCCGCGCGCGCAAAGTGCCCGTCGATATTACATGTGATCACGAAGGTGTCAGCGTGCTCCGTAAGACGCCGCAGCCCGTTCATGAGCGGGCTTGGCTCATATTCGAGATATTCCTTTTGATGGAACCGCTCGGCCCATCGGCGTCGCACGTTCGCATCCGGGGAGGCGAGCCCCTGCAGTATGCAGCCGACGCCGTCGGCCTGGGCGAGGTCCCCGTATGTCTCCCGGAAATGGGCGTCGGCGCAGAAGAGGTTGAGCCCCTCCGCCATGTCAAGCCCGTTGCTAGCTCCGATGACGATGAGGTCCGCCTCGGCAAGCGCCCGGCCTATGCGAACCGTTTTCACCGCTTCCATGCGCTACCTCCCCAGCGTCTTGCGCACATCGACAAGCACGTCGGCTATGTCGGCGCGGATCGCCATGCCCCGGCCTTCGATTGCGCGGGGCAGAAAGCGCGTCTTGTTGTTCACGGCGATGTAGCTCGCCTGCGGCAGCTGCGCCGTGAGGGCCCAGAACGGCTCCTGGATAAACGCGGGCGTGATGCGACCCACGCCCAGTTCAAGGAAAAGAATCTTCTGCTGCGCGTGCACGTCGAGCCAGTCGGAGACCTTGCAGTACTGCTCCTCGTAGAGCTCGCCCTGCAGGAAGTTGCCGTAGCCGCGAACCCAAGGGAACGCCTCCGCCCCGCAGTGCGGGCAGCGCGGCACGAGCTCTGTTGGAACTACTAGGCCATCCCCCATGGCCTCCACCATGCGGGAGACCGGTTCGATCGCGTCCCACACCTCGTCAGTGCAGCAACGGGAGCACTGGAAGAAGCGGTGGTCGCCTTGGATCTCGGCCACCTTCTCCCAGGGGTAGATTTTCATGAACTGCGTGTCCTGGTTGGTGGTGAGCACGAAGAAGTCCTTCTCGGCAAGGATGGCGTCAAGGTCCTTGTAGGGCTCGCGCAGCGGGGCGTTGAGCGTGGTGTCGAGGAAGGTGGCAAGGTAGCCCCAGCGCGCCTCGGCGGTGGGCCAACGGTAGAACGACCCCTCGAAAGCTCCCCTGAAACCGTAACGCTCGGCGAATTTGCCGAAATGCTTGCGGTAGGTCGCGTTGTCCTCATAGTAGAAGTCGCCGCCGCCCGCCGCGGAGAGCCCGGAGGCCCCGCCTACAAGCACGCAGTCGGCTTCCTCGATCATGCGGGTAAACGTTTCTATTTGCTGCCCGTAGGGGACGGGGTTGCAATCGCTCAGGTCGTAGGGTGTGCCGCCGTTTCGATAGGCTGCCTGATGGGAAAATGATCGGTGTGTGAGCTCGATAACGAGCTGCTCGTACGAAGTCACTCGATACCCTCTTTCAGCTATAATAAACAGGTGTCGATAATCAGTATCTATGTTGATTTGCGCGAGAGCAATGAACAGCTGCGAAGCGCTGTCGATAAACGAGCGCTTGTCGAATATTGTTAGGCAGATCGAACGGAGGAGCCATGGAAGCAGGGAGGATCGACCGTCGCCGGCGCTATACGCTCTCGGTCATACGGGAGGCGTTCTTCGCGCTGCTGGCCGAGGTCGGCTTCGCAAAGATGACAGTGGCGGATATCTGCCGTCGCGCGGATATCAACCGGGGCACGTTCTATCTGCATTACGAGGACAAGTTCGCACTGCTCGACACACTTATCGACGAGGCCCTGGCGGCGGCACCCCCGCTCGAGGGAGTGGAGACGGGAGCCCTCTGTCAGCGCCCGCCGGCAAATGAAGACTATTACCTGCTCTACTCGGATGACGATGCGTACGCCCGCGTGGCACAGCGCGTCATCGAGCGCGGGGCTGAGCAGATGGTTCCCTCGATCATGGAGAAGACCGGGCTTTCGCGCGAGGAAGCCCATCTGCTCTTCGTCCATAACGTCCAGGGAAATCTTGCGGTTAACCGCCTGCTCGGTTGGAGGCGAGGGCCCAAGTTCGCCCATGCACAGGAGCTGCTCAGTGCCTATTCCGAAGGAGGCTTGCGAGCGGTATCGACTCGTCATGGTTCCTGCAGTTCATCTTGACCGCGGACCCGTTCCAAGAAGCCGACGACACGCAAACCGGATGTAACTGGAATGGCAAGACAGAAAACCGGTGCCACTGAGCGGAAATAGGCCGATATCTAGCGTTTCCGAGCCTCTGACCTGTACCAACAGGTCAGAGGCTTTTCGTTTGTGAACAGGGGACGTAGCCCTGTTCACGTTAGGGTCTGTGCCGGCACCGATCAATGCCCGCGATGCTTCTGCTTGCGCTTCAGCGTTCGCTGCTCGAAGCGCACCTCCGCCTCTTCCGCGTGGCGCTGACTTCTTGCTTGAGCTTCGGCCTGCGGGCGTGCCGTCTGAGCTCAGGTCGTCGGACATGCCCGCGACCCCGTTGCCCATCGCTTCGCCTGCGACGAGATAAATCGAGCTGCGATGGGCCGGATCGAGATAGAGACATGTGATTCTGAATCAGCCAGGGTATCGCTAACCCAGCCCTCCATGTCCGCCCCGTTGTAGACGAAGACATCGGCACCTTCGATGGCCTTGACGTCGCTCGGCGACGGCTCCCGTTCATACGGTTCGGTTCCCGCCGGGCAGAGGTTCGTGACTTCAACGTGTCCTCCTCCGATTTTCTGGGCAAAGTCGGCCATCGGGTAGAAGCTTGCCACCACCTGGACCTTCTGGGATTCGTTTGAGGATTGGCTATCATTCGCAGCCGTATTCGAGTTGTTCGAGGTGCCGGAGCATGCGGAAAGCCCCACGACGCACAGCACGGCCACCACAGCCGCGAAAGCTGCGTACATCATCTTATTCAGTTTCACCATTGGTATATATCTCCTGCTAGGAATGCCTTTTTGCGGGCATGACTTGCATATATCGAGGAAGATGCACCCTAGCAGTCGAGCCTCACCTTAAGTCCGACCAATGTATTGGACGCCGCACGAGAGGGTCGCGCGGCGATCAGCAGCACGAATACAGCAAAAAGAGCAGCTTCGGACGCCGCAGCAGAAACGTCAGCGGCGGTTTGGATGATAGAAGAAGCAATGGCGAGTACCTGGCAAACCTGGCACTCATCGCCCTGGCAGTCATGCTGGGCTTCGGCAACGATGAACAGCGCAGGCGCGAGCAAGACGAAGGTCAAAACCAGCGCGGCAATACGTGTGCGCACGCTATTCATCGAGGCCCTCCCCGCGGCTCGCAGCGCGTTCCTTCGCACACGCTTCGCACGTGCCGAACAGGACAGTGCTGGACATATCGATCCGAAAGCCATGATTGGCCAGCATATGGGCGCACAGGAAGTCTATTTCTTCGCAGTTAAGATGGATGAGCTTACCGCACGAAAGACACTTCATGTGATAGCAACGCTCGGGCACGCACGCGCTTTTATCGAGCAGCTCGAAACAGGCGCCCTTCTCGCCGATTGGCTGCGATTTCACGACAGCACCTTCAAGAACGAGCTTCTCCAGCTGGCGATACACCGTGGCAGACGAAACCTTGCGGCCGCCCTCGGCAAGCGCGGCATGCACAGCCGAGGCGGTCATGTGACTGCCCGCCTCGGACAGACAATCGATGATAGCCTGCCGCTGTGCCGTGTTGTATTGTTCGCGCATACCTTCCGCCTGCCTTCAATTTGAGAACCGTTCGCATATTAGAGTGAGGCCTGTGGTTGTCAAGAACGTTTCGCAAATAGCGGAGAGTTATTTCATGACGACTCGTCCGACGCCTGGCGCAAAAAGATCTAGCGCTGCTCGCCTATCATTCAACCCCTTTTGCGGAAGCCGTTGGAACATGGAACCCAATCAGCCAGAACAAGAACACCGCCACGCAACCTAAAATGACCCATACCGAAGGACGGGCAACCGCAAATGCGCTTATCGCCATAACGACATAGGAAACGCCCAATATCGAGGCTTTCTTGCAAAGAGGGATACCTTCGCCGGAATTGATAGGCTCGACATATGCTTTATACACTTTCGTTTTGATCAGCCAGTTATTCAATCGTTGCGAACTGCGCGAAAACAGAAAGGCCGCAGCAAGGAGAAACGGAGTCGTGGGCAATACGGGCATGAATGCACCAGCGATGCCCAAGGCAACGCACAGACAACCAACAGATACGAATACAACTTTCTTGATAGGATTCATGAGTGCTCCTTTGCGCTCTTCATTAGCCACTTGCTAGATATCACTTTTGCGATAAAGCGCCCGGACGGCGCTGTCTGGAATAAAACGAGTAGTCCTATCGAGCCCGTCCGCCCCACGCGCAATAATCGTCCTGCTCCAGGACGTCTCCGTCGTGATAGAAAGCGGCCCGGGCACGGCATCCACCGCAAACGGACTCGTATTCGCAAACGCCGCACGAGCCCTTATACGCCTGAGTGCGTAACTTTTGGAAAAGAGGACTGGTACGCCAAATCTCATCAAAAGGCTGCGAGCGAACATCGCCTGCCACCTCTTGCATGTAGGCGCAAGGACGCACAATGCCCTCGCTCCCCACCACGCAATATGTAAGACCCGCCAAGCAGCCCCGGCTGTAGCGCGTTTCGATACCGATCTGGTCGGCGATGCGCATGAACTGCGGGGCACACGTCGGCTTCACTTCTATGCCTACCTCGCGACCCGTGCGCAAGATATCGGCGAGCAGTTTCTCATTTTGCTCGATACCGATAATCTCATCTGCGATATCCGCGCCGCGACCAACCGGCACGAGAAAAAATATCGAATGATTCATCGCGCCGAGCTCTTTTGCGAACCGGGTTATGCCGCAAATCTCTTCACGGTTCCAATCGGTGACGGTCGTGTGAATCTGAAACGGAAGCCCCGCTTCTCTGCATGCCTCAATGCCAGAAAGCGCAGCCCCGTAAGCGCCTTGCACCCCGCGAAAACTATCGTGCTCTTCCCGATTGACGCTATCGATGCTGATCCCCATGGCGCAGGCGCCCGCGCTTTTCAGGCGCCGCGCGACCTTTTGCGTGATCAGCGTCCCGTTGGTCCCGAACACCGGGCGCAACCCGCATGACGCCGCATGCTCCACCAATTCGAAGATATCACCGCGCAAAAGCGGTTCGCCGCCGCTGAAAATCATGACCTTGAAACCAGCTTGAGCAATCTGAGAGATCATGACTTTCGCTTCACGGGTAGAAAGTTCGCGCTCATTGCGCTCATCGGCGTTTTGATAGCAGTGAGCGCACTTCAAATTGCAGCAATTTGTGGTCATCCACGATACGATCACCAGCTGCTCCTCTCTCGCTTCCTTATCGCGAAAAAGGACGATATCGAACGACGCAACGTCGTCGTCAACACTAAGCGACGAGGAAAGGGCAAACGGTCGCAGAAGAGCCACTTGCCGCGCATCGCCAACCGAATCGGCTATTCAAGGTCGAAATACGCAAGAGCATCTTGAAGAAAGCTCAGCGTGCGCCGTTGAATGCCAGCATAGAAATCACGGCCATATTGCTTTGGACCGGTTTTGCGCTGATTGGCTAAGCGCTTGAGTCCCGCAAGCGCATGGCTCATACCGCCCAACGCAGAAAAGCGGATAGCCAGCTGCCGAGCTCGCTCGTCCGAAACCAGCACCCCGTCATGCATTGCCTCAATCGTATCGCCCATCAATTCATGCCAAGCGCGAATATCGTCTTTCGAAAGCTCAGGCACGGGCGCATTACCGCTCGATTCGCCAGCAATAGCAAACCAAAGAGTACTCTCACGCTCTTTTGCTGCGCCAACCGCTTCTGCAAGCGCTTGCCATCCGGTATCTTCTCCTGACTCGACGTGAGATTTCAATTCGTTAAGCGTATTCACCTCGCGAAGAATATCGGCGCTTTTCTGCTCGAGCTCCCTCTCCCGCTTGGAAAGAGCAGCTGTCAACTCCTCTTGCACTTCTTGATTTTCGCTTTGCTGAATTTCGGAAAGAGACAGGCCTAAATATTTAAGCGTGACGATACGATACAAGCGCTCTTCGTCAGCTTTCGAGTACAGCCTGAGGTTTTGTTCGCCCTTGCAGGTGGGGTGAAGCAAACCGCGTTGGTCGTAGTACTGAATAGTTCTAACGGTAACGCCCACACGAGCGGCTAATTCCCCAACCGTCATAAGATTCCGATCGGGTTCTTTGCTGTCTTGGTCAATAGGTTTGCACATCATTGCCTCTTCGTAACACGGTATCCATCATATTTTTCCCGATGACGCTACGTCGTTGTCAAGAATGAGCGCGAAAAAATTCGGTGGCGGAAGATTGCGGCGCTCCCCCGGAAAAAGGAGGACGGCAAGACATGCAGCAAGTTCTTCAGCGGCATCAGCGCCTTTAAGAAGAACTGGCTGAAGCAGGCTCGACGAAAGAGAATGGGTTCGGAGCTTCCGTCCCCAATATTCAAGTGATTTTTATGGTTTGATTAGTGCGCCTCGGCGCTATCGGGACGCACTGTCGTCTATCAAGCAAAGCGATCGCGAATTGGTTCATACAGGTTGATCAGCAGTCCCCGATAGTCAGGACACCAGGACTCCAAATGTTCAACCATGTCACCCAAATCGAATCGCGCAAGAAAGCGCGCCTCCTCCAGCAGTTGAGCAAGCCACGCCTCGACGTAATCCAGACCCCCCAGCTCCTCGGAAACAGGAGCGCTCAACGGGTAGTCAATGCTACAAGGGACTTGATGCGCGCCGAAGAACGTGTCGTAGCAGCTGGGAAGCCTCTCGATGCTGGCAAGCGTGTCCCTCAGCGCGATGTTGCGAAATGGAGGCATAGTCACCACCACCTGGCGCCAAAGACTCATAACCTCCGGGATGCGAGCTTCCAGCAGCTTTCGCCTTTCGGTCCAAGCCCCCACCACGTCCTCCGACTCCAGAAGAGATACCGCCACCTCGGGCTCTTCGCCGAAGAAGCCCAACACGTACAGCACCGACTCTGCCAAGTCGTAACCTTCTTGCTGGGACACGCTGGAGGATCCCCCCAAGGTATACAACCGGCATACGTGAGTCATCAGCGCGGCGAATCCCCGCATCGCCCGCTCGGAGCCAAAGCCGTCCAGGCTCAACAAGGCATTAGTCACAGTCTTCACCCCATTCACCCCAACGTTCGCCATACCATCCATCGGCCTTTACGTTGTCGAGCCACCCGTCAGGATCCCAGCGATAAAGCAGACCATCCTCGTCCGTAATCTCATACGCTCGCATGCCCTCGCAAGACGAAAGGCTGTCCTTCGACAACGAAAGAGCCAGCCCCACGTCACCAGCCGCCTCGCCGTCGAAGCACTCCCGCAGCGCTTCGACAATCTCCTGGTCGGCCACCTGCGCAGGCAGATCATCGCGCAGCTCGTAGAACGACTCGACAAGATCCATCAAAGTATTCGCAACGTTGCCCGTAAAGTAAGCGGAATCCGAAAACGCCCGAATCAGCCGCGCTGACACCCCTTCCCCGAAGCAAGTCCGACCGCTTTCCGTCAAGCAAGCTGCTTCGGCCCGAACGACCTCCTCGACTTCCCGGTTGGAGAGATCGCAACCCGCATCCCGCATCGCCCCCGATAAACCCAGTTCGCGCCATCACTTCAAACATGCACATCACCCTTTCCGATAAACCAGATAAGGCTTAATACCCGAAAACCAGGTGAAAAGACAGTCTGAAATTATGCTTTGGAAAGTGGTAATGTGCGAAAAGAATTATTTGCGGCGCCTTGCTCTTGACAAGGCGCCTTTTTATCGCGCGAAATCGTTTCCAATGCGTCTTTTCCCAAGAAATGACACGACTTATTAACATTTCAGAGTGCAGCGATGCACGAACTTTGCCTTCATGCTGTATCTCCTCCTGATTCTGATGCCGGTTTTAAGTATTGTCCTTTTATCTATCAGTCTTATTCGCACACATTTAGCTGATTGGCCGAAATCTCAAAGCCCGCTGTCACCAGAATCGGCTCGCCATCCCGAGCTCCTTTCCCGAATTCTCGCGTTTGAAAAGAAAATGCTCGAGCATTTTTTATTGGCAGCGTGTCGGAATGCACATCGATAGCTCTGCACGACAAGTAGGACAGGGGTCGAGACTGGGATAGGGTGATTTGTCTCATTCGCAAATCAATATGCGGTGAAAGACTTCGGGCGACATCTAAGGAATGCCAACGCGTCAATCCTCGCTCGTACGTGTAAAATCAAGCCGATTGACCGCCCAGCTACCAGAAGGACGCCATATGGAAATCCCTAGCACCCTGTGCAGCAACCTATACGACTTCGCATTTTGCCCCGAGCCCTGCTATGACCGCCTGGTCGACCTCGCCGATCCCGAGGATTGGGGCCTCAACAACCGCATTCTCAAAAACTACCTGTCGTTCTCGTTTAGCCGCGCGGTATTCCTTACCGAGCGCGACGCGAACCAGACCGCGCCGTCCAACCTGCCATTAGTCTTCGACGACGGCCGCTGCCTGTTCAACACAGGCCTGTACACGCGCCGCTACGAGAACATCTACGGCCTGTTCGAGCCCAACACCAAGCCCGACGCGCGCCAGCACTGGTTTTTGAAGGGCTTCTTCAAAGAGAGCGATCCAGTGCTGGTCGCCTTCGAGTACCTTCCCTGCCGTGTGCACTTTGCCGAAGATCCCTCCGAGCTCGTCTTCGACTACCGCCTGCCCATCCGATCCAATATCGACCACATCTTAGGCGATGAGGAGAATCTGACGCGCATTCCCACGAGTCTCACGGGGGAAGACAACTCGCTGCTGCTGCGCCGCGCCTTCGAGGGCGCCGTCGCCGAAGCAGCCCGCCGCGCCGCGGCCAACTATACGCTCGCCGTGCCGCAGTTCTATGGCGGCCGGATCCAGTTGCTGCTGCCGCTGTGTCTGACCAGCGACAAGCCCGAACTGGCACTGACCATCCAGCGCGAAGACGGGTTCTACGCCGCACGCACCTGCCTCACGATTGAGATGGCCTACAACAACGCGCGTCTTATCTGCCGTCCCGAGACCTCCTGGATTAAGCGGTAGCGACTGGCTCATCTGCGAGGTTGCGCTTCATTTGGCGCGCGGGGCAAGCCTTGCGCCAGCAGATTGGCTGATGAGCACATAGAACCCACAACGCCAGGCAGACCACCCTAGCTTAGGAGCAACATGAAGCCGATAGCGCACATCCGCACCGACCTGCCGCAGAAGTTCGGGATACCCCGCAACAGCTTTCTCGCGCCCCATCTGCGAGGACGCATCGTATTCGAACCCGAGTACGCCCTCGAGTCGGCCGTTTCGGGAATCGAGAGCTTTTCGCATCTCTGGCTAATCTGGCAATTCGAGAACGGCGTGCCAGGCGGAACCGCCGACGACATCGCCGCCGACTATGCGGCGTCTAACAGGAACGGGGCAAACGCCAGATGGTCGCCGACCGTGCGACCCCCGCGACTGGGCGGCACCGAGCGGGTGGGCGTTTTCGCATCGCGCAGCCCCTTTCGCCCGAACCCGCTGGGCCTGAGCTGCGTGAAGCTCGATCGGGTGGAACGCACCGACGCCGGGCCCGTGCTCCACGTCCTCGGGGCCGATTTGCGAGACGGCACGCCGATTCTCGACATCAAGCCCTATATCCCCTTCGCCGACTGCCATCCCGATGCCCGCGGCGGATGGATCGAAGACGCGCCGTGGCACGAACTTACGGTCGACTTCCCTGACCAGCTTCGCGAATCAATCGAGGAAGACAAGCTCGCCGGCCTCGTCGAGGTTCTGAGGCAAGACCCGCGGCGCGCGGGAAGCAAGCACGACCCCTCGCGCGTGTACCATCTCGCCTATTCCTCGCTCGATGTCGCCTTCACCGTCGACGGGGATGCCCTGCACGTCGTCTGCGTGAGCTAGACTCCGCCCTCCCGTACGTCTTCCCAGCGGAGAGCACGTCACACCTCGCGTTCGTTAAGCTCCTGCAGCAAGCTCCTTTTTCCTGACTCAGATACGTGAAGCGCTCGCGCGCACGCCGTCGACCTAGCCTTTTACCAGCAGGGGCGCCACGATCGACCTCCCAAGGCCCGAAAACGCCGGTTTTTCGCGATCGGAGCGTCGCACAACTCCCTCAATTGACCACGAACTCGGGGTTCTGCTACCGTCGAGAAGGCGCCCTGCGGTTACCTAGGTGGTCTTGGGCTTTCGAAGCTCCCTCAACCTGTTCGCTTCTGCGGAATCTTTTTGCGAAAGCGATGCTCTGCGTGTACTTGTTGATGAAAATATAGCCGAGACCTGCAAGGATAACCCCGACAATCAATCCGGAAATCGTGTCAGTGACAACTTGCGTCCAATCAATCATAGCTACCCTCGATGCGCGCCGTATGCTTTCGCCTGCGTGCTCAGTATAGGGCAAATGGAGCAAGGGGGAGGACGCGCGTTTTGCAGTCGCAACCCAGACCAGCACGGCCGACGGCCTGAGGAACCCGGGGGCGATCGCACATCATGCGGTCGCAACAGCCTCCCCAACTGGAAGCTCCACGCGCATGACGGTGCCGTCCCCAGAGCTCGCCTCGACCTCTACCGTACCGCCATGAAGTGCGGCGATTTCCCACACAAGCGAAAGCCCCAGCCCAACGCCGCCGTATTCCCTGCTGCGGGACGAATCGACGCGGAAGAACGGCTGGAAGATGCTCTCCTTGAACTGCTCGGGAATCCCTGGGCCGCCATCGGCGATCCGCAGAACAACGCGCCCGCCCTCCTCGCAGGCGGAGACGCGGACCGCCGTGTCGGGTCGGCTGTATCGAATTGCGTTCTCGACCAGGTTGAACACGAGCCGATACACCAACGTGTCGCTGCCAATCAGCCGGGCATCCCCGCTACGCTCAAGGGCGATGCCGCGCGCCTCGGCGAGCGGAGCAAGGTCGGCGAGAACCTCCTCGACCATCGGCGCCAACTCGATCCGGTCGTTGCATGGCACGCTGCGAAGCTCGCTCATCTCGAGCAGCGTCTTCGTCATCTGCGACATCTTCTCGGTCTGCTCCTGCAGAAGCTCGAGGAAGGCAGCCTCTTCAGGCCCCATGTCGGGATGCTCGGCGGAAAACAGCTCGACCTGCGCCTGCATGAGCGCAAGCGGCGTCCGCAGCTCGTGCGCGGCGTTCCCCGTGAACTGCCGCTGTGCGCTAAAGCCCTCGTCAAGGCGGTCGATCATGCTGTTGAACGACTTGCTGAACTGCTGGAACTCGGGCAGCACGTCCTCGCTGATCTTCATGTCCGCCAAATTGCTCGGCCGCACGTTCTCGACCTGCGACGCAAAAGCCCTCAGCGGCCTGAGCGCGCGGCCGCTGACGAAGTACGCCAGCACGCCACCGAGCAGCGTCACCGCAACCGTGATAAGCCAATTAGTCGCACTGAAGGATTCCTGTGCGTTGCTCACAACGATCGTAAGCTCTTCGTCGAGCTCGCGGTTGTCGGGGTCGAACGACGCGGCGGCACCCCCGTCGATGTCGGCGCATGCCGATATGCCACTGCCGATCGAGTCCATGTAACGCATTCCCGAATACCCGATGAGGCAGTTCATCAGCACGCACGTCACACACACGAGAAGAGCCGTCATCAGCGTGATGCGCCACTGCAGCGAGAGCCTTTTCATGAGACATCCTCCATCACGTAGCCCTCCCCGATGCGATTGCGTATGGGGTCGTGCCCCAAGGCAGCGCGCAGCTTCTTCCTCAAGGCGGAGATGTGCACCCTGATCGAGTTGCTGAAGTTGTTCACGCTGCTGTCCCACACGTGTTCGAGCAGCTCCTCCTGGCTGACCGGCCGCCCCTGATTGAGCATCATATACTCGAGTATCCCAATTTCCTTTCGCGTGAGGGACAAAGCATCCTCGCCTACAGCCGCCCGACGCGCCTTTGTGTCGAAAGTGAGATTTCCGCAGGTCAGCAGCACATCGTTTTGCGTAAAACGCCTGAGCGTGAGGCTGCGAATCCTCGCCGCAAGCTCTTCGAGATGAAACGGCTTCGTGAGGTAATCGTTCGCGCCCGCGTCAAGGCCCGCCACCTTCTCGACAACCTCGCTGCGCGCCGACAAGATGAGCACCTTGGTCTCGCAGTCAACTTCCCTCAGTGTCCTAAGCACTGTCATGCCATCCGCGCCGGGAAGGTTCAGGTCGAGCACGACAAGATCGAAGTTCTCGACGGCAAGCAGGTCAAGCGCTTCCCGCCCGTCGTGGCAGCAGTCGACGCTGTACGCAAGGCGCCTCAAGCTGCGCGCGATCGCGTCGCTCAGCGACCATTCGTCTTCAACAACCAAAATGCGCATGCGGGCCTCCTCGCATAGACGCCGTCTCTCTTAACACGGATTTTATAGGCGATATGTTCCAATGGATCGCGGAACGGAAGGAATAGGCTTATTTCTCCCGAAAGGAGCGATTGGATTGTTCAAAGCGATAAAGCCCGCAGCGCAAATTGCCTTGCTGGCAGCCGGAGTGGCCATGGTGTGTTTCGGCGCGATGAGGGGCGAAGCTGACGCTGTGCTGGCCAAGGCGATTCGACTGTGCTTGGAGTGCATCGGAATTGGATAAGAGAAGAAACCCCGTATCGCAGGTTTTGAGCCGCTTCCGTAGCTGGATCCAAGCGGGCCCGACGCTGCTCACCAATATCCACCTGCCGAACTTCTTCAAGGGCACTATCTATCAGGGGCAGGGCAAAGCGGTCTGCGTTCCTGGCCTGAACTGCTATTCCTGTCCCGCGGCCACAGGCGCCTGCCCCATCGGGTCGTTTCAGGCAATCGTGGGCTCATCGAAGTTCAGCTTCTCGTACTACGTGACCGGGTTTTTGATTCTCATCGGCGTGCTGTTGGGGCGTTTCGTGTGCGGGTTCCTCTGCCCCTTCGGCTGGCTGCAGGAGCTGCTGAATAAAATCCCTGGCAAGAAGCTGTCCATAAGGAAACTCAAACCGCTTAGGTATCTGAAGTACGCCGTGCTGCTGCTCACCGTGATCTTGCTGCCCGCGCTGCTTGTCAACGACGTCGGAATGGGCGACCCATACTTCTGCAAGTACCTCTGCCCGCAGGGAGTACTCGAAGGCGCGATTCCGCTCGCCATCGTCGATAGCGGCATACGCTCCGCATTAGGGGCGCTGTTCACCTGGAAGCTTGCCGTCCTGATCGCAGTGGTCGTCTTGAGCGTGCTCATCTACCGCCCATTTTGCAAATGGGTCTGCCCGCTCGGCGCTTTCTATGCGCTCATGAACAAGGTATCCCTGCTTGGAATAAAGGTTGACCAGCACCGATGCATCTCGTGCGGCACGTGCGCGAAGACATGCAAGATGGACGTCAAGGTCACCGAGTCGCCCAATCACACCGAGTGCATCCGCTGCGGCAAGTGTATAAGGGCCTGCCCGACCGACGCCATCGGCTTCAGCTACGGCCTGAGCTTGCCGGAAAAGCAACCGAAGCAGTAATGCGAAGAGAACTGACGAATTGAGAAAACGACAAGCAATGCAAACGATTACAAATGGAGGAATGATTATGAAACTAACGAAAATTGCGGTAGTGCTGATGGGCGCGCTTTTGGCGTTCAGCCTTGCAGCCTGTTCGGCCCCTAAGGATAGCGAGGCCGGTTCCACAAGCGGCAACACCGATATCGCGGCTTTGCTGGCAACGCAGCCGAAGAACACCGAGGAGGCAACCGAACTGCACCAAAAGCTCATGCAGAAGGAAAACGAGATCCTTTCCGGCGACTCGAAGCTGTGGGAGAAAGTGTTTCTGGCAGCCAACAAGGACATGCCGATGATCGAGGACGGCAAGAACTACGGCGACTTCCTCCTCGACACAATCGAGAGCGCCAAAGACCAGTTCTCGGCCGAAGAGTTGAAGACGCTCAAGACCGGGGCCCAGCAGGTGAAGGAAATCGAGGACAAGCTGGCGGCCCTCGAGAAGGACTTCCCCGGATGCGGTAGTTCCCCGAGCTCGGGGGAGAGCGTCGACGCGTCGAGCGCCGGCATGCCGAATAGCGCAGGCGCCGCTACCAGTGCGGGCAAGTTCCCGAGTTTCCAGGGGAAAGACCTCGACGACAACGAAGTGACCAGCGACAAGCTCTTCTCGGGGAGCAAGGTGACGGTGGTCAACTTCTGGTTCACCACCTGCAAGCCGTGCGTGGGCGAGCTGGGCGACTTAGAAGCGCTCAACAAGGAGCTCGCCGACAAGGGCGGCCAGGTCGTGGGCGTGAACTCCTTCACGCTCGACGGCGACGCGACCGCGATTTCCGAGGCGAAGGACATCCTCGCGAAGAAGGGCGTCACGTACAAGAACGTCTGGTTCGCGTCGAGCAGCGAGGCCGGGAAGTTCACCTCCGAACTGTTCTCGTACCCGACCACTTACGTCGTCGACAAGAACGGCAACATCGTGGGAGACCCGATCGTCGGCGCGATCACGTCCCCCGAGCAGCAGAAAACGCTGAGCAAGCTTATCGACCAGGCGATCGCGAACAGCGAGGGATAAGCTCGAAAGCAAACGCTATAGGAAGGCCCCGGCATACGAACCGCCGGGGCTTTCCTGCGTCTTGCGAGGCATACGCGCGAATTTGTGAAAATCTAACGTATGGGTAAGATTTTCACGTAATTGAGAAAAACGTACTTATTTGTAAGAAATCCGCTAAAGCACCAGGTAGCGACCGGTGATGCTTTCCGGGTTCGCGGCGATTTCCGCGGGCGTGCCGCACGCCACGATGCGCCCACCGTCCTTCCCGCCATGAGGGCCCATGTCGATCACGTAGTCGGCATTGGCGATGAAGTCGAGATCGTGCTCGACCACCACCACAGTTGCCCCTTGCTCCACAAGCCGCTCGAACACGCCGAGCAGCGTCTCGACGTCACGTGGGTGCAGGCCGATGGTCGGTTCATCGAACACGAACACGGCGTCTTCCTGCCCCCGGCCCATCTCGCTTGCAAGCTTCAGGCGCTGGGCCTCGCCGCCGGAAAGCGCAGGCGTCGCCTCACCGAGCGTGAGGTACCCCAGCCCCAGGTCATGCAGGGTTTGCAGCTTCTCGTGCGCCTTCTTGATGTCGGCAACATGCGCAAGCGCCTCATCGACCGAGAGCGAAAGCAACGCTGGCAGGCTGAGTGCCTGGCCACAGGGCGCACCCTTCTCGGGGCGGCGAATGCCCTCGGCTGCGGCGCTATAGCGAGAGCCGCGGCAATCGGGGCAGGCGATGTCGACGTCGGGCAAGAACTGCACGTCAAGCGAGATCTGCCCCGTGCCGTCGCACGTGGCGCAGCGCAGGCTTCCCGTGTTGTACGAGAAGTCGCCCGCCTTAAGACCCGCCGCCTTCGCCGCCTCGGTGCGCGCATAGGCGCGGCGCAAGTCGTCGAGCACGCCGCAGTATGTCGCCACGGTCGAGCGGACGTTGATCCCAATCGGGGTCGCGTCGATCAGGTTCGCACGATGGATGCCATCCGCGTCAAGCGCTGTCACATGCTCGGGAAGCGCCTCGCCCGCCGCCGCCCGAGCAAGCGCGGGGATGAGCGTTTCCAGCACGAGCGTCGTCTTGCCCGAACCCGACACGCCCGTCACGGCAATAAGACGACCTCGGGGGATGTCGATGGAGAACGGTTTCACGGTATGCAGCCCACTCGACTCCAGATGGATCCGTCCCAAATCGAACATCTCGCCTGCCTGGGCTCGCAGACGTGCCGCCACGTGCGCCGCACCAGAAAGGAAGGGCCCTATGATTGAAGCCGAATCGTGAGCAACCTCGACAACCGACCCCTGGGAAACCACAGTGCCACCGTCCGCACCCGCAGCGGGCCCCATCTCTACCAAATGGTCGGCAGCACGCAGGATGCGCGTGTCGTGATCGACCATCACCACGGAATTGCCGTCGGCGATCAGGTCGCGCATCACACCCAAAAGGCCGTCGATGTTGGCGGGGTGCAAGCCGATGGAGGGCTCGTCCATCACGTAGAGCACGCCGGTTGTTCGGTTCCTCACCGAACGCGCAAGCTGCACGCGCTGGCGCTCCCCCGTGGAAAGCGTGGCGCCCGCGCGGTCAAGCGAGAGATAGCCCAAGCCCAGCTCCAGCAAGCGCCGAGCAGTGCCCGTAAACGATTCGCAGATGGATTTCGCCATGGGACGCATCTCTTTAGGAAGGTTCCCCGGCACGCCTTCTACCCACGAAACCGCCTCGTCAAGCGCCATTTCCGTCGCCTGCGCCAGGTTGATGCCGCGCACAAGCGGCCCGCGAGCGGCCCCCGAGAGGCGCGTGCCACCGCAATCGGGACAGGGGCCCTCCGTCAGGTACTTCGCAACGCGGCGCAGCCCCTTCTCGTCCTTCGCCTTCGCAAGCGAGTTCTCCACGGTGCGCACGGCGTTGTAGTAGGTGAAATCGAGCTCGGCGAAGTTCTCGCCCTTCTTCGCCTTGTACAGAATGTGCCGCTTCTCGGCCGGACCGTTGAACACGATGTCGCGCTCAGCGGGTGAAAGCTCGCGAAACGGCACGTCCGTGCGCACGCCCATGGCGCCGCACACCTGCTTCATGAGGTCCCACATAAGCGAGCCCCACACCACCACAGCGCCCTCGTCGATGGTCTTGCTCTCGTCGGGCACGAGTGCAGCGCGGTTCACGGTGCGCGCGATACCGGTGCCCCCGCAGGTGGGACAAGCGCCCTCGCTGTTGAAGGCGAGCTGCTCGGCGCCGGGGCCGAAGAACTCGCCATCGCAGTGAGGGCACGAAATCGCCAGTTCAGCAGCTACGTTCAAGCTTGGCGGCACATGCTTTCCGCAATGCGGGCACACGTGGCTGCCGACGCGCGAGAACAGGAGTCGCAGGCTGTTCAAAAGCTCGCTCGAGGTACCGAACGTCGATCGCACTCCGGGCACCGCTGGGCGCTGGTGCAGCGCGAGGGCGGCGGGAACGTAGCGCACGTCGTCGACCGAGGCCTTGCCCGCCTGAGCGATGCGCCGACGCGTGTAAGTGGAAAGCGCCTCCAGATAACGGCGCGACCCTTCAGCATAGAGCACGCCGAGCGCAAGCGAGCTTTTGCCCGAACCCGACACACCCGCGATGCCCACAAGCTTGCCGAGCGGGATGTCCACGTTCACATTCTTCAAATTGTGCACGCGCGCACCGCGCACCTCGATATGATCGATATTCTGCATGATTTCCTTAATCTAGCGTTGCACCAGCAAGAAGAGGTGCACCCAATGCGGCTACCCGTATCCGCTCGCAGCTTCATGCCGATCGCCGATGCCCGCTTGCGGCTTTAAAACAACGGCCAGCGCTTGCTCGCTGGCGGACTCCTACGAATGGCCCAGGTCGTAGAGCTTCCTGATATCCTTCGGCAACCCGTCGGGAATCATTCCCCAAAGGCGCTCTTCCCCGCCGTCTTTTTGAGCCGTCTCGTAGTACCAGCACTTGAATTTCACCATGGCGAGCGCCTTCTGCATACGCTCGATTTCCTGCTCGGCCCGGACCTTGCGCGCCTCGAACAGCTCCCTTCGCTCGGCGTAGGTCGACGGCCCCTCTTGGACCATATCGACGAAGCGCTTGATGTCCTTGATCTCGAGCCCCGTTTTCTTCAGACAATCGATGACACGAAGCAGTTCTAACTCCTGCTCGCCGAAGCGACGGATACCGCTCGAGCGTTCTAAACTGGGGAAAAGCCCTTCTTTGTCGTAGTAGCGCAACGTCGACACGGGGATATCGAACATCTCCGAAACCTGCCCGATTGAATACATAGTAAATTCCTTCCAAAATATCTTGACCTAAAGTGAGGTTCAGGTATTAGGGTGCCAACATCATACCAAATGCGACCCGATAAGCGAAAGGGAAACCATGCTCGGAAACTTCACCTACCACAACCCCACCAAGCTCATCTTCGGCAAGGATGCTCTGGCCTCGCTTGCGACGGAACTCACCCCCTACAACACCATTCAACTCGTCTATGGAGGCGGCTCTATCAGGAAGTTCGGTATTTACGACCAAGTCGTCGAGACACTACGCGCAGCAGGTAAAACCATCGTCGAAGACAGCGGCGTCATGCCGAACCCCACCATCGAGAAGCTTCGCGAGGGCGTGCAAATCGCCCGCGACAACGACATCGATTTCATCCTTGCCGTGGGCGGCGGCTCGTGCGCGGACTACGCGAAGGCAGTTGCGGTCTCTAAGGACCTGCCCGCAGGCGAAGACCCCTGGGACGTATACTTCGACCGATTCGAAGAGCCCGCGGCGGATAGAGAGGTCGTGCCCGTAGGCTCGGTTCTCACTATGGTGGGCACTGGCTCTGAGATGAATCGCGGCTCGGTCATCACCAACCGAGAGCTCGGCAGGAAAATCGGCCATGTCTTCACCGACGAACGCGTTTCACCACGCTTTGCCGTGCTGAACCCCGAGTTCACCTACACGGTGCCGCGCTATCAGATGGCCGCAGGCATCTTCGACATCATGAACCACATCACCGAGCAATACTTCAGCGGCGCCGACGACAACACGAGCGATTATCTGGCCGAGGGTCTCATGCGCAGCCTCGTTACCGCAAGCCGCGCCGCCGTGGCCAATCCGACGGACTACGAGGCGCGCTCGAACATCATGTGGACGGCGACCTGGGCGCTCAACACCCTTGTGGGCTGCGGCAAAACGCAGGACTGGGAGGTTCACATGATCGGCCAGGCCGTAGGCGCCGTCACTGACGCCACGCACGGCATGACGCTTTCCGCTGTGGCGCTTCCCTATTGCCGTCTGATCATGCCGTACGGCCTGGAGAAATTCGCGCGTTTCGCCGTAAACGTTTGGGGCATCAACGCTGCAGGTAAAACCAACGAGGAGCTTGCGATCGCCGGCCTTAACGCCATGGAGGCCTGGATGCGCGAAATCGGCTGCGTGATGAGCATTCGCGAGCTAGGTGCCGACGAGTCCAACCTCAGCGCGATCGCCGACGCAACGCTCACGATGACGGGCGGCTATCGCACGCTCACCCGCGTCGAGATTCTCGACGTCCTGCGCAAAAGCCTCGCAGCAAAGTAGCGGCTGGTCCAAAGCGTAATCGCGAATGACGCTGTCGTTCACCCTAACCGCCACTCGCCACGTGTAAAGAAAATGGGAAGGAAGTCCACAATGACCATCAAACAAACTGCAGGGCATGACGCACTCGGTGAGTTCGCGCCCGGGTTCGCGCACTTGAACGACGACATCCTCTTCGGCGAGGTATGGAGCCGCGAGGACAAGCTGCCTCTCAAGCTACGCAGCATCGTCACCGTAAGCGCCCTCATCGGGAAAGGCATCGTCGACAGCTCGCTGAAATATCACCTGGCCAGCGCAAAGAAGAACGGCGTCACGCAAGAGGAGATGGCCGAGATTCTCACCCATATCGCCTTCTACGCTGGCTGGCCCAACGCATGGGCGGCATTCAACATGGCGAAGGAGGTGTATGCGGAAGACGACGAGAACGGCGAGGGCACCGAGCTCCACGGCGGCTTCTTCGGCCTGGGCAAGCCCAACGACGCCTTCGCACAGTACTTCATCGGCCAAAGCTATCTCAACGCGCTCACTGGGCCCGATGACTACCTGGCCATCTTCAACGTGACCTTCGAGCCGCGCTGCCGCAACAACTGGCACATCCATCATGCAAGCAAGGGCGGTGGCCAGGTGCTCATCTGCGTGGACGGCGAAGGCTGGTATCAGGAAGAGGGCAAGCCCGCCGAGCGCCTGCGCCCCGGCGACGTCGTGGAGATCCCCGCAAACGTCAAGCACTGGCACGGCGCCGCGGCGGATAGCTGGTTCAGCCACCTCGCCTTCGAGTACCCTGGCGAGGACGCAAGCAACGAGTGGCTCGAGCCGGTGGACGACAACGCTTACAACGCGCTTTCTTAACGCGGGAGGCGCTTTCCCGACACTGGAAGGCGCTTTCCCAACCTGGGGGCATTCATGACCTGCGGGTGCTTTTCTGACGCAATGCGCTTTCCCGACCTGGTGCGCTTTCCCGACACGAACGCGCCCGCGTCGTAGCCTCTGTACAAGATTGACGATAAGTTGTGAAGAACTAGTGAATTTGATCGAGAAGGGGTCTTTCCTGTACCAAAAACGTCTCATTCTAAGCAAAACCCGAGCAGGTTATTCCACAGTTGAATTTGATTTGCGGAGTCATACACAAATCCTTCGCAATAAATCGTCGATTTTGTACATGGGGCTCGGAACAACTCGAAGCAGCTTGGCCGCGCACGTCACCAAGCGCGTCGATCAACGTTGAAGGCAGCCCCCTCCCCGCCGTCGACGGGCGAGCGAACGCCGGATGCGGACAAGCGAAGCACACAAAGGGCGGCGAGCGCACTTTGCGCCCACCGCCCCATTTTCCAGTTATCCAGCCTAGGCCTTCACAAGCGTGACCGCGATGGTGTTCAAGAACTCGAGCGCGCCCGCCTCAACAGCCGCACGGTCGCCTTGAGCGTACTCGTTGTCGCAGGCAATCCAGTCGGCCCACGCCTCGGACGTGCACGCCATCTGATGCATATCCTCGATAACCACACCGCTCGTTTGGCCAATCATAGCTCGCCACCAGGCCATATCGTGCATGTATTCAAGTTGCTCGGCGCTCCAGGATGCAAGCAGGCATGTCGGCAGCGCATCATGGCAGTCGCGCACCATGCCGGGGATGGAAAGGTAAATCCTGCCACCAGATTTCACATACGGAAGAAGCCTCTCCCCCAGATAGTGCGGGTCGCGCCCGAAATAGTTATACGAATCGATGCTCACCACGGCGTCGAAGAGCTCCGGCTCGAAAGGCAAGCCTTCCGCGGCGTTGGCCTTGATGGGATGAATCCGCTCGTCAGGCACGCCCAACTCTCGAAAGAACGCGCGATTCCCATCGGGGTCGCTCCACAGGTCGACGGCGTACACGTCAAGCCCGTATTCGCGCGCAAGCATCACGCTCGTTATGCCAGTGCCGGAGCCGAGGTCGCACACGCGCGACCCCTTCGCGATATCGGCGCCGCAAAGCAGCTCCTCGCAGAGCTTAAGCGGATTGGGGCCCATAATCTTGGATCGGACGATAGCGGTGTCGAAGCTGTTCGCTTTTGGGAAGTTGTTCATTGTTACTCCTGTTTGTTGAGTCGATGGTGAAAACAGGTGCGGAACGGCGCAACAGCACGCAGGCTCGAACGCGGCCTTTTCAGAAGTGCTCTGCGATTAACCGTTCCCTAAAGAACAATGACCAAAAAGACATCCCCTAAGATGCGTTTGCGCGGAGCACGATTGCCCCGTCGGGCGAAGTATACAACCGGGCACGGTCGAACGGCAACTGGTCGCAGGCGGCGCAAGCAAGAATACAGCTAGAGCCCAACCGAGTAATCGCAGCATCGCGAACGGGATTATCCTGCGATAATGAAATCATCAGCCCGTTCAAGAGGCGTCATCACCAGAAGTATGCTCAGATGAAGAAGGAGGCGGAATGCTGCTATCGCTTGCCCCCATGGAGGGAATCACCGGATATGCGTTTCGCCGCGTTCACGCGGAAATCTTCGGCGCGCTCGACCGCTACTACACGCCGTTCATCTCGCCGCTCCCCAAGGTAGGAGCGCCATTCGGCAAGCGCAACAGCCGCGAACTCGACCCCGAGAACAACCAGGGCCTCAATGTCGTGCCCCAACTTCTGACCAACGACGCCGACAGGTTCATCTGGGCGGCTGGGCTTCTTGCCGACATGGGCTACAAGGAAGTCAACCTCAACCTCGGCTGCCCCTCGGGAACAGTGGTCGCCAAGGAGAAGGGCTCTGGCCTTTTGCGCAACCCGAACAGGCTCGAGGCGTTTCTTGTCGACGTGCGCGAACGCTCGCCGCTGCCGATCTCGGTCAAGACGCGCGTCGGCATCGAGAGCGACGACGAGTACGACGAGCTCCTTGCACTCTTTTGTCGCTGCGGAATCGCCGAGCTCATCGTGCATCCCCGCGTGCAGAAAGATTTCTACGACGGCACCCCGCGACAAGAACTTTACGGCAAGACGCTCGAGCGCGCGCCGTTCCCCGTGGCCTACAACGGGGACATCTTCACGCAAGACGACTACGGCGCGCTGCTCGCAGCTTACCCGCAGACGCGCCACGTCATGCTCGGCCGAGGCATCCTGGTCAATCCAGCACTCGCACGCGAAATCCGCGGCGGCGAGATCCTCGCCCTCACGGAGCTCAAGCTCTTCCACGACAAGCTTTACGAAACCTACACCAACGACATGGGTGGCAACGCAGTGTTCCGCATGAAGGAGTGGTGGAGCTACGCCAAGTGCGCCTTCGCTGATCCAAGCTCAGTCCACCGCGCCATAAGAAAACTCCGCCGCGCCGACGAGTACGAGACCGCTGCACGCCGAATCTTCTCTACCGAGAAACTCGCAGACTCGCCACGTTTCAGCTGACGCCAGGTCGCAAACCTACTCGATCAGCCCGAGGGCTGGGGCTATGACCTTTGTGTAGAGCACGAGCCAGATCATCGAGACGCAAAAGCCGCCCAGAACGTCGCTCGCATAATGGGCTCCCAGATAGATGCGACTGACCCCCACCATCACGATGACCAGCGCGAACAGGCACATCAACACGATGCGGCGGCGCGGATTCTTCTCGTAGCGCCACACGCACCACGCCAGCAAACCGAAAACAGCCATCGCAACCATGGAATGCCCCGAGGGGAAGCTGAACCCGGATACGTCCGCCAAACGGAGCACGTCGGGGCGCGGGCGCTGGATGGCGAACTTCATCACCTGGTTCAAGAGCACCACCAGCCCCAAATTAGCTACATTGAACCAACCTGGGCGCTTGACCGGCACGAACGCGGCGGCAACGCAAAGCACCACCAAGAGCGTCACCGGCGTGGCCAGCGCCGAGAAGCTCTCCATGATGGGCGTGAGCCACGGTTGGCGCAGATGCTCGCCGAACAGCCACCACGCTGCCGCATCGAGCTTCATGCTCTCTTCGCTGAGCACATCCTCCAGCAACATCACGAACACGATGGCGCACAGCGACGCCGCCACGAGCGCGCGGTTCTCCTTAGCGTAGCGCAAAAGGCTTCGCCCGGCCGCGCCGACACCCGATGATTTGCCCAATCTGGTCAACTCCTCCGCCCGCCCACCTGGACCGAAATCGCAAGCAGACAACATGATAAGGGGCAGAGAGACCCTGAACTGACCTCCCTACCCCTGCGTTTCCACTACACGAAGCTTAGCGCATATGCCGCCAACGTAGGTCCCCCCTTGCGCGCTCCTTAAAACAGACGGCTGACCTTGTCAGCGGCATCTTTTCGCGCGACAAGCCAAAACGATACGTTGACCTCGGGGTCCGTTATGGGAATGCCAACGCGGTTCTCGCCAAGGTCGCGATAACGGCGCTCGATGCTCACGTCGGTGGCAAAGCACGGCAGCGTTGACGTGCGGATGAGCTCAGCAAGCGAGAACTCGTCATCCTGAACGAGGAAGCGCGAGGCGGGAAGTCGCTTTCGCACAACATCGTTCCAAAAGCCCAGGTCGGTGCCGAGCAGGAAGTTGAAGCCGTTCATCTCCTCCAACGACACACGCTCGCGCCCGGCCAGCATATGATCGCGCGGCACGCACAGAAGCAGATGCTCATCGAGAACGTGCGAGCAGACGACCCCCTCTTCCTTGGGGCGATACGGCAGCACCGCCACATCGCAGTCCCCCGCCTCCAGCGCCTCACGCGTTTTCTCCAAATTCGCGACGCGCGTAGTGAGCGCCATGCCGGGATATCGCTGCGACGCACGCGGCGCGATCACCCAAAGAGGAGCTGGCGCGCACGACACCAAATCGATCGTTCGCAAGCTGCGATCATAGGCGCGCACCTCGGCGATGGATGCGTCGATCTCGCGCAAGATGCGCCGAGCCCCCGCAACGGCAAGCCGACCAGCGTCGTTGAGCTCGACTTTGTTCTTCCCATGCACGAACAGCTCGACGCCGTAGCAGCGCTCGATGCGCTTCATGGCACGGGTTACCGTCGGCGTGGAAACGTAGAAACGACGCGCGACCTCCGAGAACGATTCCAGCTCGCCCACGGCAACCAGTTGCTTGAGTTCCGTGATATTCACAAGCTTGCCTTTCAGTTTCCGTTAAGCGGCTTACAAGTAATCTGCACTATTCGCCAGTTTAACGCGCCTATAGTTTGCTTTGCAACGCATTGCTGCATTTCATATAAAGAAAGGAAAGCCATGCAGTACATCACCTTCAACAACGACGTGAAAATACCGCAAGTGGGCCTTGGAACCTACCTGCTTGCCCCCGACGACGCGCAAGCCGCCGTCACCTACGCCCTCGACGGTGGCTACGAGCTCATCGACACGGCAAACGCCTATGTGAACGAACGCGCAGTTGGCCGCGGAATGAGCGATTCTGGCCGCGCGCGCGAGGAAATCTTCCTGGAAACCAAGCTCTGGCCGTGCTTCTACGAGTCCGACACCGCTGTGGACGAGACGCTTGAGCGACTGGGCACCGACTACATCGACCTCATGATTCTCCATCAGCCCGCAGGCGATTACCTTGCGGGTTACGCAAAGCTAGAGGCCGCATACAAGGCCGGCAAGCTGCGCTCTATCGGCATCTCAAACTTCAACAAGGCAGAAATCGAGAATCTCCTTGCGCACTGCGAGATCACTCCGGCGCTGATCCAGGTGGAATGCCACCCCTATTTCCCGCAGACCGAGCTGAAGGAACTCTTGGACAAGCACAACATCGCGCTGCAGTCCTGGTACCCGCTTGGCGGACGCGACAACAAGAGCATCCTCGAGGAGCCTATCGTTTCCGAGCTCGCTGAAAAAAATGGCAAGACCGCGGCGCAGGTCATCATGCGCTGGCATGTCCAGCAGGGCAACATCGTGATCCCTGGATCGAAGACCCCCTCTCACATCGCCGACAACATCGACATCTTCGACTTCGAGCTTTCCGATGAGGACATGGAAGCCATGGCCGCACTCGATCAAGGGAAGCCTTTCTACGAGCGCACCGCCGAGAAGATCGCATTCTACGCAACCTGGCACCCGAACGTCGAAGGCCAGAAGTAGCACCGCGATTAGTTAGTAAGCGATTTTAACGAAGGAGCAGACCCGACCGCATGGCGAAGAAGCACGACCAACTTGACATCTTGCATGGATCCCTATGGTAAAGCGTTCCGCTCTTCGCCATGCCCGTTGCCGCCACCAGCATCCTCGAGCAACTCTCGAACCTCGTCGGCACGCTGATGATCGGGCATTTCTCATCTGACGGAGAGGCAATCGGCATGGCGGCGGTCGGGTCGAACCTGCCGCTGACAAGCCTTGTTATCCAACTTTTCATCGGCCTTTCGCTCGGAGTAAACGTCACGATTGCGTATGCCGTCGGAGCCAAAGACAAGATGAGGGCCAACCGTTGCGCACACACCGCCATTGCACTTTCGTTTATCGGCATCGCGGTGGCAATCGTAATGGAGCTCGTCGCCGAACCTGCGCTGCAATGTCTAAGCGTCCCCGCGGAAGTTTTCGACGAGGCCCTTCTGTTCCTTCGCATATACCTGATCAGCCTTCCCGCAATCATGCTCTACGATTTTGAGGCGGCGATTTTCAGAAGCGTGGGCATCACGCGCATGCCGCTTCTCGCGCTCACCGTGTCGGCGGCGCTGAATGCGCTTCTCGATGTGGTGTTCGTGCCCGTTCTTGGATGGGGCGTCGCAGGTGTCGCCCTGGCAATGGTAATCAGCTACCTGGCAAGCGCGGCATTTCTCTTCGCGCGGCTGCTCAAGGCCGAAGATCCCATCAGAATCGAGCTTTCTCGCCTTCACGTCGACCGCGCCTCAACGGTTTCCATCGTTCGCATCGGGTTGCCAGCCGCAATCCAAGGCGCGGTCTTCGCGATTGCCAACATCGTCATCCAAACGTGCATCAATAGCCTCGGTACGCAGGTGGTGGCTGCGTCGTCCGCGGCACTTGCGCTGGAGTTCGTTTGCTACAGCCTGCTCAACTCGTTTAGCCAGGCATGCACCACCTTCGTCGGGCAAAGTCGCGGCGCAGGTGACTTCGCTCGCTGCAAAAGTACACTCAAGGTCTGCCTTATCGAAGATGGAATCGTCGCTTGCGCCATGATCGCCCTCATGATTTGGCAAGGACAGGCGGTGCTGTCGCTGTTCACCTCGGATGCGGACGTCATCGCAATCGCCTATGTGCGCATCTGCGTCATATTCCCGGCGTACATCTTTAGCATGGCGTACGAGAACATGTCGGGATATTTGCGAGGGTTCAGCATTTCGCTGCCACCGTCGCTGCTTACCGTGGTGGGCGTATGCGGCGTTAGGCTGTTCTGGGTAGCCTTCATCTTCCCGGCAAGCCCCACCTTCGCCACCATCATGGCTGCATACCCCGTAAGCCTCGGGACAACGGCGCTGCTCATCGCCGGCGCGCTCGCGCTCTTCCGCCCCGCAGCGATTGCGCAATCCGTAAAATAGACGAACTTGCGCCCTACCAAGATGCTTGCTGGCATGCGCGGTCACAAAATCACGGGCGCGCCGAGGCGCTTGAAGATGGCACTGAACGTCTGCTTCCCGGGTTGCATCGCTCGCAAATCGTCCTTTGGGAGAGGCTTTCGCCGTTATACTGTTTCTAGCTCGATGACGACGCTGCATGCATGACCCCGTTCCCAACGATAGGAGGCCGTCATGGCGAAAGTGGAAAAGACAGGCCCGAAAGAGTTCATCTGCCCAGGTTGCGGAGCTGTCATGAAGAACACAGCCCTCAGCCCCATCACCGAAACCTGCGGGGCGAAGCTTGTGGACGGCTGGCTTTGCAAGGACTGCGCCTCCAAGCTGCGCATCAAGTATCCGATGTATTACGAGAAGGATAAGAAATACTTCTACGAGAAAGAGGGCGATAGCTACGTTCGCGTAAAGTCGGAAGACGGCGGGCGGCCCGTTCTCACCGCGATCAAAAACGAGCTGCTCTACACAGATGAATACAGCATCATCGACAACAGCACCACCAGCTACACCGAGCATTTGAACTTCGACCCGCTCGCAAAGCTGACTTCTAGCCAGGTGCGGGCTGAACTGGCAAGCATCGGTTCGTACCGCGAAGAAACGCGGCAGGAATTCGCCGGCGCCAAAAACGCCTTCGAGGTGCTCGAGGTCATGAACATGCCGAAGCTCAAGCCCTTACGAGTCGGCCTTCCAAACATCAAGCGCTACAAGGGCGCAATTGCGATTGCGGGAATCGTGCGCCTGGGCGCCTTCCGCAAGGGCGACGTGGTTGAGATCCGCCACGGCAGCGAGACGCTGTCGGCGACGATCCTCACCGCGAGGGAATCGCGCCTCCACCTGAGCCTTTGGCTGTATCCGGCATACGCCTCCGCCTCGGGCAAATATCCCAAGGAAAGCAACATCGACGGCGGCGACCTCGAATCCGATAGAGCGGGAGTCCTCGAGGGGATGCACGCCATCGTGATCTTGAGCCCGCAAGCCGCAGGCATCGCCCCCGGCGACGCCATCACGCTCCGCTCCTAGCGCAGGTGCGAACGAGGCGGGGGCCGGGCGGTTCGTCTCACTGCCTAACGGGAATCAGCCGAGGCGTGGTCGGACGAGTAACGCGAAAGCGAGACAAATCACCCGACCCCTGTCTCGGAAGGGGGATTGGGGGGGTCGAGGCGACCGGGAGCGTCCCGGCCCGCCTCGACCTCAACCCCGTCGCGCTAGTCCGCCTCTGGTTTCGCGAGCAGGACATGCTCCGGCAGGATCGGCAGCTCGCGATGCCACACGCCCGTCGCCCGGTAGATCGCGTGCGCGATCGCGGGAGCCGGCGTGTTGATGACGATCTCGCCGATCGACTTCGCGCCGAACGGGCCCGTGGGCTCATAGGAATGCTCGAACTCAACGCGGATGTCGCCCACATCGAGGCGCGTGGGCAAACGGTAGGTGAACAGGCTCGACTCACGGATAGCGCCCTTGGGCGTGCGGGTCACGTCCTCCATAAGCGTATGTCCGATGCCCTGCACGATGCCGCCCTCGACCTGGATGCGCGCAAGCGCCGGGTTGATGGGAATGCCGCAGTCGACCACGGCGTCAAAGTTGAGCACCTCGACCATGCCGGTCTCACGATCGAGCTCGATTTCCGCCATGCCCACCATAAACGGCGGCGGGGACACCGGGGAAGAATGCATCGCGGTCGCCTCCGCCAGCTGGCAGCTGTTGCACTGGCTCTTCTCTGCGATAGCGGGAAGGGAAACCGTCTCGCCCGTGCTCTCGCGAACCACACGACCGTCTTCGAAGGCAAGCTCGTCGGCGGCGCACCCGAGGATCTCGGCCGCAATGGCGCAGAAGCGCTCCTTCAGCTGCGCGCACGCCTTCTCGACGGCCATGCCGGTCACATACGTTGTCGAAGACGCGTACGAGCCGGAATCGTAGGGCGAGGCATCCGTGTCGGCACCGAACACCGATACGTCGTCCACCGAGCATTCCATATGCTCGGCGACCATCTGCGCCAGGATGGTATCGCAGCCCGTTCCCATGTCGGCCGCGCCGATGACCAGCATATAGGTCCCGTCATCGTTCAGCCTGACGGTAACCGACCCCGAATCGATGCCAGCGATGCCCGAGCCCTGCATGGACATGCCCACGCCCGCAGCGCGAACCTTGCCGTTGCCCATGTCGCGCACGGGGTACTTCGCTTCCCAGTCGAACATGTCGCGGCAGTGGTCTAAGCACCGGTCGAGCGCGCACGCGTTGGCCACCTCGTTGAAATAGGCAGGCATAGTCATGCCCTCACGCAGCATGTTCTGCTCGCGCAGCCCGATCGGGTCGCGGCGCAGCATCTCGGCGAGCTCGTTCACCGTCGTTTCCACGGCGAACTGGCCCTGCGTCGCCCCGAAGCCTCGGTACGCGCCCGAGGGCTGCATGTTCGTGTACACCACGTCGGCCGTGAACTTGAACGCTTCCAAAGAGCCCGTGTACAGGGGGATGGACTTGTGCCCGGTCAGGCCGACCGTCGCCCAGCCGTGCTCGCCGTATGCGCCCGAGTTCGACAGCGTCGTCACGTCGAGCGCGCGGATACGCCCGTCGTCGTTCGCACCAAGGCGAACCTTGATTTCCATCTCATGGCGCGGGGAACCGCAGGTCTGAGCCTCTTTTCGCGTGAACACGCACATTGCGGGGCGGCCCGTCTTCATCGTGACGAACGCGGGATACACCTCGCACACCGCGGTCTGCTTCGCACCGAAGCCACCGCCGATGCGCGGCTTTTCCACGCGAATGCGGCTCTTCGGGATACCCAGCGCGTGGGACAAGATGCGGCGAACATGGAAGACGATCTGCGTGGACGAGATCACGTGCAGGCGCCCGTAACGGTCGAGCTCGGAGTACGTGCGGAAGGTCTCCATCATGGCCTGGTTGAAGGCCTTCGTGTGGTAGGTGCGCTCCAAAACGATATCGCAGTCGGCGAGCACCGCCTCGACGTCGCCGTCGGCGTCAGCGGTCGTGCCCACGAGGTTGCGCTTGTTGTCTCCGCCCAAGTCGCAGAGCATATGCCAGTTGTCCTCAGGGTGCACGAGCGTGGGATTGTCCTTGGCAGCGCGGAAGTCCAGCACGGGATCGAGCACATCGTAGGTCACCTTGATGCGCGAAAGGGCCGCCTCGGCGGCCTTCTCGTTTTCCGCAGCGACGATCGCCACCACGTCGCCCACGTAGCGCACATGGCGGTCGATAATCAGGCGGTCGTAGGGGCTTGTCTCAGGGTAGGTCTGCCCCGCGTTGCTGAAGCGCTCCCCCGGCACGTCTTCCCAGGTGTACACGTCCACCACACCGGCGACTTTCTTCGCCTTCGACGTGTCGATGTCCTCCACGATGGCGTTGGCATGAGGGCTTCGCAAGAGCTTCACCACAAGCGCGTCGGGCGCGATGTCCTCGGTGAATACGGGCTTGCCCAAAAGGAGCTGCAGCGAGTCCTTCTTGCGGACGGACTTGCCAACCGATTGGTAATCGGGCCTATTCACGTGAGCCCCCTTCCGCGTTTCTGCTGGTGAGGAAGTTGCGAATGCCGCGCAGCTGACCCACATACCCCGAGCAGCGGCACAGGTTGCCGGAAAGGTATGCGAGAATCTCCTCGTCGGTGGGGTCGGGGTTCTCGCGCAAAAGCGCAATCGTGTTCATCACGAAGCCCGGGTTACAGAAACCGCACTGCTCAGCGCCCTGGTCGGCGATGAAGCCCACGAACTCGGACGCTTCGTCTTGCAGCCCCTCGAGAGTCTGCACGCTATGGCCGTCGGCGCGGGCCGCCAGCGTGGAGCATGACAGCACCGGCTCGCCATCCAAGAGCACCGTGCACAGACCGCAAGCCGACGTCTCGCAGCCGCGCTTCACACTGAGACAACCATGGGCGCGGACGAAGTCGATGAGCAGCATATCGGCCGAGATGTCGTCGGACACCACCTTGCCGTTCAGCTTGATCGTGATTTCCATTACCGCACCTCCCCCAATGCCAGCAGGGTACGGCGCACAAGCACCGGCACCAGCGCGCGGCGGTACTCCGCAGAGCCCCACATGTTTCCGGAAACGGGGACGACCGCCGCCGCATAATCGGCGAACGCAGCGGTGCTTTCCTCGGTGATGCCACAAGCGAGGATGCCCCGCTCATCGCGAAGGAGCACAGCGCGCGCCGGGCGCGATCCCACGACAAGGCGATATTCGTCCCCCACCTTGGCGGCCGCGCAGTTGAGCGTGGGCAAGTCGGTCCGCTGCTTGCGTACCGCCTGATAGGCGAAGGTACCGGGGCGCTTCTTGACGATCAGACGGACGAGGATGTCGTTGTCGTAAGGCATGCGCGCGAACTCCTCCAAGGGCACAACGCCGCCCTTGAAAAGCTCGACGTAGCTGTCCATGGCCAAGAAAATCGCAACGACGTCGGAAAAGCCCATGCGCCGCCACAGACTTCCGCCCAGCGTGGCACCGTTGCGGAACTGCACGCCCACGATGTCGCGCAGCGCGGCTTCAACCGCACCGCAAGAATAAACTCCCAGGCCAGGATGCTTCTCCATCTGACGCAGGGTTGCCATGGCGCCGATGCGGAACTCGTCTTCGGTCTCCTCGATCGCATCCAAGCCCAGATCGCAAAGGTCGATGGCCGTGTTGAAGGAATGCGTGCCCATCTTCAGCCACATCATGCCCGCAACCACGCGGTTGCGCTTCTTTTGATTGAGCTCCCAAGCCTCTTCCAGGCTTTGCGGGCGCACGTATTTTTGGAAGGTAATAATGTCACTCGCCCCATTATTTGAGGTTTACATAGTCTTCGCTATTATACTGTGGCGCAGGGGGCATCCCCGAAAACACACCTGACCAACCATCGAATTTGCAGAGGCGCCCCATCATGACCCACCCCGCCCGAGGACTCAGCATGAACCACGGATGCATCATCATGGCATCGGGTATGGGCACCCGCTTCGGGGGAAACAAGCTCATGACCGAGCTTTGCGGCGTGCCGCTTATCCAACACGTGTTGCGAGCAACCGAGGGCCTGTTCGCCAGGCGCGTCGTGGTCACGCGGCACTCGAACGTGGCGCGCCTGTGCGATGAGCTGGGAGTCGAAGTCGTTCTGCACAGCGAGCCGAAGCGAAACGACACCGTGCGCTTGGGGATGGAGATAATGACGGACTGCGACACGGTCACGTTCGTCCAAGGCGATCAGCCGCTCATCAGCGCGAACAGCCTCGCTGAGCTTCTTCGCCGCGCCGAGCGCTGCCCCGCGTGCATCTGGCGCGCAAGCTTTGAAGGCACGCCGGGCGCTCCCGTGCTCTTCCCCGCATGGACGTTCGACGAGCTGCGCTCGCTTCCCCCTGGCAAGGGCGGCGGCGTGGTGGCCAAGACCCACAAAGAGCGCGTGCGAACCGTTGAGGTTTCCAGCAAATGGGAGCTCTTCGATGTGGATACCCCCGACGACCTGCGAATTCTTCAGGAACATCTCGCAAGCGAAATCAGATAGGGACCAAAAAAGGCGCCTCGCGGAATCACTCCGCGAGGCGCCTTTCGCGCGTGCGTTGCTCCTGCGGTCTATCTGCAAGCTAGCCGCTAGGCGTTCGCGTCCGTTTTCGGGACAATCTCCTTGTCCTTGGGAAGCACGATGTTCAAGACGATGGCCACCGCCGCAGCAGCGACGATGCCGGAACCGCCGAAGATAAGGCTCACCATCTGGGGAGAGCCAGCCAGAATAGCGGGGTTTGCGCCAATACCGTAGCCCAAACCCAACGCCACCGACACGATGCTCAAGTTGCGCGGGGTCAGAGGGTCGCGCGTGATCAGCTGGATACCGCTCACCACGATGGACGCAAACATGATAACGGCCGCACCGCCCAAGACGGACTGCGGCATGATGGACACGACAGCACCCAGCTTCGGGCACAGACCGCATAGGATCAGGAAGACGGCGCCGCAGGCCAAAGCCTTGCGGTTCACCATCTTGGTCATGGTGACCAAGCCCACGTTCTGACTGAACGACGTGTTCGGCAGCACGCCGAAGAGAGCCGCGAAGCTCGAGCCCACGCCGTCACAGACCACGCCGCCGGAAAGCTCCTTGTCGGTCGCCTCGCGATCCATGCCGCCCTGCGTGACGCCGGAGATGTCGCCGACGGTCTCGACCGCCGTGACGATGAACATCACGAGCACCGGAGCGATGGCGCGCATGTCGAACACGGGCGCCACAGGCAGCGGGTTCGGGATGGCAAACCATGCCGCCGCAGCCACCTTATCCCAGTTCAGAACCCATGCCTTGGTGTACTCGACGCCCTCGGAGTTGATGCCTGTGGTGGGCAGCACCAGCCCCATGATGTCCGCGACGATATAGCCGACGATGATACCGACCAGGATGGAAGACGCGCTCACAAAGCCTGTCGTCGCATGCTTCACCGCCAGGATAACGACGAGAACGATAAGCGCCAGGCACAGGTTCTCAAGCGACCCGAAGTCCGCCGCGCTGTTGCCGCCGCCGAAGGCGTTAACGCCGACGCTGATGAGGCTGAGGCCAATGGAAAGGACGACAGTACCCGTGACGATAGACGGGAAGAAACGGCGCAGCGGCTTCAAGAAAAAGCCGAGCACGGCCTCGAACAGGCCGCCGATAATCGAAGCGCCCATAATGGCACCGTAGGCAACAAGGCCGCCGCCCATCGAGGCCGCCACGGAGTTGAACACGCCGATGAATCCCGAAGACGTTCCCATAATGATAGGAACCCTGCCGCCAACAGGCCCGATACCGAAAAGCTGGACTAAGGTCACAACGCCTGCGATCCACATGGCGTTCTGCAGCAGCGACAACTGGACATCGGCGAACTCGGCACCCGCCAGGCCGCACGCTCCCGTCACGATCAAAAGCGGCGTCAGGTTACCCACGAACATGGCCAGGACATGCTGCAAGCCCAGGGGAATCGCCTGGGCCAGGGGCATGTCGCCCTCAAACGAGAACACGCCCAGCGACCTCGCGCTGCCGGACGTCTCCTCCGAAGAAGCGGCCGCGGGCTTCTCTCCCGAAGCTTCAGACGCCGCCTCTTGTTTTTCCTCCACCATCTGCATCCCTCTCTAAAAGGACAGTAAAGTGAGAAAATAACACCGCAGGGCGCGCATTTGAAGAAGCATCGGGGAATTTTCCACGTAGGGTCTTTAATTCCGCCCCTTGGTTCGGACCCGCGTCACATAAGCGGCCGCAAGCTGCGCTCCAAGATGCCGTGCACGCAGGCGATCGCCGCGCCGTAGTTCACCATGGGCGTGCCGCTTTTCGCCGCCACGCTCTGGCGCCAGCGCATTTCCTTCTCGTTGAGCATGCACCCGCCGCAGTGGACCACCACGTCGTAGCCGCTCACATCGTCGGGGAACCCGCGCCCCTGCGTGAACTCGAACGTCGGGTTCGCTCCGCAATGGCTGCGGATCCACGCGGGCATCTTCACCGTGCCAATGTCCTCGCACTGGCGATGGTGCGTGCAGCCCTCCGAGATGAGCACGCGGCTCTCGTCAGTGAGCGCGCCGAGCGCCGAGGTACCTTCCACAAGCGTGTGCAAATCGCCCTTGTAGCGGGCCATGAGAAGGGAAAACGACGTGAGCGGCGTCGTTTCCGCAACGATACGCGCAACCTTTTGGAATGCTTGCGAGTCGGTGATCACGAGGCGGATGTCGCCAACCGCCGCCATGAGGTCGGCAAGCTCTTCGGGCTGGCAGACGAGAGCGCTCGCATGGGCATCGAGGACGTCGCGCAGAACGAGCTGCTGCGGCAAGATGATGCGGCCCTTCGGCGCCGACGAGTCGATGGGCACGACGAGCACCACCTTGTCGCCCGGCGAGAGCAGGTCGGCCACAACGCGGCGCTCACGCGTTGCCGAGCCGCGCACGTGCGCGAGGGCCTCTTTCAACTCGGTTATGCCCGCGCCCGTGCGTGCGCTTGCGAGCACCTCCGCGCGAGCTGGGGAAACAGGGGCGGGGGCAGCATCGGGGGCAGCGACGACCTGGGGGGTAGGAGCGGCAGCGGCGCCCGATGCGGCTCTCCCGATAACGCCATCTGAACCCGCGGCCGCCTCTTCCCCAGGCAGAAGGTCGGCCTTGTTGCGCACCACGATGAATGGCAGCCCGAGCTCCTCGAACAGGGAAAGAAGCTCGCGCTCGGCGGCGAGAGGTTCGCGCGTGGCGTCGGTCACGAGCACAGCCACGTCACAGCTGCGCAAGGTCTCGCGCGTCCGCTCGACGCGGCGCGCGCCCAGCTCACCGACGTCGTCGATGCCGGGGGTGTCCACAATGTCGACCGGCCCGAGCGGCAGAAGCTCCATGGCCTTGCGCACTGGGTCGGTCGTGGTGCCCGCGACATCGCTCACGAGCGCCACCTGCTGCCCGCACACCGCGTTCACCAGGCTCGACTTCCCCGCATTTCGCATGCCGAAGAACCCGATCCGCACGCGCTCGCCCGAAGGCGTCTCGTTCAATCCCATGTCGAAGCCGTCCTTTCGCCTTGTCATCGCCACTCATCGCGCCCGCGCCGCGGGTCGCAGGTCGCGAGTCGCGCGCCTTCCGCACCGCGCGAAAACCCCGTTAGAACCTCAAATCGCGCTCGCCCTTGTGCACGACCGCCGAAATCGCCTCAGCACACTGGCGGCGCCGCTTCTCGTCCTCGACCTTCTGCAACTCGCGCTCGATGAGCGCAAAGCCCTTTTGGGAGGTGTCGGGCTTGGCGTAATCGGTCAGGTACTCCGCAAGCGTGACGAGCGCGTTGGGGTGACAGTAATTCAAGATTTGCCCGCTTTTGCAGAAGCTCATGAACCGATCGCCCGTGCGCCCCGCGCGGTAGCACGCCGTACAGAAGCTGGGGACATGCTCCTGGTCGATCAGCCACGAGACCACGTCGTCGAGCGTGCGCTGGTCGCTCACGTCGAACTGCTCGGTGTCGTGCGGGCGCGCCTGCTCGGTGTAGCCGCCCACGCTCGTGCGGCTCCCGCCCGAGATCTGGCTGATGCCGTAGCGCAGCGCGCGCTCCCGCACCGCCTGGCTCTCGCGCGTGGAGATGATCATGCCCGTGTAGGGCACCGTGATGCGGATGAGCGCGATGATCTTCTCGAACATCTCGTCGGGAATGCCGTTGTCGAACACGTCGGGATCGATATCCATGGCGGGCTTCACGCGCGGCACGCTGATGGTGTGCGGGCCCACGCCGTGGACGGCCTCCAGATGCTCCGCGTGCATGATGAGGCCCACGAATTCGTAGCGATAGCTCTCGAGCCCGAACAGCACGCCCAAGCCCACGTCGTCGATGCCGCCCTCCATCGCGCGGTCCATCGCCTCGGTGTGCCAGTTGTAGTCGCTTTTCGGCCCCGTCGGGTGCAGGCGCTTGTAGCCCTCCTTGTTGTACGTTTCCTGGAACAGGATATACGTACCGATCTCGGCCTTCTTGAGCATGCGGTACTCGTCCACCGTCGTAGCGGCGATGTTCACGTTTACGCGGCGGATGGCGCCGTTTTTGTGCTTGATGGAATAGATGGTGTCCATCGACTCCAAGATGTACTCGATGGGGTTGTGCTTCGGGTCCTCGCCCGCCTCGATGGCCAGGCGCTTGTGGCCTATGTCCTGCAGCGCGATGACCTCGGCGCGAATCTCGTCCTGCGTGAGCTTGCGGCGCGGAATCTCGCGGTTCTTGGCGTGATAGGGGCAGTACAGGCAGCTGTTCACGCAGTAGTTCGACAGGTACAGCGGCGCGAACAAAACGATGCGGTTGCCGTAATAGGCCTGCTTGATGTCGTGCGCAAGCTGCTTGATGGCGGCGTTCACCCCCGCATCCTCGCAGGCCAGAAGCACGCTCGCCTCGCGATGGGTGATCATGGCTCCGTGCTCGTTGGCCGGATGCAGGTGGGGCTTGCACTTCTCCAGAATGTCGTAGCACAGCTGCAGGTCATCCTTGTGCGCATCGGCGAAGGCGAGTGTCTCCAAGATCTCCTCGTCGTTGATGAACTCATCGGCGCAGAGCGATTTCGGGTTATACGAATACCCCATAGGGTCCTTCTTTCTTCAGTGCTTTCAAGCGCCCGACGGCGATCACGTCTCGGGCAGGGGCGCCATATCGCCGCGATCGACGACGAGCTCGTAGCCGATCGATAGCATGCGCGTGCCCAAACAACCGCGGCATTCCGCAGCCTCTTCGCCCGTGCATATCTTGTTATCGTACAAATCGTAGTCTTTGCGGCGATTAACCGGCGAAAGGTTCGGCATCACGACGTTGGCGCCGGAAAGGATGCCCCGCTCGCGCCCATCGGGAGCAATCGTGCCGAGCGCCGTGGTTGCGGGAAGCAGCACATTCGGCTTGATGAGCCTGATGATCGACAGCAGATAGCACGTGAGTTCCGCCGTGCCTGGCGCAAAGGTGGAAAACGGCGTCGCATGGTGCGGCACGAACGGGCCGATGCCGCACATCTCGGGCTGGAACCGCTCGATGAATTGCAGGTCGCACGCAAGATCGGTCGCGGTTTGGAACGGCGCGCCCACCATGAAGCCGGCACCCACCGCGTATCCGATCTCGCGCAGATCGGACAGGCAGCGCATGCGGTTTTCAAGCGACATCTCGGCGGGATGCCAACGCCTGTAGAGCGTGGGGCTTGCCGTCTCGTGACGCAACAGGTAACGTTCGGCGCCCGCTTCATGCAGACGCTCGTAGCTCTCGCGGCTTCGCTCGCCGAACGACAGCGTAATCGCGCAGTCGGGATGCGCCGCCCGAATACGGCCGATGATGCCGCAGAGCACGTCGTCGGTGAAGAAGGGGTCTTCCCCGCCCTGCAAAACGAACGTGCGAAATCCCAGCTCGTAGCCTGTGTCCGCACATTCGACGATCTCGTCGGCGGAGAGGCGGTAGCGGCGTGCAGAGACGTTCGACCGGCGGATGCCGCAGTACAGGCAATCGTTCTTGCAGAAGCTCGACACCTCGATGAGCCCGCGGGTGAACACCTTCGTGCCGTATACCCGCCTGCGCACGGCATCGGCGCGACTCGCAAGCTCACGGGCCGTGCCGGGCGTGCGCTGCGCGATGAGCCGCTCGTATTCGCCAAGCGAAAGCGAGCGGGTGCGGCACAGCTTGTCGATGAGGAGCGCGAGCCCCTCATCGGCTTCACTGCTATGTAAGTCGTGGGGCACCTAGATATCCCACGTAAGCTGATCGGTGTGGAGCAGCTCCTCGGCCTTCTCGGAAAGCGGGCGGCCGTAGAGTCTCTCGTAGAGTGCCGCGATATCGGGGTTCTCGTGCGAGTAGCGCAGCACGTCGGCCCCGTCGAGCGAGTTGAGCACCTCAGCACGCTCGCGCGCAAGCTCCTGGTTGAAGGCGATCGGCTGCCCGCCGCCGCCCACGCACCCGCCCGGGCAGGCCATGATCTCGACGAAGTCGTAGCTTGCCTCGCCCGATTCGAGCGCGTCGAGCAGCGCCGCCGTATTCTCCAGGCCGCTCGCGATGGCGATGCGAAGCTGCAGGCCCGCGATCTCGAGCGTCTTGTCGACCCAGGGCTTATCGGGCGTCGCCGCCGTGGTGTCGCATGTGCTGAAGTCGGGGTTTTCGCCCGTGAGAAAGAACGCGGCCGAGCGAAGCGCCGCTTCCATCACGCCACCCGTGCGCCCGAAGATGGTTCCCGCGCCCGTGGAGGTTCCCAGCGGGTCGTCGAACTTCTGCTCGGGCAGCGCGGCACAGTCCACGCTGAACATGCGCAGCATGCGATCGAACTCGCGCGTGGTGAGCACGGCATCGACATCCTGGCCAGCCTCTGAGGACAGCTGCGGGACGCCCGCCTCGTATTTCTTGGCGACGCACGGCATAACGGAGACGACGAAGATGCGTTTTCCCTGCTCGACAGCTTGTTCGGACAGAATCGCCTTCGCCGTGGCGCCCAGCATCTGGTGCGGGGACTTGCTCGAGGAGAGCTGCGCGACAAACTGCGGGTAGTGCAGCTTAGCGAAGCGCACCCAGCCCGGGCAGCAGCTCGTGAACATGGGCCGCGGCTTGCCTTCCTTGACCCATTCGATGAACTCGTTCGCTTCCTCCATAATGGTGAGGTCGGCGGCGAAGTCGGTGTCGTAGACGTAGTCGAAGCCGAGCGCGCGCAATGCCGACACCATGCGGCCCTGCGTGGCCTGCTCGCGGGCAAGGCCCACGCCCTCGCCCCACGCCGAGCGGATGGCGGGCGCGACCTGGACCACCGTTATCGTCTGGGGATCGGCAAGCGCCGCGAGCACATTGTCGGTGTCGTCGCGCGCAGTGAGGGCGCCCGTCGGACAATGGGTGATGCACTGGCCGCAGAGAGCACAGCCCGCATCGGCGATGTGCGCACCGCCAGCGACCCGCACGCCCCGATAGGAGGCAGGGCCGGACATCTCCCACACCGAGCAGTGCTGCACCTTGGCGCACTCGGCAACGCAGCGCATGCAGCGGATGCATTTGGTGGCGTCGCGCTGCAAGGGGAATTCCCCATCCCACGCTTCGAAGTCAAACACGGGGTCGCGCTCGAGGTCCGCCACGCCGAGCGAGTTCGCGAGATTTTGCAGCGCGCAGGTACCGCTGCGCTTGCACGTGGTGCATTCGCTACGATGACCTGCGAGAATGGTCTTCACGTTCTGGCGACGGGCGGAGATGGCGCGCGGGGTCGCCGTGCGCACGGCCATACCGTCGAACACGGGGGTGTTGCAGGCGGCGGCCAGGCCGTCCTGCCCTTCGACCTCGACCACGCACACGCGGCACGAGCCGATCTCGTTAATCTTCGCCATATAGCACAGCGTCGGGATGTCGACGCCGGCGAGCTTCGCGGCATCCAAGATGGTGGAGCCCTCGGGGACCTCTACGGCCACACCGTCGATGGTAACCTTACACATATTGGACCCTTCCCTCGTCAAGAACACCGCAGCCGAAATGGTCGCAACGCAGGCAGCGACGCGCCTCTTGGAATGCCTCTTCGGGCGACATCTCGACCTCGACCGCGCCGAAATCGCCCTTGCGCTCGCGCGCGGGGCGCTCCACGATGTTCACGCGGCCGCAGGGCTGACGCCAGTTCGCAGCCGCGGGAGGAACCTCAACGCCGCAATCGAGCTCGTGGTTGAATCCCAGGAAATCATCGATGTTGCGCGCAGCCACCTTGCCAGCGCCGATGGCGATGATCACGGTCTTCGGGCCCACCTGGCAGTCGCCGCCCACAAACACGTTGTCGAGCGAACCCACCGATTTCAAGCCGTCGTCCGCCTCGAAGTAGGTGCGATCGGCCTGCATGCCCGCCTCTTCGAACGGCGCGCTCTCGATGTCTTGCCCCACGGCGATGAGCACCACGTCGGCGGGCACGCGAACAAGCGGCTTGTCCGCCTTCTGCGGAGCTGGGCGGCCGCGCTTCACGGGCCCGATGAACTGCGGCTGAGCGTACAGTGCCACCGCGCGCCCGTCTTCAACCTCGATGTGGTCGGGCGCCTGAAGAGTCATCATCTCGACGCCTTCCTGCATGGCGGAGTCGATTTCCGCACGCAGCGCCGTCATGTCCTCGAGACGGCGGCGATAGGCGACCGTCACGCTCGCAGCACCGGCTCGCACGCTCGTGCGCGCGCAGTCCATGGCGACGTTGCCGCCACCGACGACCACCACGTTCTTGCCCGTGAAGTCGGGGTACTCGCCATCGCCGATCTTGGTGAGCAGGTCGACTGCGCTCATCACGCCCTCGGCGTCGGCCCCATCGAGCTTTAAGGTCTTGCCGCCCTGGGCGCCGATGGCCACATACACCGCGTCGTATTCTTCCGAAAGAAGGCGCATGCTCTCGGCATCGATGCGGCACTCCGTGTGCACAGTGACGTTGCCCGCCGACACGATGGCGCGGATGTCCTCGTCGAGACGCTCGCGCGGGAAGCGGTACGCCGGGATGCCGTAGCGCATCATGCCGCCAAGCTGCTTGCGCATCTCGAGCACGTGCACCTCATGTCCCATAAGGGCGCAGAAGTATGCGCAGGTCAGGCCAGAGGGGCCGCCGCCCACTACGGCGATCTTCTTGCCCGTGGGCGCGGCGGGGGCGGGAGTCGGCACCTGATCGGCGGCGAGCTGGTCGACCGCGAACTTCTTGATGCCCCGGATGTTGATCGGCGCATCGACGAGCGTGCGGCGGCAGCGATTCTCGCACGGATGCTCGCACACGAACGCGCACGCCGTGGGGAACGGGTTGTCCTTGCGAATCATGCCGATTGCCCCAGCATAGTCGCCCGAGCCCGCAAGCGCGATGTAGGCAGGCACGTTCACGTGTGCCGGGCACAGCGTTTCGCACGGCACCGTCTGCGCGACGCCTTCGCGGCATTTCCCCTGCTTGACGTGGCTTTCGAACTCTTCGCTAAACGCATCGAGACCAGCGAGGAGCACTTCGGCTGCATGCCAGCCGATGGCGCAGTCGGCGGTGTCGCGCACGACTACGGCCTGGGCGCGGATTTCCTCGAGCGCATCGAGCTCGGCGTCGAACGCGAGCACCTCTTCGAGCAGCATCTCGATATGGGCTATGCCCTCGCGGCACGGCACGCACTTGCCGCACGTTTGGCATCCGCCCGCACGCAGCAGGTCGAGCTGCATCGCCACGGCGCACATGCCAGGCGGCGTGGCCTCCACCCTGCGCTCGTACTCGTCCAAAAACGTTGCGAACTTGGCGTCGTCTTTGGCACGTGGCGCGACCGATAGTCTTGCCATATGACCCCCCTCATCGCTTGAGTGATGAAATGTGATAAGATGTGACACGCATGTGACATGCGCCACTCTCACGATTTCCCACCCTACCATTTCGGCATCAAAGCCCGCAAACCCCAATCAGCCGAAGCGGGAATCTGCAGCCACCAGTGGCATAGGGGTTTGCAAGCGCACCGTTATCACCCGTTGCGACATCTCTCCTTCCCCTTTCTCTTCCTGCCGCGCGAGCACGCTTTATCTGCTTCGCTTCCTCGTTATTCTCAATGCAGGATTGTCGCTGCTTGAGGGACGCCGCCCGCGCCTCGTTCCCCCCGCCTTCTTCCCCCGCCCATCGCGCATGACGGGCAGAATCTACCGCTGGGCAAGCTCGCAGGAATTGATTGCTACCTCGCAAGCCACATATGGCTAGAATCAGCCCATACCCCAATCGCAGGGGGAATCCCCATCAATAAGGAGGACCCATGGGCTTCTACAGTGGAAAGACCGCCATCGTCACGGGTGCCGGCTTCGCGGCACTGAAGGACGGCTCCGCCGGATCGATCGGCTACGGCATCGCCACGGCGTTCGCCAAGGAAGGCGCGAACCTCGTCATCACCGGCCGCAACGAGAAGAAACTCAACGCCGCGAAGGAGAAGCTCGAGAGCGCTTACGGCATCGAAGTGCTGACCGCGCAGGCAGACATCAACGCGTCCGCCGACAACAAGGCGATTGCGCAGGGCGTCGTCGACGAGGCGATGGCCAAGTTCGGGCGCATTGATTTCCTCGTGAACAACGCGCAGGCGTCCGCGTCGGGCGTTACGCTCGCCGACCACACCCCCGAGCAGTTCGATCTCGCCATCTACTCCGGCCTCTACGCAGCCTTCTACTACATGCAGGCCTGCTACCCGCATCTTAAGGAGACGAAGGGTTCCGTCGTAAACTTCGCGAGCGGCGCCGGCCTGTTCGGCAACTACGGGCAGTGCGCCTACGCCGCCGCGAAGGAAGGCATCCGCGGTCTGACGCGCGTCGCGGCAACCGAGTGGGGCCCGGACGGCATCAACGTGAACATCGTGTGCCCGCTTGCGTGGACCGCCGCCTTGGAGAACTTCAAGGAGCAATACCCCGAGGCCTACGAGGCCAACGTCCACATGCCGCCGATGGGCCACTATGGCAACGTCGAGACCGAGATCGGCCGTGCGGTCGTTCAGCTCTGCGGCCCCGACTTCAAGTTCATGAGCGGCGAGACCATCACGCTCGAAGGCGGCATGGGCCAGCGCCCGTAAGCTGCTTCTGCCGCGTGTCCCCAAACCTCCGCGAACGACTTTTCGAGAATCAACGCGAACGCCCGAGGCGCAGGTCGGTTGAACCCGACACGCCCCGGGCGTTTTGCGTCACGAGGTTGCGCGCGCGACGGCCCCCAACTCCGCCCGACCCCGTCCCATGTGCGACCACTCGCACCCCCTTCTCGCACGCGGCGGCACCCATTCCCATCCCAGTTTCGCCCGCCCCTCTTCGCCGCTTGAATTAGAATAGGCGCGTCCTTGTTCGCCCACGGGAAGCACTCGGCGACGCGATGCCGTCCGGAGTGCTCGACACGCGTCCCTGTTCGCCCAGGGGAAGCACGCACCCCAGGCACGTCCACTCGGAAGGAGCGCGATGAAGCCATCGATATCCCGCGAGGAACTGCTCGCACGCGCTTACGAAACCGCAGACAAATACGGCCTTGCCTCGCTTTCGGTTAGGGGCCTTGCAACGGGATGCGACGTGAGCGTGGGAACCATCTACAACTACTTCTCTTCTAAGACCGAGCTGACCACCGCCACCGCGGAGCTGTACTTCAAGCGCGCCTTCTTCGAGGAATTCTGCCATCCCTCCGACGACGAGCGCTACCTTGATTACTGCGTGCGCATGTTCGAGAGCATGGTCAAGACGCTCGAGCACTTCAGAATCCATTGGCTCAAAGGGGCTGATTCGCTTCCCGCAGCGGAAAAGGCCGCCGCTCACCTTCGCGAGGAAAAAAGTTTCGGCCACATTCGCGACGGCCTGATCACCATATTCGAAAACGATGCCGCAATCAGGCCCGACCGCCCTGAATGCCTGAGCGCCGAAGCGGTGAGCGAATTCACCTTGAGAAACGTCCTTGCGGAGCTGAGAAGCGAAAAACCCGACTGCTCGGTGCTGTTCGCCATGCTCGACAAGGCCCTCTACGAAGAGTAGCCCAGCGCCGCAGCCTGGCTCCGCCACCTGGTGCATCGCCCAATCCAGAGGCGTCGGCCCGCGCGCATACACTCCCCAGAGACACCCAGTAAGCTAAGCGGGCCGACCCTCCCGATTCAGCGCCGCGACCCGCGCCTGAACATCTGCCCGTAGATGTTCAGGCCCATCTCCCTCAAGATTCTTTTCGGCGAAACGAGCTGGCTCGCCACCAAGGAAACAATCTTGAAAGGACGCATCGTTATGGGTATGCAAATGGGTTCGAGCATGGGGATGGTAATCTTCGCCGCGGCGGTGATTTCCCTGGCACTGGTCTTCTACACGATCGGCGTTTTCGCCGAGCGCCGGTCGGGCACCTTGAAGCCGAAGCACTTGGCGCTTTTCTGGACGGGCTTCGTCTTCGACACCACCGGAACCACGGTCATGACCCTCGTCGCAAGCGCGAACACCGGCGCGGGATCGCAGCTCCACGCAATCACCGGCGGCCTGGCGCTTTCGCTCATGCTGTTCCACGCCGTGTGGGCCACCATCGTCGTCATTCGCGGCAACAACCGTTCGAAGGCGAACTTCCATCGCCTGAGCATCTGCGTGTGGTTGTTCTGGCTGATCCCGTACGGCGTCGGGGCGCTGATCGGCATGCCGATGTTCCACTTGACCGACGCGATGGCGCTTACCGCCGCCATTGCCGTGGTGCTTGTTTTGGGCATCTTCTTCTGCTTGAAGGCCAACAAGGTGCGCCTGCATCGATAGAAGGAACGCCACCTCGGCTGAAGCCCGGCACCGCCGAGGTGAGAAATCGCCCGACCCCCGTCCCGCGACCTATCCCACGGCCTGTCCCGCGGTCCGCCCCGCCCCTGCCCCGCCCACTGACTCCTGTCCCACGCCGAGGCGATACGCGCCGCGATGCCGATAAGGTGTAGAATCGCCTCATCGGCATCGGCGTCGCAAGCGGAAAGCCCCACGGCAGCCCCGCGGCACAACCTCACGATGCCATGCAGCCAACGAAAGGATGAGCATCATGCAGGTTATCACCGACCAGGTCACCGTGTTCTCGAAGGACAACAAGCCGTGCGCCACCGCCAAGCCGGGCGAAGTGCTGCTGTTCAAGACGCTCGATTGCTTCAGCAACCGCATCCCCGACGAGCAGACGACAATGGCCGACCTGGATTACTCCTACGGCTTCGCAAATCCCGCCGCCGGCCCCGTCTACATCGAAGGTGCGGAACCCGGCGACGTGCTCGTCGTCGACATCTTCGACGTGGAAGTCACCGATGAGGGAACCATCGCCACCGACGACCATTGCGGCCCGCTCTTCGAGACGACGGGCTATCGCACCAAAAAGATTCCCATCAAAGACGGCATGGCCACGTTCAACGAGGTCAGCTTCCCCATCGACCCGATGATCGGCGTCATCGGCACGGCGCCTTCCGGCCCCGACGTCATCGACGGCTTCGTCGGCAGCCACGGCGGCAACATGGACAACAAGAAGATCACCAAGGGCACGCGCCTGTACTTCCCCGTCCGCGTCCCCGGCGCGCTCCTGCAGATGGGCGACGTTCACGCCACGATGGGCGACGCCGAGCTGTGCGGCACCGGCATCGAGATCCCGGCGGAAATCACCTGCCGCGTGCAGCTGGTGAAGGACTTCGAGCTGAACTGGCCGGTGCTCGAAACCTTCGGCGAGGGCGGCAAGTGGTACGTGAACAGCTGCGGCGAGCATTACGAGCAGGCACTCATGAACGGCTCGAAGGAGCTGCAGCACCTGCTGATGCGCGTCACGGGCTGGGATGCCGTGGAAACCTACATGTACATGTCGGTGCAAAGCGACGTCGAAGTGAACCAAGGCTGCGAGCCGTGCGAGGTCGACGTGTCGCTGCGCATCGGCACCCCGAAGCTGCCGCAGTTCCCCGTGCTGATTCCCCAGCCGTAAGGTTTTCCACTTCCGCGGCATAGGCGGCGGAAGGCCGAGGGCGCAAAAAAATAACCACTCACCAAGAAATGGTTGCCGTTCCGTTCGAATCGGCAACCATTTCGCTATTTAGTGAACAATCCATTGCTTTATCGTGCTAAAGTCTGCCCTATTACTCAGAGCCGGATAGCGCTTCTGGCCCTGCGTAATGCTTTTTCCTATCGAGATAATGAAAGGAAGGGAAATGGCAGAGCAGAAAGTCTCCGCAGAAAGCGGAGGAATCGAGGCCTTCGGCTACAAGCAGGAGCTGCGCCGCGGCCTCACGCTGAAAGACGTCATTCTCTACGGCGTGTTGTTCATGGTTATCATCGCGCCGCAGTCGATTTACGGTGAGATTCAGCAGGAATCCGGCGGTATGACCCCGCTGGTGTACATCATCGGCTTCATCGCCATCAGCTTCACCGCAATGGGCTACATGCACATGTCGAAGCGCTTCCCCATCGCGGGTTCGGTGTACTCCTACGTGCAGCGCGGCATCAACCCCCATGTCGGCTTCATTGCCGGCTGGCTTATCCTTTTGGACTACATCTTCGTCCCCTCGCTTCTTCTGGTTATGGTGGCGAACTGGGGTGTAGCGCTCATCCCAGGAAGCCCCTGGTATCTGTGGGTCCTCGTGTTCGTGGCGTTCAACACAATCGTCAACATCCGAGGCATCACCATGCAGAAGGGCGTCGACTGGGTCATCTTCGCAATCGAGATCCTCGCGGTCATCGCCTTCATCGCCCTGGGCACGAATTTCATCTTAGGTGGCGGCGGCTCCGGCGAGTTCACCATGGACCCGATCTACCAGCCCGGCAAGGTCGATGTGCACTTCATCGCGGCGGCTTGCTCCATCGCGTGCCTGTCGTTCCTCGGCTTCGACGGTATGTCCACGCTCGCTGAGGAAACCGAGAAGCCCGAAAAGACCATCGGCAAGGGCATCATCATCGCTCTGTGCATCATGGTCGTCGTGTTCGTCGCGCAGACCTACATCGCCGCGCTCATCCAGCCCGATTGGCAGAACATCGACCCTGAAATGGGCTTCTTCGACGCCGCTCTGGCCTGCGGCGGCCCCGTCTTCTACAAGCTGCTGCTCATCGTGAACATCGTGGCCGTGGGCATCGCGAACATCATGAACGCGCAGACCGCGTCCGCCCGCCTGCTTTATTCCATGGGCCGCGACGGCGTGATCCCGCGCGCGTTCGGCAAGGTGCACCCGAAGTTCCAGACGCCCTGGTTTGCCGCTATCGCAATCGGCTGCGTCTCGCTCGTCCTGCCACTGTTCCTCGACATGGCAACGCTGTCCCGCTTCGTCAACTTCGGCGCGCTGTCCTCGTTCGTGCTGCTGAACATCGCCGTGTTCGTCTTCTTCTTCATCAAGGAGAAGAAGCGCAACAGCTTCGGCGACATCGTGAAGTACCTGATCTGCCCGGTCCTCGGCGTACTCATCCTGTTGTACGTGTTCACCGGCTTCGACGTGCCGACCTACATCGTGGGCGTCGCATGGCTCGTCATCGGCCTTATCATCGGTGCCGTGAAATCGAAGGGCTATAAGGAAGTCCCCGAGGCTTTCAAGAATCTGGAAGTGTAGCGCTTAGCCGAGTTGTTCGGGCTTAAACTTCGCTTTTAGCAAGGCGCCTCGCAGGTAGCTGCAAGGCGCATCCAACAGGCCGCGTGTTCCGCACACGCGGCCTGTTTTGCATTTGCAGGAAAGGCAAGGGAAAGGCGAGGTTGCCAAATCCCCTCCTATCGTGCACAAAACAAAAGCGCGCGGACCTTGAAGGACCCGCGCGCTCGATGCATAGTTTGCGACGTGAGATGTATTACAGCTCGATGCCTCCGAACTTCGCAAGCAGTTCGGAGGCGGCGGCGCAAGAAGGGCAATTGCAATACTTGGCGCCCGCTTCCTTGCGCGCGAGCTGCGCTTCGAGCATTTTCGCGGCGGCCTCTTCGCCCATCATTTCCTTCGCCGGGCCCTGGGCGAACGCGATAACGCCATCGATCGTGGTGGGACGCCCCTCAAGGAAGTCGAGCAGCTTGGTGGTCGCAGCCTCAACAGCGGCGTCACTGCTGTCGGCGGCAACAGCGTCTTTCCAGGCAGCAGCCGCGTCCTTGGTGTCCTGCTTGCTCGTGTCAGCAGTGGCGAGGATGCCCGCGCGCTCGGCAACGTAATCGAACAGTTCCTTCTCCATGATGAACCTCCTTGGTTGCGCTTGTAATCCCACGATTATTATAGGATGTCGGCTGCGCGATCCAAGGCGTCATCCCGAGAAAACCGAAGGAGACATGCCGTCGAGGGTCTTCGGAAACCGCCAAAAGCCCTTTCCCGAACAGCTCGCCTCGCCTTGCACTATTCCCCTTTCACCTTGTCGGTCATGTAAAGCCCGACGCGAACCTGATTCCAGGTTTCAGCCTTCTTGTCCACCTTAAGAATGCGGCACTCAAGCACGTCGTCGTGGCCGAAGCGGAGCAACTGGGCTGCAAGGCCGTTCTGATCACGGGGAATGTAGCCGAGCTTCACGTCCTTGCGATAGATGGCGACGGCATTGGGGTCCGCCGGATTGTGCGGCTCCGCGACAAGGCGCAGCTTCTTGCCCAGCTTGAGCTTGGAAATCACCTTTGCGCCATCCCAGTAACGCATGCCGGCAATGTTGAAATCCGCGACGTAACGAGAACTTGAGCCCATGATCGCAGCCGTCCTTCCTTCTCCTCTTCTGCCCTTCTCAATGTAGTTGCCATTCTATCGGGCCGACAAAATATGCCTGTCCTTGCTATCGGACACGGAAACCATGGGACACCCTTCTTCCCATCTGCTACAATGAGGAAGCATATCGCTATTGCGCCCCTCGAGAAAGCGACTGCCATGGCGTACAACAGCAAGGCGAAGCTAAAAGTTCTCTATCTCTGGAAGATCCTTCAGGAGGAAACCGACGCCGAGCACGGCCTTTCCATGACGCAGATTCTCGAGCGGCTCGATTCATACGGGATATCCGCCGAGCGTAAAAGCATCTACGACGACATCAAGACGCTGCGCGATTTCGACATCGACATCAAAACCTATCAGCGCAACCCCGTGGAATACGCCATCGAGCGACGCGATTTCACCCTCGAAGAGCTCATGCTCATGGTCGATGCCGTTCAATCGTGCCGTGCCATCACCGAGCGGCAGGCGCGCATGCTCATCACCAACATCAAACAGCTCGCCACCAACCGCGAGCAGGCGCTTCTCGACCGACGCATCCACGTCGAAGGACGCATCAAGTCGAAAAGCGAGAGCGTGCTTTCGACCGTCGACGCCATCCACGAGGCCCTTCGCCTGCGCTGCAAAGTAGCGTTCGCCTACCGCAAGATCGGCGCAGACGGCAAGCCCCACGAAACGCGCGAGGGCAAGCGCCACGAGGTAACCCCCGTGGCCATCTCATACGACGACGGGTTCTACTACCTGACCGCATGGAACGACCACCACGCCAATCTCACCGAGTACCGGCTCGACCGCATGGCGAAGGTGAGCGTCGAACGCGATATACCCGCCACCCGCAACGAAGAGATTGCCAATTACGCCTTCGACCAGGGAAAAGCCATCATGTTCGGGCGGTTTAACGGCGAGGAGGTCGTCTGCGAGCTGACCGTCGACCCCGACAAGGTCGAGATCATCACTGACCGCTTCGGCAAGGGCGCAACCTTCCTCCCCTTCGACGGGCAGCAGGTACGGGCGCGGGTGAAGGTGTGCAAGAGCCAGCAATTCTTCGGCTGGGTAGCGAGCATGGGCCGCGCCGTGAGCATCGCGGCCCCGCAGAGCCTCGTTGAGGAATACCGCGATTACCTGCACTTTCTCCTCGAAGAATAAGCGCCTGCCGCCAACATGTCGAGCTCGCGAACAGCGGCTTGAACCGTGCCGCCCTCAAGCGATAGACCGATACTGCACCCTTCCAACTCGATGACGTATTCATCTTTTGCTGTGCGGAAAGCCCGACAAGCTCGCTGGCCGAACGCGCAAGAGAGGGGTCCCGCAACGACCCACGCGGGACAGCAGTCTTCGGCGTCGCGCCGCAAACTGGCAGGCGGAAGCGAGGTGTCCACCGCTCCCGCGCAGACGGCAAGCTTGCCGTCCAGCGCCCGATACGCCACGAGATCCCCTTCAGAGAAACGCAGGACGAAAGGCGCATCGGAAATCGGCGCGTCAGCGTAGAAATCCCAGGCTATAAAAGCGTCGGCCAAATAATCCCCCAAAGGGAAAGCCTCGGGGGAAGACGGCGCATCCAGCATCCACGACGCTTTGGGTTCCCACGTCTCACCCGGCGCCCCTATCGCGCACGCCGCATCGGGCTCGTCGGGCGCATCCAACTTTCCACGCGCACCTGGCCTTCCGGGCGTGCATGCCGCATCGGGCACGCACGACGATTCATCCGTGTCGCCAAAGAGCTGATGCGCGCCTTGCAGTGCCATGCGTGTGCCTCCCGTCGTTTTCTCGATTGGCGCCATTGTAGAACGTGCGTACGAACCAGTCTGTCCCTGCTTTTGGACAGTCGCAGCCTAACTGGAAGAGTTTTCCGAAGCGCCTCCCGCGCCCCCTCGCCACCGCTTGCAACGCGAACGGGAAGCGAGGGCGGAAACCGCGAACAGCCCTCGCGCTCGGGCAGCCTGCATCGGGTATCATGGGGGATGCGGCGCGCCATTCGCGGCATGCCCCACTATCGGAAGGACACTCCCTTGCAAACCCAGCAAACCACCTCCCCCGCACGCGAGCGCCTTATTCGCACGCTTGCCGCCCTACTCCTGGCAGTGAGCCTGTGCCTTCCCTCGCTTAGCGGGTGCGCAGGCGGCGAAAGCGTCGCGAACGGGGACAATACGACAAGCTCGCAGCAAGTTTCCGCAGGCAGTGCCGCCGCGAAACTATCCGATATCCCCGAGTATTCAGGAGCGCTCTGCATCGATATCAACGAGGGGCAACCTGAATTCTCCGCCGATGACGCGGCGCACGGGTCGTTCATGGAATTCAGCGAGCTCGACTTCGAGGGGCGCTGCGGCACGGCGTTCGGCCTTATTGGACCCGAGACTGTCTCCAATGCCGAGCGCGGCGACATCTCGCAGGTTCACCCTTCGGGCTGGGTCCAACATCGCTACAGCTTCGTCGACCGCGAGATGCTCTACAACCGCAGCCACCTCATTGCGCACCAGCTGTGCGGCGAGGACGCCAACGAGCGTAACCTCATCACCGGCACGCGCACGATGAACGCCGTGGGGATGACCTATTATGAGGAGTTGGTGGGCAACTACGTCCGCCGCACAAACAACCATGTCCTCTATCGCGTGACCCCGCTCTTTGCAGCGAACGACCTGGTGGCGCGCGGGGTTCAGATGGAAGCGGAATCTGTGGAAGACGGCGGGCAGGCTATACGCTTCAACGTCTTCGTTTACAACGTGGAGCCCGGCGTGAAAATCGACTACGTGACGGGCGACAACTGGGAGTCGAGCGAGATTCCCGCCGTGAAGACCAAGGGCGAGGCAACCACAACCCGCGGCACGGGTGGCGATGCGGCGCTACCCCAAAGCGCATCGAGCAAACGCGAGGCGGGCGCTTCGGGCACGAGCGGCTCATCGAATTCCAGCAACGCAACAGGGGGGAATGAAGCGGAGGCAGCGCCATCCGGTTCCTCGGACGCGAAAACGAGCGGCGACTCGTCTTCTTCCGCGAACACCGCCGAACAGCAAACGTACGTCCTGAACAAGAGGAGCCACAAATTCCATCGTCCCGAGTGCGACGGCGTGCAGTCCATGTCCCCCTCCAACAAAGAGGAGTTCACGGGGTTGCGCCAGACGCTGATCGACGAGGGATACTCGCCCTGCAGAAGCTGCAATCCGTAACGTTACGTTTCCCCAGTTCATGCGCGAGCGATCTCAACTTGCGACCGAGAGCGCATCGACTAGCGTGGGACTTGCGCTCAAGAAGCCAGCTCGATTCTTTCATCAAATTACAACAACGTCCAAAAAGTGCTTGCGTTACTGTGCATAGTGTATATATACTGTGCTTACCAGATATACACACGTAAGGACTCATCGTGGACATCATCCTATCCAACTCGAGCGACAAGCCCATCTACGAGCAGATAACCTCGCAGATGAAAGCCCAGATTCTGTCGGGCGCACTTCCAAGCGGGGAGAAGCTCCCCTCCATTCGCGCACTCGCGAACGGCCTCGGCGTCAGTGTGATAACCACCAAGCGCGCGTACTCCGACTTGGAGGCCGAGGGCTTTATCGCAACCGTGCAAGGAAAAGGCAGCTTCGTCGCCGCGGGAAACCACGAGCTTCTGCGCGAAAGGCGCCTGCGCCAAGTCGAGGAACTGCTCGCGCAAGCGGGCGAACAGGCGGCGGAGCTGGGGGTCACGCGGGCCGAGCTGCACAACATGCTCGACCTTGTTGCTCCCGAGGATCTCGAATGAAGCCGCCGATCAACGCGCACGTGAAAGCGATATACCAGATGAAAGGATACGGAACGCCCATGTCAAACCTTCTCGAGATACGCGACGCGAACCGCCAGGTGAGCGACTCCTTCTCGCTTCGAAACGCCAATCTCTCCATTGGATCAGGGGAAATCGTCGGCCTCGTCGGAGCGAACGGCGCGGGAAAGACCACGATAATCCGAGCCGCGCTCGGCCTTCTGAAACTCGATTCCGGGTACGCAGCGCTTTTCGGCGAGCCCCTCGCCGCCGACACCCCCGACGCCGACGTGCGGCGACTTCGCTCCCGCGTCGGCGTCGTGTTCGACACGTGCCCCTATCCCTCCGAGATTACGGTGTCCCAAGTAGAAACATGCATCAAACCAGCCTTCCCCACCTGGGATAACGCATGTTTTGAGACGCTGGTCGCCCGATTCGGGCTCGAGCCGAAGAAGAAGGTGAAGTCGCTCTCCCGCGGCATGGGCATGAAGCTGCAGCTCGCCTGTGCGCTCTCGCACAACGCCGACCTGCTCATCCTCGACGAGGCGACCGCAGGGCTTGACCCGCTCGCTCGAGACGAGCTGCTCGATGAGCTGCGCGATTATGCCTCAACCGGCGATCGCGGCGTGCTGCTTTCAAGCCACATCACAAGCGACTTGGAGCGCATCGCCGACCGCGTGGTGGGCATCGACGCGGGCAGCATCATCTTCAACATCCCGCGCGAGCAGATCACCGACATGGCAGGCATCGCACATTGCACCTTTGACCAGGCGCAAGACATCCTCGCATGCGTGGACGGCGCCCGAGTTGCAAAGCGTGAGTTCAGCTGCGATGTCCTCGTTCCCAACCGCTTCGAGTTCGCCGAAGCATTCCCCGAAGTGCCCTGCGATCGCGCCTCCATCGACGACTACCTGCATTTTATCCTGAAAGGAAACAACTGATGAAAGCCGCCTTCCTCTCCGAACTTGCCATTGTGCGCACCTTCGTCCTCAGCTTCATCGGCATCCTCGCATTCGTGTTTGTCTTCATATGTTGGACGATGGAGAGCGCCGCGGGCGCCGCCGCAGTCGTGTGCGCCATGACGCCGATGCTCATCATGTTCTCGCTCATGGGGTACGACGACCAAAACGGCTGGCTGCGCTACCGTGCCGCACTCCCCTTTGCACGCCGCGACATCATCGCGAGCCGCTATGCGACCATCTTGGCATGCGCTGCCGCTGTCATCGTTTGCGCTTCGGTGCTCGGCATCGTGCTCAACGGGGCGCTTCCCCGCTTTCTTGAAGGCTTCGAAGCAGCCGGGCCGATCGAGATTATCTCGTCGAGCGTCGCCGCCACAATGGTCGTCCTCATCATCGCCGCCATCGCCGAACCCTTCCTTGTGAAATTCGGCAACACGAAGGGGATACGCTATCTCATGTGCGTGTTCATCCTGGCGGGGTGTATCGACGTCGTCATCCTGACGAACTTCCTCGCCCCCGACGTCATGCAGTCGGCTCTCGCCTGGATCGACGCCCACAGCCTTGCACTGTTCGCAGCGCTCACGGTCGCCGCGCTCGCCATCTACGCCGCAAGCTGCTTTATCAGCATCCGAATCTTCCAGGCGAAAGACCTTTAGGGAATCGCGGGGTCGCGCCGCGGGCCCTTCATCGTTGGCTTCACCGCGCGCCCTTCATCACTCGCTCTCGCCTTCGCTATAATCTTCCTCGACACAAACGAGCACGCGGAGAGGAACCTATGAACATCACCGTCTACCTGGGAGCAAACGAAGGCAACGACCCATCTATCGCCGAAGCGGCGCGTGAGCTGGGCTCATGGATCGGGGAGAGCGGCAACGACCTCGTCTACGGCGGATCGAAGGTCGGGCTCATGGGAATTCTCGCCGAGAGCGCGCTCGACGCAGGAGCCCAGGTCACAGGCGTTGAGCCTCAGTTCTTCATCGACCAAGCCGTGCAGCTCGACACCATCACGCGCCTCATCGTGACCGACACCATGGCAGAGCGGAAGGCGAAGATGATCGAGCTCGGCGACGCGTTCATTGCCTTCCCCGGAGGGTCGGGCACGCTTGAGGAAGTGTCGGAGGTCATGTCGATGCTCTCGCTTTCGCACTTGGACGCGCCCTGCATCATCTATAACTTGGATGGCTATTACGATCACCTGAAAGCCCAGCTCAACCTCATGATCGACAAGGGTTATTCCACCCCCGAGCGCCTGAAGCACGTCCACTTTGCAAGCAACCTTAACGATGTGAAGGGTATTTTGGGTCGCTAGCACATAAGCCGCCCGACGACGCGGGGGCCCGCACCTCATTGCGCCTCGCGCATCGGCCGCCTTCGCGTCCGCACCCCCGCGCGCCACTCGGGCTCACGCCCTCATCACCTCGCGCGTATCGCCGGCCTTCCCGCCTCGTAATACGCTCCACCTGCGGCCCCTTGTCATCTGCGTGAATGCGCGCCACCTCATGCGCGGGAATAGTACAATATGAATTTGTCGCCCTGTGCGGCTGCAAAGCAATGCGCTCGCAAACCGCGCGAGCAGGGCATTTCATTTCCAAGCACGAGAAAGAACCAGCATGTCGACCCTAACGGATCAGATTTCCTCACGGCGCACCTTCGCCATCATCTCGCACCCCGACGCGGGCAAGACGACCCTCACCGAGAAGCTCCTACTCTACACCGGCAGCATCCAGACTGCAGGCTCGGTTAAAGGCAAGTCCAGCTCGAAGCACGCCGTGTCCGACTGGATGGACATCGAGAAGCAGCGCGGCATCTCCGTGACCTCCTCGGTGCTGCAGTTCTCCTATGACGGCTATTGCGTGAACATCCTCGATACCCCCGGCCACCAGGACTTTTCGGAAGACACCTACCGCACGCTCATGGCTGCGGACGCCGCGGTCATGGTCATCGACGGCGCGAAGGGCGTCGAGGCGCAGACGAAGAAGCTCTTCAAGGTGTGCACGCTGCGCCATATCCCCATCTTCACGTTCGTGAACAAGCTTGACCGTGAGACGCGTGACCCGTTTGACCTCATGGAGGAGATCGAGACGGTGCTCGGTATCGGCACCTACCCGATGAACTGGCCGATTGGCTGCGGGCAAAACTTCCGCGGCGTGTTCGACCGCCAAACCCGCCGCGTCATCGCCTTCGAGGGCGATGGGCACGCCAACGCCACCAAGAAAGTTGCGGAAATCGAGGCCGAGCTCGGCGACGCCGCGCTTGCCGACCTCATCGGGGAAGCGAACCACGCGAACCTCATCGACGACATCGAGCTGCTCGACGGCGCAGGTGACGAGCTCGACCTTAACGCAGTGCGCACCGGCAAGCTCTCCCCTGTGTTCTTCGGCAGCGCGCTCACCAACTTCGGCGTCGAGCCGTTCCTGAAAGAGTTCCTGCGCCTCACGCCCACGCCGCTTCCCTATACCGACTGCCTCACGGGCGAGCCGGTCGACCCGATGCGCGACGAGTTTTCGGGATTCGTCTTCAAAATCCAGGCGAACATGGACAAAAACCATCGCGACCGCATCGCCTTCGTACGCATCTGCTCGGGCAAGTTCGAGCGCGGCATGGACGCAGTGCACATGCAGGGTGGCAAGAAGCTGAAGCTCGCTACGGGAACCTCGCTTATGGCAGACGACCGCGCGACGGTCGACGAGGCATACGCGGGCGACATCGTCGGGCTGTTCGATCCGGGCATCTTCTCGATTGGCGATACCGTTTGCGCAGGTAAATGCCGCGTTCAATACCCCGAAATCCCCACGTTCGCGCCCGAGATCTTCGCGCGCGTCACGCAGGTGAACACGCTCAAACGCAAACAGTTCGTGAAGGGTATGGAGGAACTCGCGCAAGAAGGCGCCATCCAGATTTTCCGCGAGCCGGGCTTCGGCATGGAAAGCGTCATCGTTGGCGTCGTCGGCGTGCTACAGCTCGACGTGCTTGAACAGCGCCTGAAAAGCGAATACGGCGTCGAGGTGCGCAGGCAGGCGCTCCCCTATTCCGAGATTCGCTGGATCATGAACGACCCCTCCACCTACGACATCGCGAAGCTCAACCTGACAAGCGACACGCTGCGCGTCGAGGACATGCGCGGCCGCAAGCTGCTTTTGTTCACGAGCGCGTGGAACGTGAATTGGGCGAGCGAGCGCAACGCTGACCTGGAGCTTTCGGAGGTCGGCAACTTCTCCATTTAAGGGGGGCGGCGATGGGACGAGGCAGACACGACACCCTTGGCGCGCCCGTAGATGATCCTGCGGGCGCAGGTTTTGCTCGCTCCGCACAGGTCTCGATACCCCTCTACATGTTCAACACCGAAGGCGCCCACGTGACCGTTTGGCGCACTAATTGCCTGGGCGGCAGCGGCAATCACGATGCCAATAACGAGCTCAACCACATCGTCTATCTGCATGTTTACGACGGAGACGGCCTCGACGTCCTCAGCGAATGCCAGCGCATCGGCTGCCCGCCTTTCACACTTGTCGCCATCAAGCCCGCCTGCTGGAACGACGACCTTACGCCTTGGGAATGCCCCGGCCTGTTTGCCGACGACGCCCCCTTTGCGGGACACGCCCAAGATCAGCTTCACTTGTTAGAGGAAGAAATCATCCCCCAGGTCGAGCGAGAATGCGGCAAACCCAACAGTCCCCGCATCTGCCGCACCGTCGCAGGTTACTCGCTTGCAGGACTCTTCGCCACCTGGGCGTCATTCAACTCGTCGGCCTTCTCCCGCATTGCAAGCGCTTCGGGCTCGCTTTGGTATCCCGATTTCGCGCGCTTCGTCACTGAGGCACCGCTCGCTCGCCCAATCGATTGCGCCTATTTCTCGCTTGGCAGCAAGGAGGCGAAGACCCCAAGCCGGCTTCTGCGCAACGTTGCAACGGGAACGGACGAGGTTGTAGCCGCATTTCGCAGCAAGGGGGTACCCACGCAATTCGAGTCGAACCCCGGCAACCACTTCAAAGAGCCCGCACTTCGCATGGCGCGCGGAATTGCCTGGGCGATCAGCCAGCAAGCGCCCAATCGATAGGCTCGACTCCGCATTCCCTCAGCAGGTCGTTTGCGCGGGAAAACGGACGCGACCCCAAGAAAGCGGGAAGATCGCCAGCCGCACGCGATGCCGAAAGCGGCGAGGGGTGCGTGCTTTTGAGGATGAACTTGCAGGCAAGAGCGTCACCTGAAGAGGAGCCGGTTGCGTCGGCGACAGCGGGGGTGGCAGCGTCCGAAGCAGAGCCGCCAGCGGCCGCGACACCAGCGCAAGCACCTGCGACGCCAACGCAATCTCCGCCCTCAAGCGCATCCTTCGACACGCGCGCCTTCGCGCTCTCGATCAGCTTGATAGCCGGACGTCCCCACGCCAAAAAGACCACCGGCTGAGGCAAACGCATGCACGCCTCGACGATCGCCGTCGTAACCACCTGCCAACCCAACTTGCTGTGTGAGTTCGCCTCGTGTTCCCGCACCGTGAGCGTCGTGTTCAAAAGCAGCACGCCTTGCTGTGCCCACGCAGACAAATCACCGCTCACGGGCATATTGCACCCCAGGTCAGATGCCATTTCCTTATAGATATTGCGCAAGCTTGGCGGAAGCTTCTCCCCGTTGGGCACCGAGAATGACAAGCCCATCGCCTGTCCCGGGCCATGGTAGGGGTCCTGCCCCAGAATGACAGCGCGGACGTCTCCAGGCGCTACATAGGCAAGCGCGTTCAAGATGTCGCCTTGCGGCGGATAGATGGTCTCTTCCCTTCGCAGGTCGTCAACCCCTAAGAGCAATCGCTGTGCAGTCGCCTTCGCCTGCTCGGAAACGAGCGCGAACCACGCATCGATCGATTCCTGTTTTTCCACCGTCGCCTCCAACCGGTCGCCTTCCCGCAGAGCCAATTCACAGCTTTGCGCTTGTCCATTTTAGCGAACAAAAAAGACCGATTTCTCCCTGTTTCAAAAAGCGCGTGATTACAGTGCGCTTGGAGAAGGGGGTAACTGCCAGAAAAACGGCACTCTTCATCAAATCGAGAAGCCTTGTCGCCGAATCCAAAAGCTATACAACCGCATTGCCAAGCCAGTTTCAATTCCGTCCAAGCAAATGACCAGGTCAGAACAACGCAAGCTGAGCTAACCCAAATTCAAGCTCATTACCTTTTCTCTGGTTTGATGAAAACCACTCGATTTCTGGCAGGACCCCCCTGCCAAATTGTACAAGCGAGAACACGCGCGCGCCTAAACCAAAAATGTCCCAAGCGCCTCGTTTCTCGAGCAAATACTCCGATCGACAACGTGGACAGACTCTTGAAATGATAAGTGATGCTCGTATCATACCCGCATGGACATCTGCCTCTCACATATCTCCGCCCTTCGATGGCTCATGCGCAACCCGAACCCCCTCGCGGCCCAAAAAAGGACACGTTATCGCGCCGATGCGCCCGACGGCATTCCCTCGCCAACTCGTTGCCGAGAGCTTGCGCTTGAGCTTGACCCAGAACGCGGGTTTCTCGACTTCCTCTCGAGCAGCCGTCGCGGAAGAAACAACGGCAAGCACTTCGCAGTTCACGTCCAAACCGAATCGCTTCCACCAAAGTCCTTCATTAGGATCGGGACTATCGACAAGACTGCGATCTACATTGCCTCACCAGAACTCGTTTTCATGCAGCTCGCTCAACGCCGCCCACTTGAAGAAGCGGTCTATTTCGGCTTCGCCCTTTGCTCGCTATACCGCATCGACCCAACGGCACCAGGGGGATTGCGACAACGAGACGAGCGCCCGCTATCTAGCTCGGAGTGCGTTATCGCAGATAAGCCCCTCACAACCGTTAAACGCATCGAGAACTTCCTTGACACCACCAAGGGAAACCTCGGTTGCGAGAAGGCTCGCTCGACACTGAGGTTCGTCCGCGATGGCTCGCGATCGCCTATGGAATCTGCGCTCGCGATTTCCCTGGGACTTCCCCGTAATCGCGGAGGTTTCGGTCTTGGCATCGGGCAGATGAATCATGCAGTTCGTATCTTCAATGGCGCTGATTGGGCGGGCGAAAGGCGCTACGTAACCCGATATCCGGACATAAGCATCGAGCATGGTGATTCGTCGGGCCGAAAAACCACCGTCGGCATCGATTATGATGGGCACGCGTTCCATTCAACCGCCGCCGCCCTTGCTCGAGATGCTCGCCGAAGAAACGAGATAGCCTCGATTCGAGGATTTACCCACCTCAGCATCAGCGCCCAGGAAGCCACCGGCTTCGTCGCTTTCTGCAGATTCGCCGATCAGGCAAGACGAGCCCTCGGTATCAGGTCGCTTGATCGATGTCCGCGAAACAACCCTACCGCTGCAGATCTCGAAAAACGCGACGCCACCGAGCGAAAGCAACTCGACCTCTGGAGAAAGCTCATTTGTCAGAGTGACTTCCGAAAAATTGAATAGGGTCGTACCCGCTAAGCACCTATTGCAGCGGTGAAACTCACGCCCCCCTTTGCTGCAGCAGAATAGCCTTCGCCCCCTGTGGCAATGCAATCTGAACCCCCCAACATGCCAGAAATCGCGTGGTTTTCATCAACATGGCATTCCGCAGAAGACGTGGAGCAGTTTCAAGGCAGCAGTCACAAGACGTTCACCTGCGGTTTTCCATTTCCCACTCCCGCACCGCCTCCCAGAGTGCAACCCAGAGCGCACTCATTTGATGAAAACCACCTGATTTCTGGCAGGACCCCCATGTTTCGTCCGCAAGGTATCGCAATCGCTCGGGGATGGGCACAAGCAACGGTACGCGTTTTGGCGAACAGGGGGGACGAGCGCCCAGAAAGCGCAGCAGACGCGCACGTCAAAGATGCCCAGTAGGCGCGCTTAAACAAGCCGTTCAGCCCACCCCATTACAAAACGAAAGAAGGCCGCCCTCGGGCGGCCTTCCGAACACTTAGGAGCCTACTTCCGCTACAGGTGCAGCACGCGATCCTTGATTTCCTGCGTACGGCCCTGGTTCCAGAACTGCGTGCCGATGTATCCGCAGGTACGACGTGCAACGTTGAGCTTTTCCTGATCGCGATTGCCGCAGTGCGGGCACTCCCACACCAGCTTGCCGTCGTCTTCCACAATCTGAATCTCACCGTCGAAGCCACACACCTGGCAATAATCGCTCTTCGTGTTGAGCTCCGCGTACATGATGTTGTCGTAGATGTACTGCATAACGCGGATGACGGCCTTCAGGTTGTCCTGCATGTTGGGGACTTCAACATAGCTGATAGCCCCGCCCGGAGACAGACGCTGGAATGCGCTTTCGAACTTCAGCTTGTCGAAGGCATCAATCTGCTCGGTCACATGCACGTGGTAGCTGTTCGTGATGTAGCCCTTGTCGGTGATGCCGGGAATCACGCCGAAGCGACGCTGCAGCGCCTTCGCGAACTTGTACGTGGTCGACTCGAGCGGCGTGCCGTACAGCGAGAAGTCGATGTTGGTCTCAGCCTTCCACTCGGCGCACTTGTCGTTCATGTGCTGCATGACCTCCATGGCGAACGGCGTGCCCTCCGCCTCGGTATGGCTGTGGCCGGTCATATACTTCACGCACTCGTAGAGCCCGGCGTAACCAAGCGAGATGGTGGAATACCCGCCGTAGAGCAGCTTGTCGATCGGCTCGCCCTTCTCGAGGCGAGCAAGCGCACCGTACTGCCACAGAATCGGCGCGGCATCGGAAAGCGTGCCCTTCAGGCGATTATGACGGCACATGAGAGCCTTACGGCACAGCTCGAGGCGCTCGTCGAAAATCTCCCAGAACTTCGCCTTGTCGCCATGAGAAGAAAGCGCCACATCAGGCAGGCTGATGGTCACAACGCCCTGGTTGAAGCGCCCATAGTACTTCGGCTTGCCCGGTTCGTAGTTGCCCGCGTTCGCCACGTTGTCGTAGCCGTTGCCGGAACGGTCGGGCGTGAGGAAGCTGCGGCATCCCATGCACGTGTAGCAATCACCGTTGCCTTCGGTCTCGCCCTTGGACAGCTTCATCTCGCGCATCTTCTTCTCGGAGATGTAGTCGGGCACCATGCGCTTCGCCGTGCACTTCGCCGCCATCTGCGTGAGATAGAAATACGGCGAATCCTCACGCACGTTGTCTTCCTCAAGCACGTAAATGAGCTTGGGGAACGCCGGCGTGATCCACACTCCAGCCTCGTTTTTCACACCCTCGTAGCGCTGGCGCAGCGTCTCCTCGATGATCATGGCGAGGTCGTGCTTCTCCGCCTCGGAGCGAGCCTCGTTCAGGTACATGAACACGGTGACGAACGGAGCCTGGCCGTTGGTGGTCATCAGCGTGACGACCTGGTACTGGATGGTCTGCACGCCGCGGCGGATCTCGTCGCGCAGGCGGCCTTCCACCACTTCGGCGATGCGGTCGGCGTTTGCCTCGAGCCCGAGCTGGTTGATCTCCTGGAGCACCTGGCGGCGGATCTTCTGGCGGGAAACGTCAACGAAGGGCGCCAAATGCGTAAGCGAGATGGACTGCCCGCCATACTGGCAGCTGGCCACCTGCGCGATGATCTGCGTCGCGATGTTGCAAGCGGTGGAGAAGCTGTGCGGGCGCTCGATCATGGTACCCGAGATGACGGTACCGTTCTGCAGCATATCTTCCAGATTCACCAGATCGCAGTTGTGCATATGCTGCGCGAAATAGTCGGAATCGTGGAAGTGAATGATGCCTTCGTTGTGCGCGCGCACCACCTCGGGCGGAAGCAGCAGGCGCATCGTGATGTCCTTGGACACCTCGCCCGCCATATAGTCGCGCTGCACGGAGTTCACCGTGGGGTTCTTGTTGGAGTTCTCCTGCTTCGCCTCCTCGTTGTTGCACTCGATGAGCGAGAGGATCTTGTCGTCGGTCGTGTTGGAATGGCGCTTCAGGGACTGCACGTAGCGGTAGATGATGTACTTGCGCGCCACGGTATAGCGGCCCTGCGCCATAATCTGGTCTTCCACCATGTCCTGGATTTCCTCGACCGACACGGTGTGACCCGAGCGACCGCACAGCCACTCGACGCTATGGGCGGCGAGCGCGACCTGCTCGTCGGTCAAGCGCTCGTTTTGCGGAACCTCGTTGTTGGCAGCCTTGATGGCGTTCACAATCTTGTCGATGTCGAAGGGCACTTCCGAGCCGCTGCGCTTGATAATCTTCATGGCACTTCCTCTTCGTTGCTTATCTGAAACCGTCTTGGTCGCCCGTAATGGAGACGCGACCGCGCGGGAAAGTATTTCCCGACGTCAGAGACGCTGCTCACGATCTTTAAGGGGTTTACTGCGTGCGAACGCCTGCGCATCCGCCTATCTTATGGCTTATGATACGACATTCAAACACTATATATTGTGTTTTCTTGTTTGAAAAAATCCATAGATGGTGTTTTCCCGATAGTTTTCCACTTGTCCCAAAAACGGCATAACCCCACCTCGTCACGAAAGGCGCGCATTGTTTGAGCACCTCGAAAACGCAGTTTTCCACCACCGCAAAACCCCAGGAGAAAATTTTTTGTGCGCCGAAGGCTCGCGCAAGGGGCTTGACAAGCGCAACGCTGCGGCTGCGCTATACTTTCACGCATGGCAAGCTATCAGCATATCTCGCACGGGTTCGACCCGGTATTCGACGAACGCTCCCGCATCCTCGTGCTAGGGTCGTTTCCCTCGGTGCTCTCGCGCGCGAACGCCTTCTACTACGGCAACCCGCAAAACCGCTTCTGGCGCGTCGTCGCGCACTCCCTCGGCAAGCCGGTGCCGCCCAACGAAGGCGAGCCCCTGCGCCCGAACGGCGGCGTGGCATCGCTTGAAGAGTCGATCGCCGCGAAGAAGGCGCTTCTCCTTGAGGGAGGCATCGCGCTGTGGGATGCCATCGAGGAGTGCGACATCAAGGGGTCCTCGGACGCGAGCATCAAAAACGTCGTGCCCGCGCACATCGAGCGCATCACCGAAACCGCGCATATCGAGGCCGTCATCTGCAACGGCGCCACGGCGGGCCGCCTCTACAAGCGCTACCTGCAGTGGAAGGTCGGGCTTGCCGCGCACGTGCTCCCCTCGACAAGCCCCGCGAACGCCGCCTGGAAAACCGAGCGGCTCATCGAGCGTTGGGGCGACGAGCTCCACGCGATTGCCGACGAGCTGGCGGAAGTAGACCGGCAGCGGGAAACGACGGCAGACGAAGGCGCCACCGAGGAGCCGCAGCGCCGCGCAAAGGGAAGCACGACCGTCCGCACCCGCAAAGGCAGCTCCGTTTCCTATGGCACCATACGAATCGATGCACCTGCTGCCTCGAACTTCGCGGTGCACAAGTCGATGCAGGGAAACAAGCGCGCCAACACCAAGCCCGAGCTTTTGATGCGCGAACGGCTGCGCGCGGCGGGACTTGGCGGATACCGTCTGCAGTGGAAGGTCGCGGGGCACCCCGATATCGCCTGGCCAGGCAAGAAAGTCTGCATGTTCGTGAACGGATGCTTCTGGCACCGATGCCCGCACTGCAAACTTTCGACCCCTAAGAAGAACGTGGAGTACTGGACCGCGAAGTTCGAGCGAAACGTCGAGCGCGACCGCGAGAACGTCGCTGCGCTCGAAGCCGACGGCTGGCGCGTTCACGTGGTATGGGAATGCGAGCTAAAGAAGAAGACGATCGATGCCACGCTGGCGAAGCTTCTCCCCGAACTCGCGAATGAGCTGGGAAAAGAGATCGCGCCTGCCGCAAGCGCACCGGCAAGCGCATCGGCAAGCGAGACCAAGCGCTACTACCTCTACGTCCTCGAATGCGGCGACGGCACGCTCTACACCGGCTACACGCCCGACATCGAGGCGCGCCTCGCCCAGCATCGCGCAGGCACGGGTGCGAAGTACACGCGCGGGCGCGGGCCGCTCACCCTGCTCGCAAGCGC
>NZ_CAKUBT010000012.1 GCF_934643285.1 uncultured Ellagibacter sp.
CCCGAGTGGTTAAAGGGGACGGGCTGTAAACCCGTTGACTCTGTCTACCTAGGTTCGAATCCTAGCGCGCCCACCATGATTGCCTGTTTAGCTCAGTCGGTAGAGCACTTCGTTGGTAACGAAGAGGTCACCAGTTCGAATCTGGTAGCAGGCACCAGTCTTTTACGGCGGTGTAGCTCAGTTGGTTAGAGCACACGGTTCATACCCGTGGCGTCACTGGTTCGAATCCAGTCACCGCTACCATTGATATTAGCGCGTCCTTTATGGGCGCGTCGTTGTTTATTACGTTTTTGCTCAAGCGAAAACCAAAATAAGGAGGAAAAGAATGGCAAAGGAGAAGTTCGAGCGTACCAAGCCGCATGTTAACATTGGTACGATCGGCCACGTCGACCATGGTAAGACCACGCTGACGGCAGCCATTTCCAAGACCCTGTCCATGAACGACGGGTCTCATGGTACTGCCCATGCGGACTTCACGGCTTTCGAGGACATCGACAAGGCTCCTGAAGAGCGCGAGCGCGGTATCACCATTTCAATTGCTCACATCGAGTACGAAACCGACAAGCGTCACTATGCACACGTTGACTGCCCGGGCCATGCTGACTACGTCAAGAACATGATTACCGGTGCTGCTCAGATGGACGGCGCGATCCTCGTTATCGCTGCTACCGACGGCCCGATGGCCCAGACCCGCGAGCACATCCTGCTCGCCCGTCAGGTCGGCGTTCCCTACATTGTTGTGTTCCTGAACAAGTGCGACATGGTCGACGACGAAGAGCTCATCGAGCTCGTCGAAATGGAAACCCGTGAGCTCCTCAACGAGTACGAGTTCCCCGGAGACGACCTGCCGATCATCAAGGGCTCTGCACTCAAGGCTCTCGAGGGTGACCCCGAGTGGCAGCAGAAGATTTGGGACCTCATGGACGCTGTCGATGAGTACATCCCGACTCCGGAGCGCGACGTCGACAAGCCGTTCCTGATGGCTGTTGAGGATACCATGACCATCACTGGCCGTGGCACCGTTGCTACCGGTCGTGTTGAGCGCGGCGTTCTGCATGTCAACGACCCGCTGGAGATCATCGGCATCAAGGAAACCCAGAACACGGTCTGCACCGGCATCGAAATGTTCCGTAAGCTGCTCGACGAGGCTCAGGCTGGCGACAACATCGGCTGCCTGCTCCGCGGCATCAAGCGCGAGGACATCGAGCGTGGCCAGGTTCTCTGCAAGCCGGGTTCGGTTACCCCGCATCAGGAATTTGAGGGTCAGGTCTACATCCTTACTAAGGAAGAAGGCGGCCGTCACACCCCGTTCTTCGATGGCTATCGTCCGCAGTTCTACTTCCGCACCACCGACATCACTGGTGTTGCACACCTGCCCGAGGGCACCGAGATGGTCATGCCTGGCGACAATGTCACCATTACCGCTGAGCTCATCCACCCGGTCGCTATGGAGGAAGGCCTCCGCTTCGCTATCCGCGAGGGTGGCCGCACCGTTGGTTCCGGTCGCGTGACCAAGATCATCAAGTAACTTAAGTTTGTAGTTGCTTATGGCGAGGGGATGCGATATAGTATCCCCTCGCTGTTCGAATTCATGTGTATGCGACAGCTTGCTAGAAGTGATTGGTAAAAGGAGTTATTAATGCGTACGTTGGTCACCCTGGCCTGCACTGAGTGCAAGCGCCGCAACTACACGACCAAGAAGAACAAGCAGAACAACCCCGACCGCCTCGAGTTTAACAAGTATTGCAAGTGGTGCGGTAAGCACACTGTGCATCGCGAAACTCGTTAGAGGATCGGTCTAGAATCAGGTACAGGCCAGTAGCTCCAATTGGTAGAGCGGCGGTCTCCAAAACCGTTTGTTGGGGGTTCGAGTCCCTCCTGGCCTGCCAGCTTGTCGTATGCGAGCAGCCTTGAAAGGCTGCTTGTTTGGCGTTTAGAAGGAATGATAAATTCCCGAATAAAGGAAGCACATGGCAAAGAAATCTAAGACTCAACGAGCGAAGGCTTCCGCTGCTCGTGCCCAGCGTAAGCAGGCGCGCGAGGAGCTCGAAAACGAATCGCCAGCCTCTGAGAATGTAACTGAGGCCGTCGAGGAGAAGCCGAAGCGTTCTTTGTTTAAAAAGGATACGGATTCGAAGGAAACCGCTGAGAAATCGGCGGCTAAAGCTGTCTCCAAGGACAAAAAGGACGCGAAGTCCAAAAAGAAGCGTTTCCAGTTCTTCCGCGATGTGAAGGCTGAAATGAAGCGCGTTACGTGGCCGACGAAGCAGGATGTCGCACGTTGGAGCGTCGTTGTTGTCTGCGCTTTGGTTTTCTTCGGTGTCTACGTTGCTGTTCTCGACAACTTGATTGCCACGCCGTTGCTTGTCTTTGTCTCGGGGCTGGGAGCTTAAGTCATGTCGAAGAAGTGGTATGTGCTGCACACGTATTCCGGCTATGAAAACAAGGTCAAGACCAATCTTGAGATTCGTGTCGAGACCATGGGGCTTGAGAACAACGTGTTTGCAATTGAAATCCCTACGGAGATGGTGACTGAGATCAAAGAGGGCGGTCGCCGTGTGGAAAGCGAGAAGAAGGTTTTCCCCGGCTATGTTCTCGTCCGTATGGAGCTCGACGACCGTAGCTGGGCTGCGGTTCGCAACACCCCTGGTGTTACGGGTTTTGTCGGCAGTGATGGTAAGCCCGCTCCGCTCACGCGCGATGAGTACAACAAGATTATGAAGCGCACGAGCCATGAGGCTCCGAAGAAGACTTCCACCACGTTGGAAGTGGGTCAGACTATCAAGGTGGTTTCCGGTCCTTTGGCCGAGTTCGATGGGGTTATCTCCGAGGTTGCGCCTGAATCCGGCAAGGTGAAGGTCATGGTATCCATCTTCGGTCGCGAAACGCCGGTCGAACTTTCCTTCGATCAGGTCGCTCGCATTTAAGTTGAGTGCACTAGCGTATGCGTCGGTGCCCGCGTGGACCGGGGCTTCTCACCGTGTATATGCTTTGCGATAGAGAGTAACCAGTAAGCGATTCATCTGAAAGGTAGTACAGATGGCTGAAAAGAAGCAAACCGGCTTCGTCAAGCTGCAAATTCCGGCTGGCGCTGCCAACCCGGCTCCGCCGGTAGGCCCTGCTCTTGGTGCGCAGGGCGTCAACATCATGCAGTTCTGCCAGGCGTTCAACGCTCAGACGCAGGACCAGTCCGGCACCATCATCCCTGTTGAGATTACGGTTTACGAGGACAAGTCCTTCACCTTCGTGTGCAAGACTCCGCCCGCGGCCGTGCTCATCAAGGAGAAGCTCGGCATCAAGAGCGGCTCTGGTATCCCCCAGCTGAAGACCGTCGGCACGCTGACCGACGCTCAGCTCACCGAGATCGCCGAGATCAAGCTCCCCGACCTGAACGCCAACGATATCGATGCCGCGAAAGAAATCATTGCCGGCACCGCTCGTTCCATGGGTGTTCGCATCGAGGGCCGCGAGATGAAGATCAAGTACGTTCCTTCTCGCAAGGTCGCCGCAATGCTCCAGGGCAATGCCTAATCGCACTTACCTGTTTGTTTAAGTGGAAGAGCTAACAACTCGCCAATACCACGAAAGGATTTAAAGAATGGCTAAGAAATCCAAGGCTTATCGCGAGGCAATCGCGAAGGTTCCTTCTGAGGCCGTGGCCCCGCTCGAGGCTATGAAGGTCGTCAAGGAGCTCGCCACCAAGAAGTTCGACGAGACCGTGGAAGTTCACTTCCGTCTCGGCATCGACACCCGCCAGGCTGATCAGCAGCTCCGCGGCACGGTGTCCCTGCCCAACGGCTCTGGCAAGACCGTCCGCGTTGCCGTGTTCGCCGAAGGCGCCATGGCTGAGGCTGCCAAGGAAGCTGGCGCCGACATCGTGGGCACCGAGGAACTCACCCAGCAGATTCAGGCTGGCGAGTTCAACTTCGACGCCGCTGTGGCTACTCCGGACCAGATGGGCAAGGTTGGCCGCCTCGGTAAGATCCTCGGCCCCCGTGGTCTCATGCCGAACCCCAAGCTCGGCACGGTGACCACCGATGTTGCCAAGGCTATCAAGGAGCTCAAGGGCGGCCGCGTTGAGTATCGCGCCGACCGTTACGGCATTGCTCATGTCGTCCTCGGCAAGGCCAGCTTCACCGCTGAGCAGCTCGCTGAGAACTACGGCACCGTTTACGACGAGGTTCTTCGCATGAAGCCGGCTGCTGCCAAGGGCAAGTATGTGAAGTCCATCTCCGTCTCCTCTACGATGGGCCCGGGCGTTGCGGTCGATTCTTCCGTGACCCGCGCGTACACCGAAGCTGCTGAATAGCTTATCAGGCTACTCACTCTATCGATAAAAGAGCGTGGCATTCGTGCCGCGCTCTTTTTGTATTTGCGGGCTATACTGTCTATAGCCGAGCGAAAGGGATGGTATCGATGAGAGCTAATGCTGTGATCTTGAAGTCTCCTGACGAAATCGACGCGATGCGCGAGGCAGGGCGCCTTTCTGCGAAGGTGCTTCGAATCCTGGGCGAGCATGCGAAGCCAGGCATGTCGACGCTTGAGCTTGACGAGATTGCGGAGGAAACCATCCGCTCCGAAGGGGGTATCCCGGCTTTCAAGGGTTACGGCGGATTCCCTGGTTCGATTTGCGCCTCGATCAACGATCAGATTATCCACGGCATTCCTTCCGCGAAAGCGATTCTTCGCGATGGGGATATCCTTTCGATTGACACGGGCGCCACGGTTGACGGATGGGTTGGCGATAATGCGTGGACCTTCCCAATCGGCAAGGTCAGTGAAGAAAAGAAGAAACTGTTGCGCGTGACTGAGAAATGCATGTGGGCTGGTCTCGATGCTGCTCGTGCGGGCAATCATCTAGGTGATATCGGTCATGCCATCCAAAGCATTGCCGAAGGGGCGGGCTTCGGCGTTGTACGCGATTATGGAGGCCATGGCATTGGTCGCGATATGCACGAGAACCCGCATATTCCCAACCATGGGTTTCGCCACTGGGGGCTCACGCTGCGTGTGGGCATGGTTCTTGCTATCGAACCGATGATTAACGCGGGGACGCATAAATTCGTTACCATGCCTGATGGATGGCTTGTCTGTACCAAGGACGGTAAACCATCGGCTCATTTCGAGAAGACGGTGGCGATTACCGAGGACGGCCCCGTCGTTTTGACGACCGAACCCGATTTCAAGAGGCCAGTCTCGAAAGAGAGTGAATAGCTACTTCAGCTGCTTGCCTTTCGTATCCCAATAGAACTTTTTGAACTTGCGTATTTGGTTCATGAACATGATCTTCGCCCAAAGGTTGTGAGAGAAGGTATCGGGCGTATAGTGCAGCGGATAGGACTCCTTGTTCGAGCGCAGGCGTCCGAGCGCTTCGGCGAGACGCGACTCGTTCTCCATCGAGCGCTTCAGCACATATGCGGGAACGCAGCAGTATACGAACGGGTCGTAGGCCTCGTGGTAGGGAATGTCCTCGCCGAGAACGAACTGCCGAACCATGAGCTCAACGAAGTTCTGCCCGCCAAGGCTCATGTAATAGGTGTTGCGGCCGCAGCGCGTGTTCACCTCGAAGAAGCGGAACGATCCGTCGCGCTCGTCGAGCTTGATATCGAAGTTGGCCATGCCGCAGTACCCGACGCGCTTCACGAATCGCTTTGCGCACTCAACGATGGCGTCCTCTCTTTCGCCAAGAATGCACAACGGGTTGCCGATAGCCGTGGGGTCGTGGTCCTGCAGGCACACGACGCCGCCCGACACGCAACGAACCTCGCCTTCCGCATTCGAGAAGGTTGTCAGTGTGCGAATCGCATCATCGCCACCGGGGATGAAGTCTTGGAGCACCATGAGGTTGTTGTAGCTCGATTCGCGCAGAGACTTCCAAACCTCGGCCATCTCGGCAGCATCTTCGATCTCGTAGATCTTGCGCCATCCGCGCACCGTCGGCTCGGCGTCCTGGAACTGCGCCGAGTTCGACGGCTTTGCGATAAGCGGGAACGGGAGCTCGTCTAGCGGAAGCTCGTCGGGACCTGCATCGCTGCAGTCGAAGTACCAGGTCTTGGGACAGGGGATGTCGAGCTCCTCGCACAGCTCGTAGAAGCGGCGCTTCTGTGTGATGTCGTCGAGCAAGTTGAAGTCGATGTAGGGGACGACGATGCCCGCCGCCTCGAGACGGGGCTTCGCCTCGGAGAGCATGCGCGCATGACAGTCGTCGCAGCCGAAGACCATGGGGACGAAATCGGGGTTCTCGCGGGCGAACTCGGCGGCGATGCCCTCGAGCGTCGCATAGAGCACTTCCGCGTTGTGCACGTCGGGGGTGAGGCGGTAATCGGTGAAGCGGCTCGTCGAGAGCATCTTGATGTCTGCGGCGGCAAGCACGATGGTTTGCCCGATGCCAAACGCCCGATTGAGCTCGCGCACGTAGCTGTAAGCGAGGATATCGCCTCCCACGACGATGGGCTTGAGCAGTTTTCCGACTTCTTCTTTGCGTGCGATACGAGGCTTCAAGTTGGTCATGACGTTCCTTTTCATAGTGAGCATGCGCTAACGGCGGCGCAGTTTGCGGAAAACCTTCCCAGCGATGTTGGTGATAAACGACGCTTCGGGGATATGCAGCTTATGGGCAAGGCCAAAGGTAACGATAAGGCTTACAAGCCCACCTGCGACGATGTAGCCGAATGCTTGGAGAAGGGACCCAGAAAGCGGGCTTACGAAGGTTTCGAGTGCGGTCAAAATTCCAAAGCCGCAGAGCGCTCCGATGCCTCCGAGCAGAAGGCCGGCGAATGAGGCGCCGAAGATTTTCCGAACACCCACATGTCCGAGGTGCGCCCTCAGGTAGATGAACATTGCCACGTCTCCCACCACGTAAAACGCAATCGAGGCGAGTGCTATGGACTCGATGGTCGCGGGGTTTGGATCCCCGTTGTAGGTCGTCCATGCCCAAAATGCCGTAAGCGCGACCTGCACGATGCCCGCGAGGAAGTTCAGCGCCGCGTAAACGCCCATTTTGCGCAGGCTCGAGAATACTTTCTGCAGATAGGAGCTGACACCGTAGAACGGCAGCGCAAAGGCGAGCACCACAAGGTAGCTCGAGATGGACTGAATGTTCTCCATCGTGAAGGCGCCGACGTGGTAGAGCGTGACGAGTGGGACGGAGAACACGGCGAGATAGAGCGCGAAGGGTACGAGCAGGAACATAATCTGCGCCGTGCCGTTCGTGATGGCCGATACGACGCCCTTCATGTCGCCTTCCGCCTTCATTTCCGAAAGCTCGGTAAACAGGGCGGTCGTGATGGGAATGGCCAGGAAGGAGTAGGGCAGCGTGTACCACAAACGGGAGTATGCGAGGATCGAGGGGCCGTCAACGGCAAAACAATAGGAGGCCGCGTTCATGACCGACACGGTCGCGAACGAGATGATCATCACGAGAAACGTCGGCCCGCCGATGGCGAGGGTGTCGCGAAGCGCCGGGTCGTGAAGGTCGACGCGGGGGCGCAGGCGGATACCGTTTCGCCTGAGCGCGGGGAGCTGAATCGCCATCTGGACGAAGACGCCGAGCGGGTTGCCGATGGCGATGACGTAGAGCGCGGCGTCGGGGTTTACGGGCGCGATCGCGGCGTACATGAGGAAGGTCGCGATGACGATGGCATTGTTCGCCACCGGGGCGATCGAGGACCACAGATAGTCGCGGTTCGCGTTCAAAAGACCCGACACGATCGACGAAGCTCCGTAGAACATGAGCTGAATGGCGAAGTACTGGAAGAAAAACGTCGCAAGCGCGCTCGATGATTGGTCGGAGTAGAACGTCTGCGTGTAGATGACCTGGGCAGGGAAGACCATGCAGAGGATAGACAGAACGCCGAGGAAGATGGTCACGAGCGTGAGCAGATTCGATGCGTAGGCATTGCCCGCCCTGGTGCCTGATTTCTTCTTGACCGAGATATAGACCGGGAGAAACGCCGTGACCAGCATGCCGCCCATGACGAGCTCGTAGAGCATGTTTGGCAGGTTGTTCGCAACCTGATAGGAGCTTGAGAGGAACGACGAGCCGAGCGCGAAGGCCATCGCCCACGTTCGCAAAAACCCAGTGACGCGGGAGAAGAGCACGCAGACGCTCATGAGCGCCGCCGACGCGCCGACGGAAGATGCCTTGCTTTCGGGCTCTTCGCCGACGATGGTGACATCGGGCGCAGGCGCGGGGGTCCGGACGTCGTTGCCCGCTTTGACGCGCGCTTGGACAGGCACGTTCGTGCGGGCGTCCGACGATGCGGCAAGCGTCTTGTCGACGCCTGCGTGTTTGCTCACGATGGGAATCGCCGAGGTTTCACCTGGGGCTGCACTGCGCATGAGGGTCTGTCGCTCGCGACGGGCGTCGAGCTCGGCCGCCTTATCGGTGCCGGCGTGCTTGCCTATGACGGGGATGCGGCCGGTTTCGCCTGCTTCCCAGGTGTGAGGCTGTGCTGATTGCGTCTCGTTTGCACGATGGGCGCCGTTTTGCTCAGGGGCGCGCCTATGTTGAGCTCGTGCGAGCTTGTCTGACATGCAAACGACCAATTCTCTTCGGATATAATCATCTCATCTTAGCAAACACAACGAAAGCGCTCTCATGAACCTGCTCATCGTACGCAATAACTCCAATTCGCAAGCGATAGATGCATCGCTGCTTTTAGCCACTTACCTGGGAACACAGGGAATCGGCTACGCGATATTCAATTCGTCCGACCTTGAGGGCCTCGATCCCAATCCTCTCGTTTCGCAGCAGCTAGCCCGCGGCGTTGATCTGGCGGTCGTTCTCGGCGGGGACGGGACCATCCTACGCACGGCGCGCGCCATCGGTACCTCGGGCGTCCCGATTTTGGGCATCAACTTTGGAAGACTGGGCTTTCTCGCGAACGAGAGCGACGACGGTGTGGTCGCCATCGTGGCGGCGGCGCTCGCGGGAGAGACGGTGAGCGAGCGGCGCAGCAATCTGCGTGTCGATATCGTCTGCGAAGGGGAGGCCGACCCGTGGGCGTCAAGCGATGCGGACGGGTTGTTTGCCGAATTGCCCGATGAAAAGGTTTCCACTTGGTTCGACGAAGATGAGGATGCGAGTGCGGGCTTTTTGGCAGAGAATGCCCCGGGCCATACCTTCTTCGCCCTGAACGAGGCGGCAGTGACGCGCGGTGCGAACGGGCGCATCATCGATTTCTCGCTTTCCATCTCCGATGTCCCTATCGCGGACATGCGCGGCGACGGGCTTGTGGTTGCTACGGCGACAGGCTCGACCGCCTATGCGCTCTCCGCTGGCGGACCGCTTGTGGCACCCGGCTTCAACGGGCTGATCGCCGTGCCGATAGCCCCGCACTCGCTTCGCGCCCGTGCGATGCTCACCTCGGAAAACGATGTGGTGGAAATGGATTTGTCGCAGAATGCGGCGGGACGGGAGGCGACGCTGTTCATCGACGGAGACATGGCGAAGCTTCCGTCTCCCATCAAGCATATGTACGTGCGCCGCGGTGCCGAGCCGACGACGCTTCTGCGCTACAAGGGTGAGAATTTCTACGAATACGCTTCCTCGGCTTTCTTTTAGGGGCGGCGACCCCCGTCGAAAGAGCGTAAGCGACTCCTTGTAAAAGAGGGCGGTGCCTGCTTCGGAGTAGGCACCGCCCTCGAATGGTTTTACTGCTCGAGCACCCCGTGGCGCTCGTAGCGGGCAACCTGCTCGGGTTTGTTGTTCGCGCCCACGAGCACGACGCGCGGCGGGTTTGCGTCCGCCTCCTGCTCGGTCATCATCGCGTAGCACATGATGATGATCTTGTCGCCGACCGAGACGCAGCGTGCGGCCGCGCCGTTCAGGCAGATGGTGCCGCTGTCGCGCTCGCCTGCGATGACGTAGGTCTCAAAGCGCGCGCCGTTGTTCACGTCGACGATCGCCACCTTCTCGTACTCGCGGATGCCGGCCGCCTCCATGAGCGCCTCGTCAACGGTGATCGAGCCGACGTAGTTGAGTTCGGCCTGCGTGACCGTCGCGCGGTGGATCTTTCCCTTCAGCATATGCAAGAGCATGGGTCGTCTCCTTTCCGTGCGCTACATCTCGAAGATGAAGTTGTCGATCAAGCGCGTCTTGCCGATGCAGACCGCCATCGCCACGAGGACCGAGGAGTCGGCAACATCGACGGGTTTGATGCCGTCCCACGACACCATCTCGACGTAGTCGATGCGTGCGAGCGGCTCTGCTTCGATGATCGCACGCATGGTGCCCAGAATCGTCTTCGCGTCGCGCTCGCCTTCTTTCATAAGGCGCTGCCCTTCGCGCACCGCGCGGGACAGCACGAGCGCCGCTTTACGCTCGGCGGGAGAGAGATAGGTGTTGCGCGAGCTTTTCGCGAGGCCGTCTTCTTCGCGCACGATGGGGCACCCGACGACCTCGACGTTCATGTTCAGGTCGCGAACCATTCTCCGCACGACGGCGAGCTGCTGCGCGTCTTTTTGGCCGAAGTACGCGCGGTCGGCCTGCGAGATGTTCATGAGCTTGGAGACCACGGTGCACACTCCGCGGAAATGCGTGGGGCGCGTTTTGCCGCAGAGCTCGGAGGTGATTTCTTCCACGTTCACAAACGTGCATGCATCGGGGGCGTAGAGCTCGGAGGGCTCGGGGTGGAAGACCAGGTCGGCGCCGGCGTTCTCGATGAGCACGGTGTCGGCGTCGAAGTCGCGCGGGTAGGTGGCAAGATCCTCGTTCGGCGCGAACTGGATGGGGTTCAAAAACACGCTCACCATCACGCGGTCGCATTCGGCGACGGCGCGCTTGATGAGGCTCTCGTGGCCCTCGTGGAGATATCCCATCGTGGGGACAAGTCCCACGGTCAGCCCCTCGGCCTTCCATTGGCGCACGGTCTGCTTCGCCTGCTCGACGGTTGTTGCAATATTCATAGGAGAGTTGTCTTTCTTGCTCAATTAGTACAGTTTCTTAATGACGTCGTCGCCTGCGTGGAAGGTCTCGCTGTCAGCGGGGAAAGTACCGGCGCCGACTGCCTCGATGTAGTCGGAGAAGCCCTTGCGCATCACGTCGCCCACCTCGGCGAAGCGTCGCGCGAACTTGGGGGAGAAGCCGCTCGTCATGCCGAGCATGTCCTGGTAGACGAGAATCTGCCCATCGCATGCTGCGCCGGCTCCGATGCCGATGGTGGGAATCGAGATGCGGCTGGTGACGAGCTCGGCCAAGGCGGCGGGCACGCACTCGAGCACGATGGCGAAGGCGCCGGCTTCCTCAAGCGCACAGGCGTTGTCGAGGAGCGCTCGGGCGGATTCCTCGGTCTTGCCCTGCACCTTGAAGCCGCCGAAGGCGTTCACCGACTGCGGCGTCAGGCCCAGGTGCCCCATCACGGGGATGCCTGCGGCCACGATGGCGCGCACCTGCGGGCAGACTTCGCGCCCGCCCTCGAGCTTCACGGCGTTTGCGCGGCCTTCCTTTAAAAGACGGCCGGCGTTGCGCACCGCATCTTCCACGCTCACCTCGTAGGAGAGGAAGGGCATGTCGCACACGATGAGGGCATGCGAGGCCCCGCGCGCAACCGCGTGGCTGTGGTGGATCATATCTTCCATGGTAACTGAGAGGGTATCTTCGTACCCTAAGATGACGTTCCCTAAGGAATCGCCGATGAGGATGCCGTCAACGCCCGCTTCGTCTTGAAGCTTCGCGGTCGAGTAGTCGTAGGCGGTTAGCATTGCCAACTTTCTGCCCTCGGCTTTCGCGCGCTGGAACGTGGCGACGGTCTGCTTGGAAGCAGGCATAGCCGTCCCTTTCATTTGTATGCTTCGAGGCTGGATGCCTGGCCGTGTGCCGGGTCACCCGCACTCCTTGTGCAGCTGGACAGTATATGTCGTGCGGCTGCACAAGGGAAAGGGAAAACAAGAAATCGCCCGCAAAACACGTGATTTTGCGGGCGATTCGCGAAGGTTGTCGGGCGCCAGCGCATTCCGAGGAGGCATTGCGCCGATCGCAGGAGTTTGCGGGCGTCTTACTTGTGGTAGTAGCGGCGCTGCTCGTATTTCGGCTCGCAGCAGACGTTGATGCCCAAGGTGCGATAGAGCCTCTCGTCGGTGGCGGAGAGGATCACGCTGAAGAAGGCGTCGCATCCGCGCAGGTCGTCCACGTGGTCGAGAAGCTGCTGGGCAAGCGGGTCGGTCGCAGAGCTCACCGAGAGCGCGAGCAGCGTCTCGTCCGAGTGCAGGCGCGGGTTCTTCGAATGCAGCGTCGAGGTCTTGAGCGTGCAGATGGGCTTGATCACGTCGTCGCTGATGACGTAGACGTCGTCGTCGACGCCCGAGACCGCCTTGAGCGCGTTCATCAGAAGCGAGGATGCGGCGCCCAAAAGCGGGGAGGTCTTGCCGGTGACCACGCGCCCGTCGGCGAGCACCATAGCTCCTGCCGGGCCGCCTGTCGTCTCCTCTTTAAGAAGAGCGGCCGAGCGCGCGGGCGAGAAGCTCGAGTCGATGCCCGCCTGGTTCATCAAAAGTTCAAGGCGCTTGACGCGTTCCTCGTGAATGCCGGTGCGGCGCGCGTCGACGGCGGCTTGGAAGTAACGGCGCACGATTTCCATCTTCGCGGCCTCGCGCACGGCGTCATCGTCCACGATTGCGAGTCCCGCCATGTTCACGCCCATGTCGGTAGGCGACTGGTAGGGGCTCTCTCCCGCGATCCGCTCCATCATGGTCTTAAGGACGGGGAAGATCTCCACGTCGCGGTTGTAGTTCACCGTGGTTTTCCCGTAGGCCTCCAGATGGAAGGGGTCGATGCAGTTCGCGTCGTCCAGATCGACTGTCGCGGCCTCGTAGGCGATGTTGACGGGATGTTTCAGCGGCAGATTCCAGATGGGGAACGTCTCGTATTTCGCGTATCCCGCCAGGTTGCCGTGCTTGTGCTCGTGGTAGAGCTGCGAGAGGCAAGTGGCCATCTTGCCCGATCCGGGGCCGGGCGCGGTCACCACGACGAGCGGGTGCGTCGTTTCCACGAACTCGTTTTTGCCGTAGCCCTCGTCGGAGACGATGCGCGCGGTGTCGTAGGGGTACCCGGCGATGGGGTAGTGCAGGTAGCTCTTGATTCCCAGGCCGTCGAGGCGCGAGCGGAATGCCACGGCGGAAGGCTGGTTCTCGAAGTGGGTGATCACGACGCCCGAGGTGGCGAACCCGCGCGAACGGAACACGTCGAGCAGGCGCAGGACCTCCTCATCGTAGGTGATACCCAGATCTCCGCGCGTTTTGGATTTCTCGATGTGGTTCGCGTTGATCGCGATGATGATCTCGACCTCGTCGACCATGGTCTTCAGCATGCGGAACTTGCTGTCGGGCTCGAACCCGGGGAGCACGCGGCTTGCGTGGTAGTCGTCGAAAAGCTTGCCCCCGAACTCGAGGTAGAGCTTGCCTCCGAACTGGTTGATGCGGCTCCTGATGTGCTCTGCCTGAAGTGCTATGTACTTGTCGTTGTCGAATCCTTGGCGCATATGATCGAGACCTTTCGCTTTCCGCAACCCTTGCATACCCATGAACCGAACCATTATATAGGATGTCCACGGCGCTCGGCGTGCGGGCTTGCGCTTCGAATCGAAGATTCAAAGATGAGAAGGGGCGGCGTCCGTCGCACGGGGATTCACGATAGGGAACGGGGCGCGCGTCAATCGAAAACGGGGCGCACATCGATGCTTTCCTTTCGGTTAGTATAGGGTAGAAGCTCTCACCTGGCATTATGGAGGGGGCGCGCAGGCGCAGGCGGGGAAAAGAGGCCCTCATGCTACAATCGACGCTGTTTTATGTTCTCGCGATCGGCGGGTTTGCGAATTCCCGCTGCAGGACGAGGGGTGCGGCCCTTCGTCCGGATAAGAGGTTTCATGGCTTCTCGACCGTCTCGCTTTCTCAAGGGCCCCGTCGCCGTCACCTGCACGATAGCCCTCGCCTCCGCGCTCTCCCTTCCGCCTGTCGCCCTGGCGGCAAGCGATGGCTCCTTGTCGGTCGCGGACCAAGCCCGCATCACGTTGCAGTCGAACGGGCGCATGCTCAAGTTCGACCAGGCCCTCATCAATCAGGTGGGGCTTCAGCACACGGGCGGGTCATGTTTGGGCTACGCCGCGGCGTACGCGAAGACCATCACGACGGGTACGGTGCACACGTGGGCGGAGTTCGACTACAACGGCGGCGCCTACGGCGAGAGCGGGTTTTACGGCAAGAACATGACTGACGAGTTCGACTGCCGCGTCATCGGGAGCGAGGCGGAGGTGCTCCGCACGCTCTATAACGCCATCAACGACGGCCACCCGGTCGTCCTCTACGTGACCACGGGAAGCGGCTCGCAGCACTGGGTCACCGTCATCGGCTACGAGGGCGTGGACAACCCGGACAATCTCTCTACCGGCAACTTCATCATCTTAGACCCCGATAGGACTTCCGGCCTCGAGCCCGAGTCGCTCTCCTCGCGCGGACTCACGTTGCGCTACGGCGATTGGATGGGCAACGTGCGCATCTCGTATGCGTCGGCAGACGTCGACGACGGGCGCGTTCCCTCCGAGCATTTCAGCGACTGCTTCTACGGCGACTGGTTCGTCGACTCGGGCGTCATCGATTACGTCTTCGACCACGGCTACATCACCGGTTATGCGGGCACGACCCTGTTCGGGCCTGCGAACGGCCTGAGGCGCTCGGAGGCGGTCACCATTCTTTGGCGTGTGGCAGGCAAGCCCCAGGTCACCTCTGACAAGCCTCAATTCGACGATGCGAACTACGAGGACTTCTACGGCGAGGCGCTTACCTGGGCGCGCGAGGTCGGCGTCGTGAACGGATGGGATGGGACGAACGATTTCGCGCCCGACATGGAGGTCTCGCGCGAGCAGCTCGCCAAGATGATCTCGAACTACGCGAACAAGATCGCAGGTGCGAACACCGCGGCCGATCTGTCGAACCTGGACATCTTCGACGACGCGGACGCGATCTCGCCTTGGGCGCGCGACGCGGTCGCCTGGTGTGCCCAGGCGGGCGTTTTGACGGGCTCGCCCGCAAACGGCTCGAACAACGCGCTCCCGCAATTCGTGGCCGACCGCGCGGCGACGGCAAAGATGGTCACCGTCCTCGCGCGCGACGTTCTGGCGCTGGGGTAGTGCGCCTTCCTTCTTCGTTACTGATGTGTTAAATGCCAGGCGCGCTCCCCGCGCGATTTTTCCGTTCGAGTAAAATGAACGAACGTTTGGAGTTCGCCTGGCCGCGTCCGAGCGTATCGGCTCGCGCAGCCTGAGGCCGTAACTCATGAGGTTGGATAGCATTTCGGTTGCGCAGCAGAAGGAGAATCATGGCCAAGCATATTTTCGTGACGGGCGGCGTTGTCTCATCATTGGGCAAGGGCATCACGGCGGCGTCTTTGGGGCATCTGCTCAAGGCGCGCGGCTACAAGGTGACCATGCAGAAGATGGACCCGTACCTGAACGTCGATCCGGGCACCATGAGCCCGTTCCAGCATGGTGAGGTCTTCGTTACCGACGACGGCCATGAAGGCGACCTCGACCTGGGCCATTACGAGCGCTTCATCGACGAATCCCTTTCGCGCGAGTCCAACTTCACGCAGGGTTCAATCTATCAGACGCTTATCGCGCGCGAGCGCCGCGGCGACTTCCTCGGCGGAACCGTGCAGGTCATCCCGCATGTGACCGAGGCCATCAAGGAACGTTTGCGCCGCATCGCTTCCCAATCGAACGCCGACATCGTCATCTCCGAGATCGGCGGCACGATCGGCGACATCGAGTCCCAGCCGTTCATCGAGGCTGCTCGCCAGTTCAAAAAGGAGAAGGACCCGGGCGATGTGCTCTTCGTGCACGTGACGCTTGTTCCCTATATCGCCGCAGCTCACGAGGTGAAGACCAAGCCGACGCAGCATTCCGTGAAGGAGCTGCGCTCCATCGGCGTGCAGCCCGACTTCATCGTGTGCCGTTCCGACCACGAGATCACCGACAAGGTGCGCGAGAAGATCGCGCTGTTCTGCGACGTGGCGACCGAGGACGTGCTCGCCTGCGTCGATTCGCCCTCCATCTACGAGGTGCCGCTTGCCCTCGATGAGCAGGGCTTCGACGTGAAGGTTCTCGACAAGCTCGGGCTTGAGGTGCGCCCGATCGACCTGACGCCGCTGAAGTCGTTTCTCGAGGCGGCGGACAATTGCGAGGGCCAGGTCGACATCGCGGTCGTGGGCAAGTACGTCTCGCTCCCGGATGCATATCTCTCCGTCATCGAGGCGCTCGGGCATGCGGGCGTCCACGAGGGGCGCCACGTGGAAGTGCACCTCATCGATGGCGAGGAGCTCACCGACGACAATGCCGAGGAGACGCTCGGCTCGATGGACGGCATCCTCGTGCCGGGCGGTTTCGGCCAGCGCGCCTTCGAGGGGAAGATCGCCGCAGCGCGCTATGCCCGCGTGCATAAGGTTCCGTTCCTCGGCATCTGCCTGGGGCTTCAGGCGGCGGTATGCGAGTTCGCCCGCGATGTCGCCGGCATGCCGGGTGCCACGTCGGCAGAATTCGACGAGCAAGCGGAATACCCCGTGATCGACCTTATGCCCGAACAGGAGGACATCGAGGACAAGGGCGGCACCATGCGCCTGGGCGCCTACCCCTGCAAGGTGTCGCCGGGTTCGCGCGCGTTCGAGGCGTACGGCGAGGAGATCATCTACGAGCGCCATCGCCATCGCTACGAGGTGAACAACGCCTTCCGCGATCGCCTTCAGGAGGCCGGGCTCGTCATCTCCGGCGTGTCGCCCGACGGCCGCCTGACTGAGATGATCGAGCTTCCCGATCATCCGTGGTTCGTTGCAAGCCAGGGTCATCCCGAGTTCAAGAGCCGCCCGACGCGCCCCCATCCGCTGTTCAGCGCTTTTGTGCACGCCGCCTCGATCAGCAAATACCGTGGTTGATCCGATTTCGGAATACCTGACCTGCCTGCGCATCGAGCGCGGGCGCTCGCCGCGGACGATCGAGGCGTACGGACGCGACCTCGCCGATTACGTGTCGTTTCTGGAGCGCAATCGGCTGGGGTCCGTCGCCCACGCCGATCGCGCGGCGCTCGCCGCTTACGAAGCCGACCTTTCCGAGCGTGGGTTCGCTCCCACGTCGGTGAAGCGTCGGCTTTCGGCGATCAAGGGGCTCTACCGCTATCTTGTGAGGGAAGAAGTCATCGCCACGAGCCCCGCTGACCTGATCGCCGTGCCCAAAACTCCCGATCGCTTGCCTGATGTCCTCTCGATCGCCCAGGTGAGCGCGCTTATGGAGTGCGCTGATGATTCCACGCCCGCCTCCTTGCGCGACCACGCCCTGCTTGAGGTACTCTACGGGTGCGGCCTGCGTGCGAGCGAGGCATGCGGTTTGAACCTTGCCGACCTCGCGCTTGACGAGGGGTATCTTCGCATTCGGGGGAAGGGCGGAAAGGAGCGCGTTGCCCCCATTTCCGGTGCAGCGCTGCGCACGCTGTCGATGTATCTCGACGACGCGCGCCGGGTTCTTGACGGAGGGCGCGGGAAATCGAGCGGTGCGGTGTTTCTGAACGTGCGCGGCGGGAGGATCACGCGGCAGAGCCTGCACAAGATCGTCGCACGCGCCGGGCTTTCCATTGGCGTCACGAACTTGCATCCGCATACGCTACGCCATTCTTTCGCGACTCATCTCCTCGAGGGTGGGGCCGATTTGCGAGCTATCCAGGAGATGCTCGGCCACTCCGATATCTCGACGACTCAGATCTACACGCATGTCGACCGCTCGCACATCCGCGAGGAATATCTCGCAGCGCACCCGCGCGCGTAAGGCCGTATTCGGAGTTGTTCTCCCAGACGCAGGGCATGCCAAGCGCACCCGCACGTTGAGGCCGCATCCTTCGACCATCCATGAAGTATCGGGGAGACGGGCGTATTGTGCTCTGCTACTCGCCGTTCGCGGCTCCCACTTCCTCCCACACCCACACAAACCCCCCACATCGCCCCACCGCGATGCACAGCCCATATCTTGGGCTCTTTTATTTTTCCGCCCCATATCTTGCGCTGCGCGACGCGTTCAATGAAGACGGTGCAGCTCAAAGCGTCCAAGATGAGCATCGAATCCCATGAAATGATTGAAAAGTGGGAGATTGTGGGATAGAATGCAATGCATTGGAAGCCACTGCAGGGTTTCGAAGGGAACAGATGACGGACGATGCCAAACAGATCGAGGAGGTAGCCGAAGAGGTCGCGCCGCATCGCGACGTGGTTCTCAACGGCGAATACCGCTTCAAGGTCGACGGCAAGGGCCGCGTGTCTCTCCCCGCGAAATTCCGCAAAGTGCTTTCAACCCAGCTCGTCGTCGCCAGGGATCTGGACAACGAATGCCTTTACGTGTTCGAAACGCCCGATTTCGAGGCATGGATCACCAAGTTGTTCGATTCGTTCGTCGAGAAGAAGCACCCCACCAAGCGCGAGTGCCGGCACATCATGCTGAAGCTCAAGTCGCTTGCGAAGGACGTGGAGGTCGACAAGACCGGCCGCATCATGCTTCCCGCCGATGCCCGCGAGAAATGCGGCATCGACAAGGACGTCGTCGTCATCGGCAACACCGGTCGATTCGAGATCTGGGACGCGAAGCGTTACGACGAAGTGATCGACGACACCGATATCTCGATGTTGCTCGACCTAGCGGAGTAAGACGTGAGCGAAATGACAAGCGAATATCGGCACACACCGGTCCTGCTCGCCGAGTGCCTCGAACAACTTACACTACAAACACAGCACACGTTCGTGGACGCCACGCTCGGCGGGGCAGGGCATTCCTTCGAAGTCGCGAAGCGGCTTGGGCACGAGGGGACGCTCATCGGTATCGACCAAGACGAAGTGGCGCTTGCCGCCGCTCGCAAGAAGCTTGAGTCGCTGCCGGAGCAAACTCGCCCCGCGCTCGAATTGCTTCACGGCAACTTCGGGGAACTCGATGGACTTCTCACCTCTGCCGAGGTGCCCGGAATCGACGCTATCCTGTTCGATCTCGGCGTTTCCTCCGTGCAGATCGATACGCCGTCACGCGGCTTCTCCTTCAAAGAAGAAGCCCCCCTTGACATGCGGATGGATCCGAGTACACAAACTCAAACCGCAGCAGAGATCGTCAACACCTACAACGCAGCAGATCTCACTCGGATAATCCGCGCCTATTCGGACGAGAAGTGGGCATCGAGAATCGCCGACTTCATCGTGCGCGAGCGCGAGAAGGAGCCGTTCGAGACCAGCGGGCAGCTGGTGGAGGTCATCAAGGCCGCCATCCCCGCTTCGGCCAGACGCGCAGGCGGGCATCCCGCGAAGCGAACCTTCCAGGCTCTTCGGATCGAAGTCAACTCGGAGCTGGATGTGCTGCGTCGAGGTTTGGACGCAGCCATCCGCTGGCTGAATCCGAAAGGCAGGATAGCCGTCATCAGCTATCACTCGCTGGAAGACAGGATTGTGAAGGACACGTTCGCCTCGATGGCGAACCGGTGCACCTGCCCGCCAGACCTGCCGGTCTGCGTGTGCGGGAAAGAGCCGATACTCAAGGTTGTCACGCGGAAGCCCATACTTCCGACGCCTGAGGAGATAGAGAGCAATCCTCGGGCCCGCAGCGCGAAGCTACGTGTCGCGCAGAAGCTCTAACCGAATAGCGAACCCACGTCGCCCCTTCGGGGGCGTCGTTGCCTGAAATGCCGATTAAACGAAAGAAAGGGGTGGGGCATGAGCGCTGTTCCTGCATATACGCGCGCCGCAGAGCGAGTGCCCGAGCGTTATCCTGAACGCCCCCGCATCTCTGTCGTTCCTGGTGGCAAGCCCCATGTCGAGACGCTTTCTCCGGCGATCATCGCGCTCGCCCGGGTGGTGGCGGTAGCCCTTGTGGTGCTTGCGCTCGTGGCCTTCGCCCGTATCGCGCTTACTGCCGCTGCTGTCAACGTCGAAATCGAGTCGAAGAGCTACGACAGCCTTATCGACACCGCGCGCTCCGAGGGCAGCTCCCTCGAGGTGGCGCAGAGCAGTCTTTCCAATCCGTCCCGCATCAAGTCCGAGGCGACCGCCCTTGGCATGGCTGCGCCCGAGTCGACCAGCAAAATCGTGCTGCCCGAAGACATCGTCGCGACCGACGGCTCGGGCAATCTCTCGCTTTCCCAGAGTCTGGCCGCCGCCGCGCGGAGCTAGCGGGCGGATATGACCGACCGCAGACGCGACATGCGCGATGGGGATTATTCCCGCAGGCGCGAAGGGGGGAGAGCGAATACTTCTCGCAGCGAGGGGCGATCGTCCCGCACTCGCTCGCAGGGCAGGGGCACCTCCCGTCCGAGCGAGCGCTCGCGTCGCGGGTCTTCCTCATCACGCACGCAGCGACCATCGCGCGAGGCGGGCTCGTCGCGAGCAGCCCGCGACGCGAGGGGTTCGCGCAGCCCCCGCGATGAGCGCGCCTCTCGCGGGGCGGCTTCTTCTCAAAGCACGCTTTCCAACATCATTGGCGCTGTTGGTGTCGTCGGCGGCTCCATTGGGAGAGCGGTTGGCGGCGCTGCCGAGCGCATCAACTCAAGCCATACCGCCGAGAGGGTGAATTCGAACCGCCCCTTCGTCCTTCTGCTTATCTTTGCCGCCATTGCCGCAGTTTTCTTCCTGCGCTTGGGATATCTCCAGATCATCGAGTCGGCCCATTATTCGGCGATGGCCGAAGAGGCGCGCACGATCTCGTTCACCACCACACCCCACCGAGGCACGATCTACGATCGCAATGGCACGGTGCTCGCGAAGAGCGTCGACGCGACGACGATCTATGCGAACCCCGCTGAGGTCACCGACGCGGCGGCGGAGGCGCAGGCTATCGCCAACGTGCTCGGGGGCGACGCGTCGACGTACCGGGAACTGCTCTCGAAGGAGTCCGCCACCTTCGTCTACGTGAAGCGCCAGGCGGATGTTGATGCCGCCGCCGAGGTGAAGAAGCTTGCCCTCGATGGCGTCTACTTCATCGCTGACACGCGGCGCGAATACCCCTGCGGCCAGATCGGCGGCCAGGTTATCGGCTACTGCAATGTCGACGGCGAGGGTATCACAGGTCTCGAGCTGCAATACAACGACATTCTTTCCGGCACGCCGGGCACATACACCGCCGAGCGCGGGGAAAACGGCCTTCCCATTCCCGGTGGAGTCAAGGAGGAGACGCCTGCGGTCGATGGCCAAGACATCATGATCTCGATCGACATCGAGCTGCAGGAATATGTGGAGAACCGCGTCGCCGAGGCCGCCGAGGACATGACCGCTGCCGGCGGCTCCTCGGTCGTGATGGACGCGGGCACGGGCGAAATCTATGCCATCGCCTCGCTGCCCTATATGGACCCCTCTGACATGACGAGCGCGAAATCTAGCTCCGACCAGGTAAAACCAATTACGCAGGCCTTCGAGCCGGGCTCGGTGTTCAAGACGGTGTCGGCGACGACCATCTTGGAAGAGGGAGCGATGACGCCTGACGACACGCTCTTCTGCCCCGCGGTGATCGAGGCCGACGGCTACAAGGTCTCCGACGCGCACGAGCGCTCCGACCAGACCTTCTCGTTCCGCCAAATCCTCGACCAGTCCTCAAACGTCGGCATCTCGCTTTCGGTGCAGAAGATGACCGACGGGTTTACCAAGCTCTACGAGCATATCCAGAAGTACAATCTCTGCGAGAAGACGGGCGTCGACTACCCGGGCGAGGCATCGGGCACGCTTCAGCCACTTGAGAACTGGGCCACGATCACGGGGTGGAACGTGAGCTTCGGGCAGGGCGTCGCGGTGACGCCGCTCCAGCTCGTGCGCTTCTATGGGGCGCTTGCCAACGATGGGGTCGAGGTGACTCCTCACTTCTTGGTGAGCAAGCCGCAAACAGGTGAGATTCCTACCTACGACACAGAGGATGTGATCGAGAACAAGGCTGCCATCCCGACCATCACCGACATGCTGAAAACGGTGGTCACCGATGGTACGGGCAAGAATGCCCAGATAGAGGGCTACTCGGTGGCAGGCAAGACCTCGACTGCGGAAATCGCGGAGGGCGGCGTGTACCGTCAAGGGGTCTACAACCTGTGTTTCGAGGGATTTTTGCCCGACTCGTCGAGCCAATTAGTTTGTTTTGTGGGACTCAATGAGGTCCCAAGCCAAGGAAACGTGTCGAATGTTTTTAAGGATATAATGGCCTTTGCCATCGATCGATACAAGATTCAGCCGGAGTGAGGTAGACAACATGGCCAAAACGTGTGCGGATTTATTCGAAGGCTTCAATTGCACCATTCTCGGCAATCCATCTGAAGAGGTTTCGGGCATCGCCTATCGCTCCGATCGCGTGCAGCCCGGCGATGCGTTCTTCTGCATCGTGGGCCTCGCCGTGGACGGTCATTCCTTCGCGCAGGACGCGATCGACCGCGGTGCGAAGGTGCTCATCGTGGAGCGCAAGCTCTACCTGGCCGACGCAACCGATGTGACCGAGGTCGTCGTTGCCGATTCGCGCAAGGCGCTCGCCTATGCTGCCGCGCAGTTCTACGACAACCCCTCGCGCGCCTTCTCACTCGTCGGCGTCACGGGGACCAATGGCAAGACCACCACGACCTACCTCGTCGAGCACATCGCGCGCATGGCGGGGAAGAAGACGGGCGTCATCGGCACCGTCGGAACAACCATCGGCGATGCGCACGAGAAGTCCGAGCACACCACTCCCGAGTCGAGCGACTTACAGCACCTGTTTGCGCGCATGCGCGATGCGAAATGTGATTGCGTCGCCATGGAGGTCAGCTCCCATGCGCTCGATCTGTGCCGCACGTGGGATACGCGTTTCTCGGTGACGGCGTTCACCAACCTGACGCAGGACCACCTCGACTACCACCACACGTTCGAGGCGTACTTCGAGGCGAAGGCGCTGCTGTTCTCGCACGATTACCCGGCCCGCCGCGTTATCTGCATCGACGACAAGTGGGGAGCCGAGCTTAACCGCCGTTGCATGGAGGCGGGCGACATGGTGGTGACGACCGGCTTTGACGAGTCGGCGGCTATCCATCCCGTGAAGGTCGACTACGGCGTGGCAAGAACCGACGTCGTGCTGTCCGTTCGCGGCGAAGAAATCGCGTTCTCCTATCCGCTTGTCGGGCGCTTCAACGTTTCCAACATCATGACGGCGTTCGGTGTCGGCCTCATGCTCGGCATCCCCGCGGCCGATATCGCGAAATCGCTGGAGGATGCCACTCCCGTGCCCGGCCGGCTCGAGCGCGTGCGCACGCCCCATGACGGCGGCGTGTCGGTGTACGTTGACTACGCGCATACCCCCGATGCGCTCGAGAAGGCGCTCGGCTCTATCATGGCGCTCGGCCACGGCCGCACGATCGTCGTCTTCGGCTGCGGCGGCAACCGCGATGCGGGGAAGCGCCCGCTCATGGGCAAGAAGGCCCTCGCTGCGGACTACGCCATCGTCACGAGTGACAACCCGCGCCACGAGAACCCCGACGCCATCATCGCTGATATCGTTGCCGGTATGGGCGATTCCCAGGACAAGTATGAGGTTGTGCCCGATCGCCGCAGCGCTATTCGCCGTGCAATCGAGCTTGCCGACGCGAACACGTCGGTTCTCATCGCTGGCAAGGGGCATGAGGATTACCAGCTTGTAGGCGACGAGGTCTTGTCCTTCGACGACCGCGTCGTTGCGCGCGAGGAACTTGAGCGCCGTTTTGCCGGCGCTGCAGCGGAGGCGAACTAGCTTGCAACTTTCCGTAACCGAAATCGCAGAGGCGGTCTCTGCGCGCATTGTCGCGGCTCCGAACCCGGATGCTCAGATTGCGTCCGTCACGTGGGATTCCCGCACAGCGGGCGAGGGCTCGCTCTACGTCGCGCTTGCAGGTGAGCGAGTCGACGGACACGACTTTGTTCTCGCCGCCGTCTCCGCAGGCGCGCGCTGCGTGCTCGTCACGCGGGCGCTTCCCAATGAGATGGTCGCCCGCGTGCAAGAACTCGGGGCGGCGATTCTGCTTGTGGATGACGCGCAGAAGGCCATCACCGACCTTGCCTGCGCATGGCGTTGCTGCTTGCGTGGCCGCGTCGTGGGCCTGACCGGCTCGAACGGCAAGACGACTACCAAAAACCTCGTGCGCGACGTGCTCTCCTGCGCGGGGAGCGTCACGGCTACGCGCGGTAACCAGAACAACGAGCTCGGCGTGCCAAACACGCTGCTTGCTGCCGATGCTGATACCCGCAACGTCGTGGTCGAGATGGGCATGCGCGGACTCCGGCAGATCGAGTCGCTGTGCTCCTTCGTGCGCCCCGAGTGGGGAATTGTCACGCAAGTCGGCGAAAGCCACATCGAGCTGCTCGGCAGCCGCGAGAACATCGCGCGCGCCAAATCCGAGCTCATCGCGGCGCTTCCCGAAGGCGGCATCGCTTTCCTGAACGGTGCCGACGATATGTCGGACTTCGTGTGGGACAACGCTCGGGGAGCCGAGCGCGGAGTAAGCGCAGTGTGCTTCGACGGATCGGGAAACTATTGCGAGGATGCGGCTTGCGGCTGGCGCGCGGGGCGTGCGGTTTGGGCGACTCATATCTCGCTCGACGATGCGGGCCGTGCCTCGTTTACCCTTTTCGCGCGCGGGTTCTCGGGCGATGCGGGATGCGAGAGCGCTACCTGCTCGCTTGCGCTCTCTGGCCTGCACAACGTTCACAACGCGTGCGCGGCGGCGGCGGTGGGCCTCGCTGCGGGGCTTTCCCTCGAGGTTATCGTCGAGGCGCTCGGCGCTGCCAAGCCCGAGTCGGGGCGTCAGGAGATACTCGCGGCGCGCGGGGGCTTCACGGTTGTGAACGATGCGTACAACGCGAATCCCGATTCCATGCGCGCGGCGCTCAATACTTTCGCCGCGATGCGCGTCGCGGGTTCCCGCATCGCAGTCCTCGGGGACATGGGCGAGCTGGGGGATTTCGGTCCTGCAGGCCATCGCGAGATGGGTGCTCTTGCGGCAGCGCTCGGCATCGATCGGCTCGTGAGCGTGGGTGATTTGGGGTCCCTTATCGCCGAGGCCGCCGAAGAGGGCGGCATGCCCGAAGATCGTGTTTTCCGCGCCGCTGACGCAGCGGGTGCGCTTGAAGTTGTGAAGGGGCTCGTCGGGCCAGGGGACGCGGTGCTTGTGAAGGCGTCGCATTCCGTTGGTCTCGAGAGGGTCGTTGAAGGATTGGTCGAATGATGTTCAGCATATTCTCGCAATATCCCACGTTCGTCGTGTTCCTCGCCGTTGTGCTTGCCATCGTGATCACGATGGCGCTCATGCCGGCGTTCATTCGCGCGCTTCGCTCGTACCATATCGGCCAGCAGGTTCGCGCGGACGGTCCCGAAAGCCATCTCGTGAAGCAGGGTACGCCGACGATGGGCGGACTTATCATGCTGATCGCGGTCGTGGTAACAGTGCTGCTCATCGGCATGCCCTCGCCCGAGACGTTCGCCCTCGTCATCGCGACGGTGCTTGCCGGCGCCCTCGGTCTTGCCGACGACGGCGAGAAGGTCGTGAAGGAACGCTCGCTCGGGCTTACTCCGAAGGCGAAGCTTATCGGGCAGTTCATTATCGCAACGGCGTTCTGTCTTGTCGCGGTGAACTTCCTCGGCATCGAGCCCACCGTCGACATCCCGTTTGTCGTGGACCTCGACTTCGGCATCCTGACCACGCAGATCGGGGACTTCTCCATTCCGTGGCTCTACCTTATCTTTGTGAACATCCTGCTCGTAGGCATGTGCAACGCCGTGAACTTGACCGACGGCCTTGACGGTTTGGCCGCGGGCACCGTCATGATCGTTATGATCGTCATGGCTGCGATAGCCTACCGCACCGACGCGCTCGACTCTGCCATCGTGGCCGGTGCGCTTGCCGGCGCATGCATCGGGTTTTTGTGGTTCAACTCCTACCCAGCCGACATCTTCATGGGCGACACCGGCTCGCTTGCGCTTGGCATGGCGCTCGGATGCCTGGCCGTCCTCACCAAGACCGAGTTCGTGTCGATCATCATCGGCGGCCTGTTCGTCGCCGAGGCGCTCTCCGTCATGATCCAGGTGTTCTACTATAAGAAGACGCACAAGCGCATCTTCCTCATGGCGCCTTTGCACCACCATTTCGAGAAGAAAGGGTGGAGCGAGACGAAGGTCGTCGTGCGCTTCTGGATCGTTTCGGGAGTTTTGGCGGCAATCGGCTTCTCGATCTATTTCGCCGAGTCCCTTGTGGCGGTGGCGTAGAGCATGCAGGTTTTCTCGGAAGGAACGTCCATGCTGATCGAAGGTAAGAAATACGCGCCCGAGCATCTGGGGCGCGTCCTTGTTTTGGGACTGGGCAAAAGCGGGCATGCAGTACTTGATTACCTGCTGCCGCTTTTGGGCACGCGCGTGGACGCGCTTGCCGTGGCAGCGGGCGGCGATACTCCGGCGGCCCGTGCCGACGCCGAGCGGGCGAAGGCTGCGGGTGCCGCGGTCGAGTTCGGAAACGACGCCGTGGCCCCTCTTGCGCAGGCTGTCGGCGGCTCGTTCGATTTGTGCATCGCGAGCCCCGGCATTCCCGAGATTTCTGAATTCTTCCAGTCCGCGAAGGCGGCGAGCGCCGAGCTGGTGAGCGAGGTCGAGTTCGCGTGGCGCGAATCCGACGAATCGAGCACGTGGGTCGCCATTACGGGCACGAACGGCAAGACCACGACCACCTCGATTGCGGCCCACCTGCTTAAAGACGCAGGTCTTGCGGCGCACGCTGTCGGTAACATCGGCGATGCTTGCATTGCTCGCGTGGCTGCGGGAGATACTGACGTGTACGTCGCCGAGGTGTCGTCTTTCCAGCTCGAGTCAACTTCTCGCTTCGCCCCGAACGTTGCGGTGCTCTTGAACATCACCCCTGACCACATCGAGTGGCATGGGACGCTTGACGCTTATGCTGCGGCGAAGTGGAAAGTGATAGCGAACCTCTCGCAAGTCCCGAACTCCACCGCCGTCCTCTGCGCGACCGATGACGCGGTTCGCGCGCGTATCCGCGAGCTACGCACCATGACGCCTGACGAGCGCGGCTTCGACTATGTCCCCGTCGGCACCAAAGATGGGATCGCTGGTGACATGCGTGCCCGCTGCGGATCCGAGAACGCCGCGTTCGTCTCAGCTGACGGCGTGCTCACGGTTGCGTTTCGGGGTATGGAGCATCGGCTATGCGCTGCATCCGACCTGCAAATCAAGGGCGATCACAACACGGAGAACGCTCTTGTCGCGGCATCTTGCGCGATTGCGCTCGGTATTGGCGACGCGCTCGTCGCCCAATCGCTTCGCTCCTTCGCGCCGCTCGAGCATCGCATCGAGCCCTGCGGTAGCGTTGCCGGTGTGGCCTGCTACAACGATTCCAAGGCAACCAACGTCGACGCGACGCTCAAGGCCTTCTCTGCCTTCGGCTCAACGCGCCCGATCGTGCTGCTCGGCGGGCACGACAAAGGAACGGACCTCGCTCCGCTCGTTGGCGCCGCCCATAAGCATGCCAAGGCCGTCGTGATCTTCGGCGAGGCGCGCGAGCGCTTCCTTGCGGCCTTCGGCGGCGAGTGCCCTGACGAGGACGGCGTGCTTGCCGTCATCGCGGCGAATCATATGGAAGATGCGCTCGACGCGGGCCTTGCGGCAGCTGCGCCGGGAGATGTGCTCTTGCTTTCCCCCGCATGCTCCTCGTTCGACGAGTTTACCTGCTACGAGCAGCGCGGCGATGTCTTCAAGGAACTTGTCGCCGTCCGCTCGGCAGAGGCATAGCGGGGTAGTTTCGCATGCCCAGAACCCAGCGTTCCCGCAACGCCGTCCCCGCATCGATACACGGCCCGCGCATCGGCTTTCTGCTCTGCGTGCTCGCGCTCGTGCTCATCGGGTTCGTGATGGTGTACTCGGCGGGATCGATCTCGAACATCAACAATGGGGTCGATGAGCTCAAAAGCCTGACCGACCAGGTGATGTATGCCGTTTTCGGTGCGCTTATCGCGTTCGCGATCTACCGCTTCATTCCGGTGTCGATATGGAGAACTAAGTGGCTTTGGGCGGCATTAGCGCTGCTCGTCGTCGTTATCTTGCTGACGGCTCTCGTTGGCGTCGACAACTACGGCGCTAAGCGCTGGCTGCGCCTCGGTCCTGTGACGATCCAGGTCTCCGAGTTCGCGAAGATCGTGTTCGTCTTGGTCTCCGCGCGCATCTACGCCGATTTCGTTTCGGGGGAGATTAGCGGGAAACGCTGCGCTCTCGGCTTCACTCTGCTCGTGCTAGTGCCGCTTGCACTCATCTACAAAACGCAGTCCGACCTGGGCACCACGATGATTTGCATCGTTGCGGTACTTGCGGTGCTGTGGTACGGCGAGCTTCCGATCGGTGCTATCGCCATCATTCTTGTCGTAATCGTCGTTTTCGGTCTTATCGCCATGTTCGGCACGGGCTATCGCGCTGACCGCTGGTCCTTCCTCAATCCTTGGGACGACGGCCAGGGCGGTTACGGTAGCGGCTACAACATCATGCATTCGTATTTTGCGTTTTCCGAAGGTGGCATTTTCGGCGTCGGCCTCGGTAACGGGCATGAGAAGTACCAGTATCTCTTCGCAAGCGACAGCGACTTCGTGTTTGCGGTCATCGGCGAAGAGCTCGGCATGGTCGGCTGCCTTGCCGTCATCGCTCTCTTTCTGGGCGTTCTCTACACCGGTACGCTTATTGCCCGATCGGCTCGCGACGATTTCTCTATGATGATTGCGGGCGGGCTTACAATTGCCCTCGTTTTCCAGGCGTTTTTGAACATCGCGTGCGCTATCGGCGTGTTCCCCACGACGGGCAAGCCCCTGCCGTTCATCTCGTCGGGAGGCTCATCCATCTTGGCATCGCTCATCATGGTGGGACTTATCCTGTCCGTATCGCGCGATGCGGCCTCTTCCGATGAGTTCGATCGCCGCCGCTCGAGTCTGCGCGTCGTCAGGCGCGAGGAGGACGGCGCAGGCGATAGCCCGCGGGACGCTGTCCGCTCGGGGGCTCGTAGATCTACGGGGGACCGGACCTACGATGGCGGCCGCTCGAAGAGGACCGCATCGAATCGCACGGAATCTCGGACGGCCGCAGGACGGCCGTCTTCTCGAAGGAGGTAGTCGAATGCTCGTCGTACTGTCGGGCGGGGGAACCGCCGGTCACATCAATCCTGCGCTCGCGCTCGCAGAGGTGCTTGAAGAACGGGGGGTGGAGGTGCGCTTCGCTGGCACGCCGCGCGGAGTAGAGTCGCGCCTTGTGCCTGAAGCGGGCATCGCGTTTCAGCCCTTCGAGGCATCCGGCTTCAACCGCAAGCACCCCCTCTCGCTCGTGAAGGCGCTCAAGCTCATCTCGCACTCGACGAAGGAAGCCAAGCGCTGGTTCGCCGAGATCGAGCCGAGTGTGGTTGTCGGCTTCGGCGGGTATGTCTCCATTCCGGTCGCCCGTGCGGCCGAGCAGATGGGCATCCCCGTGGTCGTCCACGAGCAGAACTCCGTCATGGGCCTTGCGAACAAGGAGCTTTCCAAGAAGGCACGTGCGGTGTGTTTGACCTACGAGTGCGCGAAGGAGGGCGTTGCCATTCCGGCGGCCACGCAGGTGCACGTGACGGGCAACCCGGTGCGCAAGAAGGTGCTGCTTGCGACGCGCGAGGAGGGCCGCCGTATGCTCGGGATACCCGACGACGCGCTCATGCTGCTCGTCTTCGGCGGAAGCCTGGGTGCGCGCCAGCTCAACGAAGGCATCGCGGCGCTCAAGTCCGAGCTGCTCTCGCGGGAGAACCTGCATGTCGTGCATATCACGGGCCCCAAAGAGCTCGAGCGCACGACCGCCGAGCTTGCGCTCACCGAGGAGGAGGCGAAGCGCTGGCACGTCATGGGGTATCAGGACCGCATGGGCGAGACGCTCGCCGCGACCGACGCCATCGTGTCGCGCGCAGGTGCGACTTCCCTGGCCGAGATCTCGGCGCGCGCCATCCCGGCGCTGCTCGTGCCGTACCCCCATGCGACAGCCGATCATCAGACCACGAACGCCCGCGCTTACGTTGCGGCGGGGTGCGCGAAGATGATCCCCGACGCCGAGGTGGGCTCAGAAAAGTTCGCGCAGCTCGTGTTTTCGCTTGTCGACGACGCGGATGTGCGCGCGGGTATGACTGCGGCCGCTCGTGAGCAGAAGACTGCCGATGCGGCGGCGAAATTGGCTGATGTTGTGATGGGCGCCGCGCCTTCGGCTGACCATGGACTACAATAGGCTCTTTGGAATAACGGGAAACCAACGGGTGGGATCGATCACTATGAGCACTGAACGTTTGCATTTCATCGGCGTCGGCGGCGTGGGCATGAGCGGTATCGCGCATGTGGCGCATGACCAGGGCATGGTCGTCACCGGCTCGGATATCAAGGAGAGCCGCTACACCAAGCAGCTGAAAAGCTACGGCATCCCCGTGGCCATCGGGCAGGCGGTGGAGAACGTGCCCGAGGGCGACGATGTCACCGTCGTCATTTCGACGGCGATCCTCGATAACAACCCCGAGCTCGAAGAAGCGCGCCGCCGCAACCTCAACATCATCCACCGTGCCCAGATGCTCGCGCGCTTGGGCGAGCGGCTCGACACGCTCGCGGTGGCAGGCACGCATGGCAAGACCACCACGTCCTCCATGCTCGCGAGCACGCTCGACGGCATGGGCCTCGACCCGACGTTCCTCATCGGCGGCATCGTCCGCTCCTACGGGACCAACGCGCATTCCGGCACGGGAAAGTACTACGTGGTCGAAGCCGACGAGTCCGACAAGTCGTTCACGTTCCTCTCTCCCGCAGGCGTCATCGTCACCAATATTGAGGCCGACCATCTTGACCACTACAAGGACCTCGGCGAGATCTTCGAGAAGTTCAAGCAGTTCATGGCTTCTGTCCCCGAGGACGGCCCCGTCGTCGTGTGCGGCGAGGAGGAAGCGCTCGTCTGCGCGGCGCGCGAGGTGCACCCCCGCGCGATCACGTACGGTCTGGGGGAGGAATGCGACGCGCGCGTCGTGTCTTACGGCCCGCATGGCGTGGGTTCTTCCTTCACGCTCGAGCTTCCCGACGGCACGCAGGTCGAAGGCAAGGTTAAGCAGAATCCCGGTGTGCACAACGTGCTCAATGCCGCGGCGGTGCTCACGCTCATCTGGGCGCTCGGGCTCGACGTGCAGAAGGCGGCCTGCGTGCTCGCCGATTTCGCGGGTGTCCGCCGTCGCTTCGACTTGGTGGGGGAGGCGCAGGGCGTCACTGTCGTGGACGATTACGCCCACCATCCTACCGAAATCGCGGCAACCATCGCCGCTGCTAAGACGCTCGATTTCAACCATGTTCACGTGCTGTTCCAGCCGCACCGCTACTCGCGCGCACCGCTGTTCACCGAGGTGCTCCACGACGAGTTCGGCGCAGCGTTCGACGATGCCGACACGGTGACGTTCATGGACGTCTACCCTGCCGGTGAGGCGCCGGTTCCTGGCGTATCGGGCAAGACCTTCCTCAACGTCGTGCTCGACCACAGCGGGCATCCTGCGGCGAGCTATGTTCCGCGCCGCCTCGACGTCGTGCCCCATATGGTCGCCCTCGCAAAGCCGGGCGATTTGGTCATCACGATGGGCGCGGGCGACGTCACGGCGATCGGCCCGCAGCTTGTCGAAGCGCTCGGCGCGGCGGATGCTGGTGCGGGGGAGTAGCTCATGGTCGCACGTCACGCCTCGCCGCTCGAGGCGCTGCTCGTCGACGAGCGCTTCGACGGGGAAATCAACCCATTCGAGCCCATGTCTCGCCATACCACCTACCGCATCGGCGGGCCGGCACGCTATTTCGCGCGCGTCCACTCGGTGGGCGCGCTCGCGCGCGTGCTCGAGGCGTGCAAAGCCATGGGCGAGAAATGGTACATCGTCGGCCGGGGCTCGAATCTGCTCGTCGCCGACGAGGGCGTCGACGCGGCGGTCATCGTGCTTGGACGCGACTTCCGCAGCATGCGCTACGACGAGGAGAAATCGCGCCTCATGCTCGGCGCCGGCGTGCCGCTTTCCGCTGCTGTGCAGGAGGCTTTCCGCCGCTCGCTCGCGGGGCTCGAGTTCGCAGTGGGCACGCCGGGGTCTGTCGGTGGGGCCTTGCGCATGAATGCCGGCTCTCGAGACGAATGGCTCGGAGCGCGCGTGGAGAGCGTCACCTCGTTCTCGGCCGAGGGGGGCCTTGTGCGTCGCCACGGCAGCGAGATCGAGTGGGGATATCGCTGCTCGTCGTTTCCCGCCGACGAGATACTGGTCGAGTGCGAGCTCAACATGGAGCCTGCCGACCCCTTCTACATCAGGGGGAAGATGGAGGCCTCGCTCAAGCGCCGCAAGGCGACCCAGCCACTGCGTCAGCCCTCGTGCGGAAGCGTTTTCAAGAACCCCGAAGGTGCGTCGGCAGGCGACTTGATCGAGCGTGCGGGGCTCAAAGGTAGTGCCGTCGGCGGCGCGCGCATCTCCGATGTCCATGCGAACTTCATTGTGAACACGGGGAACGCGTCGGCCCGCGATGTGTTGTCGTTGATCGAACTTGTCCAGGGGAAGGTAATGGAAGCTTATGGCGTTGCGCTCAAGCCGGAAGTCAAGCTCCTCGGCTTCGAATAGGCGTCCCCAAAACGCACCGGCCCCGCGCCCACGGTCCTCTGCGCGTCCACAGTCGTCGCGCACGCCGGGCTCGGGCATGCCGCGCTCCGTCCAAGGTGGGCGCGCGGTTGAGGGCGGTTCGGTGCGCTATCGCTCCCGAAGCGTGGGCGACATCGAGCGCGCAAGCCGCGCCGAGCGCGTGCGCGCAAGCTACCATCGCCATCTTGTGAAGCTTGGGATCGTCCTCGGGGCGATCGCGGTCCTCCTCGCATGCGCCGCGGTCCTGTACTTCTCGAGTGTCTTCTCGATTGACGAGGTCAAAGTCGAAGGCGTCGAGCACCTCACCCAGTCCGATCTGCAGGCGCTCGTGTCGGTGCCCGAGGGTGAGACGCTTCTGCGCGTCGATACGAAGGCGATTGAGGACAGCCTTCTGCGCGATGCGTGGGTGAAAAGCGTCTCGTGCAACCGCATCTTCCCCCATACGCTCCAGATCGTCGTGACCGAGCGCACAGTGGCGGCGGTCGTTGAGGTTCCCACATCGGATGCGAAGTCGACCCAGCCCTGGGCGATCTCCTCGGACGGGATGTGGCTTATGGCCATTCCAGACCAGGACACTCAGCTCGGCCAATCGCTCAATCAGCGCATTTACGACGACGCGCAAAACGCGCTCCACATCACCGACGTGCCCTATGGAACCTCGGCGGAAACCGGGACGAAGTGCACCGACGAGAACGTGAACAACGCCCTCGCGATCGTCTCCGGTATGACGACCGATCTTGCCAATCAGGTGAAGACCGTGTCCGCGACAGATGCGGAATCAACGAAGCTCACGCTCGAAAGCGGCGTGGAGATCGCGTTCGGACCGGCCCAGAACATTCGCGAGAAAGAGCGTGTGTGCCTGCAGATTCTCAACGACAACCCGGGCAAGGTCGCCTACATCAACGTGCGCGTGGTCGATCGCCCGACGTGGCGGTCCTTGTAAAGTAGCCCAATAGTGGCACTTTCATGGACTCGGCCGAAGGCCTCGACCCGTGTAATTTGCAATCGAGGTATCATCGTGTACAATAACGCAGGTAAAACTGCACCCACAGTGGGAAACGCAGCATTTTAATCGCAGCAGGTGTGGAGGATACAATGCCAAACACAATAGGTTCCGAGCATTTGGCGGTCATCAAGGTCGTCGGCGTAGGCGGCGGCGGTACCAATGCCGTGAACCGCATGGTTGAAGCGGGCGTGAAGGGCGTCGAGTTCATCGCCGTCAACACCGACCGCCAGGCTTTGCTCATGTCGGACGCCGATAAGACGATCCACATCGGCGACGAGCTCACGCGCGGGCTCGGTGCGGGCGCGAACCCCGAAGTGGGGTGCCAGGCAGCCGAGGAGTCGCGTGCAGAAATTCGCGAGGCACTCGCCGAGGCCGACATGGTCTTTGTCACCGCTGGCGAAGGCGGCGGCACGGGTACGGGCGCCGCTCCCATCATCGCAGAAATCGCGCGCGAGGAAATCGGCGCGCTGACCGTCGGCATCGTGACGAAGCCCTTCTCCTTCGAGGGGCGCCTTCGTCGCAACCAGGCCGATCAGGGCATCGACTTGCTCTCTCAGAAAGTCGATACGCTCATCGTCATCCCGAACGACCGACTGCTTGAAATCGTCGACAAGAAGACGAGCATGCTCGATGCGTTCCGCATTGCCGACGATACCCTGCGCCAGGGCATCCAGGGCGTCACCGACCTCATCACCATCCCGGGCCTCATCAACCTCGACTTCGCGGACATCCGCACGGTCATGAAAGACGCGGGCACGGCGATGATGGGCATCGGCATCGCGACGGGCGAGAACCGTGCGCTCGATGCGGCGCAGCAGGCGACCAACTCCAACTTGCTCGAAGCGTCCATCGCGGGCGCTTCCCGCGTGCTGTTCTCCATCGCTGGTGGTCCCGACCTCACGCTGACCGAGGTTGACGAGGCTGCGCGCACCGTCGAGGCATGCGCCGACGAGAATGCGAACATCATCTACGGCCAGATCATCGACGAGTCGATGGGCGATCAGGTTCGCATCACCGTCATCGCCACCGGCTTCAAGATGAACGCCCCGCAGCAGTCTTCGCTCGACTTCTCGCGCAAGGATCTGTTCGCGTCGACGGATCCGACCCCGGCGCCGAGCAGCGCTCCGGTTACTTTCTCGACCACACCGAGCGCAGGCCGCTTCGCCGACGAGGATTACATTCCTGATTTCTTGAGGCGTCAGCGCTAAGGAGGTAATCGGCCATGGTGGCATCAAGCCTACCGTTGCCGCGCCTCGCTGCCCGAACTATCGATTCGATTCCGCTTTTCACCGACGACGCGTTGTATGGCGCGTCGTCGGTTCGTATTGCCTTCACAGGCCGTGCGGGAGGGGCAAGCGAGGGCGATTACGCAAGCCTTAACTTGGGAACTCATGTTGGTGACGACCGTGACGTCGTCCTCGGGAACCGACGTGCGCTCCTTTGCGCACTCGGCGAGCCCGATATGCCGCTCGTCGTGCCCAACCAGGTACACGGAACCGACCTGGTGAACATCGAAACGTCCGACCCCGAAACGCTGCGTGGCATCCAGGATGCCGCGGATGCGGGTACCGATGGGCTCGTTGTTTCCTGCCCTCGCGTTGCTGCGCTCCTCTGCTTCGCCGATTGCGTTCCCGTGATCATTGTATCGCCGACGGGGCGTGTGGCGGTGGTCCATGCGGGCTGGCGCGGAGCTGTGGCGCGTATCGCCTCTTCAGCCTGCAAACGCCTTGCCGCTCTCGATGCGCGCGAGCTTGGTCATGATGCTCCGGCTCCTTCCGAGTTCAACGCCTATATCGGACCGCATATCTGCGCATCATGCTTCGAGACGGGGCCCGATGTGGCGCAGCGCTTCGCAAGCGAGATCGGGCCAGGCTGCGTGCCCGATGCGCGCCATGTCGACTTGGAGCAGGCGCTCATCCTCGACTTCGAATCGGCGGGTCTTTCGCGCGAGCGGATTGCGTCTGCGCACGCCTGCACGAAGTGCGAGCCCGACAGGTTCTTCTCGTATCGTGCGTCGGGCGGCGTATGCGGTCGCCATGGTGCACTTGCTTTCCGTTCAAGGTAAGGAGTTTGTGGCAATGGGAATAGCCGAGCGCTATGAAATGGTCGAAGAGGAACTCGCGCAGGAGTGCGCCCTTGCGGGCAGGGACCCGAAAGAGGTGCGGCTCATCGCGGTCTCCAAGACGGTCGGCGTCGAGGGCGTGGGGGAGGCGTTCGCTGCAGGTGCGCGGGATTTCGGCGAGAACCGTCCCGACCAGATCGTCCCCAAGTCGCAGGCGTTCCCCGATGCCCGCTGGCACTTCATCGGCAACATCCAGTCGAGGCGCATCCGCGATATCGTCGACTCTGCCTCGCTCATTCACTCCGTCTATCAGGAGAAACATGCGCGCAAGATCGACGAAGTCGCCCGTGAGAAGGGCATCGTGCAGGATATCCTCATCGAGGTGAACGTCTCGGGCGAGGAAAGCAAAAGCGGAGTCTCGCCCGATGAGGCAGAGGCTCTTGTGGATGTGTGCGAGACGCTTCCCAACGTGTGCGTGCGCGGGTTCATGACGATGGCCCCGCAAGGCGACTTGGAGATCGCAAGCCGCTGCTTCGAAGGCTTGGCGAAGCTCGCGGAGAAGGTTCGCGCCTCCCTCCCCGCGCCAAGCGCCGAGGCGTTCGATGAACTTTCTATGGGCATGAGCGAAGATTGGCGAGAGGCGGTTCGTGCGGGCGCTACCATAGTTCGCATCGGACGGGCGATTTTCAGCGACTCGTTTTAGGTCGCCTCCTTCCACCCCTGACGTGCGGATAGCACGCAAAGCGGCTTGTAAACGATGCAGGACAACCCACTACTGGAGCTGCCAGGAAGAAAGGAAACGGAGTTAAGGCATGTTGGACGAACTCAAATCGAAACTCGGCTTCGGCGGCGGTGCCGTGCGCGGTCGCTCGAACGACCGGTACGACGACTACGACGATGACTACGGCGACTACGAGGACGATTACTCGGAATACGCTGAATACGCGGACGACTATGCGGACGGTTCCGAAAACGACTATGATCCTTACGCCCCGGTAACGACCCGCAGTGCTCGTTCGAATTCCACCATCTCAAACCTGGTGTCCATCAACGACGTGCGCGCCCACTCGCGCGGGGAGGGCTCATCGAGTACCCCCACGTCCAGCGCGCGCCGCATGACGACGGCGCATACCCCGTATCGCGGTGAGCGAACCACGGTTGACAGCTCGCTGCCCCCGACGATGACGCCGGAAGGATCGGCCGCCGTTGCGGCAGCCGCTTCGCGTCCGACCCGCTCCGAAGGGCTGAACTCGCTGTTCGAGCCAACGGCGGGCGAGGCGAAGCCGGCGGGCAAGCATGCGGCGACCACGACCCCGTCCTCGCATATGGGCGTCACGTCCGGTGCGACGAGCGCGTCTGCAGAAGGCTCGCTCGGAGCCTTCACACGCCAGCCCGCGCAATCGAGCGCTGCCGCGGCAATGAGCGAAACCGCGCGGAAAGCTTCGGCGCAGGCGAGCTCCGCTTACGACCCCCAGTCCGCTTACGCTCAGGCGCAGGGCGCGCGCTATGTGGCAAAGCGATCGTGCACGGTGCTCAAGCCGGCGAGCTACGGCGAGGTTGAGAAAATCGCCCGGGCTCTTAAAGGCGGCGATGCGGTCATTCTCGCGCTCCGCAATACGCCCGACTCGCTTTCCAAGCGCATCCTTGATTTCTCCTTCGGCGTCTCGAGCGCGCTCGATGCGGGAGTGGAATGCGTCGGGGACAAAGTCTTCGCGATCACGAAGGGCGACGCCTTAACCGACGCGGAGAAGCTTGCGCTTCGAAACCAGGGAGTGCTGTAACGTGGCGAACATCTCGAGCGTGAAACGCGCAGCTGGGGAGGCTATCTCGTGCTGAGCCTGAAATACCTTATCGTATCGCTGTCCGACGTGTACTCGATGCTCATCTTCGTGTACGTCATGCTATCCTGGTTCCCGACTGATCGCGGTATCCTCGCCGACATCAACACGGTCCTTGGCAAGATCTGCGATCCGTACCTCAACCTTTTCAAGAAGTTCATTCCCCCGATTGGAGGAATGGTGGACGTGAGTCCAATCGTTGCGTTGCTTGTATTACAATTTGGTGTAAGACTGCTGATAGGCTTGCTGTAAAGATGCAGGCTTTGCTGGCGAAGGGAAGATAAATGGCTATCACCTCGGCTGAAATCCACAACCAAAGTTTCTCGATCGACCGCAAGGGTTACGACGTCGACGAAGTCGATGTGTTCCTCGAGCATGTCGCCGATGAGATTGATAATCTCAACAACCAGATTGCCGACCTGCAGGATCAACTGAACGATTCGCGCTTCGACGGGTTCGACACGCCGGCGAAGCCGATTGAGGAAGCCCCTGCCGCTGCGCCGGCGCCTTCGTCTGCTCCGGCTCAGGACTTCTCGCAGGAACTTGACGAGGCAAACGCACGCATCCGCGAGCTCGAGTCGCAGCTTGAGGAGAAGCAGGCCGACGGCAACGCCATCGCGCAGGCGCTCATCATCGCGCAGCGCTCCGCTGACGAGATCCTCGCGAAGGCCAACAACACCGCGGCCGAGACCATTCAGGACGCGAAGGACGAGGCTCAGCGCATCATCGACCGCGCCAACAACGACAAGCAGGACGTCATCGATGCCATTCGCAAGCTCGAGGACGATCGCGAGGACGCGCGCGAGGAGTATCAGGAACTTCTCACCGACTTCATCAACGACGCTTCCCGCAAGCTCGCCGAGATCGGCGGCGGCTCTCAGGCTTCCGTCGCTGCGGCGCACTACGCCGACACCACCGATGCGACGGCACAGGTCCAGGTTCCCATGAACGCCGAGCCTGTGGCGTATTCCACGCCCCAGACGGGCAACGTCGCCGTGGCGGCGGCAACCCCCATGCCCTCTGCGGTGGAGAAGGACCTTTCGGGCTTCGGTGACGCCGACGACGACTTCTCCTTCGACGAGCTCGACTAGGGGAATATTCCAAGAAACGCGAAAGGGGCAGTTCAAGCGAACTGCCCCTTTTTCATGCCCCGATGCGGGATTTGAGCCTCAAAGTGCGAGTGGGTCGATAAGCCGGGTTCTGTCGTTGGGACGGCCATTTATCTCGAACGCGTGTCGCCACGCGTCTCAAGCACGCAACCCGAGCGCACGGAAGGGCACCGTATCGCGTTCCTATTTGCGCTTGCTCCAGATGGGGTTTACCAAGCCACGCCGTTACCGACGCGCTGGTGCGCTTTTACCGCACCGTTTCAGCTTTTCCCTCAAGAAGAGGGAGTCTTCTTTTCTGTGGCACTAATCCGTCGGGTCGCCCCGCCCAGCCGTTAGCTGGCATCTTGCCCTTTGGAGCCCGGACTTTCCTCACGCCTTGCGGCGCGCGACCGTCAGGCCCACTCGCGTATAATAGTGTACCACGAGCATGCTCAAAGTGACGGAAAGGACAAATCAACCATGGGAACCTGTGCGCTTGTCGGTGCGGTCGACTTCAACGCCGAGCATTTTAAGGCGATGGACGCCGCGGGCGCCTTCGATTTCGTGATTGCGGTCGATGGTGGGTTTGCGTCCCTCGAGGCAATCGGGCGCGAAGCCGATATGGCGATCGGTGACTTCGATTCCCTTGGCTATGTGCCCCGGTGCCGTCGCGTGTCGCGCCATCCGGTGAAGAAGGACAAAAGCGACATGGAGCTCGCTATGGAGAAGGCAGTCTTTTGGGACAACCAGGAGCTCTTCGTCTACGGTGCGCTCGCCAAGCGCCTCGACCACACAATCGCGAACCTGCAGCTGTTCGCACGCTACTCCGAGCAGGGCATCTATGTCACGGGGGTAGGGGACGACTTCGCGGTGCGCTGCGTCACGGGTCCCGACGTCTTCGAGTTGCCCGAGGGGCTTGATGCAGGTGTGGTGTCGGTGTTCTCGGCGAACGACACGGCGCGCGGCGTCATCGAGCGCGGCCTGGAATACTCGCTCGATGACGAGCCGCTTTCCAACCGCACGTCGCTCGGGCTCTCGAACGAGCTTACGGGAAAGCCGGCGGCGGTGAGCGTCGAGGAGGGTACGCTCTACGTCTTCTATCCGCTTGCGACGGGCGAGGCTGCCGCCGCGCCGTCGCCCGCCACCGTGTGACGCTTGTCGGCTTTTCGGCGATTGCGCGGCGGGCCTTTCCCGCTGTCGTATAATTCGCCTAGCATCTTTGCATAACCGGGGAGCTCGCATGCAGCGCTGTGCTGCGCGGCGGGCTGAGAGGAAGCGCGCTTTCGCTTCGACCCGAAACCTGATGTGGATAATGCCAACGAAGGGAGTCGAATAATGGCGAACAGCCAGGTAGTTTCGCATACCAAAATCACGCAGATCGATTTCGCGCGCGCAGGGGAAATTACGCCCGCTATGCGCATCGTCGCTGAAAAGGAAGGCCGCGCGCCCGAGTTCATCCGCGAGGGGGTTGCAGCCGGCCGCATCGCCATCCCCGCGAACATCCACCACACGTCGCTTTCCCCCGAGGGCGTGGGCGAGGGGCTTCGCACGAAGGTGAACGTAAACTTGGGTATCTCGGGCGATCTTGCCGATGAGCAGGTCGAATGGGAGAAGGTCGACATTGCCTTCGAGCTTGGCGCCGAGGCGATCATGGACTTGTCGAACAGTGGGAAGACGCAGTCGTTCCGCACACGGCTTATCGAGAAGTCACCTGCGATGATCGGCACCGTTCCCATGTACGACGCTATCGGGTACCTCGAGAAGGCCCTCATCTCCATCACCGCCGAGGACTTCCTCGACGTCGTGCGCCGCCACGCTGAGGACGGCGTCGACTTCGTCACAATCCATGCGGGCATGAATCGCCGTACCATCGAATCGTTCAAGGAAACGGGGCGGCTCATGAACGTGGTGTCGCGCGGCGGGTCGCTCATCTTCGCGTGGATGGAGGCGACGGGCAACGAGAATCCGTTCTACGAGTACTACGACGAGGTGCTCGCTATCCTGCACGAGCATGACGTGACCATTTCCCTCGGCGATGCGATGCGCCCAGGTTGCAATTACGATGCGACCGACGCTGGACAGATCTGTGAGCTCATCGAAATCGGCAAGCTCACCAAGCGTGCGTGGGACGCGGGCGTGCAGGTCATGGTCGAGGGGCCGGGGCATATGGCAATCGATGAGATTGCGGCGAACATGAAGCTCGAGAAGCGTCTGTGCCACAACGCGCCGTTCTACGTGCTCGGCCCGCTTGTGACCGACATCGCCCCTGGATACGACCACATCACCGCAGCTATCGGCGGAGCCGTCGCGGCAAGCTCTGGCGCAGACTTCCTGTGCTACGTTACGCCTGCCGAGCACCTTCGCCTTCCCGATGCCCATGATGTGCGCGAGGGTCTTGTCGCGACGAAGATCGCAGCTCATGCGGCCGATATTGCGAAGGGTATCCCGGGCGCGCGCGAGCGCGATGCGCGCATGTCGGATGCCCGTCGTCGCATGGACTGGGAAGAGCAGTTCTCGCTCGCGATTGATCCGGTGCGCCCGCGCAAAGTGTTCGAGAGCGCCCCTCCCGAAAACGAGGGGACCTGCACGATGTGCGGCAAGATGTGCGCGGTTCGCACGGTGAACAAGATTATGGATGGCCTGGTCATCGATCTCGACAACGAATAGCAAACGACGAAGGGAGACGCAATGCTTGGAGACGAGAACAACAACGAGCTGTTCGACCTCGCGAACTTCGATGCGAAGAAGACGGCCCTGCTCGTGATCGACGAGCTCGGCGACCCGACGGGAACCCCGCTCGAGCAGACGCTTCTGCCCGCAATTGAGAACACCGCCCGCATTGCGGCGGCTGCCCGGCGCGCAGGCGTCCCCGTCATCTTCACGAACGACGCCCATATCCCCGGTCTCGATCGCGAGCTGCTGCTCTGGGGCGATCACGGCATCGCCGGCACCCCCGAGGCGCAGACCTCGCCGCTGCTTGACCCCAAGGAGGGCGATTTCACCATCGAGAAGCGCCGCTACAGCGCGTTTTTCCAGACGGGACTGCGCCTTCTGCTCGACGAGCTCGGCGTCGACACGCTCATTTGCACGGGAATGGACACTAACATCTGCGTTCGCCATACGCTTGCCGACGCGTACTTCAACAACTATAACCTTATCGTTGCAGGAGACGCGACGGCGACGTTTCTCGTAGGGAACCAGGAGGAGGGGCTTGAGTACTTCAAGACCTGTTATGCCGCCTGTGTTCTTTCTACCGACGACGTCGTGGCGCTGCTCGAGAAGTAGGGGGCGCGCATGAAGGCGGTCGTGAGCATAGCTGGATCGGACTCAAGCGGCGGCGCGGGCATTCAGGCGGACATCAAGACGATAGCGGCGCATCACCTGTTCGCCGAGACGGTCATCACCGCGCTCACCGCGCAAAATACGCTCGGGGTAACGGGGGTGCACGAGGTGCCTGCCGCGTTCGTCTCGGAGCAGATCGACGCGGTCTTCTCCGACATCCGCCCCGATGCGGTGAAGGTCGGCATGGTGTCGTCGGCCGAGATCATCCGCGCGATTGCCGGCGGCCTCGACAAGTGGCATGCGGAAAACATCGTGGTCGATCCCGTCATGGTGGCGACGAGCGGCGCACGCCTTATCGGCGAAGACGCGGTGTCGGCGCTTATCGGGGAGCTTCTTCCCCGGGCGAGCGTCATCACCCCGAACATTCCCGAGGCACAGGTCCTTTGCGGTTGCGAGTTGTCGGACGAGGAATCATGCGAGCGCGCGGCTGTAAGCCTTGCCCGCTCGCTTGGGGTCAACGTCTTGGTGAAGGGAGGGCACGGTGCCCACGACGCTAACGACGTGCTCGCAACCCGTTCGGGCGAGACCCACTGGTTCCGCCATGAGGCGATTCCGACGAGCAATACCCACGGGACGGGCTGCACGCTCTCTTCCGCCATCGCATGCGGTCTTGCCTGCGGGTTATCCGTTCCCGATGCGGTTGAGGCTGCCAAGGAATACCTCACAGGCGCACTCTCGGCGGGTCTCAATCTGGGAAAGGGGAGCGGGCCGCTTGATCATATGTGGCAAAACACCTGATAAGAGTAATGCATCGCCGTTCCCTTTCAAATTTTTCAAAAAAGTTGAAATAAAGGCTTGACGGCATAGGGGAATGCGCGTAATATACTTTCCTGCGCTTGCGCCTTGCAGAACAGCAAGAGACGCACCGGCAGTAAGTTGGGGTGTCGTCTAATGGCAGGACAGCGGTTTCTGGTGCCGTATGTGAGGGTTCGACTCCTTCCACCCCAGCCATTACGATTCCAAAGCGCTTATGTGGCTCCGTCGTCTAGCGGTTTAGGACGCCGCCCTCTCAAGGCGGAGGTCGAGGGTTCGAATCCCTTCGGAGCTACCAAGAAACAACAGGCTAGGGCTTATGCCCTGGCCTTTTTCTTTTCCCCGCTACTTCGAAAGGTAGTCGAGGAGCGCACCCTTCTCGTTGGGAACCTTCTCATCGATGACGGCATCGAGCGCCCGCGAGAGGGCCTTGCCGACTTCCGGCCCGTGGGGAATACCCAATGCCATGACGTCGCGCCCATCGATGGCGAGGCTTTGCAGCGTGAACGCCTCGTTCGCCTTCTGGATATCGGCAAGAACCTTCTCAAGCTCGTACGCGGCATCGATCCTGCCCGCGCAATGGGGGGCCTGCCCGCGCGCGTCGCCGCGATTCAAGTCGCAAAGGGCGTGAAAAAGCTCAACATTCCCGTCGAGTCGCGCGAGCATACGCTTCACCGCGCGAGGAGTCGGCTCGACCACCTCATCGTGGTGCTTCACGAGCGTGAGCACGCGGTTCGCGAACGCCGGCGACATCTTAAGCCTTGACATGATGCCGCGCGCGAGCATGACGCTCACGTTCGCGTGCCCATAGAAGTGACCCACGCCGTTTTCCCCGAAAAAGAAGCAGGCCGGTTTCCCCATATCGTGAAAGAGCGCCGCCCAACGCACGAGGCGATAGGCGGGCACGCCGTCGACGACATGTGCCGTATGCTCGAGTACATCGTAAATATGGTAAGGAGTGTGCTGTTCGAACCCCTTCATGGAGACAAGCTCGGGCAGCACGCACGAAAGCACGTCGACGTACTTCACAAGAGCGCTTCCCGCGAAGGGGGCGGTGAGAAGGCGGTCGAGCTCATGGGTGACGCGCTCCGCGGAAACCCGGTAGACGATTCCTTTGTTGGAGAGCATGCCGAAAAGCGTCTCCTCCTCGATGTCGAACCCGAGCTGCGCGGCGAAGCGGCACGCTCGAAGGATCCTCAGGGCGTCTTCGGAGAATCGTTTGGCCGGGTCTCCCACCGCGCGTATCGTTTTCGCCTGCAAGTCGCCGACGCCGCCGTAAGGGTCGAGCAGTCCGCGGAGGGGGTGGAAAGCAACGGCGTTTATCGTGAAATCTCGGCGCGCGAGGTCTTCTTCAATAGAAGAAACGAACTCGACGGAGCTTGGGTGGCGCGAGTCGCTGTAGGCCCCGTCGCGCCGGTAGGTGGTCACTTCGAACGCGTCGTCGCCGACAAGGACGGTGAGCGTGCCGTGTGCGACTCCGGTTTCGTGGGTCTTAAACCCCGCAGCTTCGAAGAGCGCCTGCGCTTGCTGCCAAGAAGCGTTCGAGGCAATGTCGATATCGGAACAGGGGCGCCCGAGAAGCGCATCGCGAACGAATCCGCCCACAAACCACGCCTCGAAGCCTCCCGCTTCAAGAATGCCGACGACACGGATCGCTGCATCGGGAAGGTGGGAGAATGCGTTCTCAGGTACCTGCTGTACAGGATCGCCCGAAGCTTCGTCGCTTATAAGAGAAGGGAAAGAGCAGCTATTATCAGGCACGGTAAAAGTTCCTTACATTATTTTGAGAAAAGGGCTTGCATCATCGTGGAACACTCGGTAGTATACACAAGCTGCATTTGCAAGGAGGGTGCAGTCGCGAGCCATCGCGAGGGCTTTTCGAAGCTTTCAAAACCGCTCAAAACTTTTTGAAAAAAGTTCTTGACGGCAGGCGAGAGGTCGCGTAATATATCTCCTTGCGCC
>NZ_CAKUBT010000013.1 GCF_934643285.1 uncultured Ellagibacter sp.
TACTCCCACTCTATTGTCGAAGGAGGTTTCGGCGTGATGTCGTAGCACACGCGGTTGGCGCCGGGCACCTCAGCGACGATACGGCTGGAAATCTTGCCCAGCACCTCGTAGGGCAGCTTCGCCCAGTCGGCGGTCATGGCGTCGGAGCTCTCGACGGCGCGCAGGATGATTGGGCGCTGGTAGGTGCGCTCGTCGCCCATGACGCCCACGCTCTTGATATCGGGCAGCACCGCAAAGTACTGCCAGCAGCTGTGCTCGGAGTTGCGCTCGCCGGTCTCCTCGAAAAGCCGTGCGTTGTAGGCGTCGAGCTCCTCGCGCACGATGGCATCGGCGTTCTTCAAGATCTCGAGCTTCTCCTTGTCGATCGCGCCGATGATGCGGATGGCCAGGCCAGGACCCGGGAACGGCTGACGGTACACGATGTGCGCCGGAAGGCCCAGCGCAAGACCCAGCTCGCGGACCTCGTCCTTGAAGAAGTGGTCGAGCGGCTCGATAAGGTCGAAGCTCACGCCATCGGGGAACGGAATCAGGTTGTGGTGGCTTTTGATGGTGGACGCCTTGCCGCCCGTCTTGCGCGCGCCGGACTCGATGATGTCGGGGTAGATAGTGCCCTGGGCCAGGAACTTCACGGGCTTGCCGTCGGTTTCCAGCTGCTGAGCGACCGCGAAGAACTCCTTCCAGAACTGCGTGCCGATGATGCGGCGCTTCTGCTCCGGCTCGGTCACGCCGGCCAGAAGCTCGGCATAGCGGTCCTCGGCGTGCACATGGATGAAGTCGACGTCGAACTGCTTAGTGAAAACTTCCTCCACCTGCTCGGGCTCGCCCTTGCGCAGTAGGCCGTGGTTCACGAACACGCAGGTCATCTGCTTGCCGATGGCACGGGCACCAAGGGCGGCGACCACGGAGGAGTCCACGCCGCCGGAAAGCGCCAGGATGACGCGGTCCCCGCCGACCTTTTCGCGGAACTCGGCGGTCATGGTCTCGACGAGGTTGTCCATCGACCAGTTCTCCTCGAGGCCGCAAATGCCGAAGAGGAAGTTGGAGAGGATCTGCTGGCCGAATTCGGTGTGCTTGACCTCGGGGTGGAACTGCGTGGTGTAGATGCGCTTCTCGGCGTTCTCCATCGCGGCGACAGGGCATACGTCGGTCGATGCCACCACGGTGAAGCCCTCGGGCACATCGCGCACGGCGTCGAAGTGGCTCATCCACACGGTTTGATCGGCCGGGGTGCCCTCGAAAAGCGCACCGCCCTCAACGTGAAGCGTCGCGGGGCCGTATTCGCCTACCTCGGGGTGGAACACGGTGCCACCGAGCGTCACCGCCGTGATCTGATGCCCATAGCAAAAGCCGAGCACCGGCACGCCCAGCTCGTAGATCGCGGGGTCGACGCGCGGGGCGTCTTCGGCGTTCACGCTCGCCGGGCCTCCCGACAAGATGATGGCGGACGGCGACATCTCGCGCACCTCCTCGGCGGTGATGTCGCACGGCACGATCTCCGAGTACACATGAAGGTCGCGCACGCGTCGGGCGATCAGCTGCCCGTACTGCGCCCCGAAGTCGAACACGAGGACTTTCTGCGCTGAAGCTTGGGATGATGCGCTCAATGCTGCTCCTTAGTCGAATTATCTTCATTCGCCGTCTCGTCAAACGGCGTCTTTTCACAACAAGATATCTTACTAAAAGGGTGGGGGAGTGATACCCGTTGCTAGGTGAAGGGTTTGGTAAAGAGTTGTGGTCACCTTGTGTTCCCAGGTCGCTACGAAAAGTCCTTCTTGCCGGTACTCCAAAAGATGTGTATAATCTTCAGTTGCGTCTGCGGTGTTATGGATACACCCGGGCGCGTGGTTAGACCGGCGTCATGACATCGAGCCTCCATCGGTGCCCACGGCAATCGGGAAGCCACGTAAGGTAGGAGGGTTTTTGGTGTGCGGAGAGGCGCGCGAGCAAAAACCCAGCAAGAAAGAGAGTGTCATGGGAGTCAAACAGTACAAGCCGACGAGCCCTGGCCGCCGTTTCCAAACGGTCTCCGATTTCGCCGAGATCACCACGTCGAAGCCGGAGAAGTCGCTGCTTGCGCCCCTTCACAAGAAGGCTGGTCGCAACAACAAGGGCCGCATCACCGTCCGTCATCAGGGCGGCGGCAACAAGCGTCGTTACCGCATCATCGACTTCAAGCGCAACAAGGACGGCGTGCCCGCCAAGGTGGCAACGGTTGAGTACGATCCGAACCGCTCCGCCCGCATCGCGCTTCTGCACTACGTCGACGGCGAAAAGCGCTACATCCTTCACCCGAAGGGCCTGAAGGTCGGCGATATGGTCGTTTCCGGTCCCGAGGCCGACATCAAGCCGGGCAACGCGCTTCCGCTCGCCAACATCCCCGTTGGTACGCTGATCCACGCGGTTGAGCTCCAGCCTGGCAAGGGCGCCGCTCTTGCGCGTTCCGCCGGCACGAGCATCCAGCTCATGGGTAAGGAAGGCAAGTACGCAATCCTGCGTATGCCGTCCTCCGAAATGCGCCGCGTCCTTCTGACCTGCCGCGCGACCGTTGGCGAAGTCGGCAACGCCGAGCATGCCAACATCCGCATCGGCAAGGCCGGCCGCAACCGCTGGAAGGGCATCCGCCCGACCGTCCGCGGCACCGTCATGAACCCGGTCGACCACCCACACGGCGGTGGCGAAGGCAAGAACAAGTCTTCGGGTCGCAACTCTGTTTCGCCGTGGGGCATGCCCAGCAAGGGCCATCGCACCCGCAACCCGAAGAAGGCTTCGAGCCGTCTCATCATCCGTCGTCGCAAGAAGTAGCGCGGACACGTTAAGGAGTAACTGTGAGCAGAAGTTTGAAAAAAGGTCCTTTCGTAGAGCCGCGTCTGCTTGGCCGTATCGAGGCCATGAACGCAGCTGGCGAAAAAGACGTCATCAAAACCTGGTCGCGTGCCAGCACCATCTTCCCGGACATGGTGGGCCACACCATCGCCGTCCACGATGGACGCAAGCACGTGCCGGTGTACATTACTGAATCTATGGTCGGCCACAAGCTGGGCGAATTCGCCCCGACCCGCACCTTCAAGGGTCATTCCGCCGACAAGGGCAAGAGATAGGTAGGGGTGAACAATGGAAGTTAGAGCACAAGCCCGTTACGTCCGCGTTTCTCCCCGCAAGGCGCGTATCGTCGTCGACCTCGTTCGCGGCAAGTCCGTCGCCCAGGCTCAGGAGATTCTGCGCTTCACTAATCGCGGTATCGCAGAGACCGTGGAGAAGGTTCTCAACTCCGCCGTTGCGAACGCGGAGCACAACAACCACCTGCGCGCCGAGTCCCTCGTCGTGAAGAAGGCCTACGTTGACGAAGGCCCCACGATGAAGCGTATTCGTCCCCGTGCAAAGGGTTCCGCCGCTCGCATCCGCAAGCGCACGAGCCACATCACGATCGTCGTCGCCCCGCGAGAGGAGGCATAAAGCACATGGGTCAGAAAGTCAACCCGACTGGTTTCCGCATCGGCGTCACCGAAGACTGGCGCAGCCGCTGGTACGCCGACAAGAATTACGCCACTAACCTGGCGAACGACCTCGAGATCCGCGAGTTCCTGAACAAGCAGCTCTCCCGTGCCGCCGTCTCCAAGGTCGAGATCGAGCGCGCAGGCGACAAGATCAAGGTCATCGTCACCACCGCTCGTCCGGGCGTGGTGATCGGCAAGAAGGGCGCCGAAATCGACGCTCTCCGCAAGAAGCTCGAGAAGATCGCCAACGGCCCCGTGAACATCGAGGTCGTCGAGGTCAAGCGTCCCGAGCTCGACGCGAATCTCATCGCTCAGTCCGTTGCTGAGCAGCTCGAAGGCCGCGTGGCCTTCCGCCGTGCGATGCGCAAGGCCGTGCAGTCCGCTCGCAAGAGCGGTGCCAAGGGCATCCGCATCCAGTGCTCCGGCCGTCTCGGTGGTGCCGAGATGAGCCGCCGCGAGTGGTACCGCGAAGGCCGCGTGCCTCTGCATACTCTCCGCGCTAAGATCGATTACGGCTTCTGCACCGCTAACACCACCATGGGCGCCATCGGCATCCAGGTGTGGGTGTACCACGGTGAGGTCCTCCCCGGCCAGAAGGCTCCCCAGCCGGCCCTCGAAGGCACCTCTCGTCCGAGCCGTTCCCGTCGCAACGACCGTAACGAAAGGGGGACGAAGTAATGCTCGTACCTAAGCGCGTCAAGCACCGCAAGGTGCAGCGTGGCTCCATGAAGGGCAAAGCCAAGGGCGGCACCCGTCTGAGCCATGGTTCCTGGGGCATTCAGGCCCTCGAAGCTCACTGGATCACCAATCGTCAGATCGAGGCTGCTCGTATCGCCATGACCCGCCAGATGAAGCGTGGCGGCAAGGTTTGGATCACGATCTTCCCCGACAAGCCGATCACCAAGAAGCCGGCAGAAACCCGCATGGGCTCCGGCAAGGGCAACCCCGAAGAGTGGGTAGCCGTCGTTAAACCGGGCCGCATCATGTTCGAGCTCGATGGTGTTGACGAAGCGACCGCTAAGGAAGCTCTTCGCCTTGCCATCAACAAGCTGCCCATCAAGTGCAAGATTGTTTCCAAAGAAACGGAGGGGCAGGCGTAAATGAAAGCAGCAGAGATTCGTGAACTGTCTGCCGACGATCTGCAGGCGAAACTGAAGGAAGCGCGCGCTGAGCTTTTCAACCTGCGTTTCCAGATGGCTACCAGCCAGCTCGACAACACCGCTCGTGTTGGTCAGGTTAAAAAAGACATCGCTCGCATCCAGACCGAGATGCGTGCGCGCGAGCTGAGCGCTTAAGGCGAGAAAGGTTAGTGCAACATGAGTGAAACTCGCAATTCGCGCAAGGTCCGCCAGGGCGTTGTGGTCAGCGATGCCAATGACAAGACCATCGTCGTTGCCGTCAAGGAGCGCAAGCCGCATCCGGTCTATGGCAAGATGATCACCACCACCAAGAAGTTCCATGCGCATGATGAGAACAACGAAGCCGGCATCGGCGACACTGTTCAGATCATGGAGACGCGTCCGCTGTCCAAGATGAAGCGCTGGCGTCTGTCGAAGATCGTCGAGAAGGCAAAATAGCACGTGCGTTTTTGCATGCTATTCACGAGAAAGTTAGGTTAAGCAATGATTCAGATGCAAACCATGCTCGCGGTTGCCGACAACTCCGGCGCTCGCAAGGTGCAGTGCATCAAGGTCCTGGGCGGCTCTAAGCGCCGTTACGCGGGCCTCGGTGACGTGATCATCTGCAGCGTCAAGGAAGCAATGCCGAACGGCTCCGTGAAAAAGGGCGAGGTTGTGCGCTGCGTCGTCGTGCGCGTCAAGAAGGAAGTGCGTCGCGCCGATGGCAGCTACATCAAGTTCGACCAGAACGCGGCTGTCCTGATCAACCAGGACGGCTCCCCGCGCGGCACCCGTATCTTCGGGCCCGTCGCTCGCGAGCTCCGCGACAAGAAGTACATGAAGATCGTGTCTTTGGCACCGGAAACGCTGTAGGGAGGTTAGTGAGATATGTCTTCGATGCATGTTAAGAAGGGCGACACCGTGAAGATCCTGTCCGGCAAGGACAAGGGCAAGACCGGTGAGATCCTCCGCTCCATCCCGCAGCGTCAGCGCGTGGTCGTCGAGAAGTGCAACATGGTGAAAAAGGCTATGCGCCCCACCCAGCAGAACCCGCAGGGCGGCATCACCACCGTTGAGGCTCCTCTTCACGTTTCCAACGTGATGCTTGTTTGCCCGAACTGCAAGGAAGCCACCCGTACTTCCAAGCGCGTTAACGAGCAGGGTAAAAAAGTCCGCGTTTGCAAGAAATGTGGAAAAGACATCGACAAATAGGTGTCAAGTAACGTATAATCTTCAACCTGCGCGCCTTTCGGTGCGCAGGTTGTTGTATGACCCTGGGCAATCCAGGGACGCCGGGTCGGAAATCCGGCGTTCAAATCATCGGATGAGAGGCAAAAATGACTACTCCTCGTTTGAAGGAAAAGTACAAAAGCGAAATCGTCGCGAAGCTCGAGAAAGAGCTCGGCATTTCCAACATCAACAATGTTCCGCGTCTTCAGAAGATTGTCGTGAACATGGGCGTTGGCGCTGCCGCCAGCGACCACAAGCTGCTTGATGCTGCTATGAACGACATGCGCATCATCACCGGCCAGCAGCCCTGCGTCACCCGCGCCAAGAAGTCCATCGCAGGCTTCCATGTTCGCGAGGGCCAGGCTATCGGCTGCAAGGTCACCCTTCGTGGCGACCGCATGTGGGAATTCCTCGACCGCCTGCTGTCCACTGCGCTTCCTCGCGTTCGCGACTTCCGCGGCATCTCCCGCACCAGCTTCGACGGCCGCGGCAACTACACGCTCGGCATCACCGAGCAGCTGATCTTCCCTGAGATCGAGTACGACAAGGTTGACCGCACCCGTGGTATGGACATCACGTTCGTCACCACCGCTGAAAGCAACGAGAATGCTCTTGCGCTCCTCGAGGCGCTCGGCTTCCCGTTCAAGAGCAAGTAAAACAAATCGGGTCGCACTCGCGGCCCATTTGCGTAACCTCGGCATTAAGGCTGCCTAAGGGAGGCGGCCTTTAAAGCAAGAAAGAAGGAATGCATGGCTAAGAAATCGATGATCGCCAAAGCCAAGCGCGAGCCGAAGTTCTCCACGCGTCAGCACAACCGCTGCACGCGCTGCGGACGTCCGCGCGCTTACTATCGCAAGTTCGGCCTGTGCCGCATTTGCGTGCGCGAGCTGGCGAGCAAAGGCGAACTTCCCGGCGTGACCAAGTCCTCTTGGTAGTCCTTTCCGGATTCACACGCTAGGGTGTGCCGGCGCATCAGGCGGAGGCGTTATGGGCGCCAACGAACCGAGCGCTTAGGCTCATCAAGGATCAAAGGAGAAAAACAAAAATGAGCATGACCGACCCCATCGCAGATATGCTTACGCGTGTGCGTAACGCTCATTCTGTCGGCAAGCCGACGGTTTCCATGCCGTCGAGCAAGAAACTCGTCGAGATCGCCCGCATCATGCAGGAAGAGGGCTACATCCAGGGCTTCGAAATCATTGATGGCGAACCCCGCGCAACCCTCGAGATCACGATGAAGTACGGCCCCAAAAAGGCCAAGACCATCCGCGGCATTAAGCGCATTTCCAAGCCTGGTTTGCGCATCTACGCCGGCAAGAACGACCTTCCGCGCGTTCTCGGCGGCCTCGGTACCGCAATCATCTCGACTAGCCAAGGCGTTATGACCGACCGCGACGCTCGCAACAAGGGCATCGGCGGCGAGGTTATCGCCTACATCTGGTAGGAAAGGAAGGCAAAGATATGTCGCGTATTGGCAAGCAGCCCGTCGCCGTTCCTGCCAACGTTGAGGTGACCATCGACGGTCATAACTTGACGGTGAAGGGCCCGAAGGGCGAACTGCACCGCAGCTTCAACCCGATGATGACCATCGCCCGCGAAGGCGATGAGATCATCGTTTCTCGTCCGGATGACTCCCGCGAGGCCAAGAGCCTCCACGGTCTCACCCGTACGCTCATCCACAACATGGTCGAAGGCGTCGAGAATGGCTTCCAGAAGAAGCTTCAGCTCGTCGGCGTCGGCTACCGCGCCGCGCTCAAGGGCACGTCCCTCGAGCTTTCCCTCGGCTACTCTCATCCGGTTGTCATCGAAGCGCCCGAGGGCATCAACTTCGAGGTTCCCAGCCAGACCGAGATCATCGTTCACGGCGCAAGCAAAGAGCAGGTTGGCCAGGTTGCAGCCGACATTCGCAAGTGGCGCAAGCCGGAGCCTTACAAGGGCAAGGGCATTCGCTACGAGGGCGAGGTTGTGCGTCGCAAGCTTGGCAAGGCTGCTAAGGGCGACTAGTGGGCTTAAGCGCTACGGTAATTTACTGAAGGGATCATCATGAGAAGCAATGATTTGAAGCATGAGAAAGGCTTAGCCCGTCGCCATCGTCGCGTTCGCGGCAAGATTTCCGGCACTCCTGAGCGTCCGCGCCTTTGCGTGACGCGCAGCAATTCGAACATCTACGCGCAGGTTATCGACGATGTGTCGCATACCACCATCTGCGGTGTTTCCAGCCTCGGCCCCGAGTTCAAGGCAACGGGCAAGAAGGGCGGCACCGTCGAGGGCGCAGCTGAGATCGGCACCATTATCGGCAAAATGGCTCAGGAAAAGGGCGTCACGAAGGTCGTCTTCGACCGCGGCGGCCACCTCTATCATGGGCGCGTCAAGGCTCTGGCCGACGCTGCTCGTGAAGCAGGCCTGGTATTCTAGAAGGGGTTAAGCGTATGGCTCGCAAACAGCAAGAAAACGCTGCCGTTCCTGAGCTCCAGGAGCGCGTCGTTTACATCAATCGCGTGTGCAAGGTCGTCAAGGGCGGCACGCGCTTTGCGCTCACCGCGCTTGTCGTCGTCGGCGACGGCAACGGTCGCGTGGGCATCGGTCTGGGCAAGTCCAAGGAAGTGCCTGTGGCCATCAAGAAGGGCGTCGATGACGCGAAGAAGAACATGTTCTCCGTCGCCATCACCAAGGAAGGCACCGTTCCCCACGACATCGTGGGCGAGTTCGGCGCAGGCCGCGTCCTCATCATGCCGGCTGCTCCTGGTACCGGCGTTATCGCCGGCGGCCCCGCTCGTGCGGTCATGGAGCTCGCAGGCATCAAGAACGTGTTCGCCAAGTCTCTCGGCACTAACAACGCGATGAACGTTGTGAAGGCTGCTGCAGACGGTCTCCAGAAGATGCAGAGCCCGGTTGAGGTTGCGGAGCGCCGCAACATGTCCGTCGCTCAGATCTTCGGCGGGAAGGAGAACTAGTAATGGCTGAGGCACAGAAAACGCTGCGTGTGACGCAGATCAAGAGCTCCATCGGCTACAAGAAGGATCAGCTTGCCACGCTCAAGAGCCTTGGTCTTGGCAAGATCGGTCGTTCCCACGACCTCGTGGACAACGAGTCTGTCCGCGGCATGATCTTCAAGGTGAAGCATCTTGTGAAAGTGGAGGAACTGTAAGTTGGGATTTACCCCGCTCACATATTCTCATTAAGGTATAATCTCGGATTGGCGCGCCGGACACCGGTGGCGCCAATCTGGGCGTTATTAGGAAGTTAGCTGGCGGCGAGCTGCCAGCCCCAGGTAAAACAGCCTGGAAGCGAATGTAAGGAGTATTACACAATGGAACTTAAGGATCTCAAGCCTGCAGAGGGCTCTCGTCACAGCCGCAAGCGCGTCGGTCGCGGCAACGGCTCCGGCTATGGCAAGACTGCCGGTCGCGGTCTGAACGGTCAGAAGTCCCGCGCTGGTGGCGGCAAGCGCCCCGGCTTCGAGGGTGGCCAGACTCCTCTCGCGATGCGTCTGCCGAAGCTCCCTGGCTTCCGCAACATCAATCGCGTCGAGTATCTGCCGGTGAACGTTTCCCGTCTCGAGGAGAAGTTCGAGGCTGGCGAGGTCGTCAACGGCGAGTCTCTCAAGGCTAAGGGCATCATCAAGCACGAGGATGCGCTGGTGAAGGTTCTGGGCGACGGCGAGCTCACGAAGGCTCTCACCGTTTCGGTCGATAAGGTGTCTGCTTCCGCTAAGGCGAAGATCGAAGCAGCCGGAGGAAAGGTCGAAGAGCCTTGCTAAGCTCTATCATTGACGCATTCAAGGTACCGGAGCTTCGTAAGAAGATTCTGTTCACGTTGGGAATTTTGGCGCTGTATCGTTTCGGCGCCTACATCCCCGTGCCCGGTATCCCGTTCAACGAGTTCGCGAATTCCTTCTCGAACTCGGGCGTCTCGATGACCATGCTCGACTTGTTCACGGGCGGTGCCCTTTCGCACTTCTCCGTGTTCTCACTCGGTATCATGCCCTACATCACTGCATCGATCATCATGCAGCTGATGCAGGGTGTGATTCCCGCCGTGGGCCGTTGGGCGAAGGAAGGCGAGACCGGTCGTCGCAAGATCACCCAGGTCACGCGTTACCTGACGCTCGGCCTTGGCCTGATCAACGCTATCGGCTACCTGCTGCTTTTCAAGTCCTCCGCATACGGCGTGGTCTTCACCGACCAGGTCCCCGAAGTTCTGACCGACATCATTGTGGTGTTCACGCTTGTTGCCGGTACGGCCTTCATCATGTGGATGGGCGAGCTTATCACCCAGCGCGGTATCGGCAACGGCATGTCGCTCATCATCTTCGTGAGCATCGTGTCCCGAGTCCCCGCTGCTATCTTCTCGTCCGTGAACCTGCAGGCTGATTTCGGAATGGGCATTGCTATCACGGTGCTCATCCTCATCGTGGTTCTCGCTTGCATCCCCGCGATCATCTTCATCGAGCGCGCTCAGCGCCGCATCCCGGTGAACTATGCCAAGCGCGTCCAGGGCCGCAAGATGATGGGTGGCCAGTCCACCTACATCCCCTTGAAGGTGAATGCTGCGGGCGTTATCCCGATCATCTTCGCGAGCTGCATCATCTACTTCCCGGCTCAGCTTGCTGCGCTGTTCAACGTTGGTTGGCTGACGGCGTTCGCTGATGCAGTTTCTACCGGTTGGCTCAACTGGATTTTGACCGTGCTGCTCATCGTGTTCTTCGCGTACTTCTACACCTCGATGGTGTTCAACCCCGAGGACACGGCGGACAATCTGCGCAAGCAGGGTGGCTTCATTCCCGGTGTGCGTCCCGGCTCTGCAACCGTGACCTACATCAAGAACGTGATTCATCGCGTGACCCTTCCGGGCGGTATCTTCATCGCCTGCATCGCGGTCATCCCGACGATCATCTTCTACTTCAGTGGCAACCAGCTCATTCAGGCGTTCGGCGGCACCTCGATCCTCATCATGATCGGCGTTGCGCTCGACACCATGAGCAAGGTCGAAAGCCAGCTGAAGATGCATAACTACGACGGCTTCTTCAAGTAAGACCGTTTGCATATGACCTGTTCATGTGCATGTTAGGAACCAAGGCCACGGGTGGAGTGCCCGTGGCCTTTTCCGTTTGCGTGAAGTTTCGCGCTCACGTTGCGCGTTTGGTAGAATAGGTGATGGAATTTATCCTTGCTGATTGAAAGGAACTCAATCATGAATATCGTGTTGCTGGGTGCTCCGGGCGCTGGTAAAGGCACGCAGGCTGCCAAGCTCGTCGAGGAATTCGGCACGCCCCATATCTCCACTGGCGACATGCTTCGTGCTGCCGTGAAAGCCGGAACCGAGCTTGGCAAAAAGGCGAAGTCCTTCATGGACGCGGGCGATCTCGTCCCCGACGACGTCATCATTGGGCTTGTGACCGAGCGTCTCGGCGAACCGGACACGGAAAAGGGCTTCATTCTCGATGGTTTCCCGCGCACTTCCGCTCAGGCTGTTGCGCTTGACGCTGAGCTTTCCAAGCTGGGCCGTCCCCTGTCCGCTGCTCTTCTTATCGACGTTGACTCCGAGGTTATCGTGAAGCGCCTCACCTCGCGTCGTATGTGCAAGGACTGCGGCTACATCGGCTCTGAAGCTGACGCGCAATGCCCCAAGTGCGGTGGCGAGATGTATCAGCGCGACGATGACAACGAGGCAACCGTTCGCAATCGCCTCGACGTGTACGAGAAGTCCACGAGCCCGCTCATTGATTACTATCGTGGCTGCGACTTGCTCGTTTCCATCGATGGCGATCGGGATCCGAACGTTGTCTATGCCGACGTGAAGAAGGCTCTTGAGCTGTAAGAGGGGCAATGCGGCGGTCTATTCGTCGTTCTCACCAGAAAACCCCGTATTCCCAAGGCCCCGTTCATTGAGCGGGGCCTTTCTCCGCTATAATGATGAGTCATGCCAACGCTCCGAAGGAATATCACGTATTTGTACGAGTCTCGGGTCCTCCCGAGGCGTTCTCTGCTTGCGCATATCGCCAAGGTGGCGGCTGTCATTATCGCAATTGCGCTATTCCTCGAAGTCTTCGTGTTCAACATGAACTTCTACAAGTCGTTGGGTTACAACTCGATCGACTTAAGCGATTCCCTCGAGCTGCAGGAAACAAGTGACGAGCAGTATAAGATTACCGAAGTCGACAACGTCATTGAGTTTTCCAACCTTAACACCGAGGTCCACAACGTGTATCTCAAGTTTGACTGGGAGCAACCTGCGCAAAACCTCACCTTCAAGATTCAGTTCACCGACGATGCCCACGCAACGTACTTCGATACGACGGAATATACCCTCGGTGTTCCTGAGGTCGACATCTCGACCATGGTGTCGGAGAGCCAGTACGTGAATCTGAACACTACCGGTTACGTGAAGAATCTTCGAATCGAGCTTGTCGGCAACGAGAAGACCAACTACCCGGTTCGCCTGACAAGTCTTGTGTTGAACGCCCATCGGCCGTTTTCCTTCAACTTCCTGCGCTTTTTCGGCGTGATCGGCATCCTGGCGTTTACGTATCTCTTCCGCCCTGGTTCGAGCGTTTACCGTGTGAGCATTGTTCGCCGGCCGAAGCTCTCGAAGGGGGGAATCATCTGCGCGGTCGCGATCGAGGTCGTGCTTATCTCGTCGTTCCTCTTCATGGGGTCCAACCTTGTGGGCGTTGCCACGTCGACCTACAACTTCGGATCGTGGGACGGCCATAGCATTGCGAACTCGTTCGAGGTCGGCGGTGAGAACGCGCAGCAGTATGCCGAGCTTGCCAAATCTATGTCGCAGGGGAAGCTCTATCTGGAAGAGGAGCCGCCCGACTGGCTTCAGCAGATGGACGATCCCTATGACAAGGGAGCTCGTGACGAGTTACAGAAGGAGACGGGCGAGCCGTATCTGTTTGACGTCGCTTACTACCAGGGGCACTATTACGTGTACTTTGGTGTGATTCCGGTGCTGCTGTTTTACTTGCCGTTCTATCTGGCGACAGGCGCAAGTTTCCCAACAGCTATCGGCGTCCTCCTCGCAGTGATCGCTTTCATTCTGGGGTGCTCGGCCTTGCTCGATCGCTTCGCTCGCTACCATTTCAAGCAAGTGAGCCTTGGACTATACCTGCTTCTCCAGATTGCCCTTGTCACGTGCTGTGGAATTTTGTACCTGGTGAAGTTTCCGACGTTCTACTCGCTGCCGATTGCGTGCGGCTTGGCGTTCTCCGTCTGGGGGCTCTATCTGTGGATGTGCGGTCGCGGCTCGCAGAGGCCGTGTGGATGGTATCTGGCGGGCTCGCTATGCATGGCGCTTGTCGCAGGATGCCGACCGCAGCTCGTGCTGCTATCGTTTCTTGCCTTCCCGCTGTTCTGGCGTCGCTACATCACCGAGCGCCGGCTTTTCACGAGGCGAGGCGCTCAGGAATTCGCTTGCTTAATAGCGCCGTATGTCGTGGTCGCTGCCGGCATCATGCTGTATAACAATGCGCGCTTCGGGTCCCTCACTGACTTCGGCGCGAACTACAATCTCACGGTCAACGACATGACGAAGCGCGGAATGAACGTGGGACGATTGGCCCCCGCGCTGTTCACGTACTTCTTGCAGCCGCCATGCGTGACGGGGGTGTTCCCCTTCCTGCAGCCGACGCCGTTCGAGACCACCTACATGGGGCAGACTATCAAAGAAGTCACCTTCGGCGGCGTGCTTGCCTGCCTGCCGGTGCTTTGGGTGCTTCCGTTCGCTCCCCGCATCCTGAAGCTTCGTATTTCTCAGCGATCGACGCGCACGATCATGGGCGTCATCCTGGTGCTGATCGCAGCGGGTGTCATCGTCGCGCTGCTTGATGCGGAGATGGCGGGAATCTTGCAGCGCTACTATGCCGACTTCAGCTTCATGCTCTTGGCTGCCGCGGTGCTTCTCGTCTTCATTGTGAACGAGAACCTTGTGCCAGGTTCGACGATCTCGCAGGTGTTCACCAAAGTGCTTCTCGTGCTTGTGGCGGTGAGCGTCCTCTATAGCGCGCTCATTTGCTTCGTCCCCGAAACGGGATGGTATTCCGACGTGTATTCATGGGCGTATTCGAGCTTCTTTGAGACGGTACTGTTCTGGACATAACGAGTGCGCTGCAGTATGCGCGTTGCACTGGATGAAAGCGAAGGAGCGGCCGGGCTGGCCGCTGGTTGGAAAGGAAAACTGACGTGAACGTAGTGGTTACCGAAAACTATGAGGAGATGAGTGTTGCCGCGGCGAACGTGATCGCGGAGCAGCTGAAGGCGAAGCCGGACAGCGTCCTTGGCCTCGCGACAGGCACGACCCCGATTGGCCTGTATGCCGAGCTCGTGCGCGCGTGCGATGCGGGCGAGATCAGCTTTGCTAACGCGCAGTCGTTCAATCTCGACGAATATCGTGGACTGCCTGGAACTCACGACCAGAGCTACCGTTACTTTATGCAGGACAACCTTTTCGACCACATCGATATCGACGTCGAGAAGACACACGTCCCCGACGGCTCGATGGAGGACGCCCAGGCGGCGTGCGACGCTTACGAGCAGGCAATCGCTCAAGCTGGTGGCGTCGATCTGCAGCTTCTGGGCTTGGGGCACAACGGGCACATCGGATTTAACGAGCCGTGTGATTCCTTCCCTGTGACCACCCATTGCGTCGAGCTCACGGAGAGCACCATTCAGGCGAACAGCCGCCTGTTCGACTCCGCTGACGAGGTGCCGCGCGAGGCATACACCATGGGTATCGGCACCATCATGAAGGCGCGCAAGATCCTTCTCGTGGTGAATGGCGCAGGCAAGGCGGAAATCGTTCGCGATGTGCTTCGCGGGCCGGTGATTCCGCAGGTTCCTGCGAGCATTTTGCAGCTGCATCCGGATGTGACGGTGGTGCTCGACAAGGAGGCGGCAGCGCTTTTGTAGGATTCGCTGCACGCGCGATGGCATGAGAAAGGGAAGCGTATGATCATTTCTGGTGGCAAGGTCTTCAGCGGTGCGGGGTTCGATGCGCGCGACGTGTACGTCGAGGGCGGTGTCTTCGCGGAGGAACCGATAGGGGAGTGCTCGCCAGGTCAGACGATCGACGCTTCCGGTTGCTGGGTCATTCCTGGCCTCATCGATGTGCACTTTCACGGAGCGATGGGGCACGACTTCTGTGACGCCGAGGATGAGGGAATCGCCGCAATCGCCCGTTACGAAGCTTCTCAGGGCGTTACGGCCCTATTCCCGACGACGATGACGCTTCCTGAGGAGCGTTTGGTTCCCATCGTATCGTCGATTGCCGAGCATTCCGGCGCCGACGACGAGGCCGCGATCGTCGGCATCAACATGGAGGGTCCTTTCGTCTCGCCGGGGAAAGTTGGCGCTCAGAACCCGTCGTACGTGCGCGGCGCGACGATGGGGGAGTTCGAACGTTGGCAAGAGGCGGCGAACGGAAAGATCAAGCTGGTTGATGTGGCGCCGGAGGAACCTGGCAACCTGGAGTTCATTCGCGAGGTTTCGGGGTGTGTTCGCGTTTCGCTTGCGCATATGTGCGCCGATTACAAGACGGCTGCCGCTGCCTTTGAGGCGGGAGCGCGTCACATGACCCACCTGTTCAACGCGATGCCGGGGTTGCATCATCGCGAGCCGGGTCCGATTGCCGCTGCTGTCGACCGGCGAGACGTGACCTGCGAGATTATCGCTGACGGCGTGCATATTGCGCCTTCGATGGTTCGCCTCGCATTCTCGCTTTTCCCCGAGCGCATGATTTTGATCAGCGACTCGCTGCGAGCGTGCGGGCTGGGTGACGGGACCTTCGAGCTCGGCGGACAGCTGTTCACCGTGCACGGCAATCGCGCGACTATCGAGAACGGCTCGCTTGCGGGCAGCGTGAGCAGCGTCATGGCGTGTTTGCGCACGGCGGTGACGAAGATGGGAATCCCCTTGGCCGATGCGGTTCGCGCTGCAACGATGACGCCGGCGTGCGCGCTCGGCATCTCTGGCGAGCGCGGGAGCATTGCGCCTGGGAAGATCGCCGATGCTGTCGTGCTCGACGGGGATCTTCAGGTAAAGCACGTCGTCTTGCGAGGGAAGCTGCTGTTCTAAAGGAGAGCCTAGGTGGGATAAACGCGCGCCAGGGGTGTCGGAATAAGCAGAAACGACAGCTAACCCTCGCTGCTAAAATAGTGCATCCTGAGAGGACGATTTTGGCACAAAAGCCGAGGTATCCCGCGGATAGAGCACTCGAATTGGGGAATGCGACGGACTTAAGCAGGCCCTTAAATAAGAAGTCCCAGGTCAAGCGTTTGCTCGACCTGGGACTTCTTTTTGGTCCTTTACTACCGAGTGGGACACCTCGGCTTTTGTGCCAGGATTGACTCGACTCGGTGTACTTTTACCCTTCGATCGCTTCCGCAAACCAGCTCGTGATGGACGTGGGGTGCGTGATGGCGGTTCCCACGACGACTGCCCAGGCGCCGGCGTCCATGGCGGCCTTTGCGTCGGCGGGCGTGTGGACACGGCCTTCGCAGATGACGGGCTTGTCGGGGAATTCCGTCGTCGCTTGGCGCACGAGCGCAACGTCGGGGCCGTCGGCCATTCCGCAGTCGATGGCGGCCCCAGGATGCGAAAGCGTTGTCGAGGCGATGTCGCATCCGATGGCGAAGGCGTGACGGATGTCCTCAATCGTCGAGCAATCGGCCATGACGAGCACGCCTTCTTCCTTGAGCGGGCGCACGGTGTCTTCGAGCGTCTTGCCGTCGGGCCTCGGACGGTCGGTGGCGTCTACCGCGACAATGTCGGCACCTGCGGCAACGCAGGCGCGCGCATGACGCAGTGTCGGCGTGATGTAGACGCCCTCGTGTCCTTCTTTCCAAATGCCGATGACGGGCACCTCGGTACGTCCCTTAATAGCGGAAATGTCGGAAAGTCCCTGGCAGCGGATTCCGCCAGCGCCGCCCAGCTCGCAGGCGCGTGCCATCTGCGCCATCGTTTCAGGGTGGCGCAGGGGCTCACCCATGTAGGCCTGGCAGCTTACGATGAGCTTCCCCTTGAGTTGCTGGATAACGGGATAGATCATGAGATGCTCCTTTGCAGTTAGCGAGATGTGCTTTAGGTTGGGCGCGAGCTGCGAGGATGTATGCAGCTCGCCGGTTTTAGCCATCGTGTGAAAGGACCGCTTAGGCGTTAAAGCGAATCGATAAGGTTCTCGGCCGCGCCGATGAGCGGGGCGGTTGCGCCAAGCTCGGCATCGACGATGGGAAGATCGCGCTGGATTGAGGGGATCTGACCGTCGAACCCGCGCTGCAGCTCTGCACGCCATTCGGTACCGGCTTTCACCACCGAGCCCGACAAGATCACGATGTCGGGATCGAGAATGTTCGTAAGTCCAGCGATGGCCTGGCCGAGCGCAAAGCCCGCTTCCTTGATGATGCGCCGTGCGGGCTGCTCGCCTTTTGCGGCAAGTGCGGAAATCTCGGCCCCGGAGAGATGCTCCTCGGTGGCTTCGAAGAAACGCGCCTCGATGCCGCTGCCTGCGGCGACGCTTTCCAGATGCCCGCTTCCTCCGCAAACGCAGGGAATCCCCGTGGCGACGGAGGAGGCCATATGTCCCACCTCGCCCGCGAAGCCGTGCTTGCCGCGCACGATGCGGCCATGCGCGATAACGGCGCCGCCGACGCCGGTTCCCGCGGCAATCATGATGCAGGTATCGGCACCGCGCCCAGCGCCCCAGCGGGCTTCTCCCACTGCATAAGCTTGCACGTCGTTCAAGACGGCGGCAGGGACGCCGCAGTGCTCGCGCAATGCGGAGGCGAGCGGTTGTCCGCCCCAGCCTGGCATGAGATCGTTCGCGTAGGCGATGTCGCCGGACTTCGCGTCGACGCGCCCGGCGGTTCCCACTCCGATACCGAGCGGGGAGGCCGGGGCGCATACGGCAAGGTCGCTCGCGAGCGAGCAAATCTTGTCGAGGACGCTCGCCCCGCCCTTCATCGCCTCGGTCGCCACGGTGCGCGAATCTTCCACGACGGGCTCTGCTTCGGCGGAATCGTAGCGCACGATGCTGCCCGTGATCTTGGTGGCGCCCACATCGATCGCGACAACACGCGCAGGAAAATCGCAGTTCGCAGGGAAGGTTGCCATGCTGCTCCTTGAATGGGTCGAAAGAAAGGAGCGCGACGCGTGGGCCTTTCGCCTTTGCACGCCGCGCTCCTCTGCTGGGTGACGTTATTTGCGGATAGGCGCGTCGGCGTCCATGAGGCCCGACTTCTTGAGGACCTCGACGATGGCCGCGACGTCTTCGCCTTCAAGCGCTTGGACGGGCTCGCGCATCTGGTTCGTGTTGAACACGCCCATCTGCCAGAGCGCCGTCTTGAACGCGCCCACGCCGGCGCCGAAGCCGACGGTCGCCTTCACGACGCGGGTGAGGAACATGAGGCGGGCGAGGTGGTCCTGCAGCTCCTTGACCTTCGCCCAATCGCCTGCCTGGAACGCCTTGTACTGCTCGACGTAGCTGAACGGATCGAGGTTCGCAAGGCCGGGAACGGAGCCGTCCGCGCCGCCGAGGTAAGCGCCGTCGACGCAGACCTCATGGCCGGTGAGCAGCTGAAGCGGATGGCCTGCGTCCTCGTTTTCGAGCACGAGCCAACGGAAGGAGACGTCGTCGCCGGAGGAGTCCTTCACGCCCTGGAGCACGCCGTCCTTGCCGAGGCGCACGAGCATCGTGGGGTCGAGCTTGGTGTGCACGCACACGGGCAGGTCGTAAGCGAACAGCGGCAGGTCGGTGTTCTCGCGGATGTCGCGGAAGTGACGCTCGACCTCGCGCGGGCCGCCGAGCGCGTAGAATGGGGCGGTTGCGACGAGCGCGTCGACGCCGTAGCCCTTCGCGCGCTTGCACTGGTCGATAACGCGCAGGGTTTCCATATCGATGACGCCGGCGAGCACGGGCACGCGATGGTTCACGATGGCCACGGCTTCCTGCAGCACGTGGTAGCGTTGTGCGTCGGTGAGGAAGGCGACCTCGCCTGAGGATCCCAGGAAGAACAGGCCGTTCACGCCTGCGTCAATCATGCGGTTGATAGAGCGCTCGAACGACTCGAGGTCGAGCTGCTTCTTCTCGTTCAGGGGGATTACCACGGGGGGGATTACGCCGTGGAACTCTTTGGTGTCCATGCCGTGCCTTTCATTTGACGGTCTTGTCTCAAACTCAAAAAGCATAGCACGCAGGGAAAACGCGTCAAGAAAAGGGCGCTTATCATCACATGAAAAGGGGAGAGGGAAGAACGTTTTACAAAACTCCATATGACGCTCGATGGATGTGGGGTGCGTTTCGCGCGCAGTTCCGCACGAGCCAAACAGCCCAGTGGGCTGTTTGCGCGAGCAGGACTGTTTGAGCGCGGAATGCACCCCACATCCATCCTTGAGATTGGGATTTCCCGTCTCTAGCAAACAAAAAGGGCGACCCTTGCGAGTCGCCCTTCGTTGACTTGTCGGTGCTTACTCTTTCCCAAGATTGGGGTGGAGAAGCGAGGGGGCCGCGCCCAGAAGCAGGCGCGTGTAGTCGTCCTTGGGGTGGTTGAACACCTCTTCGGCGGTTCCCCGCTCGACTGCCTGACCGTGGTTCATGACGATGATGCGGTCGGAGATGTAGCGCACCGTCTGAATGTCGTGGCTGATGAAGACCATAGCAAGGCCGAGCTGCTTCTTCAAGTCCATGAGTAGGTTCAGAATTTGTGCGCGAACCGAAACATCGAGTGCGGACGTCGGCTCATCGGCGATGATGGCGTCAGGGTTGAGCGACAGCGCACGAGCGATGGCCACGCGCTGGCGCTGGCCGCCGGACATCTGGCCGGGCAGCGCATCGAGAACGGATTCTGGCAGGCCCACCATCTCGATGAGCTCATGCACGCGGGCCTCGCGGGATTTCGCGTCGCCCACCTTATGCACGATCATCGGGTCGGTCAGCTGGTCGCGTACGCTCATACGGGCGTTCAGCGCCGTCGCCGGATCCTGGAACACGACTGAGATCACGCGGCCGATGATGCGACGCTGCGCAGCGGTGCGCTTCGTGACGTCGGTTCCCTTGAAGTAAACGTGCCCCGACGTAGGCGTCTGCAGGCCGCACATGACGTTTGCCGTGGTCGATTTGCCGCAACCCGACTCGCCGACGATGCCAATCGTCTCGCCCGGCATGAGCTTCAGGGTGAGGCCGTTCACCGCGTGCACCTTGTTCGGGTGCAGAATCGATCCCGTGCGCGTCTTGAAGACCACATGCACGTCGTCGAGGAAGATGATGGGGGTTTTCCCGTCCTCATCGGAAGCGACAGTGCTCGCAGGCACATTTGCGTCCTTCGCGTCTTCCTGCTCGGTGATAAGCTCGCGGCCCTCCGCAGTCTCAATATCGTTCACAGACTCCGTGTCGCTCGCGGCGGCGATAAGGTCCTTTTCGACGATTTCCGCCGCTTGATTGTTCTTCTCGGTCATTTACTCTGCACCTCCCGTAAGGTAGGGCTCGATTCCCACGCGCTTCAGCTCGCTGTCGGGAAGCTCGGCGTAGTAGTGGTCGGTGCCCTTGACGCGCTTGAGCATCGGGCGGACGTTTGAAATCTTGTCCGGGTGGCTCGAACGCGGGCGGAAGCGGTCGCCCTCGGGGAAGTCCTTCGGGGACGGAACGCTGCCAGGCACCTGGTGCAGGCGGTCGCCGCCGGCTTCGATGGAGAGCACCGAGCCGAGAAGGCCGCGCGTGTACTCGTGAACGGGGCTGGTGAGGATGTCCTTCACGGGGCCCTGCTCCACGACCTGGCCTGCGTACATGACGGTGATCGAGTTTGCGACCTCGGCGACGAGTGCGAGGTCGTGGCTCACGAACACCATCGCGAAGCCGAGCTCGTGCTGGAGCTTGTTCAGAAGGTCGATAACCTGCTTCTGCACGGTGACGTCGAGGGCGGTCGTCGGCTCGTCGGCGATGACGAGCTTCGGGTCGCGCGTGAGCGCCATGGCGATGAGCACACGCTGGCGCTGGCCGCCGGAGAGCTCATGCGGGTAGGAGTCGAGCGTGCGCTTGGGGTCGAGTCCCACAAGTTCCAGCAGTTCCTCGGCGCTGCGGGTGCCGCCGCGCTTGGTGAGCTGCTTCATCTGCGCCTTGATCAGCATTGACGGATTCAAGCTCGAAAGCGCGTCCTGGTAAATCATCGCGATTTCACGGCCGCGCAGCTCGTTCATCTCCTTGTCGGAGAGGGTGAGCAGATTCTTGCCGTCGTAGAGGATTTCGCCGGAAATCTGCGCCTTCTTGTCGAGCAGGCCCATGATGGTGAGGCTCGTGATGGACTTGCCGCAGCCGGATTCGCCCACAAGGCCCATGGTTTGGCGCGGACGGACGACGAAGCTCACGTGGTCGACGACGTTCACGTCGCCATGACGCGGGAACTTGATGCAAAGGTCCTTCACTTCGAGGATCGGCGGCACGTCGGTGCGGGCTTCGAAGCGGTCGGTGCGCACAAGCTCGACCTCGCGCAGTGCGTCGAGGCGCTTGGTGAGCATCTCGGCCTGGGCGGCGTAGGCAAGCGTCGGGTCGGCGACCATGCGGTCAGCCTCGCGGTTGCCCTTAAGATCGTTCTCGTCGACCTTGACGGCGGCCTTCGGTGCTGCGATAGCGTCGGTGATGCCTTCGGAGACGATATTCAGGCAGAGCACCGTGATCATGATCATGAGGCCCGGGAACAGCGCCTGCCACCAGCGACCGGCGAGCACGCCGTTGCGCGCGTCGGCGAGGATGTTGCCCCACGTCGGCGTCGGTTCGGGGATGCCGGCGGAGATGAAGGAGAGCGACGCCTCGAACACGATGGCGTCAGCGACGAGCACGATGGTGAACACGAGCACCGGGGCGATGCAGTTGCGTACGACGTGCTTCCAGAGAATCCAGGGGGCGCGGGCGCCGGAGACGACGACGGCGCGCACGTAATCCTGGTTGTATTCGCTCATCACGTTCGCGCGCACGATGCGGGCGATCTGCGGGATGTAGAGAAAGCCGATGGCGAAGATGAGCGAGGGCACGCTGTTGCCAAACACGACGATGAAGGTCGCAGCGAGAGCGATGCCAGGGAAGGACATGATGATGTCCAGGATGCGCATGATGATATTGGAGATGCGCTGGCGCACAACGGCGGCGATGGCGCCGACGATGGAGCCGACCACGAGCGCGAACGCCGTGGCGCCCAGGCCGATGGTGAGCGAGTACTTGGCGCCACACATCAGGCGGGACAAAACGTCGCGCCCCTTGTCGTCGGTGCCAAAGAGGTGTTCGCCGTTAGGCGCGGTGAACGAGGTGTAGATCGCATAGGGATCATAGGGGGCGATGAAGTCGGCGAGGATGGCGATGGCGATGATCGCGATGAGCACGACAAGCGAGATGCGCGCGCCGATCGTCATGTTCTTCCAACGGCGGAAGCGCACTTTGCCGGCGCCGGCCTCCATCTTCTTAGTGAGGTTGCCACGAAGTTGAGCCATGGTGCTACACCGTCCTGATTCGCGGATCGATAAGGATATAGAGCATGTCGACGATCACGTTGACGATGATGAAGGTGATGGCAACGACGAGGACGACACCCTGGACGAGCATAACGTAGTTCGAGGTGACGCCCGAAAGGATGGCCATGCCCATGCCAGGAAGCGAGAAAATGACCTCCAAGACCACAGCGCCGCCGATCATGTAACCGAACTTCAGGCCGAGCACGGTGACCGGCGTGATGAGCGCGTTGCGAAGCACGTTGCGCGCGACGACGGTGCCGTAGGGGATGCCGAAGCCGCGGGCGGTGCGCACGTAGTCCTTGTCGAGCTCCTCGACCATCGACGTGCGGATGATGCGCGTCATCTGGCCGGTGAGGGGGACGGCAAGCGCGATGCCGGGCATCGCCATGCGGGCAAGCCAGCCGCCCGGGTTCTCCGTGAACGCAGGGAGGGCACCTGATGCGGGGAGCACATGCAGCATCGAGGAGAACAAAAGGATGAACAGTACGGCGAGCCAGAACGACGGGGTCGCGATGCAGGCGATCGAGAAGATGCGGATGACCTGGTCAGGCCAGCGATCGCGATAGAGCGCCGAGATGACGCCCAGGATCGTGCTTGCAATAATCGCGATGATGAAGCCGAAGAAGCCCAGCTGCAGCGTAATGGGCAGCGCGGTCGCGATGCGGCCTGCGACGGATTGGTTCGCGGGGCCGAAGGTTCCCAGGTCGCCATGGAAGAAGCCCACCATGTAGTTGCAGTACTGCACGACGACGGGGTCGTCGAGGCCGTGTTGCTCGCGGTAAAGCGCGAGTTGTTCCGCTGACGCGTTTTCGCCCAGGGCTGAGTACGCCTGATCGATGGGTGATAACGACATCAGGAAGAAGACGAGAACGGTGACACCGAAGATCATGATGGGCAGCCAAATCAGGCGGTTGCCAATCAATCGCAACAGGTTATTCACTTGTCCCCTCCTTTCGATTTCTGCTCGTGAGAGCACCCTAAAATAATGTTCGGCACCTCTCCGAGCGGTGCCGCGCCCAAGAATTGCCAACCTAGTATTATAACGGTCGGTTCCATATCAAAGACCGTTATTTATTGCAAGAGCATAAATTGGATAGCGTTACTGCAGCTGTTTTTCGCAAACGTGCCACCAGTTGTTGCCCGTACCCTTCGCGAATTCGCATCCGACGCAGGGCTTCGTGCAGAACTCGACGGTCCTCATGTCGTCGGTGAGAAGCTCGCTTCCTTCGTAGGGGGTGTGGGGAAGGGCCTTGTCCGCGGTCTCCATGCCTCGGATGTACATCGCCGCAAGTTGCTTCATGCCGCGCTTCGTGGGGTGCGTACCATCGATTGCCTCGTAGTCGAAGCCGAGGGCCGCTGCGTCGACGGGCGTGCAGTTGGGCTCGTCAGCTGCGGCGTCAAGGATGGCCTTGCTGTACTCATCGACGCAGATGCCGCGAAACCATCGAGGCGAGGTCGACTTCTCCGCCCCCTTCACGCGCCCAGGGAGAAGCGTTGCTGCCCAGATGTGGGCTTCCGGCCACTTCTCGTGCATGGTGCGAAGCATGCTGCGATACGAGCTCGCGAACTTCTCAACTGCATTGTCGGGCGCGAGTCCCGCGACTTTCCCCTTGTCGGGACAGCTCGCCACAAGCTCGGCCGGCGCGTTCGGTGACCCGCCGCAGATCTGCGCGTAAGCGGTTCCCCATCCGTAGTCGTTGATGCCGATATAGATGAGGATATCGTCAGGTGCTTTCCCGTCCCGCTCGAGCGCGGCGATACGGCGCTCGCTCGCGCCTTGGGGAAACACGTTGCCCTCGCAGACGCAGCCCGACCAGGCGGCATTCGCGAGAAGCTCGCCGCCGAAATGGTTGATGACCTGCATCCACCAAGTGTCGGCAGGCGTTTGTACCCCCGTCGCCTCACGCTGATCGCCCGTATAGAAAATGCTCCAGCCATCGGGGGTTACCCCTTCGAAGGTGCTGATGGAGTCCCCGTACACTGAAAAAAGTCGCTTCATGCGAAACCTTTCCTCCCTCTTTCGACTGCAATGCAACCAGTATAGTTGCGCATGCCCGCTTTCCGCGTTTCGCGGTTGTTTCGCAACAAAAAGCCCGCCTCGGGAGGCGGGCTTTCGTGCAGGATGAAGCAGGCTTTTTAGGCAAGCTTACTTAAGCTTTGCGTCCTGGAAGTACAGACCGGTGGTCGGGCTGGGCTCGAAGCCTTCGATCTTGTCTGCCCAGTAGCCGGTGAGAACCTTCTTGTGGAACAGCGGGTACAGTGGCACTTCCTCGGCGATGATGTCGAAGCACTTGTTGTAGGCTTCCTGGCGAGCGCCCGCATCGGTGGCCTTGCGTGCCTCGTCGAGGTACTGGTTGAATTCGCTGCACTTGCCGTCGCCAGCCTTTGCCCAGCAGGTACGGCCCTGGCACCAGTCGGTGTTCTCGCCGTAGAACCAGGCCAGATGCACGTCGGCGTTGGTGCCGAAGCAGGACACGTCGCCAGGGGCCAGGAACACGTCGTAGTCGAGCACGGAATTGTCTTCCTTGGCAGCGAGCGCCGGGTAGGGGGCAGCCTGGACGTCGAGCGTGCAGGTCAGGCCGACTGCCTGGAGATCCTGCTGGATCTGAGCTGCGAGGTCCTTGATCCAGTTGTCGATGACGAGGAGCGTGAAGGAGAGATTCTCCTGACCCGCTTCCTTGAGCAGGGACTTCGCCTTCTCGGGATCGTACTTATAGATGGTGGAAGCCTCATGGTAGGCCGGGTTGTCCTTCGGCAGGTAGGACGTCAGCGTCTCCGCCTGGCCGCCGAGCTGGTTGGAGATGAGCTTGTCGTAGTCGATGGCGTAGAAGAAAGCCTGACGGACGCGCTTGTCGTTGAAGGGCTCCTTCTGGCAGTTGAACATGAGGAAGCCGATGCCGTAGCTGCTGACGCTGTCGACGGTGACGCCGGCGTTCACGAGCTGGTCGCTGTTGGCGAACGGGATGTTCTCGCCAGCGACGGCGGTGCCTTCCTGAAGGGCGGTCACGCGAGCGGTGTTGTCGACGCGGACGAGCCACTGCATGGCGTCAGCGTTTGCCGGCTTTGCACCGTTGTAGTTGGCGTTCGGCGTGAAGTTGAGCTCGCCGCCGTCCTCGCCGTTGCACTCGCCGAATGCCCAAGCGCCCGACCCGATCGGCGGGGTGGGCATGGATTCCTTGGTGATTTCGCTTGCCGGGAACACGCGGCACAGGGACAGGCGCTCTTTGAGCAGGCTGTCGCTGTCGACCGAAGGATAGGCGAGCTTGAAGGAAACCGTGGAGGCGTCCTTGGCGGTGACTTCGTCGATGAAGGAGAGCATGTCCTTGTAAGTTGCGTTAGCCTTGTTGGCCTCGACCACGGCGACGACGTCGTCGGCGGTCACTTCGGTGCCGTCGGAATACTTGGCGCCCTGGCGAAGCGCGACCTCGTACTCGGTGTCGGAAACCTTCGTCGGCTCGCCGGCTGCGAGGGCAGCTTCGGTCTTGCCGCTGAAGTAGTTGAGCTCATAGAGACCCTCGAGGCAGTGCTGGATTGCGGGGAGCATGAGGGCGGAGCTTGCGCCGATGGGGTTGTAGTTGGCGTTCTTGTAGCTGCAAGCAGCGACGATGGTGCCGCCGCCCTTAGCGGTGCCGTCGGACTTCGCGCCGTCGTCCTTCTTCTCGCTCGATCCGCCACCGCAGCCGGTCAGCGAAAGCGCGGCGAGCGCGCCTGCGGCAGTTGCGCCTGCAACGAAGGAGCGACGAGTGAGTTTCACTTGTTCCATGGAATACCCTCCAACTTTTATCGTTCGGGGACGACCCCCGTACGCTCATGCGCCTTCCTTTTGCGCACGAACGCTTCACATTATCTTCGAAACCGCTTGATAAATAAAGGGAAAGTAAAGGATTTCGTGCATCTTGTTCGAAAGTTGTAACGTTGCGCCGAGAGGGACAATCCCGCGTACTGTTACCGAATCAGTCACGTTTGACCAGCGGCGAAGGGGTTTTAAGGCCCCTTTCTGTCCCCTAAACATCCCTCCCGATGTCCCGTGCGCTCTCCTGCGCGCCCCGTCGCGCCCATTTACCGAAGCGTAACAACCCTTGCAAGCGCCGTTTCGCGCTGCAGGCGGGTGGAGTGCGATTGCGCTGCTAGTATTCCTGAATGTCTACAAGAACAGACGAGATTGTGCACGAGGGCGCAGGGGGCACGCCTCATGCGCCTTTGCCCTTCCGTAATTATCTGAGGAGAGTGAGCATGGCACGAGAATTCAAGTCGATGGACGGCAACTCCGCGGCCGCGTACGTTTCCTACGCGTTCACCGAGGTGGCGGGAATTTACCCCATTACGCCGTCGAGCCCCATGGCTGACCTGGTCGATCAGTGGTCCGCCCAGGGCAGGAAGAACATCTTCGGCACGCGCGTGAAGGTGTGCGAGATGCAATCGGAAGGCGGCGCTTCGGGCACGATGCATGGCTCGCTCGCAGCGGGCGCTCTCACCACGTCCTACACCGCATCCCAGGGCCTCCTCCTCATGATTCCCAACATGTACAAGATGGCGGGCGAGCTGCTCCCCGGCGTCTTGCACGTCTCCGCCCGCACCGTGGCCACCCAGGCCCTGAACATCTTCGGCGATCACTCCGATGTCATGGCCTGCCGCCAAACCGGCTTCGCCATGCTCGCCGAGGGCAACGTGCAGGAAATCATGGACTTGGCTCCGGTGGCGCACCTTGCGGCCATCAAGGGGCGCGTCCCGTTTTTGAACTTCTTCGACGGCTTCCGCACTTCGCATGAGGTCCAGAAGGTCGCATGCTGGGATTATGCCGATCTGGCAAATATGTGCGACATGGACGCGGTGCAGGCGTTCCGCGATCACTCGCTCAACCCCGAGCGCCCCTCCATGCGCGGCTCGCACGAGAACGGCGACATCTTCTTCCAGCACCGCGAGGCGTGCAATTCCTTCTACGACGAGCTTCCCGCCATCGTCGAGGACTATATGCACCAGATCAACGCCAAGCTCGGCACCAACTACGAGCTGTTCAACTACTACGGCGCGCCCGACGCCGACCGCGTGATCGTGGCCATGGGCTCGTTCTGCGACGTGGCCGAGGAGGTCATCGACTACCTCAACGCCCACGGTGAGAAGGTGGGCCTTGTGAAGGTGCGCCTGTATCGCCCGTTTGTGACGAGCAAGTTCGTGGAGGCTCTTCCCGAGACGGTGAAGAAGATCGCCGTGCTCGACCGTACGAAGGAGCCGGGCAGCGTGGGCGAGCCTTTGTATATGGACGTCCTGAACGCGCTTGCCATCGAGGGCCGCTCGGGCATCACCGTTGTCGGCGGCCGCTACGGCTTGGGCAGCAAAGACACCCCGCCCGCGTCCGCGTTCGCCGTGTTCTCCGAGCTTGCGAAGGACGAGCCCCGACGCCAGTTCACCATCGGCATCGTCGACGACGTGACCAACCTTTCGTTGCCTGAGGACCCCAACTGCCCGAACACCGCGGCGCCCGGGACCATCGAGTGCAAGTTCTGGGGTTTGGGCGGCGACGGCACGGTCGGCGCGAACAAGAACTCCATCAAGATCATCGGTGACCACACCGACAAGTACGTGCAGGCCTACTTCCAGTACGATTCCAAGAAGACGGGCGGTGTGACGATTTCGCATCTTCGCTTCGGCGACAGCCCGATCCGCAGCCCCTACTATATTAATAAGGCGGACTTCGTCGCCTGCCACAACCCCAGCTACATCACGAAGGACTTCCCCATCGTGAAGGACGTGAAGCCGGGCGGCACCTTCATGATCAACTGCCAGTGGACGCCCGAGGAGCTTGCGCACCACCTGTCAGCCGACGCCAAGCGCTACATCGCGAAAAACGACGTGCAGCTCTACACGATCAACGCGATCGACCTGGCCATCGAGATCGGCATGGGCAAGCGTACGAACACCATCCTGCAGTCGGCGTTCTTCACGCTTGCCGGCGTGCTCCCGCAGGCCGAGGCCATCCAATACATGAAGGATGCGGCAACGAAATCGTACCTGAAGAAGGGCCAGGCCGTCGTCGACATGAACCACAAGGCGATCGACGCCGGCGCGACCGCGTTCGTGAAGATCGACGTTCCCGCCGACTGGGCGGACGCCGCAGGCGATGCGGCTGCCCCCGAGCTTGAGGGCAAGCCTGAGCTCGTCAAGCAGGTGCGCGAGATCATGGAGCCCGTCGGCCGCATGGACGGCGACTCGCTGCCTGTCTCCGCGTTCGTCGGCCACGAGGACGGCCAGTTCGAGCAGGGCGCTTCCGCCTACGAGAAGCGCGGTGTCGCCGTGAGCGTTCCCAAATGGGATTCCTCCACGTGTATCCAGTGCAACCAGTGTTCGTTCGTCTGCCCGCACGCCACGATCCGCCCCTATGCGCTCACCGACGAGGAAGTCGCCGCAGCGCCTGAGAACCTTGTGGCCATCCCCATGAAGGGCAAGCTCAAGGACACTTTCCGCTACACCCTCGCCATCTCGCCGCTCGACTGCATGGGCTGCGGCGTGTGCGTCGGCGTGTGCCCCACCGACTCGCTTTCCATGGTCGGTGCCGAGGGCGAGCTCGCCGAGCAGGATGTGTTCGACTACTGCGTGGCGGAGGTTGCCGACAAGCCCGAGGTGCAGGACAACTCCGTGAAGGGCAGCCAGTTCAAGCAGCCGCTGCTTGAGTTCTCCGGCTCCTGCGCGGGCTGCGCCGAGACCTCCTATGCACGCCTTGTCACCCAGCTGTTCGGCGACCGCATGTTCATCTCCAACGCGACCGGGTGCTCCTCCATCTGGGGCGGTCCCGCTGCGACCTCGCCGTATACGGTCAACAAGGAAGGCCACGGCCCCGCTTGGGCGAACTCGCTGTTCGAAGACAACGCCGAGCACGGCTTCGGCATGCTGCAGGGTCACACCGCCGTTCGCCAGATGGTGATCGAGCAGACCGAGCAGCTGCTTGCTGCCGGCGTGCCCGAGGACGCGGCTGCGGCAGCGCAGGCGTGGCTCGACGCGCGCGATGACTCCGCGGCATCGAAGGATGCTTCCGCCGCTTTCGTGGCCGAGCTTGAGAAGCTTGCGGAAGGCGAAGGGGAGGCATCGGCGCTTGCGGCCAAGATCCTCGCGAACAAGGACTACCTCGCCAAGAAATCCATCTGGATCTTCGGCGGCGACGGCTGGGCTTACGACATCGGCTACGGCGGACTCGACCATGTGCTCGCATCCGGCGAGGACGTGAACGTGTTTGTCTTCGACACCGAGGTGTACTCCAACACCGGCGGCCAGGCATCCAAGGCATCCAACATCGGCCAGGTTGCGCAGTTCGCGGCGGCGGGCAAGAACATCGCTAAGAAGAGTCTCGCCGAGATCGCCATGCAGTACGGTTATGTGTACGTGGCGCAGGTCGCCATGGGCGCGAAGCCGGCGCAGACGATTAAGGCCATCGCCGAGGCCGAGGCATATCCGGGACCGTCGCTCATCATCGGTTACTCTCCTTGCGAGATGCATGCCATCAAGGGCGGCATGAAGAACTGCCAGGAGGAGATGAAGAAGGCCGTCGACTGCGGGTACTGGAACCTCTTCCGCTACAACCCGGCGGCGCCCGCGGGCAAGAAGTTCACCCTCGATTGCAAGGAGCCCGCTGGAGGCTACCAGGAGTTCCTCATGAACGAGGCGCGCTACAGTCGACTCACGCGCGAGTTCCCCGAGCGCGCAGCCGAACTCTTCGAGCGCAACGAGGAAGCAGCGATCGATCGTTACAACCATCTGGTGAAGCTGAAGGAGCTCTACGCCGAGGACTAACGAGGCGGAAGGGCTTACACCTAAGCGAATAGGGAGGGCGCGGTTCTCTGCGAGGGCCGCGCCCTCCTTCGTTTTGTGGGGTTTTTCGCGGGCGGAAAACGAGGTGGCGCGCCGCGCCCTCATCGATGCTTTCTGTCCACGAGACTCCGGTTTTCAAGAAAAGGTCTCGTGGGCGAGGGCGCCTTCTCGCGGTCTTTCCGCGCGCAATGCTTCGCGATTAGGTATCATATTCGCTACAGGATTATCGTTTCGACCGCAGCTTCCGCGCGCCGATCTTGCGCGTTGCCTGGTTCCGCTGCGGCTGGTTATCGACGAGGAGGCCTCTTTTGCAACGCGTGCCCACCGCCCAGGAATGGTGCGATTTCTACCGAAGCGCCGACAAGAACGCCGACAAAACCCTTGATGAACTCAGGGTGCGCTGGAACGAGATGGCGCCCAACTATGCTCACAAGAATCGGCGCAGCAGCTATCTCGCGCAGCTCACCGAGCTGCTCGCGCTCGCGCCGGGCGAGAGCATCCTCGATATGGGCTGCGGCCCCGGCGTGCTCAGCGTTCCATTGGCGAAAAAGGGCCACGATGTGGTGGCAGTCGATTTCTCGGACGGGATGCTCGGGGAGTTGCGGCAGGCGGTTGCCGAAGCCGGCGTCGAGGAGCGTTTCTTCATCTTCCGTCGCGCATGGCAGGAGAGCTGGGAGGGCATCCCTCAGGCTGACGTGGCGATTTCGTCGCGCTCTCTCACCACCCATGACATCCAAGATGCCGTCGCCAAGCTCGAGTCCAAGGCGAAAAGCCGTGTCGTGATCACCACTGCATGCGGCGAGGTACCGTGGATCGACGCCCGCGTGGAGCGCGCTTTGGGTCGCGAGATTACGCCGCCCCAGCTCGCAAGTGATTTTGCCGTGCTTTTGAACTATCTGCTGGGAAGCGGGCGTTTCCCTGAGGTCCGCTACATCGAGGTGCCGCGCGTCCCGCAATCGGATAGCGCCGAGGAGCTCAAGGGATTTCTCGCCAAGGCGGCGGACGTGAAGCCCGAAGAGCGCCCCCTGCTCGATGCGTTCTTTGATGAGCACGTGAAGGAGCGCCCTGGCGGCGGCGTTATGATGGACTACACCCAGGAGACGCGCTGGGCCGTCCTTTGTTGGAGGCCGCTTTAGCTGCGCCCGCTCGCGTGTCAACGTAAGAATGTCGTTCGCAGCTCCATGCGGCAAAGCGCGTCCCGTATAATGGTTCCCATGCGATAACGCAATCGAAAGGGGAGTGCATGGCAGACAAGAACAACAAGGGCTACGGCGTTCCCGCGGCTCCCGCTGTGCCTGCCTCTCCTGCGAAGCCGGCTGCACCCGCGGCGCCTGCTGGGCGGCCAGGAAAGTCCGCGGACGACGCTTCGCTTGACGTTCGGGAAGTATCCGCGAAAGAACGTATCGATGCTCGTCGGCGCACGCTCGAAAAGAAGCTCACCGCTCAGGCGCCTGCGGGTTCCTCGGAGGCTCGCAAGAGCTCGCCCTCGGCGGCATCCCGTGCGTATGCGGAAACATCTCCGCAGGTGGGAAGCTCACCGACGCGTGCTACCCCTCCCGCGGGGGCGGGCAAGCGCCCTGCAGCGGCGCCCTTCTTGGAGGAGCATCCCCATCCGAAAGGCGTTTCCGATCGCTTGCGCCGGACCATCGTGCACACGACATCGGGGCGGCCGAAGGACGCGTTCGGCAAGGGGATGAAAAAGCCGCAATCGACGGTGGGCGTGGAAGGCGGCAAGCCCGCTTCGCCCGAAGAGACTCCCAAGAAGAAGTCCTGTCTTGGCTCCATTTTCGGTATCATCATCGCTCTCATTCTGATTTCCCAGGTTGGAAGCTGTGCGGCGTCTTGCGTGGGTGATATCGCCGATTCGTTCGACAACGATACCTCGAGCTGGTTTGATGACTCGGGCTCGGAGCGCCAGGACGGCTCTTCTAGTTCCATGAACAGCTTCTCCAACGATGAAGCCGACGAGTTTGCGGCGCTTGCGTCCGCGCGCGATGCTTTGGCGTCGCTCGATTCGCACGAGAAGATCGTCGACCGCATTGCCCAAGGGGCCAATGCGAGGTACGTCAAGATGTTCGGGTTCTCCGCCGATGATGCGGGCGTCGATTCGAAGGAGCTTGCGCGCTGGTTCATCGAGGAGGCGTCATGCACGGTTGACGATGACGACGTCTTCGCTTATACCGACGGTACTGCCGACGTGTTCGCCGACTGCACGAGCGTTCCGGTATACAACTTCGTGTCGGCGGTTGACAATGCGGCGCGCTCGCTCGCAGCGGGCTCGCGCACTTCCACAAAGCAGCAGGTCGCTGCGGCAACGGAGACGGCGAAGGGGCATGTGAGCTCCGAGTACTCCTTCATCATGTTCTCGCTTGTCAAGACTGATGCTGGCTGGGTGCTCGATGAGGATGACTTCGTGAGCAACACCGCCGACCATCTGTTCGGATTGTAAGGAGCCTTGCAATGAAGATTCCGAGAGAGGTCGCTATCAAGGCGCAATCGCTTAGGATGGGAAACGGCGTGAGCGTTCCTGCCATCCTGTTCGTCTGCAGCACCTGCGGGCGCGTGCTCAAGCCTGGCGAAGGTTCGCGCACGTGTCCCGACTGCGGAAGCCGCGACATCGAGACTCGGGTCGACCCTTCGCGCAGCGTCGTCGTTCGGCGCGCGTGTTGAGGCTAGGATCCTCCGCCGGTCTGGTGGGAAAATACGCGTGGGAAACACGGCAAGAATCTTCGAGCCCTTCTTTAATTGGTACATATGTTCGTGTATACTGAGCCCATGAATACGAACGAACATACTTCATACGACGTAGTCCTGCTCCCGACATACGCCGAGGCGCTCTCCTATCGGAAACGCGTTGCTGCCGAGGCCGGTCCCCGTGCGCTTTTTGGGGCGACGGTTGCCACGTTTCCCACCTGGATTGCCGACCTCTGGGAGCTTTTCGGCGACGGCCGGGTTATCGCGAGTCCTCTCGAGGTGGAAGCGCTCTCCGTGTCGCTGTGCTCGAAGGACCCAGCTGCGGCAGGCTGCGCCCGCGTGGTGACGGCCTGCCTTCAAAGCGCGGGAATACCCACCTTCGACGAGGCGTGTGCCCGTGCGAAGCGCGGCGAGGATTGCGGGGTCACTTCCGCGCAGGCTCGCGTGCTGCGCCTGTGCGCCGATGTGCGCGATGCGCTGCGAGGCTCCGGCCGTGTGCTTGCGGGGGAAGCGCTCAAGATGCTTCCGGGCGCTATGCCGTCGCGGCCCTTGCGCCTGCTCGTCGAGTGCTCGTCGCCCTTGTCAGCGCAGCAGAGGGCATTCCTCGAAGCGTGTCCGCTTATCAGCTACGAGGTTCGCTTGGCACCTGGCGGGGGAGGGATTCATCGCGCACCTGAGGGCGTTCTCGTGAGGTTCGCCTTCCCCTCGGGAAGTTATGCCGAGCCAGCGACTTTGCGCGATGTCCTTTGCGGCGAAGATCGCGAAGGCGCGCTCGTCGTCTGCAAGGAGCCCCTGTCTCTGTTCGAGAAGCTTGCGCCTGCGCTTGCGGAAGCGGGGCTTTCGTGTGCCGTTCGAGCTAGCGTCCCCTTTGTCCAGACCGACTTCGGGCGTGCGATGCTCTCGCTTCGCCGATTCCTCGTCTCCGATGCTTGGCGCTCGGGCGACCTTATGGACTATCTGCTCTCGCCCTTCTCGGGGTTCTCTGTCGAGGGCGCTTATTCTATCGATGCGCAGATCCGCGGCAACCGGCTTATCGATTGCGAGTCGATAACGGCGTCGCTGCGCGAGAAGAGCCGCCTGTTCGAGGCAATGGAGGACATCGCAACCGACCGGGACGCCGACATACTGCTCGGCGAGCTCGAGGACGCGGTGCGCTCGATGGTCAAAAGGCCTGAAGCCTGGCGCCGCGAGCAGCTTGCGGCAATGGCGTCGCTGCGGGACGCCGCCTCGGCGGCACGTCTTGCCGATCTCGATATGCAAGGGGTCGTCGATCTTCTGGCCCATGCGAGCGTCGACGCCTCGCGCTCGTTGGGCGTGGAAGCGGAAGGGCACTCCTGTGGCAGCGATCCTGCGGCCTTGCCCGCCGACGTCGTGTTCGCGGACTATCGACATGCGATGTCTTTCCCTTCCGCATCCTGCGATCTTGCCGTCGCGTGCGATCTCACCAGCGCCGCGTTTCCCGCCTCCGATTCCGACGATGCGGCGACGACGCTCCTTGCCAAACTGGGAATCTTTCCCGATGACGATGCGCTCTCGCGCATGCGCCGATCGTTCACGGCCCTGTTGGCGGCGCCCCGCAAGATGGTCCTCATCGTTCGTTGCCTCAACGACGAGAATGCCGACCCGACGTACCCCGCCGCCGTCCTCGAGGAATTCATCGACTGCTATCGCGAGGATCCGTCTGCAACCGATGACATCAAGAATCCCTTCATGTTGCCCGCTTGTTTGCAGGAGGGGATCGTCGAGCGCGGGGAGGAGACCCTTGTCGAGAATGCCGTCATGGCGGGCGGCGACCTGCCATGCGAGACGGTCGAGCTTCCCGCGCCCGGCGAGGTGTCGGCGTCGAAGCGCCCGCTTGTCGTGTTGCCGCGCGTAGTGGCAGGGCAGGTGGTCGACGAGCCGTGCCTCTCTCCCTCGCAGATTGAAAGCTATTTGGAGTGCCCGTACAAGTGGTTCGCCCAGCGCCGTTTGCGTCTCGAAGGGCTCGACGAGGGATTCGGCCCACTGCAGATGGGCGATTTCGCCCACAGTGCGCTCAAGAGCTTCTACACCCATTTCCAAGAAGAGGTCGCACCCAAGGTGACGCGCGGAACGATTGATTCTGCCCGTGCCATCATGCGCGATGTGCTCGATCGGCACGAATCGCACCAATACGACCTGAAGCCTTCGGACAACCGCCTCGTTCCCACGACGGAGCTCGAACGGCGCGACATGGATTCCCTCAAGCGCAAGCTGCTCGACTACCTCGATTACGAGGCCGAACTTCTGCCGACGTTCCATCCTGCATATCTGGAATACAACATTGCGGAAGGCGCAACGGCAGAATACGCAGGTCATCTGCTCGTTGGAACGGCGGACCGCATCGATGTCGACGATGAGGGGCACGCCGTGGTGCTCGACTATAAGGCGTCGGTTTCCCCTGAACACGAGCTTGCCGTGCGCGAAGAGGGAAGGCTTGGCAAGGTGCAGACGCTCATCTATGCTCAGGTGGCCCGTCGAATGCTCGGACTTAACCCTGTCGGCGCGCTCTATGTTTGTTACGGAAAGAGGTGCGCCGTTACCGGAGCCTATGACGCTACCGCACTCGAGTCGCCGCACCTTCCTTCCATGCGTCACGACAAATGCGAGTTCGCGCCGCGGAACGGCGAGTCATTTGCCGATCTGCTCGACAGGACCGAAGAGGCGATTGCCCGCGGCGTCGAGCGCATGCTTTCAGGTGACGTACGCCCTGATCCTTCAAGCCCCCATGCATGCACCTGGTGCCCGGTGCTCTCGTGCACAGAAAGAAGGGCATAGCATATGGCTCTCACTCCTGGACAGAAACAATGCGTCGATACGCTCGTGGGTCCCGTGGCGGTGTCTGCCGGTGCGGGCAGCGGAAAGACGTTTACGCTTACCCGCCGCATCGTCCATTCGCTTGAATGCGGGTTCGTCTCCGGCATCGATGAGGTGCTCGCGATTACGTTCACCTCGAAGGCGGCGGGCGAGATCAAGTCTCGTGTGAAGGGCGCGCTCAAGGCCTGTAGGCGGACTGACCAGGCGCTCCTCGTCGACTCCGCCTGGATTTCCACCATTCATGGTGCCTGCGCCCGCATGCTTCGCGCCCATGCGCTCGACTTGGGAATCGCCCCCGATTTCACGGTGGCGGACGAGGCGACTGCAAACGACATGCTCGATGCCGCGCTCGAGGAGGTGCTCGGCTCAGAGAACGACATCATCTCGCCTGGCGACTACGATGCGCTATTCACGGAGTATGCAGCTCGTCAGGCGGGATCGATGTCTGCCGCAAGCGTTGAAGGCATGGTGCGCGACATCGTCGTTGCTGCGCAATCGAGCCCCGAAGGGATGGCGTCTATCGTGCCGGCGCCGTCGGCGGCATCGCCCCGCAAGCTCATGGCGCGCATGGCGTCTTTGGCGGGCGATATCACGGCGGTGTGCGAGGCCCAAAAGCCGGGAAAGACCCGCGACGCGTTCCTCGACGGTACGGCCCGTGCGCTCGAGGGGCTCGAGGACGTGCAGCAGCAGGGTGCGGAACCATCACCTGAGCAGGTCTTAGAGCTATTCAACGCGTTCCCGGTTCCCAGCCGCGCGTTCGGCACGTCTGAATACAAGGAGTACGCAACCGAAGCGGCGCAAGGGTATCTCTCCTTGATGATGGAAGCTCGTCTTGCCCTTGCCGAGCCGCGCATGCACGAGGTGATCGACCTGTCGGGTCGTGTCTTCGACGCGTATCGCCGGCGCAAGCGTGAGGCGGGCATGCTCGACAACGACGACCTGCTCACGATGGCGTCGCGCATGTTCAGCGAGCACCCTGAAATCGCTGCCGAGTACGCCAATCGCTTCAAGCTGATCATGGTCGACGAGTTCCAAGACACCGATCAGTTGCAGGTGAATATGATCAAACGCATGGCGGGCAAGAACTTCGAGCGCCTGTGCACGGTTGGCGATGCGCAGCAGAGCATCTACCGTTTCCGCGGGGCGGACGTCTCGGTCTACGATAGGCACCTTGCATCGGTGGCAAGCACTAACGAAGCAGGCCTTATCGAGCTTGCCGATAATTTCAGAAGCCATGGTGACGTGCTCGCATTCGTCGACTGCGTGTTCAGTCAGACGAGTGTGTTCGGACGCTCGTTCATGTCGCTTTCCGCATCGCGCGATTCTGGTCGCATCGACTGCCCCTACCAGGGGTCTGATCCGCGCATCGAGGTGCAGCTCACAACCTATCCCCGAGGTGTTGCCTCGGATTCGGCGCGCGCAACGGTTGCGCAGCGGATTGCGGAGCGTTTTGCGAAGCTTGTCGACGAGGGCCATTCGGCGGGTGACATGGTGGTCTTGCTTGGCAGCATGCGGTGTGCCGACATTTATGCTGATGCTATACGCGAGAAGGGGCTTTCGTGTGTGGTCTCAGGGGGGTCCATCTTTGGCCGCGCGCCAGAAGTGCGCCTTGCGGTGCGGCTCGCCGAGGTCATTGCGAACCCCAAGGATACTGAAGCCCTTTTCGAGGTTCTCTCGAGCGAAATCTTCGCGCTCACTGCAGACGATTTCATCGACCTTTCGACAGGCCTTGACGAGCTGCGCGGCATTCCCCGCCGCCGTTCGCTCGATTCCGGTGTGTCGGTGTGCGCCGCCGCTGAAGACGAAGCGTCGCTCACGCCCGGTCTCCGCGCTGCAGTACGAACGCTGAAAAAGGCGGCGTTTCGCGTGCGACTCGAGCCCCTCTCCGAGGTCATGGAGGGCGTCCTCATCGATTCTGGCTGGCTTCGCCGACTCGAAGACGAAGGCGCCGAAGGGCTTGCGCGCGCGGCAAACGTCTACAAGGCATGCCGCCTCGCTCGCGACATCGAGCACAGGAAAGGGTCGGGTCCTGCTCAGACCGCAGTCGAGCTGCGTGCGCATATCGAGATCGCGAAAGAGGCTCCGGGATCGCTTTCCTCGAAGTCAGGCGATTTCGTCCGCATCATGACCGTCCACTCAAGCAAGGGCCTCGAATTCCCCATCGTCGCGGTGGCCGAGCTGCGCTCCGACGAGGTGCGCTCATCGCGAATGGTGCGAACCACGCTCAATGGCAAAACCTATCTCTCGCTCGATGCGGGAGCGACCGCAACGCGCCTGACCGCGAAGCAATCGCAGCTCATCGCGAAATGCACGGCAGTGGCTCCTTTCGTGGGGGACGAAGACGACGAATACTTCCAACAGCTGATCGAGCACCCCGGTGACCATAGTCCCGTGGAGGTCCGCTGCGCGATTCGCCAACATGAGCATCTCGGCGAAACTGAGGAGACGCGTCGACTTCTCTACGTCGCGCTTACCCGTGCGCAGGAGGCAATCATCTGCGCAATTGCCGGGAAGACGACGAAAGACGACCCGACAGGCCTTGCAAAGAGCGTATGGGGAAGTGTGGAGTCCGCCCTGTGCGGGGAAGGCAATGCCTTCGAGTCGGGCGTGTCTCTGCTCGATTTCGGCGGCGAGTCTCCCGCGCGCGTTGAGCGCATCGACTTGGCTGTTGAGTCGGAAGAACCTTGTGATTCTGAAGGCGTCGACGCCGAAGACAACGATGAAGCGGCAAATCAAGAAGAAGGGTGCTCGCTTGCAGACGAGTCCGACCCAGCACGGCGAACCATCGAGATTCCCGAAGTCTTGCCCCACAGCGAGCTGCTAGCTCAGGCGTGGCCTGCGTCCCGTGCCGATGTGTTCAGCTATTCGTCGATTGCACACAGCTCATCGGATGAGGTTGAAGTCGACTCGGTTGAGGAAGATCTTGCATTGTCGAAAGTGCAGTCCTTCGAAGAGCCTGGTTTTTCGGAGGCGGACGAGACGGCGTGGACTGCGATTCGAGCTTCGCTTTCGGGGGATGCCGACAAGGCGACGGACTTGGGCACCGCCTTCCACAGGCTTGCCCAGCAGGCAGTATGCACCCATACCGAGAACGCCGCCCTCGTCTGCCCCGACAAATCGCACGTTGATGCGCTCGCTCGCCATTGCGGGCTTTCCGACTTGCAGCGCATTCGCCTCACCGAAGCGCTTGCGCGATGGTTTAAAAGCGATCTTGCGGCACGCGTCGTGACATTTTCCCGCCTTCGCGCGGAAGTTCCCTTCTTCGTGCGCGTGGGGCACGGAGCCGACGCGCCTTTCATGGAGGGGGAAATCGACCTTCTCGCCGATGGGGAAGACGGTCGCACAGCGCTCGTCGTAGACTATAAAACAGGTGGGTCGCCAGGGGAAACGCCGGCACAGTTGCACGAAAAGCATCGACTTCAGGCGCTTTGCTACGCGTATGCCCTGCTCATGCAAGGCTATGAATCCACGGAGTTCGCATTCGTGCGTGTGGAGCAGCCCGACGATACCAAAGAAGGCCAGCCGCAGCAGATGAACTACACCTTTTCCGCAGCTGACCTTCCGACAATCGAAGGGGAAATACTTGCGCGCTACGCGAGCAGCTTCTCCGCGTAAGCGATCTTCACGCAGCAGACGAACACATTGAGCGCCTCGCGAAGCTCGTAGAGCGGGGGAAGCGTGGGCGCGATGCGAATGTTGCTGTCGTAGGGGTCGTGCTTGTACGGCCAGGTCGCGCCAGCGTCCGTCATCGTGACGCCCGCTTCCTTCGCGAGCTGCACGATGCGCTTTGCACACCCCTCAGGCGCGTCGAAGGACACGAAGTATCCGCCGCGCGGTTTGGTCCATGTGCACCCGCCGACCTCGGAAAGGCCCATGGTGAGCTCGTTTTCGACGAGCGTGAACTTCGGGCGCAGGATATCGGCATGCTTCTCCATGTGGGCGGCGATGCCGTCGGCGTTCTTCAAAAACCTCACATGGCGAAGCTGGTTGAGCTTATCGTAGCTGATGACGGTCGTGGCCATGCGCTTCTTGATTTCGGCGATATTGTCGGGGCTCGCGGCGATGGCAGAGATGCCGGCTCCAGGAAGCGTTACCTTCGACGTGGACGCGAACTTGAAGTAACGGTCGGGGTTGCCCGCTTCTCGGCATGCCTCGGCGATGTCGAGGAGTTGGTCCTGGTCGGCCTTGAACGGGTTCAGGTGATGGACGCTGTAGGCGTTGTCCCAGAAGATGCGGAAATCGTCAGCAGCGCAGGGCATGGCCGCCAAGCGACGAACGACTTCCTTGGAATAGGTGACGCCGCCAGGGTTGGAGTACTTGGGGACGCACCAGATGCCCTTCACGGAATCGTCCTCGGCGACGATTCTCTCGACCTCATCCATATCAGGGCCGTTTTCGTCCATCTTCACGGGAATCATCTCGATGCCGAACGATTCCGTGATGCCGAAGTGGCGGTCGTAACCGGGAACGGGGCAAATCCATTTGATGCCGGGGTACTGCGCCCAGGGTTTGCTGCCGAGTGTGCCGAAGTCGAGGCATCGAGCGACGGCATTGCCCATGAGCGTCAGGCTCGAGTTTCCGCCGACGATCACATTTTCCGGTACATCATCGAGCATCACTGCCATCAGGCGCTTCGCCTCGGGAAGACCGTCGAGCACGCCGTAGTTGCGACAGTCGGTGCCGTCCTCGGCGATGCAATCTTGCGCGCTTGAAATGCAGGAGAGCAGGGGCAGGCTCAAATCGAGCTGCTCTGCGCTCGGTTTGCCGCGAGCCATATTGAGTGAAAGACCCTTTGCTTTGAACTGCGCGTACTCTTCTTTCAATCGATTGAGCTCGCTTTGGAGCTCCGCGCGATCCATTTGTTCGAATGCAGCCATTTCTCATCCTTTGCCGTGTGCGGCGAAACGTGCGATACGCCGCGAATCTTGCCGCCCTTGATATTACGTTTGCACGCGCGATGCGACAAGTTTCAATTGCGAGAAATCCTCGGCATCCTCGCGTATCGCAGGTATCGACACCACTCAAACACCCTTTCATGCTCTTTACTAAAGAAAGCGAAAGGGCCGCCGTTTCGCGAATCGTTCACACAGCGACCGAAATATCACTTTAGTCGGGAAAAGTATGCCGTATAATTCGCCTATTCGACTATCGAGAGGGATGAAAATGGTTACTGGTGATTTTTGGGTACTCCTGGCGATGCTTCTGTATTTCATCGTCGTTGTGCTCGTCGGCTTCGTCTATGCGAAGAAGTCGAACGCCTCAAGCGAGGCGTACTTCCTCGGCGGTCGCGGGCTTGGCCCGTGGCTCACGGCGCTTTCCGCGGAAGCGTCGGACATGTCCGGGTGGCTGCTCATGGGCCTTCCCGGCGTTGCATACTTCACGGGCGCGTCGGACGCCATGTGGACGGCGATCGGCCTTGCTATCGGCACGTATCTCAATTGGAAGTTCGTGGCGAAGCGTCTGCGCAAGTACTCCGAGGTGGCGAACAACTCCATCACCGTCCCCGACTTCTTCTCGAACCGCTTTCACGACAACAAGCATATCCTCATGACGATTGCGGCCATCATCACGCTCGTCTTCTTCTCGATTTACACGGGAAGCTGCTTTGTGACTTGCGGTAAGCTGTTCTCGACGCTCTTCGGGCTCGACTACGCGACGATGATGGTGCTCGGTGCCATCATCGTGTTCCTCTACACGTTCGTTGGCGGATATCTCTCCGTCTGCACGACCGACCTCATCCAGGGCACGCTCATGTTCTTCGCGCTCGCCACAGTGTTCATCGGCAGCGTCGCGCAGGCGGGCGGCGTCGAGAACACGGTCGCTTTCCTGCAGGATATCCCCGGATTCCTTTCGGGTACGCAGATTGCAACCCCTATTCTCGATGCGGCGGGCAACCAAGTCGTCGAGAACGGTGCGCCGCTGTTCGGAGCGGCAGGGGAGTACGGGCTCATCACCATCGTGTCGGGTCTCGCGTGGGGCCTTGGATACTTCGGTATGCCCCAGGTGCTCGTGCGCTTCATGAGCGTGCGTCATTCCGACGAAATCAAGAAGTCCCGCATCATCGCGATGATCTGGCTGGTGGTGTCGCTTTCGAGTGCGGTGTGCATCGGCCTTATCGGGCGCGCCGTCATCCCGACGGAGTTCCTCACACAGTCTGCCGCGGAAAATGTCTTCGTCGTGCTCTCGCGCATGATTCTGCCATCCTTCGCCTGCGGCCTCGTCGTTTCGGGTATCTTCGCAGCGGCGATGAGCTCCTCGTCTTCCTATCTGCTTATTTCCGGCTCGGCGGTCGCAACGAACATCTTCAAGGGCCTGATCAAACGCGACGCGACCGATCGCCAGGTCATGATCGTCGCCCGTTTCACCTTGGCTGCCGTTCTTCTGTTCGGCATCATCATCGCGATGGACTCCAACTCGTCCATCTTCAACGTCGTGTCCTACGCATGGGCGGGCTTCGGTGCGTCGTTTGGCCCCCTCGTGCTGTTCTCCTTGTACTGGAAGCGTACGACGCTGCAAGGCGGTATCGCCGGCATGCTCGTCGGCGCAGCGTCGGTCTTCGCGTGGCATAATCTGGTGAAACCTCTCGGCGGCTGGTTCGGCGTCTATGAGCTCTTGCCGGCATTCGTGTTCGCCTGCATCGCCATCGTGGTGGTCTCGCTGCTCACGAAAAAGCCTTCCGAGGAAATCGAGAAGGAATTCGATACCTACATGGATCTCGACGTGTAGCGCGCCGCCAGTACCAATTGAGCGAAACGGCCCCTGTGCAGACAGTGGGCCGTTTCTTTTATACGGTGAGACGGGGAGGACGCTTCCCGTTCTGCAGGAGATGAGGTCATCCCAATTTGCCACAGAGAAGGCGAGCAGGGAACCAGGGTGCGCGCCCTAATGCTATACGATCTACGCTTTCCCAGCCTGTTAATGCAGCTATTGCCTTAGTAGTATAAAGAACGCCCCCGTTTCTCCTTGAAGAAGCGGGGGCGTTGAGCGCATCTTATAAAGAGACATTTAGAATCTCAGCGCAAGAGTGAATCCCGACCACGAAAGGCTATCCGTATCGCGCACGTAAGCTCCGAACGTAGGAGCGTGCACGTAATGGGATCCACCGTAGCTCACGGCAATTCCCACGTGCCCGCTGCGCCAGAGAACATCGCCCGGGCGAGCTTCGGAAACAGGTCCACGCCATGATGCGCAGTTGTAAAGCGATTCGCTTTGATGCGGAAGGGAAATGCCAATTTGCAAATATGCCCAGCGCACGAGTCCGGAGCAGTCGAAAGCGTTCGGACCTTCGGCACCCCACACATACGGGCACCCGATGCGCGACATGGCGTAGTCGACAACCGAACCATAGGAGGGAACATCGGAGCTGCCGCCAGTGTAGCCACCGCCGCTGCTCGATCCGCCGCCACTGCTGGAGCCACCGCCGCTGCTTGACCCGCCACCGGAACCGCTGTTGCGATTCGCGGCCGCTGCCGCTTCAGCCGCCGCTGCAGCCGCCGCTGCGGCCTGCTCTTGCTCGAGAAGCTCCTTGGCCTCGGCGTCAAGGGAGTTGACGAGCTCGGTAGCCTGGTCAACCTTCGCCTGAACCTCCTGCTGAATTTGCGCGGCTTCGGCAGCCTTGTCAGCTGCGATCTGCTCTTGGCGCGCGTACTCGTCCTTGGAGGCCTGCAGCTGCTCGCGCAACTGCTTAGAGGTGTCGACCATTTCGGAGTCGTTGTTGTTCATCTGCGTGAGCAGATCCCAGTTCGACGTGAACTCGTCGAACGAGGAAGCACCCAGGACGAAGTCGAGGAAGCTTGCCGAGCCCGTGCGATACATGCTGCGTGCGCGGGTAGAAAGCTTACCCTGCAATTCTTGGATTTGGGCGTTCGTGTCGTCGATCTTGACCTGCTCGGCCGCCATGGCGTCTTGGGCAGCTTGCTGCTCGTCCAACGCGCCATAATAATTATCTGTAGCGGTTTCCAGGTCTGCCTGAAGGCTGACCAACTGATTGCGAACGGCATCGGCTTCGGCCTGCTTTTCAGCTGCCGTGGCGCCGAATGCGATATTCGGAGCGGCCATCGTGACAGCACCTACTGCTGCCGCTGTACCGATAAACGCTCGCCTTGATAGTGTGTTCGTATGCTCGCTCACTGAGGAACCTCCTTGGTTGAGCATGCTGGTGTTCGTTTGGCAAAAGCGTATCTATAATAACACGTAGAGATAACGCTCGCAGGTGGGGGAGCGTTCAATTCATAACACCAGGTCATATGTGGCATAACTATGCATATGGAGCGATTTGCGAAGGAATAGTGAATAGATACGCCCGGTGGCGTGTAAGGTATTGACAGCCACCGCAGCCTACCGTAATATTCTCTTGCTCGCTGCGCCGGGGACGGCAAAAAGCGGGCGGCAGCTTGATAAATACACATGAATTAAGCGTCGATCATGGGCGTGTGCCCGAGTGGTTAAAGGGGACGGGCTGTAAACCCGTTGACTCTGTCTACCTAGGTTCGAATCCTAG
>NZ_CAKUBT010000014.1 GCF_934643285.1 uncultured Ellagibacter sp.
GATGTTGCCCTCGGCGAGGGACTTACGGAAACGATCGAGGATTTCCGCGCGGGACAGTTCAAGCATGGTGTTCTCCTTCTTTTCGAGTACTACCCTTTTCTTGCCGAACATATGCGTTCACGGCGCGTCCGCGAGTTAGAACGGACGACGCCGATGAAGCCTAGGGGAAGGCGCCGCCCGCCCGCAGCGGGCCCGATGAGGACGGGGCGGCTGCGACCTGGCGCGGCGCGGCGCTAGGGGGAAGGCAGAAGCGCGTCGACCCTGCCTTCCCGGTCGTGTTATTTCTCCATGAGGTCGATGAGCTTCTGGGCTGCGGCGATCGCGAACTCGTCGTCGTTTACGTGCGCGTCCATCTCGATGATCTCGGCCTTCGCGGGGTCGATCTCGTCCTTGAGCGTCTTGAAGAGCGCCGCGTCCTCTTCGGGGCCGTAGAACGGCTGGCCCTCGGCGTCGATCATCGACACGCCCTTGAGCGGCAGCATGACCGCGCACGGGCCGATCGACATGTTCACCTTGGAGGCGATGGCGTGGCCGATCTTCTCGTTCTCCTCCACCGTGGTGCGCATGAGCGTGACCGTGGGGTTGTGCTTGTACAGGTTTCGGGACTGGTACTGCTCGGGAACGGTTTCCCACGGCCCGAAGTTCACCATGTCGTCGGCACCGACCGACACGACGGCCGGCACGCCGTTCAAGGCAGCCGCGCTGCAGCGATCGGGGCCTGCGGTGAGCACGCCGCCTGCGACCTCGTCGCACCACTCGGTGGTGGTCAGGTCGAGCACGCCCTTGATGAACCCGCCGTTGACCAGCGCCTCCATGCATTTTCCGCCCGTGCCCGTCGCGTGGAAGACGAGCACCTCGAAGCCCTTCGACTCCAGATAGGCCTGCGCCTTCTGCACAGCGGGGGTGGTCACGCCGAACATGGTCGCGGCGACGAGGGGCTTATTGTCCTCGTGCTTGGGGGCGATGTGCTCGAGCATGCCCGCCATAGCGGCGACGGCGTTGTTGAAAATGGTCGCCGAGAAGGAGTTGATGCCCGCCACGTCGACGATCGAGGGGAACATGGCGATGTCCGACGCGCCGATGTAGGGGGACGTGTCGCCGGACGCCATGGTGGACACCATGACCTTGGGCACGCCGATGGGGAGCTTGCGCATGCCGGCGGTCGCGATGGTGGTGCCGCCCGAGCCGCCCATGGAGAACACGCCGTCGAAGCGGCCGTTCGCGTACAGCGTTGGCAGAAGCTTCTCGACGCCACGCGTCATGGTCTCGGTGGCGAAAGCGCGGTCCTTCTTCTCCACGATGGTCGACATCTCGATGTCGACCGCCGCCGCGACTTCCGTGTTGGGAACGTCGGGCATGGTTTGCGGGTCGAAGACGCCGCAGTGGATGGTGAGGGTGTTGACGCCCAGCTCCTCGAAGCGGGCTTTCACATAGGCGAATTCCTCGCCTTTCGTGTCGAACGTGCCGATGATAGCGACTGTTTTCACACAGGCCTCCTGACGTAGGGTTTCGACTCGCTGCCCAGTTTAGTTCGCCCGCTATAATTTCGAGGCCGCGTTCGCAACTCGCCATAGCATCACGACAATTCCGCGAAAGGTATTTGTTATACGGCGGATAGCATAAAAGGCTTGTGCTATGCTAACGAGAACCCGACAACCGAGACCCATCCCAAGATTCGCAAGGAGCCACGATGAGCAGCGCGCCCCCTCTCGCATGGGCGCATGACCTGGGCCTTGTCGAGGGTTACAACGATCCCGACAGGGGTAAGCTCCTCTGCCCGGGCGAGGACGTCGAGCGCCAGCGCGCGGCCACCGTCCTCGCGCGCGCCTTCACCATGGGAGTCCTGAAGTAGCGCGGTGCCGTATAATGCACGTAAACGATTTTGCCTGAGGGAGGTGCGACATGCTCTATCAGCTGATGAACAAGAACACCGTCGTCGCGACGTACAAAGAAGAGAAAAGGATCGACGACTTCCGCTATACAGAGGTCGAACGCATTGACCCTTATCTCCCCTATGGGTTCATCGACATCAACGACTGGATCGACGGGCGAGCCATCGCCAAGCACCGAACCTCGATCGAGAAGCTCATGCGCGAGCTCGGCCTTACCACCCGCCATGACTTCATCGGCATGATACGCTGCCTGTCGCTGACCGACACCTTCTGGATGAAGCGCGAAGACGAAGCTTTGACCTGGGATGACGTATCGCTCTATCGCAATCCCTTCGATGACGTCATCGCGCGCATCGCCTTCGACGGCACCGGCATGTACGGGCGGCAGAACTCCCCCACCTCCCCGGAGTTCGCGACGTCGGGTTCGTTTGCGAAATGCTGGATTCGCCAAAACGGGCAGATCTCACTTTTGAAGCGCGGTTCCACCGGTTATGCGAACGCGGGGTTCGAACCGTATTCCGAGAAGCTCGCATCCGACCTGCTCGACGCTGCAAAAATCGACCACGTTCCCTATTCGCTGCTTCGATTCCACAAAAAGCTCGCCTGCAAATGCCCCCTGTTCACATCGGAACGCGAGGGGTTCGTCTCCGCTCACCGCTTTTTCGAGGGTCCTTTCGATGTCGACGACATGCTCGCCTTCGCCGCCGAGCACGACGCTGAAGAGGCCTTCCGCGAAATGGTCGTGATGGATGCGGTCATGGCGAACATCGATCGGCACGCAGGGAATTACGGCTTTTTGGTCAACAACGCGACGGGCGAGATCCTTCGCATGGCGCCGCTGTTCGACCATAACATGGCATGCCTACCCATGATGATGGAGATGGACGACTTCGACGAGTACATCCGCCTCATCGGGCCGAAGATCGGCACCGACTTCATCGCCATCGGACGCGCCCTCATGACGCCCGGCATCCGCGCAAAGCTTGTCGACTTGAAAGACTTCGAATACGAAGACCCAGGCTTTGATTACCCCAAATGGAAGCTCGATGCCGTGAACAAGTTGAAAAACGTCCAGATCGAAGCACTGCTGGCGTAAGGGTCGAAGGCGTCCCCATGTCGGGGTCGAAAGCTCCCTGAAAGCAGGAAAGGCGCCCCGCATTGCGCGGGACGCCTTTCCATTTTCGTTGCAACTACCTGGCAAAACGTGATTCGAGAGCCGCGCAGCGCTCCTCTATCACGCGCCCCATCAGCTCGCACTCCGAATCCTTGCACCCGTTTCGCTTGGTAAACGCGCGCCAATGGCGAACCGATGCAAGCGTTTCCCCCACAATTTGTGCCTTTGCCTCAGCTGACAGTCCGCAGATCTCGCCAAACGAATCCAAGCCCTCGACCTCGTTTTTTCCCGCTTCCCCAAAGATGGAAGTGGCACGAACCCGCGCGGCAGCGGGGTTGATGTTGACGTCGAAAACAGGAGCTAACACCCATCCGCCCTCCTTGCGAATGAGGCCCAGGTTTCGAAGATGGTCGTCGGTGTTATGCAATGCCACGGAAAGAACGACCCTTCGAAAGAGTTCCGCCAACTCGCGATTTGGGTTTGACGTCCAAACCGTCAAGGCGTCGGCAACGGTCGCATAATCACAATGTTCGCCATCATGCGCACCGATCAGACTCATCGCGCTCAAATACGGAATCCTCTCGCCCTTCTCAAGGGAACCTGATCGATCGAAGCGCTCAAGGAGCAGCACCGAATCGCTTCCGATTCTCACAAGCTTCGAGGAAGGAACCGCCATACCCGCGTCGCCCGCAATGTCAAGCGCCGTTTTCTCCCACGCCATCACATCCCACTCATCTCCTGGATGGGAGAATTTCGCAAGGAGAAGTTTCCCTTCGTCGACAACGGAAGCCTTCGGACGAGCACCGCCCAAAGAGCCAGAGCCAGCATCAAGAAGCTCTTTTATCTGCCCGCTTCTTTCGTTACCTCGAGCTATTTCGTTCGAGGCAAATAGGAGCCGCTTGAGCTCGATAATCGGAGGAACCTCGTTGCTCTCAGACAACCGGTCGTCAGAATCAGAAACGGAATAACGAAGGGACCCTTGACGAGTGGAATCGAAAACGCCCAGCAGATAATCAACTTCGTCAATCGCACGAAGCGTCGCACCCGCCGCCTGGGCCTCGGCAATCGCCCTTCTGTCAATCAGGTGCCTTCCCCAGCGATCGGGAGAAGAGTCGCGCATCGCGCCAGGCATTCCCTCACAGTGATAAAAAGTGGAACGCAGCGGCAAAGCGGGGTCGATTGCATAAGCGTCTGCTCTCTTGAGGTAGGCATCGCTATAGGCAAAAGAGCAGCTTATCCTTCCACGACGCAAACTGAACCGACACGTTCCGACGTGAACTTCGGCAGATTCCCCAGCAAGACTCGTAAAGACATCGACAATAGGAACCATCAGGATCTCCTTACCCGTTGCGGGAGTGCCTGATCAGCGCGGATGCGACCATAGTCAGTCTCGTAAGGGTCCGTTGCCTCCACTACAGCATCGAGAGAAGACAACGCACGACACACGTTGAGAAACGTTTCGAAGCTCACTTTCGGGTCCCCGTTTTCGAGGCGGGAAATGGTGGCGCGCGACACCGCCGCTTTGTCCGCAAGTTGCTGAGACGTCAGATTATACAATTTGCGCCATGTTGCAAGGTTTTCCCCGATCTGCTTTGCAGCAAGTTTCACCGTTGGCGACGAAGGGCGCTTCATAGTAGTCCTTATTGTATATGTTACGTTACATTATTTATGTTAGTGTAGCACATTTATAGCATTAATAAAGGCGTCCCGCATTATGCGGGGCGCCTTTCCTGCAAGGTGATTCAGCGGTGCAATCGAGGTTACAGCCCCAGATCGACCGCCACTTCAGCTGCGCACTTGAGCGCGTCGGCCATCGAGCTCACCACGAGCGAGCTGCCGTTGCGCGCATCGCCCGCGACATACACTGCGGCACGACCCGCCGCAGCAGCGCCTTCGGCGAGCTCAGCGCGATGCGTCGCCGCAGCCGCGCCGGTCGCGCCGCCTTCCATCACGGGAAGGGGACGGCCCGTCGTCGCCACGGGAACGCCGAACGCATCGAACACGCCGCGCTCGGGACCCGCGAAACCGCAGGCCACAAGCACCAGCTGCGCGTCGATTTCCCGCTCAGAGCCCTCGACCGCAGAAGGCTTGCCCGCCGACCAATCGAGCGAATGGACTTGAAGCCCGCGCACGTGCCCGTCGCTATCCAGGAGCACACGCTGCGTGTCAGCGCACCATTCACGCAGGTCATCGCCCTGAAGCGCAATAGCCTCCTCCTGGCCGTAATCGGTCTTTTTCACGTTGGGCCACTCCGGCCACGCGTTGGAGGCCGCACGCGCTTCGGGCGCGCAGGGGCCGTATTCCAGCTGGCGCACCGTGCGCGCACCCTGGCGCACCGCCGTGCCCATGCAGTCGTTGCCCGTGTCGCCGCCGCCGATGACGACGACGTCTTTGCCCTCGGCGCTGATAGCAGGCTCGCGGCCCTCGAGCAGCGCGCGCGTCTGCTCGGTGAGATAGTCGACTGCGTAGACCACGTCGCCCGAGGCGAGGCCTTCCTCGAAGCCTTCGGCGCGAACACCGCGTGCCGCACACGCGCCCGCCGCCACGACGACCGCGTCGAATTCCTCGGCAAGCCCCGCGGCCACCGCGGAATCGGCCGCGTCGGTGTTCAGGCGAAACTCGATGCCAAGCTCTGCCATGAGCTCGGTACGGCGCGCGACCACCGACTTTTCGAGCTTCATGTTGGGGATACCGTACATGAGAAGGCCGCCCGCACGGTCGTGGCGCTCGACCACCGTGACGCGGGCGCCGCGGCGCGCGAGATCCCAAGCGGCGACCAAACCCGCAGGTCCCGAACCGATTACGGCGACCTTCGGGGCATCCGCGGCAGCAGGCGCGAACCTGCGCGGCCCGCCGTGTTCCCATTGCCAATCGGAGATGGCACGCTCATTGTCGTGGATCGTCACGGGCTCGTCGTTGCGGCCTAAGTTGCACGCCGCCTCGCACAGCGCCGGGCACACGCGGCTCGTGAACTCGGGCATGGGGCTCGTGAGCGACAGACGCGCCGCCGCCGCGCCCCACTGGCCGCGCCACACGAGGTCGTTCCACTCGGGAATCAGGTTGTGAAGCGGGCATCCCGAGGGGCGCGCCTTCCCAAACGAGGCCCCGAACTGGCAAAACGCTACGCCACATGCCATGCAGCGGCTCGCCTGCACCCTCTGCTCACCCTCGGGAAGGTTCACACCCAACTCGTTGAAATCCTGCGTGCGCTCCGCAACGGGACGCAGGTCATGAGCATGACGACCATGCTCCAAAAACGCTCCTGGCTTGCCCATCGCTTACTTCCCTTCCGTCATGGCGTCGAACGCAATCTGCAACGCCTCTTCATGCGACTTCCCCGATGCCTCGGCGGCCTCGACCGCGTTGATCACGCGCTCGTAATCGCGGGGAATCACCTTCACGAACAGCTTCTTCAATGTGTTGAACTGGTAGAGCAGCTTGATGCCGCGCGGCGACTGCGTGCGCTCGGCGTGCTCCTCGATCAGGCTGCGGATGAGCTCGATCTCGTCCTCGGAGGGCTCGCACAGGCGCACCATGTCGAGGTTGCAGTTGTCCGCGAGCGTGCCGAACTTGTCGTACACGTACGCCACACCGCCCGACATGCCCGCCGCGAAGTTCGGCCCGACCTCGCCCAAGATGAGCGCGATGCCGCCGGTCATGTACTCGCAGCCGTGGTTGCCCACGCCCTCGACGACCACCGTGGCGCCCGAGTTGCGCACGGCGAAGCGTTGGCCGGAAAGGCCGTTCACAAAGCCTTTTCCGCTGGTCGCGCCATAGAACGCCACATTACCCACGACCACGTTCTCGTCGAACTTGTAGGTCGCCGCCTCAGGCGGACGCACCGTCAGGACGCCACCCGAAAGCCCCTTGCCAAAGTAGTCGTTCGCATCGCCTTCGATGTTCAGTGTGATGCCGCGCGGCAGGAAGGCGCCGAAGCTCTGGCCGCCCGAGCCGTCGCAGTCCACCGTGATCGAGCCCTCGGGAAGCCCCTCGGGGTGCTGGCGCGTCACTTGGCTGCCGAGCATCGTGCCCACGCAGCGGTTCACGTTGGCGATGTCGGCGCGGAAGCGGATGGAGCGCAGATGCTCGCGCGCGTCGGCCGTGTAGGGGATGAACAGCGTCGCGTCGAGCGCGCGGTCGAGCTGGCAGTCGGGCGCCATCGAGGGGAGGAAGTGCTTGCCCTCGGCGCCAGGGATGGCCTGGCCGAACTCGTTGGTTACCGTCGCGAGCATGTCGGAGAGGTCCATCTCGTTCGCCTTCCAGTTGCCCGGCACCTCAACCTGGCGCAGGTACTCGGGATGGCCGACCATCTCGTCGACCGTGTGGAAGCCGAGCTGCGCCATGATCTCACGCATCTCCTCGGCGACGAACATCATGAAGTTCACGACGTACTCGGGCTTGCCGGCAAAGCAGCTGCGCAGCTTGCAGTTCTGCGTCGCGACGCCGACGGGGCAGGTGTCCTGCTGGCAGTCGCGCTGCATCATGCAGCCCATGGCGACGAGCGGCATGGTGGCAAAGCCAAACTCCTCGGCGCCGAGCAGTGCGGCCATGACCACGTCGCGCCCGCACATGAGCTTGCCGTCGGTTTCCACCACGACACGGCTGCGCAGGCCGTTGCGCAGAAGCGTCTGCTGCGTTTCGGCGAGACCGATCTCGAACGGAATGCCCGCATGGTAAATCGAGTCGCGCGGGGCCGCACCCGTGCCGCCGTTGTGGCCGGAGATGGTGATCTTGTCGGCGCCGCCCTTGGCAACGCCCGTGGCGATGGTGCCCACGCCCGCGAGCGCGCACAATTTCACCGATACGCGCGCGCCGGGATTGGCGTTCTTCAGGTCGAAGATGAGCTCGGCCAAGTCCTCGATCGAGTAGATGTCATGGTGCGGCGGCGGGGAAATGAGCCCCACACCTGGGGTGGAGCGGCGCACCTCGGCGATCCAGGGGTACACCTTCTTGCCGGGCAGATGCCCGCCTTCGCCCGGCTTTGCGCCCTGCGCCATCTTGATCTGGATCTCAATGGCGGAAGAGAGGTAGCGGCTCGTCACGCCGAAGCGGCCCGACGCCACCTGCTTGATGGCGCTGCACTTGCTGTCACCGTTGGGGAGCGGCGTCTCGCGAGCGGGATCCTCGCCGCCTTCGCCCGTGTTCGACTTGCCGCCAAGGCGGTTCATCGCGATGGCCAGGCATTCATGCGCTTCCTTGGAGATGGAGCCGTAGCTCATGGCACCCGTGTTGAAGCGCTTGACGATCTCGCTTGCGGGCTCGACCTCGTCGATCGGCACCGGGGCGCCCTGCGGCGCGAAGTCGAGCAAGTCGCGCAGCGTGACCGCACGGCCGGGCACATGGCATGCGGCGCTGTATTCCTTGAACATGTCGTAGTCGCTTTCGCGCACCGCACGCTGGAGCAGGTAGATCGTCTGGGGATTGATCAGGTGCTCCTCGCCGTCGATCGGACGCCACGAGGTCACGCCGAGCGAGGGAAGCTGGTCGGGCGCCGGGGTCTTGTCGAGCGCGATCGCCTTGTCGTAGCGCTCATTCAGCTCGCGCTGCACGCCTTCCACACCAAGTCCGCCGATGCGCGTGGAGGTATGGGTGAAGCACTCGTCGACGAACGCGTCATCGAGGCCCAGGATCTCGAAGATCTGCGCGGAATGGTAACCCTGCATCGTGGAGATGCCCATCTTCGACATGATGGACGTGATGCCCGCGGTGACCGCCTTGTCGTAGTTCGCGACAGCGGTGTCGCCGTCCACGTCGAGCTCGCCGCGCTCGCACAGATCGCGGATGCACTCGTGCGCCATATACGGGTAGATGCCCGAAGCGGAATAGCCCACCAAGCAGGCGAAATCGTGCGCGCGCATCGCGTCGCCGGTCTCGACAAGCAGGTCGGCATCGGTGCGCAGACCCACGTTGATCAGGTGGTTGTGCACCGCGGCGAGCGAAAGAAGGCTCGGGATGGGGACTTCCCCCTCACCCGCGCGGTCGGACAGCACGATCAGGTTCGCGCCGCCGCGCACGGCCGCTTCCACGTTCTCGCGCAATGCGGCGAGCGCCCCTTCGAGCGCGCCCTCCTCGGCGCTGCGCGAATAGGTGCAGCTGAAGCGCGCTGTCTTGAACCCGACGCGGTCGATCGAGCACAGACGGTCGAACTCGTCGTGCGTGAGCATCGGGCCCTCGAGGCGCACAAGGCGGCAGGTGTCGCGGCAGTCTTCCAAAAGGTTGCCGTGGTTGCCGACGTAGAGCACCGTCGAGGTGACGAAGCTTTCGCGCAATGCATCGATCGGCGGGTTCGTCACCTGGGCGAACAGCTGGTTGAAATAGTCGAAGAAGCTGCGAGTCTTCTTGGAGAGGCACGCAAGCGGCGCATCAGTTCCCATGGACGCGAGCGGAATCGAGCCCTTGTTCGCCATGGGGCGGATGAGCTCTTGGATGTCGTCGAAGTGGTAGCCCAGCTTGGCCATGCGGCGCGTGAAGGGCACGCCTGCGTCCTCCTCAGCGGCAGGGTCGGCAGGCTCGGGCAGTGGCAGATCGTCGACCGAGAGCATTTCCTCGCCAAGCCAATCGCGGTAGGGCTTCTCGTTCGCGTAGCGGTTGCGAATCTCGTCGTTCCAGATGACGCGCCCCTGGTCAGGGTCGACCTCGAGCATCTCGCCCGGGCCGAGGCACCCCGCCTGCAGGATGTCCTCGGGGTCGACATCGATCGTGCCGACCTCGGAAGACAGGATGAGCCAGTCCTTGCGCGTGACGTAGTAGCGAGCCGGGCGCAGACCGTTGCGGTCGAGCGCGGCACCCAGCATGCGGCCGTCGGTGAACGCGATGGCGGCAGGTCCGTCCCAAGGCTCCATGAGCATGGACTGGTAGGCGTCGTAGGCGCGGCGCTTCTCGTCGATGCGGTCGTTGTTGTCCCACGGCTCGGGGATCATCATGGTGACGGCGCGATCGAGCGGACGGCCGTTCATCGTCAGGAACTCGAGCACGTTGTCCAAGATGGCGGAGTCGGAGCCCTCGCGGTTGATGATCGGCAGGATCTTCTTCAGGTCCTCGCCGAGCACCGGGCTGTAGAGCTTCGGCTCGCGGGCGCGCGTCCAGGAAATGTTGCCGCGCAGCGTGTTGATCTCGCCGTTGTGGATGATGTAGCGGTTCGGATGCGCGCGCTCCCACGACGGCGTCGTGTTCGTGGAGTAGCGCGAATGCACGAGCGCAAGGGAGGTCTCGACCGCCGCGTCGTTCAGGTCGGTGAAGAAGCGGCGCATCTGGGTCGCCACGAGCATGCCCTTGTAGACGATGGTGCGGCTCGACATCGAGCACACGTAGAAGATCTTGTTCGCGAGCGCCGGGTTCGCGTCAGCCGCGCGCTCGATGGTGCGGCGGCACACATAGAGCTTGCGCTCGAAATCTTGGCCTGCGGAAACGTCTTCCGGACGACGCAAAAACGCCTGCAGGATGGTCGGCATGCAGGCCTGCGCGGTACTGCCCAGGTCGTGCGGATCAACCGGCACCTCGCGCCAGAACATCAAGGGCACGCCGCACTTCGCGCAGCCTTCCTCGAAGACGCGCTTCGCGTCGCGAACGCCCGTTGGATCATCGTGCGGGAAGAAGAGCATGGCAACGCCGTAGTCGCCTTCCCCTGGCAAAAGCTGGCCTTCCTTCTGCGCCTCCTTGCGGAAGAAGCGGTGCGGAATCTGGAAGAGCACGCCCGCACCGTCGCCGGTGTTGCGCTCAAGGCCCGTGCCTCCGCGGTGCTCCAGGTTGACCAGCACCGACAGCGCATCGTCCAGCATGGCATGGCTGCGCTCGCCTTTCAGATGCGCCAATGCGCCGATGCCGCACGCGTCGTGCTCGTATGTTTCGCGGTAAAGACCCGCCGCGGGCTGCTTCTCCTCGCAAGCCGCGCATGCCCCTTGCGCAGCTTCATACCGAGGCGCCCCCGCCTGTTCGCTCAGTTGATAGTTCATATGCGATCCTTCGTCTATAGGGCTGCCGTTTTACCAAAATGGCAGTCTATGACGTAGTGTATCGACTCTCAACCGCTTTGTTTCAAGCTGCAACATGGTTATGACAACCTGGAAACAGACTTGAAACAAAGCAACCGCGATGCGGCGGCGGGCGGCAGAAAGCATAGGGGGAAGCAAGATTTCCCGATTTCGCTGCACTTTTTGCTAGCGGGCGCCTCGTGTACGCGAAACGCCCGCCCGACTCACGGCAGCACCCGCGTCCCGCTTACGCGAGCTCGGTTTCCACCTCGAGCTTGCCCGCGTCCTGCGCCCTGCCATGCGATCCGTCGGCGTTCACGAAGGTGTCGCGTGCCGCGCGGGCCTCGGACTCCTTCTCCGCCAGATTCGCCTTCGCAACCGAGATCATCAGCTTGATGCGGTTGAGCTGATTCACCTCCGACGCACCCGGATCGTAGTCGACGGCCACGATGTTGCTTTCGGGATAGCGGCGGCGCAGCTCCTTGATCACGGCCTTGCCGACCACATGGTTCGGCAGGCACGCGAACGGCTGGGTGCACACCACGTTCGGCGCGCCGGTCTTGATAAGCTCCACCATCTCGGCGGTGAGCAGCCACCCCTCGCCCATCGAGTTGCACAGCGAGAGGATCTCACTCGCATATTCGGCCAGCTCGTAGATGTTCGCCGGCGGGTTGAAGCGCGACGAGTCGGCGAGCGCCTTGTTCACCGGCGCGCGGAACTTCTTGATGGCGGAAAGCGCCACCTTCGACCCGAGCGCGCCCTTCGAGCTGCGCCCGAGCGGGTCCTTCTGGAAAATGCCGCCCGCAACGCCGAACAGGAAGAACTCTATGAGCCCCGGCACCACAGCCTCGCACCCTTCCCGCTCGATCACGTCGACAATCTGGTTGTTCGCCGTGGGGTGGAACTTCACGAGGATCTCGCCCACCACACCGACGCGCGGTTTGGTTCCCTCGCCCTGGAGCGGCAGCGTGTCGAAGTCCTCGACGATCTGGCGAATCGTGCGCTTGAAGCGGCCGTAGGACTCGCCGGTTTCCAGCTGGCCCTTGCACGTGGCCATCCAGTGGTCGAACAGGCGATTCGCGCTACCAGGCTCCACCTCGTAGGGGCGCGTGCGGTAGAGGCACTGCATGAGCACGTCGCCGTACTGCAGCGCGTACACGGCCTGGAGCAGCATCTTCGGCGTGATCTTGAAGCCAGGATTGTGTTCGCCCAAATCCTTGAACGAGATGGCGATCACGGGAATGTGCGCGAGGCCCACAGCCTTCAATGCCTTGCGGATAAGCGAGATGTAGTTGGTGGCGCGGCAACCGCCGCCCGTCTGCGTGATGAGCACGGCAAGCTTGTCAGTGTCATAGCGCCCCGACATGACGGCTTCCATAATCTGGCCGGTGACCAGAATGGACGGATAGCAGATGTCGTTATTCACATACTTGAGGCCCGCATCGACCGCGCCGTGGTCCACACTCGGCAGAAGCTCGACGTTGTAGCCGAAGCGGCTGAAAATGGGCACGAGAAGCTCGAAATGGTACGGCGCCATCTGCGGAGCCAGGATGGTGTAGCCCTGCTCCTTCATCTCCTCAGTGAACACCGCGCGCGGGAACTCCGTGTCGGCGCCCTCGCGCTGGCGCATGCGCTCCTGAGCCTCGGGCGCGGCCTTCTCGTTGAACGCGTCAGGGACGGCGTCGGGCGAGATCTCAATGTCACACGCGGGGCAGCTGGCGGGCTTCGCGGTGCGTTCGGCCTCTTCATCGGCCTGATCCTTCAGTGCGGCAAGGAGGCTGCGCACGCGGATGCGCGCGGCGCCCAAGTTGGACACCTCGTCGATTTTGAGCACGGTGTACACCTTGCCCGCCGACTCGAGAATCTCCTGCACCTGGTCGGTGGTGAGCGCGTCCAAGCCGCAACCGAACGAGTTCAGCTGGATGAGGTCGAGGTCGCGACGTTCGGTCGCCACCTTCGCCGCCGCATAGAGGCGCGTGTGGTACATCCACTGATCGACCAGGCGAATCGGGCGCTCGAGCGTGCCCAAGTGCGCAATGGAGTCCTCAGTGAGCACTGCCAGCCCAAAGCTCGTGAGCAGCTCGGGGATGGCATGGTTGATCTCGGGGTCGTTATGGTAGGGGCGGCCCGCCAGCACGATTCCGTGGGTGCCCGTCTCCTCCATCCACTTCAGGGTCTCGGTGCCCTTCACGCGCATGTCGCGCTTGAACGCCTCGTCTTCGGCCCAAGCGGCGTCGACCGCGGCGTCCACTTCCGCCTGAGTCGGGGCGGAAACACCTTCGCCCATGAGCTCAGGGTGCGCCTCGATAAGTTCAACCATCAGGCGTTTCTTCAGGTGCTCCTTCTTGTCATAGGGCAGCCACGGGTTCAGGAACTGCGTCGACGACTCGCGCAGCTCATCGATGTTCAGACGCAGCGCCTCGGCGTAGCTCGCCACGATCGGGCAGTTGAAATGGTTGCCCGCCGTGTCGTCTTCCTGGCGCTCCCATTTGCTGCAGGGGAACCAGATGAAGTCCGGATGCTTGTCGAGCAGATTCATGATGTGGCCGTGCGAAAGCTTCGCCGGGTAGCACACGCTCTCCGACGGCATGGATTCGATGCCCGCCTCGTAGGTCTTCTTCGTGGACGGGTCGGAAAGCACCACGCGCCATCCGAGCTTCGTGAAGAAGGTGAACCAGAACGGGTAGTTCTCGTACATGTTGAGCGCGCGGGGGATGCCCACCGTGCCGCGCGGGGCCTTGTCAGCGGAAAGCGGCGTGTAGTGGTCGAACAGGCGTTTGCTCTTGTACTCGAAGAGGTTCGGCACCTGCTGCGACTTCTTGTCGAGCGCGCCGGCGCCCTTCTCGCAGCGGTTGCCCGTGATGAAGCGGCGGTGTTTGCCGGTGTTCTCGTCCTTGCCGAAATCGTTCACCGTGAGCAGGCAGGCGTTCGAGCAGCCCTTGCAACGCACGGTCTTGTGCGTGGGGGCAAGCGATTCGATCTGCTCGAGGGAAAGCAGCGTGGATTTGACCTGCGGGGCGATGACTTCGGCGTCGGCGGAACTCCGCTCAGAAGCTTCGCAGCCTTCGCTTCGTCCCGCGGGCGCCGAAGTCGCCCAGGCGGAAGCCGATTCAACCTGCGGGACGGCGGAAGCCGCGGTCGAGCTATGCTCAGAAGCTTCGCAGCCTTCGCTCCGCTCGCCGGCGTCTTCCGCCTGGTCGTGAGTGGATTCCAGCGCTGCGACCTGCTTGCGGTAGCGGTCGCGCGCGAGGAGCGCGGCACCGTAGGCGCCCATGTTGCCCGCGATGTCGGGGCGCACGGCATGCACGCCCGCGAGCTGCTCGAACGCGCGCAGCACCGCGTCATTGAGGAACGTGCCGCCCTGCACGATGACCTTCGTGCCCACATCATGCGGGTCGCGGATTTTGATAACTTTGAACAGCGCGTTCTTGATGACCGAGATGGCCAGGCCCGCGGCGATGTCACCAACCGTGGCGCCTTCCTTCTGCGCCTGCTTCACGCGGGAATTCATGAACACAGTGCAGCGACTTCCCAGGTCAACGGGGTTTTCTGCATGGATTGCCGTCTTGGCGAACTCGGAAACGTCCAGGTTCAGGCCCGTCGCGAAGCTCTCGATGAAGCTGCCGCAGCCCGACGAGCACGCCTCGTTCAGCATGATATGGTCGATCACGCCGTCCTTCACGCGCAGGCACTTCATGTCCTGGCCGCCGATGTCGAGGATGAACTCCACGCCCGGAAGCATCTGCTGAGCGCCGCGCAGGTGCGCGACCGTCTCGATCTCGCCCGAGTCGACGCGCAGCGCCTCAAGGAGCAGCGCCTCGCCATAGCCGGTGACCGTGGCATGCCCGATGGTGATGAGCGGCTCGCCCGTCTCGGCGTCGACCGGCATGTCGTTGTAGAGCTTGGCGATGGCGGCCTTCGCGCATCCGAGCACGTCGCCCTTGTTCGACACGTAGTGCGACCAGAGCAGGCTGCCTTCCTCGTCGATGAGCGTCGCCTTGAACGTGGTCGAGCCCGCGTCGATGCCCAGATAGGCAACGCCCGTGTAATCCATGAGGCTCTCGCGCTTCACGCACTCGGCGGCATGGCGCTCGTTGAACTCGTCGAGCTCGGCGTCGTTTGCGAACAGCGGAGGCAGGCGCACGACCTCGGAACCTTGGATATCGCCCAGGTTCTTCAAGCGGTCAAGCACGTCTGCGAGCTTCTCGGCACGCACGGTCGAGCTCGCCGCGCCCGCAATGGCGCAGCCGCTTGCCACGAACAGGTGCGCGTTGTCGGGCACAATGCGGTGCTCCTCGTCAAGCTCGAGCGTCTCATAGAAGCGTTTGCGCAGTTCAGGAAGGTATTGCAGCGGGCCACCCAAAAATGCCACGTAGCCGCGGATGGGGCGCCCGCATGCAAGGCCGGAGATAGTCTGCGTCACGACGGACTGGAAGATAGAGGCGGCGATGTCCTCCTTGCGCGCGCCCTCGTTCAAAAGCGGCTGCACGTCGGTCTTCGCGAACACGCCGCAGCGCGAGGCGATGGGATAGATGGTGGTCGCGTTTTGCGCGAGCTCGTTCAAGCCGCCCGCATCGGTGTTCAGAAGCGCCGCCATCTGGTCGATGAATGCGCCCGTTCCGCCCGCGCAGGTGCCGTTCATGCGCTGCTCGATGCCGTTTTCGAAGTAGATGATCTTCGCGTCCTCGCCGCCGAGCTCGATGGCCACGTCGGTTTTGGGGATGAAGGTTTCGACCGCGGTTTTGCTCGCGATGACCTCCTGCACGAACTCGATGCCAAGCCACTGGGCCAAAAGCAGGCCGCCCGAGCCGGTGATGGCGATCGTCATGCGCTCATCGCCGAAGCCTTCGGCGGCCTCGGAGAGCACTTCCACGATCGTTGCGCGCACGTCAGCGTGGTGGCGACGATAGACCGAGTACTTGACCTGGTTGTTCTCATCCAAGATGGCAAGCTTCACCGTCGTCGAGCCGACATCGATGCCGATATGGAGCGCGTCCTTCACGACGGGTTCTCCAATCGGAGTCGCGTCAACCGTTGTGGTGCGGGGCGCGCAACCCTCGCCCGAGCATGCACCAAGCGACGCCTTCTCGTCCGCCGTCAATTCCTGATTGTTCATGTTTTCGTCTTCCATCGTTATCGCCTTCGTTTACAACTTGATCGGATCGCCCGGTTTGATGAAGAAGAGCTTCATCGCGATAAGTGCCATGTCCTGGGAGCTCTCGCACATGCCCGTTTCGACCCAACGCGTGATGACCCCCAGATACGCGCTCGCGTAGAACGCAACGTAATATTGCACGAACGGCTCGGGGTTGTTGCGATAGCGCTCGTGCAGGATGGTCTGGATGATTTCAGTGCACAGCGCATCGCGCACGCGGGGGCCGAAGCTCGGGTCGCCCTTGGGGCCCATCACCGCATGCAGGAAGTCGCCCTGTTCGCGCAGGCAGTCGAACAGTTCCACCAAAAAGGGCATCGGGCGCTTGCTCACGCGGTAGCGCATGACGTCCTTCAGGCCGATCGTCTGCATCTTTGCCTGAAGAGCCTCGAGGTCGGCCATGATGTCTCCCTCAAGGGCACGAAGCAGCCCGTCTTTGTCCCCGAAGATGTTGTAGAGCGTGCCGCGGTTGAGCCCCGCGCGAGCGCACAGGTCGCTTGCGGAGAACCCGTCGAGCCCATTTTCCTCCGTCAGCTCGATGAAGGCCTCGCGCAGCGCCTGCTTAGAGCGCGTGATCCGCCGATCTTCAGAAGCGGCACCTTCGTTTGCCGAACATGTCATAAGCTCCACCCCCATTCAACAATCCGACCAATAATAAACATATTGTTCAATAGTGTGATTGTAGCGAGCTGACACGCGAATGGCAACGGATGCGCGCCCTGTTTACACAGGTTTTGCTGGAAAAGCAGGAGCCGACCAAGGCGCAGCCGAATCACCTTCCCCCGCCGCGCCAAATCAGCGCCGTTTTTCCCGCTAAAACGATGACAGCTGCCGTTTCCCCTCCGAAAAAAGGTATCCTGTTCGAAGAAATCAACAGCCCACGCGCAATTCAAACGCCCATTCGCGAGAGGGAGAGCATCTATGCAAATCACACCTGCCGAAATCGCCGAAACCCTGGCGATGGTGAACAAGGAGCACCTCGACATCCGAACGATCACGCTCGGACTGAACCTGCGAGGATGCACCGATTCGGACATCGACACGATGGCCCGCAAGGTCTACGACCGCATGACCACCGCAGCCGAGCAGCTCGTTCCCACCGCCGAACAGCTCGAACGCGAATACGGCATCCCTATCGTGAACAAGCGCATCTCGGTGACGCCCATCGCCGAGATCTGCGCGGCGACCGACGCCCGCGACCTGTCGCCTATCGCTGTGGCCATGGACAAGGCCGCGAAGGTCATCGGCGTCGATTTCGTCGGCGGCTTCTCCGCCCTCGTGCACAAGGGCGCGTCGCGCGCAGACAACAACCTTATGGACTCCATCCCCGACGCCCTCGCGGCGACCGACTTCGTGTGCTCGAGCGTGAACGTGGGCTCGACGCGCGCGGGCATCAATATGGACGCCGCCTTCAAGATGGCGGGCATCGTGAAGAAGACCGCCGAGGCGACCGCCGATCGCCAGTGCATCGGCGCAGGTAAACTGGTTGTTTTCTGCAATGCAGTGGAGGATAACCCCTTCATGGCGGGCGCGTTCCACGGTTCGGGCGAGGCCGACGCCGTCGTGAACGTGGGCGTATCGGGCCCGGGCGTTGTGCGTTCGGTGCTCGCTAACATGCCGAAAGACGCCGACATGACCGCCATCTCGGAAGCGATCAAGGCGACCGTCTTCAAAATCACGCGCGCAGGCGAACTCATGGCTCGCGAGGCGAGCAAGCGCCTGGGCGTGACGAAGGGCATCCTCGATTTGTCGCTCGCGCCGACGCCGGCAGAAGGCGACTCGGTCGCGGAGATCTTGGAAACCATCGGCGTCGGAAAGTGCGGCGGCCCGGGCACCACGGCAGCGCTTGCCATGCTCAACGACGCGGTGAAGAAGGGCGGCGTCATGGCATCGTCGAGCGTCGGCGGACTTTCGGGCGCGTTCATTCCCGTGTCGGAAGATGCCGGCATGATCCGCGCAGCCGAGGCAGGCGCCCTTTCCCTTGAGAAGCTCGAGGCCATGACCTGCGTCTGCAGCGTGGGCCTCGATATGATCGCCATCCCGGGCGACACCTCGGTGGAAACGATCTTCGGCATCATCGCCGACGAGTGCGCCATCGGCATGATCAACAACAAGACCACCGCCGTGCGCGTCATCCCCGCCATCGGCAAGAAGGTCGGCGACCGACTGGAGTTCGGCGGCCTTCTGGGATACGCCCCCGTCATGCCCGTGAACGGACACGCTGGCACCGTCTTCGCCCACCGCGGAGGCCGCATGCCCGCCCCGATCAACAGCTTGAAGAACTAGCAAGCGTCAACGTCAAAACAGCAAGAGGGGCCGAAGCATTTCAACTTCGGCCCCTCTTCATATTGCAGGGAGTCCCCGCTTCCATCTTATCGAAATCTCAGCACATATCCGCAGGTCGGGGGTAGGTGCTTTCCGAACAATGCAGCTACGGGCGTCAAGCGGCGGCAGCGCTCGCATCGCGTAAAGCGCTCATCGTACACGCAGCACAACCGCGAGTCCTCGTCGAGAAACTCGCACGGCGCCGAGAAGTCGATGCCGACAAAGCCGTCTTCACCGACTTCCCGCTCGTAGCAGCACATCCCGCAACGCAGGCACGCATCGTCCCACGAACCGTCGAACCACGCCCGCAGCGCTGCAATCGGCTTCAGCATCGCCTGACTAGTCCCGCGTCAGCTTGCGATGGAGGCGATGCGGCTTCGAGGCCTCCTCGCCCAAGCGCTCGATGCGATTCTTCTGGTAGCTGTCGAAGTTACCCTCGAACCAGAACCAGTTGCCCGGGTTCTCGTCGGTGCCCTCCCACGCGAGGATGTGCGTGGCGATGCGGTCGAGGAACATGCGGTCGTGGCTCGTCACAACGGCGCATCCGGGGAACTCGAGCAGCGCCTTTTCCAAACTGGAAAGCGTCTCAACGTCCAGGTCGTTTGTGGGCTCGTCGAGCAGCAGCAGGTTGCCGCCCTGCTTCAGCGTGAGCGCCAAATTCAGGCGATTGCGCTCGCCACCCGAGAGAACGCCGGCGGGTTTCTGCTGATCAGAACCTTTGAAGCCGAAGCTTGCCACATACGCGCGGCTCGGCACCTCGGTCTCGCACACCATCATGTAGTCGAGCCCGTCAGAGACCACCTCCCAGACGTTCTTCTTGGGATCGATGCCCTCGCGCCCCTGATCGACGTAGGAGAGCTTCACCGTCTCGCCCAGCTCGAGCGTACCCGAGGTCGGCTGCTCCTTGCCGACGATCATCTTGAAGAGCGTCGACTTGCCCACGCCGTTCGGGCCGATCACGCCCACAATACCGTTGCGCGGCAACTCGAACGACAGGTTGTCGATGAGCACGCGATCGCCGAAGCTCTTGCAGAGTCCGTCCACCTTGAGCACGTTCGCGCCAAGGCGCGGACCTGCGGGAATGTGGATCTCAGTGAAGTCAACCTTCTTCGACTGCGCGGCCTCGGCCACCATCTGGTCGTAACGCTCCAGACGTGCGCGGCTTTTCGCCTGGCGCGCCTTCGGGGACGAGCGCACCCACTCGAGTTCCTCGGAAAGGCGCTTCGCGAGTTTCTCGTCGCGCTGCTTCTGCGACGCCAGGCGCGCAGCCTTCGTCTCGAGGTACGTGGTGTAATTGCCCTTGTAAGGGTACAAATGCCCGCGGTCGACCTCGCAGATCCACTCGGCGACGTTGTCCAAGAAGTAGCGGTCGTGCGTGACGGCGAGCACCGCTCCTTGGTACTTGTGGAGGAACTGCTCGAGCCACAGGACGGACTCGGCATCCAAGTGGTTCGTCGGCTCGTCCAAAAGCAGCAGGTCAGGCGCCTCAAGCAGCAAGCGGCAGAGCGCCACGCGCCTGCGTTCGCCGCCGGAGAGCACGTTCACCGGCATATCGGGGTCGGGACACTGCAGCGCGTCCATCGCCTGCGAGAGCTGGCTGTCCAAATCCCAGCCGTCAACTGCGTCGATAGCATCCTGCAGCTCGCCCATTTCCGCCATGAGCGCGTCGAAGTCGGCGTCGGGCTCGGCCATGAGCCCGCCGATCTCGTTGAAGCGATCAATCTTCGCCTTCACGTCGCCGAACGCGAGCTCGATGTTCTCAAGCACCGTCTTGTCCTCATCGAGCGGCGGCTCCTGCTGAAGGATTCCCACGGTGTAGCCGGGCGTGAGGCGCGCCTCGCCGTTGGAGACCTCCTCCATGCCCGCCATCAGCTTCAAAAGCGTGGACTTGCCCATGCCGTTCGGGCCGACCACGCCGATCTTCGCGCCGGGATAGAACGACAGTGTGACGTCGTCCAAGATCACCTTGTCGCCGTGCGCCTTGCGCGCCTTGTACATCTGGTAAATGAATTCGGCCATTCGATAGACTCCCTATTGTCCTGGTCATTGCATACGTGAGGCCTATTGTATCAAGCAAACGTCCGTTACAGCTCGAATGCCTCCAAATCATCGGGCACGTGGAGGTTGCCGCCGTACACGCTGCGGCCTTCGGCGACGTAGCGTTCCTTGCGATGCGCCAGGTCGTCATCTTCCGTATGGTAGAGCACGAGGTTCTCCACACTGAGATGCTCCGCCGTCGCGCATGCCTCGCGCACGGTCCCATGGTGAATCGGGTGCGGATTGCAACGCTCGATGTCAGCGTGGCGGCAGTAGGCCTCGTGGACAAGCCACGTCGCCCCTTCGACATGAGAGAAGTTCTCGCTGGTCAGCGGCTCATCTCCGCTGCAGGCGAAAAACTTGCCCGGGGCGTATTCCATCGTGAGCCCGAACTGCTTGGCCGAGCCGGTCGAATGGATGTCGAAGAAGGTCGCGGGACGCCCGAGAACCTGCGCCGCGTCGCCGTCTTCGACCGCATGAAGGAACACGCGCTTGCCGATGAACGCCGACTCGCTCGGACGCAAGAGCATGTGCGCCAGCTTATCGGCGGCCGCCACGACCTCATCGTTTCCCCAGAAGTGGAATTCCCCCTGATAGTTACCGCACTCCATGCCGTAGCACACCACGCGGAGAATCCAAACGGACCCGAGCAGATGATCGACGTGGGTATGGGTGACGAACAAATCGTGGATGGAATGCCAATCGATGCCCGCCCGCTCGAGCTGGGTCAAGATGCCGTTCCCGCCGCCCGCGTCGATGAGGAAGGTGCGGCCCGATGCCTTCCCCATCGCGTCGTCCTGCAGCGCGAAGCACGCGTTGTAGCATTTCGTTGCGAGCGCATGGCCGGTGCCGAGCATCGTCAACCGCATGGTAAAACCCTTTCGCTTCATGCCTTCAAGGCCTTTCGAGAATAACCGAAACCCTCCAGGAAGATCCGCTCTCAGAAAGCCGCATCCAGCGGACCCGGCGCCTTTCGGGATAACCCCGACCCCTTCCCGGAGGAGGCTTTCGATCCTTTCGAAAAGCCTCACCAAAAAAGAAGGCGCCGCTTTGCAAGCGACGCCTTCAGCCCTTCATCAGTTGCGACGTGAGTGAGGGCTATGCAGCTGAACCCGCGCGGGTTCGTTAAAACGTTTCGCGAACCACCAAGGTATCGAGCGGTTCGGTTTGCTCGTGGCGAGGACTCGGTTCAGCATCCTCGGCACTGTGCCCTACCATCATAAGGTCTACGAGCACATAATTGTTCGGGATATTGAAATTCTTTCGAATAATCGCAGAATCATACGCCCCAACCCAACAACTTCCTAGGTTTTCGGCGGCCGCGGCGTTCGCGATGTTGGTGAGGACGATCGACGTGTCGATGTCGCCGAAGTCGCCCGTTTCATAGCCGAGCCCTTTCGCTGACACGTCGGTATCGTAGGCGCCGATGATTACCGTGGGCGCGCCGTAGCGGCAGCGTGTCGCCTCGTCAATCTTCGCAAGACCTTCGGCGCTTTGCACCACGCAAAGGCGAAACGGCTGCGAGTTCTTCGCCGTGGGAGAAAGCTGCGCCGCCTGAAGCAGCACATCGAGCTCCGCGTCGGTCAACTGCACGTCGGAAAACGAACGCACCGAGTAGCGCGCCTTCAGAAGGTCGAGGTATTCCTGCCCGTTCATGCTGACTCCTTCGATCGATTGCGATTTGCCGAGAACAGTATAACCCTGAAGGCAGACGAGCCGAGCGCGCGAAGCTGGGCGAACAGAGGAGGCTCGACAAGCTCCCCTGCGAGAAGGCCGCGCCAAGAAAAACAGTATCTCAGCCCCGAAAGACTGCGCGGACGAGGTATTCCACGTTCCCTTCCGCGCCTTTGATCGGCGACTCGATGGTGCCCGTCACCTCGAAACCTTCGCGCTTAAAGGCGCAGCTGACCTCTTCCACCGTGCGAGCGCGCACAGCCTCGTCGCGCACGATGCCGTGGTCCGTCTCGTCGTGGCGGGACTCGAATTGGGGCTTGACCAGACCTAAGAACACGCTCGCCGGCGCGCTTTCGGTCGCTGGACGCGACAGGCGCGCGAAAGCGGGAGCCAGCACGGCAAGCCCGATGAAGCTCACATCGCACACGATCAGGTCGAACGGCGCGCCCAATTCCCCCGGATCGGCAAGCTTGATGTTCGTGCGCTCGAACACGCTCACGCGCTCGTCGGTGCGAATCTTCCAAGCGAGCTGACCGTAGTTCACGTCGACGCACGCCACATGCGCAGCGCCCGCCTGCAAAAGGCAATCGGTGAAGCCGCCCGTCGACGACCCGACGTCGATGCAGTTCAGCCCCTGCACGTCCTGCTCGAACGCATCGAGCGCGCCCTGCAGCTTATGCCCTCCGCGCGAAACGAACTGCTTGCGCCCACGCACAACGATTTCCGCATCGGGCGCCACCTTCACCGCGGCACTCGCGACGTACACGTCGTCCACCTTCACCTCATGCGCGAGCACAGCGCGCAAAACCGTGCCTGCGTCAGGAAAAACTCCCTGTTCAACAAGGAGTTCGTCAAGGCGTATCTTTTTCGGCTTTTTCGTCATGGGGACATTATACAGGCTCAATACACGAACACAAGTTCGTTTTTCTATGATACACTACACTCGTGCAAGGTGGCGGGCTACCCCCTATCCCATTAGGAGGTTGCTCATGGTTACCTATACGGAATTGTTCACATTCTGTCTGGTTGTGATAGCGGTTATCGAGCTTTCGTTACGCTTAAGAAAGTGAAGTAGCCGCCCCCGCTAAGACGGGAAACGGCTACTCCCACAAGCTCAAAACTTGCCAACGGGGTAGCTGCCGTAGCAGCGGCGAGCCACCTTGCACGCGTTCAGTATACCATCCTGGCCCGACGCTCGGCCGGACAATCCACCGTTAATCCTTCGGAAGCAAAAGCTGCGCGATCTGCACGGCGTTGAGCGCAGCGCCCTTGCGGATCTGGTCGGCAACAACCCACATCGACAGGCCATGGTCGACCGTGTCGTCGCGGCGAATGCGCCCAACGTAGGTGTCATTCGTGCCCGCGAGCAGGCCGGGCATCGGGTACACATTGTTCGCGGGGTCGTCCATCACGGTGACACCGGGCGCTGCAGCGAGAGCCTCTCGGGCAGCCTCGGGCGTCACGTCGGCGGCGAACTCCACGTTCACGGACTCGCCGTGGCAGCGCAGCACGGGAACGCGTACACAGGTAGCGGCAACCTTCACACCCGCATCGCCCATGATCTTCTTCGTCTCGGCAACCATCTTCCACTCTTCCTTCGTGGAGTCGTCGTCGAGGAACTTGTCGATGTGCGGGATGCAGTTGAAAGCAATGCGATGCTGGAACGCCGACACCGTGAGCTCGTCGTCGGGCGTGCCGCCCAGAAACTCGCGCGTCTGGTCGTAGAGCTCGGCCATGGCGGGTGCGCCGGCGCCGCTTGCCGCCTGATAGGTCGAAACGACGACACGGGTAATTTTCGCCAGGTCATAGAGAGGTTTCAGGGCAACGACCATCTGGATGGTCGAGCAGTTCGGGTTGGCGATGACGCCCGAGTGCCACGACACGTCGCCCGGGTTCACCTCGGGAACCACCAGGGGCACGTCCTCGTCCATGCGGAACGCGCTCGAGTTGTCGATCATGACGGCGCCCGCGGCAACCACGGCTTCACGCATCGCCTTGGAAACGTCGGAGCCTGCGGAGAACAGCGCAATGTCGACGCCCTCGAACGACTCGGGGGTCATTTCCTGCACAGTGAGCTCACCTGCGGGAACGTCGCCGCAGCCCTCGAAGGGAAGCTTCTTGCCAGCCGAGCGCGCAGACGCGAGCGCGCGCACCTCGCTTGCAGGGAAGTCCAGGTCATGCAAGACCTTCAGGAACTCATTTCCCACAGCGCCCGTCGCACCGGCAACAGCGACAACCGGATGAGCAGGGATAACCTTCGTCCAAGCCATGTTTACCTCCCTATCGGCCCTTGTTCATCTTGGCGGCGATTTCTTCCGCCGAAAGCTGGGTTTCCACGAACACGCTGTCGGAATCCAGGCCGAAGGCGGAGTGCAGGCACTGGACCGCCTGAGCGGCCTGCGCGGCATCGACCACCACGGACAGGCGAATCGGGCTCGTGGAGATAGCCAGAATGTTGATGTCGTTTTGGCCCAACGTCTCGAACGCCTTCGCGGCAACGCCCGGCGAGGACTTCATGCCAGTGCCCACCAGGCTCACCTTCGCGATGTCCTCGTCGACTATGTAGGTGCGCGCGTTGATGGTCGGCACGATGCGCTCGACGGTCTCGCGGGCGCGCGGCAGATCGCCGCCCGGGCAGGTGAAGCTGATGTCGGTGATGCCCGACTCCGACACGTTCTGGATGATCATGTCGACGCTGACCTGGTTGGATGCCAGGGCGCTGAACAGCTTCGCCGCCACGCCCGACATATCGGGAACGCCGCGAATCGTGACCTTGACCTCGGACGTGTCGTGCGCAATGCCGGTGATTACCGCTTCCTCCATGTCGGGAGCCTCCTTGATATACGTGCCCTCGGCGTCGGAAAACGCCGAACGGGAATGGATGACGACGTTCCATTTGCGGGCGAACTCGACGGCGCGCATCTGGAGCACGCCGGCGCCCGCGCCAGCGAGTTCGAGCATGTCGTCGTAGGAAATCTGGTCGAGCTTCTTAGCGCGCGGGCACACGCGCGGATCGGCGGTGAAGACGCCTTCGACATCGGAATAGATCTCGCACACGTCGGCATTGATTCCCCAGGCCACAGCCACTGCCGTCGTGTCGGAACCGCCGCGGCCGAGCGTGGTCATGTCATCGTTGTCGTCGATGCCCTGAAAGCCCGCGATCACGGGGATGATGCCCTTGTCGACCGTCTCCATGATGCGGTCGGATCGCACGCTGACGATCTTCGCCTTGTTGTGCGTCCCGTCCGTGCGGATGCCCGCCTGGCGGCCCGTGAAGCTCATGGCGTGATAGCCCTGCGCCTCGAGTGCCATGGCCAGAAGCGTCATCGACACCTGCTCGCCGGTCGAAAGGAGGCGGTCAAGCTCGCGCGCTGGAGGGTTCGTGTTGAGCGCGTTTGCAAGTCCTACCAGCTCATCGGTCGTTTTTCCCATCGCCGAGACGACGGCGACCACATCGTCGCCCGCCTTCTTCTTGGCAATGAGCTTGTTCGCGACCATCTTGATACGCTCGGGCGACGCGACCGACGTCCCCCCGAATTTGCATACGACTAACGACATCTCGATCTTTCTTTTGAAAGGGAAACCTTTGCGCCACTATACCAAACGGCTCGGGATACACTCCCGAGCCGTACACGAGCGAGCGATTTTCCATGCCGAGTACACCAAGCCGCACGTCGCGCGGGGGAAGCGTGCGGTCCCGAGCTGCGAGCAGGGCGGCGTACGCTCGAAGCCCCGGCGGCTCGCACGCCGCACGCTGGCCACGTCCCGCAAGCGGCGCCCAGGCTTCTACTCTCCTGCAGTCGTGCCCTCGGGCATCTTCAAAAGCAGCACGAAGCCGACGATGAACAGCACCGCCACGGAAAGGACGCCGACCGAGCTCGAACCCGTCACCTGGGTGAACACGCTCACGAGCAACGTGCCCATGATGGTCGCGTACTTGCCGAAAATGTCGAAGAAGCCGTAATACTCGTTGGCGTGCTCCTTGGGGATGAGCTTGCCGAACTCGCTGCGCGAGAGCGCCTGGATGCCGCCTTGGAACAGGCCGACGCAGATCGCGAGCACCCAGAACTCGGCAGCGCTGCGCAGGAAGAACGCCGCGAACAGCGTGATCAAAAAGTACGCGAACACGGCGATGAGCAGCATCTTCTTCGTGCCGAAACGCCCCGCAAGGCGCCCGTAGGCAATCGCCGAGGGGAATGCCACGAACTGCGTGACCAAAAGCGCCAGCACAAGGCTCGTCGAGCTGATGCCCAAGTCGGTGCCGTAGCTCGTAGACATCGCGATGATCGTGTGCACGCCGTCGATGTAGAAGAAAAACGCCAGCATGAACATCATGAGCCTGCGGTCGTGGAAAATCTTCTTGCACGTTCCCACAAGGCCCGCAATCGTGTTCTTGAACAGATGCTCCTCGCGCGGCTTGTAGTGCGTCTGGCGCACGTCGCGCCAGATGGGAACGCTGAACGCGAGCCACCACACCGCCGTGATGACGAACGAGATGCGGATGCCGTCAAGCTGCCCGATCCCAAAGTTCTCGCCGAACAGCACGAGCACCAAGCAGATGATGAACGGCACGCACGACCCGATATATCCCCAGGCGTACCCCTGCGACGACACCTCATCGTAGCGCTCCTCGCTCGATGCAGCGTCCACGAGGAAGGCGTCGTAGAACACGAGCGACGCGTTCAACATGACCGACGACACCACGTAGATCACAAGGAACACCATCGCGTCGGAGGGAATGCCCATCACGGCGAGCGTCACCGCGCCCGTGCCGATGGTGCCGGCGAGAAACTTCTTCTTGTTGCCCTTCAGGTCGGCGAGGCTGCCGAGGAACGGCATGAGCAACGCCAGCACAAGCGAAGCCACCGTCGAGGCGTAGCCCCAGGCCACAACCGCAGAAGAGTTCGGGTCGGCAATCGCTGAGAAGTAGATGGGGATAAGCGTCGATGCAAGAAGCACGTAGGCGGAATTGCCCACGTCGTAGAGGACCCAGCTGCGCTCGGGTTTCGTCATATGGGTGCGCGACAACGCAACGCCTTTCACTCAAAGTTCGGAAAATCCCTGCTCACGCGTCATGGCGGCCTATGTAAAACGTACGCAAAGACGCATGGGGGACGTTAACAAGCCGCTCATCATTGTATATGATGCTTTACTTAGCGACAGTAAAATTCCCGTCAGGGGCTCAAAGGATGGAGTTCAGACTATGCCGGCAATCATCACGCACGACACGTTCGGACAGGACGCCTACGCGCGTCATTTCTCCTCCATCGGCGGAACGAAGGACGAGGCCGAGGCCTTCCTCTTGGGAAACCAAGGGCCCGACCCGCTGTTCTATTCCGTTACCAATCCCCTGCTCTCGTCGGTCCATCGGCTCGGGAACATCATGCACAAGGAGAAGCCGAACGAGATACTCGTCGCTTTCAAACAGGCGATCGACGCACTCGATGAGGCGGACCGCTCCGTCGGACGCGCCTATGCGCTCGGGTTCTTGGGCCACTACGTGCTCGACTCGACCATGCACCCGCTCGTGTACTTCCACGAGTTCCAGCTGTGCGATGCGGGCGAGCCGGGTCTTTCGCGCGCGGACGGCAGCGAGGTGCACGCGGTTATCGAAAGCGAGTACGACGAGATGGTGCTCACCGTGAAGCGCGGCGAAACGGTGGCGACGTTCAACCCAGCCGTGAACATCCTCAAGGGTTCCGATCGCATGCTGCGCATCGTTTCGCTTTTGTACGCGAACATGGCGTTCTCCGTGTTCGGCAAGATCATCCCGCGCAACGCGTTCGGCGACGCGGTGCGCTGCTTCCGCCTGGTGCAGCATCTCTTCCATTCGGGCTCTGGCGTGAAGCGCGAGGCCATCGCGCGCATCGAGGAGCTGGTGCGCCCGTACTCGTTCTACCGCGCGATGAGCCACCGCGCGATCCTGGCGGAGACGTGCGCGTACGACAACCGCGAGCACGCCGCCTGGGAGAACCCCTTCACGCATGAGAAATCGGCCGACAGCTTCTGGGACCGCTACGAGAAGGCGCAGCAGCGTTTCGACGAGGTGAGCTTGCTGTTCGACGCCGACGGCTTCAACGCGGAGACGGCGCGCGCCATCACGCGCGACCTCAATTTCTCCGGCGAGCCCGTCGAGGCGAAGCTGCTCGCGGTGGAGTAAGGGCGCGAGTGCGACAATCTGCCTTCTCGAAAAATCGGGGCCTCACAAGCGTACGGCCCTTCTTGTCGCGCGGCCCCCTTCGGCCCGCGCGCAGCTCGATTCCCTATACGCTTCCCTTACGCGAAGCCCCACAGGCTGCAGAGCGCCGGCAGAAGCGTGCAGGTTAGCGCGATTATCAAAAGCGTCGGGATCCAGCCGATCTTCGCCATGTCGGCGAAGCGGTAATACCCAGTCGAATAGGTGAGGATCGGCACGCAGTCGAGTGGCAGAATGTAGGCGAGCGACGCCTGCCACGCTACCACCATCAGCATGCAGTACATGCCGATGCCGAAGTCTCCCGCGATAACGCCGAACGGGTACGCCAGAATGCTCGCAACCGCCGGCCCCACGGGCACGATGTTGTGCACGATCGCGCCGATGGTCGACAGCACGGCGAGCACCACCACGGGCACCTTCCAGCTTTCGGGAAGCGCGCCCACAACGGCGTTCACGATCCAGTCGCCGGCACCTGTGGCAACCACGAAATGCGCAACCGACAAAATGCACATGATCATAACCAGAACGCCCCAGTTCATGCGCGAAACAAGCTCCTTGAACTGCAGCGTGGAGCAACCCGGCACCGAAAGCGCCACCACCGCGCAGATGGCAATCATGGCGGTGTTCAGCACGCTGATCCACGAACTTAGGATCCAAAACACCATGGCCAGCGCGATGATCACGATGGTGGCAATTTCAGGCCGCGTGATCTTGCCCATGCCGGAAACCTCGGCCATGGTGGCGTCGATGGATTCCTGCGAAATCTCTTCGGGCTTGAAGAAGCGCGTGATCACGAACCACGAAGCGAACAGCATGATAATGCAGAACGGAAGGCCGATCATCGACCATTCCACGAAGCTCATGTTCACGCCGAACAGCGACGAGAACAGCCCCACGGTGACAACATTGCAGCCGTTGCCCGTCATAACCGCGCAGCCGCCGGCGTAGCTTGCCCACGGAATGGCGATCATCATGGCCTTGCCCATGGGCGACTTCAGCTTCTCGGCGTGGTTCAGCTCGAGCAGGCGCTTGCCAACGGAAATGAACACGCCGCATGCGGCCACGTCGGACATGAAAAAAGACAGGAACGCCGTCGCGCACATGAACCCGAGGAGCATCTTGTTCGTGTTCGTACCCGACCATTTCAGCACGAAGGCCGCGATGCGGGTGGGAAGCGTCGTCGCATCGAGCGCGACCGTGAAGGCGAACGTGCCCATAAGGAAGAACACCGTCGATCCCATGGCGTTCTTGTACGCCTCGTCGAACGTGCACACCCCCATGATGGGCATCATGATCAAAATGAGCAGCGCCGTTGCCGGAAGCGGCAGCGATTCGGTGATCCACAAAAGGATGCCGGCGGCCAAAATACCCAGCACCATGCGTCCTTCGTAGGTGAGCCCCGGCGTGGCCGGAGCCAGTGCGGTCACAGCGATGACGATCGCCGCGATGATGATGAACAGGATGCTCCGCGGCCTCAAACCCGCGGGCTTCAACGCTTGAGCCATGCTACCCCCTAGTGCTCAGCTTATCCTTGTTTCCCCTTGAGTGAGAAAACCCTCGCCGTCGGCTTTCACGCGACGGCGAGGGTTAATACGTTGTGCGAGCTTACGCGGCGCCGAGCATCGGCGGCAGGATGAGCAGAACGGCGCTGAAGAACACCATCGTGGCGACGGTGACGGGCAGGCCGCCCTTCCACATCTCGTTGAACTTGTAGTAGCCGCCCGCATACGAAACCAGAAGCACAGAATCGAGCGGAACCAGGAAGCACAGCGCGCACCATAGAGCCAGCATGACGATGGTCGCGGTGTAGTTGCCGCCAACAGCTCCCACAAGGCCGATGACCGGGGCGGTGACGAGCGCTGCCAGGCCGGGGCCAGAGGGGAAGAAGTTGTGGATGATGGCGAGCACCACGCTGATCACCATGAACAGCGCGAAGAAGCTCATGCCGGAGGTGACGCCCAGAAGCATGTTCACGATCCAAGCGACCGAGCCTGCGGCCGACATGGCAGCAACGATGCCGTTGATGGAAGCCATCATGAGCAGGATGTCCCACGGGCTTTCGGAGCGGTACTGCTTGGAGGTGATCATGGACGTGCCCGGCAGGAACAGAAGGCCGAGCGCGAACAGAGCGACGAACGTGGTGTTCAGGATAGGCAGCCACGAGCTTGCGATCCAGCACACCAAAGCCACGACCAGAACGCCGATGTTGAACTTCTCCTTGAAGTCCATGGGCGGCAAAGCGGAAACCTCGTCCAGGAACTTCTTCACCGTCTCATCGGAAAGCGGCTCGGGCTTGTACACCTTGATGAGGATGAACCAACAGGCCACAAGCGAAAGCGCCACGGGAATGATGGTGTAGCCGAACCATTCGGCGAACGTGATGGTAACGCCGCACGCGCTTTCGGCAAGGCCCAAAACCACGACGTTGATCGGCGTGCCGGAAGGAAGCAGGCAGCCGCCGAACATGACGGCGAACGGAATGGCGAGCGCCAGACAGCGGCCCATGTTGGACTTGCCCTTTTCAGCGCCAGCGGCGCGCAGAAGCGAGGCCGCGAATCCCATCATAATAGCGGTGAGCGCTATGTTGGACATAACAGTGGAAATGATGGCGGAGATGACCATGAAGCCCAAGATGACCAGGTTGATGTTGCCCTTGGTCATGCGCACCACCATCGCGATCAAACGCTGAGGGAACGTGGAGACGCCCAGAAACGTGGTGAAGCCGAAGATGCCGACGAACATCCACAGCGAGCTCGTGAACGTTGCGGCCCATATCTCCTTGTACGTCGCGATTCCCAAGAACCCGCAGAGCGCGACCATCACGAGCGAGGTGATGGGCAAAGGCAAAGCCTCGGTCGCCCACATGACGACGGCAGCCAGAAGCACCATGATCGCCGATTGGCCCTCGCGGGACAGATCAGGCGACCAAAGCGGCCCGAACTGGCCTACGAGGATCAACACGATAGCGACGACTATCCAGGCCCATTTGAACAGCACCTTGTTCTTTTTGACTGATTCAGCCATGTTTTCCCTTCCTTCTCAACTTGATGAGCCCGCAGCATCTTAACAAGTCAGACGCTGCGGGCAAATCCCCTGGGTATCGCTTAGGCCACTGACTTCAGGAAGATGTCGCCCAAAACGACGTCTTCCGCGGTCGTGTCGGCCGAAAGCTCGATGTCCTCGTAGCCTTCCACCGAAGCGGTGACGGTGTAGGGCGCGTCTTCGAGCTCTTTGAAGCGGAACTCGCCGAACTCGTCGGTGGAAAGCGTGGCCACAACCTCGCCGTCGGCGCTGTGCAGTTTCACCTCCGCACCTATGATGACCTCGTTAATCGTGCGGTCCACGAGCACGCCGTACACCCACTTCTTCGGAATGTTGATGTAGTACACGTGCGGGTGAGCGCCTTCGGCGACGGGCATGGGCGTTGCGCCTTCCGGCACGTCCTCCTCGTCGATGTAGGTAAGGGCGCCCGTTGCGCACACGTCCACGCAGCGCGGAACCGTCCAACCGTCATCGAGCAGATGCGCGCATCCCGTGCACTTCTGCGGGATCTCCAGCTTGTCGTTCCAGTAGATTGCGCCCGCCGGGCACGCGTCGACGATCTGCTTTTGGCCCTTGGACTTCTCCGGGTCGATGATGATGAGGCCGTCCTCGCGACGGTACACAGCGCCGTCCTTCGCCGCGTTCATGCACGCTGCGTTTTCGCAATGGCCGCACATGACGGGCGTGTACTGCACCTTCACCTCGGGCACCTTGCCGCGGGTTTCCTGGTTGACCTTGCACCAGAACTGGCCGCTCGTGGGCTGCTCGGCGGCTATGGGGCTCCAGTCGTTGCCGCAGTGCTCGTCTTTGCAGGCCATCTGGCAACCGTAGCAGCCGTTGCACAGGCTCGCATCGAACAGAATGGTTTTCATCGTCTATGCCTCCTGCAGGTAGTCGTAAACGTTCGTGCCGGTTTCGGCCGTGTAGTACTGCGTGTCGAACGCCTCGGGGTACTTCTCCTTGAGCGCGTTGATGTCGCACTTGCGCACGCCGACCAGATAACCGCCGGTCACTTCGCCTGCGGCGTTCTTCGAAGAGGTGTTGCTCGGGGCGATCAGGTTGTTCGCGCCGCCGCGGTCGATGCCGCCCACACCGCTCACGATGGGGTCGGTTTCCGCGCCGTGGTCTTGCAGAACCGCGCCCGGGATGATGCGCTCGGACACGTACGCGCCGCCGAGCACGGTGCCGCGCTCGTTGAAGACCTCCACGATGTCGCCGCTCTTGATGCCGAGCTTCTCAGCGTCCACCGGGTTGATCCACACGGGCTCGTAGGCGTAGCCGTCCTCGCCGACAACCTTGCAGGTCTCGATTTCGCGAGTCCACGGGCAGTCGTCGAAGTTGGCGTGGATGCGCCAACGCGGGTGGTTGGACACCAGAAGGAACGGGTAGTCCTTCGCGCGCTCGCAGCTGATGCGCTCGTGGTGCGACTCGGATTCCTCGATCCACTTCGCCACGGGCTGACGCTCGGGGTCGTCGGGGAAGAAGTTCGCAAGGCCGGTGGAGTAGAACTCGATCTTGCCGGTGGGCGTTTCCATCGGGTTGTTGTCGGGGTCCTCGTAGAACTCGATCATGCCGGCGGGCTCTTTGTCCCAGCCCTCGCGGGTGGGGAGCATCTGGTAGCCCTGCTTCTTGATCAGCTCGAGGTCCTGCTCGTCTTCGGGGATGCCGGAACCGCGGTAGCCGATTTCCTGCCATTCCTCGACGGTCATGTCGCCGGTCAGGTGGCTCGCGCAGTCCTCGTAGATGCCGCCGAACTTCTCCAGCTTCTTGGCAACCTCGACGACGGCCTCGTAGTCGGAAAGCGACTCGTACTGGTGGTCGCACGCATGCTCTTCCCAGATGACGGAGTTGAACTGGCCCGAATAGGTGTCAACGCCGAAGTCGTCCAGCTCGAGCGTGGTGGAAATCGGCAAGATCATATCGGCGAACAGCGTGTCGTTTTCCATCCACGGATGCTCGACCAAGAAGAACTCCAGGTTGGGGTTGGTAAGCGCGTCCTGGAACTCGTTGCCACCGTTCCAGCAGGTGGACCAGCAGGGAGAGTCGGACCAGATCATCTTGATGCCGTGGTCGCCGTCCTGCGGGAACTGGAAGTGCCTGAACTGGTCGGTGCGGTGGTGGCGGCTCGTGGTGTGGCCGTACCATTCCACCTTCTCTCCTTCCTTAACGGTGATGCACTGCGGCACCAACGTCTTCGGAATGAACGACGCGGGAAGCTCGCCCAAAACCGAGCCGTGGTAGCACGCGCGAACCTCGGGAAGGAAGTGTCCCGGGGGCAGCGGGTTGAACGAGTCCATGCCGATAAGGGCCCATTCGATGAATTTCACCTGGTTGCGGCCCGGTTTGCCCACTGCTTGCATAGCGAGCAGGTACACCTCCAGGCGCGCGGGCTCATGCGAATAGCACGAGCGGATGTAGCTGCCGCCGTTGCAGTGGCCGATAGACACGTTGTGCTTGGCCCAGTAGCGCGCGAGCGCCTTGATGCGGTAAGCCGGCACGTGGCACTTCTCCTCGGCCCATTCCGGCGTCTTGGGAACGCCGTCCTCGTTGCCGAGCACGTAGTACTCGAACCAGTCGAAGCCGTCGGTGTGCGTCTTCACGTACTCGGTGTCGTAGGTGCCCTCCGTCATCCACACGTACGCGATGGCGAGCTGCATGGCCGCGTCGGTGTTGGGCAGAATCGGGATCCACATGTCGGAGTGCACGGCGTTGGCGTAGTTCACGTCCGGCGCGATGTGGATCTGCTTCACGCCGATTTCGGTGAACCAGAAACACAAACGCGACGCCTGCTGGCCCGACCAGCCCCACGGCGTGGTCTCAGGGTCGCAGCCCCAGAACAGAAGCGCGTCGGAATTCTCGGAGATGTCCTTGAACAGGTTGTGCTGATGGGTGTTCTGGCCCAAAGGCTCGTTGCCCCAGGCGTGCTTGGCGCCCCAGTACCAGCCTTCCCAGCTGTCTGGCTGGCGGGCCTGCATGGTGAGGCCGCCCGTCATGTCCAGAAGGTTCGCCATGGTGCCGTGCGGGCCGTGGATCGAACCGGTCTCGCCGTGGCCGTCGCCCTGGCAGAAGATGGAGTTGCGGCCGTAGGTTTCGTCGATGCGCTTGATCTCCGACGCGATGATGTCGGTGGCCTCGTCCCAGCTGATACGCTCGAACTTGGACTTGCCGCGGTTTTGCGGGTTGCGCTCGCCGTTGGGATCCCAGTCCACGCGCTTGAGCGGGAAGGGGATGCGGTTGGGCGAATAGGTGCGGGTCTTGTAGATGAAGGTGAACGGGGAGTTCAGCGTCTTCATGCCCGGCTCGAAGGTGTGGCCCTTCGCGTTGATCGTCCAGTAGTTCAGGTCCTCTTTGGTGTAATGCTCGTCGTAGTGCACCGGACGCATACGAACAACTTTGCCGTCTTTCGAGTCAACGGCGGTCAGGTTGGCGCCGTTGCCGAAAGAACACAGCGACATGTTCTTGTAGATGGTTTTATCCGATGTCTTCATGCTCCTCCTACTTTCGTCGTTTCTTGCAGAAGCCGCATGCCGTGCGCGGACGCTCGCGGATGCGGCGAGTGATGAGCTCGAGCCCTGCGGCTCGGTGATCCCCCTGCGATGCAGTGTATGGAGCGCGCGGGCGGAAGAAAAACATCGGCTCGTTGACCCGCTTCCCGTTTTCGTGGGGGCAAGGCGGCCCATCGTTCGGGCGGGCTAGCTCAACGAGATGTTGAGGCGTGGGTTTCCCAAGGTCGGTGGGCGGTTTTCCTGCGCATTGAAAGGTTGCTCGCAAACTGTTTGAAGAAAATACACACGCCGAAAAGCACAGTAAGTTTTAGAATTGCTACAAGGGTACTGGGGGAAATCTATCGAGGGGGACGAGTATGAACATCGATTACCTGTACTATTTCATGGACGTTGCCAAGACGAAGTCGATCACGCGCGCCGCGAAGCTGAACTTCATTTCCCCGCAGGGGATGAGCCGCGCCATGAACGAGCTCGAAAAGGAGCTTGGGTGCCAGCTTCTGGTGCGTTTCTCCAACAAGCTGGAGCTCTCCGAAGCGGGCGAGAAGATAGAACCCTATATTTCCCGAACCATCGAAAGCTATTCGCGCCTGCTCGATTTCGCCACGAGCGAATCGCATCTGGAACAGAACGAGGGCCGGTCAATCATGCTCGAATGCCAAAACGTCGCCATGTTGGCGTTTCTGACGCGCGAGGCGAAAGATTACGTCATCGCATCGGATGCCATACATTTCAGGGAATGCCAGAACATGCAGATCCGCTACGACCTTCTGATGAGCGCCGAAGTGAGCGACCCCGTGCCCACGATCGGGCTGGTGTGCTTCTTTCGTCAAAACCACGGTTCCAGCCTCGACGGCATCAACGATTTGGAGAAGGCGGGATTTCAGTATCGGCCGTTTCTGCGCACCTACGACAAGGTGCTCGTGAACGTGAAATGCGACGTGGCGAAAAAGGAAAAGCTAACCGATGCCGATATCGTGGAAAAGCGCATCGCGTGCACCAACACCGAGCTTTCCACGTTGCTCGCGAACCGCTTCGGGCGCGACGCCATCGTGCTCTCGAGCGCCGATTGGTCGCTTCGCCGCCGTATGGTGGAAAGCGATTCGGCGGTGACGTTTCTGCCGGCCATCGCGACGCTCACCATGGAGGAAAGCGAGGATTTCGCGCTGCGCGACATGGACAGCCCCTACGGCGTGGAAATCGGTTTCGTGGGCGCGGAGTCGAGCCTGGAAGACGATGCGTTCAAGACACTCATGGACATTCTGCGCCGCTTCTATCTGAAGCACGAGAACACGGGGCTTTTCACCCTGTGCGACTAGGGTCTTCGGCCGCATGGCAATGCTTGAGAACGCATGACCTGCCCCTTTAGCATGCTCTGTCATGCGTAACCCCCTGCTCGGCGAAGCGCGGGACATTTTCTGCCGTGTGCCGTTCAATTGCTTGAAAAATGCAGTGTCGCGGGCCTTAAAGGGCGGGGATCGCACTCGCATCGCCCATGCGCGAGCGAGCGTGCGACCAAGCCTTCTGCGCCAATTCGCCCTTCCCGTCAAATACAAAGGCGCCCGACGCGTGAGGGGAAACGTCGGGCGCTGTGGAGGGATAAAAAGGGGGATTGTCGATAAGACTTAGGCCTGGGGTGCCTTGGGCGCGGCGGGCGCCTTGGGAGCACCAGGGGCTTTCGGGGCGCCGGGAGCGCCGGGAGCCTTAGGAGCGCCGGGAGCCGCGGGCGCGTGGCCCGGGGTGGAAACCGCGAACCCGCATTCTTCGCACTGCGTTGCGGAAATCGGGTTCTCATGCCCGCACATGGGGCAGGAAACGGTGTTGGCATTTGCCGTTGCTGGTCTGAAGCACATGTCGTTTTCCTCCTTTCGTTTCTTGCTGGCACCTAGATTACGCGACGGCGCGGCGGTTGCACAGCAGCCCCTCGTTGGGCCGCCATCAACAAATCTGGGGGGTTCGAAAACGTGCGAAACGGCCCCTGCTTTTGTTGGAGCGGCTCTGTCTTTCGTTGATGTGACCTCGGCATATCGCGCGCGCGAACAACGTATCATTAAGCCAGTGCAAGCTTTGAGACAAGGAGGCAGAAATGCTTGGACCACTGGGTGGAGACCGACTCTGGAACCCGAAGGAACTCGATAAGTGCAAGGCCGCTGCGCAGGAGCTCGTTAACGCGCAGGACAAGGGCGAGGCCGAGGGCGGCATCATCTACGGCTACATGTACACCATGAACAACAGCGACTACGGCTTCAAGGGCGACGACCTTGAATTTAAGAGTACCGAAGAGATCGCTGCGTTCGATGCGAACGGCCAGGTGAAGAACACCTACGTCGTGTACAAGCAGGCGTAAGCGCTTATCGTTAGAAGCCTTGGAATCGAAAGAGGGGGTCGGCATATGCGCCGGCCCCCTCTAATATGAGCAGGACATTGTCAAGAGGCAAAATCGGGCCTGACCCAGTTTCCTGATGAGGCCCCGTTCGCTTTCGGTATTTCCTGCGCCTTGCCGGCCGTCGTCACGCTGCGCTTTATCTGCGCGTTACACGTTCTTCAGCAGGATGGTGCTCATGCAGTCGGCGGCGTGCTCGGTCGCGTCCGCGCAGTTCTCCATGTGCTCGAAGATGCGCGACCACACCATCACGCGCATAGTGTTCTCGCAGTCAGTGGTGTGCAAATCGCGGATGACGTGCATCAACAGCTGGTCGGCCTCTTCCTCGTAGGTGTTCACCTCGATGATGAGCGACTTGAACTTCTTGGACTTCTTGAAGTTGCGGAAGTCCTCCATGGCTTTGTTGAGCGCCTTGCATTCCTTCTTCAGAAGCTGCGCGAACTCGAGCGCATCCTTGTGCATGAAGTGTACGTCGTACATGTAGAAGCGCTGGATGACCTCTTCAAGCTCGTCGATGATCGTGTCGAGCGCCTGGGCGAGGCCGATGATGTCCTCGCGGTCGATTGGCGTGATGAAATCGGTCGCCACGTTGCGGAAGATGTCGTGGTTGATGTCGTCGCCTTTGTGCTCGATGGCGTGTGCCTTCTCCATCGTTTCCTTGAGCGCATCGGCTGTGGTGAATTCCTCGATGGCCTTGATGAGCAGGTCTGCCTCATCGACCGCAAGCTCCGAGAGGTCCTCGAACGCGCTGAAATAGTCGTACTTATGGTGCCTCTTGCCCATTCATCGACTCCTTTTCGCTAAGCGAATTGACCAGAAGAACGCGAGCCTCGGGAAGGGGTCGCGCTGACGCTCAAACGCCCAGAGTTTAACGTGTTCTTTACTTAGTTCTCAACGCTATTAGCCCGAATTGCCGCAGACGATATCAGAAAGCCCCGCAGCGGCGCAATCGGCAGGCTCTTACGCCCACTGCGCAAAGGTGCGGCTCCGCTCGGCACCGACGGTGGTCTGCCTGCCGTGCCCGGGAAGGACGATCGTCTCGTCGGGCAGAAACGCTAGCTTGCGAAGCGATGCGCGCATCTCCTTCGTGCTTCCTCCCTCGAAATCGGTGCGCCCCACAGACCCTTCGAACAGCGTGTCGCCCGAAATGAGGACAGGTGCGCCGTCCTCGTGGTTGCCGAACTGCGGCACGAGGTACCAGCACATGCCACCTTTGGTATGACCAGGGGTTAGCATCACTTTCCACGCCATATTGCCGATTTCCACGACATCGCCGTCCTCGGCGCGGAAATCGATCGGGCAGGTCTTGAACTTCCAGTTGTCGCGGGAGAGGGACTTCTCCCCGCAGATTTCAGGGGCGTCAATCTTCGACGCGATCACCGTCGCGCCCGTCAGACGGCGCAAGTCGGCCGCTGCGCCCACATGATCGGAATGGCAGTGCGTCAGCACGATCGCGTCAAGCTCGCGCCCGCCGAGCGCGCGCACGATCGCCTCCGCGTCCGACGACGGGTCGACCACCATCGTCGCCTCGCCATCCGAAATGAAGTACACGTTGTTCTCGAGCATTCCCTGCACGAGAAAGCACACGTCAACGCACGTTTTTTTCACCACTCGAAGAGACATTGCCACAACCTTTCGATAAGAGCGGTCCGCCTGCTGGCCCCAGCGCGAAATGCACCCGCCGCACCCGCGGACGAACGACCGTTACTTCTTCTTCCCCCCTTGCCCGGGAAGCATGCGATGAGCGTCGAACACGCCCTCGAGCCCGAGCAGCTTGCGTTGCACCGCGTCGATGAGCGAAATATCCGACACCTGGAACAAAAAGCGCATCTCGACCATGCCGTCGCGGTGCGAGATGGTGTTGCAGGACAGCACGTTCGCACCCATGTCGGAGAGGACCACCGTAACGTCGCGCAACAGGTTCAAACGGTCGATTGCCTCGATGTAGATCTCCACCTTGTAGGACGTGCTCGACGGCGCGGATTTCTCCCACTCCACCTCGATGATGCGCTCGGGGTGCTTCATGAGCTCCTCGGCGTTCGGACAATCGGCGCGATGCACCGACACGCCGCGGCCGCGCGTCACGAAGCCCAAAATCTTGTCGCCCGGCACCGGATTGCAGCAGCGCGACAGACGTACGAGCACGTCATCGACGCCCTTCACGACGATGCCGTTCGAGCTGTGCGCTTCGCGGCGCTTCGGCGAGACCACGCTCGTGATCATGGGAGGCATGACACCGGGGCTCGTCTCGGATTGCCCGAGCGCGCCGGCCCGCGATTCCTCGTTCCCGTCGTCGACGAGCAGCTTTAGCAGGCGATTGCCCACATGCTGCGGGCTTTCCTTCCCCGTGCCGATGTTCACAAGCATGTCATCAGGGCTTTTGTAACCCATATGCTCGGAAATCGTCTTAATCGCACGCATCGAGTTGGCGCTCGAGATGCCGATGCCGTGCTTCTTCATCTCACGTGTCAGGCGATCTCGGCCTATCTGCAAATCGTCCGAGCGGCTCGCCTTGCTGAAGAACCCGCGAATCTTGTTGCGCGCCGAGGGCGTCTTCACGATGTTCAGCCAGTCGCGTGAAGGCGTGGCGCTCTTCTGCGTGAGGATTTCCACGCGGTCGCCCAGCTGCAGCTCGTAGGTCAGCGGCACGATGGCGCCGTTCACCTTCGCGCCCACACAATGGTTGCCCACCTCGGTGTGGATGGCGTAGGCGAAATCGACCGGCGTGGAGCCCGCCCGCAGGCTCATGACCTCGCCTTTCGGGGTGAACACGAACACCTCGGTCGGCGCTAGGTCGACCTTTAGGTCCTTCAGGAACTCGCGCGAGTCCTGCGTCTCGTCCTGCCAGTCGACCATCTGGCGCAGCCATGCCAGCTGCTGGTCGAGCGCGGCGTCGGCCTTCTCGCCCTTCTCCTTGTAACGCCAGTGCGCCGCCACGCCGTATTCGCTTTGACGATGCATCTCCTCGGTGCGAATCTGCACCTCAAGCGGCCTGCCAGCTGGGCCGATGACCGTAGTGTGCAGGCTTTGGTACATGTTGAACTTCGGCATGGCGATGTAGTCTTTGAATCGCCCGGGCATCGGGTGCCACAGCGTGTGCACCGCGCCTAACGCCGAATAGCAATCCTTCACCGACTTCACGATGATGCGCACGGCGATGAGGTCGTAGATCTCGGAGAAGCCTTTGCCCTTGTTCACCATCTTCTGATAGATGGAGTACAGATGCTTCGGGCGGCCCATGATCTGGCAGACGATGTTGACCTTCTTCATCTCGTCGTGCAGCGTGTCGATCACTTCGCCCAGGTACTGCTCGCGCTCGGCGCGCGACTCGGTGACCATGCGGCTGACCTGCTTGTACTTGTTGGGCTCGAGGTAGTAGAAGGAAAGGTCCTCAAGCTCCCACTTCACCGAGTTGATGCCCAGGCGGTGCGCGATGGGGGCGTAGATCTCGAGCGTTTCGCGCGCCTTGAAGATGCGGCGGTCCTCCTTGAGCGCCGAGAGCGTGCGCATGTTGTGCAGACGGTCTGCCAGCTTGATCACGATGACACGGATGTCTTTGCTCATGGCGACGAACATCTTGCGGATGGTGGCCGCCTGCTTGTCCGACAGGCTTTCCACCTCGATGCGCGTGATCTTGGTGACGCCGTCGACGAGCGCGGCCACGTTATCGTTGAATTCGGTTGCCACGTCCTGGTAGGTGACGTCGGTGTCCTCGATCGTGTCGTGAAGAAGCGCGGCGCACAGCGTCTCGCCGTCCATGCGCAAGTCCGCCAGGATGATGGCGACCTCAACCGGATGGATGATATAGGGCTCGCCCGATTTGCGCGTGACGCCCTTGTGTGCCGCATCGGCGAAGCGGAACGCGCGCTCGAGCATGTCGCGCTCGTCGTCAGTCAGGTAGCCGTTGGTCAGGCGCTGCAGCTCGACGAAGCGCTCTTCCGGGGTTTCCGTCGAGTGAAGCTCCCCCACCTCGGTGGGACGAGGCGCCACCGAAAACGATTTCTCGGGCGTGTACGCGCGCCCGAGCATGACATCATCAACCGTCTGCTTTTCGGAAGACGACTTGAGCGACTCGCCGAGCATTATCTCGTCATCGCCGCCGTTGCGGCCGTTGGTGCTCATGTCAGTCCTCCTTTCCCTTGAAACTAAATCGTAGTGATTTCATTCTACTCGATTCGTCAAAGAGAAAAGAGACGCTTACGCAAACACACGCATCAGGGCATCAGGAGCTTTGAGAGTGCGCCGTCGACGATGCAACCATTGCCTCCTCGAACGCAGCAACCTCGTCGTCGGTCGCAATGGTAGCGAAGCCGTTGCGCGAGGCGTTGTAGAGCTCTTCATATGCGCTGAGCATCTTTTCATCTATCTTCCCAGCCGCAAAGAGGTTTCGAACATCCTCTATCATCGCATCTTCCGATTGAAGATTTTGCTCAGATGCCGGAACCGCGTCGCTTACAGGCATAACGGCAAGCGATGAAGAATCAACGCTCCCGATCTCGCTATTGGAAAAGACCCCCGAAGCGCCCTTTTCCCAAATGCCCAACTTGTCGCCAAAAGAATAGTAGTGATTCCCTTCCGTATTCCCATCGAGCCCGTCGAGGACCCGGTAGAGAAAAAGCAGATAGTCGGCGCCTTCCTCTAATTCTGGAGCATTATCGTTCACGACGGCAACCCGGTCGCCTACGCCGCCCTTCATGCGAACGGATATGACGGAATCCCCGCGCGACGAGGCAGAATCATCGACCAAGACGTCGCCTTTGAAAACATCCTCGACCGCGAAATAATAGTCCGTATAGTACATCGCTGAATCGATGCCTCCGACAACAGGAATCACGAGGAAGGGGTCCGATTTCCCCAGATAACGGCCCGAAGCAACGAGATCCGAGTCATCACGCAACGATTCAAAGGTGCACTCTGCGCTTGAAGCGCTTACATGAAGAACGGCTTCCTTCGATTGCAGCACATCAGTCTGGGAATGGGAAACCTCGACAGAGGAAGCGCCTCGTGGTGGCTGAGACCCGCACCCCGACAACGCCGCAGCACACACAAGAGCGACAGACGAAAAGGCGGCCAGGACGGAAAGACGCAAACCCTGCTTCGTTCGAATGTTCATTTCTATGCGCCTCCTAATATCGTGCCGAAAGGCCATTTTAGTCATCGTACGAAAAAGATGCGCGCACCCAGTTCATAGGGAAAGTGCGAAACATAACGGCATCTTGAACGTAAGGCATCGTTATCAGCGATAGATTAACATGGATATTCTTTGTTAGGAATATTCTTTTCTCGGGATTTTTAACATCGAACTGGCCTTGGATTTGCAGTCAAACCATTCGCTAAATATGATTGGAATTAAGAAGGCTACGCCGACACGTACCGCTTCTACAGGATACTTGTCGGGGAGGCAGGCGAGCCCTAGGAGGGGGTAGGCCATGGGAAAGAGGGAGAGGGAGTACGACCCCGCAAGGACGCTGCGGTGCATGCGCAACTTTGTCGTGGCGGTGCTGCTCGCAGTGCTCGCGTGGCTCCTCCTGAGCAGGGCCTACGCCGCGACGCGAGCCGACAACGCCCTCGACGAGCTGTACTACAGCACGCTCGACTCGCGTTCTTGCGACGCCCTGTGGGAGCAAGGCCACCTCAGCCCGACCGTCCTGGCGTCGGCCCTGAGCGCGTACAGGAACGACAGGCCCCGTATCTGCATCGAGGGGGCGTACTCCCTGTATGGGTACCAGGGGAAGGACGCGCTCGCGCCGTTCTACAACAACTACGTCTACCTGTTCGGCTACCAGGACGGGCTCACCGTAAGCGACGGCAGGGTGGAGTCCTTGTCGTGGTACATCGAGGACGGGGGCGAGACGGGGCACTCGGAGAAGTACCCACAGAGGTGCGTCGTGCTCTGGATGGGCTTCTCCCAGGAGGGGCTCGGGGGATATCCCCCGGGAAGCAATCCTGCCTCCTTCGATAGATATAGCGCCATCTGGGTCTACGACGTCGATTCGAAGACCCTCTGGCTCGACAGCGTGTACGGTCCGTCGGGAGACGAGGAAAACGGGGACGGAGCCTTCGTAGGGGAGATCAGCCAAGGCGACTACGCCGAATGGGTCTTCGGGCTCAACGGGGCCGACCCCGTGCTGATGATAGACCTCAGCCGCCAGGCCATCCGCGACGTGGTCCTGCGCGGCTACCTGGAGGGCGCGGGGCTCTCCGACGACGAGTTGGAGTCCGAGCTCTCTAAGGTCGACCCGATAATCGACGCGGGGGTCGACGAGGCGAAGGGGATCTACCGGGACGCGGGGCTCGCAGGCTAGCGCGAGCCCGTAAGTTCCGCGCCTAGCAAAGGCGAAATCGCAGGCAAGAGCTACCGCTGCCTTCCTCGCACCAGTCCCAATGGCGCACCGCCATTCGCCATCGCACGCCACACACCACTACCGCAGATGCAGCGGCTTCATCTGCGGGGTGATGGGCCCGGACACACGCTGCTCGAGGCGCGCGCAGTCGCAGTCGATCACCCACTCGTA
>NZ_CAKUBT010000015.1 GCF_934643285.1 uncultured Ellagibacter sp.
TATCCCATATTCGATTGTCAAAGTTCTATCTAAAAATGTCTCGGAAAGCCCTTGACATCATTTAGCTGGTCTTTCTACTTAATAAGCTTCCATCCGAAAATGCCCTTCTTAAATCTTTTGAGAGCATCTTTTGCCTCTTCACTTCCCTTATCCGATGCCTTCAGATAGAACTCGACCGCCTGGTTCGCTGCAGCTGGTAAACCGAGCCCTTTTTCAAACATAAGCCCCGTCAAATAGTCGACTTCGCCGGTTTCGTATTCGACGATCTTCTCGTTTCGAGCCTTTTCTAGTGACTGGCGCGCAAGATTCGGATTGTAAGTCGAAGTCCCCTCAGCCAGTGAAAGCCTCACCAGCGGAATGTATGACCAATAGATGTCATCCTCCATGGCACTCTTTAGACAAGCGGCAGCTCGTTCATTGAGCGAATCGTCTTTCGTCTTTAATGCTGCTTCGCCAGCATGCATTGCATCCCAAGTCGTTCCACCGTTTAGGTATGCTTTCTCATACCACTCGAAAGCGGCCCGCATTTCCTCGGGATTGGGAGGCCAAACTTCCTCCGCTCTTTTCTTGTGGAGATCCCCCAAGGTAGACATTGCTTGTTCGCACCCGAGATCTGAGCCTTTGGTCAACATTTGCTCCGCTTTCTCGGCATCTTCTGGATATCCATACCATCCGTACAGATAGTTGCTTCCCGCAATGTATCCAGCAAAGCCGTCGCCCGCCGCTAAAGCCTTCTCGTAGTATGCGATGGACTTCTCGGGAGCCTCTCCCAATCGAGTTTTCCCCTCATAAGCCCTTCCGAGACAGCGGAACAGACGTCCATCACCCATAGACTCCGCCATATCGACAGCTTTTTTCACAAATTCGGAGAATTGATCGTTGCTACACATGTTCAACCCGTTGTTGGCCACTAGATATCCGAGTGCCCGAGGATAATCAGATGCCTTCATCAAGAGATCGTAGGCCCTCTTCTTGTCCTCAGGCACTCCGTAATCGCCCATCGAGAAAACAAGAGCCATGCGATACGTGCTATAAGGATCGTTTTTGATTGACCCTCTCTGATACCATTTCAGAGCCCCTTCAGTACTCTTAGCATCTTTCGTCTCGCGAGCGCTTTCTAGACAGATGTCACCGAGAATTCCAGCCGCAGCCGCATAGCCATTCGCCCAGGACTTTTCCAAAAAATCTCTCGCCTTGCTAGAGTTAGATTCAACGCCCCATCCGAACGTATACATGCGCCCGAGCTGGTATGCGCTGTAGCTGCTACCAGTAGCTTCATATGCTTGTGCATAAGCCTCGAGGGCGGCTTTGTCGTCCTCATCTCTTCCCCTGCCGTAGAAGTAGCAGTCGCCAAGCTTCTCTAGTGAGGTCATGCTGCCGAGTCTAGCAGCCCTCTTAAACAGGTCGGCGGCTTTTGCTGGGTTGTAGGCGTCAGATTTCTCCTCCAGACACTCTTCTGCAGCATCCATGAGTTGCTTGATGGACATAGCGTCAAACTCGCTCATTGCACACCTCCGCTCTGCGCTTTTTCTAGCTCGCCTTCAAGTCGCTGCACCTCTTCGGCAACCTGACTCCTTCTTACGAAATCCATGACGATGAATACTGCCGCGCATGCGGAAACGATTGCCGGCACGAAAGAAGACATCAGTATTGACAGCAGGATGAAAATCACGCAAACAACGATAGGAGCGGGGCGAATACATCTGCCCAATTCGGCTTTCTTAACTTGAAGCTCGTATTCGATTGTGCTCATCGGCCGAGAGCTTCCACGCGATGCGGCATGGTCCGCCAACGAGGCATTTTCGCTCGCTTCCGAAGATGAACCCGCTCGTTGGCTATTGGTGGAATTCATCAACGGCGAGGAGGGAGGCCTCCTCGCCCCGCCGTACGACGCGCGCCTACCGGGAGTAGGCTGTTCGTTGAGCCTGATGCTCCCATCTTCTCCAATTAGTGGGTTCTGCCCCTGTTGTATTTCCCCCTCCGAGGAAATAATGCTTCCATCTTCGCCGATCCTGATTGACATCTTTCCTGAATCTTTCTCTACAATCGCCTTTTCGTCTTAACCTTTTGAGAAGACGTCTCCTCCGTAGCGGCATCTTCAAGAAGCCTCACTCCGTAATACGCCTCCAACGCTCCAGCCAGTCTCTCAAGCGACGCGCGTGCAGCGAAACAGTCTTCCGAACCGGCGCCGTTTGACGTAATCGACAGAAGGTTGTCTCTCGCCTCCCGATACCTTCCCGCCGCCGCTTCTAGCTGCCTCAACAACTTTGTCATGGCTCTTCGTTGTGCCTGGTAATCTTCAGATTCCCGATCGAGCCCCCAACCTCCTGCGCCATCTGCGGCATCCTGTATAGCCTTCGTGACGCTCGCATCGACTTCTTCGATTATTCGATGCGCGTTGGAGACGGCCTGATCAAGGATTTGCCCGTAATCAGACATGGCTTTGCCCAGCTCGAGCAGCTCTGCCGCCCTGTTTCCTGATTCCGCCATGGCCGTTTATCACAGCGTCGTGCTCAGATACTCTTCAAGCTTCGTCCTGAGCAGCTGCAGCCTGGTTATGCATTCGCTGAGCTTTGTCTGGTTCCCGCTCAGCTCCCTCACGGCATCGTCAATCACCGGGCCCAGCTTCTCGTATTGGGAGTCGTTCCATTCCAGCCCGACTGCCTGGTAATCTTTCCTAAGCGATTCGACTACCACCTGTTCAGCTTGGATGGTTTTGGTGATGCTCGTAATCATCCTCGTCATCGCTTCGACTGATGCGTAATTTGTCATCTTGCACCCACTCCTTCTTTCCTAGATCGTCGAAATCCGATAAGGCTTGAATATCTCGGGCTCGCTGCGCCCGTCGGTGATAATCGCCATGTTCGGCCTGAGCGTTTCCATCTGACCCAGCGCACCGCGCACTATCCTCTCGGCGTCATCCTCGCTCAGGGAGAAAACGATTCGGCTCTGCATGTTCGGCACGAGGTCGTACAGCCTTTCTCGCAGGGATGCGAAATCCGTTGTTCCCACAACGACGTTGATCCCGTACGCGTACCCGCGTTGGATGAGACGCTCGAGCTTTTCGATTCTTCTTACATCCCCTCCAGAAGCCGGACGTGATAGGCTACTCAATAATTCATCGAGCATTGCATCGGGATCATCCTCAACCCGCTTTCCGCCAAGCTCCTCGTCATATTGACTGTCGCGTCTCTCGTAAATCGCGAGGAATGCGTCCATCCATTGGTACTCGCTTATTACGAAATGAATCGTTTGATACGAGCCACCCTCGCTGCTTTGCCTCTCGATCATTATTCTGTATAACTCGTCGAGGAAGCGGAGGGCGTCCATATTGCTCTTCGCAACTCTGACGTCCTCGTGCCGGCCAGCACAGACCCTGGACAGGAGCTCGCTGCCCGAATCCCCCGAAATGGCACGACCTTCGCATAGGTACACGGTCGGATGCGCGCGATACAAGGCTTCGCCTTCAGAGCCTTGACGGTCTTTCGCGAAAAAGGCGGAGAACATGTAATTGGCTACAAGCGAGTCAAGCATTCCCGCGTCTCCGCCTGCAATAAGCAGGGTCGAGCGCATACGCCTGTTGACGTCGAGGACTACCGGGGAGCCGATCCTTATCGGCTCTCCCAGGAAGATAGGGATGCCCTTTGCCGCATCTGCAGACGAACTGATACGACGGCCCATCCCATCCCTGATGTCTGGAACGGTGTCGCTTCTGAAGACCCGCGTGCCCTCGATTGGGTTGATTGCCGAATATCGGTCCTCGATCGTTTTCAGAAGCTCGGCTCGCTTCTCCTTGTCGCAAAAGACTGCTCGGAATGCGCATGGTGGCAGCTTGAGGTCGTTTTCGGTCAGCACGCCGCTGCCCTTCTGGGAACCCATTAGGTCGTATGCCTGCTTGCCGAAGATGCCCCCGAACAGCTTTTCCGTCTCGTCCGCCGAGCACTGCAGGCCTATCCTTACATGCATTTCGTCCAGCGTTGATTGGTTTACGCTGAAATTGCCTGTGCGGATTCTGCCGAGGGTCTGCGTCGACAGGAGGAAGTGTATTCCGCAGTTCCTCGCTAGGGATATGAAGTCCGCCAGGAGAACCGATGACTCCCTTGCGGCACGCCTGTCGTGATCCTCGTTGAAGAGGGTCTGAAACTCATCCATCAGCACGAGTATCCGAGGCATGGCGTAACCCGTGGTCGTGCGGTATTCCTCGATATTGCCAACCCCCGCGCCCTTGAACAGTCGGTTCCTCTCGTCCATTTGCTGCATGAGCTCCCTCAGCACGCTTAGGCCGAATGCCTGCATGGCGTCGAGGGCCAGGAGCTTTAGCTGAGGGATTTTGTATTTCGAGTAAAGCTCGAACTCGACTCCGCTTTTGAAGTCGAGCAGGTAGAGCTGGAGCTCGTCAGGGCCATACTTCAGCAAGGAGGAGATGATGAGGGAATGCAGGAGGGATGATTTTCCCGAGCCCGTGGCGCCTATCATTAGGCCGAAATGGGATATGCCATTGCTCACTTCGGGTCCGAACTCCAATGAAACGAGAGTTCCATCGGGAGATTTGCCTATCGGTATAGCCAGCCCCCGCAACGTGCTTCCTTCGTGCCAGGAAGTTGCGGGGGAGACCGATTCGATATCCACGCTTTGCGAGAGCCTGTTCTTCACCTGCTCCTTCACGCGGGAAAGATCAGATGCCAGCCTCGTGTGGTCAACAGGCTCGTATCTGATTTCGACGCCTTTGCCGATGTCGATTGTATATTCGCTCTTGCTCGGCCATCCGATTACGGCATCGCTGCAGTCCGTCAGAAACTCAGTGGCCTCGTCTATGCTTGAAGCTTCTACATCAAGTGCCAGCAGGATGTTGACACCGCAGAACGACCCGTTTCGAATTATGCTCTTTATCGCTTCTGCGTCACGCCTGTCGACATCCTTGAGATTTGCAGACATGCATAAGGTTATAAGGGGCAGTTCCGCTGTATTGTCATCTTCGTTGAACTCGAAGACATCCCTGTATCCGATAAGCAGCCTTTGGTTCCTGTCGTCGATAACGTTGACCGCTCTCGCGAGAGCGTCGGATGCGGAATCCCTGTCTGTTATCACCCTCTCCCCGAACACCTCATGGCATTCCTTTACTCCCGCGAGGAACGGCTCGAAGACCTTCCTGTCACCGCTAGGGTTGATGAAGATGAAGGTCTGGCCGGGGGCCTGATTGGCTTCGAGTTCGGAGACGGCCAGCCAGTTGAGAGCCGGGCTCGTTGCCTCGGTGCTTCCGCACAGAATGACGCTGGACGCTTCTGCTCTATCCAGCAACGCAGGAACGCGGATGCGCCCTGACCCGTACCAAGGGCCAAACTGGTCTTCGACGACTTGCTCTATACCCAATAGCGCCGCCGAGAAAGGCCAGCCCTGGATTGCGTAAGAGTAGCTGCCCAGATACAGTTGCTGGCAAAGACCGAGGGGGATGTTGCCCTCTGCGGGCGCTGCCAGCTCCGAAAGCTCAGCCAAAGCAGCGATCGTGGCGGAGGGGATCAGCTCGTTAAGCTGCCTGCGCAGAAGCGCCTGGCTGGCCTCTATGTCGGCCCCCTCTTTCCGCTCGATTTGAATCAGCAGCTCGGTTCCCTCCGCCACCGCATCCTCGATTTGCATGTCTGCAGAAACCTTGTCCGATTCGGCCTCTGCCCTCTTGATGCCGGCAACGAGGGTTTCCGCACGTCGAAGAACGTCTTTGCTGCTTTTGTAGGCGTCGATCAGAGTAGTGTGGTTTCTTTTCGACTCTCCGCTGACAGCGCCGATCAGGCCGCTGATCCCTCCGGTGTTCGCGATCTGGCCGTAAGAGAGTTTTGCTTGCTCGGACAGCTCATGGAGTTTCTCTTGGCAGCGGTCGAGCGTTTCTATCGAATACTGCGGCTGTTGTATGTCCAAACATTCGGCTTCGGCGCATGCTTTCTGATACGCCTTCGAACTGCTGCGGGCGCTATCGTTGAGGTCCTTGATATACCGCGCGTATTCTCTGCATTTGGCAAGCATCTGCTCCAGTCCGGCATCCCGCTTGCGCTGGCGTTCGGCCAGATTGGACGCGATGCTCCGCCGGCTTTCCTCCACGGATTGCTCCACCTCGGCACGCATGCCGCCGTAGTAGGCAAACGTTTCGTTGCTTTGCGCCTCGCATCGCGCGACAAGCGTATTAATCGAGCTGATCAGCTCTGGAGTATTCTTGAAACTGAACCCCGCCATGCTATAAAACCACCTTGCGCATACAGGGATCGCTCAGTGCTTCCTCGAGTTCTACCAAGGATTTGAGCAGCTTGAGGCCGTCGAGCTTCAACGGTCTCATGTACCTTTCATCGAATTCTTTAATTTTCGGATCGCTGGGAGCGTCTGCCAGTATGGGCTCCCACTTGGCCCTCAGGTCGGCAAGCGCACAGCCTGCATCGACGCAGAGGATATGCAGTTCCTGGCATACACGCGAGTCACTCATGTCCGCCACCTTCCCCGCAGCAATCGCAGCCAGGCAGGGGGCTGACTTTCAAGGATGTGGTCACTTGCAATGGATAGCTGAATATCTCTGCCATCTCCCCGCCTATAGCAGGGTTGTTCGTGTTACAGACGAGCGTATACTGCTGGAGCTCGGGCAGCAGCCTCTGCGTGAAGCCGTCATTGCCAATGTTGAGGATGTCTATGGCGACCTTTATTCCAATATTCGTGACAAAGTCGATATCGGCGGCAATTCCCGGCTCGAAATGAACGTCTTCGAGGTTCTCTTGGGTCGTGTAGAGCCTTCTGCTGGCGGAGTTCCTGCCGTCGAACGACCCGTCGCCTAGAGCGCACTTGTAGCATGCCATTTTGGAATCGGGAAGCCAGTAGAAAATCTCTCCGGCGAACGCCCTCTCCCAGAAGCCGATGCTGAGGAAGGGCGCTGAATAGTACAGGCACAGGTCGCTTACGTACACGTCGGCCTCGCGATTGTCGGCACACCCGACGCACAGGGCTCGCTTCTCGCCAACCCATCGATCCCAGGATTCTTTTTGGACGTATTCTGCTAGCGTCGCGCAGACTTCCACTCGGGCCGTGGGGTTGATGTCCAGGATGCGGGCTCTAAGAGCATCGACCTTGAATTCCCCGACTTCATGGATGCCGCACTGATGCCTGCAGATGTTGTGATACTCGAGAACGTCGTTGTCGACAAGCAGGAAGTGGCCCACTCCGACACGTGCGAGCGTCAAGGCAACCAGGCTGCCTACCGATCCGCAGCCGAAGATGGCGACGGCTTTGCTCGCCATCATATTTGACTCTATCAAGCCGCTGTTTCTCGAGAACACACTCTGAACTAAATCGTACGCGTGCGCCTCGTACCTCGTGCCCCGGAATAAGACGGATCTTTCGTCGTTCTCATCTACGACGATGCGAAAGTCGTAAGTCGCACCGTCGCCTTGTCTGCATTCCGGATAGTCGCAACACCCCTTGAGAAAAGCCTCTCCGACAAGGGGAACGTCACAAGGGAATATATTGAGGATACCCGACGAGGGGTGAAAGGTCGCCCGCAGCTCTTCTGTGCAGCCCTTCTCGAGTATCTCGCTGGGTACTAGAGCCTTGTTGATTTGCCGTCTAGCATCCTGGGAGAGAATCATAGCGAAGCCTCCTTGCATGCCAGAGAGAGCAATCCAGGGTTGTAGAAATAGGTTTGCCCTTCGACCGCGAAGAGTATTCGCCCGTCATCTAGAGGACGGAAGCCCTCTATGAGTCTCAATGAATCCCCGTATCCGTCTTCCGCTACCAAAGAAAGCTGTCCGCAGCCATTCGGCTGGAGCGTTGTTCCAACGCCCCTGTTCTCGAGTTCTCTCACGTCGTCATCCAGAGCAGAAAGAACCAAGACGAAATCCTCGTCCATCCATGTTTCGACCGTCCCGACTTCAACATTGGCCATATCCGCCATAGAGCGCTTCGCCAGGAAGGCCTCCAGGGCCTCGCGAACGGAACTCGCATGAATCTGGTCGATACGATTGTCAGTCTCACATGAAGCCAGAGAACTGATGAGAGCCCTCTCGATTTGAAGCATCCTGTTGGCGGCGTTCGCATACGGTGCTTGAGTTTGGTCGAGGTCGCGATCAAGCACCTCGTAGGGAATCTTTTCGTAGCGCAGAGGCTGCGCCGTAACTTGATAGACCGTCAGCCTGAAATGGGGGTCTATGTTCACCAATGCAGAAACGGCACCATGCTTGCTCAAGGATGCGTACTTCAAATTTGTCTCATCATCCGTTGCCGAAAACCTGTCGAACGAGCCGGGATGACGATGCCACAGCCCTATGAGGTCAAGTTGCTTGTCGTATATTCTCGACACCTTGTTTATGAGGTGGTTGACGTAGTCCTGGTCGTATTCGAAATACGCGGTCTCGAAACGAGAGGACGGACCCGGATCGACGCTTTCGACCACCTGCCAAACGCCATCGTCCCAATAGCCGAGCAGCACGCCGCCCGTTTCGGTCCGAACCTCATCTAGGACCTCCGAAAGCAGCGCCGCGTAGGCACGGGCGGAAAAGATGACTTTTGGTTTGCGCTTGCTAGATGCCAAACGGCCGCCAAAGTTAGTAAGTATGCTCGAAGACTTCATCTCCAAGATCTCCTTCGAGCCACTCTTCGACAATGAAAATCCACTTGGCAGCCCATCCGAGCGCTTTCGCGGCAGAGGTCGCGACGTTTCCTGAATCGACATCTTCGGGCCTAGCGGTGCACATGTACAAATCACCGTTCGCATCGCGCAGCACGTGAGGCAATGACCCCGCAGCCTTGTAAAGATCGTTCAAGTCCGGCTTGACCGAGTAGACCCTAAGGGAGCCTCCGTAAGTGTTGTTGTGAGGGTGGTTATGATCGTACACGACCATAAGAGTCCAAACCCCGCCAGAGCTCCCGCGTGGGTTCAAATCACCTACCCAGCAAATCCTTCCATCATCAAGCTTCTCCAACGTGAAGTTGGGAAAATTCTCACGCATGGCAAGCTTTTCCGCCTCAAAAAGCTGCGGGTTCCTTTGATACCAATAGAATCCACTCATTTGTCGCCCCTAAGCTAGTTTGCCTTCAGGGGCTTTGAGAGTCTTGCCCTCGACAGCTTCGGGGTCCGTCGGCTCAACAACCTGGCCCGAGTTCGTGACACGGACCTCTTCTCCCTTGCGCAGGCGTTCAGCTATCTCTTTTCGTTTTGCCGCAGCTGCATCGGCATCCGATGCAAAGCGAACTAAAGGGGCACCTATCATTTTTTCTCCTTGGGGTTAAGCCTGTTGTCGTCTCGGAGCGGAGACTGCCCCGATAGTGTTAAACAGAAGTCAAAAGTACTTTGGCTTACCTATTTGCATGACTGCTACAGCAAAGGCGACTGGCAGCCACCCAGGCTTTTCGGTCGTTATCTTATGAGTTTCTTGACTTTTTGCCCGATGGAGGCAGGGCTATCATTTTCGTCATAGCCATACGCCTTCAACAGTTGAAGAAGCTCGTCGTACATTCCGTATTCGGCGCATTTCTTAAGTCTCTCAAGCTCACTGCGCGAGAGTCGATTGATTATCTGTTCCAGAGTCAACGTCGCCACTCCTTTCATACTACTTCCCTCCGCAAACGTAGACGTTTGCGGAGGGAAGTAGTATGATTCAGCCCAATAGTGCATAGCTGGGACTTTATGTTTCATCTAGGGCTAATAATCTCGATATTATGAGTGGCCGCAAACGTCTACTTTTATGGCTATCGCAATGGTCTCATAAAGCCATTCATGTGCGTTTTTGTTCCGATGGTGGCTTGAAATCAATGTCAACAGCACCGTCGGAATTGACCATATCGTCCTCTTTCAACCATTTTGAAAAAGTGGTCGTACCTATCCGAAGCCTCGCCGCCGCTTCTTTTCTTGTTAGTGATCCGGAAAGGAAGGCGGATTTGGTAGCAGCGTAGTTTTTTGGGCGCCTCTTCGGAGGCCTCCCGAAGCGGACACCCCGCGCTTTCGCCGCGGCTATGCCCTCGGCCTGGCGCTGCTTGATGTTGTCGCGCTCGACCTGGGCGACGTAGCTCAACAGCTGAAGGACAATGTCTGCAATGAAAACTCCTGTCAGGTTGTCCTTCGTCTCCCTCGTGTCGAGCAGCGGCATGTCGATCACCACGATAGCGGCTTTCTTGACCTTCGTTATGAAGCGCCACTCGTTCAGGATCTCCTCGTAGTTCCTCCCGAGCCTGTCAATGCTCTTGACCACCACAACGTCGCCAGGCTTGATCTTGGAGACGAGCCTTCTGTACGCCGGTCGCTCGAAATCCTTCCCGCTAGCCTTGTCGGCGAATATGGCCTTCCTGTCGACCGGGAATCCGGACAGGGCGACTATCTGCCTGTCGAGATTCTGATCCTTCGCCGACACGCGGGCGTATCCGTAAACCCTTCCTTCCATGTTCTGGCTCCTTTCCGCAGCGGTCCGGCGCGATCCCCTCGGAAATCGGGCGCGGATTTCCGCGAAATGCCGGGGCTGGGATCCGCCGCAACGTTCGCAGTTTTCTGACTCGATGGCATCCGTTCGCGATGCAGCGAATATTCTCCGCAAAAGACCCCGTCCAGATCTGCGGGCAGAACTCATCGCACGTCATCGCTCATCGACCCCACCTTCAGGCAGCACCATGCGAGGATCGCGTTGCACATGAGGAACATCCCGAATACGAAGAGAAGCGCCTTCATCCCTTCTCACCTCCTTCGATCGCGTAGACCACCGTCCGCGAGTTGGGCGTCTGGTAGCTGCACGTCGCGAAAGCCCAGACCTTGGCACCCGCAAGGTCGGCCTCCTCGAGCACCAGGTCGCTGCGCGATATCCGCTCGCCGAGGAAGGCGGCCCGCTCCTCGTCGCTTTCGAAGGAGACGCGGACCCTCTCGTCGTCCGCGTCCACCACGTCCACGGCGACGACGCGCAGCTCGTGGGCCCCTCCGTCGGCGCGGGTGCGGACGAGGATGGTCCGATGTGCCTCCGCGTAGCCGCGGTCGGAGAAGCGCGCGAAGTCGGCGAACACGCTGCCGTCGTCCATATGGTGCCCGTAGACGATCGAGAAGGGGGAATCGGGCGAGCAATCCCAATCCAGGTAGGGGGTGCCGTAGGCGCCCTGCCCCAGCGCGTCATCGTATAGGTAGCGGTTGGGGGCGCCTGCCGTCGCTGCGCTCGTTGCGGCCTGCGCCGCACATCTGCTGGGCCTCGGAGTCCATCAGCGCGTTCATCACGCTCCCCAGCACCATGCACGCGAACTCGCGCGCGTCGCCGCCCTCCTGCCAAAACCTCGCCATCTCGCGCACCTCGTCGCGGCCGAGGTGCAGTACACTCTCCTCTTGGGACATCGCTCTTCCTTTCATTCGTCACCTTCATTACTCCAACGACGAATTCTAGGCGGCGTCCCTGCCCTTTCAAAAGAGGGCAGAGGCGGGGCATGCCCCGCCTCTTACACCACATCTCTGCGCGCTACCACCCAAAAGTCCAACTCGGACGAAATAGCCAAGCTTTGGCGTCAATCCTGAAGGATAGCGGAGGCGACATGGCACGAATCGAGAGCTATCCCTCAGGAAGAGACCCTTTCGCGATTTTATTACACGTCGAGGGGGCATTTCTGGCACAAAAACCGAGGCATCCCACGGAAGAAATCAGAGCTGGAAGGCAATTTCAATTTGAAAGATCTCGCGACCTGGGATTTCTTGTTGAAGGCGAGTCGCTAGATTGAAGCAACCTCCCGAGTTGGACCTTTCTCCGTGGGATACCTCGGTTTTTGTGCCAGAATCTCCCTTTCGAAGTGAACTTTTTCGAAAACGCCTCGGCGCTCCTCAGATAATCCCCAAGGCACCTCAGCGCACCGCATATAAGCCAGCAAGCGCCGCTAGGCTTTCCCGCCTCTGGGGCGCAAGCGCCTATGCGCTCCAGAGGTAGCCGACGCCGCGCACGGTTTCCAGACGTTGCGCCAGCTCAGGGCCGAGCTTCGCGCGCACGCGCCTCACGTGGACATCGACCGTGCGGCTGCCGCCGTAGTAATCGAAGCCCCACACACGGCGCAGGAGCGCATCGCGCGAGTACGTGCGGCCCGGATGCGTCACCAGAAACGCGAGCAGCGCGTATTCCAGGTACGTGAAGTCGAGCGGCTCGCCGTTCACCTTCACCTGATAGGTCGCCAAGTTGATCGTCATGTTGTCGACCGAGATGTAATCGGAGGTAGAGCTCTCGTTGCCGGGCCACAAAAGCTGGCGAATGCGGGCGGCGCACTCCTCGGCGGACGCGCCGTGCACCACGAAGTCCGCCTTGATCTGCACGGGCAGGCGAAACTCGGACAGCTGCGCCTCGTTCACGATGACGAGCATCGACGTGGAACCGTCCTCCACCAAAAGCGACTCGGCCTGCGCCACCGTGTCGAGCGCATCGCCGCGCGCCTCGTAAATCACCAGGTCATGCGATGGATGCTGGGCGAGCAGCTTCTTGAACTGCGCAGACGAACCTGCCACCACGTCGACATCGAGCCCCGAGAGCACGGACTGGAACTTATGGGCGTTGTCGAGACTATCGGCGATGAAAAGAACCGTCTTCCTCTGCATCATGGCTCAACCTTTCCCGCATGCAGGGCGCGCATCTAGAGGACCTCAAGGTAGCGGTTGCGTTCCCATTCGGAAACGGTGCCCTGGTATTCGTTCCACTCGGCTCGCTTCGTCTCCACCAGGTAGCCGTGGATGTGCTCGCCGAGCGTCTTTTTCATGAGCTCGGACTCGGCGAAGAGCTCCACCGCCTCGCCGAGGCTCTCGGGCAGCGTGCGGACGCCCTGCTTGCGCAGGTCCTGACGCGAAAGCTCGAACAGGTCGAGCCCCTCGGTCGGATCTTGCAGGGGCAGCTCCTCCTCGATACCGGCAAGGCCCGCGGCGAGCATGCAGGCGAACGCCAGATACGGGTTCGCCGCCGGGTCGGGGTTGCGCAGCTCCACGCGGCACGCCACCTCGCGGTTCGGGCGATACGCCGGGATGCGCACGAGCGTCGAGCGGTTGCGGGCGCCCCAGGAAATGTAGGTAGGCGCTTCCCCGCCGGAAACCAGGCGCTTGTAGGAGTTCACGTACTGGTTGGTGATGCAGCAGAACTCGGGTGCGTACTTCAAAAGGCCGGCGATGTAGTGTTTCGCCAGGTCGGAAAGGTTGTAGCCGAGCGGATCGTTCGGATCGAAGAAGGCGTTGTTGCCATCGAGATCGAACAGGCTCTGATGCACGTGCATGCCCGACCCAGGGGCATCGGCCAGGGGCTTGGGCATGAACGACGCGTACACGCCGTGCTTCATGGCGATTTCCTTCACGACCAGCTTGTAGGTCATCACGGCGTCGGCCATAGAAAGCGCGTCGGTGAAGCGCAGGTCGATCTCGTGCTGGGAAGGGCCGTTCTCGTGATGGGAATATTCCACCGGGATGCCCATCTTCTCCAGGGTGAGCACCGTGTCGCGTCGCAGGTCGGAGGCGTAATCGAGGCTCGTCAGGTCGAAATACCCGCCGTGGTCGAGCACCTCGGTCGAATGCTGGTCCTTAAAGTAGAAGAACTCAAGCTCGGGCCCTACGTTGAGCACGTAGCCCATGTCGAGCGCGCGCTGGACCTCGCGCGCGAGCACCTGGCGCGGGTCGCCCTCGAAGGGCTTGCCGTCAGGCGTGCGGATGTCGCAGAACATGCGCCCCACCGCGTTGCTCTCCGGGCGCCACGGGAGCACCTGGAAGGTCGAGGCGTCGGGGAAGGCGAGCATGTCGCTTTCGCGCGTGCGGCAAAAGCCCTCGACGCAGCTGCCATCGAAGCCCATGCCGTCCTCGAAGGCGTTCTCGAGCTCGCTCGGGATAACGGCGAACGACTTCATGTTGCCGAGCACGTCGGTAAACCAGAAGCGGACGAAGTGGACATCGCGGCTCTTGATGGTCTTGAGCACGAAATCTTGTTCCGGATTGGATGACATGGCATATGCTCCTTGCGTTCGATCGTTCTCGGCGGTGTGCCCCGCACCGCGCAAACGCAGCTGCACCGCAGGCCGCGCCTTGGAATACCTTCCAATTATATCGGGTCATGTTTCGATGGGGTTAACAGTTTCGCGAAGCTTCGGCCCCTCCCCTTCACCATCGGCTAATTCTCTCTCGGGCAGAGCGGCGTTTTCGATATATCGCAAATTACGATAGCCAGGCATTTGTTTTTCGAACTACCACTTACCCCACGCTCGCGATACTATGGAGAACGTCGAATGGAAGCGAACGCGTTCCCCCGAGGCAACGCGTCCCAGGAAAGGACATCATCAATGGCAATCAACTTCAAGAAGAAGAAAGCGGCGCTCGTCGCAACGCTCGCCCTCGGCGCGGTGCTCGCGTTCGGCCTGGCAGGCTGCGGCGCGCAGGGTGCAAGCTCCGACAAGTCGGCAAGCTCCGACGACAAGACCATCACGGTCGCGGCAACCCCCTCGCCGCATGCGGAGATCTTAAACGACGCCGTGAAGCCGCTGCTCGAGAAGGAAGGTTACACCCTCGAGGTGAAGGAGTTCACCGACTACGTGCAGCCCAACACGGTGACCGAGGAAGGCGAGGTCGACGCCAACTACTTCCAGCACATCACCTACCTCAACAACTTCAACGAGGAGAAGGGCACGCATCTCGTGAGCGTCGCCGATGTCCACTACGAGCCGTTCGGCCTGTACCCGGGCAAGACCAAGAGCCTCGACGCCCTGGCTGACGGCGCGACCGTCGCCGTTCCCAACGACGCCACCAACGAGGCGCGCGCGCTGCTGCTGCTCCAGGATGCCGGCCTCATCACGCTGAAGGACGACGCGGGTATCAACGCCACTACCAACGACATCGTCTCCAACCCGAAGAACCTCCAGCTCAAGGAAGTCGAGGCTGCAACGGTTCCCAACATCGTCGCCGATGTCGACATCGCCTGCATCAACGGCAACTACGCCATTCCCGCGGGCTTCAAGACCACCGACGCGCTCGCAACCGAGTCCGCCACCTCGCTCGCCGCTGAAGCTTATGCGAATGTCCTCGTCGTGAAGGATGGCAACCAAGATTCTGATAAAATCAAGGCTCTTGTGAAAGCACTCACGTCCGACGAGGTTCGCACCTACATCAACGACACCTACGCCGGCGCTGTCGTCCCCGTGTTCTAAGGGACGCCCACAAAGGAGTTAGAAAGCGAATGATAGAGCTAGACCATCTGGAAAAGGTCTACCTCGCTCGCGAAGGCTCACATCGTGCCCTGCATGATGTGAGCCTTACCATTGGCGAGGGGGAGATCTTCGGCATCATCGGCCAGTCGGGCGCAGGCAAGTCAACGCTCGTGCGCTGCATCAACCTGCTCGAGCGTCCCACGTCGGGGCGCATTCTCATCGATGGCGTCGATGTGACGAACTACCAGGGCCGTGACCTGCGGCGTCTGCGCGAGGGAATCGGCATGATCTTCCAAAGCTTCAGCCTGTTCCAGCAGCGCACCGTGCTCGACAACGTGATGTTCCCGCTCACCATTCGCGGCGAGAAGAAGGATGCCGCCAAGAAGCGCGCCCTCGAGCTGCTCGAAGTGGTCGAGCTCGCCGACAAGGCGCAGCGCTATCCGAGCGAGCTTTCCGGCGGCCAGCAGCAGCGCGTGGCGATTGCGCGCGCCCTCGCAAACAACCCGCGCATCATGCTCTGCGACGAAGCCACGAGCGCGCTCGACACGCGCACGACGGTGTCGGTTTTGAACCTGCTCGCGAAGATCAACAAGGAGCTCGGCGTAACGCTCGTGGTGATCACCCACTCCCTTGCCGTGGCGCGCCACATCTGCGACCGCGTCGCCGTGATCGACGAGGGCGCCATCGTGGAGGAAGGCCCGACGCGCCAAGTGCTCGAGAACCCGCAAAGCGAGGCCGCCCGCGAGCTCGTTTCCTTCGACAGCCTGGAGGTGAAGTAGGCCATGTTCGATTTCTCCGCCTTTTTCGCCCAGTACGGCAACTTGTTTTTGCAGGGCACCATCGACACGCTCGTCATGACGTGCGTGGCCACCATCTTGGCGTACGTCATCGGCATCCCCCTTGGCATCCTTTTGGTGGTGACCAGCCCGAACGGGTTGCGCCCTAACCGCGTCGTCTCGACCATCGTCGGGTGGATCGTCAACATCGGCCGTTCGGTGCCTTTCATTATTCTGCTCGTCGCGCTCATCCCGTTCACGCGTTTTATCGTAGGAACCTCGCTCGGCGTGCCGGGAGCCGTCGTGCCCCTCGTGGTGACGGCCGCGCCCTTCGCCGCACGCATGGTCGAGCAGAGCCTTGAGGAGACCGACAGCGGGCTCGTCGAGGCAGCTCAGAGCTTCGGCGCTTCCACCTGGCAAATCGTGTGGAAGGTGTATTTGAAAGAGACGCTGCCCTCGCTCGTGCGCGGCGCGGCCATCACGTTCGTCACGCTGTTCGGGTATTCCGCCATGGCAGGCACCGTGGGCGCCGGCGGCTTGGGCGATATCGCCATCCGCTACGGCTACCAGCGCTTCCAGACCGACGTCATGATCTTCGCCGTGCTTTTGTGTGTCGTGCTCGTCATCGTGTTCCAGGCGATCGGCGACGTGACCGCGCGCAAGATCGACAAGCGCCGCAGGTAGAAGAGCGGGAACGGGGCGCGCCCTTAGATTACGACCCCGTTGCAGTGGTCGATCTCATGCTGAACGATTTGCGCCTCGAAGCCCGAAAACGACTTCTCGCGCGGTGCGAACGACGCGTCGAGATAGGCGACCTTAATACGCTTGAAACGCGTGCAGGGGCGTGTGCCCTCAAGCGACAGGCAGCTCTCCTCGGTTTGATACTCGCCCGACGCCTCGATGATTTCCGGGTTGTACATGAGCACCGCGCCGCCCGCGCACGCTGCCACGATGATGCGCTTGCGCACGCCGATCATGTTCGCCGCAAGCCCCACGCATTCGTGCGCATGCGCCGCAAGCGTGTCGAGCAAATCCTGCCCGACGGCAGCATCGAGCGGCGTGGCATCGACACTCGGAGCCGAAAGCAGCACAGGCATCTTCACGATAGAGCGAATCATCAGGAATTCCTTTCGAATGGTCGAAACGCAAAAAGCAAAAGCTCAGAGGCAGCTGGGGCGCTCGAGAAGGAAGGCACATCATACCTGCAACTTGGCCAATCCCTGCGAGCACCGACCTTAGCCAGGGGTTTGCTGGTAGCTTCCTCGGTTGGCGTCTAGTTAGCTTCCTTCACGCCCCCGTCTTCGGGCTCCACATAGACGCCGTCCTGCTTGAAGATGACGTAGAACGTGCGGAAGAACACCTTCACATCGAGCGCGAAGGACACATGGCGCACGTAGTACACATCAAGCTTCAAGCGGTCGCGCCAGGGCAGCGAGTTGCGCCCATAGACGGCGGCATAACCCGTGATGCCAGGTTTGACCAGCAGTTTCTCCCCGTCATCACCCTCGTAGAGCTCGGTTTCGCGCCGCAAGTCGGGGCGCGGACCCACAACACTCATGTCGCCTTTGAGCACGTTCAAGAACTGAGGCATCTCATCGATCGAGGCCTTGCGCATGAAGGCCCCGATGCGCGTCATGCGCGGGTCATCGGCCCCGTTGTAGGTCGACCCGTCCTCCATCACCAGGTCAGGCGCGTTCACCTTCATCGAGCGCAGCTTGTACATCGTGAAGTCGCGGCCGTCCTTGCCCACGCGCGGCGCGTTGTAGAAGATGGGGCCCTTGTCCTCAAGGTAAATGAGCGGTGCGCAAATCGCCACGATGATCAGCACAAACGGTAGCGCGATCAAGCCGATGACGGTGTCGCAGACGCGTTTTCCGAAGCGCAGGTACATCTAGCGCACGCCCTTAGCGGAAAGCCTTGCGAACACCTCGTGGCACATTGCGATCACGTAGTCCACGTCGTCATCGGAGAGCTTTGTGTGCAGGGGCAGCGTGACCTCGTTTGAGAACTGCGCGAGCGCGTTCGGGAAGTCGGCGATGTCGAAGCCAAGATCTTTGTAGGCAGTGAGCAGGGGCAACGGCTTGTAATGCACGTTGCAGGCGACGCCTTCCTCCCCCATCTCGTTGATGAACGCGTTGCGGAACTCCTGCGAGGCGCCCTCGATGCGCGCGAGCATGAGGTGCCCCGACGACGCGAAGTCATCCCCGTAATGCTTGATGAGGGCAAACGGCAGGTCCGCCAGCCCGCGCTCGTAGCGCTCGACGAGCTCGCGACGGCGCGCGAGAAGACCTGGGTAGCGGCGCAGCTGGGCCAAACCGAGTGCCGCCTGCAGGTCGGTCATGTTGCACTTCCAGCCGCAGAATGCCACGTCGTATTCCCATGCGCCGACGCGCGTTTTCGCGAGCGCGTCTTTCGTTTGGCCGTGAAGCGACATCAGCATAAGGTCGCGATAGAGCTCTTCCGAGTCGAGCCCGGGGATATCGCGCCAGGTGAGCGCGCCGCCCTCTGCCGTGGTGAGGTTCTTCACCGCGTGAAAGGAGAACGATGTGAAATCGGCCGCCTGTCCCGAATGAAGGCCATGGCGCACCGCACCGAGCGAGTGCGCGCCGTCGGCAACGATGGGCACGCGATCGAAAAGTTCCTCGCGGGGAGTGCGCGGCCGCCACTTGCCGCTCACGCTCTCAAGCGCTGCCCGCAGGCGGTCGTAGTCGCACATGACGCCCGCCACATCGACGGGAATGACAGCGCGAGTCTTCTCGGTGACGAGGTCCGCCACCTGGTCGTAGTCGATCTCGAAAGAGCCAGGCGCTACATCGCAGAGCACGGGGGTTGCGCCCACGTGCACAATAGGGCTCGCCGAGGCGGTGTAGGTGTAAGCGCTCGTGATGACCTCGTCACCTGGCCCGATGCCGAGCGCGCGCAGAGCGCATTCGAGCGCCGCCGTCGCGGAGTTGAAGCAGGCAAAGCGCGTCGTGTGGCTGAATTCCGCCAAATCGCGCTCGAACTGCTTGGTCTTCGGCCCGGTGGTGATCCAGCCGCTTCGGAGCGCATCGGCCACCTCGTCGATTTCAGCTTGAGAAATATCGGGAGGGGAAAAGGGAATGTTGCGCTTCACGTTCACGAGCATGCCGTCCTTTCGTCACCCCTTCGCGCACGCCGCCGCTCTGCCGCGCGCGGTCATGGGCCAACAGATTGAGCGCACGTGCGCCCAGGTTACTTCAAGCACTTAATTGTGCAACGAACCTGCCCGCTTGATGTGCGCTTAGAGCAAATTGCGTATCAATTCCACTATCGCCTGGTAAGAATGAGCCTGATCGAACTGGCGGCATGCGACATCGCGCGCCTTCGCCCCCATGATCTTGCGCGACGAGGCGTGCGCGGCGAGCTTCACGATTGCCTGGGTGAGCTCGCTCGCGTTTCCTGGGGCGACGTTCACGCCGAAGCCGTCCGCCTCCACCTTCGCGCAAAATTCGGGGCTCTCCCCCGTGTTGATCATGGGAATGCCCGCGGCCAGGTAATCGCCGATTTTCGTGACGATGCTCTGGGCAGCGCCATGCACAAGCGAGTTGACCGTGATATCGGACGCAGCGAGCCAGGCTGCCATGCGCTCGTAGGGGGTGTAACCGAGGAAATCGACGGGCGCGTCAATCGAGCTCGCGAGCTCGGTGAGCTTATCGCGGTCGGGGCCATCGCCCAGAATCTTCACGCGCAAGCCGCTTACCTGCGGCTCCGCGAGCTTTGCAGCTTGAACGAGGGTCGAAAGGTCGTAGCTTGCGCCGAGCGTGCCCGCATAGGTCACCCAGAACTCGCCCGCCGGTTTCACGACCGTGTCCGCGTTCTCGCGCACGCCCTCGTTAAACGCGGCGAGGTTGTTCCCCACGTACACCGTCACGCGCTCGTAAGGCTCCTCGCGATCGGCGGCGGGGCGCGCGGCGTACTCGTCGGAGGTTCCCACCGCGCCCGAGAGCAGCTCGTAGACGCGATGCGCGTCGCGCGCGAACGGGCGGAAAGCGATGTCGCTCACGACCGGCACGTTCACGACCATGCGCATAGCCTCGGGCCACAGGTCGTTCACGTCGGCGACGAAGGGAATGCCGTGCTCGTGCGCCGTCTCCGCGCACACGCGGGCAACGTCGTTGGGCGGAATCTCGGCGTAGATAAGGTCGAACGCACGGGCATCGGCGGCGAAGCGCTCCGAGAACATGCGGCGCAGATTCTTCGCAGCCTTACGATGGCTCATGATGCGCGCGAGGTCGAGGTTCTTCTTGTAGCCGGGCTCGGGGATGAAGACGACGCGGTACGGGAGGTCGCGATAGCACGCCTTCTCGATGTCGCGCTGGGCCTTCTCCCAATGCTGGAACGACGAGGTAAACAGCGTCACGTCGAAGCCCTCGCGCACGAGCAGCTCCGACAGGAAGCGAAAGCGCGTGTAGCCGCGCGTTTCGTCGCCGAGCTTCACGCCCATGGTGACGACGGCGATGCGCTGCTTGCGGGCAGGCGCGTGGTGTGTGTTCGATAGTGTATCCATGGTTCGGAAGTATAGCAGCACCGATGGGGGCGCCCGGCCTCGAACTCGCGAAAGCGGGCGGATTCCGAAAGGAAGATGCGCGGCGGTCCTGGATAGGGCTCCCCGAACGGCAATGCCTGGCCGTTCGGGGAGCCCCCGGCCTCAGGTTTTGGGCCTCGCCCTAACCCTCGCTACCCCTTCGACGCGTACACCACATTATCGGCGGCGTTTTCCCAGGCGGGAAGCTTGAAGATGCGGAAACCCCGCTGCCGAAGCGCCTCGCATTCCCCTGCCGCGGCATCGCCAACGGAAAGCGCCCCGTTCGGGCACGCGTTCACGCAGTAGGGAAGCTCGCCCTCCGCCAGCCGCCCGCCACAGCGCACGCAGCTCTTCGACCAGATGGGAATCCAGCTCATGTGCAGGTCAGGCCACACACCCGCGGGCCGATCGATGCCCTCGCCGCTGCCTTCCGTGCGCACCGTCAGCCAGAATTTCTCGTCGGGGAGACCGTTTCCCACCTTGCAAGCAAGGGAGCAGGTCCAGCATCCCGTGCATCGCTGCAGGTTCACCAGAATCGTCTTCTCATCCATGTCGCTCCCCTATTCCTCAACCTTGCGCACGTCACATGCGCAATCCCAAATCGTATCCCAGGCACCCGCCATGCCGCCGATGCCGCCAGTGCCGAACCCAGGCTGGAAACCACCGATCGCCCGCACGCAGCTGTCCCAATGTTTGGACACATCGTTGAGCGTATAGTCGCTGCCGAGCGCCGGGATGAGCTCGGAGTACATACCGTCCTCGAACGCGTCGTGGCGCCAACCGAACCAACACTGCACGGTTCCCGGGGGAATCTGCTGGTCGAGCTTCATCTCGATGGTCACATGCCCGCGCTCGTTGTAGATTTCCACCTTGTCGCCGTCTTTGATGCCTTCCACCTGCGCGTCCGCCGGGTTCATGCGGCCCGTCGGATACCCACCCGACAGGTCGGCCATGACCGGGTCGTCGGTGAACATCGATTGCATGAAGAAGCGCTGGCGGCCACTGAAGAAGTGATACCTCCCCTTCGCGGTTCCGTTCCCCAAGCTCATCGGCGTGGGGGCCTCAAGCGGCTCGCGATACGCGGCCATCTGCGCCCCGACGGGAAGCAGTCGCTCGCAGTAGAATTCAAGGCGCTTGGAAGGCGTGTTGAACTGCAGACCCATGAACGGGTCCCAGTTCACCGGGGGCGTTGCCGCGCGCACAAGCTTCTCCTTCTTCAAGCGCTCGTAGGTGAGCGGCGGCTGGATACCCGCGATCATCGGCCACTTCGACTGGATGCGCACCTCGATCCATTCCTCCGCCGTCTTGTCGAAGTACTCGCCCAAGCCCACGCGCTTCGCAAGCTCGCTGTAGAGGAACGTGGGGTCGCGCGCCTCGCCCTGCGGCTCGATTGCCGGCTCCTGCAAGACGATGTGGTTGTACGCCGCCGATGCCACCAGCTCATAGCGCTCGAACGGCATGCAGTCGGGCAGCACGTAGTCGGCATACTGGCCTGTGTCGGTCATCCAGATGTCCACGTCGACGATGAGCTCCATCTGCGGGAAGATCTCGTCGATCCACAGACCGCGGTTCGGGCAGTTGTGCACCGGGTTGCCCGCGATCACCCAAAACGCTTTGATCGGGTACGGCTTCTGGCTTTTCACCTGGTTGATGAACTCGTTTTGACGCAGCATCTTCGCCTTGTAGCCCTCGCGGCCAAGCGGCATGGTGATGGGCGTGTCGTTGAAAATCATCGGGAATCCTGCCGGCAGCATCTCGCTCGTGACGCCGGCGCCGGGACGGCCCAAGTTGCCTGTCAACATGCCGAGCAGATAGAACGAGCGGTAGCTCTCACCCTGGTTCTGGTAGCGAAGTCCCAGCGCGCCGAAGATATAGGCATTCGGGGCTGCAACGTACTCGTCAGTAAGGCGCCTGACCACTTCGGGGGCGACGCCCGTAACACCCTCCTGCCATTCGGGCGTATAGCTTGCCACATGCTCGCGCAGGCACGCGAACGCCGTCTTGCACGCCACGCCGTCGACCTCATGCGCGCCGTCGAGTTCCATATGCGCCACGGGCGACGCTTGTTCACCAGGGGTCATGGGCATCGCCGCAGCCGCATCGACGTCCCACACCAGGTAGTTGCCGTCCGCGTCGCGAAGGAATTCGCCCGTATCGTCGCGCACGAGGAACGGCGCCACCGTGTAGGACAGCAGGAAGTTCTCGTTGTAGCGCTTCTCCTGAATGATGAGGTTCGCCATGGTAAGGGAAAGCGCCGGATCGGAGCCTGGCTTCACAGGGATAAACTCGTCGGCAAAGCCCGCCGTGCCGTCGAACAGAAGCCCGATGTCGACGATCTTCGCACCGTTCGAACGCGCCTCCACCAGGTGCTTTGCGATGCGCTGCTGGTTTTCGATGGGGTTGGCGCCCCACACGATGATGTAATCCGACGTATCGAAGTTCGCGGGATCGGTCGTCATGTACTTGTAGAAGTCGCCCATGTCGAAGAACGCCGCATAGAACGGCCCGTTGTCGAGGCCGTACCCCTGAATGGGGTCGGTCGCGCCCCAAAGCCCCATGAACCGCGAGCTCAACACGGCGGCGAGTCCCTGCGAAGGCGGCACCGACGCCACCACGTCCCACATGGCGAGAGACTCGGGGCCATAATCGTCGCGCAGCTGCAGAAGCTTCGCGGCGATCTCATCGAGCGCCTGGTCCCAGCTGATTTCCTCCCACTTGCCCTCGCCGCGCTCGCCCGCGCGCTTCAACGGATGCAGCAAGCGCTTCGGATTGTACGGCTGGCGGCACGACATGATGCCCTTCTGGCAGATGTAGCCCTCGTTCGCCTCCGCGCCGGTGTAGCTCGGCTTCTCGGTACGCACGATCTTGCCGTCTTTGACGATCGTCTTGATTGCGCAGAACTCATGATCGCCCCACCCAGGACAACAGGTGTAGACAAACGACTCCCCTTGCGTCATGATTAGGCTCCTCTCGTTTTCTCCTGCTTGGCGATGTCCCGCCCAAATACCCGACGCAAAATGCATGCAGCCTGCGGCGGGCGGAATGGACGGCCCTCATTCACCCTGAGTTCATTATGAAAAGGAATTGCAGCAACCGAAAGAAGCCTATAATTGTCTTTTAGACAACGATTGGTTGCGTATAGGAGCGAGCGAGCATGAACATCGAGACGATACGATACTTTGAAGAGGTCGCCCGGGCGGAATCTTTCTACGGCGCCGCAAAGCGACTCGCTGTGTCTCAGCAGGGACTGAACAAGGCGATCACCTCGCTTGAGCGCGAGCTATCGACAAAACTTCTCGAACGAAGCCGCAAAGGCGTCACGTTAACGCCAACGGGGAAAAGCTTTCTCGCGTTTGCGCAGAAGGTAACTGCAGACTACGGGGAGTTTCTCGATGCGCTCTACAACCCCGACGAGGAGCATAAACGAGAAGAGGACCCCTTCAATATCCACGTCACGCATTACTCGGCGCAAATAGCCTCGGCGACGCAGGCGTACGTCGACCTACTCGCGCAGTGCTCGTATATCGAGGAGCCTTTCGAGAAAATCGTCTCGCGCACATGCCTCTCGGACGGCACCGACCTCGGGTTTGTCGACCTTCACGCCAACAGCGCGCTCGATCTCATCGCGAGCACCGAGCTTGCGTTCGACCCCGTCCTTCGCACGCAATTGGGAATCGTGTGCCATGCGACGTCATCGTACGCCCGAAGAGAGTCCCTTCGTCGGCGCGAGGTGGCGAGCGCACCTTGCGCGACAGACGCTTCACGAGAAGCGGCGCAGCAGATCGAGTGGCTGTTTCGCGATTATCCGCTGCAGAAGGTGAGAATGAGCGTCGCAAGTCCGCGCATGCTCATCCGCTTCGTCCATTCGCGCGATGACGCTGTGGCTTTTTTTGACTCGTTCAGCTATCGCCTAGCGCTCAAAGACGCAGCCATGCCAACAGACGGCCTCGCCTTCGTTCCCCTCTCGACCCCGGAATCGATGAGCTACGTGGGATTTCTTTACCCCAAGCATATTCGCCAAAAGCCACGCGTACGACACGCCGTGAGATTGCTCGATCGGTATCTTAAGAAGAATCAAGCCGACTACCTGGCGCAATACCCCGTGTAGAGGAAGCGGATTGGGCGGGTTGGTTGGTGGCGAACCAGGGAGTCGGGGCCAAAGAGTCGAGAGGGTCGGGCACCGAAGGCCTCGAGCCGCGCAACCGCGCACCCGAAAGCCCCGAGCGCCAGGCCACGCAAGCTCGCCCGTCCCTTACGACGCATCCTCGGGCAGAGGGGTCTTCTTGCGACCGAAAAGCTCGTCCCAGTCGCATGCCGCAAGCACCGTCCCCGCCATGATGACCAGGCAGCACACGATCTGCACGACAGTCGGCACGCTTCCCAGAAGCACGAGTCCGAACACGACAGCCCAGGCGGAGTACGTGATGTTGAGCGCCATGCAGCGCGCCGCGCCGATGGTCGCAATGCCCTTGTAGTAGAACAGATACGATGCCGCACCCGCGAGACCGGAAAGCACCACAACGGCAGTGGAAATCGACAGCAGCGCGCTCGCCGTGAACGCCCACGCGCCGAACGCCGGCAGCACCACCACGGCGTACACGACAGCAGACGTCGTCTCGCGAATCTGCAGCGCCGTCTCGTTGTCAACCGCATCATCGCGCATGCCCCAAGCACACAGCACTGCCTCGCTGCCCCAACCGACGACGCACACGACCGCGCCGACCAAGCCAAGCGCCGCGTTTCCGACCGACGAATCACCCGAAGTAGCGTACCCCATCACCATGACGCCCGCGAGCGCGCAGGCGAGCGCAACGAGCTGGCGCGGCTTCATGCGCTCTTTCAACAGGACAAACGCCATGAAGGCACCGAACGCAGGGTAAAACGCGGAGATGATCGCAGTATAGCCTGCGCCGATGTTGTTGATGGCGATCAGGTAGCCCGTCATGCCCAAAGGTCCACCCAAAAGCGCGCCGAGCATGACCACCTTGCCGCTGCGGGTCTTTAGAGCCCGAAGCGTGTCGCCAAGGCGCCGGCGCACGCCCATGTAGAGGAACAGCCAGATGGCACATGCCGCATCGTGCATGAACGCGCTCGCGATCGCCGCAAAGGCGATGGCCTCTGGCGTGCCGATGAACGCCCCCATCGTGAGGGCTATTCCCAAGATGACGGTGTCCAAACCCCACAGAAAGCCACTTGCAATACCGAACCTCATGCGTTTCCCCTCTCCTCTTTTTGAGCGATTCCTTCATAACCCGAGATCACACGGTCGAAATAGCGCAGCGCATAGCTGTGATAGATTTCCTTCCACTCGCCCGCGCTCCCGCCAACGGCCTCCTTGTAGAGCGACCACAGATACCAGCACCAACCGGCGAGCGCCACAAAGGCGAAGTTGTGGCAGCGCTCGGCAAACGTGGGGATGCGTCCGAAGTAAGCCGCAAGCGCCGCATCGGCCTCGGATTCGGAAAGCTCGCAGCACACGGTGAAGGTGCCGAAATCGTGCGCGTAATCGGACATGCCGGCATACTCCCAGTCGATAAGGTGCATGCGGTCGGATCGGTCAATGAGAATATTCAGGTTGAAGAAGTCGTTGTGCGTGATGCACACGGGCGCACCATCGGCGTGCGCGAAGGCGGCGACGCGATCCGCCTTTGCGGCGAGCTCGTCATAACCGGGCACCGTAATCGGTCCCAGCTCGCGCAAAAGCGCGTCGTAGCGCTTCCCCTCTTCGTAGAAGTCGAATGTGCGGGCAAGGTGCGCGCCACTTTCGTGAAGCGTGCGCGCCATGCGCATCGCGCAAGCGACCTGCTCGGCGTCGTGCGCATCGAGCTCGCGGCAGTCCACGAGAAAGCGGGAAAGCTTCCAGCCCTGCTCGACGTCCTCGTAGATGAAGGTACCGTCAAGCCCAATCGAGCGCGCGAGCTTCAGCGCCTCGGCCTCGGCCTTACGGTCGACGAGGTCTTCGGTTCCCACACCCGGCTGTCGATACACGTATTCACCCTCTGGTGTGGTGAAATGCCACGACTCGTTTGTCAGACCCTGTTTGAGGGGCCAGATGTCGGCAATCTCGTCGCGCGAAACTTCCAACACCGATGAGATGTGCGTGTATGCGCACGCGGGCAGTGTGCCCTGTTCTTGTTCCATACCCACTTGTTCTCCCCAGACTCAGTAGGTTACTTACCTGCTATCTTTCACTGGACGAACGAACCCGTCCAGCATATCCGTTACGCACAACGCTCACCTGGCGTTACTCGGCTCCCCCAAGCGCGTGTTCCGCGTCGTAGAGCACGTCCTCGCCCGCTTCGCGCTCGAGCTGCTCGGCCTTCTTCACGGCGAGCAGGTTCGCGAACCCGATCGCGCAGATGCCGGCGGCCAGCTTGCCCGCGAGCACCACCACGATCAGGTTCGGCTGAAAGTTCGCCGTAAACGACAGGTGGTCGCCGAACAAAAACGCACAGCACACGGCGAATGCAATGCAAATGACCTTGTCCTTCGCGCGCAAGTCCTTCACCATCGAGAAGAGCGCGAGCACGTTGGCCGAAGCCGCGAGCAAACCCGCCGTCGCGTCGGAGGAAAGCCCCACCGCGCCGCCGATCTTGGCGAGCGGCTTTGCCAGGTAGCGCCTGATGAGGTACACCATCGGGAAGGCGCCGCAGAGCATCATGCCGATGGCACCCGCAACCTCGAGCGCGCGGAAGGTGCTCCCTTCGTCGGCGATGATCGGGTCGAACCCGAAGCTTCCGAACAGCGTCGACCACACGCCCGTGAAGTACTCAACGACCACGAGCACGAACACGATTTTAAGCGCGCTCTCCATCACGCGGCCGAACACGATGAATCCCTTAATCATGGCATCGGGCTTGAACTTAAGGCCCGCCGCAAGCGCTACGCAGACGATGATGAGCGGGATGAGGTTCACGCCGATCTGCCCCCATGAAAGCGCCAGCTGATAGGTGGCGTCGGCATTGGTGGAGATAACCTCGCGCACTATCGGGTGCGACACCGCGATGATTGCCGAAGCCACGAACACGCCGATGGGAATAGCGAGAAGGCCGCTCATCACGCCGAGCGCCAGGTACTTGCGGTCGCGCTTCTCGAGCATCTTCAGCGCCACGGGAATGGAGAACACGATGGTCGCTCCCGCCATGTATCCCGTAATCATGGCCATGATCCAGCTTTCGCGCGTCTCGGCGAGCGCATCGGCGAGCTGATAGCCGCCCATGTCGACGGCGATGAACGTGGTCGCAGCCATAGCGGGGTCGGCCCCAACAGCGGAATACGCCGACCCGAAGACCGCGCTTACGAACGCGGTAAGATACGGTGCCGACGCCATAATGCCCGCGGTCGGCAAGAAGATCGGGCCGATCGAGTCGATGCCAGCAACGAACTGCTGCCCAAGCTCGCTTTCGGGCTTGATGACGCTCGCCAGGCACCCGGCGATCGCACACGCCATGATGATATAAACCACGATAGTCCCGATGAGTTCCACAGGCTTCCTTTCAACCGATCAAAACCCGCCCTTCGAGCGGGTAAAACTAAGCGATGCAGGCGCTCCTTAGGCGACCTGCCCCGGCGTCGCGCCGTACAGCTTAAGCGCCAACGCCGAATATGCCTTCGCCGTGCGATACCACAGGTAGAGCCACTCGCCCACCGGGTCGCCCGTCGACTCCTTGTAGAGCGCCCAAACGAACCAGTAGTACGCGGCGAGCGCGACATACGCTAGGCAGTGGCGCATCTCGGCATCGGTCGGGGTCCGCCCGAAGTAAAGCTCGATCACATGGCGCGCCTCGTCGACCGAATAATCGGAACAACAGATGAACGTTCCCAGGTCGGAAGCGTAATCCGACATCGCTGAATACTCCCAATCGATGAGATACATCTCATCGCCGCACACGAGGAAGTTCGGGCTGTAGAAGTCGTTGTGGCACAAGCACGGCTCGACGCGGTCCGCACGCACGAACGCATCGAGCACCCCGGCGTTGCGCCCGAGCTCCTCGCGATCGGGAAACGACGGGTAGCTCTTCCTGCCGAGAAGCTCCACGATTGCAACCGCGTCGCGATACGCGTCGAAGGACCACTCGCTTTTCGCGCCGCTGTTATGCAGGCGGCGGCCCAGCTCCATCGCATGGCGCACATGGTCCTCGTTGTGGTAGTCGAAGGGAACGCAGCCGTCGATGAAGCGCGAGATCTTCCAACCTTCGACGGGATCCTCGTAGATGAAGGTGTCGTCGATGCCAAGCTTCTTCGCGATGGCCTGCGAAAACGCCTCGCTTGCACGATTGATGATCTCATCGGTGCCCACACCTGGGTGGCGATAGACATACGACTCGCCGCGCACCGCGAAGCGAAACGACAGGTTCGTGAGCCCCTCCTTGATGGGCACGATGCCCTCGACATCGCCTCGCGAGCAGTCGAGCACGCGGCAGATGTTGTCGAGAATCGCGGAGTCGACATTCTCGATGAAGTCGTGGTCGAACTCCTTCAGGTCGGCAATGGAGTCGAACTCGTAGATCACGCCCGACTCGTAGGGCCGCATGACCATGCGCAGTTCGTCGAGGTGCGCGCGATAGATGTCCTCCCAGAGCTTCCCCGCGGTTTCGGGCCGATCGTACTCGTCGACGAGAATCCTCACGAAGGTCTCGGAGAACGCACGGTCGAAGTACACGTGCCCGAGCATGCCGTACTTGTCGCGGCCGCCGATGGTCACGCCCGTGATACGCCCGTCGCGCGCGGTGTCGAGCAGATACTCGTTCGTCTCGCCCGCGAAGAACACGCCCGGGTAATAGGCCTCGAACACGTACGGCTCGAAGACGTTTTCGGTGAAATAGTCGTCCGACGAGCAGACGTAGGTGTTCCCCAGCTTCTCGCGCACGAGCATGAGGGTGGAATTGTTGTTGCGCACGGAATATTCCGTGTTAACGCGAATGGTCACGCCGAACTTGTCCTCAAGGTAGAAGAAGGCTTCCTTCATATACCCCACGACGACGGTGATGTCAGTGATGCCCGCCTCTTGAAGCTGGCGAATCTGCCGCTCGATGAGCACCTCGCCGCGCACGGTGAGCACGCCTTTGGGCTTCTCGTAGGAAAGCGGGGCGAAGCGAGAGGAGAGGCCCGCCGCCATGATGATGGCGTTGTCGACCTTGTAGGGCGAAAGCGCCTCGAAGCCGGCAGGCGTCACGGAGAAGCTGTCCACCAGACCCGCGTCGACGAGCGCGCGATATGCCGTGTTCACCGTCCCAAGCGACAAGCCTGTTGCCGTCGCGATGTGGCGCTGCGTATGGACGGCTTCGTCGCGCAGCGCGTTGAGCACCTTGAATGTGCTTTTCGTCAATGTCATTGCATACTCCCCAGTAAATGAAACGAGAAGTATTCTAGCGGAAGGTGTTCAGTTTTGTAAAGTTTTAATCAATAATTGAACAAATGCAGGTCAAAAGCTTAGGCGTATGGCCCGAAATCGAGCTCGACGGGCGCATGGTTGCGTCGCGCCTCCACCGGGGGAAGCTTTCGCCACTCGCCGTAGAGCTGGCGCAGGAAGGCCTCGGGATCGGCGGGCGCAGGGAACTCGCATCCTTCGAAGGTGACAGTCGAAGTCGGCAGCATCATCGAGCGCACATAGGGCTCATAGGTCGCATACGCCATGACAACGAGGTCGTCGGAGGCAATTGAAGGGTCGTTTCCGCAGGTGGCAGCTTTATTGAAGCGCGAGACAATCTTTTCGGGGGAATAAAGGCCGCGAGCTGCGAGGTGCGCTGCGCCGCAAGCCGCACGCTCGATTGCGCCGAGTGCTCCCTTGTGGGGCACGACGATGCTCTTCGCATGGGAAAGATACGACACGCTTTGCCAGAAGCGGCAGTCGCGACGCTGCTTTGCCGCCGTCGCCGGGTCGGACGAGAGGGCGTCATAGGGCAGAAGGTCGACAAAGATTCCCTGGTCAAAGCCTGCTTCAATGGTTTCCTCCGTCGCGAAGCGCGTGCCACGCAGCCATACCTTGCCGAACAGCGCCGCCTGATACGGGTTCGTCTCGGGAGTCGACACGACGTATTCCTCGCCCAAAAGCGCCGGCGCCTCGGCGACGAAGCGGTCGTAGTCCGCGCGCGGCATTCCCAAATCGATGTCGTCGTCCCACGGAATGAAGCCCCCATGGCGCAGCGCCCCGAGCACCGAGCCCGAATCGAGGAAGTACGTGATGCCCAGCTCGCGGCAGACGCGGTCGATTTCCTTCAAGATGCGCAGCTCGAGCAGCTGGAGTTTCCTTAGGTCCCTATCGTCGTATTGCATTGCGTTTCCTAGCCTATCTGCCCGAATAATCCTTGCAACCTACCATTGCGCACGCTGACCCGCCGCCGCTGCCTCATAAAACGCCGCAAGGCGTGCCGAGGTGTCGGCGATGTCGAACCCGTGCGCGCGAACCTGCTCGCACGCGTCGCTGCGCGCAGAGTCCACCGCAGCATGAAGCATCCGCACGCATTCGCCAGCCCATGCCTCGGCACCTGCGGAAAGCGGCATGCGGCTCGTGCGGTCGCTCACCACTGCGAGCTCGGGCACGCCCGTCGAGACGATGGCCGGCAGCCCCGACGCCTGCGCCTCGACCGCCGAGAGGGCAAGCCCCTCGTTCACCGAGGGAAACACGAACGCGTCCGCCGCGCGCAGAAGCCGCGGCACGTCGTCCACTACGCCGAGGAAGCGCACCGCATCTTCGAGCCCCAGTTCACGCGCACGCTCCTTCAAGGTTTCCTCGAGCTCGCCGCGCCCGGCGCACAAAAGCGCTGCATCGGGGAACTCGCGCACCACCTGGGAAAACACCTGCAGCAGAAACTCGTGGTTCTTCACGGGAATCAGACGGCCCGTATGGCACACGACAGGGCGGCCGGAAAGTCCCAGCTCCGCCTTCGCCTGCTCATGCGCAGCTTCGTCACACGCATAGCGCGTCATATCGATGCCGTTCGGCACGATAGCGAAGCGCTCGCCTTCCACAATCGCGCCCCCGAAGCGATCGAGCCCCGCCTCGCGCGAGCATGCCATGAAGTAGTCGGCCACGCGGCGCACGGGATGTGCGGCAACGTTGAAGGCAAGTCCCGCCAGGCCACCCACGTAGTTCTGCGCATGGCTGTGCGCGATCGTGAAAGCTCCCACCCGCTTCGCCTCCGAAAGATAAACGGGCGCGCACGAGCCGATATGCCCATGCACCACGCGCCATTCCGGATGCTCGGCAAAAAGCGCGCGAACGCTGCGCCGATAGGCACCCGCGTTCAACCCCGTGAAGCGCGGAACGCGGAAGAAACGCCCGCCAAGCCGCTCGATTTCGGCATCGTAGTCGCCTTCACGCTGCTCGTGCACGAGAAAGTCGAACTGGATGCGATCGCGATCCATCGCGCGATAGAGGTTCATCACCATGGTCTCGGCCCCGCCGCGATCCATCACGCCGATCACCTGCAGCACACGCATCAGCAAGCCTCCTTAGCATCGACCGCGCCGTCCCGTGCAGCTTCGCCCTCGGCCCCGATGATGTGATCGGGCCCCTTCTTCACGACTTTCACCAGGAAGAACAGCAAGATCGCCACACCGGCAAGGCACGCGCCCGCGCCCGCGAAGCTCACGCCGTTCATGTCCCACCTATCCACGCAGAAAAACGTGAGCGGGATGACGGCGAGAAACGCGACGACGTTGCCCGCGAAGTTCGCCCAGAAATGGCGCAGCGTAATGAGCAGATCGCCGAAGAACCATAGAAACGCGGTGGCGGCGGTCGAGATGATGATCGGCTGCAACAGGTAAACGTAGGGCACGATGCTCTCGCCGAACAAAAGCGCGAGCGCCCAGGCGCCGATGAACTCGAGCACGATTGCGCAGGCCACGGTCACGCCCACGATGCCCGCGACCGTCTTCCCCAAAAGCGCCACGAAACCGCGCGCGTTCCCCTCGAAGAACAGCTTCGGGAAGATGTCGAGCAGCGGCCCGTAGAGATACTGCGCGCCCATCTGAATGACGAGCGCGGGCGCGGCGACCGACGAGTAGATGCCGAGCGCCGCCGAACCCACGGTGAGCGCCAGGTACTGCTTGGGGATCGCGAAGATGGCGCTCGCCGCCACCGAGGCAACCACGGCGGGAAGCGAGGTCTTCAGGAAGAAAAGCGCCTTCTTGCAGGAAAGCGAGATGCGCACGGGCTCGAATCGCTGGCAATGCGGCAGATCGAAGGCGAAGAGCACGACCGCCGCGGCGGCGAGCATGGCGATGATCGCCGCATCGAGGTTGCGCGTTGCCCAGTAGACCACCACAAACGCCACGAGGGTCGAGGTGCCCTGCAGGATGAACGACTTGCCGATGTAGTCCATGCGGCGGTTGATCTGGTCGACGCCGTGGAGGATGTCGATCACAAGCCCCACGCCCTTGAAGGCATAGAAGAGCGCCACCGTGATGAGCGCCTCGGGAGCGCAGGTGAGGGCCGCATATATCATGCAGGCGACGAACGCGCCCGCAAGCGTGAAGCAGCGGAATCCCATGTACTCGCCCACCGTGTTCTCACGGCGGATGTCGGAGATTTGGTAGGTCCCCATCTTGTAGTTGGCGAAGGTGCCGAAGATGCCCACGACCGACATGGCGAGCGAGAGCAGGCCCGCATCGTCGTAGCCCGACGACAGGCGCACCACGAAGATGGTGGTGAACCACTGGCAGGCGAGGTAAGTCATAGAACCGATGGAGTTCCAGATCATGTTCGCCTTCACGGAAAGCTTCTCAGGCACCTCAGTTTCTACCGCCGCGCCAGCTTCAAGCGCATCCTCGGCCTGCGAAGCGGCTTCCCGAGGCGTTTTCGCATCGCTCATAGGCGATAGGCTTCCATCACGTGCACGGCGCGATCGGACTCGGCGGGCGGCGTGCGCCAGTCGCCGTACTCGATGGTAAGGAGCTCCTCAGCCCCGGCGGGAGCTGTGAACTCGCGGTCCTCGAACTTCATGCGCACGGGCTTGAACAGGCTCTTTGGGTACGTCTTGCTCAGATTTCCCTCGCCGAGGATATCGATGACGCGGTCGGAAGCGCCCTCGTTCACCTCGCGCGCGATGCCGTCGAGCTTCGCCGCGAGCTTATAGAGGTCGGCATGCTTCGCAAACGGGCACACAATCTTCTTCGCCAGGCGAACGGCGGCGCTCGAGCCCACCGTCGGGTCGGCCACGGCGAAGCTGCGCCAGAGCCCCACACGCGAGTGCTTCTTCACAAGGCCCGCGCGCGTTGAATCGTAGTTTTCCAGGGGGAAGATGTCCACCCACACGCCCGTGGCGGCCTTCTTCCCCACGAAGTTCTCGTAGATAACCGTGGTCGTGTCGACGATCTTCGCAAACTGGTAGATCGACGATTTGTCGCGATAGGACACGAGCTTGAAGCGCTCGGAGGTGCGCCACTCGTTAAAGTGGTCCATGAGCAGTTCGTACTGGTCGCGCATCATGATGATGTCCATGTCGTCGTCCCACGGGATGAAGCCCCCGTGGCGCACGGCACCGAGAAGCGTGCCGTAGCCTAAGAAGTACTCCACGCCATGCGCGGCGCACACGCGGTCGATCTCGTCCATGATGTCGAGCTCGATCGCCTTCATGTCGTCGACGGAGAGGCGCTCCATGTTAGTCCTCACCTGCGCCTACGTTCGCGTCCGCAGGCTTGCTCGCGGCCTCGCCCGCTTCCGCATCCGCGTTCTCGACAGCGTCCAGCTCGGCGAGCGCCTCGGCCTGCGCGAGCGCCGCAACCTTGTTGCGCAACTGCGAGAGCTCGACGGTGGTGAAGAACTCGCGCACGAGCAGGATGGCGATGATGGCGAGGAACACGCAGTTCGACGGCGATTCGATGCCGAAGATGTTCGAGAAGAAGAACGCGATGTGCGGGAACACCGCCAAAAGCAGGATGACGAGCGCGAAGATGAACCAGAACGTGCTGTCGGCGATCTTCAGCTCGGAGTGGCGGATCTTGCGCAGAACGTAGATGAAGACGAGCAGCGCACAGACGATGAGCGTGATTCTGAATAAGAGGGTCATTTACTTTCTCCTCCTGAACCATTGCACGATGAGAATGGACAGGCTGATGCGCAGCATGTAGGACACCGATTTCGTGAAGTTGAGGTAGCTCTCGCCGGCGGTGCGCTCGCGCATCTCCACCTGCATCTCCTCCACCTTGTAGCCATGGCGCATGAGAAGCGAGATGGTGTCGGGCTCGGGGCCGAAGTCGAGCTCGTTGGCGAACAGCGGAATCATCTTCGAGTCGAACAGGCGCATGCCCGAGGTGGGGTCCTGGATGCGCTTGCGCGTGGTCACGAAAATCATCGCCGTGATGAGCGCCGAGCCCGCCATGCGCGCGGAAAAGGGCTTCTTGCAGTCGGCGAAGCGCGACCCCACGACCACGTTTGCGCCGGTTTCCTCCGCAACCTCGACCATGTCGTCGATGTAGGCTGCGGAATGCTGACCGTCGGCGTCGAACTGAATGGCGTAATCGTAGCCGTGCGCGTACGCGTACTTCATGCCGGTCTGGAACGCCCCGGCAAGACCGAGGTTCACCGGCAGCGAGATCAGATGATAGCCCCGCTCGCGGCAGATGGCAGCGGTGCCGTCCTTCGAGCCGTCGTTCACGATGACGTAATCGACGTCGGGCGCGTTCTTCCGCAGATCCTCGATCGTCGATACGATGTTCTCCTCTTCGTTATACGCAGGTATAACGGCGAGCACTCGTTTGTTCATAACCTTCCAACCTGATACCGTGCAGCCCCTCGAGCGAGCGCGGTGAGCTGCGTGAAATTTGACACACGATTCTTTATTTTACCTCTTTTCGATATCGTTCACGGACTCAACCTATAATAAGGGCGAACGAAGAGAGAGCCTTCAGGAGGAAATTGTGGCGACCACCGCTGAAAATCGCACGGCGCAAAGCTTGCGCATCTGTCTGTTCTCGGCGCTTTACCGGCCGAGCATGGGAGGCGTGGAAACCTACACCGAAAGCCTTGCGCGCGCATTATACGAGATGGGAGCCGAGGTAACGGTTGCAACTTGCAATACCCACGGCCTCGCCGCGCGCGAGCGCGAGGACGGCGTGAACGTCGTCCGCTTCCCGTGCAAGCCGCTTTTGGGAGGTCGGTTTCCCCTCGTGAAGAATGACGAGGAAGCGAAGCGGTTGTGGAAGCATCTTGAAGACGAGCACTTCGATTACGTGATCGCGAACACGCGCTTCTACACGCTGACCGAGCGCGCGCTCGACTTCGCGACGCGCGCAGGCGCGGTGCCGCTGCTCATCGAGCACGGGTCGGCGCATCTTACGATGGGTAGCGCCCTTATCGACCCGGTGGTGCAGGCGGTCGAGCATGCGCTCACGAAGCGAGATCTGCGCTACCCGTTCGTCGCATACGCCGTGTCGAGGAAGGCAAGCGCATGGCTCGGGCATTTCGGGATCAAGTCGGCGGGCGAGCTGCCCAACTCGATTGATGCCGATGCGTATGTTGCGCAAGCGAGCGCGCGGGACTTCTGTGCCGAGCTGGACATTCCCGCAGATGCCCTCATGGTCGCCTTCGCAGGGCGCCTCGTTCCCGAAAAGGGCGTGGTTGAGCTTGCCCAGGCCACAACGGCGATCGCCGAGCACCCGGACGCGATCGGGCGAGCCGTGCATCTTATCATCGCAGGCGCAGGTCCCAAGCAGGGCGACATCGAGCGAATCGGGTGCGGGAGCATCCATCTGGTTGGGCGGCTGGGAAGGCAAGATTTGGCTGCGCTCCTGTCGCAGGCCGACGTGATGGCGCTGCCCTCCCGATCGGAAGGCTTCGCCACAACCCTGCTCGAGGCTGCGGCGTGCGCCACCCCCGCAATCGTCACCCCCGTCGGCGGCACCGACGAGCTCGTAAGCGACGAGCGCTTCGGCACCATCATTCCCGATGCGAGCGCAGAAACGGTCGAGGCAGCACTGCGCGAGGCGGCGCGCAGCCCACAACGGCTCGCCGATCAGGGAGCAAACGTCGCGAGGCGCGTGCGGGCAGAATACAGCTGGAGGCGCACCGCCGAGCGAGCGCTCGCCGCGTGCCGCAAAGCGAACGAGAAGTAAGGTTCCTAGAAGGATTCGCGCCCACGCGCGACAAGGCCCCTCGAACTCGGCAGCCCTGCGATCCTGCTTCCCCGCAGGCACGGAGCCTCGCGCCCGAGCGCCTTCAAGCGCTCGCTTTCCCCTAGTCGTCGATCGCGGTGATGCGGTACAGGCGCATGTCGTCGCGCGCGAGCACCACCTCGAACCCGGGCGTGGAGTCGCGCACGTAATCGATGCCGCACCACAGGCTGTTGTCGTCGTAGGTGAAGAAGAAGTTGCTGTCGGGATCGGAGGGGTTGTACCATCTTCCCTGGTCAAGCAAAAGCAGGTACTCAGCCCCGACGTTTTCGACGGCTTCTTTCACCCGATCGTCGTAGGAGATGCTGTCAAGGCGGCTGCGGATAAGCGCGCTGTCCGCGGTCTCTCCGCTCCCGCCATAGGTGCGCAGGTAGCGGTAGTACGTGCGCATGCCGTCGACCACGTAGCAGAAGCAGCTGCCGTCGTTGGGGTTGTTTATGACGACGGCGCCTTCGGGAAGCACCTGCTCGACCTCGGCGACGAACTCCTTTTCCGCGGTCGTGTAGATGTAGTCCACGTTGTTCTGCCACGAAAGCCGCTGCCAGACCAGTGTCATCGCCCCGCGGCCCATGTTGGGAACCTCACTCGACGGGTTGATGTCGGTGGTCGGGTCATCAAGGAAAAACGTCCCCCATACCAGCACAAACGCGCAGAGAGCGCACGAGATGGGCGTTGCCCACGCAGGCGCCTTGTCGCGCGAGCGGGAAACAAGCCGCGCAATCGTGCGCGCAACGAGGGCAACGCCCATCGCCGCAAGGGGGATACCGAAGATGGCCGCCATCGCCGCCACGCGGTAGTAGTCGGTGTACCAAAAGCCGGTCAGCAGGTGCTGCAAACGGCCCGAGGTCGACACGCCGACGATGAACATCCCGCAGGCGAGCACGTACGAGGCGGAAAGCCACAGCCAGCGACGCTCTTTAAACGTCCAGAACATGCCCACGAGCACGAACATCATGAGCACGAGCTGCACGCCGTCGTCCATGAACCCGAGCATGAGCGTATGGAGCACCGCCTCAAGCGGGTACTGCGCGGCACCCCACGAGTGTTCCACCACCGCGCTCAGGAAGGGCAGATGGTATACCACCCACCAGATGACGCAGATAAGGACGGCCGCGACCGCCGCGAACAGGATGCGCAGCCGCCATTTCGCCGCACCTTCGCGACGGAGAAGGTCGGCCGCAATCGCCGCTCGGTAGATGCAGAAGGGAATGAGCCACACGGCCACAACGAACACGGCGTTCGGCTGCGCGAGCGCCAAGGCGATGACGCCGATGACAAACAGCACCCCCGCGCAGATGCGCTCACGGCGCGAGATGCCCGTGCGCAGAATCGCCACGAACAACGCCGCTACGAGCGGCAGCAGGCAGTAGGCAGACGTGTTCGGGAACAGCGGGCCCCAGGCGAGCAGCATCCAGGGGAAGGCCGAGAACATAGGCGCGCAGGCGGCGCCCCAGCACACGATGTCGCGACGCTCCTGGAAGACGATGCGCATGAACGCGAACATGCTTGCAGGCAGAGCCAACGCCACGAACACGAAGTTCGCGGCATTTTCCGAAAGCGGAATGGGAATGCCGAGAAGGCTCACCGGGAAGGCCGCGACGTTGTACCAGGCCGTCGGGTAGAAGCCGCCGCCGGGAAGCGGGTTGATCGCCGCGTCGGCCGCGCCCGCATAGAGCGACGTGCTGAAAGGAGACCAGTTCCCCGTCTCGACGAAGCAGCGAATCGAGCCCAGATGGCTCACATTGTCGTATTCCTGCATGTAGTTCGAGGGGTCGCCCAGAAACGTGGTGAACATGCCCACCGACACGACGACGCCCGCCAAAAGGTAGAGCGCAAGCGCGCACAGGTCGAAGCGGCATGCCTCGCGGCTGCACTCACCGAAGCGACGGCGAGGCAGATCGCGTGCGCGCACACGACCGACGATGCAGATGATAAGACCCACCGCGAGCTGGGGGAAGAAGATCGTCGCCCAGTTGGTGTTGATGCCCAGGGCGGCGTACGCCAGACAAAGGGCGATCGTCGCCGGAATGCCCAGAAGCGGCGCGAAGGCAACAGCCGACGCCACGTGCATGCGAAGGCCCGCAAGCACGAGCGCTCCCGGAACGAACAAGAACACAGCCCCCGCAAACGCAGCGGCGAAGAACAAACCCCACATACCTTACCTTCCTAAGCATCGCACAACGCGATGAGAAATCACGAATTCAAGCCAACGAGGGCGCCGCATCGGACGCCCGCATGCCAAACTAGGTTATTATACTATCGTTTCTCTTGCAGATACTCCGCCGCCCCAGGCAATGCGAACACGAATTTGCCCGCCACAGGCTCGTCGATAACACCTGCTTCGAGCAAACGCTTTTTGTAGGTCGACACCCAACTTGATTTCTTTCCCGTACGTTTCACTATCTCATCCCGAAGAGTTTGTCCCTCTCGATTCATTGCCTTTAGAAAAGCCATGTCTCCCTTGGACAACTCGGAGCAGGTGGCGCTCAAGACTCTGTCCTCGAACTCCATCCGCGCGACCTGTATGCCATTTTGAACGTGGTCCACCGTTATCGTCTCATCTCGACGAGAAGCATTCCAAGAGCGGTAGCCGACCAGCTGGAACATGAACGGGAAACCCCCTATTGCTTCACACGCTAAATCCAGCGCATCATTGTCGATAGCTTTGCCAGCATCTTCTATGGTCAAGCGAAACGCCTCATACACCTCGTAATCGGGAATTGCTCCCAGGTCATGCCTTGCAGCACGTCTTAAAAACGAGGTGGACTTTCCAGAAAGCAAGGCGGAAACCTTGTAGGGCAGGCCAGCCATCAGCAACGCAACTTTCTTCCCTTCGCGGACGAAGTGCTGGTAGGTAGTCACGAGCTCGACCACTTCTGGAAGGTCGCCGTCGATTTCATCGACAGTGATCACGACGCCCGTCTCCGTTTCCTCAAGCTGGCTGAATATCGCGTTCATTTTCGTTCGCCAGTTCCCAGAAGCAACATTGTTCTCCCACGACACGCTTGCGATCGAAGCCACGCCAATACCCGTAAGCTTCCTCGAGTAATCAGTGGAAAGCAAATGAGACGCCGTATCACCGATTCTCTGAAGAATGTCATCGAGCATTCCACGAGACGCTGTCGTATCCGCGACTATCCACCCCTCTTGTTGGGCGCGATAGCCGAGATAAGTAAGGAGCGCCGTTTTGCCGGTGCCGCGGGCGCCAACGAAAATCGAGCAAAGATTCGGATTGGAATCAGGGAGCTCAAACGCTTTGACCATTTCGTCGATGAGGAGTTCCCGACCAGCCATATATGCAGGGACCTTCCCGAACATCGGAGTGAACGGATTTGCCTGATTGTATGCAGTTATCGCCGACATGCATTCCCCCTATGTGAAGATTGGCTCTTCGATCATCATAACGCACTATCCTTTGATTTCTTTGAGTGTCTTTGAACTCTTTGAGCGCTGTTGACTTTTTTGACTTTCGTTGACTTCTTTATGCACGTTTCTAAGTTTTCAAGGTACTACGATTTGCACGTTTCTATGATTTGGCAACAAAAGGGGCTGTATCAAAACTAGTGCTACAGCATGGCCCGCCAAGATCGGAAAGGTCTTGGCGGGCCTTCCTTTTTCAGGTTCCCCAGACAGCCTCACCACTTGTGCCGTGATAGCGTAAAATGGCCTCTGACATGGTGATATGGTAAAGTATAGCCATCAGTTTCCCGGGTCAGGAGGACAGATGGCGACCCCGAAGTTCAAGCCCTGCATGCAACACCAGCCCATGCTCTTCCCGCCCTCAGTCGAGGAGCTCATCCCCGAGGGCGCGCTCGTGCGCGTGGTGGACTCGATCGTGGACGGCATGGACCGCTCGGTCCTGGAGTCCGCCTACCCCGGCGGCGGCGCCTCGGCCCACGACCCGTCGATGATGCTCAAGGTCGTCCTGTTCTGCTACGCCAGCGGCATCTACTCCAGCCGCAAGATCGCGGCGGCCACCCGCGAGAACGTGAACCTCATGTGGCTCACCGGCATGCGCCCCCTCGACCACAACACGGTCAACCGCTTCCGCTCTGAGCGCATCCGCCCCGTGTTCGAGGACGTGTTCTCCGAGGTCGTCGCCGTCCTGGCCGACGCCGGCCACATCACGCTCGACACCTATTTCCTCGACGGCACCAAGATCGAGGCCGACGCCAACAAGTTCACGTTCGTCTGGAAGAAGTCCACCGACAGGTACCAGGACGCGCTGCGCCGCAAGGTGCGCGCCCGCCTGGAGGCCATCGACGAGATGAACGACGAGGAGGAGGCGCTCGCGCCCGAGGACCCCTCCGCGGTCGACGCCGACGCCATCCGCGAGGCGGCGGACAGAATCAACGCGAGGCTGAGGGCGAAGCGCGAGGCCGGCGAGGGCGGGGACGCCGAGGCCGGGGAGCTGCGCCGCGCCGCCGGCGCCATCAGTCCATCTCGCAGGCGCGGGCGCGCTCCTCCTCGGGAAGCCCCGCGAGGGCGGCGAAGGAGCGCGCCTCGCCGTGCGCCGTCGGCCTCGGCGGCGCCGAGCGCGACCTGGGCTGTAGCCGCACTTCCTGCGCAGGTCGAGGTCGCACATCCCGGCGTAGCCGCGCGATATCCACCGGTATATGGTCGACGGCGAGGCGCCGACCTGCCCGGCCCTGGCCAGCGCTATCTGCTGGGACGACAGCCCCCGGGCCACGTCGCACCTGATCAGCCCCATCGCGTACTCGAACCCGGCCTCGTCCCGGTCGACGCCGATCCTGGACTCGCGCAGCTCGGCGTCGGCGAGCGCCTGCGCCCTGGCCGCCGAGTACTCGCAGCGCCACCTCCTGCAGCAGCGGTAGCACAGGTCAATGTTTATACTCCGAATCTTGTGCGTATCGTAAGGGAAGGCGGCATTCCGCTCGCCTTCTCCTTGAGTATACGCGAGCACGCGCGCTGCGGACACATCGCACACGGCATCGGCACAACGCGAGCTGCGCGCAAGTGTGCGACGCCCGCGGCATCTTGCGACCTGCAGCTACTTGCGAGCGCGCATGCGCGCCGCCCACGCTCCCGCGTCCCCTCGCCCCCGCGCGCGGCATCTCGCCTGCAGCCCCGCCCCGCCGCTCGCGAGCAGTCGCGCGACCGCTCGCGCAGGCAATCTGGGCTTTTCATGCGCATGCGGAAGACCCCGTCCAAAGCGCTATAAAATGATGAGTTGCGCCAAGGGCCCGACCCTCGGCGCCCGCAATGCACCCGACCGTTGAGGACCCTATGGCTCAAACCGCATCGACCAAGGCCACGCTCAAGCGGAATTGGTTCACCATCACATCGCTTGTGTCGAAGGACTTCAAGCTCAAGTACCGCCGAAGCGTCCTGGGCGTTC
>NZ_CAKUBT010000016.1 GCF_934643285.1 uncultured Ellagibacter sp.
GTTAGTCGCGGTACTTCTTCAGCTCGAACTTGGAAGCGGTGAGGATCATCATCTCGTCGGTGCCGCCGGAGACGCGGTCAACGCGAAGGTCGCGCCAGATGCGCTGGATGCGATGCTCGCCGGCCACGGCCACGCCAGCGAGGATCTGCATGGCGTCGTCGACGACCTCGAAGGCGGCGTTGGCGCAGTAGTACTTGCACATGGCGGCAGCGCCGGGGTCGAACTTGCCGTCGTTGTTGTCGGCTTCCCAAGCGGTTTCGTAGAGCATGTTCTTCATGTTCTTCAGCTTGATGGCCATCTCGGCGACCTTGAGCTGGTTGAGCTGCTGACGGCCGATGGGCTTGCCGAAGGCGATGCGCTGGTTCGCGTGGCGGCAGGCATCCTCATAGCAGGCGATCGCCGTGCCGTAGTCGCAGGCGCCGACAAGCCAACGCTCGAAGTTGAAGTCGTTGATGCCGCGGGCGAAGCCGTTGCCTTCCTTGCCGAAGATGTCCTTCTCCTCGAGCTCCACGTTGTCCATGTAGACCTCGCAGCAGGAGTCCATGCGCAGACCCAGCTTGTTGAGCGGGGAGAGGGAGACGCCCGGCTTGCTCATGTCGAGGAAGAACTCGGTGAACATCTCGGGATCGTCGGCATTCTTGGCCATGATGACCAGGTACTTCACGCCAGCGGAAGAGGTGATGAAGGTCTTGGTGCCGTTGAGGTAGATCTTGCCGTTCTCGCGCTTGTAGGTGGTCTGAAGCGCGGCGACGTCGGAGCCGGCGCCTGGCTCGGTGCAGGCGGAGTTCCAGATCTGCTCGCCGGATCCCAGCGTGGAGAGCACGGCCTCGATCTGCTCTTCGGTGCCTTCGCGGATGATGGTCTCGAAGCCGGGGAGCTGGTAGAGGACGTAGGTCGGTGCGCCGTAGCGGCCGAGGACCTCATAGACCGCCATAAGCGTCACGGCCGGCTGCTCAAGGCCGAGGCCGCCGTGGCTTTCGGGGAGCATGATCGAGTCGAAGCCGAGCTCGCACAGGCCGCTCACCCAGCGAAGCGGGTACTCGTGCTTCTCGTCGCACTCTGCGAAGTACGCTTCCCAGTTCTCGCTTTCCATGTAGTCGCGGTAGCTTTCGACGATCAGCTCTTGCTCGTCACTCAACTTGAAATCCATTGCATTCTCCTTGTCGATATCCAGCGCAGCCTTTTGCCGCGCTGTGATTCCAGAAATGAAGGTGCGTGTTGGCTGCGGTTAGCGGCCGATGTTCTCGCGGAAGTACTCCGCTCCGTGCTCGAGTGCCCGGTTGGCCTCGTCGAGCATCTTGGTGTAGTGCAGAAACGCGTGGATGACGCCTTCGAACATCTCGAAGCGGCAGGGGATGCCGTACTCTTCACAGATCGTCGCAAGTGCCGTGCTGTCGTCCTTCAAGGGGTCGAACTCGGCTGCGGCGATGTAGCAGGAAGGCATGTCGCGCGTGAGGTCGTTCAGGAAGAGGTTTGCGTAGGGGCTCGTCTCGAGCTGCCCGGTGTCGGTGGCGTAGAGCTCCTTGTACCACTGCCATTCCGCTTCGGTCAGGCCGTCCCACGGGCCTCCGAGCAGACGCTGGGAAGCCGAGTCCTTCAGGCCGTACCAGCCGTAGAAGAGCAGAAGGCACTTGACGAACGCCGAGCCGCCCAGCTCCTCGCGCAGGTACATGGTCGCCGCCAGGCCAAGGTGCGCGCCGCCGGAGTCGCCGGCGAAGGCGAGGCGGTTCCCGTCGATGCCCCAGGCGTTGCCCTGCTCGTGCACGCGCTTTGCGACATGGGCCACTTCCTCGACCGCCACGGGGAACTTCGCCTCGGGGGAGAGGCGGTAGTCCACGGCGACCACCACAGCGCCCGTCTTGCTCGCAAGGACGCGGCAGATGCGGTCGTGCGTCTCGAGGTTGCCCAAGACGAACCCGCCGCCGTGCGCGTAGACGATTCCCGGGAGGGTCTCGCCAGCCTGCTCAAGGCTTGCGCGGTCCTTGGTCGGGTAGTACAGGCGCACGGGAATCTCGCCGTGGGGGCCTGCGACCTTGCGGTCGGTTTTCTCGGCCATCTTGGGGCCGCCTTCGACCCAATAGGCGCGTCCCTCGGTGTAGTTCAGGCGCATCTGCTCGAAGCCGGCGCTCGTGTCGTTGGCGTTTCCCGCGAGCTCGTCTTCCTTGGCGAGCACCGCGCGCATGCCCTCGTTGATCTTCGAGAGGACGTCGATCTTGTTCATGTCTCTACCTCGATTTCTTGTGCGCTGCCTTGCGGCGATGCGCCTGAATGACTGGTTGATTGCTTGGGGTGGTCCTACCGGGCGATTACGCCTCGTCGGTCTCCACGCCCGCTGCCAGGTTCTTCTTCATGGCGCGGCGCGTCATGACCAGGCAGAAGCAGCCGAGGACCGCGAAGACAACCAGCGCGATGAAGATGGTGTTGAAGGCGTCTGCGCCCTGAGCGTCGATAAGGCCGCCGAACCAGGTGTGGACGAAGGTGTCAGGCAGAAAGCCGATGACGGACAGCAGGCCCGACGCGGTGCCGAAGATGCTCATCGGAACCTTGGCCTCGGTGAGGGGGGAGGAGCCGATGGAGAAGGCGCCGTAGGTCACGAAGCCGAGGACGACGACCAGCACAGCGATCGGGATGACCAGGCCAGCCTCGCGGGGCATGACCATGAAGGCGGCCAGCACGATGACACTTGCCGCGAAGAAGATGAGGATCGACTTCGAGGGGCTCTTCAGCTTGTCGGCGAAAAATCCTGCAGCCGGGCCTGCGATGAGGCCGATTCCGTAGGTGCGGATAAGGCCGACGACGGAGACGATGGCGACCGGCGCTGCGAAGCAGGTGGTCATGAACGGCGTGGTGTAGGTGACGCCCATGTAGACGAGGTACACGAAGAAGTAGGCGAGGCAGGCCCAGATGACGCCCGGATGCTTGATGGCCGTGACAACCTCTTTGAGGCTGAAGAGCTTGGCGTTCTTGTCGATCTCGCCCTTGAAGTCGGGGATGAGGATGAAGGACAGGATGGCCAGGATGGCGATGAGCACGCCCAGGAAGACGAGCAGGATCTGGATGCCCTGGGAGGCGTCGGCGATGGCGGAGATGATGGCCGTGTTGATGAGGCCGACGATGAGGCCCGCGGCGCCGTAGATGGAGTAGCTCACGCCGATCTTGGAGGCGTAATCCTCTTCAGAGCAGCACAGGCGCACGATCTTGAAGCGCGTGCCCCACCAGATGAGGATGGAGGTGATGCCGAAGCCGACGAAGATGATGTAGAGCATCTCGATGGAAGGCAGCATCGCGTAGATGAAGGTGAGAACCGCCGTTCCTCCGAAGCCGACCCAGGAAAGCGTGCGCATGCGCACCTTGTCCGCGATGATGCCGGCCGGCAGGTAGGTGATCACAGCGACGATGGCGTAGCAGGAAAGCAGCGCGCCCAAATCGGCGTTCGTGCAGCCAAGACCCTGCATCAGCGGTTCGTAGAAGACGTTCTTCAGGTAGATGGGCGTGTAGATGATTGATGAGCCCATGGAGACGAGCACGATGAGAAACCACTTGTGCAGACCGCTCAGGTCCTTATAAGTGAGCTCTCCCCTGCTCTTCGCAAGCATCGACATTATTCGATCCTTTCTTCATTCTTGCGCCCGGTTCCCAGGCATTCGGCATAGTGAGGTGGAGGGAGGAGGTGTGGAGGAGGTTCGGACGGCCCCCTCCGCAAAGAGAGGAAGAATGCAGGTTTACTTGCCCTGCCAGTTCGGAGTGCGCTTCTCGACGAAGGCCGCGGGGCCCTCGATGCCGTCTTCGGTCTTCTCGATGAAACGATAGGCCGCGTCGCAGTAGCGCATCGCGTCCTCTTCGGACATCTGGGAAGCAGCGTGGACGATCTGCTTGGTGAACTTGAGCGAGAGGGGAGCGTTCTTGGCGATCGTGGACGCGAGCTCGAGAGCCTTGTCCATGACCTCCTCGGCGGGGACGACGTAGTTGACGAAGCCGATTTCCTTCGCCTCTGCAGCGTAGACGAGGCGAGCGGTCAGGAGCATTTCCATTGCAGCCTTGCGGGGAACGTCGCGAGCCATGCGGACGAGGCCGCCGGTGGAGGCGATGAGGCCGACCTTGGGCTCGGTGAGGCCGAAGCGCGCATGCTCGGCAGCGACGACGATGTCGCAGGAAACGGCGATCTCCATGCCGCCGCCCGCAGCGACGCCGTTGACGGCGCAGATGACCGGTTTCGGGCAGAGACGGTCGGTGAGGCCGCCGAAGCCATGGTCGGTGACGGTCATGCACTCGCCGCCGCTGGAAAGCTCGGAGAGATCCTCGCCGGCGCAGAAGGCCTTCTCGCCCGTGCCCGTGACGATAATGACGCGCACGCGGTTGTCCTTCTCAGCCTTGTTCATGATCTCTTCCATGGCGGCAGAGGTGACTGCATTGATGGCGTTGCGCTTCTCGGGGCGGTTGATGCGCATGATGAGCACGCCGTCCTCGCGAAGGTCGGTCACAACCTCTGGGGTACCGTAGAAATCTGCCATTTTATCCTCCTTTTAAAGTGGGATCTTCGAAGCCGGATTCGACTTGCCCTTATCGGCTTTCCGGCTTGACTCGCATCCTATGGAGCGCGGCGCGAAACGTCATCGCCAGGACTTCGGTAATGAGGTAATCGCATGAAAAGCGTGCATCGCAAATTCTTAGTGATGATGCCTTTGACCATGGAAAAGTCTCGTCTTGCCGCTCAACCCCGAGAGCGCCTTCGGCAAGGCTTCCAAGGCGTCTGAAATCGTCTCTGAAACGCCTTCTCGAACTCTCGGGAAAGGGTGATTTTCGGCATAGCGATTTTTTAGGTAACGGGTATTTCACGGTTATCTGGCGATGCGAACGCCGCTTGCGGAGTGCAAGATGACCTCAACGCGCAGGGCGACTCCCCGAGGCACCCGAGCAGATCGCTTGGGCATCCTGAAAGCGTCAACCTGCGGACAAGCCTCTGTACAAGCATATGAAGGGAAGGCTCAAGATGAAAATAGCCGCCGCATTCAAAGTGGTCCCCGACGATCAGGACATCAAGGTCGCAGGAGATCGCACGCTCGACTATTCGAAGGCAAAGAACACTATCTCGGTGTACGACCTGAATGCCTTGGAAGTCGCTTCTCAGCTCGCCGCTGAGGTCGAGGGCTCCTCGGCAGTGGCGATCACCGCCGGTCCTGCTTCGATCGACGAGTCCAAGCTGAAGAAGAACGTCCTCGCCCGCGGCGTCGACGAGCTCTTCATGATCGCCGACGATGCCTGCGCCAACATGGACGCCAAGGCCACCGCATGCGAGCTCGCAGCGCTCGTCGAGAAGATTGGCGATGTCGACGTGGTCGTCTGCGGCGACGGTTCTGCTGACAACTATGCGCAGCAGGTCGACGTGCAGCTCGCCTGCAAGCTCGGCTGGCCCGTGGTGAACGCCGCCACCAAGATCAGCTGCAAGGGCGACGCTCTCGAGGTCGAGCGTGTGCTCGAGGACGTCGTAGAAGTGGTCGAGATCAGCCTTCCCGCCGTCATCTCCGTGACTCCGGATGCCGCCGAAGCGCGCATCCCCGGCATGAAGGACATCCTTGCTGCCGGCAAGAAGCCCATGAATGTCGAGGCTGCAGCGGGCTCCGTCGCCTCCAGCATCGCCGTCGTCGACTGCAAGGCTCCCGAGCAGGCCGACCGCAAGCTGCAGATCTTCGATGCCGCCGAGGACGGCGCCGTCGAGAGCTTCGCAGCCGCCCTCAAGGCAGCCCTGTAGGCCAAGCGCTATCAAGCACAAGAAAGGCAGAGTGAACACTCATGAAAGCATTGATCATTGCTGAGCACGCAGGCGCAGCGGCAGAGCTGGCAGCGGGCGCGCGCACCATGGCCGACGAGATCGTCGCCATCTCCTTCGGCGAAGCGAGCGATTGCGGCGCCGACAAGGTCCTTCGCATCACCGTTCCCGAGGGTGTTGCCCTCGACGCCGCGGCCGACACCGTGAACGCCGCGTTCGACGCAGAGCAGCCGGGCATCGTCCTTATCGAGGCGACCCGCCACATGAAGGTCATTGCCGGCAGCCTCGCCTTCCACGCGGACACCGCGGTCATCACCGACGTCATGTCCTTCGAGGACGCAGGTGCTCGCAGCATGTACTTCGGCGGCATCGCCGAGCGCGTGCAGAAGGCCGAGGGCGACGTCGCGATTTACACCGTCGGCGCCGGCGTGTTCGAGGCCGCTGAAGGTGCCGCCAACGGCGCTGTTGCGGATCAGGAGTGGGTCGAGCCCGCTCGCCCCGTCAAGGTCCTCTCCTCCAAGGCCATCGAGAAGAGCGGCGTCGATCTGTTCAAGGCCGACGTCGTCGTCGCGGCAGGCCGTGGCTTCACCGAGGAAGGCCAGCTCGACATGGCGCGCGATCTGTGCGGCAAGCTCGGCGCGGGCCTGGCGTGTTCTCGTCCGCTGACCGAAGGCGTCAACTGGCTTCCCACCGAATGCTACGTGGGCGTCTCCGGCCTCATGCTGACCCCCAAGGCCTACATCGCCTGCGGTATCTCCGGCCAGATGCAGCACATGGTCGGCTGCAACCGCTCCGGCGCCATCTTCGCCATCAACAAGGACAAGAACGCCCCCATCTTCAAGCAGTGCGACTTCGGTCTCGTGGGCGACATCAAAGACGTCCTGCCTGCGCTTACCGCAGCTCTGTAAGGAGTTTCTCCCCGCCCCGCATCGCGCCTTTTTCTCCACATCGCCGATTCCTCCGAGCGATTACTCCCCGCCATATCCCTCAGGCGCGATGCGGGGGTCTCAACTGCACGCAAGTCGACAGCCCGTTTCGGCTGCGAGTGAAAGGATAGCGATATGTCAGACTTCGACGCGATCGTGGTGGGCGCGGGCTGCGCCGGCTCGGTCGCAGCGTACGAGCTCGCGAAAGCGGGCAAGAGCGTGCTGGTCGTGGAGCGCGGCAACTTCGCCGGCGCCAAGAACATGACCGGCGGGCGCATCTACTCCCACTCCCTCAAGAAGGTCTTCCCCGACTTCGAGTCCGAGGCGCCCCTCGAGCGCAAGATCACGCACGAGCGCATCGCCATGCTCGACCCGGCGTCCGAGATGACCATCGACTTCACCTCCCCCGAGCTCGCCGAGGAGGGCAAGGACTCCTACTCGGTCCTGCGCGGGCCCTTCGACCAGTGGCTCGCCGAGAAGGCCGAGGAGGCCGGCGCCGAGTACATCTGCGGCATCGCGGTCGAGGACCTCATCAAGGACGAGTCCGGCCGCGTGGCCGGCGTGCGCGCCGGAGAGGACGAGATCTCCGCGGACGTGGTGATCCTCGCCGAGGGGGTGAACTCCATGCTCTCCGAGCGCTGCCTGGGCAACCCCCGCCCCAAGGCCAGCCAGATGGCCGTCGGGATCAAGGAGGTCTTCGAGCTCCCCGAGGGCGTCATCGAGGACCGCTTCCTGCTCCCCGAGGGCGAGGGCGCCGCGATGCTGTTCGTCGGCGACTGCACCAAGGGCAGCGTCGGCGGCGGGTTCCTCTACACCAACAAGGAGTCCATCTCGCTCGGCCTCGTGGCCACCGTCTCGCTCGCGGCCGACGGCTCGCGCAACGAGGTGCCGGTCTACCAGATGCTCGAGGACTTCAAGAACCACCCGGCGGTGGCGCCCATCATCCGCGGCGCCAAGATGGTCGAGCACTCCGGCCACATGGTCCCCGAGGGCGGCTACGACATGATCCCGAAGTACGTCTTCGACGGCTGCCTGCTCGCGGGCGAGACCGCGGGGCTGTGCATGAACATGGGCTACCAGGTGCGCGGCATGGACTTCGCCGTGGCGTCCGGCCAGATGGCGGCCAAGGCGGCCGTCGAGGCCCTCGACAAGGGCGACGTCTCCGAGGCGGGCCTGTCCTCCTACAAGGAGATGATGGAGGCCTCCTTCGTCATCCAGGACCTGCGCACGTTCTCCAAGTGGCCGCACGTCATGGAGGAGTGGGGCTCCATGTTCACCGACTACCCGGTGATGGTGAAGGAGATCTTCAACGCCATGTTCAGCGTCGACGGCTCCCCCCAGAAGCCGCTCGCGAAGCGGATGATGCCCATTATCAAGAAGCGCGGCCTGCTCAAGCTGGCCGGCGAGGTCAGGAAGGCGGTGCGTGCGCTGTGAGCAAGGTCTGCGAGATCACGGTCAACGTCGACGAGGCTCTGTCCGTCAACAAATACGAGGTCGACGAGGAGACCCCGCACATCGTGCTGGCGGAAGACGACGGCTCCGAGGCCTACAACGAGGAGTTCCTCAAGCTGGTCCGCGTGTGCCCGGCGGCCCTCTACAAGGTCGACGGGGACGGCGCCAAGTCCTTCGACTACGCCGGCTGCCTGGAGTGCGGCACGTGCCGCATAGCCTGCGAGGGCACGATCGTCGAGAAGTGGGTCAACCCCGGCCCCACGATGGGCGTCGAGTACCGCTTCGGGTAAGCCCTCGTTTCATCTACCTCCCCTTTTCCTTGAAGAGCTCCCCTTGGGGAGTTCTTCTCGTTTTTGCAGGCGAAGGCGATGCAGTACCCCGCAAAAGCCGGTGGCGGTCGGGCCTCTTCTTGGCTTACGGGGAGGGCTTGCCCGGTCGCGCGGGGCTGTCAGACGAAGCGTTCCTCGCAGGTGCTTTCCGCTAGGCGCAAGGCTCTAGTTGCCCGATTCGTCTGAGCCGTTTCCGTTGATGTAGTCGATCAGCTCGGAGCGCTTGTGGATCCCGATCTTCTCGTACACGTGGCGGATGTGGGTGTTCACCGTGTAGGGGGAGATGACGAGCTTCTTCGCCACGTTGTCCGTCGTGAAGCCGCGCGCAATGAGCATGACGATTTCCGTCTCGCGGGCGGAAAGCGAGAATTCCCTCGCCAATTCCTTGATGCGCTGCTCCTGAAGCGATTCGGTTGCCGGCGGCGCCATGAGCTTGGTGATGTTGTATTCCTGGCGGACGAGCGGGATGACGATCGCAGAGAGGATGCAGACGAAGATGATTGCCGTGGGGGTGGTTGCCTCGAGAGCGAACGACGGGTTCGCCTCGTAGATCAGGGCAAGCGTGTTGCCCGCCGCGATTCCGAGACGGATGAACGCCCCGCTGAACCCGAACGCGATTCCGATGGGCACATAGCCTTTCATTCCCAAAACACCGAAGTACATGATGAGCAGCACCTCGAAGATGGCGACGACCGCTAATACGAGGAAGAACGAGGGAATATAGAATTGCTCGCCGGTGATGAACAGGGCGAACGAGATGATCGCCAAGACGATAAGCCAGGGGAAGATGCGGTAGATGTTGAGGCGCTGCTTCGATGAGGCGCTCACCGCACCGATGATGCAGAGCAGAACTGCTCCGCCGATCGAGCCGAACGTGAAGGCAAGGTCGCCGTCGGGGAGGCTCTCCAGCGGGATGATCGCGACGAGGAAGTAGCAGGCGAGCGCGGCGACGAAGGCGGTCACGCTGACGACGATCATCGGTCGGATGGCCCGCTTCGCCGTGCTCTCCGGCAGCAACGTGGGGTAGGGCATGCTCTCGGCAATTCTGCGTCCGCGCCTGAAGAGCACGCATGCCGCTACGGGCAAAAGCGAGATGAACACCGAGGAGACCCCGGTGGGAAGGACGAGGGCGACAAGCGAGCATGCGAGCATGACAAGCCCGATGGTCGTGCCGATGCGCGCCACCGAGAATGATGTCTTGGTGCGCGAGTACAGCTCGCCCCACATAATCCAAAGCAGTGCGTTCGAGGCGCCGATTACTGCCGCGAGCGCATAGGCGATAGCGTCGGTGGGGAACGAGAACGCGAACAGGGTGAGGACGAGCGTCGAGGCGAAGGCGATGGCCGTGACCACCTCGTAGAGCCATTTACGTTCGCAGAGATGGCGCTTCCTGCCGAGGGCGAAGGCGATGGCGATGAACCCGATTACGGCGGCGACGAGCGCGAAAAGCCACGACTCCGTTACACAGTCGTCGAGGAGCTGCACCCCGATGAAGGCGTCGTGAAGAAACCACAGGTTGTAGTGCCACGCGAGAAGCAGGGCGAAGCCGACGAATCTGCGCGTCGGATAGTCGAGCGGATTTCTTTTTGGTCGAGTCGTTTTCGGGACAGCTTCCTTGGTTGTCATATGGGTTCCCCTTGGCCCGTATCGGACAATAGACGATGTGCTCCATTTTGCCTTAAGAAGGCGCAAAAGGGCAAAAGCCCGCAAGACGCAATTCTAATCTTATTTCGGGAAAATGGCGACGCTTGCGAGCAAGGTCGTGCGAGTTTTTCAGGTTGCGGTATTTTTCAAATTACGGCGTTTGCGGGGTATTTCCCATCGAAACGCTAGGTTGAAGGTGTGGGCAGCGAAGCCTAGGCTTGGAGCCAAAGAAGAAGCGGGACGGGGGTTGGGCGATTTGACCCATTCCCCCGATCTCTCCGATCGGCGTGACAACCGAATCAATGGGTTGCTACTTGCGCGCCGCAACAGCGAATGGAAAGGATCCTCATGAACGTGTTCATTCCCGATGGCCGCATCGACCAGTTCATTCTGGAGGACATGCCCTACATCGACCTCACGACCGAAGTTCTCGGCATCGGGGAAGAGCTGGGGGAAATCGAGTACTTCACGCGCGAAGACTGCGTGCTTGCCGGCGCGGAGGAGGCCGCTCGCGTGCTCGGGAAGACGGGCGCGCGCGTTATCTGGTCGCGTCGTTCGGGGGAGCGCCTCGCTGCGGGGGAGCCGTTCCTTCGCGCGGAGGGCACGGCGGCGGCGCTGCATATGGCGTGGAAGGTGTCGCTCAACCTGTGCGACCACCTGTCGGGCGTAGCGACCAAGACGCGCGCGATCGTGGACGCGGCGCACAGCGCGAACCCTGCATGCGAGGTGCTCACTACGCGCAAGAGCATGCCAGGCGTGAAAGACCTGCTCACGAAGGCGGTCACTTGCGGCGGCGCCTTCCCACACCGTCTGGGCGCGTCCGAGACCGTGCTCGTGTTCGACCACCACATCACCTTCATGGGCGGCTTCGAGGCGTTCTTGGAGGCGCTTCCCGCCCTTCGTGGCCGCTGCGTGGAGAAGAAGCTGTTCGTGGAGGCGGGGCCTGACGAGGCACGTCGCCTCGCGAAAGCGGGCGTCGACGGCATCCAGCTCGACAAGATGCCGGTGGACGATTTGGCAGCGCTCGTGCCCGAGCTGCGCACGATCGATCCGCATCTCACGCTTATCGCAGCGGGCGGCATTAACCTGCAGAACGCCGCAGCGTACGCGGCATGCGGCGTCGACGGCCTGGCCACTACGGCGCCCTTCACGGCGAAGCCCATCGACATGAGCGTCCGCATGAAGCGAGCAGAATAGTCGCACGCAAGGTGGGGCAGAGGGCGAGGTGAGACGGGGGGCGAACGCGGCGCAACGGCACGGAAACCGAGTTGTCCCAAAAAGTGCATGCGAAAAGGGGGATTTTGTACCAGGATTTGCTTTCGCGCGTGTATTTTTCAGGACGCGGCCACTGCCATGGCGGATATCGCTTCGGAGCGAGGCAAATCCTCCGGACCCCGCCCCATCCGACGTACGGCAACTCGGTGCGCGCCTACGGCGCCGAACGGACCCTGCGCGACATGCTGCGCAGCACGTTGTCGCCCGACCTGCAGCTGCTCTAGCTGGCGTTCCTGTCGTGCTTTTCGTCCGAAGGGCGCAGCCTGCCGATGCTGCAGTCGTTCGCCGGTGAGCTCGGTGTGGCCGCGAAGGTGAGAAGGTTCACAGAGATGCTGCTGTGAAGAGCGGGGACGCCATGCACCTCAAGGCACTAATGAACAGCAAGACGAAGGCGGCGGGTGTATCGCCCCAGCTGATGCTGCAGAACTACATGCTCGAACGGCTGACCGATCGCGAGCTTTCAGTTTGGTTGGCATCGTGGTGGAGGTATCGGTTTGAGCCGTCGACCGCTCTGTCGGAGATGGGGGGGGTGGGGCAAGTCCCCCCATCTCATTGATATGCTCTGCTTTCTATATTAAGCCAAGCATTTTCTTTCTGCGTCAATTGAATTGCTATCCCTCATGGACGCCGTAGGCGGTTACGAGATCGAGATTGATGTTACCATCGTCGTCCCAACTGTAGGGAACCTCGATAACGAATCCGTTGCTGTCATTGATGAGCTTAATGTAGCCTGTCTCCACCTCATAGGTTCCAGCTGAAGTAATGCCAGAGGTCGTTGTTTCGAATGTGTTTGGTGAAAAAAACTCGGTTTTGTACATCGTTATGGAGGTGCCAAGGGCGGGGGCGTACTTCCAGTAGTACCCGTTGATGGCGCTCTGGACCCTGGCTGTTGTTTCCGCGTCGGCGGGCTCATGTTTTTGCATCTCGCTAGCATAGCCCTCGGGATCGGCGTTCTGAGCAATTGCCTCTGCGGAATCTAAATGAACTATGCTGTCTGTTGACAGCTTAAGGTTATCGATTCCAGGGGTTCGGTCGTTGTGGAGGGTTATTTCTTTGTCGACTTCAAGGTCACCTACGGGTACTTCGAAGGTTTCAAGAACCTTGAGCTCGCTGCCAACGTAAACATCTTCAATAAAGTCAGAGTAATAGAAACTGGAAGCATACGACCTAGCTCCAGGATTATGCTCTGAGGTGTAGACATTTTCTCCGATTTTCATATCGGTTGACTTGCTGAATGCCTTAAGGTTCTTGTCTGTTGCCTTGACAGTGTAGAAGAGGTATACGAGCTTGAGCTGATCGCTCTCGTCGTCGATGTAAGAGTCATTCACATAAAGGCCGGTAACCTCCATGTTGTCAACTGCGGTTACTTCCTCCGGCGCAGTTTTCTCTTGCGATTGCGTTGACTCGGGGCCCGAACCTTGCATTCCGCACCCCGTTAGTCCAGCAAGTAGAGCTGCGCAGACGGTGAGCGCTAGCGCGATTTTAGTTGCGGCGGGGGGGGGTGAGATTTCTCTGCATTGACATGTTTCCTCCTGATTGGTGTGGATGGATTACCAGCAATTATTCATTATCCACCAAAACAGCAGTGCTGAGGGGCCTCAAATTAACTCAGACTGCTTTTTAATGTGAGATGAGGCGGGGATTGGGTGATTTGTCTCGCCTTGAGGGGCACGGCATAAGGCAGGCTGCTTGTTGCCATAGAAGGCGCAATAACCGAGCGCACCTCTTCCTCTGCCGCTGATTGGGGTTTTGGGGAATGTCTTTGGCGGGCAAATCGGGCGCAGGCTGTGCGACTGGAAGCCTCGCAAGGGAATTGGCGCCCTCTATTGCGAAGGACAAGCGCCGAAGCGGGGCGCCGTTCCTCTAGCTCGAGCATGGCAAGATGCACAGGGCTTTTTAGGGGCGAGCGCAAACTAATTCGTCATCTGTCCAATACATGGTACATACGATTTCGCACGCGTATGGCAGAATCGGCGTTGTCCGCAACTGATGGGAATGGGTGGTGGTGTCGATGGTGGCTTACGAGCTTGTTCGACGAAACGGAGTCGCTCTTGTTTACGAGTATTGGCCAGAAAACGATCGGGGGTCGCGCCCCGGTCAGGTGCTCATCGACCTCGCTAACGAGACGGTGTCTTTGGGGGCGCCGGCAGAGCGCGATTTTCAGCGCTGCACCACAGGCAGGGATATGAATGCGATGCGCGGTGGGATTAACGAGATGCGCCAAGAGCACGGGGAGCCTCTGCTGTCCGAGGAGGAGCTCCCGACCGAGCCCGACGACGCGGTCTACCGATGGTGGTGGTACTACGACCACGTTCAGAGGGACCTTTCGAGACGGCACGATGAGGGGAAGATGCCCGAACGCGGCATGGTCGCTTGGTACTAGGGGCGAGGGGACGCGAGCCTGCCTCGAGGTGTCGGGAACTTGGCTTCGTGGATTTCTGGGTGGCGGGAGGCAATGCCATGATCAAATGGGACTCGATTGTGCGCATCGGGGAGAGCCGGCGCCTAGGCTTCGTCTGCGACCTTGACGAAGGCGCATGCGGCGATTCGCCTGATCCGGCATGCGTTTGCGCTGTCGAGCTGTTCAAAGCCGGCTGTCTGCGGGAGGAATGGGAACGGCATGAGTGCTTCCTGTGCGAGCTGGACGAGGTGGCCGAGGCGCAAGGAACAGGGCGGAGCCTCGCCTGCACAGATTTCGAGTACTTGAGAATCGACAACTACTGGGTGGAGGACACTCCGCTGAAAGAGCACCGCACCATATGGGTTGTAATGGAGGGCGAAGAGGCCTCGGTATGGCTGGAGCGGGGCTATGTCGGCCCCGTCGAGCCCATTGCCCATTTGGCCCCATCCAAGGTTGCGACTTTGAAGGAAGCTTTCGGCGATGTCTGCATCTGCAATTGGAAGCGGGACTACGACCGCAAGGGCTGGCGCCTAGGTGGCAACGCGTGGCGCATGACCTTTATTCGTGGGAGTGCGAAGGCGTCGACGGGTGGCATCGATGGATATCATGCGAGCATGGAGCCGCTTTGTGAGGCTTTGAGACACGTTGGGCTGCCTGTCGGCTTCCGGGATGGCCACGGGCTCGTTTATTCGCCTTTAAAGAAGGGTAGTCGCAAAACCAAGAAGCCGGTCTCGTTCTAGCCCATGTTCGGTCTACGCCCGACTAACCTCGAGGTGGGCTATACGGCGTCTTCGGCGTTGCCGGCGGTGCTTGGGAAGATGGTGGCGCGGTGGCACAAAAACCGAGCTGTTCCAAAAAGTGCATGCGAAAAGACGGATTCTGGCACAAAACCGAGCTGTCCCACAGAGAAACCGCCGAAACGGGCGGTTGGCTTCGGGCGATAATGCTCTCCGATGGGAAAACCCCAGGTCGGAGAATCTCCCAAGCCCCCAAGCCAGGCTTGACTTCCACGCCTCGTTCATTTTGTGGGACAGCTCGGTTTTTTGTGCTGGGATCCGCCTCTGCGCGTGTATTTTTCGGGGCGCACCCCCACCGCCACAACGCGCATCGCTTCAGCGGAACGAATCACACTACTTCCGCCCCAACCATGTCTGGAGGGACCTTTCGAGGCGACGCGGCGAGGGGGAGGTGCCCGAACGCGGCATGGGCGCCTGGTGCTAGAGACAAGTAACGTGAATCTGTCCGCATGAAGCCAGCAGAGTAGGGGGGGCAGGGGTTTGGTGGGACGGAAGCCGGGCGATCCGTCTCACTTAATGCGTCGCAGATTACTCCGTCCCATTCTCGTCAAATCACCCGGCACCCGTCTCGCCCGCGAGCCTCGTCTCGGATGGGGAGAGTCGCTCTATCGTTCGCAGCCCCTGCCCGACCCCCGTCCCGTTGCGCTCATCTTCTCTTCCCCTATGGTTGTTTGCTAACAGGTAGATCATCTTTTGCTTGCTCCCGTCCCGCTGCGCCGCTTCTCCCTCGCCCCTTTCCCCGCCTTCCCTTCATGGCAACGCGCGGGGGCGTGTAGCACGCATTTCCCCATAAAATGCAAGTGCTTTCCAAAGTGCGGGGCAAATCTTGGGGCAAGCGGCCGAAAAATGCCGAAAGTACGTTACACTGGTTTCAATGCAAGCCGAAGTCGGCTTGACCAAGCGGTTCTTTGTGTGTGCAAGACTAAAAGTGGTTGTGCCTCAAAGATGCTCTTTCGGGCGCGGCCACGCAACGAAAGGTTGGTGGTCAAAATGGCAGCTCCTGCCACTGAGCACGTGCGCAATGTCGTCCTGGTGGGTCAAGACGGCGCGGGGAAGACTTCGCTCGCTGAGGCGATGCTCTACGTCTCCGGCAAGACCCCGCGCATGGGTACGACGCACGACGGCAAGTCCTATCTCGACTACGACGCCGAGGAAATCAAACGCAAGTTCACGATCGGCACCTCGATCGCCCCCATCCCGTACAAAGACTACAAGATCAACGTGCTCGACACTTCGGGCCATCCCGACTTCATCTGCGACACGCTGTCCACCATGCAAGCTGCTGAAATGGCGCTGTTCGTGGTCGACGCCGTTGCGGGCCCACAGGTCATGACCACCAAGCTGTGGCGCGAGGCCGAGGGAATGCGCCTTTCGCGAGCCGTGTTCATCAACCACATCGACCGCGAGCACGCTGACTTCGACATGGCCATGGCCACGCTTCACGCGCGCTTCGGCTCGCGTCTGGGCCCGGTCACCATCCCCATCGGGCAAGACGCCGACTTCAAGGGCGTCATCGACATCATCCGCATGGAGGCACGTTATTTCGGCGAAGGCGACGACTCCGAGCGCATTGAGCCCATTCCCGCCGAGTATGCCGACGCCGCGCAGGCGGCTCGCGACAAGCTGTGCGACCTTGTGGCCGAAGCCGACGACGAGCTCATGATGAAGTATCTGGAAGGCGAGGAGCAGCTTACGCAGGACGAGCTCGAGTCGCTGCTCGACAAGGCCATCGCGCAGGAGCTGTTCATCCCCGTGTTCGTGGGCTCCACCATCATCAAGCAGGGCATTCAGGGGCTTATGGAGGACATCTGCACCTACTTCCCGCACCCGAGAAGCCACGGTCGCTTCCAGATGGCCGACGGCACCTCGATCCCCATCGACGAGACGAACCGCCCCGCGGCCTTCGCCTTCAAGACGCTCTCCGACCCGTTCGTGGGTCGCTTGAGCTTCCTCAAGGTGCTTTCGGGCGTGCTCGAGCCCGGCATGGAGCTCATCAACGCGCGCACGGGCAAGAAGGAGCGCCTGGGCCATCTCTACGTCATGATGGGCAAGGAAGCCACTGACGTGAAGAGCGCGAAGGCGGGCGACATCATCGTTGTGCCGAAGCTCGCTGAGACGCGCACGGGCGACACGATTTCCCTTACCGGCGAGATCGCCGTCGATCCGCTGCCACTGCCGGTGCCGCAGTACCCGGTCGCGATCGAGGCCGTCAACAAGAAGGAAGAGGACAAGCTCGGGACGTTTCTTGCCCGCGCGGCGGAAAACGACCCGTCGATCCATATCCAGCGCAACGAGGAAACGCACCAGACCGTGCTCACCGCGATGGGCGACACGCAGGTTGACATGCTCGTTTCCCGTTGCAAGGAGCAGACGGGCGTCGATGTTCGCCTCGTGCCGGTGCGCATCCCGTATCGCGAGACCATCCGCAAGACCGCCGAGGCGGAGGGCCGTCACAAGAAGCAGACGGGTGGCGCCGGGCAGTTCGGCGACTGCTGGCTGCGCATCTCCCCGAACCCGGGGGCGGGCTACGAGTTCGTCGACGAGATCAAGGGCGGCGCTATCCCCGGTGGCCTTATTCCCGCGGTCGACAAGGGCGTGCAGGAGACCATGAAGGAAGGTGTGCTTGCCGGTTACCCGATGGTCGATATCAAGGTCGCCGTGTTCGACGGCAGCTACCATTCCGTCGACTCCAACGAGATGGCGTTCAAGACCGCCGCGCGCATTGGTTTCCGCGCCGCGTGTGACCAGGCCGATCCCGTGCTGCTCGAACCGATGGCAGACATGGAAATCACGGTGGGCGAAGACTATGCGGGTCCGGTCATGGGCGACATCTCCACGCGCCGCGGCCGCATCGTCGGTACCGACTCCAACGACGAGGGCGAGACGGTGATCATCGTGCGCGTGCCCTACGCCGAGGTCGTGAAGTACACGAAGGACTTGCGTTCGATCACGCGCGGCTCGGGCTCGTACAGCATCCAGCTCAACGGCTACGAGCAGGCGCCCGCCGACGTCACGAAGAAGCTCGTGGAGGAATACCAAGCCTCAAGGGCTGCAGGGAATTAGCGGGTAGCAAGTGGCGGATCGTGTGGCGCGAGCCGTGTGCTTCACGATCCGCTTTTGCGACGGCGGCTTCAGTCTTTTGGAGCCGCGGTCGCGTCGTCGGGCCGGAAGGGATTTCCCTTCCGGCCCTTTGTGTTTATGCCAGGTCGTCGTAGGATCCCGGCTCAATGCGCGGCTGCGCGAATTTCTCCACGTCGTTGGAGACCGATGCCCAGTTGCACGAAGCGATGCCGCGTCGCCGGAACCGCCGCGCGGTTGCGCGAAATATTGCTAGCAGAACGAAGGGGTCGACGGCTATCGCGCCGCCGGCCTCTTCCTTATGCTCCAGGGCAAATTCGTCCTTTCGCTGCAGTGCTTACGGCCAAGTCAACCCGTCGATTCGACCCTGCGGGTTGAGGTCGGGCGTGCGCTTTCGGGTAGTCTATCGTGCGCATGTTCACGCTTTTGAGGGAAAGCGTGTCTGTTTTGCGCATTCGCGCGATGTGGAGTCAATAGAATAGTTGAAGGGGATGGTCATGAAACCATACAAGACAGTTATCTACAGCTTCCTGGTGGGCGGCACCTTTGCGCTCATCGCCCAGGCGATCCTCACGTTCTGGCAGACCGTGCTCGCGGGCACGCCGATGGCGTTCTTCATGGGCGGCGCCACGCTTATCAGCATGGGCGTGATCGGCTGCATCCTGGGCGGCCTTGCGTGCTATCAGTACGTCGAGGAATGGGCGACGTTCGGCGCACTGCTCCCGTTCTCCGGCTTCGCGATGGCGGTCGGCATGAAGGCTGTGGGTCCCTGGACGAAGAACAACGAGAAGATGGGCAAGTGCATCTGGAACTGCGTGTGGTTCGTCGTGTGGTTTAACGTGCTGTTTGCCGCCATCTGCATCGCAATCGGCTGGATCTGCGGCACGGTCGGGTTCAACAACAACCTCGGCGTCGCAAAGACCGAGGGCGGCATGCTGTTCGTGTACGCGTTCCTCGTAGGCGGCCTGCTCGCCGCATTCTTCCAAATCCTGTTCGTGTGCCTGAAGAAGGTCACCAAGAAGGTCACCCCGCTCCACATCCTGATCACGGCATGGATGTTGGGCGCAATTTTCGCGCCCTTCGGAATTTCCGGCGCGCTCGCTAACTTCTCCGGCGAGGGCTTCTCCGTCATGATCACGGTCGGCGGCTACAACATGTACAACGTGGGCATCGAACTCGCTGCGGGCAACCTCGCGGGTGCCGGCGTGCACCTGGGCTCGTTCCTGCTCGCCGTTGCTGGCCTCGCCATTACCGCGCTGTTCACTTTCTTCATCTATAACTGGACGTTTGGCCGCAAGCCGCTCGAGCAGGTTCATGCCGAGAAGGCGCTCAACTCGCTGAAGGAGCTCGGCTACGACGCCTCCATGGTGAAGAAGCTCGACAAGGAAGAGCTCGAGGGCTACGATGCCGCGGGCGAAAGCGGCGTGCCTGCAGGCATGAGCGAAACAGTGAAGGCGTAAAGGTCGCTTTTCGGGTGGCGGCCGCGCGCCGTACGTGCATGAGTCGCGCCTCTCGCATCGGGCGTTGCGCGCGCATCGTGCGCCCTGCGCCCTATGCCTCGCGAGCGCGCGTTTCACCTCGTGATTTGCTGAGATTCATCTTGACGGGCTTTCCTCGCGTGGAGGGAAGCCCGTTGTGCTTCTATGCCTTGTCGCGGCTCACCAACTCGCTAGGCTTCGCGTCGAATGGAGGCCGCAGCATGATTCTCGCAGGCGGCAAGGGGAAAGCGCATTGATTTCTGGACGCTTGCTTTATACTGTTCAGCACTAATTCAAAGTTCGTTCGCGTCGTGCGCCGCCTTTCGCCTCATTGCGCCGCCGCGATGCCTTAAGGAGTGGGAAATGGCAAAGGGAATGAGCAAGAAGGAGCGTAAGCTCCGCGAGGAGATCGCCGAGCTCGAGCAGAAAAAAACGCGCGGTTTCATGCAGACGGCTGGCGGCATCATCATCTTTGTGCTGTTTCTAATCATTCGCCAGGTCCTGGTGGCGAACGGCATGTTCGACCCTGAGACGGTGTCGGCGAGCTTAGTTACCTATGCGATTGCGGTTGTAGCGGCCGGCTTCGTCGGCATCGGCGCCTATCGTTATTCCAGGGCGAAGACTAGAATCGGCGAATTGCAATCTCGCATCAAGTAGACGCATCCCGCTTCACGTGAGGGTGCGGCCGGCGGGCAGATGGGCGGAAATGCGCGCCTCGCGACGTCTCGCTCAAGGTTACAGTTAGGGACTACATAAAATGAGAAAGCCCCGCGTCCTTCGCAAAAGCGGATGGATGCGGGGCTTTCGGGCTCGCGATGCGTGCGGCGGCTAGTCCGCGACTTCCACCAGGGTGATTTCGAAGGTGAGCGCCTGGCCTGCCAGTTCGTGGTTCATGTCGAAGCTCACGGAGTCGTCGGTCACTTCCACAACGCGTGCGGGGAAGGGCGCCGAGCTGCCCGAGCGCAGGTAGATGGTCTGTCCTATAGGCAGCTGATCGGCATTGGGAACATTCGAGCGCGGCATCTTCTGCACGAGCGCCGGATTGTGCTCGCCATATGCCTCGGCGGGCTCGAGACGGACCGTCTTGGTCTCGCCAACCTCCATGTCGCACACGGCCTTGTCGAAGCCGGGGATCATCTGGCCTGCCATGCAGATGAACTCGAGCGGCTCGCCGCGATCGTAGGACGAATCGAACTGCGTGCCGTCGTCAAGCGTGCCTTTGTAGTGGGTCTTCACCTTTTTGCCTTCATTGCTCATGAAGCATATCTCCTCTCGGTCTGAAAAGCGTTAGCTGTCAGTTTATCTGAAGTGCGCGGCCAAGGCCACTACGTGCGGGGTGCGTTTACGCGGCGAAACTGCTGGCGAAACTACCCCAAATCGGCGAGCGTCGTTCGCGCGGCGACGAGTTCCTCGAGCGGCTCGAGAAAACCTCGCTCGCTTTCGGAAAGCCCGGCTCGTGCGGCGGCTATGACCTCGTCGGCAAACTCGGCTGCCGGCCTGCCGTACACCTCGCCCGCGTAGCCCAGCTCCTGAAGCGAGTTCTTCGCCCGCTCGACGTCGCTCGTCGTGATGCCGCCGATGAGCCCCTCCACGCGGGCCAGGCTTTTCTCGCAGTAGAAAATTCCTTTCACGAGCGCGGCGTACGCGACAACGTAGGGCACGGGCATCGCGTCGGCAGGGCGAATCTCCAGGTAGGTCTTCAGCCTCACGTCGGGAAACGCCATAGACAGCGCGTGCTCGATATCGGCGCGGTCCATGGGGCGCGCGGCGTAAATCTCGCTGAAGCGGCGGGAATCCTCGCGCCAGCCGCCCTGCCCGTCGGGCACGAGAATCGCTGGCGTGTCGTAGACCCAGCGCGCGTAATCGCGCAGCGAGAAACCATCCTCGACAGCGCCCGGCACGATGCCGCAGCGCTCGGGGTCGCAGTGCTGCCAAATCTCAGTGCGCACCATGCGGTGAGTGCGCGGCGCACCTTCGAAGATGGGGGAGTTGTCGCAGATGAGCGACAAGATCGGCGTGAGCGCGCTCGCGACGCGATACTTGCGAATGCAGTCGCCGATGCTCGCGTAGTCGATGCTCACCTGCGTCGATGCGCTTCCCCTCATCATGCAGGGCCCGAAGGGGCTCACGGCGCCGAGGTAGCGATTCATGTACTCGTAGCGCTGCTTGGGGATAAGCTCCAGGCTCGTCGCGCGCGCCGTGGGATGATAGCCCGTCTTCGCGAGCTTCCCGTGCTTCGGCGCAAGCACGCCGCAAAGCTTCTCCTCGAATCGCTCGAAGCATGCCTGCGCGCTGGCCAGTTCATGGAAAGGGCCTGCGGAAAGTTCCACCTGAGCAGCGGGTTCGATGGTCACCGCCTCGCCGGGGCGCGCCACGCCCAAAAGGTCGCCCTCGGCGTCGTAGGTTGCTTGCGGGTAATCGGCGCGCAGCACTTCGAGCACGCTCTGGATGCCGTCTTCGCCTGAATAGTTCACCGGTGAGCCGTCCTCGCGAACGATGATGTGCTCTAGTTCGATGCCGAGTGCGCCTTCGCCAGCTATGCACCCGCTCTCGATGAACGCCGCGATTGCGTCGACGTTGCGGTCGTACATCTCCATGCCGTTCGCGGGGGAATTTTGCGCGTCTGATGCCTGTTCACTGGCCTGTTCATTCATGGTTTGGCTCCTTGGCCTAAAAAAGTGGTGCAAACCCCAGCGGGTTTGTATAAAATAATTTCGCCGCACATCGTAGCACGTTGCGGCGACAGAATCGGGCATGTATCGAAAACGAGGACGAATCGTGAACTTGGGCATTCTGAATAGCAAGGCGCTCGCCGCTTCTTTTGCTGTCGTGTCCCGACGACGTCCTTTGCGCGACGGCAAAGCCTCGCGCCGTGCCGCTTCGCGCGTTTCTTCTCTGTAACTTTTTCGCGTCCTCTTTGGACGGGAACCCCCTTTCATTACTATTGTCCGTGCGCTTCGCCTTATGCGTATCGCGAGCATCGCCGCAGCTGGCATCGCTGGCGGTCAGGCTTGCCGTTCGCATATCCGCAGGCGCGGGAACCAATTCGATAAGGAATCGACATTATGAAGATTAAAGCCGGTATCGTTGGGGCCGCTGGCTTCGCAGGTGCGGAACTCACGCGCCTTTTGCTGGGTCACCCGAGCTTCGAGCTGTGTGCGATCACCTCAGATGCGCTCGCCGGGCGCGCGCTCGCCGAGGTGTACCCCGCGTTCGCGGGTGCGAGCGACCTCGTCTTCTCCAAGCACGATCAAAACGCGCTTGCCGACCTCGACGTGGCCTTCCTCGCCGTCCCGCACACGGCGTCCCTCGCGATGACGCCGGACCTCATCGCCGCGGGCACCACGGTCATCGACCTGTCCGCCGACTACCGCCTGAAAGACCCCGCAATCTACGAGAAGTGGTACAAGGTGGCGCACACTTCCACCGACCTTCTCGCGAAGGCTGCTTTCGGTCTGCCCGAGCTTACGGGCGACGAGCTCGCCTCTGCCGCGGCGCGCCGAGCGGCGGGGGAAGCCGTGCTCGTGGCCTGTGCGGGCTGCTATCCTACGGCGACCTCGCTTGCCGCTGCGCCGTTTTTGCGCGCCGGACTCGTCGAAGAGGGCGCCACCGTCATCGTCGACGCGCTCTCGGGCATCACCGGCGCGGGCAAGAAGGCCACCGAGCGCACGCACTTCTGTTTCGCGAACGAAAGCGTCGAAGCCTACGGGGTGGGAACGCATCGTCACACGCCGGAAATCTCGCAAATCCTGGGGCTCGCCCCCGGCAAGCTCGTGTTCACGCCGCATCTCGTTCCCATGAACCGCGGCTTGCTCTCCACGGTGAAGCTACCGCTCGCGAAGGGCCCCGCCGCTCCCGATCCCGAAGAGCTCGCCGCCATACAGCAGCGCTTCTACGCGGAATCCCCGCTCGTTGAGGCGCTTCCCGCAGGTAAGCTCCCCAAAACTGCATCGGTCGCCGGAACGGCGCGCGCGCAGGTGGGCGTCGCCTATCACGCGGAAGCTCGCATGATCATCGCGATCGGCGCGATCGACAACTTGGGGAAGGGCGCTGCCGGTCAGGCCGTCCAGTGCGCGAACATCATTTTCGGCCTCGATCAGACCGAAGGTCTTACCTCACTTGCCGTGGGGGTGTAAAACCCGATGGAAGGAACCGACATGACAGCATTCACCCAGATCGAGGGCGGGGGCGTCACGAGCGCTCTCGGCTTCAAGGCCGCCGGCATCCATGCGGGTTTCCGTAAGGAACCTGAGCGCCGCGACCTCGCGCTCGTCGTCGCGGACGAACCTTGCGCGGCGGCGGGCACGTTCACGAAGAACATCTTCTGCTCGGCGCCCGTCATCATCTCGAGGGAGCACCTCTCCGACGGCGGCGTGGGTGCCCCGAGCTACGGCACCGCGCGCGCTGTGGTGGTGAACTCCGGCATCGCGAATGCCGCGACAGGCGTCCCCGGGCTCGAGCATGCCCGCGAGATGGCGCGCATCACCGCCGACGCCGTGGGCTGCACCGAGGAGGAGGTGCTCGTCGCGTCGACCGGCGTCATCGGGCAGCATCTTCCCCTCGATCCCTTCAAGACGGGCGTCCCCCAGGCGCTCGCCGAGGCAAGTCGCGAAGGCGGTGCCTCCGCCGCGCGCGCGATCATGACCACCGACACTCACCCTAAGGAGTACGCGGTCAGCTTTTCAGGCGATGACCTGGGTTTTGACGGCGTCACCTTCACCGTTGGCGGCATGTCGAAGGGTTCCGGCATGATCATGCCGAACATGGCCACCATGATCGCCATCGTCACGACCGATGCCCCCATCGCCGCGGCGCATCTCTCGCAGATCCTGCGCGACGCCGTGGGCGTGAGCTTCAACAAGATCACCGTCGACTCGGACACCTCGACCAACGACACCTGCGTCACGCTCGCGAGCGGGGCTGCGGCTCCGGGTGCGGCGCCCATCGAGCCGGGGACCCCCGCCTACGATGCGCTCGCCGCCGCCTATAAGGAAGTGTGCACGCACCTTGCGCGCATGATGGCCGCCGACGGCGAGGGCGCCACGAGGCTCGTCACCGTGCACGTTGCAGGCGCCGCTACCGACGCCGACGCCGACGCGGCAGCGCGCACCATCGCGAACTCGCCGCTCGTGAAGACGGCCATCTATGGCCACGACGCGAACTGGGGACGCATCGCCGCAGCTGCGGGGCGCTCGGGCGCTGCATTTCGCCAGGAAGACGTGTCCATCGACATCATGGGCATGCCCGTCTGCCGAGGCGGGCTCACCGTCGCCTTCGACGAGGACGAGGCGCTGCGACGTTTCGAGGCGCCGGAGATCGCGATCGATGTGAACCTCGGCGCCGGCACGTGCGAAACCACCATGTGGACATGCGACTTCTCGCATGATTACGTAACCATCAACGGAGATTACAGGACCTAATTGCCATGAACTACGATAAGGACAGCAGACCGAACGGGGTCGACACCATCACAGGCGAAGTGCTCGCCGAGGCGATGCCGTGGATCAAGAACATCACCGGCAAGACCATCGTCATCAAGTACGGCGGATCTGCCATGGTCGACGAGCAGCTGCGCGCCGAGGTCATGGCCGACATCGTGCTCCTGAAGATCATCGGCGTGAACCCGGTGATCGTGCACGGCGGCGGGCTCGCCATCTCCGAGGCCATGAAGCGCTTCGACATGCCCGTGAAGTTCATCGACGGCCAGCGCGTGACCACCGACGAGGCCATGAAAGTGGTGCGCTCGGTGCTTGCCGGCCAGGTGAACCAGGAGCTCGTCGAGGCGATGAACGAGCACGGCCGGGTCGCGGTGGGCCTGTCGGGCGCCGACGGGGCCACGATTATCGCCGAGCAGGCGAGCGAGCAGCTCGGGCGCGTCGGGCGCGTCGTTCGCATCAATTCGCAGCTTCTCGAAGACCTCGTGTCGGCGAACTACATTCCCGTTCTCGCGTCGGTCGGCATCGGAGAAGAGCCGGGCAGCGGCTTCTTCAACGTGAACGCTGACGTGGTGGCGGGCCATGTGGCCGCGGCCATCGGCGCGCACAAGGTGTTCTTCTTGACCGACGTCGACGGCCTCTACCGCGATTTCGACGACAAGTCGTCGCTCATCTCGCGCATCTCGCTTGCCGAAGTCAGCGAGATGGTGGACAAGAAGCAGGTCTCGACGGGCATGATTCCGAAGCTGCGATCTTGCATCCGCGCGCTCGACGCGGGCGTGCACCGCGCGCATATCTTAAACGGCACCACGCCGCATGCGCTTCTGCTCGAGATGCTCACCGACAAGGGCGTCGGCACCATGATCGTCCCGCCCGACGGGGACGCGGCGTTCGACTCCACGCGCGAGGGCAGCTTCGCAAGCAAACTGGTGTAACGTGGGCGGTCACCTCACCGCCTTTGTGAGAAGGAGAAACAATGAGTCTTGCTGAACAGCAGCAGCTGGAGGAAACCTACGTCATGCACACGTTCGGCCGCAAGCCGGTCGAGCTGGTGGAAGGCGAGGGCATGGTCGTTCGCGACGATGCCGGCAAGGAATACCTCGACTTCATCGCGGGAATCGGCGCGGTGAGCTTGGGACATTGCCACCCTGCCGTCGTGCGCGCGATCACCGAGCAGGCCTCCACGCTTATCCACGTGAGCAACTACTACTACATCGAACATCGCGGGCAGGTGGGCAAGTTGCTCTCCGATGCGCTGAACGAAGAAGTGCCCGCCGCTGACCAGGCGCCTTGGCAGACGTTCTTCGCGAACTCGGGCGCCGAGGCGAACGAGTGCGCCATCAAGCTCGCCCGCGCCTATGCGCGCCGCCGTGTCGAGGCAGAAGGCGGCGACGGGGAGGCGGCTCCGCGTGTGATCGTCACGGTGAAGAAGAGCTTCCATGGTCGCACGCTCGCCACGCTCGCCGCGACCGCACAGCCGGCCAAGCAGGAGCTTTTCCAGCCGCTGCCCGACGGGTTCACGCCCACGCCGCAAAACGACATCGCGGCGCTTGAGGCGCTGTTCGAGGCGCAGGGCGACTCCATCTGTGCTGTCATGCTCGAGCCCATCCAGGGCGAGTCCGGCGTGCATCCCTGCAGCCCCGAATTTATGGAGGCGGTGCGTCGCCTCACGGCCGAGCGCCACGCGCTCATGATCTGCGACGAGGTGCAGTGCGGCATCTACCGCACCGGCAAGCCCTTCGGCTTCCAGAACTACGATGTCGTGCCCGATATCGTCTCCATCGCGAAGGGCGTGGCGTCGGGCTTCCCCTGCGGCATGTGCGCCGCGCGCGGGGAGGTGGCGGCTGCTTTCAAGCTGGGCGACCATGGCTCCACCTTCGGCGGGTCAAACCTCGCGGTTGCCGCGGCTGAGGCGACACTGAGCGAGATTCAAAAGGAGAACCTCGCCGCAAACGCGATCGAGGTGGGTGCATACCTGCGCGAGCAGCTTTCCGCGCTTCCCCAGGTCACTGAGGTGCGCGGTATGGGCCTCATGCTGGCGGCCGACCTCGCAGAGGACGGCAAGGGCGCTCCCGACGTCGTGTATGACGGGCTTTCCGCAGGCCTTCTGCTCAACGCGACGGGCGCGCACACGCTGCGCTTCCTGCCGCCGCTTGTGTGCAGCAAGGCCGACGTCGATGCGTTAATCGAGAAACTTGGTGGGATTTTATAGTTCGCCAAATGCTCAGGGTGCATTTGGTTTACCGTGGTTAAAACAGTTTTGAGCTGGGAAAGGATACAAAAAATGAGCGAACAGAGGGACAGGGTTGTCTTGGCCTACTCCGGTGGCCTTGATACGTCGGTGTGCATCAAGTGGATGCAGGAGGAGCGCGGGCTCGACGTCATCGCCGTCGTTGGCGATGTTGGACAGGAGCATGACGGTCTCGAGAAGATTCACGACAAGGCCCTGCGCACCGGCGCCATCGAGTGCCGCGTGGTCGACATGCGCGAGGAATTCGCCAAGGAATACCTTACCCCCGCGCTCGCCGCGAACGCGCTCTACGAGAACAAGTACCCGCTCGTGTCCGCTCTCTCGCGCCCGCTGATCGCGAAGCATCTCGTCGAGATCGCGCACGAGTTCGGCGCGAAGTACGTGGCGCACGGCTGCACCGGCAAGGGCAACGATCAGGTGCGCTTTGAGGCGTCCATCATGATGCTCGATCCGTCGCTGGAAATCATCGCCCCTGTTCGCGAGTGGGATCTGAAGACCCGTCCGCAGGAGATGGACTGGGCGGCGGCGCACGGGGTGGAAGTTCCCACCACCAAGAAGTCGCCCTATTCGATCGACGACAACCTGTGGGGCCGCGCCATCGAGTGCGGTGTTCTGGAAGACCCCTGGAACGAGCCGCCGGCGGACATCTATACGATGACCACCGACCCCGAGAAGGCTCCCGACACCCCGACCGTCGTGGAGATCTCGTTCAAGGATGGCATCCCCTGCGCGCTCGACGGCAAGGAGATGAGCTACCTCGACGTCATCCTCGAGATGAACAAGATCTCCGGCGCGAACGGCTTCGGCCGCCTCGACATGGTGGAGAACCGCCTCGTCGGCGTGAAGAGCCGCGAATGCTACGAGGCTCCGGGCGCGCTCGCCATCATCAAGGCGCACAAGGCGCTTGAGGACATCTGCCTCGAGCGCGACGTGCTCCACTACAAGCTCCATGTGGAACATGAGTGGGCCGACCAGGTCTACAACGGCAAGTGGTATGCCCCGCTGAAGGCTGGTCTGGATGCGTTTCTCGCAACGACGCAGGTCAATGTCACAGGTAAGGTGCGCCTGTCCTTCTACAAGGGCACCTGCACGGTCACGGGATCCAAGAGCGACTACTCCCTCTACGCCAAGGAGCTCGCCACCTACGACGAGGGCGACACCTTCGACCACAAATCCGCGAAGGGCTTCATCAACATCTACAGCCTCTTCGGAAAGGTCTGGGCCGAGAAGCATCGCCAGTAAAGGGCGTTTCGCTGGTCTGCCGACCAGCGAAACGAGCCGACGCTGCGCGGCGCTCCGGCGGCACAGCTGGCGCTCCAGGGTTTTGTCGCGTACCTTAAGTACGCTTCTTCAACCTTTCGCGCCATCTGCACTCGCCAGAACGCCGCTCGCTGACCTTGATTCGACCTGCGACTTTCCAAATCTCACAGGTTGAGCAGGGTCGAAGCGAGCGTTGTCTTCAGAAGCGAACGACCCAAGGGCGCTCACAAAAGGGCGCCCTTCTCGTAATGATTAACGCAAGTCGAGGCGGTGCGGGCGTGCTCAAATCCCGAAACGTAGGGTTTGGCTGAGCATGCCTTCGCTCCCGACTGGGCAACGCTTGCAGGATTGGAAAACGCAGGGCGGGTCGCCCGACGGCCTTCACAAAGCGAGTTCCGCAGCGAAGCGAGGACTGTCTGAGCGACTGAAGGTCGTCGGGTGACCCGCCCGGACAGCCCCAGAAGCTCAATCCCGCAGCAAAGCGAGGACTGTCTGAGCGACTGAAGGTTGTCGGACGCCAAACCCGGACGGCCCCCCTAAGGTTCGGGGCATTTTCGTGGTAATTCTCACCGATTGAAAGGGCACACACCATGGCACTTTGGTCAGGCAGATTCGAAGAGGGCGTGAGCGAGTTCACGCAGCGCTTCGGCGCATCTCTTCCCGTCGACAAGCAGCTCTACGCGCAGGACATCGCAGGCTCGCGCGCCCACGCAGCGATGCTCGCGCACCAAGGCGTCATCTCGCAGGAGGATGCCGACAGGATCGACGCAGGCCTTGAGCGTATCAAGGGCGAGATCGAGGCGGGCAACTTCCCGTTCGACATCAACAACGAGGACATCCACATGTCCATCGAGAGCGTGCTCACCTCAGAAATCGGCGATGCGGGCGCGCGTCTTCACACGGGTCGCAGCCGCAACGACCAGGTCTGCACCGACACGCGTCTGTTCGCAAAGAAGCGGGCGCGCGACCTGATGACCGCAAACGTGGAGCTTCGTCATGCGCTTGTGTCTCAGGCGGAGAAGCACTTCGACGTCATTCTGCCTGGCTATACGCACATGCAGCATGCGCAGCCGGTGCTCTTCTCCCATCATATGCTCGCGTACGTGTGGATGCTCGATCGCGACTTCGATCGCTTGCGCGCGGCATACGACGCCGCGGACGCGAACCCGCTCGGGTCCGCAGCGCTCGCCGGCACCACCTACCCGCTTGACCGCTTCATGACGGCCGAGACGCTCGGCTTCTCGCGCGTGATCCCCAACTCGCTCGATGCCGTCTCCGACCGCGATTTCCTGCTTGACCTTCTGTATGCCTGCAGCGTGTCGTGCATGCACCTGTCGCGCTTGTGCGAGGAGATCATTCTCTGGTCGACGGCGGAGTTCGGCTTCGTCACCCTGTCCGACTCCTTCTCGACGGGCTCCTCGATCATGCCGCAGAAGAAAAACCCCGACTTCGCCGAGCTCATCCGCGGCAAGTCCGGGCGCGTGATCGGCGACTTGGTCGCGCTGCTCGTCACGATGAAGTCGCTTCCCCTTGCGTACAACAAGGACCTGCAGGAGGACAAGGAAGGTGCCATCGACGCTGCGAAGACGCTCGAGGACTGCTATCGGTGCGCCACGGGTATGATCGACACCATGGAAATTCACCCCGACGCCATGCTCGAGCAGGCGAAGAAGGGCTATCTCGCCGCGACGGATGTGGCCGACTATCTGGCGAAGAAGGGCCTTCCGTTCCGCCGTGCGCACGAGATCGTGGGCCATCTCGTGCTTCTGTGCGACAAGCGCGGGTGCGGCCTGGAGGACCTCTCGCTCGAGGATTTCAAGGCGGAAAGCGATCTGTTCGAGGAGGACATCACGAAGTGCCTCGACCTTGCGAGCATCGTCGCCGCGCGCACTACGTTTGGCGGTACGGGCAATTCCGCGGTGAAAGAGCAACTCGGCCAGGCGAAAGAGGCGCTCGCCGCCGACGAGGCCGACGCAGCATCGCTCGCGTAGCATCCTGACGGGGCTCCGTCGCTCTAATCGGCGACGTTATCACGAAGGCAGGGGTTCGAGAAATCGGCTCCTGCCTTTTTGTTTAACGGGGAGGCGCAGGTCATGGGCCAAACGACACCTCTTGTGCCCATTTGCTGACAAAACGGGGGAGCTTTCGAAGGGAAAGCGAGCCGATGCTACAATACTTTGGACTAACGAGGAGGTGCCCGTGGCGTCACGTGCGATTAAAAGCAGGGCCAACATTAAGAAGAAGCATCCGTCGACGGCGGTGATCGCCGTCGTGTCGGTTATCTTCGTGTTCGTCGTCTCGCTTTGCTGGGGCGTCTGGTCTGTCGGCTCGTCTTGGCTGACCGATCTCCCTGATTACGAGAGCGCCGACGCGTACAACACCGCGCAGCCGACGGTCGTGTATGCGAGCGACGGCCAGACGGTGCTCGCGGAATTCCAGCTGGAGAACCGCGACCCGGTCGAAATCAGCGAGATCAGCGACTACGTGCTCAAGGGCACGGTTGCTACGGAGGACGAGCGCTTCTACTCCCATGGTGCGATCGACCCGTGGGGCATCGGCCGCGCCTTGGTGAACAACCTCATGGGTGGCGACCTGGAAGGCGCATCCACCATCACGCAGCAGTTCGTGCGCAACACGATTCTCTCTTCGGAGATGGACGACATCTCGATCAAGCGTAAGGTTCGCGAGGCGTATATCTCGATCAAGCTTGAGGAGCAGTACTCCAAAGACAACATCCTGCTCATGTATTTGAACACGATCAACTACGGTTCGGGCGCCTATGGCATCGAGGCGGCATCGGAGCGCTACTTCTCGAAACACGCAAGCGAGCTCACCATCGCCGAAGCGGCGACGCTTGTGGGCATTCCCCAGTCGCCAACGTACAACAACCCGATTAATTACCCCGAGAACTGCACGAAGCGCCGCAACGTGGTGCTCGACCGCATGCTCTCGAATGGCGTCATCACTCAGGAAGAGCACGACGCCGCTCAGGCCGAGCCCCTCGTGCTCAATCCGACCGAGCCGTCGACCACGGGAATCGAGGCGTACCCGTACTTTACGAGCTACGTGCGCGACCAGCTGACCAACGCCAACGGCAAGTACGCGTACTCCAAAGACGAGCTTTTCAAGGGCGGGCTGAAGGTCTACACCACGCTTGACGTCTCCATGCAGGAGGCCGCCGAGGCGGCTGCGCGCAAGAAGGAGCAGGCGGCGGGTAGCAACTACGAGGTCGCCATGGTGGCGATCGACCCCGACAACGGCTACATCAAGGCGCTCGTCGGAGGCAAGGACTACGACGCCTCGCAGGTCAACATGGCCACCGGCACGGGCGGGTCGGGCAGGCAGGCCGGCTCGTCGTTCAAGACGTTCACCCTGGTGGCAGCTATCGAGCAGGGTATCGATCCCAGCACGATGATCGATGCCTCGGCAACTGCGAAGCTCCCAGGATGGGAAGTTGCCAACATCAACCACACCGACTACGGGACGAAGAGCATCTCAGACGCCTTCGCGGTCTCGTCGAACACGGCGTTCGCGCGGCTTATCCTCTCGATCGGCCCGGACAAGGTCGTCGATGTCGCCAAGCGCATGGGAATTACTTCGCCGCTCACCGCGACAGGGTCGCTCACGCTCGGTTCCGAATCGGTGACGCCGCTTGAGATGGCGAACGCGTACGCGACCATCGCGAACGGGGGCACGCACTACGATCCCGAGTGCGTCGAACGCATCGTCGACCGCAACGGCTCCATCGTGGTGGACAACTCGGCACCGAAGGGCACACGTGCCATCTCCGCCGAGGTCGCCCACGCGGCAACCGAGGTTATGAAGGGCGTTATCACGAAGGGAACCGGCCAGGCTGCGGCGCTTTCGAACGGGCAGGTCTCGGCGGGTAAGACGGGAACGTCTGAAAACTACATGGACAGCTGGTTCTGCGGAATCACCCCGCAGCTTTCCGTGGCCATCTGGTTCGGCGATCGCAGCGACTACAGCCATGCCCAGCGCGTGCCGAGCGGCATGTCGGCGGCGAGCACGTTCCCCGACTTCATGAACGTTGTTCTCAAGGGCAAGCCGACCGAGGATTTCCCGAAGGCGGGCGATCCCCAGTACAAGACCAACTTTGGGGACACCACGTATCACATCGGCGGCTACTACAGCTCAGAAGACGATGAGGACAAGGACAAGGATAAGAAGAGCGACGGGGATTCAACGAACGGAAACGGGACCGGCACGGGGAACCATCAAGGCACCACAGGTGACGGCGGTAACGGCACGACCGGTGGCGCTGGGGGCACCGTCGGAGATTCCGGCGGAGGCACGACTGGCGGCACAGGTGGTGGCGATTCCGGAGGAGGCACGACCGGCGGCGATTCCGGAGGTGGCTCCGGCGGGGGTTCCGGTGGAACCACTGAGCCGGTTCCGATAGAGTAGAGTTTTGCACGATTCGTACAATCGCGCGGCGGGCCCCCCGTCGCGCATCGATGGGAGAACACATGACCCGATCTTCATTCATCCGCGCGCTTGCAGCCGTTTGCGTGAGCGCGATGCTCGCCGTTGCGCTTTCCGGCTGCATGCAGCAGACGGCCAATCAGGCAAATGACCAGCAATCGGAAAATCGCGAGTACATGACGCAGGTCAATCAGAAGATGGACGATCTCGATTCCCGCCTCTCCGATTTCGTCGATGCCGTTTCGCGCGGTGACGTGGTTACCATGCGCACCCAGGCGGACAACGCATTCAAGGTGCTTGACGACTTGTCTTCCCTTGAGGCGCCCGAGCCTTTGAAGGACGTTGCGGCCGGCTATGTTGACGGCGCGAACAGCCTGAAGGACGCGCTCAACTCCTATATCCAGCTTTACACGGAGATTGATGGCGCGACCGCGTCCGAGCCCTTCGATTGGTCCACTTACGATTCGCGTTTGCAGGCAATCCAAGATGCCTATAATGCGGGTATCGATAAGTTGAAGGCGGCCGACGAGGCAGCGGCGGGCAAGGACTAGCGCTTCGGCTCTCCCCCGAGTGCCAAGGTGAGCGAGACTGCTCGCTCTGGGAGTGCTCGGCAGATTCTTAAAATGAATTGGTCACAACGCGAAGGCGGCGACCTGCATCATGCGGGCCGCCGCCTTCGCGTTTCTCGCTTATGCTGGTAGGGTGCCGCCAATCGAGGCATGGGCGGATGTCTGCTGCGACGGCCTGCATCGAGCCATGTCGCATCTTTCGGCTGCCGCACGGATGCTCAAAGCCCCTACGGAGCAGGCTCGCCGCCTTCGCCGCCCGGTTGCCCGCCGTCATCGGGCGGACCCACGGGGCCTTCGCCTCCGCCAGGTGGCTCCTCGCCCGAGTCCGCGCCGCCGCCGCTATCGCTGCCCGCGTTCGGGTCGGGGCCAATCGACACATAGGCGGTGTAGGTACCGTTCGCGAACTCGATCTTCACTATCGACCCTGCAGCCACAGTGGAGCTATAGGTTTCCACGATGGTGAGGTTGCCCCCCAGCGCTGCCTGCACTTCGGCCAAGCTTGCGCCCGAAAGCTGCGCGATGGTGTCCTTCGCGGCGTCTTCGCTGTATATCGACTGCTTCTTGTTGAAGTCGCTGTCGTATTTCGGTTCGGCGGCAGCGGGGAAGTCTACCCTCTCGCGACCGTCAAGGGCAAGCGACATGAAGATTCTCCAGGCGTCCTTGCACCAGGGCGCTTCCCACATCTCCCGTTCTTGCGCGGCGCCCGTCCAAACCGCGCAGGAAAGCTGCGGGGTGTAGCCGCAGAACCACAGGTCGCGATGCTCCTGGGACGTGCCCGTCTTGCCTGCGCTCACCTGGCCCGACGGCAGCGCCGACCCGCGCCCGGTTCCCTGGGTGACCACGCCTTGCAGCACGCGGGTCACCTCACCTGCAACTTCGGGGGAAAGCACCTGCTCGCCTGGTACCTCTGTGTTGTCGATAAGCGTCGTGCCGTCTTGCGCGATCACCTCGGTGATGCAGGTGTCGGGGTGGCGGATGCCCCCGGTCGCGAATGCTCCGTAGGCGCTCGCCATGCGCAGCGTGTTCGTCTGCGCGGCACCGAGCGTGAGCGCGGGGTAGGCTCCGTAGCCGTACTTCGTGTCGCCGGAAACGCCGAGGCGCGCCGCCATGTCGAGCAGGCTCTGCGGCGTCACGCCGTCGGGGTCGGTGACAAGGCGGGCGAAGCCGGTATTAGCGGAGACCCAGGTCATCCGCTCGATGGAAAGGTACCCGTAGTTCGCACCCGCATAGTTGGTGACGGGTTTGCTCCATGCCGCGTTCACGAATCCCGTGGAGCAGTCGATAACCGTTTTCGGGCTGATGCCCTGCTCGATGGCGGCGGCCAGCGTGAACGCCTTGAACGACGATCCCGCCTGGCGTCCCGTCGCGCTCGTTGCGAGGTTGAACTGGCTTTCCGACCAATCCTTCCCGCCGATCATGGCGAGCACGTAGCCGGTGTTCGGGTCGATGCACGTCATCGAAAGGCTCACGTCGCTATCGCCGGTCCTTGCCATATCGTCGTACACTTCCGCCGCCGCTTCCTCCGCATAGCCCTGAAGCGTCGGGTCGATCGTGGTGTAGACCGTAAGCCCGCCGTCGAACACCTCCTCGAACGAAAGCTGGTCGAGGAGCTGCTGGCGCACGTAGCTCGTGAAATACGGGTACTCGTAGATGCCGTCTTCGGCGCGCGCTTCGACGTCTAAGACAAGCTCCTCCTCGACGGCGCTATCGTGTTCCTCCTGCGTGATCGTTCCGTGCGTGAGCATGCGGTCAAGCACGACGTTGCGACGCTTCGTGCAGTTCTCGGGATAGTCCTCGGGATTGTTGTACGTCGGCGACTGGGGGATGCCCACAAGCGTCGCCGCCTCCGCAAGCGTAAGGTCGATCGCGCTCTTGGAGAAGTAGTGCTGCGCCGCGGCCTCGATGCCGTAGCATCCCGACCCGTAGTTGATCGTGTTCAGGTACATGAGCAGGATGTCTTCTTTGGAATACGCCTGCTCCATCTCGATGGCGAGCTCGGCTTCCCGCACCTTACGGCGAAACGAGATGTCGTTCGCCTCGTTCGAGAGGAGCGTGTTGCGCACGAGTTGCTGCGTGATGGTGGATGCGCCCTCGAGGCTGCCGCCCTTCAGGTTGTTCACGAGTGCGCGTCCGATGCCGTAGTAATCTACACCTTCATGCTCGTAGAACCGGGTGTCCTCCGTCGCGACCGTGCCTTCCAGCACATAGTTGCCCACCTGGTCCTTCTCGATGGGTTCTTGGTCTTGCAGATAGAACTCCGCCAAAAGGGTGGTGCGGTCGTTCGCGTAGATGCGTGTTTTGGCGCTGTAGGCGAAGGCGTTCGGGTCGTGCACGCTGGGCAGCTCGCCGACCCATGCGTCCACGACGCGTCCCACGCCGAAGGCCCCGAGGCCGACGATAAGGACGAGCGAAAACGCCGCAACGAGCACTCCCCATGCTGGAGCATGGGTGCGCATTTCACGGTGTTTTCTCCTTACTCTCATGATTCGTCTATACTACCATGAACCGACCATCTGGTCTTTCAGACGAGGAGACACCAACCTTATGCGGAATATAGAACTTTTGGCGCCTGCGGGCAACATGAGCGCCCTTCACGCCGCCGTGCGTGCTGGTGCGGACGCGGTATATCTCGGGCTCGAGTCGTTCAACGCGCGCCGCGGGGCCGATAACTTCACCATCGCCACGCTCAAGGAGGCGTGCGATTACGCGCATCTGCGGGGCGTGAAGATCTACGTCACTCTGAACATCATCGTGCTGCCGGGCGAAGTGGGCCGCGCGCTCGAATGCGCTCGTCAGGCATGGCGCGCAGGTGCCGACGCGCTCATCATCCAAGACATTGGTCTTGCGAGCGAGATAGCCCGCGCGCTTCCCGACATCCGCCTGCATATTTCTACGCAGATGAACACGTGCAACGCCGCCGGCATCCGCGCCGCTGCCCGCATGGGTGCCAAGCGCGTCACGCTCGCCCGCGAGCTTTCCATGGAGGAAATCGCCCATCTCGCGCAGGTGGGCGCCGAGGCAGGTGTCGAAGTCGAGGCGTTCGGTCATGGCGCGCTGTGCATCTGCTACTCCGGCCAGTGCCTCATGTCCTCCTTGATTGGGGGCCGCTCCGCCAACCGCGGCCTGTGCGCGCAGGCGTGCCGCTTGCCCTACGAACTGCACAATGCCGCCCAGCGAAACCCTCTTTCGGCGCCTGGCGAACATCTGCTCTCGCCGAAGGACCTCTGCTCGGTCGATCTGCTTTCCGATCTGGCGCGAGCCGGCGTCGCGTCGCTTAAGATCGAGGGCCGTATGAAGTCGGCCGATTACGTGTCGGCCGTCGTGTCGGTGTACCGCCGCGTGCTCGATCGGGTGTATGCGCAGGAGGGCTCTGTTTCTCCTGCTCGCCCGACGGAGGACGAACGCCGTACGCTTGAGGAGGCTTTCTCCCGCGGGTTCACCACGGCGTATCTTGAAGGTCAGCGCGGAAACGACATCATGAGCTATCAGCGCCCGAACAATCGCGGCGCCTTTATCGGCCGCGTGGCCGAAGCGCGTAACGGCATAGCGACCATCTCCGCTGAGCACGAGCTTGCAATCGGCGATGTCCTTGAGTTCTGGACGGGGAAGGGCCATGCCGCCCAAACGGTGTCCGACCTCTCCTTCGACAAGAAGGGTCGCGCGCGGATTGAGCTCGATGCGCGCGTGAAGGGCGTGCGCGCGGGCGACCGCGTGTTCCGCGTGCGCAGCGCGAAGGAAGCCTTCGAGGACGACTCCCTCGAGCCGCGCGTCGAGGTTGAGGGCGCGGTTCGCCTGCGCATCGGCGAGCCGCTCGAGGTCTCTTTCTCCTTTGCCAATGCGGCGCAGAGCGAGCTTGCCGAGGTTCGCGGCACGGCACTCGGGGCCGAGGTCGAGCCTGCGCGTACGAAAGCCGTCACCGAAGAAGACGTGCGCGCCCATATCGACCGCCTCGGTTCGACTCCTTATGTTCTCACGCGGCTCGACGTCGAGCTCGACGAGGGGGTTGGCATCGGGTTCTCGCAGCTGCACCGCGTCCGCGCCGAAGCCCTCGACGATCTGACCGAACGAGCCTTGGCCGTCTATCATGCGCGCCGCCTTCCCCGCACCGAGGATCGCGAAGAGCTTCCCGCCGTTCGTCCGAGCGGTGCCCGCATTGGCGCATGGACGACGAATCCCGTGTGCGCAAGGGCCGCAAAGCGTACGGGTGCGCATATGGTGTACGTGCCGGCGCTGAACTACGGGCGCGGCGAGGCGGTGGTCGCGGGCCAGCTCACGGCCACGGTCGAGCAGGCGGGCTACCCCAAGCAGTGTCTTCTTGCCATGCCCGTCGTCGATCACGACGAGGTCGGGCTCTCGCGCGAGGCGAAGCTCGATTTCGATCCGTGGCGTTACGCGACGTCGGGGCGCCCGGTGTTTGTGGAGAGCCTCGGTGCCATGCAGATGGCCGCCGAGATCGGGATTCCCTTCGAGGTCGGCCCGCATCTGCCTGTCACGAACAGGCTTGCGCTCGACGAGGTTGTTCGCATGGGCGCCGTCCGCGTGTGGCTCTCTCCCGAACTTTCGCTCGACCAGATTCGCGAGTTGTCTCGCGACACCCCAGTTGAGCTGGGGATCTTCATCTCGGGTGCGCAAGAGCTCATGATTACCGAGCACTGCCTTCTCATGAGCCAGGGCCCGTGCAACGAGGATTGCGCCGAGTGTCGTCGCCGTCGCAGCCCGCATTACCTGAAGGATCGCAAGGATTTCGATTTCCCTGTCATCACCGATGCGCTCGGCCGCAGCCATCTCTACAACAGCGTCGAGCTCGATTTGGTGGCATCGCTTCCCGAGCTCATGGCGGCGGGCGTCACCTCGTTCATGGTCGATACGACGCTCATGAACGGCGAACAGGCGGCGCAGGCTGTCGGTCGAGCCATCCGCGCGCTGCGCATCGCACAGTCCGACGGAAACTCTGTCGCCAAGATCACAAGCGCCACCACAGGGCATCTGTTCCGCGGCGTTCAGTAGCGCGCTGCGACATGGGATGGGGTCTCTGTCTCGTTGGGACAGGGGTCGGGAAATGTATCTCAGTTAGACTACTTACCATTTGAAGGCGCTTCCCATGCGCAACGCTGCGGCCTCGCAGTGTTGGGAAGCTCCTTCCTGGGCGCTATTTCACGCTCGTGAGGCGTCCTTGGTAGCCGCAAAGGACACGCGCATTGCCCTCGGCAATGGCAAGTCCTTTCTCGAGTGCCGCTCGCGGCAGGTCGTAGTCGTTGTTGTTCTGCGAGATGTGCATGGCAACGACGGCCTCGGGCGTGCGAAGACCCGCGGCGCGCGATTCGGTGATGAGTGCGGCGAGCTCCTCGGTTGCCTGCGGGTTCGAGAGGTGGCCGAATTCCGAGGCGATGCGCTGCTTGATGATGTAGGGGTAGTCGCCGCTTTGCAGCATGCGCTCGTCATGGTTGCTCTCGAGCGCCAAAATGCGCACGTCACGCAAGGCCTCGTGCGCCGCGTTCGCCACGATGCCCGAATCTGTTATGTAGCCTAGCGCGTCGCCATCGGGCGCTTCGATGCGAAAGCCAAAGGAAGCGGCGGCATCGTGACTGGTTGCGAAGGGGAAGGCGCGCAAGCCAGCGGCCTCGATTGCGCGCTGCCCCGAGGAGAGTGGCAAGGTAGCGCAATCGCCTGCAACTTTTTGCAGCGCGGAGCTCGCGTCGATGCAGGCCTGGTTTACGTAAACTGTTGGTGCGCAGCCTAATTTCGCAAGGCCGCGCAACACCACGTCCAGCCCCTTGGTGTGGTCCCCGTGCTCGTGGGTGATGAGCACGGCGTCGATTCGGGCGGGGTCGAAGCCCGCCTCGTCGCATCGCTCGAGGAAATCGCGCTTGCAGATTCCGCAGTCGATGAGCACCCCCGCGCCTGTCGCGGCGTTTTCGACGATGGCGGCGTTGCCTTTGCTTCCGCTTGCGAGCACATGTAACTTCAGCACTGGTTGTTCTCCTGTCGGGCGGTGGGCAAGAATAGCCCTCGACCGTGACGATTAGATTCCACTGCGGCATTGTAACGAAACGCCATTCACTTCAGCGAAGAGTTTGGGCGAGAAGCCCCCTTTCGGGAAAAGTGCCTGGCAGCCGAGAGCGTTCATTCGCTAATTGCGCAGCCCCTCGATAGATTCGGGGCTCATGCTGCCTATGTGTTAGAACCCGACTTTTGCAGCCAAAGAGGGCCGTTCTCCTACACGGGCTCGTACCCGAGCGATTTCCTCTCGATCTCGCCCGTGGCCGGCACGAAGGCGCAGGCCTTTATCGAGCGCGCGTGGACGTCGAGCCCTACGAAAGTGGTAGCATT
>NZ_CAKUBT010000017.1 GCF_934643285.1 uncultured Ellagibacter sp.
GGCTTCATCTGCGGGGTGATGGGCCCGGACACACGCTGCTCGAGGCGCGCGCAGTCGCAGTCGATCACCCACTCGTAGAAGGCCTTGAAGATGTCGCGCTCGCCTAATCCCTCACGATAGCGCACGCTGTCGGTCAGCTCCACGCGCCCGGCGCCTTCCTTCACACGCACCATGCGCGCGCCCTCGCCCGACGCGTAGGCCACATGCGTCTCGATAAGCCCCAGCTCGCGGAAGACCGCGATGCCGCACGCCGCCGACGCCGCCGTGATCTCGCAGCCCGCGCCGCTCACGATGTGCGCGAGTTCGCCATCGGCCATCTCGAAGAACTCGCCGGGCGTCTTGCGCTGCCACGTTCGCAGCGTGCGGTACACCTCGGCAAGCACATCGTGATCGGGCGTCATGTCCTGCAAGATGCGGTCGTTGTGCTTCACGTCCGAGCGCCCGAACAGCAGATGCACGCGCGCATCCTTGCCGTCGCGCCCCGCACGTCCGCTCATCTGGTTGAACTCGATCTCGTTGTACGGCAGCTGGAAAAGCACGACGTTGCGGATGTCGGGAATGTCCACGCCCTCGCCGAACGCTGATGTGGCCACGAGCACCGCGATCGCGCCCGTGCGGAACAGCTCCTCGACGCGCGTGCGCTCGGCGCGCGAAAGGCCCGCGTTGTAGAAGCCGATGAGCGGCGCCATCTGAGGCACGCGTTTGCGCAGGTTGCGGGCGAGTGCCACCGACTGCTCGCGCGAGGACACGTAGATGACGCTCTTCTCGCCCTGCGCGACGAGCGTTGCCAGGTAGTCGCCGCGATTGCGCAGGTTGCGCTGATCGACCACGTGGAGGTTCGTGCGCATGGTGTCGTCCACCACGTGCCCCGCCACGGGAAGCACACGATCGATGTCGCTGGTGACAGCCTCGTCCGAAGTCGCCGTAAGCGCGAGCACAACCGGGTTGCCCATCTGCGCGATAGTGCTTCCGAGCTGCGCATATGCGGGGCGATGGCCCGCGCGCGAAAGGCCGATGTGGTGAGCCTCGTCAACCACGACGAAGCCGATGCGGTCGGTAGCCGCGAACTCGGAAGCATGGCACACGAGGAACTCCGGCGTCGTGAGCACGATGTCGACCGAGCCATCCCTCAAGCCCGCAAAAACCTGGCGGCGCTCGTCAGGCGCGCTTTCCCCCGTGAGCGTGCACGCGTTGATTCCGAAGGGCGCGAGCGCCTCGTTGATATGAAACGCCTGGTCAGCGATAAGCGCACGCAACGGGTAGACGAACAGGCTCGCCGTATGGTGCGCGAGCGCCTCACATGCCGCATGCACTTGGAAGGTGAGCGACTTGCCGCGCCCCGTCGCCATGACGGCGAGCACGGAGTTCCCAGCGCGAAGGCTCGAGAGCACCACACGCTGCGATTTGTGCAGCTCGCGATCGCCGATGATTGCCCGCACCACCGCGTTCTCGAGCGCGTCGGGGTCGCTTTGTGCCTTCTGTTCCCATAGCGCGCGGTTCTTCTCGCGCTCCGCCTCGTATGCCTCGATGTCCTCGGGGCTCTCACAGCAGTCCTCGCAAAGCTCCGCGTCGCTCGTGGCGTACAGGTCGGCCGCGAACGACAGGTTCTCCGGCTCGAGGCACGCCTCGAGCGCAGGGCACGTGCGAGCAGGCGTGATGGACTGAAGCATTGCCTTCACCGACTTGCGCCCGCGCCAGGTGTCGATTTCCACCTGGAACGCCGCGTTCACCACGCTGTCGGTCGTCATGAGCATGTCGATGTCGGTGCAGTGGAACATGATGCCCGAAATCGATGTGCGGCCGTTCGTGAGCGTGCACGAGAAGTGGTTCTTCTCGGCGCCGACCGCGCGGCAATGGGTGAGCAGCACGTCGCGCGCGAGGAAGCACGGCGTCGGGTTCTCCTGACCGAAGGGGGCGACTTGCTTCAGTGCGCCCACCGTTTCGAGCGTGAGCTCATCAAGGTTGATGCACGTGTCGATCTCGATGAGCGGGTGGAAGTCGTCTTCGGGCAGCTTGTCGAGGTAGTCGCAGAGCGCCTTCGAAAACGCGGGGATGTCCTTGGTTTTGAGCGTGATGCCCACCGCCGCCTCGTGTCCGCCGAAGCGAACAAGCAGGTCAGACGTCGATTCGACCGCGGCGAACAGGTTCACGCGCCCCACGCTTCGGCCCGAGCCGCGCGCCTCGTCGCCGTCGATGGTCAAAAGGATGCACGGCACGCCGTAGATGCCGACTAGGCGGCTCGCGACGATGCCCTTCACGCCCTCGTGCCACCCCTCGCCCGCAACGACGAGCGCGCGCTGGCCGTGGTAGATTTCCGCGGCCTGGACCTTCGCGATCTCGGAGAGCTCCGCCTCGATCGCACGGCGCTGGTCGTTGAGCCCTTCGAGCTCGGTTGCCAAGCGGTACGCCTCGTCGAAATCGTCGGACATGAGCAGGTTGAGCGCCAAGTCGGCGTTACCCATACGCCCTGCGGCGTTGAGGCGCGGAATGAGCGAGAAGCTGAGGTTCGTGCTGGTGAGGGGCTTGCCGACCGCCCCCGAGGTTTCAAGCAGCGCGGCGATGCACGGGCGCGGCGCCTTGTTCATCATCTTGATGCCCTCGATCACGAGCGGACGGTTCTCGCCGAGCATCGGCATGAGGTCGGCCACCGTGCCAAGCGTTGCGAAGTCGACGAAATCGCGCCAGAGGTAGGGCTTGCCGAAGCGAGCACCGAGCGCCTGCACGAGCTTCAGCGCCACGCCCGCACCGGCGAGCACGCAGCTTTGGCACGTGGCATCAATCTTCGGGTCGGCAACGGGCACGTCTTCGGGGACCAGGTCCGTGGGCTCGTGATGGTCGGTGATCGCGACGTCGATTCCGGCCGCCTGCACGAGCTTCACCTCGGCCTTGCAGGCGATGCCGCAGTCGACCGTCACGAGGAAGTCGGGGCCGTAGGTCTTCACGCGCTCGAGCGCCGCTGCCGTGATGCCGTAGCCCTCCTCGAAGCGCTTCGGGATGAACGGCACCGTGTCGGCCCCGAGTTCCCGCAGGCCACGGGTGAGAACCGTCGTCGCAGATATGCCGTCCAAGTCGAAGTCTCCGAACACGAGGATGCGGCGGCCCTTCCGCACGGCGTCCTCTAGCGCGTCGACGACGCCGCCGAGCCCGGGAATCAGGTAGGGGTCGAGCCAATCGTGCTTGAACGAGGGAAACAGAAACGCGCGCGCCGCCTTCGGGGTGTCGATTCCGCGGCCGACAAGCGTTGCCGCGACGAAACGGGGCAGGTCAAGTTCACGCTGGAGTACCGATACCATGCGACTCGACGCACGGCGAATGTTGAACTGGGCTGACATGGAAATCTACCTCTAAACATGCATCGCTATCTTTTCTCGCTGCGTATTTTCCCACAATCGCCGCATGGTGTCACAGCTCACTTCAACCTTGCAGGGCAGACGGCCGACAAGCCGCCCGCGCGAACCTACCATTTGGCCCCGAACACGAAGTCCAAGCAGAGCGAGCGTAAAGGACGCGTAAAGATTTCCCCATTGCCCGAAGCGCTACGCTAGGATGGAGAAAAACCGAGCTTAACAGGAAACGGATAGCACTATGGCAAATTACGGCGTAATCGACCTGGGGTCGAATTCTGTGCGCCTCGTCATCTTCGACGTGAAGGACGGCATAAGCAAAAAGAAGCCCATCACCTGCAAGGACTTCCGAAGCATCATCAACGACAAAGTGATGGCGGGGCTTTCGGCCTACGTTGATGCGGGCGAATTCACCCCGGAAGGCATCGCCCGCGCGGTCGACGTGCTCTCCGGGCACCTGAAACGCGCGCGTTACTTCAACTGCGTGCGCACTGACATCTTCGCCACCGCCGTGCTGCGCAACTGCACGAACTCCCGCGAAGCCATCAGCGCGATCGAGAAGGCCATCGGCACTCCCGTGAACTTGCTTTCCGCCCGCGACGAGGCGCATCTCAGCTTCACCGGGGCCTCATGCGATCGCACGATTGAGAAGGGCACCGTGGTCGATTTGGGCGGCGGATCGACCGAGCTCATCCGCGTCGAGAAAGGGCGCGACTTCGACGACGTAAGCATCGGGCAGGGCTCGCTTTCCTCTTACGCCGGATACGTGGAGTTTGTCATGCCCCAGGCGAGCGAGGTCGAAGCAATCGAGCACGCGTTCCTCAAACGCGTCGCGGAAACTCCCGTTGACTTGCAGAAATATCGCGCCGAAACGCTCTTTGGCGTCGGGGGAAGCGCTCGTGCCGCCGCAAAGCTCTATGCCCAGATGACCGGCGAGCCCTGCCGGCCGAGAACCCTCACGCCCGCGCACTTCGACGCGCTGCTCGATCTGCTGGAGAGCAACCCGTCGAAATTCGCCCACCTTGCAGCGCGCGCCGTCCCCGAGCGCATCCACACGGTCGGACCGGGCTGCGTCATTCTCAGCACGCTCATGCGAGAACTTGGTGCCCGCGAGCTGCAGATATGCAAGCGCGGCGTGCGCGAAGGCTATCTCATCGAGCGCATGCTGGGCAATACGCCTTGCCCAAGAGTCAAGGCTCAGTAACGCTTTCACCTCATCATCCCGCAGCGCGTTATCATGGAAGGTAGCGCGAAGAACGTGTCATCATGCACATCAAGGAGGCTCTGCATGGCCAACGACAATCCCACTTCATCAGACCAGGTCATTCCCGCAGCTGGCAATCCCGCACCCTATCTTCAGAACCGCGAGCTGTCGTGGCTCGACTTCAACGAACGCGTGCTCGAGCAGGGCGCCGACGAGTCGGTCCCGCTTCTGCAGCGCCTGAACTTCATCTCCATCTTCTGGAGCAACCTGCAGGAATTCTTCATGGTGCGCGTCGGCAGCCTGACCGACCTGTCGCTCGTGAAAAAGCACATCGTCGATTCCAAGTCCAACATGACGCCCTCCGAGCAGCTTCGCGCCATCTATCTGCGCTGTCATGAGCTCTACCCCGCCTACGAGTGCACTTTCGAGCAGGTTCGCCTGCTGCTGAGCAAGGTGGGGGTCACGCACGTTCGTCCCGACGAGCTCACCGACGAGCAGCGCGCCTACCTGGCGGAATACGCCGAGGCCAACGTGACGCCGTTCCTCTCCCCGCAGATTATCAACGCCCGCCACCCCTTCCCGCATCTGGAAAACGGCGCGCTCTACATCGTCGTGCGCCTCGATGAGGAAGCCGACAACGCCCAGGAGCAGGCGAAAAGCGAGCAGAAGAAGAAGGGCAAGAAAGGCAAAAAGAGCAAGGGCAAGCCAGCGAAGGAGCCTGCGAAGAGCGCCTCCCTTTCGCAGAACGTCGGCGCCGAGGGAACCATGCTCGGGCTCATCCCCCTGCCGCGACAGTGCGCGCGCGTCGTGAAGCTGCCGGGCGATGGCTTTTCGTTCATCCTGCTTGAGCATGTGGTGGAAATGGTTGCCGAGCAGGTGTTTTCCATGTACACCGTGAAGCACACCAACGTCATCTGCGTCACGCGCAACGCCGACATCGACGCGACGGAGTCCACCGACGAGAACGACGAGGACTATCGCGAGCACATGAAGCGCATCCTGAAGAAGCGCGCGCGCTTAGCCCCAGTACGCCTCGAGAGCGAGCGCGAGCTCTCCGATACCCTCGAGCCGCTGCTGCTCGATCGCCTGAACCTGAAGAAGCACCAGGTGTTCACGACGTCGGTGCCGCTCGATTTGAGCTTCACCTGGGGTTTGGCATCGCATCTTTCCGAAAAGCAGTGCGCAGCGCTCATGTATCCGCCGTTCACGCCGCAGTGGCCGGCGTGCCTCGACCGCAAACGCCCCATCATGGAGCAGGTCACGGCAGGCGGCGACGTGCTGCTTTCCTACCCCTACGAAAGCATGGACCCGTTCGTGCAGCTTCTGCGCGAGGCGTCGCGCGACCCGCGCGTCATCTCGATTAAGATCACGCTCTACCGCCTGGCCAGCCAGTCGCATCTCGCCGAGGCGCTCATCGACGCCGCCGAGAACGGCAAGGAGGTCACCGCGCTGTTCGAACTGCGCGCCCGCTTCGACGAGAGCAACAATATCGAATGGTCGCAGCGTTTTGAGCAGGCCGGATGCAACGTCATCTACGGTTTCCGCGACTACAAGGTGCACAGCAAGATCTGCTGCATCACCCGCCAGACCGACGACGGCATCCAGCACATCACGCAGCTCGGCACGGGCAATTACAACGAGAAGACGGCGAAGCTCTACACCGACCTGTCGCTTATCACGACGAGCCCCACAATCGGCCGCGATGCGACGGAGTTCTTCCGCAACATGGCGCTTGAGAACGTGTCGGACAACTACGACGTGCTGTGGGTGGCGCCCCTGCAGGTGAAGCCGCTCATTCTGAAGAACATCGACCACCAGATCGAGCTTGCGCACCGCGACGAGCCGTGTGGGCTGTTCTTCAAGACGAACTCAGTCACCGACAAGGAGATCATCGACAAGATCGCCGAGGCATCGCAGGCGGGCGTGAAGACCGTCATGCTCGTTCGCGGGATATCGTGCCTGGTCCCAGGCGTGGAAGGCTACACCGAGAACGTGCGCGTCGTGTCCATCGTCGGGCGCATGCTCGAGCACAGCCGCATCTACGGCTTTGGGCCGCGCGCGAACATGAAGGTCTACCTGGCGAGCGCCGACCTCATGACGCGCAACATGGATAAGCGTGTGGAAATCGCCTGGCCCGTGCTCGACGAGAAGCTGCGCGACCGCATTTTGTCCTACATCGACGTCTCACTTTCCGACACGGCGAAGCTGCGCGAGCTGCTTCCCAACCGCCGCTACACGCCGCTTGGGTTCTTCGCGCAGGTCAGCCCCGAGGGCAAGACGATTCGATTCGACTCGCAGGCGCACTTCATGGACGAGGCGCGGCTTAAAGCGCGCATGAGCACCGAGGTGGAAGTCGAGCGCGAGGTGGAGAAGCGCGAGGCGGTCGAAGGCGCGACGAACGTGGCGCCGAGTGCGGGCACGGCAACTCCCGCGACCTCGGAGACCGCAACGGTTCCTCCAGAGGCGATGAGCGCAACGAGCAGTGCCGCTCCCGCTGACGCGGCTAGCGGCTCCCCTTCCGCTGACGCGGCCGGCACCAGCGAGCCAGCGCTCGAGCCCGATGCCATCGAGCCCGCCGAGGAAGTGACGACCACGGCGATCTTGCCCCACATCGAGCAACCGCCGCACAAGCCAAGCCTGCTCGTGCGCGCACTTGCCGCAGCCATTCGCTTCTCCAACAGGAGGAAATAACGAAAGCGATTCCCAAAAAAGAGGAGGGCAGAACGTCCAGAGGAAGAGGCTTGCCAGGACTCTCCAAGGGAAAAGGCGAGCTTGTCCACAAGAGCGAGAAAAGCCAGGGTGCGACTTCACATCGCCCCTGGCTTTTTCCTTGCTCGCAGGATACGGCGTACGATTCCCATGCAGGACATGCTTCCTTCGCGATTCCGTGCGCCTCGCGCAACCCGCACGCCGCACGCAAGCCGCACGCACGCCCTGCTTGCTACAGCATCGCGAGCAGCTCCTCGTCGGTCGGGTTGTCGAGCGCGTCGATCAAATCGCGCACCTCCGCAAGCTGGCCTTCCACCTCGTCGAGCCGCGCCTGGATCCGCTCCTTCTCCGCACGCGCGAACATGCCCAAGCCAGCGAGCTGTTTGCGCAGCTCGTCCTCTTCGGCGCACAGGCGCTTGCCATCGGCCATGAGCTCCGCCCGATCCACTTCATGCGCATCCTGGAATGCTGCCGAAAGCCGCGTGCGCTCAGTCTTCAGAACGACCCCCGCCCTCGCCGCAACCTCTTGCGTGAACGACTCGGGGAAACGCTGCACGACGCTATCGGGAATCGACGCGGCATCGAGGCTGGTGCATCCGCGAAACGCCCACGGCTCGATCTCCTCCACACTCTCGGGGATCACAACCTCGCGAAGGGCTTGGCATCCCGAAAAGGCCTCTTCCCCGATCACCTTCAACGTGCTGGGCAGCTCAATCCGCTCAAGTTCGGTACAGCTCGCGAACGCGCGGCGCCCGATCGTCTCCAAGGCTCCGAACTGCACGTCGACAAGCGAGGTGCAGCGCTGGAAGGCGTAGCGGTTGATTTCGGTCACCCCGGGCGCCACGACGCGGGAAAGCGAAGTCGCGCCTTGGAACGTAGCGTCGTCGATGCAGCCGAGCGTGTCGGCAAACGTTATCTCGCGCAGCGAGGTGCAGTGTTGGAAAGCGCGCTTTCCCACCATGGCGACATCGCCCGGAAAGTCGACCTGCACGAGGTTGCGGCAGCCGTCGAAAGCGGCATCCCCCACCTCGATGAGGCTTTGGGGGGCGCGCAAGGAGCGCACCTCGCCCTTGAAGCGAAACGCCTTCGCCCCGATGCCGACGACACCGTCGGGCAGCACGGCATCGATGCGCTCATCCGGCTCGTCGGGGGTGAACTTCGCGACTATGATCTCGTATGCCATGGGTCTCCCTCACCTCGCGCACCAGGAAAGAAATCGCCCCCGATGAACAGGGGCGATATGCGATATCTTCTAGATTTCGGCCTCAACAACAGCGGCAATCGCCTCGGCGTGGGCCTTCGCGGCGTCCGCGTCCTCCGCCTCGACCATCACGCGAACCACAGGCTCCGTGCCGCTTGGGCGCAGCAGCACGCGGCCCGAATCGCCAAGCGCTTCCTCGGCCTTCGCGACGGCGGCGGCGATAGCCTCGTTACCTTCAACCGCATGCTTGTCGCGCACCCGCACGTTGATAAGCGTCTGCGGGAACTTCTTCATGATGGAAACGACGTCGGCCACCGGCGTGCCCGCGCGCTTCACCGCCGCAAGGAACTGGCAAGCCGTCATAAGGCCGTCCCCCGTGGAGTTGTGCTCAAGCAGGATCATGTGGCCCGATTGCTCGCCGCCGATGGCGTAGCCCTTCGCGCGCATCTCCTCGAGTACATAGCGGTCGCCCACCTTCGTCTGCACGACAGTGATGCCGTTGTCGCGCATCGCATGGACAAACCCGAGGTTGCACATCACGGTGGACACGACGGTGTCCTCGGGCAGGCACCCGCGGCGCTTCATGTCGAGCGCGCACACGGCCTCGACCATGTCGCCGTCGATCTCGGTGCCGTCGGGCGTCATGAGCATCACGCGGTCGGCATCGCCGTCGTGCGCCACGCCGACGTCTGCACCGCTTTCGCGCATAAGCTGGGCAAGCGGTTCGAGATGGGTGGAACCGCAGTTCACGTTGATGTCGGTGCCGTCGAAGTCCTCGTTGATCGCGATGACTTCCGCACCCAAGCGGCGGAAGGCCTCAGCGCTCGTGAGCGACGAGGCACCGTGCCCCGTGTCGAGCGCGATGCGCATACCCGAGAAGTCGATGCCCTGCGCGCGCACGCTCTGAACAGCATGCTCGATGTAGATCTCGCAGGCCTCGTCAACGGGGAGGGCAACGCCCACCTCGTCGCCAGGAAGCATCGCGGCGGCGTCCTCGCCTTCCGCACCCTCCTCGGCTCGAGCAGCAGCACCCTCGAGGCCGCCCTGCTTGATGAACTCCTCAATCTTATCTTCCACCTCGTCGGGAAGCTTGTAGCCCTCGGCGTCGAAGAGCTTGATGCCGTTGTACTCCGGCGGGTTATGCGAAGCGGAGATCACCGCACCGCCGTCGGCGTGCAGCTCGCGCACAAGCAGCGCAACCGCAGGCGTGGGGATAATCCCCACCGAAAGTTCGGTCCCTCCCGCGCTCATGATGCCGGCGGCAAGCGCCGATTCCAGCATGTCACCCGACAGGCGGGTGTCCTTGCCGACCACGATGTTCTTGCCGAGAAACACGGCCGCAGCCTGTCCCAAGCGATAGGCAAGCTCGCAGGTGAGCTCGGTGTTCGCGACTCCGCGGACACCGTCGGTTCCAAATAGACGTGCCATAGGCTACTTACCCCTTTTAACGTGGCCTTGCTTGAGGCGAACCGCCCCCGAAGGTCGCTCTTCGTCGGTCATGCGCTCGTTGAGCTCGGCGGCAAACTCATCCAAGTCGATGCCATAACGCTCGAGCACAACAAGAAGATGATACACTACGTCGGCCGCCTCATAGCGCAGGTGGTCGGTGCACGCATCAACGCGCTCGCCCGCGGCAGCGACCAGCGCTTCATGGCCGTGCGCATGGTGCTCCATCGCCCGCAGCATCACGAGCTCGGACTCGACGTCCTTGGCAGCAAGCCCCACTTCCCCGGCCTCTTCCATCACCTTCTTGAGCGGTTTGTCGGCCGGCCCATAGAGAAGCTGGTGCGTGTAGCTTTCCTCGCACGCATCCCGGCGCGCGCGAATTGTCGCAGCGAGCGCCTCGATTGTGGTTGCGATCTGCGAAGACGGGGCAACCTCGCCTTCGGGGACATACGTTTTCTCAGACATATGCACCTTTCCTTGACCTGGCGCCCCATGCGGATTGCGAGGGGGACAATCCCCTATCCGCGAGGCTTCCTTGTCCTGCACGGGAAAATGACGAGAGGCCCCGAGGTACCCAGGATCGCCCGTGCGCACGCTTGCGTACTTGGAAGGTACGCGCCGCGATGCGCAGGGGCAAAGCTGAGTGCCTCAGGGCCTCACAGCGTCAAGTGGATCCGCCGCCCGTGGGGGCGGCGGAGTGATTATTCCTCGTCCTCGTCGGAATCGTCGGAATCTTCCTCGTCATCGGCGTGCTTCAAGCTGAAGCCGAAGTTGCCGACCGACCCGAGCAGCTCGTCGAGCTCCTCGAGGTTGCGATGGTAGCTGCGCGGAGGCAGCGCCTCGCCGAGCATGTCCTCGCCTTCCGTGTTGAACGTCGCCGGCTCGTCACCGCCGATGAGGATGTTGTCGTCGGGGCTGAAGACCATATCGAGCAGCTGGCTCATGTCGTCGGAGGATGCCGAAAGGTCGTCCTCGATGACATAGAGCAGGTCGTGCTCCTTCAGGCCCTCCTTGAGCTCCTCGATCGCCTTCACGCCGATGCCCTCGATGCGAAGGAGATCCTCCTCGGTGTGGCCCACCAAATCGGCGACCGTTTCGATGCCCGCCTCGCTGAACTTGTTGGCCCAACGCTGCGAAACGCCCAGGTCGTCGAAGATGTACAGGCGCGCATCCTCGTCGGAAAGCTGCGGACCGCGATGCCCGAGCGACAGGCCCGAGTAGTAGTTGCCGTAGCTCGACCCCATGGAGTTGAGGTAGCCATCGCCGTCGAGCGACCAATCCTGCGGCTGCGGCAGAAGCTCTTCCACCTCGCGCAGCGCGTCGGGAGCGGTGTCCGGCAGCGTATCGCCGATAACCTTGCCCGTCGGGCGGCCCTTGTAGGTAAGGCCCACCTCGCGGTAGCGCTTAAGGCCGGTACCAGCGGGAATCGGCTTGCCGATGATAACGTTCTCCTTCAGGCCAACCAAGTGGTCGGTCTTGCCCTCAATGGCGGCATCGGTGAGAACCCTGGTGGTCTCCTGGAACGATGCAGCCGACAGGAACGAGTCGGTTGCGAGCGAAGCCTTGGTGATACCCAAAAGCAGCGGCTGGCCGACCGGCGGGTTCTTGCCCTCGGCAATCAGAGCGTTCGCCACGTTCTCGAACTCGTATCGGTTGACCTGGCGGCCCGGGAGGAACTCGGAATCGCCCGCGTCGAGCACGGCCACCTTGCGCAGCATCTGGCGCGCGATGACCTCGATGTGCTTGTCGTTGATGTCTACGCCCTGGGACACGTACACGCCCTGGACCTGGGCAACGATGTAGCGAAGCGTCGTGTTGGGGTCGGTCAGGCGCAGCAAGTCGTGCGGGTTCACCGAACCCTTGGTGAGCTGCTGGCCAACCTTGACCTCGCCGCCGTCTTCCACGCCGGGGAACAGCGTCGCGCGAGCGGAAACGACGTACTCGCGGTAGTTGCCTTCCTGGTCGTGGATCGTGAGCGTCTTGGACGACTTGTCGCCGGAAACCTGCAGCGTGCCGGAGATCTCGGCGAGGACGGCCTGGCCCTTCGGCTTGCGCGCCTCGAAAAGTTCCTGAACACGCGGGAGGCCCTGCGTGATGTCCTCGCCCGCGACGCCGCCGGCGTGGAAGGTACGCATCGTAAGCTGCGTGCCCGGCTCGCCGATGGACTGAGCTGCGATGATGCCGACTGCCGTGCCGATGTTGACCGGGCGCGCCGTCGCAAGGTCCCAGCCATAGCACTTCTGGCAAACACCGTGCTCGGCATGGCAGGTCATGACCGTGCGGATGGTCACTTCCTCGATACCCGCAGCCGCCATCTCGGCCAGCTGATCCATGGAGGAGATGTAGTTGTCGCCCTCGAGGACCACCGTGCCGTCGGTGCCCACAGCGGACTCGAGCAGGCAACGGCCGATGAGGTTCTCGTCGAGCTCGCCCTTCTCGTTGTACAGCGGGTAGGGCACGCCCTCGGCGGTGCCGCAGTCGATCTCGCGGACGATAACTTCCTGCGCGACGTCGACGAGACGACGCGTGAGGTAACCGGAGTCAGCGGTACGAAGCGCCGTGTCGGCCATGCCCTTTCGAGTACCGTGCGTGGAAATGAAGTACTCCAACACCGACAGGCCCTCGCGGAAGTTCGACTTAACCGGAATGTCGATCGTCTGGCCCTTCGTGTCGGCCATGAGGCCGCGCATGCCTGCGAGCTGGCGAATCTGCTTGATGTTACCACGAGCACCGGAGTCAGCCATCATGTAGATGGGGTTGTAGTGGTCGAAGTTGGCCGACATCGCGTCGCCAACCTTCTCGTTCGCATCGGTCCAGATGTCGACGACCTGCTTGTGACGCTCTTCGGGGCTCATGAGACCCATCTCGTAATCCTCGTCGATGGCGTCGACCTTGGCCTCGGCATCGTCGAGAATCTCCTTCTTGTTGGGCGGCACCGTCGCGTCGTACACCGAAACGGTAATGCCCGCGAGCGTGGCGTAGTGGAAGCCCGTCTCCTTCAGACCGTCGAGGATCGGCGGCACGTCGGCGAGGTCGTAGCGGTTGCACACGTCCTCGACCAAGCGGCCGATTTCCTTCTTGTTCATCTGGTAGTTCATGAACGGATAGTCGTCCGGGAAGACGTTGTTGAAGATGATGCGGCCGATGGTCGTCTCGAGGCGCGTGCCAGCCTTGTGCTCCTCATAGGTGTGGAACGCGGTGGCAACCTGGGTGTCCTCCGAAAGGCGAACCCAGATCTTGGCCTGCAGGTCGACGTCGGCATGAGCGTCGTGCGCGTTCACGGCGTCCGCGAAGTTCACGAACGCGCGACCCTCGCCCGGGAAGTTATCGCGAGCGGCGGTCAGGTAGTACACGCCGATGATCATGTCCTGCGTCGGCACGGTCAGAGGACGACCATGAGCAGGGGATTTGATATTGTTGGCGGAAAGCATGAGCACGCGCGCCTCGGCCTGGGCCTCGGCTCCCAGAGGAACGTGCACAGCCATCTGGTCGCCGTCGAAGTCAGCGTTGAACGCCGTGCAGACGAGCGGATGGAGCTTGATGGCCTTGCCTTCGACGAGCACCGGCTCGAACGCCTGGATGCCCAGACGGTGCAGGGTAGGTGCGCGGTTCAAAAGCACGGGATGCTCGACGATGACTTCCTCGAGAACGTCCCACACGTAGCTCGCGCCACGATCGACAGCACGCTTCGCAGCCTTGATGTTGGCGGCGTATTCGAGCTCGACCAGGCGCTTCATGACGAAGGGCTTGAACAGCTCGAGGGCCATCTGCTGCGGCAGGCCGCACTGATGCAGCTTGAGCGACGGGCCGACGACGATAACCGAACGGCCGGAGTAGTCGACGCGCTTGCCGAGCAGGTTCTGGCGGAAGCGGCCCTGCTTGCCCTTGAGCATGTCGGAGAGCGACTTCAGCGGACGGTTGCCCGGGCCCGTGACGGGGCGGCCGCGGCGACCGTTGTCGAAGAGGCTGTCGACCGCTTCCTGGAGCATGCGCTTCTCGTTGTTCACGATGATCTCGGGAGCGCCGAGGTCGAGCAGGCGCTTCAAGCGGTTGTTGCGGTTGATTACGCGGCGGTACAGATCGTTCAAGTCGGACGTCGCGAAGCGGCCGCCGTCGAGCTGCACCATCGGGCGCAGGTCGGGCGGGATGACCGGGATGACGTCCAAGATCATGTCGGAGGGCTTGTTGTCGGACTTCAGGAACGCGTCGACGACCTTCAGACGCTTGATCGCCTTCGCACGCTTCTGGCCCTTGCCGTTGGCGATGGTGTCGCGCAGCTCTTCGGCGGCCTCTTCGAGGTCCATTGCATCAAGCAGGTCGCGCACCGCCTCGGCACCCATGCCGCCAGTGAAGTAGTTCTTGTAGTTCATGCGCATCTCGCGATAGAGCGCCTCTTCGGGAACGAGCTGCTTGGGCTCGATCTTCATGAAGGCCTCGAAGGCGTCCTGACGCAGCTGCTTGCGCTCGATGAACTCCTCGTGGATATCGGCGATCTCGGCCTCGACCTCTTCGGGGGTCAGGCGCTCGTCCTCGTCGATCTCATCGACGAAGTCGTCGTCTCCCGGCACGTAGTCGGTGCCCAGTCGGCGCGTCGCCTCGATGAGGCGGTCGCGCTCGGCGTCGAGTTCCTCGAGGTCGGCGGCAAGCTCGTCACGGAGCTCGTCAGCGTCCTCGTCGCGGCCTTCCTTGTCAACCGAAGTGATGATGGAGCTGGCGAAATACAGCACCTTCTCCAGCTCTTTCGGCGGGATGTCGAGCAGGTAGCCAAGACGGCTCGGGCTGCCCTTGAAGTACCAGATATGGGACACGGGCGCAGCGAGCTCGATATGGCCCATGCGCTCGCGGCGAACCTTGCTGCGGGTCACTTCGACGCCGCAGCGCTCGCAGACGATGCCCTTGAAGCGAACGCGCTTGTACTTGCCGCAGGCGCACTCCCAGTCCTTGGTAGGACCGAAGATCTTCTCGCAGTACAGGCCGTCCTTTTCGGGCTTGAGCGTGCGGTAGTTGATGGTCTCGGGCTTCTTGACCTCGCCGTGCGACCAGCTGCGGATATCGTCGGCGCTCGCGAGGGAGATGCGAAGCGCGTCGAAGTTGTTCACGTCGAATTCGGTCATCTCTTACTCCTCTCCACCGATAAGGTCGTTGGTCGTATCGTCATTAGATGAATCGCCCATCAATTCTCCCAGTTCAGCTGCGATGTCATCGAGAGCCTTGTCAGACTCTTCCTCAGAAAGCTTCGCGTCCGCGGCAATCGCGTCGAACAGCGCCTGATCCGAATCGTCGTCCTTCTTCTCGACGACGCCTTCGTCCTCGCTGATCGGTTGCATGTCGTGGCCCTCGAGCTCGACGTTCAAGCACAGCGACTTCATTTCCTTCACGAGAACCTTGAAGCTCTCCGGCACCTCCGCGGGCGGGATGTTCTCGCCCTTGACGATGGCCTCGTAAGACTTCACGCGGCCGGCGGTGTCGTCGGACTTCACGGTCAAGATCTCCTGCAGCACGTTGGAAGCGCCGTACGCGTAGAGCGCCCACACTTCCATCTCGCCGAAGCGCTGGCCGCCGAACTGGGCCTTGCCGCCGAGAGGCTGCTGGGTGATGAGGCTGTAGGGGCCGGTCGAACGGGCGTGGATCTTATCGTCGACCATGTGGCCCAGCTTCAGGATGTAGGTCTGGCCGACCGTGATCGGCTCGCGGAACTTCTCGCCCGTGCGGCCGTCGTAGAGCCAGGTCTTGCCGGTGCGGGACAGCTGCGGGACGAACTCGTCGCGTGCCAGGTCACCGTACTTGGCATGGTTGATGTTGATGAGGTTCTTGTTCGCATGCTCGATGGCGTCGGAGATTTCCTCCTCGGTCGCACCGTCGAAGACAGGCGTCGCCACGAACTGCGGTCCGGCAACCGGCTTGTCGGTGTCCTCGTCGGACCAACCCCACTTGGCGGCCCAGCCGAGGTGGTTCTCGAGCAGCTGGCCGACGTTCATACGGGAAGGAACGCCGAGGGGGTTGAGCATGACGTCGATCGGGGTGCCGTCGGCGAGGTAGGGCATGTCCTCCACCGGAAGCACGCGGGAGATGACGCCCTTGTTGCCGTGGCGACCGGAAAGCTTGTCGCCCTGCTGGACCTTACGCTTCTGAGCCACGAAGATCCGGATAAGCTCGTTCACGCCAGGAGCAAGCTCATCGCCTGCCGCGCGGCTGAAGCGGTGGATGCCGATCACGCGGCCGCCGGAGCCATGGGGCACCTTGAGCGACGTGTCGCGCACCTCGCGGGCCTTCTCGCCGAAGATGGCGCGCAGAAGGCGCTCTTCAGCGGTGAGCTCGGTCTCGCCCTTCGGGGTGACCTTGCCCACGAGCACGTCGCCCGGGAACACCTCGGCGCCGATGCGGATGATGCCGTCAGCGTCGAGATCGGCCGTCATGTCGTCGGACATGTTCGGGATCTCGCGGGTGATTTCCTCAGGGCCGAGCTTCGTGTCGCGCGCGTCGACCTCGTATTCGGAGATGTGGATGGACGTGAGCAGGTCTTCAGCAACCACGCGCTCGGACACGATGATAGCGTCCTCGTAGTTGTAGCCTTCCCACGGCATGTAGGCGACCATGAGGTTCTGGCCGAGTGCCAGCTCGCCACCGTCGCAGGACGGGCCGTCGGCGAGCACGTCGCCGGCATGGACCTCGTCGCCCTTGCGGACGATCGGGCGATGGTTGATGCAACCGGACTGGTTGGAGCGCTGGAACTTGGGGACCAGGTACTCGTCGTATTCGCCGTCGTTGTTGAGCACGATGATCGTCTGGCCATCGACGTAGTCGACCACGCCCGGGTTCTGGGCGACCAAGATCTCGCCGGAGTCAACCGCGATGCGGTGCTCCATGCCCGTGCCGACGAGCGGGGCGTGCGGCTTGAGCAGCGGCACAGCCTGACGCTGCATGTTCGAGCCCATGAGGGCGCGGTTCGCGTCGTCATGCTCGAGGAACGGGATGAGCGACGTTGCGACCGACGTCATCTGACGCGGGGAAACGTCCATGTAGGTAACCTGCTCGGGCAGCACCTCTTCAGGCTCGCCGAACACGCCGGAGGCGTCCTTGGTACGGCAGAGAACGCGCGTCGCCTTGTGGAACACGCCGTCGGCGTCGGTGGTGCCGAACTCGCGGGTCTCGAGGTTGAACATCTCGTTCGCCTGGGCGATCGTGTAGTTCTCCTCCTCGTCGGCCGTGAGGTAGTCGATGTCGTCGGTCACCTTGCCGTCGACCACGCGACGATAGGGCGTCTCGATGAAGCCGTAGGGGTTGATGCGGCCGAACGTCGCGAGCGAGCCGATAAGGCCGATGTTCGGGCCTTCAGGCGTCTCGATCGGGCACATGCGGCCGTAATGGGAGTTGTGGACGTCGCGGACTTCGAAGCCTGCGCGCTCGCGGGACAGACCACCCGGGCCGAGTGCGGACAGACGGCGCTTGTGCGTGATGCCTGCGGCGAGGTTCGCCTGGTCCATGAACTGCGAGAGCTGGGAGCTTCCGAAGAACTCCTTGATGGCAGCCACGATTGGGCGGATGTTCACGAGCGACTGCGGGGTGATCTCGTCAGGCTCCTGCATGCTCATGCGCTCGCGCACGACGCGCTCCATACGGGAGAGGCCGATGCGGAACTGGTTCTGGATGAGCTCGCCGACCGTGCGGATGCGGCGGTTGCCGAAGTGGTCGATGTCGTCGACGCTCGCGCCTTCCTCACCGGCATGCAGCGCGATGATGTACTTCATCGTGGCGGTGATGTCCTCGTCGGTCAGGGTCGAGGCGTCGTTGTCGGCGTCGAAACCGAGCTTCTTGTTGATCTTGTAGCGGCCGACTTTCGCCAGGTCGTAACGCTGCGGGTTGAAGAACAGGCCCTCGAGCAGCGTGCGCGCGGAGTCGATCGTGGGCGGCTCGCCCGGACGGAAGCGCTTGTACAGCTCGATGAGGGACTCTTCCTTGGTGGTTGCCGGGTCGCGATCGAGGGTGCGCAGCACCATGTCGTCGGAGCCCAGAAGCTCGATGATCTCCTCGCGCGTCTCGGCAAGGCCGAGGGCACGGACGAGCAGCGTGGCCGGCTGCTTGCGCTTGCGGTCGATGCGCACGGAGAGGATGTCGCGCTTGTCGGTCTCGAACTCGAGCCATGCGCCGCGGCTCGGAATGACCTTCGCGTTGTAGATGGTCTTGTCCGACGTCTTGTCGCGCTCGGACGAGAAGTACACGCCCGGGGAGCGAACGAGCTGGGAGACAACGACGCGCTCAGTACCGTTGATGATGAAGGTACCGCGGTTCGTCATGAGCGGGAAGTCGCCCATGAACACGTTCTGTTCCTTGATTTCGCCCGTCTCACGATTGATGAAGCGGATTTCCACGAACAGGGGCGCCTGATACGAGACGTCCTTCTCCTTGCACTCATCGACGGTGTACTTCGGCTCGCCGAACTCATGCTTGCCGAACTCCACGCACATGTCTTTCGTGCTGTTCTCGATAGGAGCGATGTCCTGGAAAGCTTGCTGGAGGCCTTCTTCCTTGAACCACTTGAAGCTGTCCGTCTGGATTGCGATAAGATTGGGGACGTCCATTACGTCCGGAATCTTCGCGAAGCTTCTGCGATTCCTATAAAGGCTGGTGGGAGCGCTAGTTTTTGCTTTGGCCACGAGGCTTTTCCTCCTTCACGCACGCACTCATTTCCCAAAAAAGTTGCAATCGAAAAAGATACTATGGGGATCATGCCGCGTCAAGAAAAATTTTTACGAGCTGTGGAAGTTTTTTGTTCTTTCGGCCTTTAAGCTGGGGAAACGAGGTCGAAAAAAGTTGCTTTTCGATGGCGCGCGCGGCCGAGGACGGGACGCGTAGCGGCGCGCGGGGCAACGCGAGGGGGCGGTGCGCGCGATCGAGGGGCGCGGGCTCGAGTCAACCTTCCCCAAACGACGGGAGCCCCGCCCCGAACGCGCTTGCTCAACAGGTGGCGACAATCAAGGCAAAACTGCGGCATCGGGTGCTTCCCCACACTACTATATGAAGTCTTTGGGTAAGCTTTTGGATTTATGCCACGAACCTTCGACTGAAAGCCCGTTTTCTCCCCGCAGGCGCTAGGATGGCTTTCAGGAAAAATGGCAGTCTGGAAACGAGACATAGCAGATTCAGCATCGAGGGCAGGCGAGGCGCTTTCCGCCGCCGCAGGATCTCACGCGAAGCCCGAGGAGCGCCCCGAAAGGCGCACCCCGCAGGCGCCGAGCGCGAGCCCCGCTGCGACGAAAAGCGCGATTGCGGCATACGCCCTCTCCTTCGTCGTGCCTTTTTTCGTGATTCTCTTCGCGTTTGCATCGAACTGCATCTACCCCTTCGGGGACGTCTCGGTCATGATGTATGACATGCCCGTCCAGTACGCGCAGTTCTTCGGATGGCTCTCCAACGTGATCAACGGCGACGCGTCGCTTTTGTATTCCGCCGACGCGGGCATGGGGTGCGGAACCTATGCGCAATATACCTATTACCTGTCGAGCCCCTTAAACGCGCTCGTCGCCTTCTGCGACCCTTCGCAGGTGCCCTACTTCTTCAGCTTCCTCTTCCTCGTGAAGATTCCGCTTGCCGCCGTGACCTGCCTCGTGTTCCTGCGCGGTCGCTTTGTCGCGGCAGGTGCCAAGGGGTCTTGCGCAACGCAGGTGCTCGCGGTGGTCGGCGCGATCGCCTACTCGCTCACCTCGTATGTCACCGGGTATTCGAGTAACATCATGTGGATCGACGGCGTGATCATGGCGCCGCTCGCCTGCCTGGGCGTGTACCGTCTGGTGCGCGGACGCGGATGCGCGACCCTGTTCGCGTCGTGCGCGTGCGCCATCCTTTTCAATTGGTACACGGGCTACATGGTGTGCTTCTTCACCATCTTCTACTTCTTCTACGAGTACGCGCGCCTGCGCATCGATGAGCGCGAGCGTTGCGGGCTGGACGGCATCGCGGACGAGAGCACCCTCGGGGACGCCGAGGGCTGCGGGCCAAAGGGCGCTGCGGGCAAGAAGCGCAAGCCTTCAGGTCACCCCCTCATCCACCTGGGCATACGCTATGCTGCGACGATGATTCTCGCTGTGGGGGCCTCCGCGGTGATTCTCTTCCCCACGCTGATCGCGCTTTTGGGCGGCAAGGGATCGGGCGCGGGGCTGGCGTCGCTTGCGGGGACCATCTTCTCGCTCAACCCCTTCGACTACGCGAACTTCTTCGCCATCGGCACGCGGCCGGGCATCATCGTCGCGAACGCGACCCCTGCGATCGTGATTTCGGCCCTCGTGCTCGTGGGCGTTGCCGTGTTCTTCGTCGACGCGCGCAGGTCCCGCGCGCTGCGCATCGCGGGTGCCGTCATCGTGGGGATCCCCGCCTCGTCGCTCGTCCTCATCCAGCTGAACACAATCTGGCTCGGGTTCGTTCCCGAGTCGTCCTACACGGGCCGCATGGCGTTTCTGCTGCTGCTCACGATGGTGGCGCTCGCCTTCGAGGGCATCGCCTTCTGCCTGGACAACAGGGGTGAAGCGCTCGTCGTCACCGGGAGTCCCCAAAACCGCCCCGTGCACCACACCTCGCTGCGCGCGGTAGTGAAGGGCGGCGCGACAGCGTTTCTCATCTTCGGATGCGCCACGTTCAACGTGTGGTATCGCACGCTCTCGATTCGCCCGAGTGCCGCGAACGCCGTGCTCGAACTGGTGCTGATCGCGGGATTCACCGTTTTCCTCGCGCTTATGGTGCGCCAGGACCTGCGGGTTCCCGCCGAAAGGAACGCTCGCGGGAAGCGCGCGGCAGGGCGCAAGATCCTGGCCCGAGCGGGGATCGCTTGTCTGGTCGTCCTGTTCGCCTTCGAGCAGTGCTACGGCACGGCGGCTCAATACGCCGCGTGTAACATAAGCGCGAGCGAATACTCAAACCGCATCAACGAGCTCGAGAAATACTACGAGGACTACCCCACCGACAACGGCTTCGCGCGCACGGGGCAAACGTGCGTGTACTACGGGTCGTCGAAGTACAACGGACCCGATTGCACGGGGCTTGTGCTCAGCGGGTCGGGCTCGTTCGATTTGTACTCGTCCACCCAGGAAAACAGCGTGCAGAACCTGCTCATGCGCCTTGGCTACTCGAAGAAGACGCCGTTCGGGACCGCGTACCAATCGCCCAACACAGCAGCCGACGCACTGCTTTCGGTGACCAACGTCATCGCCGAGGAGCAGCCGCCCGAAACCGAGCTCGTCGCCGACCATGCCCATGAGCTCTACGGTTCTTATCGCGACTGGAAGACGACCTCGTCGATGCCGCTCGGCTATGGCATTGCGGCCACGGCCGAGGAGACGGAGCTGGCCAATAAGGCGGACTACTCGGGTGCTGCGGCCGATGCGACCGACGACGAGCCCACCGACGCATGGAGCGCCAACCCCTTCAACAACCAGATAGCCATGTACGCATCCGTCACGGGCGCCGATGCGAGCGGCCTCTACCATAAGGCGACCGCCGTCGACGCGGGGACAGGCGGCACGGACCAGCGCGACTTCACCGTCACTACCACGAGCGCGGGGCCGCTTTTCCTCTACTTCCCGAGCATCTACCTGCTCGACATCGAGGAGAGCGGCATCTCCTGCTATGCGCAGGTCAACGGCACAACCGTCGAGCACGTCGGCGGGCGCGGGTCGTGCAACGTGGTGTACGCGGGCACGTTCGACGCGGGCGAGACCATCACGGTGTCGATTGTCCCGACCGCCAAGGGGCAAACAACCGTGGACAAGCACGGGCGCGTCGTCGGCACGAAAGAGGCCCTCTTCGACGCACCGATCGAGGCGGCCATCAAGGCGGAAACACTCGACGTCGACGAGATGAAGACGCTACTCGGAAAGCTCGATTCCGCCGGTTTCTCGCTGAAGTCGTTCTCGAACGGCCAGGTGAGCGCTACCTTCGACGCCCAACGCGACGAGACGCTCCTCATCTCCATCCCCTACGAGAAGGGCTGGAGCGCCACCGTGAACGGACACGAGGTGCCGGTTCACGAGCTTTACGGCGGGCTTTTGGGCATCGACGTCACCGCGGGCACCAACGACATCGAGCTTCGCTACATGACGCCCGGCCTCATCCCGAGCGCGATCATCAGCATCGCGAGCGTCGCTGTGTTCTGCACATGGCGCGGCTTCGAGAATCGTCGCAATCGCACGCGCGCAACCAGCGGAAAGAGAGCAGCGCAATGACCTACCCCTACAGCCTGAGCTTCGTTGTCCCCTGCTATAACGAGGTCGACAACATCCGCCTGTTCAAGCGCCGCGCTTTCGAGTGCTTCGATGCGGAGGGCATCTCGCTTGAGATCGTGTTCGTGAACGACGGCAGTCAGGACGGCACGTTCGAGCTGTTGCGCGAGGTCGTGGAGGAGACAGAGCCCTCCCGTCCCGTGCAGGTCGTGCAGTTCTCCCGCAACTTCGGCAAGGAGGCGGCGCTGTATGCAGGCATGGAAGTGGCGCGCGGCGAGTGCATCTGCCTTATCGACGCCGACCTGCAGCAAACGCCCGAGGACGCGCTGCGCATGTATAAGCTGCTGGTGGAGAAGCCTGAGTACGACATCGTTGCGGCCTGCCAGGTCGAGCGCAAGGAAAGCCTCGTGTTGAAGCTGTTCAAGCACTCGTTCTACAAGACCTTCAACGGCATCTGCACCGACATCGAGATTCCCGCGAACGTGAGCGACTTCCGCGTGTTCCGCCACGCCGTAGCCGACGCCCTGCTCTCGCTGCCCGAAGGCCAGCGCTTCAGCAAGGGACTTTTTGCGTGGGTCGGGTTCAAGACGCTCGAGGTGCCCTACGAGCCGGACGCGCGCGCCAACGGCGAGAGCAAATGGTCGGTGAGGTCGCTGTTCCGTTATGCGGCGAACGGCATTTTAGGCTTCACGACCTGGCCTTTGAAGGTGGCCGTTTGGATTGGGCTCATCGCTTCGCTCGGCGGGTTCGTCTATCTTCTGTGGATCATCTTCGAATACGCGCTGCGAGGAACCGACGTGCCGGGCTTCCCGACGCTTGCGTGCCTGATTCTGCTGTTCGGCGGCCTGCAGCTCACCGTGCTTGGCGTGATCGGCGAGTACCTCTCGCGCAGCTACATCGAGGGAAAGCACCGCCCGCTCTACATCGCGAAAGAGCACCTCACGAACGAAGGGCGCGAAGAGGGCGAAATGTAGGGCAAGTGCAGCCGGCAAGCAACGAAGTTTGCCGGTTTGCCGGTTTGCCGGCATTGCGAGATCGCTGTCGCGCGTCGACGGGGGGCGCATCGGGCATTCGGTCACCCCGAGCGCCGTCAAGAAAGCACTCGCGTGACCTTAAAGTTTCCCGTCGCGCATCGCCTTCAGCTTGGCGAGGGTATCGGCGGGAATGCGATCACCGAGCGTGCGCTTCTCGGCCACCTTCGGCGACTCGTCGAGACGCGCCTGATCGTAGTATTCCCCCACTTCATAGCTGAAGCCGTTCGCACTCATGCGGTCGACGCCGCCTCCGAAGACGGTGTCTTGGATGGTGGCGTCGCTTGTGACCACGAGCGTCTCGACCATGCGCTCACGCGCGTCATGAGCGAGCTTCTCAATCACCTTGTCGGCAGACTGGCCAGCTGGGCTGAACATGATGCGCACGCCGCCGATGGTTTGCGTTTCTCCTGTTGAGAACTCATTTTTCGCACCGTCGAACACGATGATGGCACGCCAATCGCGCCCCGCGAAGTTCACGACATCATTGATTAGCCGCTCACGGGCGGTGTTGAACGCATCGTCGGTGTAGTCGGGCCCGAACGCCGTCGTTTTGTAGCGCTCACCCGAGCGAAGCACGTTGTACCCATCGACGATGAGCAGCTTGTTTCGTTTCCTTGCCATTTTCTGATGCGCGACCTATTGCTGCTGACGGAGCCACTCGTACATGAAGACAGTGGACGCCTGCGCTACGTTGAGCGAGGACACCTTCCCCATCTGGGGAAGCTTCACCGCGAAGTCGCAGTTCTCGAGCACGAGGCTCGACACGCCCTCGCCTTCCGAGCCCATGACGAGCGCGATCTTGCCTTTGAGGTTCGACTTCCACGCCACTTCTTGCGCATGCTCGCTCGCCGCGCAGACCCAGAAGCCCTCTTTTTTCAGGCGCTCGATCGTCTGAGAGAGATTCGCGACCTGCGTCACGTTGATGTGGGAAATCGCGCCGGCCGAGCTTTTGTACGTCGCCGCCGTTACGTGCGCCGCGCGCTTGTTGGGAATGACGATGCCGGCAGCCCCGACCGACTCGGCGGAGCGAGCGATGGCGCCCAGGTTGCCCGCGTCGGTGATGTGGTCGAGGATGACAACGAGCGCCGATCCGCCGTTTTCGGCAGCCTGCGCGTTCGCGGTCTCCACGATGGTCGTGACGTTCACGTAGTTGAAGGGCTTGGTTTCCGCCATAACGCCCTGGTGGCTGCCGCGTTCGGAGAGCTTCTCGAGACGCGCGCGCGGCACCGTTTCCACAGGCACGTTGCGCTTCTTCGCCTTGCGCAGCACGTCCTCGATCAGGGGGTCGCGCTTCACGTTGTCGGCAAGCAGGACGCGCTTGCACGGCACCTCGGTGCGCAACGCTTCGATGACGGGGCGTTTCCCTTCGATGAAATCAGCCATGTTGTTCGCTTTCGTGGTTGGTTGGCGCCGCGCGAGGCGGCGAATTCGTCTAGCGAGCAAGTGTACCACGCGGCCTGCGGGCACGGCCGGCTCTCCGCCATATCCCCGCGAACGAGGGGCGGGAGACGGGTGGCGGGGCGCTTTCGCGGGGGTCATCGCGGGAGGCGGGTACGAGGCGCTCGAGCGGGCCATCGCGCGTGCGGCGGCGACCCACGTAATACACCGACAGCGAGCACGGTAGAAGCTCATCCGCGTCTCGTGCGCTGCGTTCGTCCTCTGCACCCGGCGACCTAAAGCGCCGTGCCTTTCGTGGGAACCGAGAGCGTGCTCATGTCGACGCCTTCCAGCTTGAGCAGGGCGATCTTGCGTTCGATGCCGCCCGCATATCCCGTCAAGCTGCGGCTTGCCCCCACCACGCGATGGCAGGGCAGGATAATCGACACCGGATTGTGCCCCACTGCCCCGCCAACAGCTCGCGCCGAGCGCTTCTTACCCGTGCCGGCCTCGATTGACTTCGCGATATCGCCGTAGGTGACAAGCTCGCCGTAGGGGATTTCTGCAAGTTTCGCCCATACCAGCTGGCGAAACTCCGATCCACGGGGCGCACAGGGGGGAATCTCGCCCGGGTCGCGACCCTCGAAGTACGCATCGAGCCACGCGCGTGCTTGCGCAAGCACGGAGTCGTCGGGCTTTTCCTGCGTGGTGGGCGAAAGCGTCGCCGCGTCGTATTTCTGACCCTTGAACCACAGGCCGATGAGCGCCTCGCCGTTGCTTGCAAGCTCGATATCGCCCAAAGGCGACGCGTAGGTGCAGGTGAAATCCATGGTCCCTTCTTTCTTTCGCTGATCCGCGCGCTTTGCCGTTGTTGTTGCACGCCTCGTCGCAACCGTCATGCTCGCGGGCGGCGCGTCAGCAGTCTTTTCCGCAGCGGTCGCGTCCGCCATGTTCGCCAGGGGAGACTCCGCACGCGCCTTCCCCTTTCCTTTCCCCTTTTCCATCTTTGGAGCGGACTTCTTAGGCTTCTCGTGCGGCACCGACCACATTGACATCACGGCGTACGATCGCCACGGGCGCCAGGGTTTCGACAGTTTCTCCAGCTCACGCGGCTTCATGTCGGGAAGCGCAAGTTTCACGCCATAGTCGGTGGGAAGGAATGCATCGGGGTAATCGTAGGCGCGCATGAGTACGTACTGCACCGTCCAGTCGCCGATGCCGCGAATGCTGCCGAGACGCGCAGCCTCCGTCGCGAGGTCGGCGCCAGGACGCAGCGTGAGCTCGCCCGCTTCCATGGCGCGCGCAATGGCGCAAATGGCGTTCGCGCGCTGAGCGATGACACCGACTTCGCCAAGGCGGGCGGGCGCATCGTCCGCGCAAAAGGCTTGCGGCGATGGAAATGCGCAGGTCAGTTCAGGTATCGGTCCCTTTGTCGGCGAGCCGAACTCGCGCGCGACACGCCCCGCGAGCGTGCTTGCCGCCTTCACGGTGATTTGCTGCCCCAAGATGGCGCGGGTCGCCATCTCGAAGCCGTCGAAGGCGCACGGCACGCGGATGCCGGGGATGCGGTACGCCTCACCTGCGTGTTCGTAAAAATCAGCGAGCCCCTGCTCGACCGCCTCAGACACGCAATCGGTATCAAACAGGCAACGCGTTCGGGCAAGCACCGAGGGAATGTCGTCAAAAAGCTCGGGGGATATGGTGACGGCAAGGCGGCGATGCGAGGAGTCGTTCCCCACCTTGATCCACCCGACGCGCTCGCCATCGGAGGCGCGGACGATCCGCCAATACGCACCGTCGAGCACCGCCTCCACACCCTCGATAGCGCGCATCTGCAGGAAACCGAGCAGCAAATCAAAGCGATACGGCTCGCGATAGTCGACATGCAGAACGATAGGTGCCGCCTCCGTTTTCGCAGATGACGAGCCTTGCGCGCTTTTGCGGAATCGCGCCGGCTGCATGCCATAGCTGTTGACGAACGCATCGTTGAAGCGGCGGACCGAGGCAAACCCACTTGCATACGCGATACGTGTCATAGAGAGATCCGTATCTGTGAGCAGGCTTTTCGCAAGAAGCAAGCGACATGTTTCGCGATACTGCGCAGGTGACACGCCGTAAGTTTGCTCAAACAAGCGACGCAGATGACGCTCCGACATGCCTTGCTCCGCGGCGATCCGAGCGATGGGGGCATCCCCGGGCCGCTCCCGCATGCTCGCGGCGGCGCGTGCAACCGCATGGTCGATGTCGGGCGCAATCGGAGTTCCCGGCGCAAGCTCGGGGCGGCATTTCAGGCAAGGCCGATACCCCGCCGCTTCCGCCTCGGCAGCAGTTTTGAAGAACGTGCAGTTTTCGCGCTTGGGCACCTTCGCCCAGCATACGCCCACGCGACAGTAAATTCCCGTCGAGGAAACGCCGACGAAGAGCAGGCCGTCGAAATGAGGATCCCCTGACAAAAGGGCCTGATAACATACGTCCTGGCTGGGAAGATCACTCCCCGCGAAAAGTCCGAAATCGACCTCGTCTTTGGCGGTTTTGCCCTCGCCAGCTTTTCCCGTGCCGCCGTCGGCCTTTTTACTGTCGCCCATATGCCAGATCGCCGAACCTTCCGTCTGCAACTCTTTCTTACGAGGCAATAAAACCACAACGTAGCCGCCAAAACCAGCCATTTTCGGACATGAAGGCCCGATAAAAACCGCACTCCCAACCCCTATTTTTTCACCAAAGCCGCCTTGTTTTCTGCCACGGGACTGAGTGCGGAGCTCAAGCTGCAATCGGACGCCGGGCAATCGGGATGCCGACGCCCCGTTCAACAATAGGCGATCAGCTTGTCGCCCTTCGCTCTGACGGTGATGGTTTTGAGGGCGATCAGGTACAAAGCTTCATCGCCGATCCTGAGAAAGAGTTGTTGAATAGGAATAAATGACGCTCAAACGCAAGAGGGACCCAGTTCAGCGTGTGAACTGGGTCCCTCTCTATTCGTCTCAGGTGAAACGATCTACGCACGACCATTCCGCCTGACGCTCTACCGTTGCCGCTAGAGTCTGCATAGTGGCGCCTCAGCCTACTCGCGATGTCCCACCTCGCTCGCGGCACCTCAGCCTGCTCGCGATACTCCTGCTCGCTCGCACGCCCCAGCTTGCCAGCAGCGCCTCACTTGCTAGTGGCGCTTCTGCTTCTTCTCGAAGTTGCGGCGCTCGCCGAAGGAGCGCACGTCGTTCATGTTGGAGGGGCGCTTCTTGTTGCGTTTGGAAGCGGTCGCAGCGGCACCCTTGTTGCCCGACGGCTTGCTCGTGCGATGCGACTCACCGCGCTTGCCCTTCGAGTCGCCGCGCTTGCCGCCTTCGCCGCGCCTGCCGCCCTCGTTGCGCTTGTCGCCGCGCGAGCCGCCGCGTCCGCCGCGACCCTCGAACTCATCGCGCCCGCCGCGACCGCGCTTGTTGTCGCCGAACTTCGCCGCACGACGCTCAGCACGGTTGGCGAACTCGCCAGCCCCGCGTCCATCGCGCTTGCGACCAGCGCTGTTGCGGCTCGAGCCACCGCGGCCCTTGTTCTTGCGGTTCAGCAGGTCGGGATCGAGGTCGTACGTCTCGAGCCCCATGAAGGGAATGTCGCGATCGATGAGCTTCTCGATGTCGACCAGAAGGCGGCGCTGATTGGGGCTCACGAACGAGATGGCGTAGCCATGCTCGCCCGCGCGGCCCGTACGGCCGATGCGGTGCACGTAATCTTCGGGGCAATCGGGAAGGTCGAGGTTGATGACGTAGTCGACGCTCGGCACATCGATGCCGCGAGCGAGCACGTCAGTCGCCACGAGAATGTTCGCCTTGCCGCGGCGGAACTTGTCGAGCGCACGACGGCGCGCACCCACCGACTTGTCGGAATGGATGGATTCCGCCTGGTAGCCGTCATCGTTCAGCGCCTTCGCGAAATCCTCGGCGCGGTTGCGCGTGCGGGCGAACACGATCACGCGCTCGTGGCCCTTCTCCTCGAGCACCGCGCGAAGGAGCTCAGGCTTCTTGTCCTGCTTGATCGGCATCATGTACTGGTCGACGGTCTTGGCCGTCTCGCCCTTGTGCGCGATTTCCACCACGGCGGGGTTCTTGAGCAGGTTGCCGAGGTTCTTCTGGATGGACTCGTCGATCGTCGCCGAGAAGAGAAGCGTCTGACGCTCGTCAGGCGTGGCCTCGACGATGGTGGTCACATCGGGAAGAAAGCCCATGTCAAGCATGCGATCCGCCTCGTCGAGCACGAGCGTCTGCACGCCGGAGAGGTCGACGACCTCGCGCTTCATGAGGTCGTTCAGGCGGCCGGGCGTAGCGATGAGCACATCGGTGCCGCGGCGAATCTCCTTGATTTGCGGGCCGTAGGGCGCACCACCGAAGACAGTCGTCACGAACTGCCCGGTGCAGCGCGCAATCTTCATGGCCGTGAAAGCAATCTGCTGCGCGAGCTCGCGCGTGGGCGAAACCACGAGCAGGCGCGGCGGACGGTTGTGGCTGCGGTCACGCGGCATGCGGGAAAGGACGGGAAGCAGGAAGGCTGCCGTCTTGCCGGTGCCCGTGCTCGCAGCGGCGATGAGGTCGCGGCCGGTCAAAACGATGGGAATAGCCTGCTCCTGAACGGGCGTGGGCTCATCGTAGCCCAGGCGTGCAACCGCATCGAGGGCGTTATCGGACAGGCCAAGGCTGGCAAAGTTTTCCATGTAAGACTCTTTTCTTCAGTTGCCACGTTCCATCGCCCCTTGCGATGCGAATCCGTGGGCGCACCCGCTCCCAGCGGCGTGCATTTGCGCTTGAGGCGAGCCGCTTTCCAATTCATAGGCGGTAAAAACGCGCAGCTCGAAGCCGTCGCGGATATGCGCAAATAAGAAAAGAGAAAGATTTTCGCTTGAAGCGACTGTTCATTATGCCGCTTCATTCCAACGTTCGCGCTCATCGGCACGGGAAATCCACACCGCGGGGGTTATTTCCTGCGCCAGATGCTGATGATGAGCCAGATCGACAGAACAAGCGAGCCGAAGTATCCGAAGAACGACAGCAGCGGCACCCCGAGAAAGCGCGGCTCCATCGTGGTCCCCGCCATCAGGCTCGAACCCACGAACAGACCCGCGATCACCATCGCAATCGCCACGCGGTTGATCATGCGCGAAAGATGCGCAAGCGGCGCCTCGGAGCCGAGCACTTCCATGTTCATCTTCAGCTGGCCGCGCGTGAGCATCTTGAGCGCCTCGCCGGAATACGACGCCGCATCGAGCGTGCCGCGACCTGACGAGTACATCGCGCGCGCAAGGTCCTCAAGCGCGTCGCGAATCTCTTCGCGCGTGCCTTTTTTGCTCTTGATGTGGGCATTTATGATCGCGACGATATTCTGGTTGGGAATATAGGGCGCCACCGTGCCCTCGATGGTCACGATGCCGCGCGACACGCTCGTGACCGAGGCGGGCAGCATCACGTTGCACGAGCGCGTGAGCTGCATGATGTCGCTCAGGAACTGACCCACGTCGATCTCGGCCACATCGCACGAGCCGTAGTCTTCAAGCAGCAGGTCGAGGTCGGCGAGAAAGCGCGTGTGGTCGATGGCCGCGTTGTCCTTTTTCGCCGCGAACCGCATGAGCGCATCCTTGAGCGCGCGCGGGTCCTTAAGCCCCACGGCCTCGATGATGTCGCCGAAGCCCGCACGGTCGCGTGCCGACAGGCGACCCATGTTCCCCAAATCGATGTAAACGATCCGCCCGTCGCGAATGATCACATTGCCCGGATGCGGGTCGGCGTGGAAAAACCCGTGGTCGAGAATCTGCGTCGCGTAGTTGTCGAGCATCTTCGACCCGATTTCCTCCAGGTCGTACCCGTTGGCCACCAACCGGTCCGCGTCGCCGATGGGAATGCCGTCGACGTATTCCATGACCAGGACGAACTCGCTGCACAGCTCGGCGTAGACCTTCGGGCATGCGATGAAGACGCAGTCGCGGTTGAGCTCGGCGAACTCGGCGAGGTTCGCCGCCTCGCGCCGAAAGTCGGTTTCCTCCAGAAACGTCGCCCACATCTCCTCGACGACGGCGCGAACGTCGAGCATCTGCTCGCCCTTCATGTACCTCGAGGCGCGGCGGGCGAGCATGCGCATAATGTCGATGTCGAGCGCCATCGTGGCCTTCACGCCGGGGCGCTGGATCTTGATGGCGACCGACTCTCCCGAGGTCAGAACCGCACGATGCACTTGGGCAAGCGATGCGCTGCCGAGCGGCTTCGAGTCGATTTCGGCGAAGATCTCTTTGCGACGGCCGCCGAACTCCTCGTCGAGCGCCGCGAGCATCTCATCGAACGGCAGCGGATCGCATTCCGTTTGAAGCTTGGTAAGCTCCTCGCAAAACACCTTGGGAAGGATTTCCGAACGCGTCGAGAGCGTCTGGCCGATCTTCACAAAGCTCGGGCCCAAGTCCTCGAGCATCGCGCGGAACTCTTCGGGCGTGAAGCCCTCGAGGGCACGATGCTTGCCGACGATGCCGATGATTTCGCGCATGCGGCGGCGACGGGACTTGGAGTTGAGCCCGAAACGGCCCTCGGGATCGGCGTCGGCCCCGGGGGCGAAAAAGTGCCTGAGCAGTGTGTTGTTTTCAGCCATGAAGAAACCGCGACGGCGCGGCGCTAGGCCGTGGGGGCGCCTTCGACCTCGGGGGCCTCGCCTGCGTCAGCGACAGGATCCGCAACAACCTCACCTGCGACGACTTCCGCAGCCGGCGCCTCGGCAGAAGCAGCGTCACGCTGAGCGTTCAGAGCCGCAGCCTCGTCGAGCACGGAACGCGCACTGTTGGCAACCGCCTCCACCGCAGTGCCCACCGCGGCTACTGCCGTCGCACACGCGGTCTTCGCTTCGGCGATGGGATTCGGCTCCGCAGCCGTGTCCGATGCCGATGCGGCGTTCGCGGCCTTCAGCTTCTCGGCCGCCGCCTCGGCGTCCTTCGCGTTGGCAGTATCCGCCATTTCGCGCACGATGTTGGCGAACTCGACGCGCTCGTCGGGCGACATCACCGACATGCGCGCCTCGATGGTGTCGCGGCGAATGGATGATTCGAGATTCGATGCGCGGTGCTTGAGCTCGGTATTGATCTGCTTGCCCTGCTCAACCGTCATCTCTCCGCGAGCGACCAGCTGATCGACCAGCTCTTTGCCCTTTTCGGCGCCAATGGCAACCGCACCGATGCCTGCCAGGAAAATACCTTTGAAACCGTCTCCGAGTGTAGCCATGGTGGCCTCCTTTTCCCTCAGATGGGCGTGCCGCGCGGCGACACGCGCTACTTATTCATAATGCCGCATTTGGGGAGAAAGGGCAAACCCAGGAGGAAAAACGTTGCCATGGTGTAAAAAGCCCAAGCTACAACGACGGCAGAAAGAAGCACGGTGGGATTTCGTGTATCCCGAATACACGATTTTGTTGAAAAACGTGTATTCGAGATACACGTTTTCTCGCTATTGGACGTTCGAATCGGAGGCGAGCTGCGACATGAGCCTCTCCATGCCGGCGCTCGAGGGCGCTTCGGAATTCCCGTCACGCCCCTCGACAAGCGTCGCGCCGACGACCGCCACCAAGATGACGCCCGCGCCAACCCATCCGCCAATCGAGAGGAACTCGCCCAGAAGCGCCATGGAGAACAGCGCCGTGAACACCGGCTCGCCGGTAAGAAGGAGCGAAACCGTTGAAGAAGGAAGGCCCGTGAGCGCGACGTTTTGGAGCGCGAAGGTGACGCATGTGCTCAGAATCGCGAGGAAGACGATAACACCCCAGGCCGCAGGCTCGATCGTCGCAATATCGACAACGGGCTCGGCCGCGAGCGCCGCAACGAGCGACAGCACAAACGCCGCGAGGATCTGCGTCCCCGCGATCGTCGGGGCAGACAGCATCTCGAGGCCCTTCTCCCCGAACACGAGCGATCCAGCGATGGCAACCGAAGAAAGCAACGAGAGCGCCTCGCCCGCGCCGAACGAGAACGAGCCGCCGTTGCAGCACAGAAGGTACAGCCCGCCGACGACCGCCACCTGGAAGGGAATCATCGCGCGGGGGTAGCGCACGCGGCGTACGACCTGGGCAATGAACGGGGCAAACACCACGGGAAGCGCCACGAGGAACCCCACATTGGTCGCCGTCGTCACATCGAGCGCCAGGTTGCACGCGATGTAGCCGACCGCCAAACACACAGCAGCGGGAGCCCAATCGACAAGCTTGGCCCCGCGCAGCTCGCGCACCATGCGCGGGCCGAAGATAAGCGCGAACACGGCGAGCGCCAAACCAAAGCGCAGAACCATGCACCACAGCGGCGTCGCGCTTTCGTAGGCGAACTTCGTGATGACGTTGCCGAGCCCGAAGATGACGGTTTGCACGACGACGCAAAGCACGAACGGGCTTCTGCTCCCCTGCTGCATTTTCATCGTCCCTACCCCGCTTTTCCCGCTCGCGCACGGCATGGCACGCGGCCGTCGAATTCGAATTCCACCACAGAACGCAGCGCGACGTTATGTCACCTGACGCGATGTCGATGGTAGGGTATGGATACATCCAAGTAAAACTTGTATTTCTTTCGAATGATTCAAGATATACTTGTTTAACGAGTTCAAACCCCATTCTTAGGACGGTTGATGCGAAACCAGAAATACGAAGCGTTCCTGGAAGCGGCGCGAACGGGCAGCTTCAAGCAAGCCGCGAGCGAGCTTGGGTACACGCAGGCGGGCGTCAGCTACCTTGCGAACGCGCTCGAAAAAGAACTGGGAGTTCGCCTGTTCGTGCGCGAGCACGGCGGCGTCCGGCTCACCTCAGAAGGGAGCGCGCTTCTCCCGTGGATTCAGGAAGTGTGCGCGAGCGAGCGCAGGCTCGAGGCGCATCTTGCGGACTTGAAGCAGCTGGAAGAAGGGTCGCTTCATATCGTCGCGTTCACGAGCACGCTCACGCAATGGCTGCCGCAGATAACGAAGCGCTTCGCCGAGGCGCACCCGCATATCGATCTTCGCATCACCTGCTACGATGACCAGGCACAACTTGAACACATCGTGGAAAGCGGGCAGGCGGATGTCGGATTCGTGGCGCTGCCCGTGAAGCGCCCGCTCGAAATGGAGCTGCTCGTGCGCGACCCGCTTCTCGTTGCCGTCGCCCCCGACAGCCCCTTCGCGTCGCGCAAACGCTTCCCCAAGAAGGCGCTTGCGAGCGAACCGTACATCAAGCTTGATTCGGGCGAGTATTCCGAGATGGACCGCCTGTTCCGCGTGAACGGCGTCGAGCCGCGCGTGAGGTTTTCCATCGTGAGCGACTATGCCGCGATGGGGATGGTATCGGCAGGGCTCGGATACAGCGTGCTTTCGGGGCTCGTGCTGCGAAACGCCCCATTCGACCTGGTCGCGCTTCCTGCGGAGGTTCCCGCCTATCGCGAAATCGCGCTCGCGCAGAAATCAAGCGAGACGGCATCGGGCACCGCGCGGGCCTTCGTCGAGTGCACGAAAGACTGGATCCGCGAGGCCTACAAAAGCGAACCCGAGGCGCTGCTGCTTTAGTGTGGCCCATCCCACAATCCGTCGCAAGTCAGCATGGCGGACGCAGCGCACGCCGCCCGTACTCATTCGCCAAATGAGCGCCCTCCGCCTCTCCGGCGCTACTTCCCCACCGCTATCGGAACAAGCTCAGAAAGCGTGGTGATCGCGTAGTCGGGGTGCTCTGCCAGGAGTTCCTCGCAGGCAAACATGCCCCAGAGCGCGGCGACCGTCACGCAGCCGGCGCCCCGTCCCGCCTGCAAATCGTAGGGGCTGTCGCCGATGTAGATGCACTCATCAGGCGAAACGCCGAATAGCTCGCAACCGTGCAGCACCGGCGCCGGGTCGGGCTTGTGCGCGGGGAACGTATCGGGCGCGACGAGGAAGTCGAAGTACCCCTCGATCCCCGTGCTCTCCATGGCGCGGCGGGCGTTCCCGCTGCGCTTCGACGTGACGATGCCGAGCGGAAGCCCCGCCGCCGCAAGCTTCCCGAGCACCGCCGTCGTGTCGGGAAACGACCTGATGAGCTGCGAGTGCACGCGATCGTTGTGCTCGAGGTAGGTGTCGAAGAGTCTATCGTGCACCTCCTGGCTGCCGCAGGCCCAGTCCCACATCTGCACCGTGAGCGGCTGGCCGATCTTCGCGCGCAGTTCCTCGTCGGGAATGTCGCGCCCTAACACCGTCTTCGTCGCATAGCGAAACGACGCCAGGATGAGCGCCTCGGTATCGACTAACGTGCCGTCCAAGTCGAACAAGACAGCTTTAACGGAAGAGGCCATGCAGTAGTCCAATCGATGAGGATGCGAGATATTTGGAGGGAAAGATAAAAGAACCCCCCAGGTCGAACCGTGAAATTCAACAGGTCTCCAAGGAGTCAGCGAGAAGCGCCCTGGCGAGTGCAGATGCCCCGAGAATCCGAGGAAGCGTACTTAAAGTACACGACGAGGATTCGCAGGGAGCAGCTGCGCCGTCAGGGCGCTTCGCAGCGTCGGCAAGTTCCGCGGGCCGACAGGTCCGCGGAACCCTCCTATTCGAAGATGCCTGCGAAAGCGCCCAGGCCAGAGGGGTGCTTGCGAGCATTGCGCTTCGCGAAGCGCAGCAGCTCGGCAATGGTGGAAAGCGAGACGTCCTTCTTCTGGCCCGTGCGGCGCAGCTTCACTTCCACATTGCCCTCAGCCAGACCGCGCTTGCCGATGACCACCTGCAGCGGCCAGCCGATAAGGTCGGCGTCCGCGAACTTCACGCCGGCGCGCTCCTTGCGGTCGTCGATGACCACGTCGAAGCCGAAATCGGCAATCTCGCTCGCGAGCTTCTCAGCCGCGGGCTGCACCTCGTCGTCTCCAACCGTAAGCGGGATAATGCACACGTGAGCAGGCGCGACGTTGAACGGCCACTGGATGCCGTTCTCGTCGTTGTGCTGCTCGACGATGGCAGCCACCGTGCGGGAGACGCCCACGCCGTAGCAGCCCATGATGAACGGGTGCTCCACGCCGTCCTCGTCGTGGAAGGTGGCGCCCATGGTCTCGGAGTAGCGGGTGCCCAGCTGGAACACCTGGGAAACCTCGATACCGCGGGAACCCGAAAGCGGCAGGCCGCAGTCGGGGCAGCAGTCACCGGGCTTCACGACGCACAGGTCGGCCCATTCGTCCACCGTGAAATCGCGGCCCTCTTCGGCGCCCACGTAGTGGTAGTCGTCCTCATTCGCGCCGACAACCCAATGGCTGACGCCCTTCAAGCTGCGAGCAGCGATGATGTGCGCACCCTCGGGCAGGCCGACCGGACCCATCGAGCCCTTGCGCAAGCCGAAGGATTCCATTTCCTCGTCGGTGAGCAGCTCAAACCCAGGAACAGCGCGCTCGGCCTTGATCTCGTTGAGCTCGTGGTCGCCAGGGACGAACATCACGACGAGCTTGCCCTCGGCATCCTTGCCGGAGAGCGCCTTTACCGTGGAGCTTTCGGGAATGCCGAGGAACTCCGCGAGCTCCTCGATCGTGCGGACGCCCGGGGTGTGGATCTTCTTAAGCTCGGTGGCCTCGTATTCCGTCGGGCGGGCCAGGCACTCGCCAGCCTCGGTGTTCGCAGCATAACCGCAGGTGCAGTGCACAAGCTCGGCCTCGCCCGCCGGGGCAAGCGCCATGAACTCGGTCGTCACCTTGCCACCGATCTGGCCGCCATCGGCCTCGACGGGGCGGTAATCCAGGCCGCAGCGATCGCAGATCGTGCCGTAGGCGCGGCTCATGTCGTCGTAGGTTTCCTGCAGCGATTCCTGCGTCGCGTGGAAGGAATACGCGTCCTTCATAATGAACTCGCGGCTGCGGAACAGGCCCAGGCGCGGGCGGATCTCGTCGCGGAACTTCACCTGAATCTGGTAGAGCGTGCAGGGAAGCTCCTTGTAGGAACGCAGCTCGTTGCGGATGAGCGACGTGATGAGCTCCTCGTGGGTGGGCCCGAGGCAGAAGCCGTGATCGTGACGGTCGACGAGGCGCATGAGCTCGGGGCCGTAGTCGTCCCAGCGGCCGGACTCGTGCCACAGCTCCGCCGGCTGCAGTGCCGGCATCATGATTTCCTGCGCGCCGATCTTGTCCATTTCCTCGCGCACGATGTTCTCGACCTTCGAGAGCACCTTGTAGCCAAGCGGCAGGAAGGTGTACACGCCCGAAGCGGTCTTGCGGATCATGCCCGCGCGAAGCATCAGCTTGTGGCTCGCGATTTCCGCGTCCGCGGGGTCTTCCTTCAGCGTCGGAGCATAGAGCTTGCTCATTCGCATAACTTCACTCATAGTTTTCCTATCTCCTCCATCAACACGTCGACGATGGCGTGCTCTTCCACTTTCCGTTGCACTTCGCCGTGCTTGAACACGACGCCCACGCCCGCGCCGCACGCCACGCCGATGTCGGCATCGCGCGCCTCACCGGGACCGTTGACGACGCAGCCCATGACGGCGACCTTTATGGGCTTGGCCGTGCTCATGAGGTTGGATTCAACCTGCTTGGCAAGCTCGATCAAGTTTACCTGACAACGCCCGCACGTGGGGCAGCTGATGATTTCCGGGCCGCGGCGGCGCAAATCGAGCGCCGAGAGCAGCGCCCAGCACGCGCGCATCTCGACGACGGGGTCGTCGGTAAGCGAGATGCGCATGGTGTCCCCGATGCCTTCTTCCAAAAGAATTCCCAGGCCAGAGGCGCTTTTTATGACGCCTTGGAACTGCGTTCCCGCCTCGGTGATGCCGATGTGCAAAGGAATATGGGGCAAATCGCGCGAGAGCTGGCGATACGTGCGCACCGTGGTCATGACGTCGTGGGCCTTCGCGCTCACCACCAGGTCGTGGAAACCGCGGCCCTCGCAGTATTCCACGTAGCCCGCGGCGGACGCGGCGAGCTTCTGCGGAAGCGTGAGGTCGCGCCGCGCGGCGAGGTCCTGGTCAAGCGAGCCCGCGTTCACGCCGATGCGGATGGGAATGCCCGCCTCACCTGCGGCGTCGAGCACGGCGTCGGTCTTTGCGAGGCCGCCTATGTTGCCAGGGTTGATACGCAGTTTGGCCGCCCCGCGACGCGCCGCCTCCACGGCGATCTGCGCGTCGAAGTGAACGTCGGCCACCACGGGAAGGGGCGACTGCTCGCAGACGCGCTGGAAGGCGTCGAGGCAATCGCGGCGCGGGATGGC
>NZ_CAKUBT010000018.1 GCF_934643285.1 uncultured Ellagibacter sp.
TCCCATATTCGATTGTCAAAGTTCTATCTAAAAATGTCTCGGAAAGCCCTTGACATCATTTAGCTGGTCTTTCTAATATGAAGATGCTGTGCATCCAAGGTGTGCAAGCTGCCCTTTTATTGCCTGAAATGGGCGTTTCGGCTACAGCTTCCCCTCGTGAGGCGCACAAGATCGCTCAAGGCCGCTATAATCCAGAAAGTTTGAACGGAAGTGCCGCGGACAGATGCGGCGAAGCCAAAGTTCGCCCGCGCGCGGGCGGCCACAAGTTGTAAGGGGCAGGGCTGGTGCTCGACCAATTCTTCTCGCAGATATCGTTCGTGGATATCTTCAACTTCTGCGTCTTCATCACGTTTACCATTTGCTATACCTATCAGCTGTACTACGTGCTCGTCGTGCTTTCTCGCAAGCCGAAGCAGCTCGTCGCGAAAAAGAACCATCGATACGCCGTCGTCGTCTCCGCCCGCAACGAGAGCGCGGTCATCGGCGATTTGATCCACTCTATCAAGGTGCAGAACTACCCGACAGAGCTGATCGACGTGTTCGTCATCGCCGACAACTGCACCGACAACACCGCCGACGTGGCGCGCGAGGCGGGCGCAACCGTGTTCAAGCGCTTCAACACCGAGCAGGTTGGCAAGGGCTACGCGCTCGATTACGGCTTCAAGATTATCCGGAGCCAGTACGCCGACCGGGGCTACGAGGCGTATTTCGTCTTCGACGCGGACAACGTGCTCGACGTGAACTACTTCCGTGAGATGAACAAGACCTTCGACAACGGCGCGAAGGCGTCCACGAGCTACCGCAACTCCAAGAACTACGACTCCAACTGGATTTCCGCGGGCTATGCCGTATGGTTCCTGCGCGAGGCCAAGTTCCTGAATCAGGCCCGCCTTACGCTCAACACGAGCTGCGCGGTGTCGGGCACGGGCTTCTTCATTGCCGCTGACATTATCGAGAAGAATGACGGCTGGAGATGGCACCTGCTCACCGAGGACATCGAGTTCTCCGCGAACAGCATCCTCGAGGGCATTCGCATCGCCTACACTCCGACGGCGGTCCTCTACGACGAGCAGCCCGTCACCTTCCGCGATTCCTGGAACCAGCGCTTCCGCTGGGCGAAGGGTTTCTACCAGGTGTTTTGGCATTACGGTGCGCGCCTTGCGAAGGGCATCTTCACCAACCCCAAAGGTTCCCGCTTCGCTTGCTACGACATGCTCATGACCATCGCACCAGGCATGCTGCTCACCATCGTGTCGGTTATCTTCAACACGATCATCATCGTGCTTGCAGCGACGGGCGCCATGTCGACGGGCGTCATGATCGCAAGCTCCATCTCGTCGATTTTCTTCTGTCTGTTCAACTACGTTATGTTCATGTTCCTCTTCGGCGTGCTCACCACGTTCGTCGAGTGGGATTCCATCCACGCGCCCACGCGCAAGAAGGTGCTCTATATGTTCACCTTCCCGTTCTTCATGCTGACGTATGTGCCTATCGCGCTCGTTGCGCTTGTGAAGAAGTGCCAGTGGAAGCCGATCAAGCACAGCATTTCGGTCGACGTCGAGGAGTTCTCGGAAGCCCAGCAAGGCATCGCCGCGCAGAAGTAAGCGCGCACCGGCTTCTCGCAGATCAGGCATTTTCCAGCGGAGGGTCCCTCAGGGGACCCTCCGTTTTTATGGGTGCGGGAAGGCGTGGTTCGCGAAGGGGCCGAGTCGGTAGCTGACTGCAGCGCTAGGTATAAGCCATGGAGGAGGCCTGAGGAAAGGGATGCGGGAGAGCCCTCGCTTTAGCTTGGGTTGTGCACCAGTATTGCTAGGTCGCAAGTCCGATGTGGGTGTCAGGGTAGTCCGCCGCAACCTAGATGTCCCGCTTTTCCTCTAGGTACAGGTAGTCGATGCTGAAGAGCAGCACGCGTCTCAGGGTCCAGTCCTCGAGCGTATGCCCCAGCAGCTCTTCTATGCGTTTGATGCGGTGTAGTAGCGTATTTCGGTGCATGTAGAGCTGCTCTGAGGTCTCCGCCGCATTGCAGCGGTTGTTCAGGTAAACCTTGAATGTTTCGAGGTAGTTGACGCCGTTCTCCTCGTCGTACTTCTGCAGTTTCCTGATCATGGGGTGAATGAGGGTCTCGGGTGGCTGGTTGGCGAGCACGAAGCGCATGCTCTGCTGGACAAGGTGGTTGCAATGATGGTGCAGCTTACCTCTTCCTGTCCCCAATGCGAGGAATGAGAGGCAGTCGGCAATCTGCTGCACGATCTTGGGAGTGTCGGTCAAGTTGAAGTACGACGTGCTCAACACTGCGGTATATGACAGCTGCGAACAGAGGCTTTGCAGCACCTCCTTCTCCTTCGGCTCAAGATCGATTCCGTTTGCTTCAAGTGTGAACAACACCAGCACGCCCATGTCGGTGACGGCACAAATTGCCTTGGGGAAGCGTTTCTCGATAGTTTGCATAAGCTGGATGTCGGTCTCTATGGCACCGATCTTGTCGATTGGCTTGAACACGCAGAGCTGGTACTCGGCATCGCTTTTAATTTCGAAGCCGACGTAGTTTGCGGCGATGCCGATCGTCATGTCGTCATACAGGGAGCCATCCGCGATGTCAAGCAGAAAACGCTCCATGATGCTGCCGCGCCCGGTGATGAGCTGTTGAGTGCCCTCAACCCACTCGTCGAGGCAGCGGCATATCCAGGCAAGCATGTGCAGCGACGCTGGTGGGAAGAAGAACCCCTTCTCTGTTGAAATGGCCCAAAGCGATGCGACTGCATGCCCTCGTCGGAGCAGGCTGCGGGCCAAGAGATTGTAGCCAGAGACCGCTGTGGCCTTCATAGCGGAGTTGGCGGGAGTGGGGTTGTCGGGTGAGATGCCTCGGATGCAAGCGTCGATGATCTCGCAGCGAGCCGGTTTGTTGTCTTCAATAATGGTCTCCCACAGGGGGTTGCGGAAAAGCTCCTTGTGGTCGCTGCAGGCGATGACGTTGTAGTTGATGTCAAACAAGCACAGCGGCGCGCCAATCATCTTCTCGCCGATGTCCATGATGGTCTGCAGGCCCTCGTCGCCCCTACCTGCGGCAAGCTCGATAGCGAGCCCGTACTCCTGGTAGCGGTTGAATATCGCCGCGACGGCGTTGATCGCAGCAGCGGGGCCAAGGTCCTTGAGCGCGATGATGTTGCAACGGTTGCATTCTGTATTCTTGCAGGCTGTCTTCGCGTTAGCGCAGACGAACGTCGTGCCGCCCTGTATGTGCTCGCAGGGCGGGAGTTCGCTGTCCAGACACAGATAGAGGCAGTCTTTGCGTAGTAGGAAAGTCTGGTTATCATATACCTCGAAGTGGTCGATGAACGTGCCGCGCATCGAGGAGAAGTTCTTGAACGCCATGTAGGGTGCAAGCTCCTTTGCAAACACCTCGGCACTCAGTTTGAGCCTGTCCATCCCCAGCTCCTCTCTTTGCTTGGGTTGCGCTTTGCACATACTCAGTGAATGACCACTGGCAAGCCCTCGCCTCTGAAGTATGCGGCGAGTTCCTCTGCTCGGGCATCGCTCATGGGCTCCGCTGCAAATACTTTCTTATCATACTGCAGCCGCTCGTACTTGGAGATTCCCAAGGTGTGGTAGGGGAGCAACTGTACGGTCTTCACTGCGTCTCTCAACTCTCTGCAGAAGGTCGCCGTGGCGCGCATATTCTCTTCGGAATCGTTGAAAAGCGGTATCAGTGGAATCCTGATCTGCAGCTTTCCACCGAGTTCCGCTATATGACGGGCGTTGGCGAGGATAGGTTCGTTTGGTGTGCCGCAGGCTTGTTTGTGACGAGCGCTGTTCATGTGCTTGAGGTCGTAGAGATAGAGGTCGACGTAAGGCGCCACGCGATCAACCGCTGATTGCGGCGCGTAGCCTGTCGTGTCAAGTGCAGTGTCGAGGCCAGCCTCCTTGCATGCCCGCAAGAACTCCTCCGCAAAGTCGATTTGGCTCAATGCCTCTCCGCCGGAGAGGGTCACGCCGCCCCCAGAGGACTCATAGAAGGGCTTGTCCCGCAAGACGCGCGCAACAGCGTCCTCTACCGTCCACTCTTTGCCGCAGATATAGAAGGCCTTGGGTGGGCACTCCTTGACGCACGTACCGCAGTCAGTGCACAGCTTTCGCGCGCGGCTGGGCAGGCGCTTGCCCCCTTCAGCATCTCCCCTATCGCTTATCGCGCTGTTGGGGCAAGCGTCGATGCAGTGTGTGCAGGAGTCGAGTCCCATGCAGCCTGCTTTCTTGAAGCACACCTGTAGGCTGAAGGACTGGGATTCTGGACTGTGACACCAAGGGCAAGACAGCGGGCATCCCTTCAAGAAGACGGTTGTGCGTATGCCTGGGCCGTCGTGAACCGAATAGCCCTGGATGTCGTAGATGATTCCCGTTGCGCTCATAATCGTCCTCCATGCTTCTAGGGTGACTCGAATATCGCATGCGCACTTGCGGCCATCAAGGGCATCTTGCACAACGTGGACAGCTTACGTTGTGAGAATAGACCACCCTTGTTCGCTTGCTGCCACAAACTGGGCATTGTCTGCGTCGCAAGTGCCCAAGCTGACCGTTAAGTGTGTGCGCTTTGGACGTATGCGTCGCATCTCTTGCCCCGTATAAAGAGGGTACGGAAATCCCGATCTTTGAGGAGGGGTGTTGCAATGTACGAGTTCAGTCCTGTGACGGAGCGCATCAAGGCGATGCACGAGCGCATTCGAGCACGAGTGATCGAAATAGACTCTGAGCGTGCTCTCATCGTCACGGAGTCTTACCAGCGCAACGAGAACGTGCCGTGGATGATTAAGATTCCTCGTGCTACCTACGATGTTTGCGCCAAGAAGACGATCATCGTGGAGGACGATGACATCTTCGTGGGAAACCAGGCGGCCAAGTTCTGCGCGTCCAACGTATGGCCCGAGTGGGACGGTGCCGGTTGGGTGCTCGGAGAGATCGCCAACTCGGACCTGTGGCATGAGGAAGAGGACGGGCGCCTCCATCGCAAGAACGAGAACGTCAAGCTTGCTATTACCAAGGAGTCACTCGAGCAGCTCAAATCAATCCTTCCGTACTGGAAAGAGCATCGCTTTGGCGAGGTCGCCCAGTCCTGGATGCCCGAGGGCTATATGGAATTCGCAGAGACGGGTGCGGGCAGCTACAAGGCGAACATGGACATCGCCGGTTTGGCATGCGGGCATCTCATCCCCGGCCACAAGAAGATCATCGAGCGCGGCTACGGCGACCTGCGCCGCGAGGCCCGCGAGTGGCTTGACGCGCGCAAGGGCAACCTGATGGGCGACGACGTCGACAAGTGCATGTTCTACGAGGCAGAGATCATCGTCTGCAATGCAGGCGAGGTCCTGGCAAAACGCTATGCCCAGGCATGCCGCGACAAGGCGGCAGCCTGCGAGGACGAGGCCCGCAAGGCAGAGCTTGAGACCATGGCCGAGAAACTCGAGTGGATCTCCACCGAGCCTGCCCGCGACTTCTGGGAAGCGTGTCAGATGGCCCTGCTCTACCATCTGCTCATGTATGCCGAGGCTAAGGAGCCCGCGCTGGCGTTTGGCCGTTTTGACCAGTACACCTGGCCGTACCTCGAGAAGGACCTGGCCTGTGGCAAGCTCACGCGCGAGCAGGCCCAGGAGCTTGTCGATGCGTTCTTCCTCAAATCCACTTGCTTCTACAACGCCGCACATCCAGTCGTGATGAACATCGCCGGCGCTAACAACACCTATCAGCACACTACCATCGGCGGCGTGATTCCCAAGACGGGCGAAGACGCCACCAACCCGGTCACCTACATGGTGCTCGAGACCATCGGTCGCTTGAGCCTGCACGACCCCACGATCTCCCTGCGCATCAACAAGAACACGCCGGATGAGCTGTGGGAGTGCGCGCTGTGTACCTCGCGCTTGGTGGGCGGCCTGCCGCTGTACCAAAACGACGAGATCGTCATCCCCGCCCTGCAGCGCGAGCTCGGCTTCAGCCTCAAGGATGCGCGCGACTACGGCGTCATCGGCTGCCAGGAGTTCGTCGGCTGCGGCACGGACTTCCCCGCGCCCAATGGTATCACCCCGCCGCATGCCACCATCCTCTTTGGCGTGGTGTTCGACATGGCGATCAACAACGGCGTCAACCCCAAGAACGGCAAGGCATCGCCCGTCAAGACCGGCTACCTTCTCGAGATGAAGTCGCTCGACGAGGTCAAGAAGGCCGTCGAGGACATGGCGCGCTGGGTCATGCGCTGGAACGCCACCTGCAGCAACTACACGGAGTATCTGATGATGCGCCGCACGAGCCTTGCCGCGCTTTCTCTTGGCATCGAGGGTTGCATGGAGAGCGGCAAGGACTGCACGCAGGGTGGCGCCAAGTACAACTCCTACGGCGGCACCGCCACTGGTCTTGCGACTATCGCCGACAGCCTCACCACCATCAAGTACATGGTCTTCGACAAGAAGTTGTGCACGGCCCAGGAGCTCTACAACGCGGTCATGGCTAACTGGGAGGGCTATGAGGACTTGCGTCAGACCATCCTCGCGGAGGTCCCGCACTACGGCAACGACGACCCGTACGCAGATGTCGAGATGCAGTGGATTACTGACCTCTACTACCGCCTCTGCGGCGAGCTCTACAGCGTGCGCTCCAAGAAGTTCAAGTCCGGCCTCTACGGCGCGTCCGACCACGTGGCGCAGGGCAAGGACACCTGGGCGACGCCTGATGGCCGCCGCGCCGGCGATCCCATGGCGGATGCGACGTCGCCTGCCCAGGGCCGCGACCTTAACGGCCCCACGGCGGTGTTCAACTCCACCTGCTGCTTCGACCACTCGCGCTACATGGACGGACTTGCGCTCAACATGCGCATCCACCCGTCGTCGGTGAGCACGGACGAGGGCCTGGGCAAGCTCAAGGAGATGACGAAGACCTACTTCGCCAACGGCGGCATGGAGGTCCAGTACAACATCGTCAGCGCCGAGACCATGCGCGCTGCCCAGGCCGACCCGCAGACCTACCGCGACCTGGTGGTCCGCATTGCGGGATTTTCCGCGTACTTCGTCGAGATGACGCCCGATCTGCAAAACGACATCATCAGCCGCACGGAGAACGCGTTCTAAACGTTGAGAAAGTTTGTTGTAAGGAAGGGGAGAAATCAGATGGAAGACAAGCTTATGTTGATTGCCGGCGAGTGGGTACCCGCCAGCGACGGCGCCACGAGGGAATCTACCAACCCCGCCACGGGCGAGGTCTTGGGCCGGGCTCCTCTGGCGACCAAGGAGGATGTTGAGCGTGCGCTTGACGCCGCTCAGGAGGGCAAGAAGCTGTGGGCTGCGATGACGCGCAACGAGCGCTGCGGCATCCTGCGCAAGGCAGCCGACATCTTTGACGGCCACCTCGAGGAGCTGGCTCAGATGGTCACCGCTGAGATGGGCAAGCCCATCGGCATGGCGCGCTCCGAGGCAGCAGAGATTCCCACGCTGCTGAGGCTTTCCGCTTCTGCGGCGGAGATGATGAGCGGTGAGACCGTTATCGACCAAAACGCCGAGGGAGATGCCATCGGCGACCTCGCGTTTACCAAGATCGAGCCGTTGGGCGTCGTTGCTTGCATCGGTCCCTTCAACTTCCCCATCTCGACGCTCACGTTCAAGACCGCTCCTGCGCTTGCTGCTGGTAACGCCATCATCATCAAGGCGCCCTCCGATGTGCCCTTGACCGTCCTACGATATGCGGAGATCCTTAACGAGGCGGGCTTCCCCGCAGGCGTTGTTCAAGCCCTGAGCGGCTCTGGCGCAAAGATGGGCGAGTGGCTCGTCGCAACAGATAAGATCGATGCTGTGAGCTTTACCGGTTCGACTGGTGTCGGCTCCAAGCTCGTCGAGTACAGTGCGCCGTACTTCCACCACCTGCTGCTCGAGATGGGCGGTAATGACCCGCTAGTCATCACCGATGATGCCGACCTTGAGAACGCCGTGGGCCAGTCGATGTGCCGCATGGCCAACGCCGGTCAAATCTGTTGCATCACCAAACGCTTCATCGTCCACAACTCTATCAAGGAAGATTATCTCGACGCGCTGGTCAAGGCGGTTGGCGGCATCAAAGTCGGCAACCCAGCAGACGAGTCCACCATGATGGGCCCGCTGGTCAACGAGCGCGCTGCCAGGGAGTGCGCCTCCCAGGTCGAGCAGACCGTCGCCGCAGGCGCCAAGCTGCTGTGCGGTGGTACTGCGGAAGGTGCCTTCATGGCTCCGACAGTCATCGACTGCACCAAGGACCTGCCCATCGCCTCCGACCTCGAGGTCTTCGGCCCCGTCTGGGCGGTCATCGGCTACGACACGGACAAGGAGGCTATCGAAATCGCCAACCAGTCTATCTTCGGCCTCAACGGCGGCGTTATCGCTGGCACGCTCGAGCGCGGCATGGCTATTGCCTCCAAGATCGAGTCCGGCACTGTCGTCTGCAACGGCGAAGGAAGCTTCCGCAATCCCAAGCACGCCTTTGGCGGTTATAAGCGCTCCGGCGTCGGCCGCGAGGGCATTGCAGATCTCATGAAGGAATTCACACAGCGCAAGACGCTCGTCGTGCGCGGAATCGAGTAAGGGAAGTGACTGAAATGACTGCACCAACCAAGAAACAAGGAAAGATTCATTACGCGTGGATCATCATGATTGCCTGCTGCTTTTTGCAGGCAGGCCAGCTCGGCATCATCCAAAACCTCTCCGGCGTGTTCCTACAGCCTGTCTCCGACTCAATCGGCTGCGGACGTGGTGACCTGGCTCTCTACATGACTATCCAGGCGTGGGCCACCGCCTTCATGATGCCGATAGTCGGTCGCTGGCTGCCAACCAAGAACATCAACGTCCTCATGACTGTGGCGGCAATCCTGGACGGCGGCGGCTTCATGCTGATGTCGCAGTTCACCGAACCCTGGCAGTGGTGGCTCGACGCCGTCGTCATCGGCATCGGCAGCTCCTTTCTGTTCTTCGCTCCTCTGCCCATGCTTATCAACAACTGGTTCAAGAAGAAGAACGGCTTGGTAATGGGCATCTCCACCGCGTTCTCTGGCGTCGGTGCCGCCATTTTCACCCCGATTCTAGCCAACCTCATCGTGACCGTTGGCTGGCAGTCCTCCTATATGATTGCCGGCGGCGCCTCCTTGATCCTCACCGTTCCCTTCACTGCCTTCATCCTCAAGTTCAAGCCCTCCGACATCGGCATGACTCCGTATGGCGCAGAAGAGGGTGAGACCGTCGAGTCCGCCAAGGCCGGCATGAATGTTGGTATCTCCGCCAAGCGCGCTTGGGTAACTGGTCTTGTTGCTCTCATCTTCCTCACCGGCGGCGTCATGTCCTTGACCACTTCCTTCACCCAGCACATGACCGGCTTTGGCGCATGGCTTGGCATGTCCGCCACCGCCCTTGGCCTGCTCGGCTCCGCCAACATGGTCGGCAACCTCGTCGGCAAGCTCGTCCTCGGCCCGCTGAACGACATCATCGGCACCAAGAAGACCTTGATCGTCGGCTACATCGTTGTTGCCATCGGCCTGGTCATGGTCATCTTCAACGGCGGTAATACGACCATCCTGTTCATCGGCGCCCTGTTCTACGGTGTGGCGTTCTCCATCCAGACGGTTATGCTCCCGCTCGTTTGCACCAAGATGTTCGGTCCCAAGGACTTTCCCAAGTTGTTCTCCTACGCAACCATGGGCAACGCGCTTGTCGGTTCCATGGGCATCGCGATCAACGGCGCGATCTTCGACGCCGCTGGAAGCTACTACCCGGCGCTGGTCTTCGTCTCCGCTTGTGGCATCGTCGCTTTCTTGATGCTGATGTTCGGTATGTGGCGCGCCCACAAGGTCGGCTTCGACAAGGAAGAAGCACCTGCAGCACCTGCCGCAGCTGCCGCAAAGGCCTAACCGCTGAGTTGTCCTGACAGGGGAGGGGCCATGAGGTCCCTCCCCGTTTCAAGCAGAAAGGAGTGTCGCTATGTACGAGTTCTCGCCTCTGTCGCCGCGTGTGGAGAGGGTGCGCGCCAAGTATCGCGACACCGTGCCGTACCTTGATATCAACCGCTACCGCCTGGTGACGGAGTTCTATATGGCCAACCGCAACGTCGAGGGTAGCTTGAAGAGGGCCCTTAACTTCCGCAACCTGTGCGAGAAGATGCCCATCTTCGTGTGTGACGACGAGCTCATCATCGGCAGCTACACCGCGACGTTCAAGGGCTCGGCGCTGTACCCCGAGTATGGCATCCGTTGGCTTGTCCCGGAGCTCGAGGACGGCTCGATCGCTGCCCGCGACGCCGACCCGTACCAGTACCGCGAGGAAGACCGCGCCTACATCCTCGAGACTGCGCCGTTTTGGGATGAGGAGGGCCTCTGTTCGAAGGTGAATCCTTACATCCCTGAGTCCTACAAGTCAATTGCCAACAGCTGTGTCGTTAACTTCACGGCGCAGGATATCTGTCCGCAGCCGGTCGGGCATTTCGCACCCAACTACAAGCGCGCTCTCGAGCGCGGCTTCGCATCGGTCAAAAACGAGGCCGACGCCAAGATCGCCCAGCTCGAGGCAGAGGGCATCCCCGGTGATCAGGCCGAGTCCTACAACTTCTACCGCTCCGTTTCCATCGTCTGCGAGGGCATGATCACCTTTGCCAAGCGCTATGCCGATGGCTGCGCTCAGATGGCCAAGGAGACCGCCGATGTCGCGCGCAAAGCCGAGCTCGAGCGTATCTCCGCGACTATGGCGTGGATTGCGGATAATCCCCCGCGCGACTTCCGCGAGGCGATCCAGATGCTGTGGTTTTATCAGATGTGCGTGCTTATGGACGCCAACATGCATGGGACGAGCATCGGCCGCCTCGACCAGATCCTGGGGCCCTACGTGCAAAAGGACCTGGACGAGGGCGCTATCACCTGGGAGCAGGCCCAAGAGCTCGTCGACCTCTACTACCTCAAGGTCGCCGAGTGCAACAAGGCCTGGGCGCTGCGCACCGTGTACTCTGCGCCGGGCTACACCTCTGGCCAGCTCATCACCCTTGGTGGCATCGACGCGGACGGCAACGACGCCACCAACCCCATCACCTACATGGGCCTCGAGGCCATGGGTCGCATGAGGATGCACAGCCCCACGCAGGGCCTGCGCGTGCATCCGGGTACCCCGCAGAAGCTGTGGGAGTGCGCCATCGCCGTCAACCGGATCAACGGCGGCGTTCCCAGCTGGTTCAACGACCAGGTCATCATGAAGGCGCTCAAGAAGCGCGGCATCGCGGATGAGGATCTGTGGAACTACTGCCTCATCGGTTGTGTCGAGCCCTCTATCGGCGGTGCCGAATGGCCTGCCTGCGGCGGTCTGGGCATCAGCTCGTATGTCAACTTCGCCAACATCCTGCAGTTTGCCATCAATGCCGGCAAGTCCTACCGCATCGGCCCCGGTCCCTTGGTCGATTTGGAGACCAAGTTCGGGCCGAGTGAGAAGCGTCTATACGAGATGGAGAGCATGGACGAGATCCTCGCGGCATACGAGGGCGAGCTCAAGTACTGGGTCAACTGGTACGTTGCCATCAACAACGTGTACGAGACCGTCGGGCGCAGGGTCATGCCGCAGCCCGTTGTGTCCGCCATGATGTGCGGGTGCATGGAGAGCGGCCGCGACGTGGTCGACGGCGGCGCCAAGTACAACTCCACCGGCGTCTCTGGCATCGGCTTGGGCAACGTGGTGGAAAGCCTCAACGTCATCGACAAGCTGTGCTTTAAGGACAAGAGTGTGAGCACGCGCGAGCTCTACGACGCGCTCATCGCCAACTGGGAGGGCTACGAGGAGCTACGCGAGAAGATCGCCGGCGACGTAGTGCACTACGGCAACAACGACCCCGAGGCTGACAAGTACTGCCGCTTCGTGGCCGAGTCTTTTGCCGATTACGTGAACTCCCGCGTTGGCATGCGTGGCAACCACTATGCTGCGGGCTTGTATCCTGTGACGATGAACGTGACCTTTGGCAAGTTCACGGCCGCGACGCCCGATGGGCGCCGCAAAGGCGAGCCGCTGTCCGACGGTATCTCCGCTGTGCAGGGCTACGACGTCAACGGGCCGACGGCGATTTTGGGCTCCGTGAGTAACTTCGACACGAGCAAGTACTCCAACGGCTTGTTGCTCAACATGAAGTTCCACCCGTCTGCGATCAGCGACGATGCGGGTGTGGCAAAGCTGGCGTCGCTCATGCAGACCTACTTCTTCAACATGGACGGTATGGAGATGCAGCTGAACATCGTGTCCGCTGATACGCTGCGCGATGCCCAGAAGCACCCAGAGAACTACAAGGACCTCGTGGTTCGCATCGCCGGGTTTTCCGCTTATTTCACTGAGGTCTACAAGGCCGCACAGGACGATCTGATTCGCAGGACCGAATTGAGCTTGTAAGTGCTGAGTTTTGGCTCGGTCCTGATGATAGCGACCCTCTTGGGGAGCGGGACATCGCCTATATAATTGCCGGCTCTTATTAAGCTCGGGCAAAGGTGAGGCAGTGCACGTTGCGCCCGCCTGCTTCCCGTATCGCGTCGCACGCGGCGAACAGCGTGGCGCCTGTCGTGCACACGTCGTCGATGAGCAGGATGCTTTCCGGCGCGCTCGCGCCTGGTAGCGCGGAAACGGCATGCGCCATGTTCCCCATGCGCGCGCGACGCGAGAGTGCGCGCTGGTCGTGGGCGCGCGGCGGGGAAAGCAAGGGAATGACGGGTCGCCCGATTACGAACGCCACTTCCTGCGCGAGCAACTCCGCGTGGTCGAACCCGCGGCGCGCCCTGGCCTTGCGCGAGGCGGGGACGAACGTGACCCCTGCCACCTCGCTTGCGATTTCGGGGGAGAGGTAGAGAGCCATGTAGCGCGCCATCTCCGTTGCAAGTCGTTGCTCGCCTCCGTCCTTGTAGACGACGGCAATGCGGCGCGAGCTTTCAGTGAGCTCGAAGGGGCTCGCGAGGCTCGAGAACGCCACGGCTTCGCGTCCCGTTGCGGCAAGCATTACGGGGTTGCACTCGGTGCACTGCGTATGCCCCCAGGGGGCGCCGCAGATGGGGCACGCGCGCCACAGGTCGATGAAGGGGAGCTCGCTTCTGCAGCGTTCGCACAAAAGCTCGCCGGGCTCGTCGCAGATGGCGCAGCGGGTGGGCCAAAGCGTTTCCGCGACAGCCTGCGCCGCCGCCTCGGCGTAGAGGCGCGCGGTGTCGGCGAGGGTGGTTGTCGCGAAGGCTGTCATGATGCGAAGTGTAGCGAGCGATCCTGACAGATGACGTGCACGAGCCTTGCCGAAACGCGGCGCGACGGGAACATTCTTCAGGCGCGCTTTCCAAGCCTTTTAAGGAATCTCATGGCAGTATTGCCAAGCTTCTGCGGGATTTCCCAGCAGCATTTCGCCGGGCGAGAGCATATTCCGCCTTCCGTTCGATCCTGCAACTCGCAAAAACCTTGCAAGAACCTGGCAGGTGCAAACAGGCGGAAAGCCCGACGCGCAAAACCCCTGGTGAGAAACGGAGGCTGGTTAAGTGATCGCAGGGAAACCTCGAGTTCGGACAGGGTTGCGTTCAGACAGGCTTGCTGACTCCCGCGCGTGCAGAAATAAACTCCCAACCTGCCAGATAATTGGCAGTTTTCATCAAATTGAAGAGCCGAACAAGGAGGGAAAGCGCGCGCGTCCCATGACGCATCCTGCTGACCTGGCGATTCGCTTCGGCGCAAAACGAGAGCGACCAGCAAAGCGAGCGCAAGCACTCTCTGCGTGATGAAAACCTCCCGATTTCTGGCAGGTCTCTTCTAGTTTTTAGCAGGGTCGGAAGGTCTTTTATCCTGTATTCGTTCCTTGCGGCAAAATCCTCTTGGTTCCGAAGATTTCCTCTATCCCTTCTTTCCCGCTTCCATGTGGAATGATGTGTGTGCTTCAATTCGTCGTTGCCGTTCTGCTACACTGAAACGTGCTTCTTTCGGGTCTGTAGTTGCGGAAACGCCCCGAGCGTTTCTCAGTCCAAGGCAGACGCGGTCAAAAGGATCCACGTAAGTTGCGCGTTTTGCGCGCAGCGAGCATGGCGCGTCCTAGAGGTAAGTCGCACCGCCCGATCCCATTTTTCGTGCGGCACAAGGCCGCCGCGGGCGAGAGGTACCACGGGTGCAAGCTCACGTCCCAGTGCGCGAGTGTGGGGGCAAAGACTAGGTCAGCCGAAAGAAGCGCATGAAAAGGAACAGACGGAGGTTACGGTGACGAAGCGTTTTCGGAAAGCTATCCTTTGCGTGGCGATCGGTTGCGCCATGGCTCTTGCGTTCGCAATGACGGGCTGCTCGACCGATTCCACTTACGAGCCCGAGACGAAGACCCCTCAGGTTCAATCGCCGACCATTAAGGAAGCTGGCGTTTTGCGCGTCGGCGTGAACACGGGCCGCGCCCCGCTCGCAGGCATGTCGGGCAACAAGATCGTCGGCATCGACGTCGACGTGGCGGCCGCCATCGCGGACAGTCTCGGCCTGAAGCTCTCCATCGTCGACACGGGCAGCGATCCCGAAGGTGCGCTCAAGGACGGGTCGGTCGACATCGTGCTCGGCATCGATAAGTCCTCGACCGATGGCTCGTTCTGGAAATCCGATTCCTACCTGCCCACGGGCATCGCGCTGTTCGCCATGTCGGAGAACGCCGCCGTCCCGACTGCGACGACCGGCGCCAAGTTCGCTGCGCAGGTTTCCTCCACGAGCGCTTGGGCCGTCATGAACGAGTTCGGCGACACGTCGCTCACCTCCACCTCCAGCCCGAAAGAGGCGTTTGCGGCTTTGAGCTCGGGGCAGGTGCAATACGTTGCCGCCGACGCGGTCATCGGCAAGTACTATGCGAACGGGTCGAACATCAACGCGAGCATCATCGCGCTTATGCAGCAGCCGAGCGGTTATTGTGTCGGTGTACTCGATAGCAACTCGGACTTGAAGACCGCCATCGCCAACGCCGTGAGCTCTCTGAACTCCAGCGGTGTCATGGGCGTTATCCAGTCGAAGTGGCTGGGCGGTAGCATGGACCTCTCGTCGGTGAAGCTCACCGCTGGGGCGACATCGGGCGCGAAGGCGAAATCGGATTCGACGACGAACGGCACGACCTCGACCGACGCGGTGTCTGCTGATGCAGGCGCGCAGAGTGCCACTTCGACCGACACGACGGCGGGCGGTGCCTCTACGGCTGGCTCGAACGCCGTGAAGGCTTCGTAAGCTGTGACACCTCGGGCGGCGGCTTGCCATCGCCCGATCCAAAACTCGCAAGTGAAAATGCTTCATTAGCTGAAACGCCTCCTTTCGGAGGCGTTTCGCATTTAGTGCAGCGATTTCGGGAGATTCTGGCACAAAAACCGAGGTGTCCCACAAAAAGCATTCCCCAATCGGAGGTGCGTGCGGCTCAGGAACATGTCTCGACAGGAAAATACCAGGTCGCAGCTCTGCTCACTTCAACTACTTACCTTCGCTCTGGTTCTCTCCGTGGGATACCTCGGTTTTTGTGCCAGAATCTCTTCAATTCGATGTACTTTTCCGACTCGTAATGCGGTCTCGAATCATGCAGGCGCGGGTTGGGCTGTTCGCGTCTTGCCGCTCGGGTCACGCGGACGCCCCAGGTGCAGGCGGGCACGGGCGGTTTCGACCCGCACCCGACGAGCAAAGCCTTACTCTCCGAGCAAGTCCACCACGGTGAAGTCGGCCTTTGCGCTCTCGATGATCTCGCGGTTGCCGAACACGCAGGCGATGTTCTTGTTCGCCGCCTGGCTCACGGCGTTTCCGAGCGCCCGCACTTCCTCGATGGTCGCATTCGCCACCTGCGAACGCGTGACCAGGCGCTCTGTCGGGTCGATGTGCGCGAACACATAGCCATCCTGACGACGCGCGAGCTCGCGGGGCTTCAATGGCGCGTCGAGCCCCGCGACGGTCGAGACGATGTAGCCGTCCATCTCCGACTCGCTCGGGCTGAAGTCGGAAAGCCATGCGCCCGCCGCGCGGAAGCGCTCGAGGGTCTCGTCAACGTGCGGGTCGCGATACGAGTAGAAGCGCAGGTTACCCGTGCGGGTGGGCGAGAACCCCGCTCCGTAAGCGCCGCCCTTCACGCGCACCTCGTTCCACAAAAAGTCGTAGGAAAGCGCCCGCGACGCCACAAGCCAGGCGCCCGAGTAGGGAACTCCGAGCAAGCGGCGGTCGAAGCCGAGCGCGGTGTAGGTCACGTCCGTCGGCACAGCGAACGCCTCGCCGGTCGCGGGCACGTTCGGTTCGGGCACGATGAGGCGCGCCGTGCAGCTCGGCTCCCCGATGCGGCCCGTGGCCATTCCCGCGCTCATCACGCGGTCGAAATCGTCGTCTTTGCCCGTGAAGCCGATCGTGCAGTTGTCGTCGGTGAAGATGCGCTGCGCCACCTCGGCAAGCTTCGCGGCGAGGGCTTCCTTCTCCTCGTCGAATGTGGCAAGCGTGCGCTTCAGGAATCGGTAGAATCCCACTCCGCCGATCTGCTCGCGCACGACGGCCGCGGGCAGGTAATAGGACGCGACATGCGCCATCGCCGCGGTGTGTCCGGCGTTCGCGAAATTCTGCTCCATGCCGACGCGCTTCTGCACGAGGATGTCGCGGATTTTGCCGAAGTTGTCGAAAAGCGTCTCCTCGATGATCTCGCTCGGCAGCGTCGCCGCCCACTCGGCGTTCTCTGCGAGCGCCGAGCACGACACGGTCAGCTTCGGGGAAAGCGCGCTGCGGTCGTCTTCCCGCTCGTGCACCTCGGTGTAGAAGGCGAGGTTGCCGAGCTTCGCCTGCGTGAGCGTGTCGATCTCCGTCGCAGTGTGCTTGCTCGTCGCGAGCTTGCCGAGCACCATGGCAAGAAGCTTCGCGTAGGGCAGCTCCTCGAAGGCAAGGCGCTCCAGGCCGTAGTAGCGATACGCGTACACGATGCCGCGCGTCGACACGTCGTGCCTGATCACGGGAATATCTCCCGATTCGTCGAGGCGGAAAGCGGGCTCAGCGGGCGCTTGCTCGATGTCGCTTGCGCGCATGCGGGGAAGGGTTGCGAGCGCTTCGGGCGAATCGGGCTCCTCCTGCGCACGGCGAAGGGCGGCGACGTTGGCCTCGATCGCGGCGATCCGCTCGTCGTTAAGCTCGCGCTCCATCTGGGCCAAGCGGGCCGCCGCAGCATCGTCGTCATCGGGGGCCTTGTCAACGGGCACGACCTCCGCGTCAGCCGCATGGTTGTTTTCCAGGAACACCTCGCGGATCAGCTGCTCGAAGTAGCCCTCGTCGAGCTTCTTGCGCAGGCTTTCGAACGCATCCTCGTAGCGCAAATAATCGAGCGCGGCATCGTCGTCGTAGAGCCAGCCGGCCATGCACGAGCAGGCGAGCGCCACGCCGTCGGCGATCCCGAAGTTCTGCTCGCGCATCACGAACTCGGCATGAGAGAGGGCTGCCGCCACCACGTCGTGGTCGAGCGCGCCGTCCGCAAGCTCCGCAAGCACACGCGAAAGCACAGGTCGCAAGCGCTCGGCGGCGCCTTCCTCAAGGCCTTTCGCTTGCACGACGGCAAAGGGCTGCAGCATGGCGTCGGCCATGTAGGCAACGATGTCGCAGGCGAGGTTCTCGTCGAGCAGCGCGCGCTTCGCAGGCGCCTCGTTCGAGCCGAAGATCGCGTCGAGCAGGATGTCCATCGCGATCATGCGCTCCCTGTCGGCGGCGGTTCCTGCCACGAAGCCGACCGCGCAGCAGGCGTTCTCGGGCGCCGTCTTCATGGGCGTCTTGTTCCCGAACGACGTCACGGGCGCCTGCAGCTCAAGCGGGTTCGGCGTGTTCTCGGCGCGCGCCTCGGCGGCACCGGGGGCGAGGTAGCGCTCGTCGAGGAAGGCGAGGAAGCGTTCGGGGTCCATGTTCCCGTAGAGCACGATCTTCGCGTTGGCCAGGTTGTAGTGGCGGCGGTGGGTGTCGAGGAACTCCTCGTAGGAAAGCGTCGGGATGGCGGAGGGCTTGCCGCCCGACTCGAAGCGGTACGCCGTGTCGGGGAACAGCGCCGCCGAAAGCTCGTCGTAGAGAATCGACTCGGGGTCGGAGAGCGCGCCTTTCATCTCGTTGTACACCACGCCGTTGTAGGCGAGCTTGCCCGCGCCTTCATCGCCCGCCAGCTCCACATGCCAGCCTTCCTGCTCGAAGATCGTGCGCTTGTGGAAGATGGCGGGGTGCAGCACAGCGTCGAGATAGACGTCCATGAGGTTCAAAAGGTCCTGCTCGTTGGTGCTCGCCACGGGGTAGACCGTCTTGTCGGGGTAGGTCATGGCGTTCAAGAACGTCTGCATCGAGCTTTTAAGCAGGTTCACGAAAGGCTCTTTCACGGGGAACTTGTCCGAACCGCAGAGCACCGAGTGCTCGAGGATATGGAAGACGCCCGTGTCGTTGGCGGGTGGTGTCTTGAAAGCGATTGAGAACGCCTTGTTCGCGTCGTCGTTTTGCAGGTAGAGCAGCTGCGCGCCCGAGGCGTTGTGGTCGAGCACGTAGGCCCGCCCGTCGATTTCGGGCAGGTCGGAGGTAGTGCGCACAGTGAACCCGTGCACGGTTTTGCAGGGGGTAAGTTCCATAGGACGTCTTTCTCGGAAGGGCTTCTCGTTCGCCTCCTATTGTCGCACAACGCGCCCTGCCGCCTGGGGGCAACGTGGATATATCGCAGGGAAGACGCAATGGCTTGGGCCAATCATCTATAATCATGCGAAGACGACGGAAAGGATAAGGCCGTGACTGGAGACGCCCAAAAATTCTCGCATATCAGCGTTGCGTCCGACGACGAGGACGATGTCGTGATCGAAGCGGGCGCCCCCCGCTCCCGCAGCTATGGGGAAGGCGAGCCCGCAGCGCAGGCAGCAGGAGACGAGGCGACAGGAAGCGCAGCGGCGACCGAGGCGGCCGAGGCCGACGGTGGGGAAGGCCCAAGCGAGTCCCCGTCGCGAGCTTCCACCCCCGCCCCCGAGCGTGCCGCGAAGGCTGACAAGCCCGCAAAGACTTCCGCCCCTGCTCGCAAAGGTTACGAGGAGACGACGCTTGAAGACCTCGAGGGCACCAAGATGTCCGGCATGCAGAAGGGCATCATTGCGGTGGCCCTGATAGGAATCGTCGCATTCATCGTGTACTACGTGGCGTTCATGGGCTAGAAGGGCCTGTGACCTGCGAAGAGATTGAAAGGTATCGCAATGCCGAAACACACTGGAAAAGCAACAGAAGGCAGAGACGATCAGGCGATGCGCAAGGGCGAGGAAGATCGCTCGAACGACATCGGATTGACCCAGGCGTTCGCGCCCATAGGCGATGACGGCTGGTCGGAAGGGGGCCGGCACGCCTACTCCGGCGAGGAGGGCGAGATAGCCTTCGAGGAAGACGCCTTCGCGGACGATAAGCCGGGGAGGACAGACCGCTTCGCCCCGATCGCGGGCGACGATGCCTACGCAGCCGATGAGTGGGACGCGCAGGACGGCTCCTCCGATGAGGGTGCGCCGCTTGACGCGGATGACGCCTTCGCCGCAGGTGAGTCGCGCGGCGCTTCCCAGGGAGCGCATGCGGGCGGCTTCAGCTACAAAGGCGACGACGAGGACGAGTACCCCGACGCGCTCGAGAGCCTCGAGCCTGTGGTTGAGCCCTCGGCGTTCGACCCCGATGTTCCCGCCGACCCCGCTCCCGCACGTGGGCGCCACTCCTCCGCCGCGAAGGAGGAAATCCCCTCCTACATGCGCAAATCTCGCCGCATGCGCCGCATTCTCATCGTGGTCGTGGTACTGCTCGTGCTTCTGCTTGCAGCCGGCGGGTACTTTGCCGTCCGCCTGTTCCAAACCGCGCAGACGGCCGCCTACCAGCAGACCCAGCAGCAGCAATCGAACCAGGATACGAGCTCGCTGCAGGCGGGAAGCGAAGGCAACGACGCCACGTCGACCGTGAAGAAGACGAGCGCGCCGAACTTGACCGAGCTCTTGGGCTGCACGCAAGACGATGCGCTCGCCAAGGTTGGGCGCGGCGCTCAGGTTACCGTGTCGAACGAGGTCAACGAGGAGGGCAACCCCATCAAGACCGAAGTTCGCGTGGCTCTGACCGACGAGCCTGCCGACACGCGCACGGGCACGCCGACGCTGTATCTGGGCCTCGACGAGGACGGGGCGGTCGTTCAGGCGGGCTATTCCGCCGGCACGGCGTCGCTCGGCTACGGCACGCTCTCGTTCTCGGACGCGGTGAAAAACGAGTCGATTATCGAGAAGACGCTTCAGGAGGCGGGCATATCCGTTCCTGCGGGCACGGTGTCGCTTCCAGCCGACAAGACGGAGTATTCCACCTACGCGTCGGACGGAACCACGCTGGTGAAGGAATATTGCCCGTTCTCGGGTGACATCGATATCAACGGCGTCTCCCATACGTGGTCGGCGGTCCTTTCCTACGACTACTCGGTGGCGAACGCCTCAGGCAACCTCGCCGACACGATCCGCATCATTTATGTGTATATCAATGCATAAATAGCAAATGAGCCCTTGCGTTTGCCGCGCGAGGGCTCTATACTGTAACGGCTGTATTCAAGCGAGGGCGAAAGCTCTCCACCTGTTTCGGCGCTTCGGCTGCTGATGGGTCGCTTCAATAACGTGCCTCGCGCACATCCTTTGAATTGCGAAACCCGCGGCCGTGCCTGCGGGTTTTTTGTTGCGCGCAAGCGCAAGAGGAAGGAAGGTGAGCGCGATAGCTGCTCAGGAGCCACGGCTCAATGACGAGATCACTGCACGTGAATGCCGTCTGATCGGCTTTGACGGAGCGCAGCTGGGAATCTACACGGTGGCGCAAGCTCAGCGCGTCGCGGATGACCAGAATCTCGACCTGGTCGAGATCGCCCCGAACGCCGAGCCGCCGGTCTGCCGCATCATGGACTATGGAAAGTTCAAGTACGACCAGGCCATCAAGGCAAAGCAGGCTCGCAAGAACCAGAGCAAGATCGAGACCAAGGAAATGAAGTTCCGCCCGAAGATCGACGTGGGCGACTACACCACCAAGAAGAAGCACGTGCTTCGCTTCTTGGACGCGGGGAACAAGGTGAAGATCACCATCATGTTCCGCGGTCGCGAAATGGCTCACCCCGAACAGGGTCTTTCCATTCTCGAGCGTTTGGCTGACGACCTCAAAGACGTTGCAGTCGTCGAGAACCAGCCCAAGATGGAAGGGCGCAACATGCACATGCTCATCGCTCCTTTGCCCGGTGCGGCGAAGAAGAAAAAAGAGACCAACAAGAAAGCAGAAGGAAAGGACGAATAATGCCTAAGATGAAAACCCACCGCGGTACCGCCAAGCGTTTCCGCGTCACCGGTTCCGGCAAGATCATGCGTGCGAAGGCTTTCAAGAGCCACATCCTCACCAAGAAGAGCCAGAAGCGCAAGCGCAACTTCCGCAACGAGACCGAGCTCTCCAAGGCAGACTCCAAGGTCGTCGGCCGCAATCTCGGCATCCGCTAGTTCGTTTTCAGTTCTTTAAGGAGATAATACTATGGCACGCATCAAGCGTTCTATCCACGCCCGCAAAAAGCGCCGCACCGTTCTCAGCCGTGCAAAGGGTTACTACGGCGCGAAGTCCCGTTCTTACCGTGCAGCGAAGCAGCAGGTCCAGCATTCGCTCCAGTACATGTACCGCGACCGTCGCAACAAGAAGCGCAACATCCGTCGCCTTTGGATCACCCGCATCAACGCTGCTGCCCGCATCAACGGCCTGTCCTACTCCGTGTTCATGAACGGTCTCAAGAAGGCCGGCGTCGAGCTCGACCGCAAGGTGCTCGCTGACATGGCTGTGAATGACCCTGCCGCCTTTACCGCTGTGGTCGAGGTTGCCAAGAAGGCCCTGTAAGCCCAGCTTGCGCGTTCATATCGCAATCACTGAGAAGCCGAGGAATCCCTCGGCTTCTTTGTTTTTAGGGAAGGGGATTGTTGGCACGTGTGCCGCTATCTTAGCGTGCTTTCGACTTCCTTAAGCTGCTGAAGGTCGAGGGCTACGACGTCCGCGGCGAAGGCGGCGATGCGGGCGTAGAAGTCGTCGCCCGCAACGGCGGCCATCTCGGCGAGGCGCGATGCCCAACGGGAAAGATGCTGCTCGAGGAACTGTTTCGCCAAGTGGAGGTTTGCCTGTGCCGACGAGGTGTCGCCTGCCTCTGCTGCACGGGCGGCGCCATCGTGGAGATAGGACATGAACGCCAGCTCGCTTGCGAAAGCGTCGGGAGATAGCGTCGATACTGCGATCTCGTAGCCTGTGAGCTTGTGGTAGTCAAAGCCCGCCTCCTCGTAGCAGGCGATGGCGTGCGCCTTGCGCGAAGGAACGGGGCTTGCGTACTCGATGCGCCCATCCACGACGCCCGAGTTCCAGACACTACTTTCCGACCAGGCAATATGGTAAGCGCTCGACGAGACGAAGAAGCGATTGTAGAAGCGTTGCTCCAAATCAGGCGATGCCTCGACGCTTGCGAACCGGTCGTCTCCCATGGCGGAGGCGACACGATCGAGGTCGGCGATGACGGTGGAGCTGGGGATATTGAGCAGCGCTTCTGCAACTGCTTCGTAGACGGTGCTCATGCCGCGGGATGCTTGGCTTGTGGCGGCGAGGGCTTGGGGATCGATGCTCATGATGCAACCTTTCGGCTGGGCGGCGGTGCGCTCAGGTCAGCACGCACCGCCTTGAATAAGGGAAGGCAAATCGGGAAGGGACCTTCCTTTGCAATCGGTTCATACGGGAGTCATGGAACCGAGCCGCGGGGCTCAGGGGAACCCCGCGGCGGAGGGTGGGCGAACTATCCCAAGGCTACGGGGATTGCCGCCATGACGATCAGGTAGCGCAGCATGAAGCCGCCGATGAGGACTCCGACCTCGCCTGCGATCGTGAGCCCAGGCTGCTGCATGAGCGATTTCTTTTCCTGCATCGACTTGTGGAGCGCCTGCGCGAACGGGAACGCAAGCCCGACGATGACGAACAGGACCCAGAATGCCAGCGCGTAGCCGCCGGTGAGCAGGTTCGCGACCGAGGCTTTCGCTGCTGCTGCAGCCGAGCCGCCTGTGATGGCCACCGTGCCGAGGAGCGCGATCACGAGGAGCGCTTCGAGCACTGGCAGGACCATGCCGGACTTCACGGTAAAGCCGATGTTCGCGATCTCGTCATGGGCCTTCCCATGCGCGATGACCAAGACGAGCGCGAATCCGGTCGAAGCTGCCGATACCAGGAAGAGGATCGGCAGGATGATCGGGTGCCACAGAGGGAACGCGACGGACGCGTCGCCCAGAAGCACGCCGGTGTAGGCGGCGACGCACACGGCCAAGATCATGCCGATGATGTCGAGCACACGAGGCGTCGATTTCTTCACGATCATGATGATCGCGTCGATCGCCGCTACCACGATGAACAGCGCCAAGATGATGACACCCCAGGCCATGACCGACCCCAGGTTGCTCACGAGGTAGAAGAATCTCAGCGGGTTCATCAGTCCCGCATGTGCATCGACGACCAGAAGCAGGGTGCCTACGGCCACGCAGACCGGGCCTGCGATAAAGCCGATCGTCTTGATTTTCGGACAGGGTTTCTTCGCCATGCCCGCAATGCCGGAGAGCACGAATGTGCCGGCGCCCATACCTGCCAAGAACAGATACAGTGCAATCATCCAATTCCATACCATGACGTATCACCCCTCGTAGTGCCGCAAGACGTTGCCGCCCTTGTGAACTGCGGAGGCAACGGGCATTGCGAGCGTATCGTCGAGCCCAATGTAGTAGACATGGGGTGAAAGTCCCAGGTCGGGATAGAGCGTCTCGGTCTTGCTCGCGGCAAGCTTCTTCGAGAAGTCGCTCTCGGGATCGTTCAAGTCGCCGAACATGCGAGCGTGCGTGATGCACGTTCCCACGCAGGCGGGGAGCATTCCCTTGCTCGTGCGGTGCTGGCAGAAGGTGCACTTCTCCACCTCGCCCGAAGGCAGCTGGTAGCGCACCTGGTAGGGGCACGCGGCCATGCAGTACTTGCACCCGATGCAGCGCTCGGGGTCGACGACGATCGTGCCGTCCTCGGTGCGATGGCTTGCCTGGGTTGGGCACACCTTCACGCAGGGGGCGTCCTCGCAGTGGTTGCACAGCTTCGGGATGTTCGCGCGCCTGATCTGCCCGTCGGTTTCGACGTCGAAGCTCTCGATCCAGGTGTTGAAGCAGCCGGTCGGCACCTCGTTTTCCTGCTTGCACGCCACAGCGCAGGCGTTGCATCCCACGCAGAGGGACAGATCGATCAGCATACCAAGTTTTTTCTCACTCATCGTTTATCCCTCCTTTAGGCTTTCTCGATCTTGTACATGCCGCCCGAGCGTCCAGGAGAGGTTCCCTCGGGGTCTGCCAGGGGATAGATCTCACTGATCGTCGGGTCGAGCATCGTCTGCAGGTGGATGCCCGAGCCGATTGCCGGGTTGCCCTTGCGGGTTTGTTCGCCTTCGATGGCGATGTCTTGCGCACCGTAGGCGCGATGCCCGTAGCCGTAGGCCACGCCGAAGGTGCCTTCGGCGATGCCGCCGCGAACCATGGCCTCACCTTCCATCACGTCACCCGAGGGGTTCGTGATCTTGATGGTGTCGCCATCCTTGATGGCGAGCGCCTTCGCGTCGTCGCGGTTGAGCTCGAGGTAGTTGTGGTCGCACAAGTCGCGCATGATCGGGCTGTTGGCCAAGAAGGAGATCGAACGGAAGCGCGGCTTGTAGTTCGTCGAGCGGAACGGGTATTCCTCGCGCGAGTAATGGTCCTCGAGCGTGGAGTTGTCGGCGAAGCGCTCGGGGTCGTTGGTAAGCGTGCCCGAGAGCTTTTCCCCGGTGTAGGGGTTCGCGTCGGCCGCCTTGCGGTTGCTGTAGAAGTGCGTCAAGTTCTCGGTGGCGTACTTGATGGCGCCGTTCTTGCCGATGCAGTCCTCCATGGGCCAGAAGCGACCGCCGCGCGAGAGCACGTTCAAAACCTTCGGCCACTCCTCTTCGCTCACGGCGTTCTTCCATGCTTCGGGAAGGTTGTCGAGCGCCTGCAGCTTCATGTCCTTGGAGGCGACATCGTCGACGGGGGTGGCGTCGTAGGCGAGGTTGGCAACGGCTTTCAGGAAGAAGTCGCACGCGTCGTTGAGCGGCCAGGTCTTGCCGTCGACGTCGGTCATGGCGTTGTCGCCGAAGCCGGGCATGTCGCAGACCTTGGCAACGTCGCAGCAGAACGCCTCGAAGCTTGCATGGCGGCCGCCCGAGATCTCGATGGTCTCGGGAGTCTTCGCAGGCCAGCGGACGGAGTTGCCCTTGCTCTTGAAGAAGCCCTCGTTGGTGACTACGCCGAAGCTCTCAAAGGGGTTCGTGTCGGGCACGATGTAGTCGGCGTACTGCGCATGCTCGCCGATGACGACGTCGCAAGCGATGTGCAGCGGGATGATCGAGGTGTCCTTCATACGCTCGAGTACGGAGTCGCGCAGAAGGCCGGAGGTCGCCTGGAGGGTGTTGGTCATCCAGGACATGACGATCTTCGCCTGATAGGGATACTTGCACAGCGCCGAGATGAGCGCCTGGTTGTCCGAGACGCCGGTGTGGCTGAACCAGGGAAGCAGTGGCTTCGGGTCGGTTTCGCCTGCGGCGACGCGGTTTTTGTACTCGTCGGTCTTCTTCCAGATGCGCTTCGTGCGGCCGATGTTCTGGCAGTTCTTTGCGTCGGTGAGCGCCGGCTTGCCCGCGATGGTGGAAAGCTTGTAGCGCTTGCCGTCGGCGGTGGTGGCGGCTCCGATGCGGCGGGCAACCATGCCGCCGAGCATCTGGTTCGAGCCGATGAGCGCGTTTAAGAAGGTATAGGCGGCCATGGAGCTCACGCCGTTGGCAGCTGCGGTCGAGCCGAGGCCCGTCGTTGCGGCCTTCACGCCGTGGGAAGTGAACTCGCGCGCAACGTCTTCAATCGTCTCGCGCGGCACGCCGCAGATCTCGGCGTACTCGTCCATGGTGTTCGAGAAAGCGCTGTCCTTGAGGTAGAGGAACGCGGAGCGGACCTTGATGCCGTTCACTTCGCCCTCGAAGTCGATGAGGCCTCGCTCGGCGTCGGTGTTTAAGGCCGCCTCGTTCTTCTCGGCGTCCATGACCACGTAGTAGGTCGGCTTGGTCTTCGCTGTGGGATCGGCCTCGGGCTCGGTGAGCCCTGCGTCCGCGGCGGTCATGAGCTTGCCGTTGTTCGCGGAGGACTCGTCGTCGATGACGAGGAAGGTTGCGCTCGTGTAGGAGGCGAAACCGCCGGCGACGGCAGCCTTGTAGCTGGTGAATCCCAGATAATCGGCGTTGTAGGCCTTGTTCTCGATGATCCAGCGGGTCATGCCGAGGGCCAACTGGCCGTTCGTGGCGGTCTTGATGGGGTGCCAGGTGATGCCCTTGGCACCCGGCGTGCAGCAGCCATTGCCGAGCACGGGGTCGAAGACGTCCATCTTTGCGCCATGCTCTTGCAGGTTGATCAGGGTGTCACGTGCAATTTCCTGGAAGCTCTTGCCGTTAGTTCCAGGTGCGGTGCCCAACCACAGAATATATTCGGCGTCTAATGCGTCGGGGCGAAGGGAACGGGACCCAGTGTGAAAGTACGAACTCGCACTTGCGGAGCCGCCTCAAGTGGAGGCGTGGCCAAATTGGTTGACCGACCCGAAGCAGTTCGCGAAGCGTCCGCCGAAGGTGGTGCGGCCGTCGCCACGCCCGCCCAAAAGGACGAACTGGTTGGATTTCGGTCCGAGCGTCGGCTCGTCGGGATTGAGCGGCGTCTCGGTGTCATGGATGGAGAGGAAGCCTTCGATTTCCTGGTCTTCCCCGATGTCGGCGAACAGCTTGCCGCCTTCCGTGACTTCCTTGATGAGCTGATCCCAGCTGATGGGCTTCCACTTGCCCTCGCCTCGAGCGCCCGCGCGCTTGAGCGGCATGGTGATGCGGTCGGGCTGCCCATAGCCGTCCTGCGTCGCCTGGCCGCGTCCGCACGACGTGCCGCGCGTGGAGTTGCCATAGCCGTTGGCATAGCTCATAGAGCGATAGGCGTCCTCAAGCGGCGCCTCGAACGGCAGGTACGGGTTTGCGCAGCTTGGGTTGTACGGGTTTCCGCCGACCGAGTAAAGCGTGCCGCCGTCGCGGGAAAGCTTCAGTCGGTTGCCGCATGAGCTGTAGCATCCCAAGCAAGCACTGTAGCGGACGATGACGTCTTCGTTTATGTTGACGTCTCCGGTTTTCGGGTCGACCGAAGCTTCCAGCGGCTGGCCGTGGCCCGTTGCCGGCGCTGCGAAGTCAGCGTCTGCAGCAAGCGCTTTGTGGCTTTGCCCGGAGATGCCGACGCCCGCGACGCTCAAAGCGCCCGCGGCCCCCATGGCGGCAAGGAAGCTCCTTCGACTCATTTTGGTCGATTCCATAATTCCCCTCCTTCTCGAAAAAATCGTGGAACCTTGAGGCCTAGTCTCGCAAGAAAGAGGGCGCGTCGTCATCGTAAGAGGATGGGTATATCGACCCTAATGCCCCATTTCCGGGTCTAACCACATTGTGACTATATTTCGTGTTTCCCCAGGAAAACGGGGTTGGTTATTAATCTAGTTACAGGTTTATCGGATAGATGGGCGAAAGGTGCGCTACACTTTTCCTATTGGGGGAAAGAGCGGGAGGAGATTGGCATGGCGTTCTCACTTAAGGCGCTGCCGCTTCAGCTTCGACGAAGCGTTGGGCTGGGGTGCTATCTCGCTTGGGTATATTGCTCGCTATTTTCGTGCGGGCTCGTCCCCGTGGTCATTCGGCTGTGCAGCATCGAGCGCTCATGGGTGTATTCCGGGATCGGCGAGGCCATCGCTGCGATTGCTGTTATCGTCGTGTACGCGCTGCTGCGCGGGAGGGGGCGCGGTGAGGCGGCGCAGCACATGATCGGCGCGCTTGGTGCCGGCTGCGCATGCATCGGGTCCGTTCTCGTCTGGGTGAGCCATCTCGACATCTCGTGGTATGCCGCGCTCACCGTGGCAGGCGGCCTGTGCTGCGGCGTGGGGCTTTCCCTGCTCGGGATCTTGTGGGGATCCCGCTTCAGCTACTGCGACGAGGAGCACATCGAATCGACCGTGCCGCTGTCGTTTGTGATCTCGTTTGTCGTGTACTTCGTGCTTTTGGCGGTGAAGGGGCCGCTGTTCATGGTGGTGGACGCCGTCTTGCCCGTCGTGTCCGTGTGGATTGTGTTTCGCCCTCGCTGCGGTCGCAGCGTCTCTGCCGATGGGGAGGCGGTCGGTGCGCTCGCTCATGTAGGGCTGCGCAAGCAGTTTTCCCATCTGGTCTCCCTTTTTGTGCTGTACTTTCTCATCTGGTTTCAGATCGCGCTGTTCCGCGTTGCGTCCTCGCCGATGACGTATGGCGGGCGATTCATGCACTACCTCGTGCCGTTCTCCATTGCGGCGGTGCTTGCGATTGCGGCGTTTCTCACGTGCATGCGACAGACGCGCTTCTTGAACTTCACCTTCCTCTATCGCTGGTCGGTGCCGCTGATGATTATCGGTTGCGGTCTTCTGCTGATCGACCTGGGCATTCCCGAGCAGCATAGCGTCGCATATGCGGTCAACTTCATCGCCATGTTCGGCGTCCAGATGTGCGTGTGGGTTGTGGCGCCGAAGTATGTGAGGCGCATCGGCGTGTCGTCGTTTGTCCTGTTCGGCGGCTTGTTTGCTGCGGAAGGCCTGGGAATTTCCCTGGCGCTCACCCTTTCGCTGCCACTTTTCGATGTTGGTGCGCCCGCTCTTGCGAACTTGACGCTTATCGCGACGGGGGCAGTCGCGCTCGTCGCGATGCTTGTCGGCTTCAACCCGCGCTGGCTGTTCTTGAGCGATGCCGTGCGTCGCTTCACCGACGCGGAGTTCGCCATGTCGATTCCTCGCTTGGCATGCTCGGCGTGCGCGAGCCCGTGCTCTGATGCGGGCGCTGCGGGGAATGGCGTGGCTCGCAGCGCGGCTGGCGGATGTGCTTCTGGAACCGATGCTCCTGCGGCTCCCGTGAATGCTATTGCGGACGGGGCACTTGCTGTTGGCGGTCCGAGCGCTATGGGTGGCGTTGCTATCGGAGCGAACGCTTCTGGCGCCGGTGCGAATGCCTCCGGCGGCGTTACGGCTGGTGCGAATGATGCGGGCTCAGGTGTGGAATACGGCGTTGCGGCTTCAGGTGGCATGCCTTTTGGCTTCGCCTCTACCTCTGCACCTGGCCCTGTTGCCAGGTCGGGTTCTGCCGTGCCACTTTCCGCGGGGGAGGAGCTCGCCTCCATCTTCGAGAAGACGGCGGAAGAGCTCCAGTCGCGCTATGGGCTTACCGAGCGCGAGACGCAGATCGCCGCGCTGCTCTTGTCGGGGCGCAGCCGCCCGTTCATCCGCGATGAGCTCGTCATCTCGCTCAACACCGTGCATGCGCACGCGCGCAACATCTACTCGAAGTGCGGCGTGCATTCCCAGCAGGAGTTCATGGACTTCGTGCACATCGATTCGCGCGAAAGCGAGTAACCGAGAAGGGCGGTGTGTGGGCCGCGCGCCCCAGGTCGCCCGCCCGCGCGTGCCGCGAGTTTCGGAGCGCTTGCGAGTGGACGGCGCCGTATGATACGGTCGCGTCTCGTCACCGCGGCGCGCCCTGCAAGGCCACGCCTTCTTCCCATCGCCCCAAAAAAAGAAAAAGCCCGCCAAACGGCGAGCTTTCTACGCGATTCTCTTTTTCACTTCTTTACGCGTTCGCTGTGAAGAAGTTCGCTTCCAGCTTCGCGAACGCATCGTCGACTTCTGCTTCTTCCTCGTCGTTGTTGAAGGCGAGGGTGTGGCACAGCTCGTCGGCGCCGATGAGCGTGTGGTTAATGTAAGCTTCGAGCACTTCGCGCGCCGAGCCTTCGACGCCAGCGACGACTTCGACGCCGGCGTGGCAGAGCATGTTTGCGAAGTCGTAGTCGATCCCGCCGGTGATAATGGTGCTGACGCCCAGGTCAATGAACATCTGCGTGGTGTCCTCGGCGGAAAGCCCAGGGTTCGGCAGGTTGCGGCAGTCAGCGATAATCCCTCGTTCGACGGTGTAGCACATGAAGCTCGCGCAATGCACGGCATGGGGCGATACGCCTAAACCCTCGCATGCTACGATAATAATCATCTATCACGTTCCTTCTCTAATCTTCTCGTTGTATCCAAGATAACGTGCGGGGAACGCGATTTGAATGGTGCGCCCGCCAGCGGAATTATAGATGCCACGAGTGACATTTAACGCGCATGCGGTGCACGAAACGACCATGGTTCCATCATGATTCAATAGTTTGCATCCTACCATCTGGCTGAATTGCCTGCGGTTCATACTCCATAGGTGAGGAATCTTTGCGGCGAAGAGGCCTGCTGGAAGGGGGAACCGCGACGGAAGGGGCGGGCGGGGCGGACGTTCAGCTGAGGGGTTGAGGTTGACATCCTCAGGTTGGCTGACCAGGTACAAGATAGAGCGAATGCGAGTCAGCCTTTGCGCATGATGGATTTGGGGCGTCTTTGCGGCTCATTTTCATTTGGGGGCGCACTCCCTTTCCGGGGGAGCCGCCCTTGCCCCTTCGGCTTCCCAATATGAGGCCCTTTGCGGTCTGCTGCTCTTAGGGCGTGTTTGCCTGCTCGCTTTTCCGCAGTGCCGAAGTGCCCCGCAGAATCGCACTGACGAGAAGCCCATAAGGGCGAATCGGCGGGAAAACTGTGCCGCAGCACGTAATCGGGAAAGCCCACGCACCAAACACCGTTGTCCTCGTGCACTTCCCCCTGTTTGCCTCCTCTGAGCGCCGCTACTTGTTCTCGATGCTTCCGATGTTTTTGAGCTCGATGCGGATAAGCCCGTTTGACGTGCTGGTGAACTCGATGAACTCGGGATTCTGCGCGTACTCCGCCGGGAAGGTGATCTCGATGCCGGTGTCGGTGCGGATCTTGTGGTTGCGCGTGACGCGCTTGGCAACCGCGCGCTCGACGGGCGCGTGCTCGGGAAGGTTTTCCTTCTGCGCCGCCTCGACGAAGCTGCGGCGCGGCCCCTCGTCCTCAAACACCTCTTCGACGAACTCGTCAAAGGGCACCTCATCGGAGTCTTCGGCGTTCTCTGCGACGTACGCCTTCGCCTTCGCCGTGGCGATCGCCGCATTGTTGCCGTATTCGTTGGCAACCTCCTCGACCAGGCGCATCGTCGTGTCGATGAGCTCCTTGCTCGACGCTTCCATCGTGCACTGAAGCAGGCCCTGCGGGATGAGGTAGCGCTCCTCGCCGGCAATCTCGCGTGCCTTGTCGACGAACTGCACCGACATGGTGCGCACGTCCACCAGGGCAAACGAGGAGATCTTCTGCGAGGGGCTTGGCAGGATGGCGTGGTGACGCTCGATGCGGTTCACCGACGCGCCGTCTTCGGCCTTGCTCACCTCGTGCATGAACGCCGGTTTGCTTTCAAGAAGCAGCAACCCGAAGTAGCGGGCGCTTCTCCCGGCGAACGCCGCATCGAGCTCGGCCTGGGCAGCCGCGGCTTCTTCTTCGGACATCTCCGCGAGGTCATCCGCGGCGAGCTTCGGGGCGCGCGGCGAGTCCTCGAAATCAACGACGAGCAGGTCGCACGAGGCCGGCTGCTCCATGCGGCCAAGTTCGCTTCCAAGGAACTCGGCGATCATGAGCGAGAGGTCGGTGAAGTTGCTTTGCCCGTTCAGGTAGGCGCAAAGTTCGTTTTTGAAACCGCTTTCGGCCTCGAACTCGCCGCGCTTGTTGTCGATGTTGCCGAGCGCATGCTTCGCGACGCGCTGCACGTAGGATTTCACGTTCTTGTCCGAAAGGTCCAGCTCTTCCTGCGAAAACACGTTCGCGCATGAGACGAAATCGAAAACGTGCAAAATGGCGTGGTTGATTTTGAACATGGAATTGGGCTCCCTCTCGTGACGAATAGCGGGAACACACATTACCCCATGAAGTGCGCGCGGGCAAACGCTCGTCGGCTACGTGCGGTGGGGGGCAGGCATTTGAGGTGCGCGTGAAAATGGCGGACGCAAGTCGGTCTCGGTGAGATGGAGGGGTCGGGCGTTTGGGAGCGCGCGGCGGAGCGGTTGGACGTTTCGGAGCGTGTGCGACGAGGGATGCTTGGGCGTTTCGGAGCGTGTGCGAAAATGGCGTGCGCAAGCCATTTTCGCCGCGATGGAGGGTCCGGGTCGGGGTGTTCAAGGGCGTGTACAAAATTGACGATAAGTTGCGCAGGAATTGTGGACGACACCACAAAACGCATAATAATGGGGAATAACTCTGTTCGATTTCGCTTCGAATGGGACATTATTGGGACAGTAAAATCGATTATCGGGTCGACTTCATCGTTCCTTCACAACTTATCGTCATTTTTGTACACGCCGCGGGGTTGGAGCGGAGCATTCGAAGCCGGTTGAAGCCGCCCGCTTGCGGGGAAACGCTGCGTTCGGATGGGCTCTGCTGCTAGTTGAGGGGAGCCGCGAGCTCGCGCGGGGAAGCGCCCGCCCGCAAGCTCGCGCGGGGAGAAGCGTCCGCCCGCGAGCTCGCGCGTGGAAGCGTCCGCATGGGACGTTCGTGGGGAGCTTTAAGCCGCCGCACGCGAACATAAAGAAAGCGGGCGGGAAGGGATTGACACCCTTCCCGCCCGCGTGGAAGCGGTCGGATTGTGGCAGCTTATGCGCCCCCGGCCCTACTCCGCTTGCGGAGGCGCGCTCGGCGCTTGGGGCGCACCCGGCGCCCCGGGAGCACTCGGCGCTCCGGGAGCCCCGGCCGCTCCGCCCGCTGTCGGCGCCCCGGCTGCGGGAGCCTCGAAGGGCTCCCCGCACTGCGGGCATTTCTCGGCGCTCACGTCATCGCATACATAGTGGCACTTCATGCAAATCCGAGCGCCCATCGTCGTCGATGCTGGTCTGAAACACATGGCTCATCAATCCTTATCAGTCTTGCTCTTCACACTTGTAGACCTTGGCGCTCGCACCCGTGAGCGGCCAGGATCCCATCAGCGGATCGAGATACTTCGCGTCGTCGTCCAAAATCACGTTCACGTTCGACTTGAACACACCGAACAGCGACGGCTCGGCTTCGGGCTCCTCGGGGAACCACCAGTCATGCTGTACGCTGATGACTCGCGGATCGACCGTCGTCGTGGTGCGGGCGCGCTGCTTGATGCGGCCCTTGTGCGTCTCGATCCAGCACCAATCGCCCGGTGCGATGTCAAGCGAGATGGCGGTGTCGGGGTGGATATCGAAGATCGGGTCCGGATGCAGGTTGCGATATGCACCTGGCTGACGATGCTCGGTGTGGTAGAAGGGCATGAACCTGGCACCTGTGATCATGCAGAGCGGGTACTCCTTGGCGTACTCCGGGTCCGCTTCGGGGAAGTTCGGCGGGAACGTGAAGCTCGGCAGCGGGTCGAAGTTGCGGCCCGTCTCCTTCGCGAGCTTCTCGATGACCGTCGAGTACAGCTCCACCTTGCCCGTCGGGGTGAGGAACTTGAAGCCCGGCTCCTTGTACTTCTCCGGCACGTTGGGAACCTTCAGGTACTTCACCTTCTCGCAGAAGTCGCGGAACTTCATGCCGAAAGGCGCCACCTGGTCGTTCATCATGTCCTCGTACTTCGGACCCCACCACTTGTCGGCGAAGCCAAGGCGCTCGGAAAGCCCGTACCAGAACTCGTAGTCATCGCGGAAGTCGATGTTGGTGCCGCCTTCGAAGCGCTCGAGGACGGGCATGCTGCCAGCCATGCTCACCTGCTCGACGTCCATGGTCGGGTAACCGATGCTGCAGCGCTCGAGCCACGTCGCCGCGGGCAGCACGTAGTCGGCCAGCGCCGCCGTCGGCGTCATGAAGTAATCGTGCACGATGAGCAAATCAAGGCTCTTCAGCGCTTCATGCACGAGCTTCGTGTTGCTGAACGCGAGCATCGGGTTGTCCGCCTGCACGATGCATGCCTTGATGGGGTAGGGGTCGCCGCTGATCATCTGGCGGAACATCGTCGGCGCGTTGCTGTAGGGATAGAAGCGCGGGTAGGCCTTCGAGATGATGTCCCAGCCCTTGAAGGTGAGGCCCGGGTACATGTCGTTGCCGACCATCTTGTCGCGCTGCTCTTGGGAGAGGGCGTCGTGAGAGAAGTTCATGTCCTCGGTGTTGCCGCGGTCGCCCGGCATGGTCAGCTGGTCGCCGCCGACCTTGTCGATGTTGCCCGTGATGGCGCGCAGGATGGCCTTGCCCTGAATCGCGCTCGAGGCGTTGAGGCCGCAGCCGTCGCCGCCCTTCTCGCCCCAAGGCAGGCAGGCGGGCTTGGTCGTCGCGTACATGCGAGCCGCCTGGCGGATCTTGTCGGCGGGAATCCAGGTGATTTCCGCGACCTTCTCGACGGGATATTCCGCCGCGCGCTCTTTCAGCTGGTCAAAGCCGTAACACCATTCCTCGACGAACTCATGGTCGTAGAGGTCCTCCTCGATGATCACGTTGATCATGCCGAGGGCGAGTGCCGCATCGGTGCCGGGGCGGATCTGCAGGAAGAGATCGGCCTTCTGGGCGACCTCGCAGAAACGGGGGTCGATGACGATGAACTTCGCGCCGCGCTCCTGCATGTTGCGCAGGGTCCACTGCCAGTTCAAAAGCTCGGACGCAGCAGGGTTGCGGCCCCACAAAACGACGAGGTCAGCGCGCTTCCAGTCCGACTTATCGGAGCAGAAGCCGCCGTAGGTGCACGGCTCGAGCCACATGTCGGAGCTGTAGCAGATGGTGCCGTTGCCGCCGGTGTTCGGCGTGCCGAACAGGTTGGTGAACTTGTAGTGCAGGTTGGACTGCGTGCGGTATGTTCCCTCGAGGAAGCACAGGGTTTCGGCTCCGTACTTGTCGCGAAGATCGGCAAGGCGCTCGGCCATTTCGTCAAAGGCCTGGTCCCAGGTGATTTCCTCCCACTGGCCGCTTCCGCGTTCGCCGACTCGCTTGAGGGGTCTCTTCAAGCGGTTGGGGTTGTATGAGGTGTGTCAAGATTTCGGACACGCTTCGCCCGTCCTTCTCTCTATATCCTACGCGGCGGCAAGATCCGCTGCC
>NZ_CAKUBT010000019.1 GCF_934643285.1 uncultured Ellagibacter sp.
GACAGCCCCATCGACCCGAAGCTCTACTGCATCAGCGCGCTCACGGGCAAGGGCGTCGACTCGCTCAAGGCCGCTATCGCGACGAAGGTGCACGAGCTGCGCGAGGAAGCGCGCGCGCACGCCGCCGACCAGCCGGAATTCGATCACGTGTGGGAGCACAAGCGCGAGATGCGCGACCGCCGCTTCACCGTGCGCAAGCTCTCCGACGGCGTCTTCCGCGTGGAGGGCGGCCAGGTCGAGCGCATGGTCATCCAGACGGACTGGGAAAACGAGGACGCCATCGCCTTTTTACAGCACCGTTTCAAGCGCATCGGCGTGGAGGACGCGCTCGCGAAGGCGGGTGCCCGCAACGGCGACGAGATTCGCATCGTGGGGCGCGCCTTCGAGTTCGAGTCGGCGACGGCGGATGATGCGTTCGAGGAGCTTGACATCTAATGGACGAGGCCAAGATCGACATTTCCGCAGCGGGCGAGGGCTGTGGCGCCCGCAAGTCGCATGTGGGCCGCGAGCCGCGCGACGCCCGCGAGGGGCAGCTTGCCGCCCATCTGCGTCCGCTTGTGGTTAAGATCGGCTCCTCGACGCTCACCACGTCGGAGAGCAAGATTGACTACGCGTTCCTCGACGACGTCGCCCGCCAGGTGGCACGCGTGCGCGAGGCGGGCTTCTCGCCCATCATCGTGACGAGCGCGGCCATCGCGTGCGGGCTTGAGGCGCTCGGCATCGAGCGGAGGCCCACCGACATGCCGAGCCTTCAGGCGGCGGCATCGGTTGGGCAAAGCGCGCTTTCGGCAGGCTATGCCCGCGCGTTCGCCCAACATGGGATTACCACGTCGCTTGTGCTTTTGACCAGGCGCGACACTGCTGACCGCACGGCGTATCTCCATGCGCGCGACACGCTTTCCCGCTTGCTTGAGATGGGGGTCGTGCCCATCGTGAACGAGAACGACACGGTGTCGGTCGAGCAGATCCGCTTCGGCGACAACGACACGCTCGCGGCGCTCGTGGCATGCCTCGTCGAGGCGGAGCTCATGGTGATTCTCTCCGATATCGACGGGCTCTACGACGCGAATCCGATGAAGGTCGAAGGCGCGCACCTGATCGAGCGCGTCGAACGCATCGACGAGAACATCATGAGCGTTGCGGGGGACGCGGGAAGCGTCGTTGGTTCGGGCGGCATGATCACCAAGATCAAGGCCGCGCGCGTGCTCATGGCGGCGGGCATCCCCATGACTATCTGCCTCGGCCACGCTCCCGATGCCATCGTGCACGCAGCTTTCGGCGACCGCATCGGCACGCGCTTCTCGGCAAGCGAGCGTCCGCACGAGATCACGCCACGCAAGCTGTGGATCGCGCTCGGCGACTCCGCGCGCGGCGCGCTCATCGTCGACGACGGCGCGAAGAACGCGCTGCTTCACCGCGGCAGCTCGCTTCTGTCGGTGGGCATCTCGCGTGTCGAGGGGCGCTTCAACGATGACGACATCGTCGACGTGAAAGACGCGACGGGGCATGTGATCGCCCGCGGTCGCACGGCGTTCTCGAGCGACGAGGTGGAGCTTGCCTGCGGGCGCACGCGCGAGGAGCTCGAGCGCAACCGCCTGCTCGCGGCGTTCGCCGACAAGCCGGTCATCCACCGCGACGAGCTGATTGCCTTCGAGTAGCGATTGAGAACCACCCAGTGAGCTGGGATAACCGAGGGGAACGGGCGAGAGAAAGGTTCAGGCATGTACGAAGAGATTGAGATGCTCGCCAAGCGGGCTCGCACGGCAAGCGTGCGCCTGGCCCAGACGAGCGACGACGAGCGCAACGGCGCCCTGCGCGCCATGGCCCAAGCGCTGCGCGAAAGCGCGCCCGAGGTTCTTAAGGCGAACGCTGCCGACGTGGCTGCTGCACGCGAGAAAGGCACGAAGGAAAGCCTCATCGACCGGCTGCTTCTCACCGACGTGCGCATCGAGGACATGGCCGCCGCGCTCGAGAGCCTCGCCGAGCTTCCCAACCCGCTCGGGCGCACGCTCGAGCAGCGCACCCTCGAGTCGGGAATCCGCCTTGAGCGCGTAAGCGTCCCCTTAGGCGTCGTCGCCGTCGTGTACGAGGCGCGTCCGAACGTGACCGCCGACGCTGCCGGCATCTGCCTGAAGTCGGGAAACGCCTGCATCTTGCGCGGCGGGTCGATGGCGGCCCGCTCGTGTGCCGCCATCGCGCGCGTCCTTTCGGCTGCGGCGGAGCGGGCGGGCATGCCCGAGGGCTCGGTCGGCATCGTCGCCTCGACCGACCGCGCGGCGACCGATGTCCTCATGGGGCTCCACGGCCTGATCGACGTGCTCGTTCCCCGCGGCGGGGCGGGGCTCATCCGCCACTGCGTGGAGACGGCAAAGGTTCCCGTCATCGAGACGGGAACGGGAAACTGCCACGTCTACGTGCACGAATCCGCCGACTTCGACATGGCGCGCGAGATCCTCGTGAACGCGAAGTGCCGTCGCTTCGGGGTCTGCAACGCTTGCGAAACACTGCTCGTCGATACGTCCATCGCGGCCGATTTTCTTCCCAAGGCGCTCTCCGAACTGGCCGATCGCGGGGTGGCGATCCATGCCGACGAGCTGGCCTGCGAGGCTGCGCTTGCCGCAGGGGCCTTGCGCGGGCAGGGGCAAAGCGCGCTGCGCGTCGACCGTGCGAGCGAGCAGGATTGGGAAACCGAATATTTAGGGCCCGAAATTGCAGTGAAGTGCGTCGCGGGCGTCGACGAGGCCATCGCCCACGTGAACCGCTACGGCACGATGCACTCGGAGGCTATCGTGGCGAACCCGGGCGACCCTGCGGGCGCCTCGGCGATCGAGCGCTTCTTAAACGAGGTCGATGCGGCGGCGGTCTACGCGAACGCTTCGACGGCCTTCACGGACGGCGGCATGTTCGGTCTCGGCGCCGAGATCGGCATCTCCACGCAGAAGCTGCACGTGCGCGGTCCCTTCGCGACTGATGGGCTGACCTCGTACAAGTACGTGCTGCGAGGCGACGGCCAGGTGAGGTCCTAGCGCATGGGGGAGGAAACGCTGGCAAGCGAATCGAGCGTGCGCGCGCCGCTGCCCGGCCGGTGTGAGGCGCAGCCCGTCGAGGGGGGCTCGCGTCCCGTCCAGGCGATCCCGCGTCCCAGAGAGGCAGCCTCGCGCCGTTCGCCCGTCGTGAGCGAGGGACTTGACAACTTGGGGGCAAACGGCGCGCCGGCCCGGCTGGGAATCATGGGCGGCACCTTCGACCCCATCCACATCGGGCATCTGGCCTGCGCTGAACAGGTGCGCGAGGCGTACGGGCTCGATGCGGTGGTGTTCATTCCCGCCGGCAGCCCCGTCTTCAAGCGCGACCGCGACGTCTCGCCTGCGGCCGACAGGCTTGCCATGTGCCGCCTCGCGACCGAGAGCAACCCCGCCTTCGACGTGAGCGCGATGGAGATCGAGCGCGGCGGCGACACCTACACCGTCGACACGCTTCGCGAGCTGCGGGCGCACTATCCCGATAACGTCGAGCTCGTGTTCATCACGGGCGCCGACGCGGTCGCGAAGATCTTCCGCTGGCACGAAAGCGAGGCGGTTGCGGGGCTCGCGCGGTTCGTCGCCGTGACGCGCCCGGGGTATACGCTTGACGACGAGATGCGCGCCACCTTCGAGAAAAGTCCCTTCACGGTGGACTTTCTCGAGGTCACGGGGCTGTCGGTCTCCTCAAGCGACCTGCGTCGCCGCGTCAGCGAGGGCAAATCGATCAGATACCTCACCATGTCTCGCGTGCGCGATTACGTATGCGAGCATGGCCTGTACCGAAAGGAGCGTTAAACGGTGGGGAAGGAAAGCGGCGGCGATTTTGCCGAGGTGCTCGGCGAGGCGTTCTTCTGTGAGCGCAAGGCGGAGCTTGCGCAGCGCGTCAGCAAGAAACGCTTCACCCATGTGATGGGCGTGGTCGAGGAGGCAGAAATCCTCGCGCGGGCCTACGGGGTCGACGTGCGCGAGGCCAGGCTTGCAGGCCTTTTGCACGACTGGGACAAGGCCTACGACGACGAAGAAATCCGCGAACGTGCTCGCGAGCTGGGGCTTCAGGTGAACCCGTGGATTTTGGAGCACCAACCGCGCCTTCTGCACGGCCCGACGGCCGCCGCGGCGCTCGGGCGTAAGTTCCCCGCCATCCCCGCGGGCATCTTGCAGGCAATCGAGCGCCACACCACGGGTGAGATCGATATGACGCCGCTCGATATGGTACTCTACTGTGCCGACGCGCTTGAGCCGAACCGCCGTTTCGGGCGCGTTGACGAGCTGCGTGCCCAAATCGGCCGCGTGACGCTCGAGGAGCTCTACGTTGCAGTGCTCGGGTACTGGACGATCCTCATCATCGAGCAAGGAAAGACGCTGCATCCGCGCACGGTGGAAATATGGAACGCCTACGCGGTGAAAAACGAGAAACCGTACATAAACGCAAAGCGAAAGGAGCGCAAGTGAGCGCTAACGAACAGAAAACCTCGCGAGAGCTCGCGATCATCGCCGCCCAGGCGGCCGACGAGAAGAAGGCGACCGACATCCTCGTGCAGGACGTGGCGGAGCTTGTCGGCGAGACCGACTTCTTCGTGATCGTCACGGCGTCGAACAGCCGCCAGGTGAACTCAATCGTCGATGCCATCAAGGAGGACCTGCGGGACAAGGGCGGCGTGAAGCCCTTCCACGTCGAGGGAACGCAGGACGGCTCGTGGTCGCTGCTCGACTACGGCCAGATCGTTGTGCATGTCTTCCAGCCCGAGACGCGCGAGTACTACCGCCTCGAGGAGCTGTGGAACGACGCCCCCGTGCTCGATTTGGCGAAGGAAGCGGGGCTTTGCGACGTCGAGTACTCCGACCGCATCTCGAAGCTTCTGCCCAAGAAGTAGGCAAAAAACTGGCAGGAAATCGGCGGGAACGCGGCGAAATCGCGGCGCGAACGCGACGCGGACACGGCGGGAACCTGGCGCAAACGCGTCGAATCCGCGCCCAATCGTCCGCTGAAACGCGCTCGGTCGTGTGCTGTTTTCTTCGGTATCTTCCCAATTCGCTTTAGTTGCCTGCAGCGCGCCGACAGAAGGTGCGCTGCAGGCTTTTCTTGTTTTCGGGGCGGCATATGGCTGGGCTTATTCCGGGACACGAAGCTGAAAGAGCGCCTGCGGGTGCTAAGGCTGCTTTCGTACATACGGTATGGCGGCACCTCGGTTCGGCGCGTAGACTTGCCGACTGCGGCTTTTGCTTTTGGGAGAGGGATACTAATGTCCGACTTTCTGATGTCGTGCTCATGCAAGGGCCGCCGCCCCAAGAACGTCGCCGCTTCCGTGGTCCATTCCCGCCCACATCTCATAGCGGATCTTCTGCGCTCCCGCGATGTCGCGCGCTTCCTCGTCGCTCCCGCAGGCTTTGGCAAATCGACGGTTGCTGCGGAATATGCGCAGGTCGTCTTCTCGTTTAGGCAAACGTTCTGGGTCAACTGCGAAAGCCCGTGCTTCCTGCGCGACCTTGACGCCGGTATCATCGCATCGCGCGTGGCCGAAATCGGTGGCGCGGGCTCGCTTGTGGTGTTCGACGACCTGCCGCGCATGGACGCCTCGCGGGTCGAGGCGTTTTCCGAGGTCGTCGACGAGCTGCTCGCGGCGGGAAGCGAAGTGCTCGCAACGTGCACGCCAACCTGCGACGCCTATTCCGATCTGCATCGCGACAGGGTGAAGCTCTCAGCGCGCCGTTTTCTGCTTACTGACGATGAGATGAAGCATACTGTGCGGCCGACGGACTCTCCGCATGCAAAATGCCGTGCGGCGTGCGTCGCATGGGGCTCGGACGATGGAGGCCGCCTCGTCGCGGGCATGGCCGCCGAAGAGCCGCCCGCAAGCGTTCTGCTCGCGGCGTTTCTCATGCTGGCGATGGGGGAGGGGAGCCTCTCCGAGCTCGTTCCGCTTGTGGGCGCGCGTCATGCGAGTGAGGCGTTTTCCCTGATAGAAGAGGACTATCCATTCCTCGGCGTAAGCGCTCGGGAAGACTCATTCGATGCTGTTGCCATCGATGTTCCCGTGCTTGCCCAGGGCTTCTCGCGGGCGGTGGACCGGGTCGTCGACGGGTCGACGTGCGGGGACGCGAGCGAGCTTGCGGTATGCATCGCGGCGATGCTCCTCGAACGCGGGGCGGCTGCGCGGGCATGCGCCGTCGTCCGCTCTTTCGCGACGAAGCCCGCCTGTGCGAGCTGGCTTGCCGCCCATGGCGCCGACCTCCTCTCGGCGGCGTGCTTCAAGCCTGCTCACGAGCTCTATGTTTACGCAGGAAAGAACGCGCGCCAGAGCAGAATCCTCCTTGCTGCCGACGAGGCGGTACGTTTGGCCGCGCTCGACGATGCCGCCTGTGCGCTGTTCCTCGCGCGCAAGTTCGCCTTCTCGCGCAGCATCGACCCCGAATCGCGTTCGCGGTTGCTGCTCGTTGCCTCCTGCTTGGGGAGTGACGAGGACCGCCGCCGCGCGGAATCGGTGGCAGCCGAGTTTGCCGCCCGCGCCAAAGTTGGGGGCCCGATCGCTCCCGCTGCCGCGTTATCCCTCATCGCGGCACATGTTGGCAAGGGGGTGATGCCCCTTGCGGAGGCGTGGGGCAAGCTTGTATCGCGCGGCGCGACCGAAAAGCCGCTCGTCTTCGCAGCCGCCTTGGCACTTCGAGCGCTTGTGCAGAAGAAGACGCCGGGCTTCGCGTCGCCTGAGGACGCGCGCGCAGTCGAGCACGTTGCCCTGTGGGCCTGCGACCTTGCCGCGCGCACACCTTCTGACGCCATGTCCTGGCAGTGCGCCTTCTTGGTGATGTCGCTTTCTAGGGCGGTTGAGGAGGGCTCCTTGCCGACGCGTTTCTTGCCCGCCGCAGAGACGCTCGCGGCCGCGCGCGCCATAGAGGCTGCTCGATTCACCGAATGTGCAGCTCACAGGCGTGATTCGCTTCGCGAGGAGCGCGCGCGGGCCGAACGTGAGCGCTCCTCGCGCGACCGTTATGAGGCCCGCCCGATCCGCTCGGAGGTGCCGGGCACGCCTGGAAGCTCGGCCCCGATCCTCTACGTGCGGCTCCTCGGCGGGCTCGACGTGCGCATCGGCGAGCAGCAAGTCGACATGCAGGCGTTCAGCAGGCAGAAAACGAAGACGCTCCTCGCGCTTCTCGTGCTCGCCCGTGGCCGCGAGCTCTCCCGCGAGCGCCTGCTGGAGACGCTTTGGCCCGACAGCCCCCATGGCTGCGCGATCAAGAACTTCTACTCGGTGTGGAGCCAGCTCAAGCGGGGGCTCGACTACGAGGGCACGTGCCCTTATCTCCTTCGCGACCAGGGCGGTGTCCGTCTTGACGCACGGCTTCTGCGAAGCGACGTCGCCGAGCTCGATTCCATTTGCCGCGCCCTAAGCTTCGGCGAGATCGACCTCGATCGTTGGCGGGACCACCTCGAGGCGATTGACGAGTCGTACTCGGGCGACCTTCTGCCGAGTGAAAGCGTCAACGACGACATCGCGGCAGCTCGCAGGCGCCTTCGCATCAATCTCGTCGACTCGCTCGTGTGCGCGTCGGGACGGCTTCTGGAGTCAGGCGAGCCCCGCGCGGCGCTGTGGTTCGCGCGCGAGGCGGCCGGTCGCGACCGCTCTCGCGAGGACGCGTGCGCCGCTCTTATGGAAGCGCAGCTCGGTGCTGGCCAGCGCGCCGCCGCGATCGACACCTACCTCTCGTGCCGAAGGTATCTTGTCGAAGAGCTCGGCATCGACCCGTCGCCGTCAATCGTCGCCTTATACCGCAGCGCGGTCGAGGCCGAGGAGGCGCTCGAGTAGTCGATTCGCGATATTTCCCCATAACAGCATCATTTTTAAGCGAGAATCATAGCATCTGGTCGTGTAGTGGATTTCCCAGGCCCATGCAAGCCTTATGCTAGAGTACAGGAGGTTGCGCGCCGTGCTCTTGCGCGGTGCTCACAAACATAGGGCTCTCTTACGAAAGACGGCATACATGGGTTTCTTATCGAAGCTTCTCACGATGGGCGAGGGCAAGCAGCTCAAGCGCTACCAGGCCATCGTCGATACCATCAACGGCCTTGAGGCCTCAATCAAACCGAAAACCGACGCCGAGCTGCGCGCGTTCTCAGACTCTCTGCGCGAGCGCGCGGCTGCGGGCGAAGACATGGCGGCCCTTCTCCCCGAAGCGTTCGCCGCGGTGCGCGAGGCATCGGTGCGCACGACGGGGCTGCGCCACTTCGACGTGCAGCTCATCGGCGGCATGGCTCTAAACGATGGGCAGATTGCCGAGATGAAGACGGGCGAAGGCAAGACACTCGTGTCCACCCTTGCGGGCTATCTGAACGCGCTTTCGGGCGACAACGTCCATATCGTCACCGTGAACGATTATCTCGCCCGCCGCGACTCCGAGTGGATGGGCCAGATCTACCGCTTCCTCGGCATGGAGGTCGGCCTGATCCAAAACGGCATGCGCCCCGCGCAGAAGATTCCCGCCTACAAGGCCGACGTCACCTACGGCACGAACTCCGAGTTCGGTTTCGACTACCTGCGCGATAACATGGTCACGAGGGCTTCCGCCCGCGTGCAGCGCGGCCACCACTTCGCCGTCGTCGACGAGGTCGACTCCATCCTCATCGACGAGGCGCGAACGCCGCTCATCATCTCGGGCGCGGGCACGCGCGCGGCCGACACCTACAACAAGTTCGCCCGCGTCATGCCGCACCTCGTGCTCGACGAGGACTTCGAGATGGACGAGGCCAAAAAGACGATCAACGCCACCGAGGTCGGCCTTGAGAAGATCGAGTCCGCGCTCGGCATCGACGACATCTACGCCGACCCGTCCGGCCTGCTCGCGAACCATCTGCAGCAAGCCTTAAAGGCGCAGTTCCTCTTCCATCGCGACGTCGATTACGTCGTCGTCGGCGGGGAAGTGAAGATCGTCGACGAGTTCACGGGCCGCATCATGGAGGGCCGCCGCTACTCCGAGGGCCTCCATCAGGCGCTCGAGGCGAAAGAGCATGTGCTCGTTCGCGAAGAGAACCAGACGCTTGCGACCATCACGCTGCAGAACTACTTCCGCCTCTACGAGAAGCTCTCGGGCATGACCGGTACCGCCATGACCGAGGACAAGGAGTTCCGCGAGATCTACAAGCTGCCGGTCGTCGCCATCCCGCCGAACAGGCCCGTCGCCCGTATCGACGAGAATGACCTGGTCTATCGTACGGTCGATGCGAAGTTCAACGCCGTCGCCGACGACGTTGCGGCGCGCCACGAGGCGGGCCAGCCCTGCCTGATCGGCACGGTCTCGATCGAGAGCTCCGAGCGCCTGTCCCGTCTTCTGGACAAGCGCGGCATCAAGCACGAGACCTTGAACGCGAAGAACCACGAGCGCGAGGCGCACATCATCGCGCAGGCCGGCCGCGTGGGCGCGGTGACCATCGCGACCAACATGGCAGGCCGCGGCACGGACATCTTGCTCGGCGGCAACCCCGACGTGCTTGCCGAGGACGTGTTGCGCGAGTGGGGCTTCGACCCCTCGCGCCATATCGACGATGAGCCTGCCGAGGGCGAGGAAATCCCCGAGAACGCAGCCCCCGCACCGTCGGACGAGAAGCGCGAAGAGGCGCTTGTCCGTGCGCGCACCATCTGCAAGCAGGAAAACGAGGAGGTGCTCGCAGCGGGCGGCCTGTGCGTTATCGGCACCGAGCGCCACGAGTCGCGCCGTATCGACAACCAGCTGCGCGGCCGTGCAGGACGCCAGGGCGACCCGGGCACGACGCAGTTCTACCTCTCGCTCGAAGACGACCTCATGCGCCTGTTCGGCGGCAACCGTATGGATTCCATCTCCAGCATGATGGAGAAGACGAACATGCCCGATGACCAGCCCATTCAGGCGTCCATGGTATCGAAGGCGATCGAGAGCGCGCAGCGTCAGGTCGAGACGATGCACTTCGCCGCGCGTAAGAACGTCCTCGAATACGACGACGTCATGAACCTGCAGCGCAAGGTGATCTACGAGGAGCGCAACTCCATCTTGGACGGCAAGGACATGAACGGCCGCATTCCCGGCATCATCTCCGACGCCGCCTCCGCCGTGGTGGAGGAGAACTGCCCCGAGCGCGCCGCGTTCGACGACTGGGACGTGAAGGCGGTCGACACGTGGGCCGCCGGCATGACCGGCAACAACGACTTCCACGTCGCGTCGATCGAGCACGACGATGAGCCGGAAAACGTCGCCGATGCGCTCACCGAGTACCTCGAGGGCATCTACGCCGAGAAGGAGAACCTGCTTGGCGCCGACATGATGCGCAACCTGGAAAGCCAGGTCATGCTGCGTATCATCGACACGCGCTGGATGGCCCACCTCGCCGAGATGGATTACCTGAAAACCGGCATCGGCCTGCGCGCCTTCGCCCAGCGCGACCCGCTCGTCGAGTACAAGAACGAGGCGTACGCCGCCTTCCAGCGCCTGACCGCCAGCATGTACGAGGACTACCTGCGCACGCTTCTGCGCCTGCAGATTGCCGTGAAGCAGGAGCCCATCCCTGAGGAACGAAATCCGCTTGAGGGCCGTTTGAGCTACTCGAAGCCCGAGGACGCGCTCACCGAGTCCGACATCAAGGCGGCGCCGGCAGCAGCGCAGGCCTCCCAGGCTGGTGCAGCTCCCAAGCCCGCCGCGCCGAAGCCCACGACGTATGTCAAGGACAAAGACGACCCCTTCGCGAACGTCGGCCGCAACGATCCTTGCCCCTGCGGCAGCGGCAAGAAGTTCAAGAAGTGCCACGGCATGTACCAGGATTAGCGTTTGCCGTTGTATATGGCGCATCTGCCGTGAGGCGGAAGCTGCCGCCTTGCATTGGGCGCTTCGGCGTGACGCGAGATACAGCTGCCGCCGCGCTTTCTCCAAGCTTTATTGCAAAAGGCCGTTTCCCTAGGGAAACGGCCTTTTTCTCGTGCCTTTTGTGCACGGCTTGCCCTCGCTCAATCGCAACGAAACCGTGCCATTCGTGTATATTCGAAGCAAGTTACACCGTGCCATTCGTGTATAATATTGCACATGCTGACCGTGCCATTCGTGTATATTCGGAGCAAGTTACACCGTGCCATTCGTGCGTGAATGGCATTTTGGCATCAATTGGAGCGAGGGGTGACCATGTTCAAACGCCGTGCATACGATGATCTTCTTCGCTGGAAGCGCGAGTCGAAAGGCACGCGCGCTCTGCTTTTAGAGGGTGCGCGTCGCGTTGGCAAAAGCACGCTTGCAAGGGAGTTTGCCGAAAGGGAATACGCCGCCCATCTGGTCATAGACTTCTCCGAAGCGTCCGATGACCTCAAGATGCTGTTTCGCGACTATCGTGCGGACGTGGATTCCTTCTTCATGTACCTGCAGGCGTTCACGGGCGTTTCGCTGCCGCGCCGAGATTCCCTCATCGTGTTCGACGAGGTGCAGCGCTTCCCGCCTGCACGGGAGTTCATCAAGCAGCTTGTTGCGGACGGTCGGTACGACTATCTCGAAACCGGCTCGCTCATATCCATCCGGCGCAACGTCGAGGGCATCGTCATTCCTTCCGAGGAGACTGCGCTTCGCTTGAATCCGCTGAACTTCGAAGAGTTCCTTTGGGCGGAAGGTGAAGATCAGCTCGCCGCGGCCATCCGCACCTCTTTCGAGGGGAAAACCCCGCTGCCTGAGGCCATCCATCGCAAAGCGGAACGGCTTTTCCGCGAATACATGCTGGTCGGAGGCATGCCTCAGGCGGTTGATGCGTATGTTGCCGAAAAGGATTTCGGAAAAGTGGACAGGGTGAAGCGCGATATCTTGTCGCTGTACCGCGGCGACATCGAGAAGTTCGGCGGCACCGACGCGCTGCGCATCCGTCGCGTGTTCTCGACCTTGCCCGGCCAGCTGGCGCGCCATGAGAAGAAGTTTGTGCTGTCCTCGCTTGACAGCAACGCGCGCAGCAGGGACTATGCGGACGCCTTCTTCTGGCTAGCGGATGCGTGCATAAGCGCCACGTGTATCGGTGTCGATGACCCGTCGGTGGGCCTCGCGGCAACCGCCGACGAGGGAACGTTCAAGTGCTATATGGCCGACACGGGGCTTTTGATCTGCCAGCTTTTCGCCGACAATGCCGAGACCCCCCACGAGCTTTACCGCGACATTCTGCTGGGAAAACTCGAGATCAACGAGGGCATGTTCACGGAAAACGTGGTGGCGCAGCAGCTCGCCTCGAACGGGCATGGGCTGTACTTCTACTCGAAGCGCGACCGCGAGAACAGCGCAAACACCATGGAAATCGACTTCTTGATCACGGCTGGTTACGATGACGCTGCCGGGCGCATGCGCGTCTCGCCTATTGAGGTGAAGTCGACGAAGCGCTATGGCGCGAAATCGCTCGAGAAGTTCAAAACCAAGTTCGGCTCGCGTGCGGGCCTGCGGTATATTCTGCATCCGAAACCCGTGCAGGTGGAGGGCGACCTCGCGCGCCTGCCGTTGTACATGGCGCATCTGCTGTAAGGCGGTGGCCGTCTGGTGCATTGGGCGCTCCGGCGTGATGCGAGATGCGGTGGCCGCCCCCATCGCCCGTCATCGCCCGCTGTCGCCTGCCGCCGTCTCGTACTGCCGTCGCATTCTGCCGTCCGTCCGCGAAGAAACTATGCACGACGCGCTCCGTCATATACGGCGGGGCGTTTTTGCTGGTAACATAAACAAGCTATGGCTGACAAAGAATTGATAGAACACATCGACATCGCCGCACAGCGCGTTGCCGACTCGCATGCGTACCTGCACATCGACGACAAGACGGTCGAGCTGCAGAGGCTCGATGCCCAAATTGCCTCGCCGGGCTTTTGGGACGATGCGTCGCGCGCGCAGAGCATCTCGAAGCAGGCGTCGAACTTGCGCGATGTTATCGCCGAATACGACGGCGCCTGCGCGCTGCTCGACGACGTGCGTGCGGCGGCAGAGCTCGCAGACGAAGACGAGTCGTTCGCCGAGGAGGCAAAATCCCTGCTCGCGAGGCTCGATGAGGAGCTCGATGGGCTTGAAGTCTCCTCGTGGTTCTCCGGCCGCTTCGACGCGGGCGACGCTATTCTGTCGGTCAACCCGGGATCGGGCGGGCTTGAGGCGCAGGACTGGACCGAGATGCTCTACAAGATGTATCTGCGCTACGCCGAGGACAAGGGGTGGAAAGTCACCGTGCTCGATGCGGTTCCCGGCGAGGGCATCGGCCTTGACAAGGCGACTATCCAGATCGAGGGGCGAAACGTCTACGGCATGCTCACAAGCGAAAACGGTGTCCACCGCCTCGTTCGCATCTCCCCGACCGATGACAAGAAGCGCCGCCATACCACGTTCGCGAGCGTGGAGGTGCTCCCCGTCCTTCCCGACGACATCGAGGTCGACTTGAACCCCGCCGACGTGCGCGTCGACGTGTACCGCTCAAGCGGCCCTGGCGGGCAGTGCGTGAACACGACCGACTCCGCCGTGCGTCTGACCCATATTCCCACAGGAATCGTTGTGACCTGCCAAAACGAGAAATCGCAGCTGCAGAACAAGGAATCCGCCTTCCGCGTGCTGCGCGCCAAGCTCTACGAAATCGAGCAGCGCAAGCGCGAGGAGCAGATTGACGAGCTGCGCGGCGAACGCATGGAAAACTCGTTCGGCAGCCAAATCCGCAACTACGTGTTGTATCCTTATCAGCTGGTGAAAGACCTGCGCAGCGGCGTTGAGACGAGCAATGTTGACGCTGTGCTCGCGGGCGATATCGAGCAATTCGTGATCGGTTATCACAAGTGGCGAGTTTCGCAATAAAGAAAGGACTGCAATGACCGACCTTACGCGTGTGGCGACAGATCTGCGCTGCGACATTCTGCGCATGATCGCGGAAGCGAAAAGCGGGCATCCGGGGGGATCGCTGTCGTGCACCGACATATTGACGTCGCTGTACTTCGGCGGTGTGCTCAAGCACGACCCGAAAAATCCCAAGATGGAGGGTCGCGACTGGTTCTTTTTGGCAAAGGGCCACGCGGCGCCGGCGCTCTACGCCGCGCTCGCCCATGCGGGCTATTTCCCCGTTGAGGAGCTTATGACGCTTCGCAAGCTGGGAACGCGCCTGCAGGGCCATCCCGACTGCAACCTCTGCCCGGGCGTTGAGGTGTCCACGGGCTCCTTGGGCCAGGGCCTCTCCATTGCCGCAGGCGCAGCGTGCGGCCTTGCGCTCGACGGCAAAGAGGGCTCGGTCTTCGCGCTTCTCGGCGACGGCGAATGCGAGGAAGGCCAGGTGTGGGAGGCGGCCATGTTCTCCGCGCACCGCAAGCTCGACAACCTCACGGCCATCATCGACCACAACGGTCTGCAGATCGACGGCAAGGTGACCGAGGTGTGCAGCCCTGAGGATCTGGGTGTGAAGTTCGAGGCGTTCGGATGGGACGTCCATCACGTCAACGGCCACGACATCGACGCGCTCATCGAGGTGCTCACCGCCTGCAAGAACTCTCGCGACGGGAAGCCCCATGCCGTCATCGCCGAGACGGTGAAGGGCAAGGGCGTGTCGTTTATGGAGAACGAGGCTGGCTGGCACGGCAAGGCGCCGTCCGCCGAGCAGCTTGAAGCCGCGCTCGCCGAGCTTGAAGCGGCGCGTGATGAGGAGGTTTGCCGTGGTTAAGCTCGCAAGCGCCGAAATGGCCGAAAAGAAACTCGCGACTCGCGCCGCCTTCGGTGCGACGCTCGCCGAACTTGCGGAGGAGGGCGTGCCCGTCGTCGCGGTCGACGCCGACCTCACCGGTTCCACCACCACCAAGAAGTTCGCCGCTGCCGCGCCCGAGAACGCCGACAAGCTTTTCAACTGCGGTATCGCCGAGCAGAACATGATTGACGTGGCAGCTGGCCTTGCCCTTACGGGTCATGTCGCCTACACGGGGTCCTTCGCCGTGTTCGGCACCGGCCGTGCTTACGACCAGATTCGCAACACCGTGTGCTATAGCAACCTCGATGTGAAGATCTGCCCGACGCACGCAGGTGTCTCGGTCGGTCCCGACGGCGGCTCGCATCAGATGCTTGAGGACGTCTCGCTCATGCGCGGGCTGCCCAACATGCGCGTGCTCGTTCCCGCCGACTACGCCGCCGCGCGCGCCGCTATTAAGCTCGCTGCGAAGACGCCGGGTCCGGTGTACGTGCGCATGGGCCGCGCTGCCGTGCCCTGCGTCTACGACGACGACGTCGAGCTCGAGCTCGGGCGCGCCTACGTGCTGCGCGAAGGTACCGACGCGACCGTCGTCGCCTGCGGCGTGGAAATCCGCGAAGCGCTCGCCGCGGCGGACGCGCTCGCCGAAGAGGGCATCTCCATCGAGGTCATCGACGCGTTCTCGGTGAAGCCGCTCGACGAGGACACCATCACGGCGAGCGTTGCGAAGACGGGTTGCTGCGTGGTCGCCGAGGAGCACAGCGTGCACGGCGGCCTTGGTTCCGCCGTGGCGGAGTGCCTCGCCCGCAAAAACCCCGCTCCCTGCGAGTTCGTGGGCGTTGAGGACCGCTTCGGCAAGTCCGGCGAGTTCGAAGAGCTGCTGGGCTATTTCAACCTCGACGCTGCAGCGATTGTCGAAGCCGTGAAGCGCGCCATGGGTCGCAAGTAACTTCGCGGGCGGCGGTTCCCTCATGGGGCCGATTGCATTTCATGAAAGAAGGGCGCATCTCCAGTAGGAGGTGCGCCCTTGTGGTTTTTGCGCAAGCGTGAGCTGGGACGGTGGCGCGCGGGATGCATTACTACTAGAATTGGACTGTCTCAGTACATCACTATTCGAACGGAGCAAACTGTGACAGATGTTTCCAGCCGCGGGAACGCCTCGCGTCCCGCTGCCCAGTCGGGTGCACCGCGCCCGCGTTCGAGGGCGGGGGCTCACAGCCGTCAGGCTCAGGCCACCCAGCAGCTCTCCCAGTCGCTTCCCGTGCTCGATGTCGCGGACACGCCTCAGCAAACGTCGTCCCCCGTCATCACCTTCGACCACGTCACGAAGATCTACCCGGCGCAGCCGAACAAGCCGGCGCTTTCCGACATCTCCCTGCAGATCTACGCGGGCGAGTTCATCTTTCTTGTCGGCCATTCGGGTTCCGGCAAGACCACGTTCATCCGCATGCTGATCCACGAGGTCACGCCTACGGAAGGCCACATCTACATCGCGAACGAGGATTTGACGACCATGCGCAACTGGCGCGTGCCGTACCTGCGTCGCAACATCGGCTGCGTGTTCCAGGACTTCAAGCTTCTGCCGAACAAGACGGTCTTCGAGAACGTCGCCTTCGCGCTTGAGGTTATCGGCAAGTCGCGCCACGTCATCAAGACGCAGGTGCCCGAGGTCCTTCGCCTCGTCGGCCTGCAGGACAAGCTGAACAAGCGCCCTGACCAGCTCTCCGGCGGCGAGCAGCAGCGCGTCTCCATCGCGCGCGCCATCGTGAACCGCCCGCCGCTGCTCATCTGCGACGAGCCCACGGGCAACCTCGACCCGCAAACCTCGCGCGGCATCATGGACCTGCTCGAGCGCATCAACCGCACGGGCACCACGGTGCTCGTGGCCACCCATGACCGCGAGATGGTCGACAACATGCGCCGTCGCGTCATAGCGCTCGATCGCGGCCGCCTTACCCGCGACCAGGACAGGGGGGTGTACGGTTTCGATGCGTAGTCTCGGTTACTTCTTCAAGGAGTCGCTGCACGGGTTCACGCGCAACCTCTCCACCACCTTGGGTTCCATCGTCACGATTTTCCTCTCGCTGCTCATCATCGGCATCTTCCTGGTGGGCGGCGTTGTGGTGAACAACGTCATGTCGTCGGTCGAGAACGAGGTCGGCATCTCGGCCTTCATCTCCGATGACGCCTCGCAGTCCGATATCGACAAGGTCGAGGACTTCATCCGCGGCATCGACGGCGTCGCATCGGTCGACTTCACCACGAAAGACCAGGCGCTCGAGAACTTCAAGGCCACGTCGAACTCCGACATCATCGACGCGCTCGACGGGCAGAACCCGCTGCCCGCCTCCATCGAGGTCGAGCTTTCCGACCCGAAGCTCGTCGAGGATGTGGCGAGCCAAATCGAGCAGAACTCCACGTTCGCTTCTATCTGCGGCTACGATTCGCCTTCCGAGTCGCTTAAGTACGGCCAGAAGTCGGTCGCGCAGCTCTTCCAGCTGACGACCTACGTCCGCTATATCGGCATCGCGCTCATCGTGCTGCTCATCTTCATCGCGCTCGTGTTCATCAACAACACGATTCGCCTGGCCATCCTTGCGCGCCGCAAGGAAATCGCCATCATGCGCCTCGTCGGCGCGTCGAACGGCTTCATCCGCGGGCCCTTCCTCATGGAAGGTTCGCTGCACGCAATCATCGGCTCGCTGTTCGCGGTCGGCGTGCTCGAGCTTTTGCGCAACCTGGCGCTGCCGAAGCTCGCGGGTGCGCTCAAGTTCCTCGCGATCGACGTGAACGCCGGCACCTTCGCGATCATCTACGTTGCACTCGTGATCGCGGGCCTGATCATCGGCCTGTTCGGTTCGGCGCTCGCAATGCGCCGCTACCTCAAGGTGTAGAAAGCGCGAACGAGATAGATTCCCATGGCGAAGCACGGTGATACCAAGCAGCGCGCGGCGATGGCCGAGCGCGAGCACAGACGAAACAAGCGCATCCTGCGCCTGCTGTGCTTCGTCGTGGCCATTGCTGTGGCCTTCGTCGCCGGGTTCGCTCTGCGCAGCCAGGACCAGTTCCTCGCCTCGCTCGGGTTCTCCATCCCCGGCGTTCAGAAAGCCGGCACCCAGGCGACGGATGTGAAGAAGTCCCCCTACGATTCCATTTCCGCTCGCTTGAGCGAAGTCGAGGACGTCCTCGCGAAGAGCGACCTCAACGGCTACGACCTCGATGAGGCGACCAAGGAAGTGTTTAAGGGCTTCTCGAACGCATGCGACGACAAGTACTTCGAGTACCTTGATCCGTCGCGCTATGCGTCCTTCGTGAAGGACAGCTCCGATGGCGCCTACAACGGCGTCGGCGTTCTGTTCTCGGACTATAACGGCCGCGCCCTTGTCTCCGACGTGTTCACGGGCTCCGCTGCCGAGGCGGCCGGCGTCCAGCAGGGCGACGTGCTGATCGGCATCGACGGTGACACCTCGCACGACTGGTCGGTCACCGAGGCTATTAGCGGCCTTTCTCGCAACGCTGGCGAGACGGTCGTGGTCACGTGGATGCGGCCCTCTTCGGTCGGCGCCGAGACAGGCACGTCCTACACCACCGCTCTCACGTGCTCTTCGTACAAGGAGCAAAACGTCACGTACTCGCTCGACGGCACGGTCGGCTACATCAGGGTGCGCCAGATCACGCAGGACACCGCCGACACCGTCTCCGCGGCGCTTACCGACCTGATCGAGCAGGGGGCGACGTCGTTCGTCATGGATCTGCGCGACAACCCAGGCGGCTATCTCACGCAAGCGGTCGATGTGGCGAATCTCTTCATCAAGACGGGCGTTGTCGTCGAGGTGCAGACTTCCACGGGAACTTCCCCGAAGTCCGCTTCCGGGAAAACGGTAACCGATCTGCCCCTCGTCGTGCTCACGAACGGCTATACCTCAGGTGCTGCCGAGGTGCTCGCCGCTGCGCTTCAGGATAACCAGCGCGCCACCATTGTCGGTGAGACCACGATCGGCAAGGGTTCCGTGCAGGTCGTGCACGAGCTTTCGTTCGGCGGGGCGATCCGCTACACCGCTGGCTACTACAAAAGCCCGCTCGGCCACGACATCGACGGCGTCGGCGTGATTCCCGACATCGCCATCTCCTCAAGCGAAGGTGGCACTGACCCGCAGCTTGTTCTCGCCGTCGAGACCGCGCAAAACAAGGAGAAAGCCTAGAGGCGCATGCCCCGTTCCAAGAACCACACGCGACGGGTCGCTCGCTCGCGCCCGCGTGGCATCATGCAATTGAATCCTGAAGGCTACGGCTTCGTTCGCACGTCAGAAGGTGAGTTTTTCGTTCCCCACGCTAAGCTCGGAGGCGCCTTCGACGGCGATTTGGTCGAGGTTGCCCCGCTGCCCGCGAATGCCTCGAAGGGCCGCTCGCGAGAAGGTTCTGGCAGCAGTCGCTATGGCCACAAGCGGGCTGCGCGCGTCGTCTCGGTGATCGAGCGCGCCCATGAGGTCGTCGTCGGCAGGTTCGAGGCGGCCGAGCCATTCGGCGTCGTCGTGCCCCTCGACCCGCATATCCCCTACGATATCTTCACCCAGCTCTCCGAGGCCCCCGATGTGGAAGACGGCGCGATTGTCCGCGTTCGTATCGCGCAGTTCCCCTCCCGCAATTCCGCGGCGACGGGGCATATCGAGAAAGTGCTCGAACATGTCGACGGGCTCGACGAGGGAGTTGATGCCGTCGTCGCCCGCCATAAGTTCGAGACGGCTTTCTCCGACGCTGCGCTCGCGGAGGCGCGCGGTGCCTCGATCGACGAGGTTGGGGCGCTTGCGTCGGGTTATCGGGACTTGCGCGAGCGTTTCGTGTTCACCATCGACCCTGATGATGCACGGGATTTCGATGACGCTCTCTCCATCGAGCAGGTGGAAGACCAGGGCCGCTTGCTCTGGCGCATCGGCGTGCACATCGCCGACGTCTCGCATTACGTGGAATGGGGGAGCGCGCTCGATCTGGCCGCGCGGCGCCGTGCCACGAGCGTGTATTTGGTCGATCGGGTGATCCCGATGATTCCCGAGGAGCTTTCGTGCGGGCTGTGCTCGCTCGCCCCGGGCGAGCTGCGACGCTCTATGACAGTCGATTTGTATGTCGACGAGCGGGCACAGCTTGTGCGCTACGAGATCTACCCTGCGCTCATCTGCTCGAACGCGCGTCTGACCTACGGCGAGGCACTCGAAATGCTCGGAGGGGAAGGCGAACCTGTGACATTTGAGGGCGGGAAGCATACTCCGTGCTCAGACAGTCCTGCTTTGGAGAACAGCCCACTGGGCTGTTCTCGTCGTGCGGAACTGCGCGCGGAGCATGCTTCCCGCCCTCATTCGGAGATTGAAGACCAGCCTGTCGCTGTCGAAGGACTCTATCGTGCTACGGTTCCCGAGAATGCGGGGCGTGCTCCGCGCGCAGTTCCGCAGCGCAGCGAGGATTGTTTGAGCACGGAGTATGCCCCGCGTTCTCAGGAACAACGGGAGACTTCCCTTCGAAAGCGTCTTCGCCAGTTGTCGCGCCTCGCCTCGCTTCGACATGCGCAGCGCGAGCGCAAGGGCGGCATCGACTTCGACCAGCCCGAGGCGCGCGTGATGCTCGACGAGGCGGGCAGGCCGCGCGGCGTCGAGCTTCGTCGGAAAAACGCTGCGACATCGCTTGTCGAGGAGATGATGATCTGGGCAAACGAGGTCGTCGCCGAGCATCTCGCCAAGGCGAAATCCCCCTGCGTCTACCGCGTTCATGAGGCGCCCGACCTGGAGGGGCTTGCGCAGCTCGTGCCCATCTTCGAGGAGTTCTCCTGGTTCGAGAAGATCGATCCCGTGGGATTTTTCACGGGAAGCCAGCACGTGCTCCAGCAGGCGGTTTCCGCGTCGCGCGGGCGCGCCGAGGGAGAGCTCGTCTCGTCGCTCGTGCTGCGCTCGATGAAGCGCGCGGTCTATCGCGAGAAGAACTGCGGCCATTATGGCCTTGCGAGTGCGACGTACTGCCATTTTACGAGTCCCATCAGGCGCTATCCCGATCTTATGGTGCACCGCATGCTGAAAGCCGAGCTCTTCGGGCGCCCCGAGAAGTTCGACCAGATGACGACGAACCTCGGTTGGATCTGCGAGCATTCATCGGGAATGGAGCGCGAGGCGGACGATGCCCAGCGCGAATCCGAGGAGCTCAAGCTGGCGGAATATCTGCAGCAGTTCGTGGGGCAATCGTTTTCCGCTATCGTGTCAGGTGTGTCGCAGGGCGGTCTGTATGCGCGCCTCGAGAATACGGCAGAGGGCTTTATCCCCGTTCGCACGCTTGGCGATGACTACTTCAGCTTCGATGCGACGCGCTATACGCTCACGGGCGAGGAAACGGGTGTGCGCTACCGGCTTGGGCAGCGCATCGCCGTGGTCCTCTTCGCGGTCGATCCTCGTGTTCCCCAAATTGACCTCAGGCTTGCGCAAGGGACAAGGCGATAATCGGGGCTCGCCGGCCGCTCCGCCACTTTCCCGAAGTTTTATCTTGCGGTCTCTCGTAAAACAATGCAAAATAGCAATTGCAATCGCAAGTGGACTCCAATCGAGCGAACGTGCTTCAAGCGCGAGTGCTCCAAACGCGAGGATCCCAAACGAGGGACTCCCGAAAAGGAGGTGACGACGTGGCGAGGGGGAAGCAGGCCAGCGGCCTTCTCACTCAGCAGAAAGTGTTGCGCGCGGCAGTGGCGCTCTTTCTGGAAAAAGGCTACGCCAAAACCACGACCGCCGAAATCGCTGCTGCGGCGGGAATCAGGCAGAGCTCCTTTTTCCATGTCTTTCCCAGCAAAGAAGCGCTTCTCTTAGAGCTCGTGCGCCGCATGTTCGGTGGGCAGTTCGATCTGGCCGAACAACACAACGACGGGCAAGAACCGGTCTACATGTACGCAGTGGAGACGGCTTTGCAGCTGCATATCGCGGAGCTGACCGAGCCCTTGCGCGAGCTCTATGTCATGGCGTATACGCTGCCGACAACGTCGGATTTTCTTTATCGCACCACGTCAAAGCGCCTGCAGACAATCTTTGCGGATTATCTGCCGGCGGCGCAGTCGAAAGACTTCTTCGAGATGGAAATCGCGTCCGGGAGCATCATGCGCGGCTTCATGTCCGTGCCGTGCGACCCGTATTTCACGGTGGAAGCCAAGATCAGGCGGTTTCTCGACTGTTCGCTCAAGCTTTACGACGTGCCCCAAGTGAAGCGCGAATCCATCATCGAAGCGATTCTCCGCATGGATTTGCGCACGATGGCGGAAGGCATCATCCAGAAAACCATCCAGCAGGCTGAAGCGGGGTTCGAAGCGCTCATAGCCGAAATCGAGTAATGCCCGCCGAGGAGGCGGTTCGGCCAGATCGTCAGTCATGACCACGTTCGTCATTCATGAGAAAGGTTCACCCATGAAGAAGAAAACCCTGATCATGCTCCTTGCATCGATATTCTGTATCGCGCTTTTGCCGGCGATGGCCCACGCAGCGACCCCGGATGTTTGGGACGGCAGCACTGCTTCGAGCCTTAAGGGCGGCGGGAAGAGCGAGGTCGACCCGTACCTCATATCCACAGGCGCGGAGCTCAAGCTGCTGGCGGATAACTCCCGTGCGGCAGGGCTCGGCAGCTGTTATGTGAAGCTCACGAACGACATCGTCTTGAACGACGGCACGTTCGACAAGAGCGGCGCGTTCACGAAGCGGGGGGGGTACGATAGCATCTCCGCCCAACGAATGGCTCCCGATGGGCGTGGCTAGCTGGCACATCGACGGCAACGGCCATTCGATTTCGGGCATGTACATCAATCGCAACGACGCGATGGTCGGCTTGATCAGCGAGATCAAAGACGGCGGGTACATTCAGAACCTTACCATCAAGGACAGCTACGTCACCTCATCTCAAGCGCCGAAGAGTTACAAAGGCTACATCGGTGTATTCGCAGGACAAAGCAGTAGGACGTCTTTTACCAACTGCGCTGGTGAGAACAATATCGCCGTTACGAATAACTGTTATCTCACCGGCGGTATCGTTGGCTGGGCCTATCGCAACGACGAGTTCAACGGCGTACATGTCTCGGGGTCTATTCAGGGTTCGGGCGCGCTTGCTGGCATCGCGGGACGTGCGAATGGCGCTACCTTCAAGAACTGCTGGAACGAGATGGGCATTGACAATGCCAAACCCTCGGTCGTCCAAAGCGGTGGTATCGCTGCTATGGCGGACAGCTCCGAATTCTACAACTGCGCGAATCTGGGGTACCTTCATGGCGGTAGCCGCATCGGCGGCATTGCCGGTGAGGCTCCCGGCAAGATAAAGAATTGCTACACCACAATAGATATCTCCGGCATCAAAGAGTATGGAAGCCGGAACTATGTGGCGACCCTTGCTGGCATGAACAGCCAGAACGTTGTTGTTCAGGGCTGCTACGCCGAGGATGGCTCGAGCTTTTACGACATCGGTGCAGAAGGCGAGGGCTCTTACGTCCCGCATTTCACGGGTAAAGGCAACCTCGGCGGTGGAAGAGACGGTGAGCTTCTCGATGCGCTCAACGAGAACCTCTACAGCATGGATGCCGAACCGAACCTGAACAAGTGGGTGCTGAACAGCGACGGCTATCCGATTCCTACGGGTGAGACATTCGTTGACGACACGGTGTATTACGACATCTGGCTTGACGGCGTGCGCGTGAGCGAGAGGAACGAAGCCGACATCCTCGGCGACAGGCTCGCGAGCTATGATAAGGCCACGAGCACCCTCTTCCTGCACAACGGACTCGTCGTGACCGCCGCGTACAATCAAAAGCTGCTCTACTCCGAGGGCGACATCAACCTGTGCGTCGACGGCGACGTGAAATTCCAGTCTTCTCAGAATGTCGGCACGGGCCCGTGCATCATCGACCTGGGCTCAGCGGGCGGCAGCGGCAACCTCAAAATTTATGCGCCCGAGGGTACTTCGGCAACCGTTACGGTGACCGGCAAATACGGGGAGTACGGCCTCGACGTGTCCTCGCTTACGCTCGAGGGCGACGTCTCGCTGAAGGTCAGCGCCGACAGCGCCTTTGCCTTCTGCTACACGATGACCTTCACCTCGCCGCAGGCGATGCTCGACGCCGTTTCGCGGGGCGACCGCTCCGCGATGCTAAACCACGTCCAAACCATCAATCTTCCCAGCTCGAATGCCCAAAAGCTCTATGAGGACCAGGGTAGCGGCCTCGTGCAGGTGGATGACTTCACGAAGCAGCGCAAGGTGGACGGCAATCCTTATGTTAGCCGGATGTACCCCCATATCCGCATCGCCCCAGTGGTGAGCGAGCTTGTGGACAGCCTGCCCGCCTCCTTCACCGTCTCGATGATCGAAGCCAACGAAGAGAGCAGCCTTGCCGCTTGGGTGCTGGGCGAAATCCGCAAGATCGAGGGCATCACCGAAGATAACAGTTCGGTTGTTGTGAGCGACGTGCAAGCTGCCACGGCGGGCACCTTCGCGAGCCAGGAGGGGAAAGCGGGCAGCTTCTCGGCGACCGTTACGCTGCAGATGGGCGGCGCCAGCATGACCAAGGTCATCCCAGGCACGATCGAGCCTGCTGCCTATACGCCTCCTGTTATCACGACGGGGATTAAGGCTGGTACGGTGGACGCGGAAACTGGTCTCTTTGTCGAAGCGGCTCATGCAACGCTCACCTGCGGCGATGGGGTTGTCTTCGCGGTAAGTTACGAGGCGGACGGCGTACCTGTCAAGGGCCTTCAGGGCTCCGTCTCTTGCCTCACAGAGCAGAGCCTTACTTGGAGCGAAGTTAATGGCTGCTATCTCACCCCGACCGATCCTGCCGACAGCTTCGTCTTCCCAAAGGCCGCCCGCTACGAGGTAATCTTCAAGTTCCTCGCGACAGGGGAATACGAGGCGAAGGTCGCCAGCATCGACATCGACGTTGTGAGGCGCATCCTCGCGCTCTCGAATTTCACGTTCACGGCGCCGAGTGACCTTGCCTACGACGGAAATGCCAAGGTTGCGAGCTTCGAGTTCACGGGCAAGCTTTCTTGCGACGGAGCGCAGACGATAAGCTACGTAAGCGACGGCGCCACGGTAAGCGAAGCGGTCGATCCGGGCACCTATGCCGTGCAGCTCGACGTTCAGGAGTGCGACAGCTACAATGCCGCTACGCTCGCCGATCCGAGCTGGACGTTCACGATCGGCCCCAAGCAGCTGAGTGACCTGGACTTCTCCGATATCACCGTCGTGAAGGTCTACGACGGCACCACGGATGCGGGCATCCTCGAAGGCACTGTCGGCTTCGCGGGGAAGTGCGGCGATGACGACGTCTCAATCGTGGCGACCCCTGGTCCTTATGCCGAGGGCGACGTTGATGCTGGCACGGGCAAGACCGTGACGCTCGAGCTTTCCTTGACGGGCGCCGATGCTGGCAAGTACACGCTTGCATCTCCGAGCGTCACGTTCGATCACGCTAAGATCATCAAGGCGCAGCTATCTGCATCTTCCTTCGTTGACCCGGCCATTCAGGTCATCTGGCGCGGTGAGGGCTACGGCCCGATCTCCGGCACGCTGACGGCGAACGATTTCTTCGCGGAAGGCGAGGTACCTGACGGTGCGAAGATCGTGGCGGTCGGCAAGGCGACTTCCGAGACTGTTCTCGACAGCGTGAGCGTTGTCGACGATGGGACGCTTAGCTATTCGAAGGCGGCGAGCTCTGAAAGCGCGTTCAAGACGAGCGGCTACGACGTCGCCATCGAGGCCAAAAACTACAGGGGCTCCGCGCCGCTTTCCGTGCGACAGTTGGCTCGTGCGGGATTCGATGAGGCGTCCTACGTCTCGACCTGGGTTTACGGCGAGGTTGTCGACTTCACGAAGACGCTGGACAACCCCGGGGCAAACTTCAGCTGGACCTGGACAAGCAGCGACCCCGACGTGCTCGAGGTTGTCGGCCAGTTCGATTCGGATGTCAACTCGACCGTGACGTTCAAGGCGAACGGGGAAGGGCATGCACGCATCGATGCGACGTATCTGTCCGACACCGTGGGCGGGACGACCGAGCCTGCGACGTCCGATGATGCCAATGCCGCCATCAGCGGCAACGTTGTCAAGCGCTCCCTCGAGCCTCAGCCCAGCAGCGCGAGGATCACGATCGGCGATGCGTTCCCCGATATTGCCGTGACCTATCTCGATTTCGTCCGCGATGGCAAGGTGTACTCCGCTTTCGCTGACGGCGATTCGGCGGATGAGGTACTCGAGAACGCTTATGACTACCAGTTGATCGACGCCGACGGCAACGTGGTGAGCGCCGAAGAGGCGTGCAACAAGGCAGGAGCCTACCGAATCGTCCCGATTGCCAAGCTCAAGGTGGACGAGAACAACTGGGGCAGCAAGTACGAGCTTATCGGCGGAGCCGAAGGCGCGCTCGAGGTGTTCTACCCGCCTGCGCCGCATTTCACCGACGTTGACTACAACTCCTGGTACGCGCCCGGCGTCGAGTTCGTCGCAAGCCGCGGCCTCATGACGGGCTACGAGGGCACGACGCTCTTCGGCGTTGGCAACGCGCTCACCCGCGGCGAGCTGGCCACCATTCTCTGGCGCAACGCCTGCCCGGACGAGGCTGCCTCCTACGACCCCGCGGCCGCGAAGGACACCACGGGTATCGCGGGCTCCGCTGACGGCATGTTCTACACCGCCGCCGCGAACTGGGCCGTCGAGAAGGGCGTCATCACCGGCATCGAGCGCCCGGGCGGCGCGCTCGACTTCGCCGCCGACGAGCCCGTGACCTTCGAGCAGCTGGTCACGATCCTGGGCCGTCTCGGCGCCGCGCCGGGCGAGCTCGAGGCCGCGGGCTCCGACCTGTCCGCCTTCGTGGACGGCGCCGACGCGAGCGAGTGGTCGGCGCCCTACCTCAAGTGGGCCGCCGACAAGGGGCTCGTCGAGGGCTACGACGACCCTTCGGGCAAGCGCCTCGCCCCCGGCGAGAACGCAGCCCGCGAGCGCGCGGCGACCGTGCTCATGCGCGCCTTCTACCTGGGCGTTTTGAAGTAAGATGACCATCTGGCGCCGCTGGATCCCCGGCGGCGCCTTTGCGCCCGTGCGCGTCCTGGCTGGGCGCTTCGTGCCCGGAGGTGCCTCTGCTCTGGCGTCGCCGCTTACGCCGGGCTTCCCGAAAAAGTACACTCCAAAAGGAAGATTTCGGCACAAAAACCGAGGTATCCCACGGGGAGTGCGTAGTGGCGAGAGAGCCCTCGTGCCGGACGTTTCTGTGACCTGGCGTTTTTTCTCGAAAGTGATCCATCATCTCGCAGCAGCCTCCCGAGAAGGGGCTTCGTCCGTGGGATACCTCGGTTTTTGTGCCAGAATCGCCACGTTTCGCTGTACTTTTTCGAAACGCTGAGGGGGAAACGCCCGGGTGCCAAGGATCCCGCGCAAAGGAACCTCGCGCCAAGGATGCCCGCAAAGGGGGCGTGTCTCCTCGCGTCAACTCTGCCCCCACTTAGTGAGGGTGCGTCTTTTCCGCCATATATCTCCCCACTTGGCGGGAGTTTCTCTTTACGTTACCTCTCTCCCCACTTGGCGGGGATTTCTTCTTGCGTCACCTCTCCCTCTTGGCGAGGTGCGTCTCTTTATGGCGCTTATCTCCCCATGTTGAATATCTTCCCAAATTTAAGAATAATGTGGAGTAAAATTGAATCGTTACGAACGTTATTTATACACCTGTTAGCAAGTGTGAAAGCAAGTCGGCTCTTGTGGCCGCGCAGACCGTTCTTCTCGTGAAGGGGTCGCATGGCGCTTGCATTCAAATGGGCTCAAATTTACCATGAACTGCTGACGCAAAGAATCGAACTGCCGCATCCAAGCGGCTTCGAACTGGGATATCCCCAGTTTTGGAAAGGAATTTTGAACGTGAAAACTCGTGTTACCGAACTCCTGGGCATTGAGGTGCCTATCATTCAGGGTGCCATGGCGCGCATCGCGGACGCGAGCCTTGCGGGCGCGGTCAGCGAAGCGGGCGGCCTTGGCATCATCGCCTGCGGCGGCGCGCCGCTCGATTGGGTGCGCGACCAGGTGGAAGCCGCGCGCAAGATCACGTCGAAGCCGCTTGGCGCGAACGTGATGCTCATGGACTCCAATGCCGCCGAGCTCGCGAAGCTGCTCGTCGACCTGGAGATCGACGTGGTCACCACGGGCGCCGGCAGCCCTGCGAACTATATGGAGATGTGGAAGGCTGCGGGCATCAAGGTCATTCCCGTCGTCGCATCGACCGCCCTTGCGACTCGCATGGAGCGCCTCGGCGCCGACGCCGTCGTGGCGGAGGGCACCGAATCGGGCGGCCATGTGGGGGAGCTCACCACGATGGCGCTCTTGCCTTCGGTGACTGACGCGGTGTCTATCCCCGTCATCGGCGCAGGTGGCATTGCGGACGGCCGCGGCATCGCCGCCGCTTTCGCGCTCGGCGCCGAGGGCGTGCAGATGGGCACGCGCTTCCTCACGGTGGACGAGTGCACCGTTGCCGACGCGTACAAGGAAAAGATTCTCTCCGCGAAGGATTCCGACACGATCGTTACCGGCCGCGGGTCGGGCCATCCGGTGCGCTGCCTCAAGAACAAGTTCGCTCGCTCGGTGAAAAAGCTCGAGGGCGACCTCGCGAAGAACGGCGACGAGCTCGAGCGCATGTACGTGGGCTCGCTGCGCCGCGCCGTAGAGGGCGATGTGGACAACGGCACCATCATGTCCGGCCAGATCGCAGCCGTGGTGCATGAGCGCAAGAGCGCGAAAGAAGTCATTTCCGAGCTCATGAGCGAGGCGGAAGCGCTCGGCGGGTGCACGCTCCAGCAGATGGCCGACGCGAACGCCGAGCGCCGCCGCTTGGGCTTGTAGTCGCGGTGGAGGAAGGTATCGATCGCATGAATCCCGTATTCCTGTTCTCTGGCCAAGGGTCGCAAAAGCCCGGCATGGGCGCCGACTTGATGGGCCTCCCCGAGGTGGCTTCGTCGTTCGAATGCGCTTCTGACGTGCTCGGATACGACCTCGCCGACCTGGTGGCCACGGCATCCCCCGAAAAGCTCAACGACACGCGCTACGCGCAGCCGGCGCTTTGCGTGCTCTCGGTCGGCATCGCCCGCGCCCTCATGGCTCGCGGCGTGGTGCCGGCAGCCGTGCTCGGCTTCTCGCTCGGCCAGGTGTCCGCGCTCGCCGTCTCCGGCATGCTCTCCGAAGAGGAAACCTACCGCTTCGTGAAGGTGCGCGCCGAATTCATGGCAGAGGCTTCGAGTGCCCATGCGGGCGTTATGAGCGCGCTGCTCAAGGCTGACGATGAAGCTGTCCGCGCCGTGTGCGAGTCGTGCGCCCAGGGCGACGTGCTCGTTCCTGCAAACTATAACAGCCCAGGTCAGATTGTCATTTCGGGTGCGCCTGATGCCGTTGCGCGCGCAGAAGAGGCATGGGCTGCCGAGGGCAAGCGTTTCGCGCGCCTTGCCACGTCGGGCGCCTTCCACAGCCCGCTTATGGCAGACGCGGCCGAAAAGCTATCCGAGTACCTGGCGGGCGTCGAGTTCAGTGAGCCCGTCATCCCGCTTATCTGCAACGTCGACGCGTCGCCGCTTTCCGCTGCCTGCGCCCGTGAGCATCTCGCGGAACACCTTACGCACCCGGTCCGCTTTCAGCAAAGCGTCGAGGCGCTCGAGGAGCAGGGCCACACAACGTTTTGGGAAGTCGGCTTCGGCGGCGTGCTCGAGAACCTTGTCAAGCGAATCGACCGTAAGGCGTCGCGTGCCTGCGTGCAGGACCTGGCAAGCTTCGACGCGGCGCTCGAATCGCTTGCGCCCGACGCAAGCTAAAACACCCGTCCATTAGTTGGGAAGTGAGCAAAACCCATGGCTGAACAGGTCAAACCCGAGCGCAAAGGAGCGCTTGTCACCGGATCGAGCCGCGGCATCGGCCGCGCGATCGCGCTTTCGCTCGCCGAGGCGGGCATGAACGTGTGCGTGAACTGCTCGAGCGAGAGAAGTCTTCCTGCCGCGCAGGAGCTTGCCGCGCAGATTTCGGCCACCTACGGCGTGAAGTCGCTCGCCCTCGTGGGCAACGTCGCGTCGGCGGAAGAGGCGCAGACGCTCGTGGAATCCGCGCACGCCGCTTTCGGGCGGCTCGACGTCCTCGTGAACAACGCGGGCATCACGCGTGACGGGCTCGTGGCGCGCATGAAGGAAGAAGACTTCGACGCGGTGATCGACGTGAACCTGAAGGGCACGTTCAACTGCTGTAAGGCAGCCACGAAGATCATGATGAAGCAGCGCTCGGGCCGCATCGTCAACATGTCGAGCGTCGTGGGCGTGGCGGGCAACGCCGGTCAGGCGAACTATGCGGCGTCGAAGGCGGGCGTGATCGGTATCACGAAGTCGCTTTCCCGCGAGCTTGCGGCGCGCAACGTCACGGTGAACGCCGTGGCGCCTGGGTTCATCGAGACCGACATGACTGACGCGCTTTCCGACAAGCAGCGCGAGGCGATTTCCTCGCGCATCGCATGTGGGCGCCTCGGCCAGCCCGAGGACGTGGCAAATCTTGTGAAATTCCTGGCCAGCGACGAGGCTGGCTACATTACCGGCCAGGTTATCTGCATCGACGGAGGTATGGCGCTATGAGCGAGGCAAACGTGAACACCAAGCGACCCGACGGATCGAACCGCGTCGTGATTACCGGCATGGGCGCGATCACGCCCGCGGGCGTCGGCGTGGAGGCGCTGTGGAAGGCGGTCATGGGCCGTGAATGCTGCATCCGCCCCATCGAGCGCTTCGACACGACCGACTACGAGGTCTACAATGCCGGCGAGATCTGCGGCTTCGACGCCACCGAGCACGGTCTTACGAAGAAGGAGTCGCGCCGCTTCGAGCGCTTCGTGCAGTATGCGATCGTCGCTTCCGACGAGGCGATCGCGCAGGCGGGGCTTTCCATGGAGGATGAGGACCCCTCGCGTGTGTCCGTCGTCTTCGGTAGCGGCATCGGCGGTATCGACGAGCTCGAAAGCGGCTTCAAGACGCTGTTCGAGAAGGGGCCTAAGCGTGTGAGCCCGCTGTTCGTGCCCACGATGATCGGCAACATCGCCGCAGGCAACCTGGCGATTCGCTACGGCATGAAGGGCGAGTGCATCAACGTCGTCACCGCGTGTGCGACGGGCGCCCACTGCATTGGGCAGGCTGTGCGCGATATTCGCCACGGCTACACCGACGTGGCGCTTGCGGGCGGTGCGGAGGAAAGCGTGAACCCCATCTGCATCGCGGGCTTCGCGAACCTCGGCGCTCTTTCGCGCGAGGAGGACCCCCTGCGCGCTTCCCGTCCGTTTGACCTCAACCGCGAGGGCTTCGTTGCCGGCGAAGGCGCGGGCGCGGTTGTCTTGGAGTCGCTCGAGCATGCCCTGGCGCGCGGTGCGAAGCCCTTAGCGGAAATCACCGGCTTTGGCTCGACGGGCGACGCCTACCACATGACAGCCCCCGACCCGGAGGGGGAAGGTGTGGTCCGCGCGATGCGCATCGCGCTTGAAGAAGGCGGGTTCACCCCTGCTGACCTGGGGCATTTCAACGCGCATGGCACAGGAACGCACGCCAACGAGCTCACCGAGTCCAAGGCGCTGCGCGCACTGTGCGGCGAAGAGGCGGGCCTTAAGGTCCCCGTGTGCTCGGTCAAGGGCACGACGGGCCACACGCTCGGTGCGGCAGGCGCGGTCGAGGCGATCGTCACGGCGCTTTCCGTCGCGAACGATTGCGTGCCGCCGACGGCCGGCTTCGAAACGCCCGACCCCGAGGCTCCCGCCAACGTGCTCGCCGAGCCGCTTGAGAACTACAAGCAGAAGGTGGCGCTGTCGAACTCGCTCGGCTTCGGCGGGCACAACGCGTGCCTTGCCATCTCGCCGTACGAGGTTGCGGCGGAATAGAGGCGCTCGCTGCTCGCGCATTTGCGAACCGCGAGCAGCGCTGCCTCGGGCTTGCGGCCCGCGCTTGCGAAAGAGAAAGGTTCTTCTTGATGGATATTCAGTTCCCTTGCGGTCGCGAGGACATCGAGCGGGTGCTCCCGCATCGCGACCCCTTCGTGTGGATGACGCGTGTGGTGGAATGCACGCCGGGCACCTCGATCACGGCCGAGCTCGACGTCGACCCCGACCTGCCGCTGTTTCGCGGCCACTTCCCGACGCACCCGGTGCTGCCGGGCGTCATCATCATGGAGGCGCTCGCGCA
>NZ_CAKUBT010000020.1 GCF_934643285.1 uncultured Ellagibacter sp.
ACACCTTATCCTCGTCTGTATACAATGCAGCCTCCGCTCCGACCGGTTCGACCGGTCCAACTTTTTGCCGCAGTGCCCAACTGGCTCGACATTGCAAGCGGAGCCAAGCCCAGCGCCGCGATGCCGAAGAGAACGTACTGGATCAAATTGAGCGTCACGCGTTCTTTGAACCGCAGTCCATAAAGCAGGATGAAAACGCCCGACAGCATGGCCCCGAGCCATATGAACTCCGAAGACATGCCCTCTTGACCGCCATTCAGGCATACGAACAGGGCAAACGAGAACGTGATGCTGTAACAGAGCATCTGCATAAGGGGGAATAGGAAAGCTTTTCTCGGTATCTTTCGTTCAGGAGAAGGCCCAAGGATTCCACTCGGGACAACCTCCTCGTCAGCCTTTGCAAGCTCCTCGGGTCCCCCCTCCCCTATGCAAAGGGCCAGGTCTTTTTGCTTGCATCCGACAATTGAGAGCCAGTATGCGAGAACCGGGAGCACGAGAACGGAAATGATTGCCGGCAAGGACTGCCCTGGCTGCATGCACGCAAAGGTCGCAATGGAGCAGCTCAGCAGCGTCGAAAACGCGAGGAGTAGAAAGGCGCTCTCGGGCTTGATACGAAAAACGCCGTAGACCATATGAATCAAGATGAAAGCCGCACCGCAGCCGAACAGAAACCACAACGCATAGTGGATGGAGTACGGAAGCGAGCCCCCTACGGGAAAAGCAAGCAGCAAAGCACTTATCCCAGCCATCGGCGACAAGACGAACGGAAGAACCATGAGAACAGGCCCGTCGAACACTTTGCCCTTGCCGGAGCGCATTACGAGAAACCAGACGACAAGCATGACCGCCGAGCCGAGCAGGGAACATCCTTTCAGCCTGAACGCCAACGGCTCCTCGACCACGACCGAGGAGCTCCAGTACGCCAAAAAGACCGACGCCCGTTAGTCCGCGGCGCCGCCCGATGCCGTGCCGCCACCTGAGCCTGCGCTCGGCAAGCCAGCGTGGCCCAAGTCGTAGTTCGTGAGCAGAAGCTCAGCATCGCGCGCGATGCTGTCGCGCTTGCGCGGCGCGGGAACGACGCCCGACCCCTGCTTGAATTCGAGGTTCTCGCCGGAATCGTCCACGTCCACGTCCACGATGGAACCGCTCTGCCACTTGCCTTCCAGAATCTGCTCGGAAAGCGGATCCTCCAGCAAGCGCTGGATCGCGCGGCGCAAGGGACGCGCGCCGAACGTCGTGTCGGTGCCCTCCTTCGCGATGAGCTTCGTCGCCGCAGGCGTCAGGTTGATCGACATGTTCTGCGCAATCATACGCTCGCGCAAATCGGCCACCATAAGGTCGACGATCTGGGCGATCTGCTCGTCGGTGAGTGACTTGAACACGATGATCTCGTCGATGCGGTTCAAGAACTCGGGCCTGAACAGCTTCTTCATCTCAGCCATCACGCGGCTTTTGATCTCCTTATCGGAAAGCCCCGCATGGTCGCTGCCAGAGAAACCGAGCGGCGTCGTCTGCGCGATCTCGCGTGCACCGACGTTCGACGTCATGATGATGACCGTGTTGCGGAAGTCGACCGTGCGGCCCTGCGCGTCGGTCAGGCGCCCCTCCTCGAGAATCTGCAGCAGGATGTTAAACACGTCGGGATGCGCCTTCTCGATCTCGTCGAAGAGCACGACCGAGTACGGCTTCTGGCGCACCGCCTTCGTGAGCTGGCCTCCCTCGTCGAAGCCGACGTAGCCCGGGGGCGAACCCACCAGGCGGCTCACGCTGTGCTTCTCCATGTACTCGGACATGTCGAAGCTCAAAAGCGCGTCCTCGGAGTTAAACAGAAACTCGGCGAGCGCCTTGGAAAGCTCGGTCTTGCCCACGCCCGAGGGGCCCAAGAAGATGAAGCTGCCTGCCGGGCGCTTCGGGTCCTTCAAGCCCGCGCGGCTGCGGCGAATGGCCTTCGAAAGCGCCGTCACGGCCTCGTCTTGGCCGATGACGCGCTCGTGCAGCACACTTTCCATGCGCAGAAGCTTCTCGGTTTCGGCCTCAGTCAGGTTGGACACCGGCACGCCCGTGGTCATGGAAACCACGTCGGCGATATCTTTCACCGTGACCTGGGAAACCTGCTTGGAGGTATCTTCTTCCCACTTCTTCTCGGCCTGCTCGCGCTCGGCTTTAAGCTTGCTCTCCTTGTCGCGCAACTCGGCTGCGGTCTCGAAATCCTGCGCGCCAATGGCCTTGTCCTTCTTGGAGCGAACCTCGCGCAGCTGGTCGTCCAAATCGCGCAGCTCCTTGGGCAGCGTCATGTTGCGGATACGCATGCGCGCGCCGGCCTCGTCGATCACGTCGATCGCCTTGTCGGGCAGGAAGCGGTCCTGGATGTAGCGGTCGGACATCTCCACGGCGGCCTGGAGCGCCTCGTCGGTGAAGTGCACCTGATGGTGCGCCTCGTAGCGATCGCGCAAGCCGCCCAGGATGCGGATGGCCTGCTCCTCATTGGGCTCGCCGACGGTGATGGGCTGGAAGCGACGCTCGAGCGCGGAGTCCTTCTCGAGGTGCTTGCGGTACTCGTCGATGGTCGTGGCGCCGATGACCTGGATCTCGCCGCGCGACAGCGGCGGCTTCAGGATGGCCGCAGCGTCGATGGAGCCTTCTGCCGAGCCCGCGCCGATGAGCGTGTGCATCTCGTCGATGAACAGGATGATGTCGCCCGCGTCCTGCACCTCTTTGATGCACTTCTTCAGGCGATCCTCGAACTCGCCGCGATACTTGCTGCCCGCCACGAGCGCGGACACGTCAAGGGTGAACAGGCGCTTATTGCGCAGCAGGTCGGGCACCTGGTTCGCGACGATGAGCTGCGCGAGCCCTTCCACGACGGCGGTCTTGCCCACACCCGGCTCGCCGATGAGCAGCGGGTTGTTCTTCTGGCGGCGCGAGAGCACCTGCATGACGCGCTCAATCTCGCCCGCACGGCCAATGACCGGGTCGAGCTTGCCGTCGGATGCCTTCTTGGTAAGGTCGGTGCCGAACTCCTTGAGCATGCTGTCGGGAGACGCCCCCATCGCGTCGAATGCGCTGCGGCCGGCATAAACAGGGCTCTGCCCCACCAGGTCGTTCAAGGCGCCGCGGATGTCGTCGCCCTTCACGCCCAAGCGGCCGAGCACGTCGAGCGCCGTACCCTCGCCCTCGCGCACGATGCCCAAAAGCAGATGCTCAGTCGAGATGTAGGACTGCCCCATCTGCATGGCCTCGCGCAGGGAGTTCTCGAGCACGCGCTTCACGCGCGGGGTGAAGGAGAGGTGGCCGGAGACATCAGCGCTCTCATCGATCGTGACGACCTGTCGGATGGCCTGCACCACCGCGTCGTACTTGACATTCAAACGCTCGAGCGCCTGGGCGGCGAGGCCCTCCTTTTCCTGAATCAGCCCGAGCAGGATATGCTCGGTGCCCACATAGGGCTGGTGAAGGCTGCGGGCCTCGTCCTGCGCCAGCACGAGCACCTTGCGCGCCTTGTCGGTGAACTTGTCGAATGACATGTATCCTCGTTTCTCACAAGGTCGTTTGTTTGCGATTCATACTAGCACTCTTGTCAAGTGAGTGCTAATGCAGAGAAAGTCCGTATACATAATACAGAAAGCAGCCCGAAGCAAATCAACAAGACCCAAACAAATCGAAGGCGGTTCGGATGCATCAAGGACGCATGACGGGCTGCCCATGATACGAAGAAGGCCGCCCGGACATTTGCCCAGACGGCCCTTCAAGACTATGCGATCCGATAAACGCTTAGTACAGCTTCGCACCTGCGGGGATGCGGTCGCTCACCATGAGCAGGTTCAGGCGCTCCTCGGTGGCGTCGCCTTCGACCTTCTCCTCGTGCACGGCGGAAAGCAGCATGCCGCAGGACTCGATGCCCATCATCTTGCGCGGCGGCAGGTTGACGATCGCGATGAGCGTCTTGCCTACGAGCTCCTCGGGCTCGTAGTACGCATGGATGCCGGACAGGATGACGCGGTCGTCGCCCGTGCCGTCGTCGAGCGTGAACTGCAGCAGCTTCTTGGACTTGGGCACGGCCACGCATTCCTTCACCTTCACGGCGCGGAAGTCGGACTTGCTGAAGGTGTCGAAATCGACCTGCTCCTCGAACAGCGGCTCGATGACCACCTTCGAGAAGTCGATTGGCTCGGGTTCGGATGCCGCCTCGGCAGCCTCCGCCTTCGCAGCGCGCGCCGCCGCGGCAGCTGCTGCCGCCTTTCCGCTCGCAGGTGTCTCGTCCTTCATATGCGGGAAAAGCAGCACGTCGCGGATGGTGGCGGAGTCGGTGAGCAGCATCGTCAAGCGATCGATGCCCACGCCCACGCCGCCCGCCGGCGGCATGCCGTACTCGAGCGCGCGGATGTAGTCGGCGTCGTAGCCCATGGCCTCGTCGTCGCCCATATCCTTCGCCTCGACCTGGGCGCGGAAGCGCTCGGCCTGATCGACCGGGTCGTTCAGCTCGTTGAAGGCGTTCGCGTACTCGTGTCCGCAGATGAACAGCTCGAAGCGCTCGGTGAGCTCGGGGTTGTCAGCCTTCTTCTTGGCGAGCGGGGAAATCTCGAGCGGATGATCGCACACGAAGGTGGGCTGCACGAGCTTCTCCTCGGCTACGGCCTCGAAGATCTCGCTGATGAGCTTGCCCTTGCCCCATGCGTCTTCTGCATGCCCGCCGTTTTTCTCCAGGATGGCGACGAGCTCCTCGCGCGTGCGATCGAAGGACACTTTCTCGCCCGCGTGCTCACTTGCGAGCTCCATCATGGTCGCGCGGCGCCATTCGCCCGACAGGTCGATCTCGGTGCCCTGGTAGGTGACCTGCAGCGTACCGCACGCCTCCATGGCGGCGGCCTGGATGAAGCCCTGCGTGAGGTCCATCATGCCGTCAAGGTCGGAGAACGCCTGGTAGGCCTCCATCGTGGTGAACTCGGGGTTGTGGTATGGGTCCATGCCCTCGTTGCGGAACTGGCGGCCAATTTCGAAGACCTTCTCGAAACCGCCCACGAGCAGGCGCTTCAGGGGAAGCTCGGTCGCGATGCGCAGGAAGTAGTCGCGGTCGAGCGCGTTGAAGTGCGTGACGAACGGCTTTGCGTTCGCGCCGCCCAAGATAGGATGCAGAAACGGCGTTTCGACCTCGTAGAAGCCCTGCTGCTCCATGTAGCGGCGGATGGCTGCCACGATCTTGAAACGCTTCTCGAACGTGCTCTTGACCTCGGGGTTCATGACAAGATCGACGTAGCGCTGACGATAGCGCGTCTCCTTGTCGGCCAGGCCGTGGAATTTCTCCGGCAGCGGGCGCAGCGACTTGGACAGAAGCTCGTAGCCCGTGACGGCGACGGAAAGCTGGCCGCGTTTCGTGCGCATCATGGTGCCGTGCACGCCGATCCAGTCACCCACGTCGAGATCTTTCATCGCGGCGAAGACTTCCTCGCCGAGCGCGTTGATGCGGCAGAACAGCTGGATGTCGCCCGTCGCGTCGCGCAGCTCGAAGAACGCGATCTTGCCCTGAACGCGCTTGGCCATGATGCGGCCCGCCACGTCGACTTCGTCCTCGGTGGAGGCGCCGTCTTCGAGCGAGGCGTACTTCTCGTCGAGGTCGGTCAGGTGATGCGTGTAGTGGAACGCGTGGCCGTAGGGGTTCTCCCCCGCCTCGATAAGCGCCGCGCGCTTCGCCTTGCGAACCTCGATCGGGTCGTCTTCGATTACTTGCTTGGTAGTTTCGTCAGCCATGCTAATCCTAGTGCTCGATCTTGAGGATTGTCATCTTGATGACGCGGCCAGTGGGGCCGGTGGTCTCGATCTCGTCGCCCTTCTTGTTGCCGAGAAGCGCCGCGCCCACGGGGGACTCGTTGGAGATCTTGCCGGCGGCCACGTCGGCCTCGGCGCCGCCCACGATGGTGAAGACGCGCTCGCGTCCGCCCATGTCAACGGTGACGGTGGAGCCGATGGTCACCTTCGAGGAGCGCTTCGGCGCCTCGACGACGGTCGCCTCGGAGAGGATGCGGCCGATCTCGGCGATGCGGGCTTCCATCATGCCCTGCTCGTTTTTCGCGTCGTCGTACTCGGAGTTCTCGGAGATATCGCCGAACTCGCGGGCGACCTTGATGCGCTCGCCTACTTCGGCGCGCTTCTCGGTCTCGAGGTAGTGAAGCTCCTCTTCAAGCTTCTGGCGGCCCTCCGGCGTCAGGATGTAGTTGCTGTCTGCCATGGTCAGTCCCTTCAAAAACACGAAGCGGCGCATCGTTGGATGCACCGTTTTCCCACTCAATCCCGCCATTTGGGATTAAACATACGAATGCGGCGCACGCTTACACCACCGCGCGCGCCGCAAAAAACCATCGATGTAGATGGGCTTTTACTCGCTCTTCTTCTTGACCGTCTTCTTCACGGTCTTCTTTGCGGGCGCTTCTTCCTCTTCGACTTCCTCGACTTCTTCCTCGTCTTCAGCCTCTTCGATTTCCTTCTTGTCCTTCTTGCCGGCGCCCATGCCGTCGCGCAGGTTCTTCACAGTCTTGCCGAGAGCACTGCCGAGCTTCGGGAGATTCTTCGGCCCGAAGATGAGCAGGATGACTGCAAGGATGATGAGCAATTCCGGAGTGCCCATGCCAAAGATCTTCATACATTCCTCCAAATACGTTCCGTTACGCGACGAAGCCGCCGTTGGATGCAGTGTTCGCGCTGAGCAGAAAGGGTATCACAACTGGGGAATAACGGCGCAGATGGACAGAATTAACATATGCGAAACAACCCGCAGAAAAGAAAAACGGCGGCCTCCGAAGAGACCACCGTTTCGAATTCGATGGTCGGGATGACAGGATTTGAACCTGCGGCCTCTGCGTCCCGAACGCAGCGCTCTACCAAGCTGAGCCACATCCCGAAGTGCTGTTTGCGACAGCAAACGATATATTACCATAACGATTCCGCTTGGCAAGCCCCAATTTCGAGAGAGTTAGCGCGAAGTTGAAGAAGGTGCACTTCCCAACCCTTACCTTACCCTGCCGAACCCTTGCCCTACCCTGCCCTTACCGGAAGATGTTCGGGGAACTCGCAAGGTGCGGGTTGTCCGCCGCGGCCTTCTGCGGCACGATCATGCACATGATGGTGCCCTCCGAAATGACGTCGCCCGCATCGTCGCGCGCACATACGTTCCAGAACAGCTTGCGGTAACCCTTCGAGCTTTTCTCCTCGCGGTCGAGCGTGGCTTCGCCATGCAGCGTGCCGTCGGTGCCGCTCTTGCGATGCGTGACGTTCACGTTCACCCCGAAGGACAGCTCGCACGACACATCGGTTTGAAGCCCAGTACCGAGGCTTGCCGCCGCTTCGAGCAGCGTGATCGTAGCACCCCCGTGCACAAAGCCGAACGGCTGGCGAATGGCATCGGTGATGGGAAGCTCGGCCCGCACGTACGTGCCGCTCGCCTCGGGAAAGGTGATTCCCAGCAGTTCGTTAAAGCTCACGAAAGCGAATCTCCTTAGGTTGCTTGCAGATGGGGCGCCTGAGGCAGGACGGGAGTCGTCAGCGAAACGGGGCCGGGCGGCTCGGGCGGCTTCCCCGCGACCACCGTCTCGCTCGCGTACGACTATCTCCCTCGAGAGGGGCGGTCGGTGCCGCCGCGGCGCTTGCGGGGCTCCTCGCGCTCGGGCACAGGGGGAATGGCGCCGGTGCCCGCCTGCACCATCGCGTCGATTTCCTTCGCCATCTTGTCGGCGCCTTCCAGACGGTTCTTCTCGGTGCCTTCCATGGCCTTCTTGCCCTCGCCTTGGAAGGTCTTCGTGCGCTGGATGAGGATGGCGCCGATCAAAAACGGCATCCAGAACACGATGCCACGATACACAAGCCCGATCGCCGTGCCCGCTGCGGCCGTCTCGCCGAACATCGTAAACGCCACGACCACCGCGGCCTCCACGACGCCGACGCCCTGCGGCGTGATCGAGATCATAGCGAACAGCGTCGCCACCACATAACCGCAGATGAGAACCTCAGGGCTCGTCACACCGAACGCCACACCCACGAGCGCGAAGCAGCTCAGCTCGCACGTCGACGCGATAAGAGAGCAGCCGTAGGCCTTGAGCGTCGGCTTCGGGCTGTGGCCGATCAGGCCCGCCGCCTCGGAAAACGTGGAGGCGATGTTCTCGACCCAGGGTTTGAGGGGCGGCTTCTTGAACAGGCCGCGGATGCGGTTCACCAGCCGCTCGATGGGGCGCAGGATCTTCAGCATGAGCGCTGGGCGCTTGCGGCCCAAGACGAGCACGCCGATCATGCAGCCCACAAGCAGCATCACCACCATGCCCAAAAGGAACCACACGGGGGAAAGGCCCACCGTGACCAACAGGATAAGGAACGCCAAGATCATGATGGTGCAGAAGGCGCCGTCGATCGTGATCTGCATGAGCAGAGCCGCCGACGTGGCCTTGCCGGGCGAAATCCCGCGGCGACGCGCGTCGTCGACCACGAGCGTAGTGCCCGCCAGATTGAGCGACGGCGCGATCGTGTTCATGAAGAAGGTGCCGAACACGAGCGGCAACGTGGTGCGCGGCGCCATATGCTCCCCCACCGCGCGGAAGCACGACGAGTACGCGAAGCTCTGCGAGACGTACTTGCACAGCTGGGTGAGAATGGCCGCGACGAGCGGGATCGTGGAGCCGCGCTGCATGGTCTCGGCGAGTTCGGCCAGCTGGTCGCCCCGCAAGAACACCACCGCCAAAACGATGATGAGCACGAGGCCGACCAGCAGATTTCTGATGCTGAACTTCACAGTTGAGGTTCGTCCCTGTCCCTAGTGGCGGAAGTGGCGATGGCCGGTGAAGACCATGGCGATGCCATGCTCGTTGGCGGCCTGGATGCACTCCTCGTCGCGGATGGAGCCGCCCGGCTGGATGATGGCGGTCACGCCCCACTCAGACAGCGTGTCCACATTGTCGCGGAAGGGGAAGAACGCGTCGGACGCGCACACCAGCCCCTCGGCCGGCACGCCCATGCGATCGCACGCCTCGTGGGCGCGCTTGCACGCGATGAGTGCGGAGTCGACGCGGTTCGGCTGGCCGGGGCCCATGCCGATGCCCGCATGGTCGCGCGACACGAGGATGGCGTTGCTCTTCACGCCCTTGCACACGCGCCACGCGAAGAGCAGCTCGTGCATCTCCTCGTCGGTCGGCTTGCGGTCGGTGGGCACCGTGAAGGTGGCGGGGTCTTCGGCGACGCGGTCGACGTCCTGCACGAGGATGCCGCCGTCGACCGAGCGGAACTCGAGCGCGGAAGGCGCGTCGACGCCGCCGGTGGCGAGCACGCGCAGGTTCTTCTTCTGCTGCAGAAGCTCGAGCGCGTCAGGCGCGAACGAGGGCGCGATAAGCACTTCCACGAAGAGATGGTTCTCGTTGATGTGATCGACCACATCCTTCGTGACCTCGCGGTTTGCCGCGATGATTCCACCGTAGGCGCTCTTCGGGTCGCACGCGAAGGCCTTGTCGAAGGCCGCAACCACGCTTGCGGCAGTGGCCGATCCGCACGGATTCTGATGCTTCAAGATGACCACGGCGGGCTCGTCGAACTCGCGCACGAGCGACCAGCAGGCGTCGGTGTCGAGGATGTTGTTGTAGGAAAGCTCCTTGCCGTTGAGCTGCTCGGCGTTCACGAGGCTGTGCTCGCTCTCGAAGTCGGGCAGACGGTAGAAGGCGGCTTCCTGATGCGGGTTCTCGCCGTAGCGCAGCCCCTGCTGCTTGACCATGTACAGGTCGTAGTAGTCGGGGAACTCGCCTTCGCCCTCGGCCTCGAGGGAGTCGTCCTCCTCGGCGAGCTGTTCGAACATCCAGTCGGCGATGGCCCCGTCGTAGGAGCTCGTGGTCTCAAACACGTTCAAGGCCAGACGGGCGCGGGTCGAGCGCTTCGTGGCGCCGTCGTTTTCGCGCATCTCGGCCAGGATGTCGTCGTAGCTTTCGGGGTCGGTGACCACGGCCACGCTCTCGAAGTTCTTCGCGGCGCTGCGCAGCATCGACGGGCCGCCGATGTCGATGTTCTCGATGCAGGTGCCGAAATCGGCGCCGGATTCCACCGTCTTCTCGAAGGCGTACAGGTTCACGACGACCATGTCGATCATCTGGATGCCGTGCTCGGCGGCTTCTGCCATGTGCTGGGGGTTGTCGCGCTTCGCCAAAAGCCCGCCGTGCACCATCGGGTGCAGCGTCTTCACGCGGCCGTCCATCATCTCGGGAAAATTCGTCACCTCGTCGATGGGGGTCACCGGAACGCCCGCCTCGGCGATGACCTTCGCGGTACCGCCCGTCGAGATGATTTCCGCGCCGAACTCATCGTGCAGCGCACGCGCGAAGTCGACGACGCCCGTCTTGTCGGTCACCGACATGAGGACGCGTTTGATTTTGGGATCAGCCATGTATGTTCTCCTCTCAAGAGTTGGAACTTATTCAGGGTGCGCGGCCCTACGCCCACCGCGCACCTCGCGCAAGCCAGGAAAGCGGTCGCTATCGTCCAAGCGACTGATCGTGCCTTTCGCGGGCCTCATCACTGTAGCGCTCCTTGTAGCGCACGTCGATGAGCTCTGCGACGATAGCGATCGCCAATTCGGCGGGCGTCTTCGCGCCGAACTTCAAACCGATGGGGCGCTTGATGGAATTCCACTGCTCCTCGGTGACGCCGCGCGAGGTCACGAGGTCGTGCACCGTGGTGTTCTTCCCCTTGCAGCCCATCATGCCCACATAGTGCACGTTGTGGCGGACCGCCCACACGCACGATTCGGGGTCGAACATGTGCCCGCGCGTGAGCACGCAGACGTAATCGGCGGGCGCGGCGTGGTACTCGTCGAGGCCGTCGAAGTTGTCGCCCGGAAGCTCGATGCGCGCGGCGTCGGGGAAGCGCTCCTCGGAGATGTAGGCGGGGTCGTAGTCGACGACCGTCACCTTGAAGCCGACGTGGGTTGCAAGCGCGGAAAGCTCGCTCGCGGCGTCGGAGGCGCCTAGAAGCCACACGTGCACCTGGTCGAACAGTGCGACGGAGCGCCAGGTCAGGCCCTCGAACTGCTCGTTGTGCATCGAGGGGCCGCGCGTGACGTCCTTCATCTGGAATATATCGCGCGGACTCGGCGTGCGCGAGGACACGATTTCCTTCGCGTCGTTGCAGAAGAAGACGAGCGGCTCGCCGTCGGCGGAACCCTGGTCGCCGTACTTCTTGGTGACCTCGTTGTCGGTGTTCTTCTGCGCCTCGGCGGCGTCGTAAATCACCTTGAAGCCGAGCCACGCCAGATCGCCCTCGTCAACGGCGCGGATAGCGCGCTCGAACGTGGGGATGTCGGCCTCGGTCAGGCTCTTCGCGATGACGTCGAGATATTCGGGGGCAACGTGGTTGTTCCCCGCGAGCGCCTCAGCGGAAAAGCAGGGGAAATCCTCCGACGAGAGCTGCGGGGTCCGGCCCGCCTTCAAGTCGTCGATGATGGATTGCAGCACGGCCTTGTTCATAGAGCTGTCCTTTCTTCAAACCGTTTCCCGACGCCGGCACCGAGGAGCCTTAAGCGTCGCGCCGTCGACGCCGGTGTTGGGGCAGGCGTCGCGTTCCCGACGCCGCCGCGGGGTGGCGCCGCGGTTGACAACGTCGGCGCAGAGGGCCGGCGTCGCAGTTGCCATCAGTTGATGTGAACCTTGTTCGTGGAGGGGTCGACGGCGACGCGTCCTTCGGCGATCAGCCCGATGACCTCGGGATAGAGCACGTGTTCCACATCGTGGATCTTCGCCTCGAGCGTGTCGAGCGTGTCGTTTTCGGCCACTGTAATCGCGCGCTGCGCAACGATAGGGCCCTTATCGTAATCGGCGTTCGCGAAATGCACCGTGACACCCGTCACCTTCACGCCTGCGTTAAACGCGTCGGCGATGGCGTGCGCGCCCTTGAACGACGGCAGGAGCGCCGGGTGCAAATTGAGCACGCGATTGGGGAACGCGTCGAGCATGACGGAGGTCACCTTGCGCATGTAGCCCGCCATGACCACGTATTCCGCGCCCGCTTCTTGAAGCGCCTCGACGATCTGCGCGTCGGCTGCGAGCACGTCGGCGTATTTCTCGCGATTCATCACGAGCGTGGGAATTCCCGCCGCACGCGCGCGCTCGATACCGTACGCGTCGGGGCGCGACGACACGACGAGCACGATGTCAGTGGGCAGGCCCTCGGCAATCGCGTCGATAATCGCCTGCAAGTTCGTTCCGCTGCCCGAAAGCAGCACGCCAATCTTAAGTCTGTCGGTCACGTAACCGCCCTTTCGACTGGGAGTCAAACCCAGCAAGCACTTCGAATCGTTATCGTCAGATAGTATACGCGTTGGCCTTGGAGTTCATTAGGCGAGAGGGAGCATCGGCTGAACTTCCTCAGAAATAGAGCCATCGCACGATCTTTCGCCGTTTGCCTCCGCCTCGCCTAAAAAGAAGAATCTGTCTTAATCTCCTTGACCCGCCAGGTACGCTCCGCCCTTCTTTGGCTTTATTCTCACGAAGCGCCCTCTTTCGTTACGGAACGCCTCACTCCAAATCGATGCCCTTTTTCGCGGCATAGAGATCGCTTTGCGTTAACGCTATTTTCAGCTCTGTCTTAGACATCGCCTTAAGAGTACCGTCTTCATTCTCAAAGAAAGTTAGTTTGGGTAAATCTGCCTTGTTGCTTTCAAGGTACTCGGCGAGACTGGAGAAATCGCCAATTCCTTTCGCCTTGTGCGGAGTGGTACTCACGAAAATATCCGAGTACCGAATACTGCCAATCAGCTGCCGAGGATCGAACTTTCCACTATGAACCTCGTCGTATGTTAACGCCTCAAAAGCATCACGGGGCAATCCTACCGAATTGAAAATTCCCGGCAAGTCCTTTCGCTTTACACCCGACGAAAGACCAAGGATGAGAATCTTTGCGTCATCAACAAAAGAAGGACGACTCCCCCCATCGGCAGCACTTCGTTCCCTCGCAACCTTATCGCTTATCTCTCGCGCACGATATACGCGAAGCTCGTCTTCCTGCCTCTGGAATCTTTCGTCCGCCTTAGCCGCCCGCCGCTTAGCCTCCTCCAACATCCGCTCAAGTTCGGCGATATATTCATCTTTGCGTTGATTGGAAGAGGGGGAATCTGCAGCTTCTTCCAACTCCCGCGTAGCCCGCTCGAGGGATTCGTCGCTCTCGACCTTTTCTTTCGCAAGTTGCTCAAAATTACAACGAGCTTTAGCGGCCTCCTCCGAGCGTTTTTTCGCCAAAGCCTGATACGCCTTGGGATTATCGTTGTCGTCCACCTCAATCAAATCCGACGAAAGCTCGTAAAGCACACGCGAGGGATTGTCGCTAGCGGACATCATTGTCAAAGACGTTGTCGCACGAGTCATGCCGACATAGAGCAGATGGCGATTCGTATCTTCTTGAGTAAACTCATTCGAAAAGTTGAACTTCCCCTCATCGAGATCGACCAGAATCACGTGATCGGCCTCTAGGCCTTTTAGGGAATGGAGGGTCGTCACCGTCACACCCCGAGACTTAAACCGGCCTAAAGCATCAGACTTCCAAGGGGAGCCTATAGCAATTGTGCATTTGCTATCGCCAGCGCGAAGTGCGCCGATGGTTTCTTGAATCCGATTGAGCTGAGACTGCTGTCCATTGCAGAAAATCAACCGTGGCTTTTGCCCATTGCGGCGCTTCTGGGCAGGTCGTCCCATTTCCGTATCCGATCTTATGCCAAAGTCCATAAGCGATCGGGCGGCTAGATAAATTTGCTGCGTACTCCGAAAATCCTCAGTCAGACGAATTGGCCTAACGCGTTTCCCCGTAACTTCTTGCCAAGTAAACCCACGTCCGTAAATCGACTGGTTCGTATCGCCCGTAAAAACAACTTTTCCCGAAACTGTCCCGCACAAAGCCTTAATCCACGTGATGGGAAGATCTTGAACCTCATCGATCACGAGATGCGCCGCTATCGGCTTACATTCACGGTGCTCACAATAGTTCAGAACCTGATTGCCAATATCGTCGAAGTCGAAAACCTTTTCCTTTGAGTCCTTTGACTCGGAAAGATCGGCGAGGCTTTTCATATAAGCTTTATAGATAGTGAAAACTTGTTTTCGCTGATCACTCGAGAGGCGAGTACGCCTACCAACACGCTTGACCTCAAGATATCTATTGAGGCTTCGAATGCCTTGCCCCAGAAGCCAACCAATTTCTTCGTCAAGAAAAGCCGCGTCTGCAAGACAGCCGGATAAGGATAGTTCAACCTTGTGTTTGTCGATATATCGCTTTATGAAACGAGAGCGCCGCTCCTCCCCATCAACGTAACGATATTTTTCAAACTTATTTTTCTCAAGAAACGCTTTCAAGTATGCATGAACCGTTCTTACGGCGACGTGAGCCGTCTCGCTACCGATAATATCAGGCAGCTGCCTTGAAACGTAATTAACGAGCTCTTTTGTATACGTGACAAGATAAACACGCTCATCGGCCGTATCTTCGAATAGCGTTCCTTGGGAGGCCAGCTGCTCGGCAGCTACAGCCGCCACAAGGGTCTTTCCACTACCAGCAGGTCCAGAGATTGCCGTAGGGTTCTTGATATTCCCCAAGTCCGATGCTACGTCAACCGCATGCCGTTGTTCACGCGTGAGATTCAGAGTGCCCATCGGAAATCACCTTCTTGTCTTCTACCGCAATGCTCGTTGGAGAAGGGCGCATCCCATCCAAGAAGCACATGGTATTGCGTGCAGACAGAATAGCACCTTTTCAGAAATCAACGTCGAACGGAACGCTCTGCGTCAGCCAATCCGCTTCAGCAGCAGAGCTTCATCTAGCCCAGGCGCCTCACGCGCATCTCGGGCCCGGCCGCAACAACGACGATCGCAGCGACTACCACGATGCCGACGATCGCGAAGTAGATGGCGCTCGACTACAAGTTCGCGAGAAGCTACGCCACCGAGAGCGGCATGGCCACGTTCGCGAGTTTGCCGTCGCCTTGGGAGATTCCCGCGCCGCGGAAGCGGTACTTCATCGAGAACGGATGGTGAGTTCAATCTGGCGACGGACGCGTTCAGCACGTTGAAGCCGATCGCCGTGAGGAAGTCGATCGCTATGAGGAAGCTGAGCGCCGTGATCGTCATTGCGCTGCCAGGGTCGAACGCCATGACCACCTTCGCGCTACCGACGCCAAACGCCATCGCGAGGGCCTTCTTCACGAAAATTGGGTTGCCGTGGACAAAATCGGCCGATATGCGAGCGACGCCAGGCGGCACGATGCCCGACTCGCATTCCCGCCGATTTGCGACCTGGACTTTCTCTTTCGAGCCACTCGGGAGAAACCCGCAGATAGCCGCGGCGACTCACATATCGGCGTTTTTTGTCCACGACGACCCGGAATCGAGAAAGAACGCGCATTCGGAGACCGCGCCCGACAGGCGAGCCGATATCGGGACGCCACACATTCGACAGGCCTCATCCAGCAGGCAAGCCGAAATCGGGAGGAACTCACTCGGAAAGCTTGCGACTCGGCGAGGTGCTCTTCCGCGAGAGCCCGCGAGAAGCGACGCCCGCACCTCGGCGAAGGCATCTACCCCAGGAACCACGGGAAGCGAAGCTTGCGACCAGACGAGGTGTTCGTCACAGGAACCATAAGAAGCAAAGCCTCATCTCGACGAAGGCATCTGCTGCAGGAGCCACGGGAAGCGAAGCCCTCAGCTCGGGGAAAACCGCAACTCGGGAGAGCCCGCAGCCGGGGAGACCCACAGATTGGGAAACTCGCAGCCCGGAAGCCCTCTTCCCGCGAAAGTCGCGCAGCCTCAAATATTACCCTGCGAGCCCCAGCCACGCCGCGATCTTCGGGGCGTACCCCAACACGAAGATGACGAGGATCAGCGCGGGAATCCCGTACTTCAACCACAGGCGAGCCCGCGCTGGGAAGCGCACGCCCCGACCCGCGTTGGTCTCGGCGAGGAAGTTTTCCCAGCCCCAGCCCCTGCGCGTCGTGCAGAACAGCACGAAGAACAGCGCGCCTAACGGAAGCAAGTTGTTCGACACGATGAAGTCCTCAATCGACTGGATGTCGCCGACGGCCGGAAGGGTCACGCCCGAAAGGACGTTGAACCCGAGCGCGCACGGCAGCGACAGCGCAAGCACGAGAACGCCCGTGATCGCGGCGGCACGGCGACGGGTGATGCCCCACTTGTCGATCGACCAGCTGATGAGGTTCTCGAACACGGCAATCACCGTCGAGAGTGCGGCAAAACTCATGAACACGAAGAACAGCGCGCCCCACACGTTGCCCAAAGGCATCTGCCCGAACACCATTGGCAGCGTCACGAACACAAGAGACGGCCCCTGATCAGGACTTACACCGTAGGCAAAGCACGCAGGGAAGATGATAAGGCCCGCCAAAACGGCGACGACGGTGTTGAGCGCGGTCACCGAAATCGCCTCACCGGCAAGGCTGCGCTCGCGCCCAATGTAGGACCCGAAGATTTCCATCGAAGCCATGCCGAGCGAAAGAGAGAAAAGCGCCTGCCCCATAGCAGCGAACACCGCGTCGCTGAACGTCGCCAACTGCTCCGCTGGCGTCACGCCCGCAAACAGGCGCGAGAAATCAGGCACGAGGTAGAACGCGATGCCCTCCCCCGCGCCCGGCAGCGTCACCGCACGCACGCACAACACGAGCATAACCACAAACAGCGTCGCCATCATCCACTTGGTGATGCGCTCGACGCCCTTCTGCAGGCCCATGCCGCACACAACCGCGCCGACCACGACCGCCACGACCATCCATACGATAAGCCCCACAGGGTCGGCGAGCATATCAGAGAACACGGCCGCTGTCGTCTGGACATCCGCCCCGCTGAACACGCCCGACGCCATCTTCGGCACATAGGAGAGCATCCAGCCGCACACGGTGGTGTAGAACATCATGAGCACCGTGCAGCCGATGTAGCCCCACCAGGAGAACCAGTGCCACTTACCCGAAGGCTGCAGCCTATCGAACGCCTGCGCCGCCGATTTCTGCGACGCGCGCCCGACCGCAAACTCCATCACCATGACGGGCAGCCCCAAAATCACGAGGAACACCAGGTAGATAAGGAAAAATGCCGCGCCACCGTACTGCCCCGTGATGTAGGGGAAGCGCCATACGTTCCCCAGCCCGATTGCGCACCCGGCGCTGATGAGGATGAACCCCAAACGCGATGCGAAATGCTCGCGCGAGGGCGTTGCCGCGGATGCGGCGGGTGTGTTCTGCTCTGGCATACTACTTTGTTCCCTATCTTTCCCGACGCGCCTCATGCGCGCCAGCCGCTTATTGTAGCGCAGGGACGGCGTCTAGCCCAAGCGCTTCGCGCGCGTCTCGGGCCCGACCATAGTGTAGGTGTACTGCGTGAGCGACGTGCCCATCACGGCGACGATGCCGGCGAAGAGATACAGCGCGAAATGCTCGTCGGAGCGCATCTTCTCGTGATGCTCGACGACGTCGGTCGCAGGCTCGATGCCAGCCACACCGATCACCGCGAACACAAGGCGCCACGAGTCAGTACCGAGCGGGCTCTAGATTCCCAGCAATTCGCTATGAGATCCAGTCCTTACCGCCGTGAGCACGAGAAGATCCGAATCGATGCGGTATATCAGCAGCCAGTCTGGTTCAATATGGCATTCCCTGTGGCCACGATATGTTCCCGATAAAGCATGATCCCGATTGCGCTCCGGTAAAGGCTCTCCGCTACGCAACATCGTAATGACCTCATCGATTTTGGCAAGTTCGGCTCCTTGTTTTCTCTTGCGCTTCATGTCTTTCTTGAACTGCGAGGTGAAAGCGACACCAAGCATAAGTTACTCACCAGAGTCGTCGAAAACCGCCGCCCACATTTCCTTGTTAGTTTTATAAGGCCCCGAAACGCGGCCGTTTGTCGCATCGTCCATCGCTGCAAGCGTTTCCGAGGAATACCCGTTGGGGTTCGAGGGATCGAAGGGGAAACCTCCTCGTCTGTTGAAAGCAGAAACGAACATTCGCAACGCGTTGCTCGGCGACGTTCCGATGGCGTCGCACGTTTCAACGAAGCGTCTTTTCTCCGCATCGGTTACTTTCGTAGAAAGCGGGGCACTGATAGTTGCAGAAGCCATCGTCTGCTCTCCTTTCTAATTCAAGCTTCTTTTTTAAGCTAAGAGCATTCATTGACTTCCATTGTATGCTTTTCAAAGAAAAGTCTCAAGATAGCACCCAGGACGAAAAGAAGGCCCCATATCGAGGCCTTCTCCGCAATGCGCATTCAATCCCAAGTGAGCAGTCCACAGCATGCCGCAAAGCCACCCATTTTGAGGATTGTCTCTATCCGACGTAGCCGTACAGGTTTCCTTCGCCCGCGTATTCCACTTCGCCTTCGCCGGAGACGATGCGGCCCACGCGATAGGTGGTCTCGCCCACCTTCGCGAGCGCGGCCTCCACCTCGTCCGCACGGTCGGGGTCGACGATCAAGACCATGCCGACACCCATGTTGAAGGTCTTGAGCGCCTGGCCCTCGGAGAGGTCGGCCGCCTCGCACACGTACTTCGCGATTGCGGGAACGGGCCACGTACCCAAATCGACCTGGGCGTTCACCTGCGAATTCAGCGCGCGGTTGAGGTTCTCGGTGATGCCACCGCCCGTGATGTGCGCAAGCGCGCGCACAGCCTTGGGGCACTCGGCGAGCACGGAGAGCACCTGCTTCACGTAGATGCGCGTCGGGGTGAGCAGCGCCTCGCCCACCGACTGGCCGCCGAGCGCGTCCACGGGGGCCAAAAGCTCCTCGGTGCTCTTCCCCTCCACGCACACCTTGCGCGCGAGCGAGTAGCCATTGGAGTGCAAGCCCGACGACGCAAGTCCGATGAGCACATCGCCCTCGCGCACGCTTTCGGGATCGAGCATCTTCGGACGGTCGACCACGCCCACCGTGAAGCCGGACAGGTCGTAATCGTCAGGGTCCATAACACCGGGGTGCTCAGCCATCTCGCCGCCGATGAGTGCACAGCCCGCCTGACGGCAGCCCTCTCCGATGCCCGCGACAACTTCCGCCACATGCTCGCGGCGCAGCTTGCCGATCGCGATGTAATCCAGGAAGAACAGCGGCTCGGCGCCGCAGGCGAGGATGTCGTTCACGCACATGGCGACAAGGTCGATGCCCACCATGCCATGCTTGCCGACGAGCTGGGCCACCTTGAGCTTGGTGCCCACGCCGTCGGTGCCCGACACGAGCAGCGGGTCTTCCATTCCCTTCGCCGCCGCGATGGAGAACAGGCCGCCGAAGCCGCCGATGTCGCCCACGACCTCGGGGCGGTAGGTTGAATGCACGGTTTCCTTGATCGCATCGACCGCTCGCGCGCCCTCGGCCGTATCAACGCCCGCCGCCGCGTAGGTGATTTCCTCGCTCACTTTTCGCTCCTTCTCGTAACGTTCCCATCCTGCAAGTAATTACAGGGTGACCTGGGTTTTCTCAGCTTTCTCACTCTCGCGCGCGTATTCTGCGGCGAAATCCGCCTTGGTCATGAAGCTCTTCTTGGCCGTGGAGGGCGGAATCTCCACGGGGTAGTCGCCCGAGAAACACGCCTCGCAAAAGCCGGGTTCGCGCACGTCGGGAAGCGACTCGCGCAGACCGGGCAGGCTGATGAACGCGAGCGAGTCGGCGCCCATCCACTCGCACATCTCCTCGTTAGTCATGTTCGCGGCGATGAGCTGGTCGCGCGTGTCGGTGTCGATGCCGTAGAAGCACGGCCAGAGCACCTCGGGGCTCACGATGCGCATGTGGACCTCGGTGGCGCCCGCCTGGCGCAGCATCTCGATGAGCTTTTTGGAGGTGTTGCCGCGCACGATGGAATCGTCGATCACGACGAGGCGCTTGCCCGAGATGACACTCGGCAGCGGGTTCAGCTTCAAGCGAATGCCCAGCTGGCGCATAGCCTGCGTCGGCTGGATGAACGTGCGACCCACGTAGCGGTTCTTCACGATGCCGTCGGCGTAGGGGATGCCGCTTTCGAAGGCGAAGCCCATGGCCGAGGGGATTCCCGAGTCGGGCACGCCGAGCACCAGATCAGCGTCGGCTGGCGCCTCGCGCGCCAAGATGCGGCCCATGTTGCGCCTGGCCTGGTAGACCGACTGACCGTCCATCACCGAGTCAGGGCGGGCGAAGTACACGTACTCGAAGATGCAGCTCGCGCGGCGGCCGGCGGGCACACCCTGCTCGGAGGTGACGCCGTCTTTGCTGAAACGCACGATCTCGCCCGGTTTCACATCGCGCACGTATTCCGCGCCCACGATATCAAGGCCGCAAGTCTCGGAAGAAACGACCCAGCCGCGGTCGTCGGGGAGCTTGCCCATGCACAGCGGGCGGATGCCATTCGGGTCACGGAACGCGTAGAGGCAGTCGGGGCTTGCGAGCACCATGGCGTAGGCGCCCTTCAGGTGCTCCATGGCAAAGCGGATGCCCTCGCGCAGGTGGTGCGTCTTTTTGGTGATGTCGCCGATCGCCTTCGCGGCCACCTCGGAGTCGGTGCCAGCGCGAAGCTGTATGCCCTCGTCAATCAGGCGGGCGCGCAAGCTGTTCGTGTTCACGAGCGTGCCATTGTGGGCAAGGGCGATGAGCGTCTCGTCGATCGCCGAGATGTGGGGCTGGGCGGCTTCCCACGACGCCGCGGCGCCGGAGGTGGAGTAGCGCGCGTGGCCGACTGCCACAAAGCCGGTGAGCGCAGCGAGACTTGCCTCGTCGAACACCTGCGTGACCAGGCCCAAGTCCTTGGAAGCCATGATGGTCTCGCCATCCCCCACGGCGATTCCCGCGCTTTCCTGCCCGCGGTGCTGAAGCGCCTGCAGGCCGAAGCACGTCATACGCGCGACGTCCTCACCAGGGGCGAAGACGCCGAACACGGCACATTCCTCTTCGAGGCGGTCGGGGCGTTCGCCCGGCAGTATCGAAGTGCTCATGAAACGATCTCCTTTGCTGCATCGTCTATTGTCGCGGCCGCGTTGGGATCGACCATGCTCGTCCCGTCGCTGCCGCCGTTTGCGTTGTTCGCATTGCTTGCGTTGTTCGTATTGTTCGCAGCCGAACCTTCAGGCACCGTACCAGAAGAATTGACGGCGGCGTATTCAACCGGCACGCAGCACAGGACATAACGCGCGTCTGTGTTGCTATCGCAGGTAGAGAACATGAAGAGGCGGGGAATGGCCGACGCGTCGGGAGCCGCCGGGTCGCACTCGACGATGCTGCGGCTGATCTTGTCGGCAACGTAGGAGGTGAAGGCGGCATCGCTTTCGAACTTCGTCTGCACGATCGACTCCGATCCGCTGCAGTGGACAAGCGACACCGACTGCAAGCGCCATGAGCCCTTCGGGGTGAGCAGGTACACCGTGCGATGCTCGTTGAACTGCTCGGCGTCGGCGAAATCGGCGATCGCGGCGAACATTTCCCCATTCTGCAGGTGATGGCCCTGCAGGATATTGTTCTTGTCCGAAAAATCGGCGGCATTCGACGCGAGCAGGTACGGCGTGCCGTAGGTAGGCAGCCACCATCCGCCCGAATTGCCCTGGAAATCGACGGTGAGATACTTGTCGGGGTTCGACTCGGGCGCGTGGACGATGGGGTAATTCACGTTCGTGCCCGGGATGAAGATCCACCCGACCGTGTCGGGGTTGATCGCGAGAAGGGCATCCCAATCGACAGTGAGGTCGGCAAGCGATATGCCAGACGCGTCGGAGAGCGCGGAGTCGGAAAGGAACGCCTTATCGGCCACGTCGTCATAGGATTTCTGGCCCTCGTGATAAGTGAGCAGGATACTCCCCAAGGCGAATGCAGCCGCAAGGAACACCACGATGGCCACGATGAGAATCGCGGTCCAAAGACCGAAACGCCGCTTCCGCGCAGGAGCAACCGCGCGTGCAGGAGCGGTCGCACGCATATGCGCGCCCCCGTTGAACTGCGCTTCCCCTCGCCCTCGACGATTCGTGGACATACTCGCCTTTCCGTGGGATTCCCCACTGCGGAGCCCGCGCCCCACAATCCGTGCTTTCGCTGAAACCTCACTATAATAAGCGACGCCCCCGAGTGGGGGCGCCACAGGTGCTCGCATACGCAAATTTCATCGGCAAGCGCGCCCTGCGAAGAGGGAGCGCCTCGGTCGCCGCACGCCGAACGGGTTCGGGGCAACGCGGTGTGGCCGACGGCCAGCCCGCCTCGCAGGCGCGATGCGACCGACAATCGGCGGCCCACTCGCCCCCCCTGCGTGCGGGCGCGGTTGCGGCTCGAACGCCAATGCTGTCGACGCCCCGCCGGGCCGCTCGCCAACGCGATGCGGCTACTTCTTCTTGAGCTCGTCGATGAAGCCCTTCGCGATGCACGCGACGATGATGATGACGATGACGGCAACGATGCCGGCGATAATCCCCGGATTGTCGGGAATGAAGCTCAAATCCATGACGGCCCCTCTTTCAAACGCGACGCAAATGCGTCTATCGGTCAAAGTCAATCTAAACGGTATCCATAGTAACGCCATCCCCTCCTTCACGCAAGCTCCACAATTGGCGAAACGAGTTCTGTAAACAATAATTTACGCAGGTGAAAGCGTTGTTTAACAGTTTGATGCCAATCCCCAAGATGAGAAAGCCAGTCTTTCGGCAATCGGGCGCGAACTCGCCTTTCCCGCCGCTTATCGGCGCAACCGATAAGCGGTTATCGACGTTTCAGCAGGTCAACAGAAATTATTCCGATTTTCCCCGAAAACCTATTGACCAAGTGGGCGTTGCCACGTATAACTACGACCGTTATATGAATAAGCGAATATTATCGCAATCGTTTAAGGAGATAACCACATGTCAGAAAAAGAGAACGCCTACTCGTTCGAGACCCTGCAGATTCACGCCGGCCAGGAAAACCCCGACCCCGCCACCGATGCGCGCGCTGTGCCGATCTACCTGACGTCTTCCTTCGTGTTCAAGGACGCCGCGACCGCAGCCGGGCGCTTCGGCCTCACCGAGCCGGGCAACATCTATTCCCGCCTGACCAACCCCACCGTCTCCATCTTTGAAGAGCGCATCGCCGCACTTGAAGGCGGCGTCGGGGCGCTCGGCGTCGCCACCGGCTCGGCTGCCATCACTATCGCGGTGCAGAACATCGCCACGGTTGGCGATCACATCGTCTCCTCCACCAACCTTTACGGCGGCACGCTTAATCTGTTCGAGCACACCCTTTCCGAACAGGGGCTTTCCACCACATTCGTGAATCCTGCCGACCTTGACGCCGTCGAAACGGCCATCCAGGACAACACCAAGCTCCTCTACGCGGAGACGCTCGGCAACCCGAACTCCGACGTGCTCGACATCGAAGGCTGGGCCGCCATCGCGCACAAGCACAACCTCCCGCTCGTCGTGGACGACACCTTCTCGACCCCCTACCTGCTGAGCCCGATCGAGCACGGCGCCGACGTGGTGGTCGCGTCCGCCACGAAGTTCATCGGCGGACACGGCACGGCGATGGGCGGCGTGATCGTCGACGCGGGCAAGTTCGACTGGGCGGGCAACGCCGACAAGTTCCCCGGCGTCGCGAAGCCGAACCCGAGCTACCACGGCGTCGTGTTCACCGAAGCCGCAGGTGAGGCTGCGTACATCACCAAGGCGCGCGCCACGCTCCTGCGCGACCAGGGCGCAACGCTGTCCCCCTTCAACGCGTTTATCCTGCTCCAGGGCTTGGAGACGCTCTCGCTGCGCGTCGAGCGCCATGTTGAGAACGCGCTCAAGGTCGTCGACTTCCTGAACAGCCACCCGCAGGTCAAGCGCGTGAACCACCCGTCGCTTTCGACTGGCCGCGCGAAGGAGCTCTACGACGAGTACTATCCCAACGGGGCCGCTTCCATCTTCACGTTCGAAATCAAGGGCACGGCCGAGACCGCCTGCAAGTTCACCGAGAGCCTGGAGCTGTTCAGCCTGCTCGCGAACGTGGCGGACGTGAAGAGCCTCGTCATCCACCCGGCGTCGACCACCCACTCGCAGCTGACCGACAAGGAGCTTGAGGCTGCGGGCATCTCCCCCACGACGATTCGCCTGTCTATCGGCACCGAGAACATCAAGGACATCTTGGCCGACCTTGAGCAGGGCTTTGACGCGGTGAAGTAGTCGCACGGCAGTTTGGATCCTAATGAACGAGGGGCCGCCCGCGATTTGCGAGCGGCCCCTCGTGTTCTCCGCGTGCACGCCTCGGGTCGCGCCCTCTCGCGCGCCCCCTACCCGCGCGCCCCTTTAGCGGTTGTCCACCTTCTCGGGGTAAAGGTCGTGGTGAGACAGGCGCTCCCAGGCCACGTCCTCCCAGCGCGTGCCCGGCTTCCCGTAGTTGCAATACGGGTCGATCGAGATGCCTCCGCGCGGCAGGAACTTGCCCCAGACCTCGATGTACTTCGGATCCATCAGCTTGATGAGATCCTTCATGATGACGTTCACGCAGTCCTCGTGGAAATCCCCATGGTTGCGGAAGCTGAACAGGTACAGCTTCAGGCTCTTGCTCTCGACCATGCGCTCGCCCGGCACGTAAGCGATATAGATCGTGGCGAAGTCGGGCTGCCCCGTGATCGGGCACAGGCTGGTGAACTCGGGGCAGTTGAACTTCACGAAGTAGTCATTGCCCGGATGTTTGTTCTCGAACGTCTCGAGGACACTTGGGTCGTAGGTCTGCGGGTAGCGCACTCCCTGGTTGCCCAAAAGCGACAGGTCGTCGGTCCCCTCGCGCTGCGGTTTCTCGTTCACCGTGTTCGTCGCGTCCATCGCACCCGCCATGTTCGCCATGCTATTCCTCCCCTTCCGCGTTTGCTGCCGCCCGCTCGGCGTCGAGCCTGTCGAGCAGCGGATCGCGCATCCCGTTCGCCTCGAACGCGCGATTGCGATCGATGCACGTCCCGCACGCGCCGCACGGATAGTCGCCGCCCTCGTAGCAGCTCCAGGTGAGCTCGTAGGGAACGCCCAGCTCAATGCCGCGCGCGACGATATCAGCCTTCGACATTTCCACGAACGGCGCGCAAAGATGCAGCTCGCCGCCCGTTCCTTCCTTAATTGCGCGGTTCATCGCGTCGACGAACTCGCGCGAGCAGTCGGGATAGGCGTTGCCCGCCCAGTCGTCGTGGTGCGCGCCGTAGTAAATCGCGCTGCATCCGAGCGAGAGCGCCATCGAAGCCGCCGCCGAGAGGAAGAGCCCGTTGCGGAAGGGGACGTAGGTGCTCACCGGCTTGCCATCGCTTTCGGCGAGCTGGTCGGCATAGCTTTCCTCGGGGATGTCCTGTGAGGAATGCGAGAGCAGGCTGCAATCGCTGTCGGCGAAGATGGCTCCCAAATCGAGGAAGCGCTGCTCCACGCCGTAATGCGCGGCGACCGCCTTCGCGCTCTCGATTTCCTTGTTATGGCGCTGACCATAGGAAATGGAAAGCGCGTACACATTCTTGGCGCCGTAGCGCGAAACCGCCATGGCGAGCAACGTGGTCGAATCCACGCCGCCCGAGCACAAAACGAGCGCCTTCTCTTCGATAGTTGCCACGAGGTTACACTCCCTTCTCGACACCCGGCCAGATGATCTTGTGCAGCTGCAGCTGCGCGGTGGCCCAGGTGAGGTTGTTCTCTTGCATGAAATCCACGATGCGCGCAGGGTCGAGGCGTCCGAACACGGGGCTCAAATACACCGGCACGCGATTGGGAAGGCCCAGCTCGCGCGACACTTCCAGCATGCGGGCCAGATCACCTTCCCCGCCGCAGACGAACTTCACGGTGTCGCGCGCGTCAAGGAGCGCGAAGTTCTCGCGCAGCATGCGATCTTCCATGCCGCTTGCGGGGAGCTTCCAGTCGACCGTGAACGTGAGGCTGCCGGGAAGCGACGCGCACGCCTCGCGCAGCTGTGCGAGTTCGCGCAGGTCAGCGGCACCATTCGTCTCGATTTCCACCCGAAGCCCGCGCCCGAGGGGGCCGGGCTCGGCAAGCAGCGCGCGCACGAGGCAGGGGAGCTCAGGCTGCAGCGCGGGTTCGCCGCCCGTGAGGGTTATGCATTCCACTCGCGTCTCGCGCGTCCACGCGACGAGGTCCGCGACTGGCACGCGCTCGGCGCGATCCGCGGCAACGGGCGCGTTTGCCCACATGGTGTCGCAGTACGAACACGCCAAGTTGCACCCCGTAAAGCGGATGAAGGCGGCGAGCTTGCCCGCGGCGCGCCCCTCCCCGTTCACGCTGACAAAGCGCTCGGCAACGGGAAGCATGCGACTCGCTGCCGGTTCGGAGAATGCGGGCGCAGCCGACCCACGTGCGAAATCGCGCCCCGGCACGCCCGCAGCCTGCGAGCCCGCGCTATCCCGACTACTAGCCACGGTAGATCGCGCAGTTGTTGGGGGTCTCGTACACGTCGACCTGCGACACGGGGAATCCCGCGTCCGCCAGTTTTCCGTAAAAATAGCGGGCGAGATTTTCCGCCGTCGTGCGGAAGGGCACGACCGAAAGCGAGAAGCCCTCGCGCTCGAGGCACGCGAGCGTGTCGGGGGCAAGCGACCCCTCTTCCACCACAAACGAGTGGTCGAAGGCTTCGGTCAAGTCGCGCAGAGCGCCCTTGAAGTCGGCAAAGTCGATCACCATGTCTTTGTGAGTTCCCTGCGTCTGGAGCTCTTCCTGCTCCAAATAGGCAACCACGCGCCAGCGGTGGCCGTGGAGATTCTCGCATTTGCCGTGATAGTCGGTGAGGAAATGAGCGGCATCGAAGCTGCTCTCGGTTTTAAGCCCGTACATCGGCGTACCTTTCACGCAAGTGAAAACCACCGTGGGGAAACCTAGGTGCAGGAACGGCGACGGCGAGCAAGCGGAGCATCGCACGAGCAAGCCACAAGCGCGAGCCGCTTGGCCAGCGCAGATTCATGCGAATCGCAGCCGCCCACCTGGGACAACCGCAGCCCGCAAGACACCGCACGAGCAAGATACGCATCTCACGCGATACGACATGGGCTGCGCGAGGACAAGCATCGCATCGCGCGAGCGGTACACGCCACAAGCACGATCGACGCGACTCGCGCCCAACACCTGACACGCACGGGCAACACGCCATTGCGCGACTTGCACCCGACACCCCGAGCGCACGAGCTCCCAGCTTCAAACGCTCATTCCTGCATAACGCGCCGGACGCTCTGGCATAACTCGCCAGCAGCATTCGACGCTCCCTAGTTTTGTTTACCGACAGGAGGTTTTCGAACTGTCCATAGTGGCAAGCAGTATAGCGCATGCACACGAAGAGGCAGACCGCAGGCTGACGATTCCACACAAGCATACGACCTGGGCAAAGTCTGACGCCCGCGATGCACAACAACGCGCAATCCGGCAACCATCATCACAAGCGGGAAACGAGAAGGCAACGCGCTCCTCGCCTTGCCAATAAAAGAAAGCACTTCGCTCATCTCGCAGACTCCAAAATCGCAAGCCACCCGGTCGCAACTCGAATAACAGTACGCGCGCAACGGCACGCGCACGACAGCGAGCGGGATGAGCCCAGCTCAAGCGGCCGAGGAGATGCTGGCGAGAGGCTCACACAGACGGTTCCGCTTCGAAAAACTACACCTTCGAGCGTCTTCACCCCGCCTTTGCCACAACGCTCCGCGCAGCCGGTGATCGCTTCGTAAAAAATGCACTCCGAAGAGCCAATTCTGGCACAAAAACCGAGGTATCCCACAAAGGAAGGCTGAGCTGGAAACGGTTCCAGATCACGAGAGCCTGTGACCAGGGGTTTCTTTTTGAGTCACTTTCCCAATCCGAAACAGTTTTCCAAACGAGAGCAATTTCCGTGGGACGTCTCGGTTTTTGTGCCAGAATTTCCCCCTCGACGTCCACGTTTTTCGAGATTCCTCGGCTTTCACACCGCAACAACCCCAAAAGCTGTGTTATCCACAAGCTCGCCGCACTCAAATAAGCGGCAAGTACCGCCAGCGAAAAGGACATCCGGAAAAGACAGGGTCCAAAAACGACCTCTATACCCATAAGCGCGCGGTGCTTCCTCAACGCGCGAACGCAAACAACCGAACGCTATCGTCGATGCGGCAGCACGCACTCCCGCAACGCGAAATGCGCTCTCGTAAAACCAGGGTCGCGATAGCGAAGCCGCTTTCCCGTCGCGCGGGCAATCTGGCGCACAAGTCGATTGAACGCGGCAGGATCGGCGACTTGCGCCCACGATACCGTGATTGATCGATAGCCGAGAAGGATGAGCATGGCGTTCCTGCGTCGCGCGTCCTTGTCGATAGCAGCAGCGTCGGAATGCCACGTGTTGCTATCGTATTCGCACGTCAAACGCAACGCTGGCCAGCACATATCGAAAACGAGAATCGATCGACCCGCCTCAGCGCGCAAGCTAGCGGGAACCTCCACCCGATAGTTTAGCTGCGGCCGGCTGATTCCGTATCCACCAAGCGCGTAAGGAAGGCACAAAAGCATCGCGAACGCCGTTTCCATGGGAGAAGCCGACCCGTTGATAAGGTAGCGAACGGCTCGCTTCGCCTTATCGAGTCCGCGCAAACCCTGAGCCGTCTCGAGAAACCGGCCAAGCTGCGCGACAGTGGTGAGCGGCTCCTCGGCGACGGAAAACCCTTCGTCACGCATTACGTATGTTCCGCACAGCTCGAATCCAAGCTGTATCAACCCGACGATACTGAGAGTAGACGCCATTTGGAGAAAGCAGAACTCGGGCGAGCTTACGACCACGTTCTTCGAGCATGCGCAAAACGAGTTATTGGGAACAGGCAGGCTCCACACGTGCGACGCAAGCCGCGCCGTTCTGGCGCGAATCCCCTTCGAACCAACGAGTATGTCGACAGCCCCGGATTCGAATTCGATTAGCAAGGAGGTAGGGATCTCAACCTTTTTACACCTCGAAAGAGCAATGCGCGCACGCTGCGTCGGCGCTCGCCGAGGCGAGGCGAGCGCTTCACTTCGGCGTGCGCTGCTTCGCCAAAAACGAAGTGCGGTGGTATGGCTGAGCAAAATGGTCATGCAAGCATGGTAGCAACGCATTCTTGCCGAACCATTGCCAAAAGCTTGCCGATTTCCCCTTCGGAAGATGCACCACTCGCCTTGATTTCCCCGAGGTAATCTGCAAGTTTTCTTTGCGAATGCTGCGCACAATCATCGTTTCCTGGCAGAAACCTGGCAGAAGTCTGGCAGACAAGCGAACAGGCGCCGCTTGACACCCCCGATAACGGCAAGCTACGTCCATAGCTCCCCTACAAGCCCAGCAGCGCCCATCCCCCCACAGACGCGTTGCCCTGCAAGAACGGCTCTCGAGAACGCCCTCTTCAATGGACGGCAATCACATCTCCCAACGCCACCCGCTATGCCCTGCAATTTCAACGACTGCCAACACCGCCCGCAACATCCAACAATCCTGACGACCACCGACGCCACCCGCAACATCCAACAATCTCAAGAACGACCAGCACTGCATGGCTGCTCTTGGCAACAGATTCGTTTCAAACGGACGATTTCACCTTCAGCGCCGCTACCCTCTTAGCAAGAAGCCGAGCGAAGGAGCCGAAATGCCTGAGAACGCAACAGCAAACGCAACAACCGCGGAAAGTCAGGTCGTGATTCCCGAAGTCCTCCCCATGGAAGGCAAGGCAACGTTCGCGAAGAAGGCGAAAGGCATTGCGCAGGTCGCGGCAGGAAGCGCGCTTACGGCGGCGGGAATTCCCATGCTCGTGCTCCCTGGGCCGGGTGTTGCGGCAATCGTCGGCGGAGCAGCACTTGTGAGCAGGGGAAATAGAAACTACACAGGCCGCACGGCAACCCCTTTGGAAGAGCGCCTCGACGAGGCAGCCTCCAAGGCGGCAGACCTCGCCGCAGACACCGCAATGCGAACAGCGGGCAAAGCAGGCGAGAAGGCGAAGGACGCCGCCCTCAAAACGGGAGCCATAGCGCGAGAAGCGGCCGAGATGGCAGCGACAAGCGCTCCCGAGGTCGCAAAAGGCTTCACGAGAGGGGCCGCCACAGCCGCCCACGTCACGTGCGCTGCTGCAAAAAACGTTGTTCGCGAAGCGAAGCCCCTGTTCGCAAGTGCAAAAAGGGCTGCAGGATCGGCCATCTCATCAGCAAAGCAGACAGCTCAAGACGCCGCGAAGAAAAACAAGTAACCCGGACCGGGGACCGAACGAGATCCTTCGAGCAATGACGACGCAACGAGTCCAGGAGGCGGAATCGGGCGCATCAGAAAGCCGCAGCAAGGAAATGCACTGGCGCGTCGTATGTAATGAGCAATTGCCAAACCGCCGAGCCGGCATCGAGTTAGACACGTTCCATCCAACAGGGAACAGCAAAGACAGATTGAGCCGAGAACGTTCCCGCGCTTAGCGTTCGCACTTGGCCTTCGCTCCCGGCGTTCGCACCTGTCGTTCTCGCTTGGCGTTCGTACCTGGCGTTCTCGCTTGGCCTTCGTGCCCAGCCTTCGCGCCCGACGCATGACCCCAAACCCTTGGCCTCTAGCCTTTCGTTGCCTATTGGGAATGCCCTACCATATAAAAAAGTTCACTCATTTGAACGGATTTTGGCACAAAAACCGAGGTGTCCCACAAGAGAAGATCGAGCTGGGAGCAATCTCAAATCTTACGAGCCTGTGACCTGGTGTTTCATTTTGAAGCACGACGCCGAGTCGTGACCGTCTCCCAAACTCCAGCTGTTTCCGTGGGATACCTCGGCTTTTGTGCCAGAATCTTCCCTTTTCACTGCACTTTTTAGCATTGAAGCGGTACTGAGTCGGGTCGGGTCGGGTCGGGTCGGGTCGGGTCGGGTCGGGTCGGGTCGGGTCGGGTCGGGTCGGGTCGGGTCGGGT
>NZ_CAKUBT010000021.1 GCF_934643285.1 uncultured Ellagibacter sp.
ACAGGGTCTGCCAAGGGGAAATGGAACCATCCTACGATAGGGAGCTCTTCCCCGAGCTTCTTCGTCTCGACTTGCTGTTTGATCAGTTCAAATCCAGTTGGCATCAATGCCCCTTCCGCGATATCCTGAAAACCGATATGAATAACGGTCACATCTTCCATCAAATTTCATTTCCGCCTATAAAGCGACGGGTTCGGGATAATTCAATTGCCGGAAACAATAGGGGTTACCTTCGGGAAGGCGCCTCGGGTGTCTTTGTGACAACGTTGGGGAATGAGGCAACAGGCGGCCGGGCAAACGTAGTCATCTGGGGTCGAAGCAAAACAGCTTTTGCGCTGATTTCGATTAATTGAGAAGATTGTTGAATCGCGCACAATCTTAGCCTGCAAACCGCATTTTGTTGTAATATGAATACATCAGCGCCCACCCAAGCCTCTCAACGATGCTGAAATGCGGTGGGCCTTTCTGTTTTCAAAGGAGGTCGTGCCGTGTCCGACAAACGCTTCAAGTCGTTGGACGACCTCTGCTCGCTCCTCGTCGACGAGCGCAACCTTGCCTGCCGCGATCGCGATGAGCTGAAGCGCTTCCTGTCCAGGACAAACTACTATCGCTTCTCAGGTTATGCCCGAGAATTCCAGATTGACCCTCGCTACGGCGATGACCGTTTTATTGGGGATGCTTCTTTCGAGGAGATAAGGGAAATCGCTGAAATCGACAGTAAGATGCGTGCGCTTCTCTTGGAGCAGCTTAGTGTCGTGGAAATCGCCATGCGGGCCATGCTGACGCACGAGTACGGGCGTGATCACGGCGAACGTGCTTTCTATCTGAATACTGATTTCTATAAGGATGGTAGTGATGCGGCGAAAGACAAGCCCTTGGAAATCGTAAAGGGCATCCTTTCCGATTTGGAGCGGGATAAGGATCCCATGGTCTCTCGCTATGTTGATAAGTCTGTCGTCGGGGATACGCTCGCAAGTCGCTGCAATCGGTATGCTGAGGTTCCTATTTGGTTTGCCGTTGAGGTCATTTCTTTCGGCAGGGTCACTAATTTCGTCTCCTATGTTAAAGACATGGAGCCCGCCAAAAGGGCGACATCTTTCTTCGGCATCCAATGGGCGCCCTTCGCGGAGGTTCTGCATTCGCTTTGCGTGCTGAGAAACCTTTGTGCGCACCATCGACAGCTGTGGAATAGGAGGATGAGTATCCAGTGTCCCGTTCAAAAGAAGCTCAGGCCGCGAAACGTTAAGTTCGACGCAGCAAGTCCCTATGCCCAGCTGCTTATGCTCAATAGCTATCGTAAGAGAATCGAGGGAGACACAGGCCTGGCCGCCAGGATTGATTCGCTTATTAACGAGAATGCTCTTTACGCAGAGGGTTTTCTGTTGCCTAACCCCAAATAGGCTCAAGGAAGTTCTAACGTTGACGAACGAGATGAGCTCCGAGATGGCATTAATAAAGCGACGGGTTTGGGATAATTCAATTGCTGGAAACAATAGGGGTTACCTTCGGGAAAGTGCCCTCTTCGAGGGTTTCCCGATTTCGCTCCGCCGACTGTCGCTGAATCGTGTTTGTGCTGCGCCTGACTTGCTATAATGCCGCAGACGAACGATTCACGAGTGGTAAGGACCCTTTCGAAAACTATGCAAGAAGCGATACTCTCCCTAACCGCGCGAGGCCGCGCCAAAGGCCATCTCCTCGCCTTCCTCACCGTGTTCGTCTGGGGCATTACGTTCGTGTCGACGAAGGTGCTGCTCACCGTCGTGACCCCGATAGAGATTCTCTTTTTGCGTTTCATGCTGGGTTTTCTCGCGCTGTGCGTCATCCACCACCGCGTGACCCCCTTCATGGGCGCGCGCGTCGAGGCGCTGTTCGCGCTGGCGGGTGCAACGGGCGTGACGTTGTACTTCCTTATGGAGAACATCGCGCTCACCATGACGAGCGCCTCGAACGTCGGCGTGATCGTCGCCATCGCGCCCCTGTTCATCGCGCTCATTGCCACGTTCGTCACGCGCGAGGAGCGTGTCGGCGTGAAGTTCTTCGCGGGCTTCGTGATGGCGATATCGGGCATCGCGCTCATCAGCTTCACGGGCGCTGCCGCAGGTGACGCGGGGCTTGCAGGCTGCCTGCTCGCTGTGCTTGCGGCGCTGGCCTGGGCGGTCTATTCGACCATTGGCAAGCGCACCGCGAAACTGGGTCTTTCGACAGTGGCCACGACGAAGCGCACGTTTGCGTGGGGCCTCGTGTTCATGCTGCCGTTTTTGCCGATGATGGGCTTCGGCCAGGGAGCCGAGGGCGCGGGCCTTGCGGGGCTTCTCGACCCCGTCATGCTGGGCAATCTGCTGTTTTTGGGACTGGTCGCGTCTGCCACCTGCTATGTCATGTGGAACAAGGCGGCGTCGATTGTCGGCGTCGTGAACGTGAGCGCTTACCTTTACCTTACGCCCGTGGTGACGGTGGTCGCGTCCGTTATCGTGCTTGCCGAGCCGCTCACCTGGCAAATCGTGCTCGGCGTGGCGCTCACCGTGACGGGCCTCATCCTGTCGGAGCGCTAGGGGCCCCTCCTCGCTACTCGAAGGGGTGCGAGGTCAGGTGCCACCCGCCGCAGTACTCGCAGCGATAGATTTCAAGGCCGCGCGTCCCGCGCTCCTCGCACCATGTGCGCGTTTCTTCTGCCTCGTCCCTGGTCGCGTAGCGGTTTTTCTTCTCGCACGACTTCCAGCGCATCGCCGCGTCATGGTCGGCTTCGCGTTTCTGCTCGCGCCGCTCCTCGTTTGCAAACAGGTCGTCCAGTCCCCCAAGGCCGTTTTCGAGCTGGGATTTGAAGTCGGCCACTTCGCGTGCCCGCGCCGATCGCTTCTTGCTGCCCATGGTTTCCTCCCGTGCTCGCTTTCCCCATCTGGCCTTCCATTATTGCATGCAACTCAAGTCGTGCTTGCGATATAAAACATGCCGCCCGCGAACTTGAAGCTTGCGGGCGGCATTCGGAAGCTTGCGGGTTTCAAAAGCTATTCCCCAAGTTTGGACTTGAACTTCCAGTAGCCCAGATCCTTCGCGATCTCGGTGCCTTCCTCGTTGGCCTCGCCCAGCCACACCTGGATGGTCTCGATGCGGATGGTCTCCTTGAAGCCGGTTGGGTCGACCTCGACGCGCTCGTCGAAGAGGTTGCCGGGCGTGAGGAAGCGGGACACGCGTGCAAGGGCATCGTTGAGGTTGCCGAACGTGTAGGTGTACACCGCATCCGTGCCATGGAATTCCTTGATGCGAACCATGTAAGTCATCGCGTGCCCCTTTCGTGCGCTGCGTTGCGCATTGCTGCTGATTAGACGCCGACAACATATCGGCTTCGCCCATTATACCCTTGCGCGCGCTTTGCGGCTGACTCAGCTCGCCTTCGCTTCCCGCCACGCGCACACCAGCTCGCGCGCCGCCGCCTCTGGATTGCTCGCGCCGCAGACGGCGGACACGACAAAGAACCCGTCGACACCCGTTTGCGCAACGAGAGGAATGTCCGCCACCTTCACTCCCCCGCCGACCACGATGGGAACGGGGCTTGCGACGGCGAGTTCGCGCAGGTCATCGATGCTTTTCGTGATGATGGTGCCGTCGGCTGCGAGTCCGCAGTCGCGCTTGGTGGGCGTTTCGTGCAAAGGGCCAACGCCCAGGTAATCCACAAGGCTCATGTCCGCGGTCTTCACGTACTCAAGCATCTCATCCGCGCGCGCGGAAAGTCCCACGACCGCATCGGGGCCGAGGAGCTTGCGGCACGCTTCGACGGGAACGTCGGACTGCCCGACGTGCACGCCGTCGACCTTCACGCCCGCCTCCCGCGCGGCGAAGGCCACGTCGAGCCTGTCGTCGATGAGCAGCGCGACCTTCTTGCTTGCGCCCGCGCGCTCGATGGCACGGGCCGCCTCGTCGGCGCAGGCCATGAGCTCGCGCGCCGAGCACACCTTCGAGCGCACCTGCACGCAGGTGAACCCGGCTGCAAGCGTCGCCGAAACGACATCGCCCACGGGACGTCCGCACGTGTTCTCCGGCCCAATGACCAGGTAGGATGAAATATCGAGCACATCTCTCATGCTCATGCGCGCACCTCCTTGTTTTCGCTGGCGGCGAACATGTCGCTTGGGCTGTCGCTGCCGTTGGAGTTGCTCCCGTTGGTTTTGTCGGTCTCGCCATTCGTGTCGCCAGCACCCTGCGCGCCCTCGCCGTCAAGAAGGGCGTTCACGCGCGCCACCTTCTCGTCCATCATGTGGGAGAAGCCGGGGCGCACGTCGGCCTTCAGGATGACCTCGGTGCGAATGCCCTTCTCGGCGAGGACGAACGTCGCGTCGCGCACAACGCGCATCACCTCGTCCCATTCGCCCTCGATCTCGGTGAACATGGAATAGGTCCTGTTCGGAAGGCCTGACTCGCGGATGACCTTCACGACCTCGGCGACCTCGGAGGACAGCTCGTCTCCCACGCCGAAAGGCGCGATTGCCACGGCGATGAGCGTGTTCATGCTAGGCCTCCTCGATGCGCAGCGGGTTGTTCGCGATGTCGTCGGGCGTCGCGCGGTAGAGCTCGTCGATGAAGGCAACCTTGAAGCTCGCGGGCGCGTCCGTCGCAGTTGCCGCGCGCGTTCCCGCCACGTTGTAGTGAGCGACAGCGGCAAGCGCTGCAGTGAAGGGATCGGCCTGCGTGGCATAGACCGCGGCCACGCCGCCGAGGGAGCACCCGAAGCCCGTCACCTTGCCCATAAGTGCGCTGCCTCCCGTGGAATATGCTACGGTCGACCCATCGGTGACCAGGTCCGACTCGCCCGAGACTGCCACCGCGCCGCCCGTGTAGCGCGCAAGGGCCACGGCTGCGTCGCGTGCGGCCGCCACCGTGTCGGTAGTGTCGACGCCGCGGGCGCGGGAAAGCTCGCTCGCGTCGCCTTCCAGATCCCAAAGGCCTGCAAGTGCGATGATCTCGGAGGCGTTGCCGCGCACGATTGCTGGCTTGTAGGGCTTGAATCCGCGCAGAAGTTCGGTGCGCAGGCTGCCGATGCCGATGCCGACCGGGTCGAGCACCCAGGGCTTGCCCGCTGCGTGCGCTGCTGCGGCAGTGCGGGGAAGCGTCTTCTCGTATACGGGAAGCAGCGTCCCCATGTTTATATAGACTGCACCGCCCGCGGCGACGAGGCATTCGCCCTCGTCAGGCAGGTAGACCATGGCAGCGGAGCCTCCGACGGCGAGTTGCGAGTTCGCCACGAAGTCGATGGTCACGCTGTTGGTGATCGACCCCGCCATGGGATTGTTGGCGCGCACCTTGCTCGCCGCTTCTACGATTCCGCTTTGCAACTGGTTCATCTCAATCATGCGCATTCCTTTCAAGGACCTGCTCCGTCTGCGGAGCGTGGCATAAAAATGGGACGCCAGCATAAGCGGGCGCCCCAGATAGAACCTGAGATGCTCCCTACGCCAGCACTAACTGACAGGTTCAAAGGGTTAGGCTTGCGCCCTCTCAGCCAACCGAGCGTTTGTCGCACGATGGGCACCCCTGCATCGAACTTGTTGGGGCAATGGTACACCTAAGTTGGCCGCTGCGCGCGTACATGTCGGGCGACGGCTATCTCTCAGGTGGCGTTGCGGCGGGGTTGCTCCATCTGCTTGGTGCCCGGGAGATTTCCGAAAGCCGAGCGTGGCTTCCGCTTCGACTCGCTTTGCGCCAGCCTCCCGTGAGGCGTCTGATTGCTTCCCTCCCTTGCTTCCACCTGCGAGGCCCCTGCCTTTCTCGCGGTCTCTGCTACCTGGTTTCCGCCCGCTTCTCGGCTCCCCGCCCCCGCCTGTGAGCCTTCTTCTCGCATTTGCGCTCGCAACCTGGTATCATCTCTTTCGCTAAAACCTCACGTGGACTTTTTGGGCGTGCGCGGCAAGAGGGTTCTTCCTCGAAGGAATGGCGGCGGGAAGTCGTCTTCCCCTTTGCCTTGGCAGCGCGTCACTTTTCGCCACGTAGCCGAACGCTCGGTTGCGTGGTTTTTCTTCTCGCTCCTCGGGCGCCGATGTGCAAAAGGAGCTCACAGTGAAAGCGAACGACATGCCCGCCGCGATGCCGGTGGTGAACGCGACCGCCCCGCGCAAAGCGGCCCCAAGCGAGGCGACCAAAGTGCGCGCGATCGCGACGCTTGAAGTGTTTCTCGGCGGTGCAAGCTATGGTTTCATGGCGACTTCCTACAAGCTTTCTTACGCTGCGGGGTTCACCTCGAATCAAGTCGTCGCAGGTCAAGGATGGTTCGGCCTTATCCTATTCGCAATAGCCTTCGCGGTGTCGATGGCGCGCGGAAAATGCTGGCAACGTGTCGGTGTCCGCTCGGCGCTTTCGCTCATGGGGCTGGGATGCATCACCTGCTGCACCTCGATACTCTATTGCTACGCGATGAGCGTTCTGCCCGTTTCGGTGGCGCTCACGCTTTTGTTCCAGTTCACCTGGATCGGCACGGTGCTTCAGATCATCTTGACGCGCAAACCGCCTGCGCTCCCCCAGGTCATCGCGGCCGTGGTCGTCGTTGTCGGGACCGTGTTCGCGAGCGGCGTCTATAAAACGGGCATCGCGGGCTACGATCCGCTGGGACTTGTGTGCGGCTTTGGCGCGGCCGTCAGCTGCGCGTGCTTCGTGACGTTTTCAGGGAGGGTGAAGGCTCCCTGCTCGAACGAGCAGCGCGGTATGATTGTGTGCGCGGGCGTGGTCATCGCGTCGCACGTGGTGTGCCCCGACTTCATTGTTTCCGGCGTGCTGCTCGACGGCTTCGCTCCGTATGCGTTCGTGTGCGGGCTGTTCGGCATGACGCTGCCGGTTCTGCTGTTCGGCTTGGGAACGCCGCACCTGACGCCTGGTATGTCGACCATCATGACGTCGGCCGAGCTGCCAGCGGGCCTGCTCCTCGCCATGCTTGTGCTCGGGGAGCCGATTTCCGCTGTTGAATGGCTCGGCGTGGCGATCATCCTCGCCGGAGTTTGCATTGCGCAGGTTCGCCTCGGGAAGCGCTCGGAGGCGACGCCGCTCCCGACCGATTAGCGATGTGTGTGGCAGGAGCTTGCTGGGAGCGAGGTTGGCACCCGACCCCCTGTCCCGCTCGGGAGTGAGACAAATCACCCAGTCCTTGCGCCTCATTTTCCGCTGTCCGTACGAGATTGACGAGAGTTTGCAAAAACAGCAGGGACCTCGTAAATGTTCAGCGACTTATCCCTCAAATGGAACGGTAGAGAGGTCTATCATTTTCAGCTATGCGAATAGGTCCCAAGTGGCTGGAAATCTCATCAAGAAAGCCGCCCGAGGGCGGCTTTCTTGTGATGCTTGATATGGGCTTTCGAGATCGATTTCGGCTTAGAAGTTTTCAGCCGAAATTTCGAAGTATGCCCGCGGATGGTTGCAGACGGGGCACACATCCGGAGCCTTCGTGCCTACGACGATGTGGCCGCAATTACGGCATTCCCACACCTTGACCTCGCTCTTTTCAAACACAGCGGCGGTTTCAACGTTGTGCAGCAGCGCGCGGTAACGCTCTTCGTGGTGCTTCTCGATGGCACCAACCTGACGGAACTTTTCGGCGAGCTCGGGGAAGCCCTCTTCTTCAGCCGTCTTGGCGAACTCGTCGTACATGTCGGTCCACTCGAAGTTCTCGCCATCTGCCGCAGCGGCAAGGTTTTCCGCCGTGTTGCCAATGCCTTCGAGCTCGCGGAACCACATCTTGGCGTGGTACTGCTCGTTCGCCGAAGTCTTGCGGAAGATTTCGGCGATCTGCTCGTAGCCTTCGCTCTTCGCGACCGACGCGAAGTACGTGTATTTATTGGTCGCCTGCGACTCGCCGGCGAACGCAGCCTGCAGGTTTTTCTCAGTTTGGGTTCCGGCATATTTGGACATGTTGAATCCCCCTTCTTGGATTTCCAGCCGTGGGCCCATCGCCCGTGGCGTATACCGCAAATGGTACACCGCCCCAATACGATTTGGTAGGTTTTACCATACTGTTTCCGAATGCTTGGATTTTGAACATAGCATTAAAGTGACCACGTAGGAACGAGAAAACTCCCGGATTTTTCCCATCAGGCTTGAGAAAGGTCTGGGGAGTCTTTCGGCCGATTAGCAGCGCTTGGGAACGAGGCAGATCGCCCAGCCCTTGTCTTGCTTGGCTCGAAGCTGTCGGTGACGGTGACTTTCGGCACACGTTCCCCGCCTGTACAAGATTGACGATAGTTTGCAAAAATAGGCAGGGACCTCGTAAAAATTCAGCGAATTATTCCTCAAATAGGACGATAGTGGGGATTATCTTCGAAAGAAAAGGCTGATAATCTGTCAAGTAGACGATTTCTGCACAACTTATCGTCATTTTTGTACAGAGGTCATCCCGAACCGCGAAGCCGCTCCCCCGACTTCGGGCGACGCGCCTGTTTGAATCCCCCACCGGCAAGGAGGTTCCCATGCTCGAAACCGAACGGTTCATCCTACGCCCCTGGTGCGATGCCGACGCGCCGACGCTCTTTCGTTGGGCAAGCGACCCGCGGGTGGGGCCTCCCGCCAACTGGGCACCGTATGTGAGCGTCGAGCATGCCCGCGAGGTTCTCCACGCCGTGTACTGCGTGCCCGACACTTTCGCCATCTGTGCAAAGCACCTCGGGGAATTCGACGCCACCGCCATCGAGCGCATCGAGGGCGCGGCCGACTTCGGCGACATGACGCGCGGGTTTTCGGGGCGTGCGTTCTTGCGTGAGCGCAAGAAGGTGGCTTCGGCCCCGTTGAACCCCATCGGCAGTATCAGGTTCGTCAAGCCCGACCATGCCAACTGCGCAATCGGAGACAACGATCGGGAAATGGGAATCTGGCTGGCGGCTCCCTTTTGGGGCTTCGGAATCGCCCCCGAAGTGGCGAGCGCGATGCTGCGCTACGGATTCGGCGAGCGCGGGCTTTCCGCAATCTGGGTCTGCAACTTCGTGGAAAATGCGACATCTGCCCGTGCGAAGGACAAGCTCGGCTTCGAGCTCGTGCGCCTCGAGGAGGCAACCAACCCCGTCACGGGCATAGTGCGCACGCAGCAAGTCTCGGTGCTCACGAGAAGCTCGTGGGAAAACATGCAGAAGGCAACCGAATAAATCGGCTCATTCGCAAGCAACAAGTCGCGAGTTTTGCCATGCCATCTGGGCCTTCAATTCATGCTGGGGCCAAAACAAGGCCATAGAGCAACTAGCGGGGAGCGTGCGCCTCTTAAAGCAGAAAGGGCAGCCCATCGCGAAGAAGACGATGGGCTGCCCTCCTTCGCGTTCGCCAGCGGAAAAAAGCGCCTCGCCAGCGAACGCGATCAGTCTCAGTTCCTCGTTACGGACGCTTCGACCCGCAGTTGCCGCAGAAGGCGCCCGTGTTCTGCGCGCCGCACGAGCACGTCCAGCTACCGGCCGCCTCAGGCTTCTTCGACCCGCAGTTGCTGCAGAACTTGCCCGTGTTCTCGGCGCCGCACGAGCAGGTCCAGCTGCCAGCGGGCGAGGGCTTGGGCGACCCGCAGTTGCTGCAGAACTTGCCAGTATTCTGCGCGCCGCACGAACAGGTCCAGCCGCCCTCGCCGTTGCCGCCGCCGTTGCCGGCAGCAAAGCCGCCACCTGCGGCAACGTTGTACTGGCTTTGCGGCGTGCCGCCACCGCCCTGCTGGTTGAAGAGGCTACCGGCGTTCATGCCGCCAGCCATGTTCGCCATGCCCATGCCCATGAAGCCCGCCATGGCGCCCGATTCGTTCGCGGCAGCCGTGCGCATCGCGTCGGACTGCGCGGCGGCGATGTTCGCAGCAGCCATAGCCGGGTCGCGCATGACCGCGGCCTTCTGCAGGTCCTTGATCATCCGCTCGTCCTCTTCGGACGCGGCGATCGTGTTCACGCCGAAGGAAGCCACCTCGATGCCGCGCAGGTCGGCCCACTTCTCGGAGAGCACCTCGTTGAGGGCATCGGCGAGCTCGGTGGTGTGCGCGGGCACGGCGGAGTAGCGCACGCCCATTGCGGAAATCTTCGCGAAGGCGGGCTGCAGCGCCGTCAGAAGCTCGCTTTTCAGCTGCGAGTCGATCTTGTCGCGCGTGTAGGGCTCCTCCACGTTGCCGCACACGTTCTTGTAGAACAGCAGCGGGTCGGTGATCTTGTAGGAGTACTCGCCGTTGCAGCGCACCGAAATGTCCACGTCAAGGCCGATGTTCGCATCGACGACGCGGAAGGGGACCGGCGTTGCCGTGCCATACTTGTTGCCGATGATCTCCTTCTTGTTGAAGAAGTACACGCGCTGGTCTTTGCCCGTGTCGCCGCCGAAGGTGAAGCGGCCGCCCACGCGCTCGAAGGCCGTCTTGATGCGGTCGGTGATCTTGTCGTCGCCGAAGAACAGGCTCGGCTCGGAAGAGTTGTCGAACACGAATTCGCCAGGCTCGCCGCATGCGTCGACGATCGCGCCCTGCTCGACGATGATCATGTACTGGCCGTCGGCCACGGCGATGATCGAGCCGTCGGAGATGATGTTGCTCTCGCCCTTGGTGTTCGAAGAGCGGCCCTTGTCGGAGGTGCGCTTCGTGCCCTTGACCACCAGCGTGTCGGCGTTGAGCGCATCGCAGTAGAAATAGTCGCGCCAAGAATCGGCAAGTACGCCGCCCAGGGCGCCCGCGCCCGCTTTCAGAAGACCCATGATCGTTTCCTTTCCGTCGTTTTGCCTGATAGTATATTCGCTCGGGGCGCACGTCCGAAGCCGCGTGCCCCGTAGTTGCCGCTAGTCGTCGTCCTTGCTGATGCGCACGCGCGTGATGTGGGTCGTCACGTACCGGTCATCGGACCCGGTGAGCGTGAGCCCTTCCATCGTGATGTAGCCCCGCGCGTCGGTCTGCTCGCGGGCCGTCTTCATCTGATTGTAGAAGGCGATGCACACGAAGGTCGCGATGGCGAGCGGGATTCCAAAATCGACAAGCACGCTCGTGAGCTCGTCGTCGAACTGGAACACCGATACGTCGAGTCCGATCAAGATCGCCATGCACACGAGGAAGATGCCCAAAAACCACAGCACCACCTTTAAAGGCGACACCGGCAAGTCGCCGATGAAGCGCCCCGTCTGGCCGTTCATGGCGAACAGGAAGTCTTCGTCTTTGTAGAGCGTGTGCAAAAGCCACACGGGGAAAAGCGCCTGGGAAAGCCCGGTGATCTCGCTGTTCGCGTTGATGGACTCCTGCGTGACGTCGTCGTACCCGGTCACGGTGGCCTGCAGCTCGTCTTCCAAGCTGCCCTTCATGCGCCGCATGGCGCGCGGCTGGCAGGTGTCGGCCTCCTGGTCGTAGCGCTCGGCCAGGTACCCCGGCAGGTACGCCACGGAGAACGGCACGAGCTCGTCGAAGTCGAACGGCTCGATCGCGTCCATGTGCGCGTCGGGCATCTTCGCCGAGCCGTCGGCGGGAATGCGCTCGAAGTCGAGCGATCCCTCGCGGTACGCCTCGTAGACGTCGGTCTCGGTGACTTCCTCGTCGCCCGAGGTGTAGACGCGGGTGTTTTTGCACTCGTAGGTCGCGCTTCCCTCGGCGTTCCCGTCGTAGAGCCAAAACGGCACGTAGACGCCCTGCATGTGCGCGATACGGTTGCTCTGCACGAATTCTTTGGGAAGGAACTTCTTGCCCTTGTAGTACGAGGTGAGTGCGGAAGTCGCCTCTTCTTTGCTCACTTTGAAGGGAATGATGAAATCGGGCTTTGCCTCGTTTGAGAAGGTGCCGGGCACGACGGTGGGGTTCCCGCAGTACGGGCACTCCGAGACTGCCGTGGTCGCATCGACCGTGACCGCGGCGCCGCAAGAGGAGCACGTAAAGGAGCGCATTCCCTCGCGCTCGTCCTCGTTCCATGAGGCGCGCGAAAGGTACGCCTGGATGGGGTCGCTCGCGCTTGCGGAGACTTCTTTCGCGGCGGAAATCGTCTCGTTGGTGAGCACCGATGCCGCGCCTGCCGCTTCGTCGCCCATTCGCTCGAAGTCGCTTCGCTCCCCTGCCTCTGCCCGTTCGGTGTCGCTCTCGGCCTGTGCATCGGCTTTCTGCTGCTTGGCGGCATAGGCGGCCTCGACCTCGGCGGGTGTGAAGGCTCCGCCGCAGTAGTCGCAGTGCAGCTTTCCGTCGGCTCCTTCGAAGTGCAAAGGGCCCATGCATGAAGGGCACTGGTAGTTTACCGATTCAGTTGCCATTGGCTGACCTCCGACGTAGGCGGCTGCAGTTTCATCGTTCGCCCCCATGATACTTTATGCGCGCCATCCCGCGCGGTTTCGTCGTCGATTTCGTTGTGCCATGCGGCCAAAAAAACGCGGCTCGGTTGGCCGTGCGGTTATGGGGCTGGAAGCTCGCAACCCTCGACGAACGACTGCTACAATTCCGTAGTTCTGCGCCTCGTGCATAATCTAGCACTAAAAGTTCTGCGCATCGTGCATTGACGAGCCCCGAAGGTTTGCGCCCAAGCCATGCGGCCAAAAAAACGCGGCTCGGTTGGCCGCGCGGCCATCGTTTGATAGGGCGCTCAAGGTATACTTGGATAAAAGGGGATCGTGCGAGGAGGAAAGGTAGCTCGGATGGGCCGTGCAAGCGGAACAGACCCGCTCAAGGGGCGGATTGTGGCGGCCTGGGCCGTTTTCGCCCTTGTCCTTGGGGCTGTGCTCGCCGCCGTGCAGCTGGCTTCTCAGGCGGAAATCCGCTTCTTCGGTCTTCCGGGAAGCGGCCCGTCGAGCACGGCGGGACTGATGATCTTGGCGGGCTCGGGCTGTGTCGCCTGGGGGTTCTCCGTGCATTTGCGCTGTTCGGACATAAAAATTCGAGGCAATTTGAAGATCATCGCCGCGCTTCTCGCCGCCTGGCTTTTGGACGTGCTGCTGAAATACCCCGTGAAAAGCGATCTTGTCGCCTCGATCATGTGGTACCTCTACTACGTGCCGATGATGTTCATCCCCACGTTCTTCCTGGCAAGTGCCCTTCACGCAGCCGCCCTTGATCGGCATGTTGCATGGCGAAGGGTTGTCAGCATTGCTTGGGTTATCGACGCGGTGCTCTGCGTGCTCGTGCTGACGAACAACTACCATCACCTCGTGTTCGCGTTCGACTTATCCGATCCGCATTGGAGCAGGGATTATACCTATCAGGCGGGTTACTGGTGCGTGACCGCGTGGGCGCTTGTGCAGTATGTGGGCTTTTTCGCGGCGGCATTTCCCGCTGCTCGGGCCCAGCTGAAAAGCGCCTTTCTGCCGATGGCCATCATCCTTGGCGTTGGTGCGGCGTACTTTGCGTTGTTCATCGCTCGCAAGGCGGGGCTATTCTCGACGAACATCGCCCTCGTCTATAGCATCTTGGTTATTGTTGCGCTCGAACTATCGCTTGACCTGGGAATCCTTCCCTCATATGCCCGATACGACCAATTCTTCTCAAAACTCCCCTTCGATTTGAAAATCCTCTCGCGCAAGCGAGACGTTGTGTACCAAACCACCGCCGCGACTGAGATTCCCGATGCCGTGCGAACGACGCTTGGGGAAATCGAGACCCCGCGCTACGGCATCGTGTCGTTTCGCACGTCAGCCGTTCCCTCGACGCTGTTCAAGGTGTATTCGGTGGTGGGTGGCGACGCGCTTTTGTCCGAGGACATGACGGCGCTCGATGAGCGCAGGCGCCTGCTTTCCGAGCGCCAGGCGAAGCTGCGGCGCGCGAACGCCATGCTCAAGCGCAATCGGGAGCTCGCGATGACCTTCCATCGCCAGGAGGACGCCCGCGCGCTGTTTGCCGAGATCGAGCGCGCGCTCGAAAGCAAGACGCAGCGTATAAGCGAGCTGCTCGACGACCTGCCGCAGGGAAGCGACCCCGTCTCTGCTGCCGCCCGTCGCGAGCGGCTCATGGAAGTGAAGCTGCTCGTTGCGTACTGCAAGCGCAAGGGCGGGCTTATCTTGGCGGAGAAAAGCGACCCCGACTTCAATCGCGAGCGGCTCGAGCTCGTCTTCAACGAGACAGCTGCCGATTTGCGCTCGCTCGACATCGAGTGCGCGGCACTTGTGGAGACATCGGGGGTGCTCCCTGCGGCTACGGTGAGCGTGCTCTACGACTGCCTCTACGACTTCGCGGCGGCGGCGTTCTCGGCGAGAAACCCGGTTCTCATGCTGTTCGTACGCGACGGGAAGTCGGGTGAGGTGGAGATGCGTGCCGCTCTCGAATCGGACGGCGCCGTGGGGCCGAGATTCCAGGAATCGCTTGATGAGTTGCGAAAATCGCTGATTTCGCAACATGCGGCCTTCACGCTGGAAACGTCGAGGGACAGCGCGAGCCTCTCGGTTTCACTCGAGGGAAGGTGATCGCATGGGTTTTCTCTTCGAGCTGGATACCCCCGTAGTCGTTGCGCTCGTGATCTCGTTCTACATCGCCGCGGGAGGGCAGCTGCTCCATGTGCTCTTCCTCTCGACGCGCCGTGGCGCGCGTCCCTTCTCTCTCGTCAAGCTCTACGAGGTGCTGCTCTTCGTACATCTGCTGCTTGCGGCGGCGACGGCGAACAGCGTCCACAGCGGCTACGGCGTGGCGCTTTTTCGCCTGAAGGCGTTCTCGTTCCCCATTGAGTCGCTTCTGTGGATAGACGCCGTGGCGGCGCTTTTGGGGCTTGCGCTGGCGATTGTCTACCGACGCCCCATCATGACGAGTGAGATCGCCCTCATGGCGCTCATCACCCCGCCGTCCATCGGTATGCTGGGTCATTTGGCGCCGTATCTCCTCATCGGCGATGCGGCGTTCTTCGTCTTTCGCGTGGGAGCTGCGCTTACCCTCGATGTGCGCGCCGGGCGGCGCTCCGTCTCGCGCCTGTCGATCATCGATTCTATTCGGGCACTGCCCGAGGGCGTCATCTGCGCCGATGACGAGGGACGCATCCTCTTCATGAACGAGTCGATGCGCTCGTGTCTGACGGCGCTCGGTTTTGCGGGTGACATTGCCGAGACGCGCGGGGTGTGGGATGACCTCGAAGAGATGGCGAACAAGGCGGAAGGGGGCGCGGACGCGGTTTTGCCGGAAGGCATTCGTCTTGAGATATCCCCCGATGAAACGCGGCTTTTCATGCGCGACCGGGTGAGGCTCGGCCACAAGGAGTACCGCCGGATGGTGGCCTTCGACGTGACCGAGGAGGAGTCCATCAACTCCGACATCGAGCGCATGAACCATTTTCTCGACGTGGCGAACACCGAGCTTGTCGCGGCCGTCGAGAACGCGCGCGAAGTCTCGCGCAACGAGGCGATCTTGCGCATGCGCTCGCGCGTGCACGACACCGTCGGTCAGCGCCTGTCCATCCTCCACCGCTATCTGGAAGACGACGACCCCGACCCCGAGAAGCTTGCATGCGTGGTAGACCTCGCTCGCACGGTCGTGGAAGATCTCGCCGAGCCCGACGACATCGACGCCGAGGGCGCCCTTCGCGCAATTGAGAGCTCGTTTTCCCTGGTGGGAATTGTCATTTCAGTGGAAGGCCCGCTTCCCTGCCGCCCTGAGGTCGCCATCGCCTTCGTCGACGTCGTCCGCGAGGCCGCGACCAACGCCGCCAAGCACGGGCAGGCGCATCGGGTCGATGTCTGTTTCGGCGAATCATCAGGTTGCTACACGCTTTCCGTTCAAAACGACGGGGCCGCCGCGCGCGGAGAGGTGCACGAGGGCACGGGTTTCCCCTCGATGCGCCAGACGCTCTCGCGCGTGGGCGGCACGCTTTCCATCGTATCGACTTCCCCGTTCACCATCGAGGCCCAGGCGCCGTGCACGCCGCCGCATGAAGGAGAGGACCAATGATCAAGATCGTCATCGTAGAAGACCAGACTATGCTGCGCGATTCGCTCGCCCAGACCATCGACGCGCAGCCCGACATGGAGGTCGTGGCTTCCCTCGCCGATGCCGCTTTCGCGCTTGATGAAGTGGAGAAGACGGGCGCCACCTGCGCACTTCTGGATGTGTGTACCGAAAACGACTCAAGCGGTATCGTTGCTGCGCGCCGCATCAAGGAATCCCATCCCGAGGTGCGCGTCGTCATCATGACGGGTATGCCCGAGATCACCTTCATCGAGCAGGCCCGTGCCGCGCACGTCGACAGCTTCGTGTACAAAAACGTCGGCACGAACGACCTTCTTGGCATCATCCGCTCCACGATGGAGGGCTACTCCACCTTCCCGCGCGCCCAGCAGAGCATCTTCTCGGACGCGGCTGCGCTGACCGACGTGGAGGTCGATATCCTGCGCCTCGTGTGCGAGACCAAGACGCGCAAGGAAATCGCGCAAGAGCTCTTCCTGTCCGAGGGCACGGTCAAGCGCCACATCTCCGAGATTCTCGCGAAGACTGGCTACGACAACATCCTGCGCCTTGCGGTCCATGCGGTCTCAAGCGGGCTCATCGTCCCGAAAATGCGCGATGAGCAGGAGACGCGCTAAATCGTATCCTTCCCTTTCCGCACGAAATGGCCACGCGGTCGCACTTTGCGCTGCGCTGCGGGCCATAGGGTCGTTGCCGCGGAGGCCTCTTTCCCTCACCATGAAGGTAACGAAAACTTCGTTGGATGCGCGGGAAGGAGTGCGGGTATGGGATTGTTTGGAAAGATCTTCGAGAAGAAGAGCTGCGATATCTGCGGAGGGGAAATCGGCTTGCTCGGCAACAGGAAGCTCGAAGACGGCAACCTGTGCAAAGAGTGCGCCAAGAAGCTCTCCCCCTTCTTCAGCGAGCGCAGGCGCTCGACGGTCGAGCAGATTCGCGAGCAGCTCGCCTACCGCGAGGCGAACAAGGACCGAGTCGCCGGGTTCAACACGACGCGCACGCTCGGAGGTGACACCAAGGTGCTCCTCGACGAGGACGCGCAGTGCTTCATCGTCACCTCTTCGTCGCGGTGGCGCGATGCGAACCCGGACGTGATGGACTTCTCCCAAGTTACCGGGTGTGATTCGGAGGTTCGCGAGACCCGCACCGAAATCTATCGCGAGGACTCCGAAGGCCACCGGGAAAGCTACGACCCGCCGCGCTACGACATCGACTACGACGTGTACCTTACCATCCACGTGAACTCGCCTTACTTCGACGAGATCACCTTCAAGGTCAACGATAGCCGCATCGAGGAGCGCTATTCCGTGGAATTCCGCGAGGCGGAGCGCCAGGCCAACGAGATCCGCGAGGCGCTCACGAGCCTGCGCGAGACGGTGCGCGAGAACGTTGCGGCGGCGAAGGCTCCGAAGGCAGCAGTGACCTGCCCGTTCTGCGGGGCCACCACAATGCCGGACGCGAACGGGCGCTGCGAGTTCTGCGGCGGCGCGATCGGGCTTTAACACCGCGGGCACCATCGTCGGGGCGGTAAGCTCCGGCGTGCACGATAGAGTGGTTGGAATGGGAAAGCTATTCGGGAAGGAAGTGCTACCATGAAATCGAAGTTGAAGGTATTCGGAGTTGTCGCATTCGCCATCGCGCTGTGCTTCGCGCTCGTCGGCTGCGGCGGGGGCGACAAGGGCGACCCCAAGAAGGCGGTCATCGGAACGTGGGAGCTCTCCGAGCTCACGGGCGCTTCCGAAGACGATATGGCCATGATGAAGGCGTTCGGCCTCACGGTCGAGGCGACCTTCGCCGAGGACGGCACGTTCAAGCTCGGCATGTTCGGCGAGTCGCTCGACGGCACCTGGGATGCCAAGTCGGCTGACAAGGTGTCCCTGACGATCGAGGGCGACAGCGTTGACGCGACGATCAAGGACGGCGTGCTCTCCATCGAGGTTGATGGCGAGGGCATGAAGTTCAAGAAGACGAGCGACGAGGTCAAGGACCTAGGCTCGAGCTCGGCCACCTCTGATAGCGGTACTACCACCGGCTCGAGCGCGACGGACGACCAGGCGATTCAGGCCATCGACAAGGAGATCTACAGCGACGACAACATCTCCGTGATGGTTGTCGACAAGAAGCAGGATTGGCTCGACTCCTGCGGCTACACCCTGGTCATCACGAATAAGAGCGCCGACACGGCGATCGATTTCAGCGGCTCTTACGGCACCTGGACGGTGAACGGCAAGATGATCAGCCCCTACATCTACGAGACGATTCAGCCGAACGCTTACGCTGAGACGTTCATGACCTTCATGGACGACAGCATCAAGAGCATCGACGATCTCGTGAACGTACAGGGCTCCTTCGAGGTCACGAACTCCAAGACCTACGACGAGATCGTGACGTTCCAGGTTACGATGCCGTAGCGGAATAGCTCGATAGCGGCTCGCCTGCACCTGGTGCAGATGTGCTGACGAATAAGGCGCCGCGTCCCGGTAAGGGGCGCGGTGCCTTGCTGTGTTCGGGGCGCCGTTCTCGGAATAGGTGTGTTACGAATTAAACATTCGTGTTACTATCAGTCGCAGCGATTCGATACGATTCAAAGCGAAGGGAAGAAGCTCATGTTGAAGAGAATGAGGGCGTGCGGCGCGGTTGCCGTAGTGGCCTGCCTGTGCGCGTGCCTGTTTGCGTATGCGGGCTGTTCTGCGCCTGCGGGCACGGGCTCGTCGGAGGGGGCGCAGGATGCCGCGGCAACGAAGACGGTGGTCGACGCATACGGTCGAAGCGTCGAGGTTCCCGCCGATGTCCAAAGCGCGGCGACCGTCGGCAGCGGCGCGCGCTTCGTCGTGTATGCGGGCGGGCAGGACAAGCTCATTGCCGCAACCGAGATGGAAACCGAGCCGGCCTTAAACCGTCCGTACACGATTGCGTACAAGGATCTTTTTGCCAACTTGCCGGCGACGAGCAACGGAAACCATCTGCTCGAGACGAACGTCAACGAGGAGCAGCTCATGGAGCTCGCACCTGACGTAATCATCTCGAGCCGCAGCGCTGAAGAGTGCGACTCGCTCCAGGCGGATACGGGCATCCCCGTTATCGGCATCACCTACCAAAACCAGCTGTTCACCGACAACGTATACACCTCGATCACCTGCGTCGGCGAGGCGCTGGGCACGCAGGACCACGCGCAGGAGGTCGTCTCGAAGCTCAAGGAATGGGACGCCGACTTGAAGGCGCGCACGGCGGACATCCCCGATGCCGACAAGCCGAGCGTCTACGTTGGCGCCGTCAATTACAAGGGCGCTAAGAGCTTCACCGGAACGTACGCGAACTACGCCCCGCTCGTCGAGCTCGGCGCGAAAAACGTCGCCGACGAGACGGGCCAGAAAGCCGCCATCGACGTCGATCTCGAGCAGATCGGCAACTGGGACCCCGACTTCATGTTCTTGAACGCGGGCAACATGGACCTCATGAAGGCCGACTATGCCAACAACAAGATTTTCTTCGATGACCTGAAGGCATTTAAGGAGGGCCACCTCTACACGCAGCCGTTCTTTAACTTCAACGGTACCAACATCGACACGGGCATCTGCGACACGTACTTCATCGGTGCGACCATCTACCCCGAAAAGTTCGCCGACGTCGATCTGGATGTGAAGTATTCCGAGATCTACACCACGCTTCTCGGCGTCGACTTCTACCAAACCATGAAGAATGCGGGCATAGGCTTCACGACGCTTTCTTTCAGCTAGAATAACCGCTTATGGAAGAGGACAAAATCACAACTGCGAGCTTGCCCGGCGAGGGGAAAGCGTCCCGTGACGCGTATGCGGGCTATATCAGGCGCAAGCGCCTCGTGCTTGTCGTTCTCTTCGTCGCGGTTGTCGGTATAGCTGTGTTCTCGATGACGATGGGATCGCTTCAGATTGCCCCTCTCGATGTGGTGCGCGCGGTCTTCGGGCAGGGCGATGTGCGTACCGTCGCCGCAGTTCAAAACATTCGTCTCCCCCGCGTCTTGACGGCTATCGTCGCCGGGGTGGCGCTCGCGCTTGCGGGGTGCGCCTACCAAAGCGTCCTGCGCAACCCGCTTGCCTCGGCGAGCACGCTCGGTATCTCGCAGGGCGCTGCGTTCGGTGCCTCGCTTGCAATCATCGTCTTCGCAGGTGGTGCGGGCGTGTCCGCCGCCTACGAGGGCATCTCGACCGCTGACCCCGTAACGACGGCGCTCTTCGCGTTTGCGGGCGCAATGCTCTCGACGGTGGTGATCCTGCTTTTGTCGCGCGTGCGCGAGATGACCCCTGAAAGCATCGTGTTGCTCGGCGTTGCCTTGTCGGCACTGTTCACCGCAGGTACCACGATCGTGCAATACTTTGCAGAAGACTCCCAGGTCGCTGCCGTGGTCTTTTGGACATTCGGCGATCTGGGCCGCGTGAGCAGAAGCCAGCTCGCCGTGATGGTGCTCGTCACCGCGGTGAGCGCTGTGTTCTTCTTTGCGAACCGCTGGGCCATGAACGCGATTGAGTCGGGCGAGGGCCTCGCCCACAGCTTGGGCATCTCCGTGAACGGCGTGCGCCTCGCGAACATGCTGGTCGCGAGCGCGGCGGCCTCGACGGTGATTGCCTTTTGCGGGATCGTCAACTTCGTCGGGCTGGTCGCGCCGCACGTGATGCGCCGTGTGCTCGGGGCTGACTACCGCTTCCTCCTTCCCGCTTCGGCACTCGCCGGCGCGGGAATACTGCTGGTGTCCGATATCCTCTGCCACGTCGTTGTCGCGCCGCTGATCTTGCCGATTTCGGCAATCACATCGTTCGTCGGCGCGCCGATCTTCATCTACCTGTTGTTTCGGGGGGTGAGCCGCTGATGCTTACAGCCTGTGGGCTCGGCTTCTCCTACCGGGCGGGAACTCCCGTTTTGCGCGACGTGTCGGTCAAGCTTTCGCCGGGGTCGTTCACAGCGATTCTCGGGGTGAACGGATGCGGCAAGTCGACGCTTCTGTCATGCCTGATGGGACTGCGCAAACCCGATGCGGGGCAGGTGCTCCTCGACGGCGTGCCCATGGGCGAGGTCAAGCGGCGTGCGCGGGCGCAAAAGGTCGCGCTCGTCGCCCAGCACAGCCACGCGAATCGCCTCACAGTCTATGATTCGGTACTCGTCGGGCGCCATCCTCTAATGCAGGGCGCGCCGACGGAGGCCGACCATGTTGTTGTCCGCGAGACGCTCGAGCGGCTGGGGCTTTCCGCTTACTCGTTGCGCTATGCCGATGAGCTTTCGGGCGGAGAGTACCAGAAGATGGTTCTCGCGCGGGCGTTCGTGCAACAGGCCGAGACGCTTCTGCTCGACGAGCCGACCAACAACCTCGATCCTGCCAACCAGCAGGAGGTCATGCGGGAGGTTCGCCGTGAAGTCGACGAGCGCGGCATCGCCGCCTGTGCGGTTATGCACGACATCAACCTGGCGATTCGCTATTGCGACTGCTTCCTCTTCCTGAAAGACGGCAAGGTCGATGCCGCAGGCGGGCGGGAATGCGTCACGTCCGAGCGCATCAATCGGATCTACGGCATGGACGCAGACATTATCGAGCACGGCGGGAGACCGGTGGTCATTCCGCGATGAAGGGATTGTTATGGACAAGGTAGCAGCGTACTTCAACGAGCGCGCGGGCAAGTGGGATGAAAGCGGCTGTTCGGGTGAGAGCCGCGTGCAGGGGGCGGTGCTCTCGCTCGTCGATCTGAAGTCGGGCAACTCGGTGCTCGATTTGGGGTGCGGCACGGGCGTGATGATCCCCTTCTACCTTGCCGCCCGAGCGGGAAAGATCGTGGCGGTCGACGTGTCGGAGAATATGATCGAGCGTGCGAAGGAAAAGTTCGGCAGCGAACAATCCGTGGAGCTTCGTGCCTCCGACGCGCTCTTGCTCGATGAAGGCGAGCGCTTTGATGCCGTGGTTATCTACAACGCCTACCCCCACTTTTTCGAGAAGCAAGCCTTGGTCGAGAAGGTGTATCGCCTGGTCAAGCCAGGAGGGCGTTTCGTCGTCGCCCATGGATCGGGCAGAGACGTCATCAACCGCCACCATGACGCCGTTGCCGCGGGGGTGAGCTGCGGCCTGCGCGCAGCGAGCGAGGAGAGCGCTCTTTGGGCAGACAAGTTCGAAATCGAGGCGCTGGTGGACACGCCGGGCTTCTACGCGTTCTCCGGTGTTCGGAGGTAGCGTTTGTCTGCGCCTGGCTCTTAAGGGCGGCAGGAGGCGTGCGCACGCGAATCGCGCTGTGGCGCCTGCAATTCGCAGAAATCCACAAAGTCTTCGCTTACGAAGCGCTTTCGATTTGTGCTTAACTTGAGGTAGTCAAAAGGCGCAGTGAGACGCTGCATACGTTATGCAGAGGTGGTCGCAACGAGCATGTTGCGACCACTTTTTTATGCTGACGTGGGCTTTTGGCGAGTATCACCCCTAAGAAAGGAGCAATTGAGATAGTGACTTCGAGCAATGCAAACCTTCCCCGCGCCCGTGTTGAGGTGGCGCATCCTTATCTTGCCCTCATGGGGCTTTTCTGCGGCGGCTTTGCTGGAATGTACAGTGAGACCGCGCTCAATATCGCCCTGCCGCAGCTGTCGATGGCATTCAGTGTCGACGTTTCCGTCACGCAATGGCTTGTGGTGGGTTACATGCTTGTGATCGGCGTGGTTCTGCCGCTTGCGGGCCTGCTCATGAAGTGGTTTTCTGCGCGAAAGCTCACCGTGTTCGCGCTGGGCGCCTTCTTCGTCGGCGCAATTGTGAGCACTGCTGCCCCCTCGTTTGCCGTGGCGCTCGTCGGGCGCGCGATGCAGGGGGTCGGCACGGGGCTTGTCCTTCCCATCATGTTTGCCATGGTGCTCGAAGTGATTCCCCCGCATAAGATTGGCGCCGCCATGGGAACGAGCGCGCTTGTCATCATGTTCGCGCCTGCTATCGGCCCCACGCTCGCGGGCGCGCTTGTGGGTGCCGGCTCGTGGCGCCTCGTGTTCGCAAGCTTCGCGGTGATTGCTCTTGTGGGAATCGTCTTTGCATTGAAGTTCGAGGTGAATCCCTACAAGTTGACCAAGCCTTCGATCGATGGGCTGTCCATCGTGCTTTCGGTTGTGGGTTTCGGCGGCGTCGTGTTCGGGGCTGGGATGGCGAGCTCGTACGGATGGACTTCCCCTGTCGTGCTGGCTGCGCTCGTTGCGGGTGCTGTATGCCTAGTGCTGTATGCGCGTCGTCAGCTTTCCATGGAGACGCCGATCATCGATGTGCGCATCTTCTCTCATCAGGGATTTCGCGTCGGTGTTGTGTGCATGATGGTTAATTTCGGGGTCACGCTTTCCGCAATGTACATCCTGCCGCAGTTCTACCAGAACAGCATGTTGTTGGCGGTGGCTGTGACGGGCGTGGTCATGCTGCCCGGCGGCGTCGTGAACGCGCTCGTGAGTATGGTTGCCGGTCGCATTTACGACCGCATCGGCGCGCGCGGGCCTGCGCTGTGCGGTTTCGGATTATCCATTGTGGGTGCGGCGGCTCTGCTTTTCGCCACGCCCGAGTCTTCGCTTGTCTACGTGGTCGCTTGCCATATCGTCATGATGATTGGTGTTCCGCTTGCGATGTCGCCTTGCCAGACGCACGCGCTCTCGTCGTTGCCGCACAACCTGTCGACCGATGGCTCTACGGCACTCAATACGATGCAGCAGGTGCTTGGAGCTGTGTGCACTGCGGTGGCGACAAGCCTTCTTACCGCAGGTCAGGCGAGTTATGTTGCTGCAGGTGGGACTGACGCGACGCTCGCCTTCACGCAGGGGTCTCACTGGGGATTCGCGTTCGCTCTCGCGCTTGCGGTGATCGGTTTTGCGTGTGCGCTGTGCATCAAGGTGAAGAAGCGTGTGAACGTGGGGACGGGAGAGGTTGCCGCTGCAAACGCAGCCGATCTCTCTGCTGCTCGCGCCGCCGCGAAGGCTTCGGCTGCGGGTAATGCGGGAAGCGATGGGGCTTCTCCGCGCGACGTAGCGAAGTCGGGGGCTCGTGCATAGTGTGAGCGGCTCCGGCCGGTAGGTGCTGACCTCATCGAAGTGCGTTCCTCTTGGTTTCAACCTATGAGGGGCCTAAACGCAGAGGGCGAATGCCGGGCGCCCTGAAAAAATCCCTTCTTTGGCGGTCGGGCATCGTTGTGCTCGACCGCCTTTCTCATTGGGCTCGCTCCAAGCCGCCTTCCCTTCTTACGCCGCCTTCGCGCTCTTCGCGGCTTCTTCGGCTGCAATCAGTTCGCGCGCATGCTCGATGGCGTCGTCGATGTTCGGGCGGAAGTGCTCCTCGCCCACCAAATCGACGAACCCTGCGCGGCGCATGGCCTTTACGGGCTGTTCATTGGCGTGGCTGAAGATGAGCTTCACGCCGTTTTCCTTACAGTAGTCGTAGAGGTTCTCGAGCGCGTTCATTCCCGACGAGTCGAGCGATGGCACGCCGCGCATGCGGATGATCAGGTATTTTGTGAACTCCTTCACCGAGATATCGGTAATGCGGTCGGTCATGCCGAAAAACATCGGGCCGTTGATCTCGTACACGCGCACGCTTTTGGGCAGCTCGCGCAAGTGCGTGACCTCGGAGTCGGCGTCGCAGTAGTATTTCCAGCCTTTGACTTCGGTTTCCTCGGAAACCATCTTCATGAACAGCACCACGGTGATGAGCATACCGACCGCAATGGCCGTCACCAGGTCGAACACGATGGTGAGCATGAACGTGAGCAGAAGCGTGGCAACCGCGCCCTTCGATGCCGTGTGACACAGGTGCGCGAAGTTGCGCCAGCCGCTCATGTTGTAGGCGACCTGAAGCAGGATTGCCGCGATGGTGGGCATGGGGATAAGCGCTGCGTACGGCATGAGGAACACGAGCACCGCGAGCAGGACCAGCGCGTGCACCATGCCTGCGATCGGCGTGCGCCCGCCGCTCTTCACATTGGCGGCCGTGCGGGCGATGGCGCCCGTCGCGGGAATACCGCCGAAAAGCACCGAGCCCAGGTTGCCAACGCCTTGGGCCACGAGCTCCATGTTGCAGCGGTGGTGCGAGCTGATCATCGAGTCGGCGACGACGCACGAGAGCAGCGATTCGATGGCGGCCAGGATGGCGATGGTGATGCCGTTGGGAAGCTGTTCGCGCAGCAAATCGATCGAGAGCTGCGGCGCGTGCAGCTCGGGCAGGCCGGCGTTGATGGTGTACAAATCGCCGATGGTGTTTACGTTCATGCCGAACAGGGGAACCATGGCCATGCCCGCGATGACGGCGACAAGCGAGCTGGGCACCTTGGCCCCCAGCGTGCCCAGTCGCGGCCACAAAAACAGCACCGCCAGGCACACCGCGCCCACCACGAGCGCCTGCCAATTGAAGGTGCCGAAGTTTTCCGCGAGTGCCGTTACTTTGTCGAGCGTCTCGACCGTTGCCGTCCCCTCGGGGTACGTGAGCCCGAAGAAGTCTTTCAGCTGGCCGATCACGATGGTCACCGCGATGCCTGCCGTGAAACCGGTGGTGATGGTGTAGGGCACGAAGCGGATGATGGTTCCCAGCTTGAGCAGGCCCATGAGCACAAGCAACACACCGGCGATTAGCGTTGCCGCCACCAAGCCACCGATGCCGTCGGTTGCGACGATGCCGGCAACGATGGTCGCGAACGCGGCGGTGGGGCCGGAAATCTGCACGCGCGAGCCGCCGAGGAATGCGATCAGGAAGCCTGCGACAATGGCGGTGTAGAGCCCCTGTTCAGGGCCGACGCCCGATGCGATCGCCAACGCGATGGAGAGCGGCAGCGCCACGATGGCGACTACGATGCCCGACACGATGTCGCGGGGAAGCTGCTCTTTGAGCTCCTCTTTGGTGGAATGCTTGATGATGCTGAACAGGATCGGTTTGATTTTGTCGCGCTGCAAGGGTGCTTGATTCCTCCTCGTTGTTTTTCGTTTTTGTCGCCCGCGCCGTCCGCTTGGACGTTTTCGCGCACAGTTCCCTATCCCGTAATGGGGACAGAAAAATTCCACCCAGGCGATCCCGGGTGGAATTTGAGTTCTTCAGTTGTCGCCAAAAGGCATGGAAAGGGGGTCTCGTATTCTAACGGCTCAGCAACGTGGCTGCTCACGGCATGCAAAAATCAACAGTGTAGCGTGCGAAAGCAAAGGCGAGCGGCATTGAGGTTTCTCATGCGGTCGTTTCGCGAGGGCTGCTATCATAGTCGCATGGACGACTTCGAGAAAAAATGGAAACGCATTCAAGAACAGCTTCGCATTCAGATGAGCGGCGATGAGCAGCCGCGCGTATCGAGTGGCCGCACGCTTTTCGGCATTCAGAGCGAGGGCGAGCGCAAGATGGAAAAGTTCGCCCAGCAAATAGAGGCAGAGTACCAAGCGCGCGAACTGGGAAAAGAGGAAAACCAACGCGAACTGTAGCGCTGGCTTCGGGTGGTGCTACGTGGAGCTGTAGCATTTGCCCCCATCGTTTTTTTGTTCACGGCGGAGGGTTTTTCTGTAAGTTCAATCTGTTTGCGGCGCGGCGTTTTGGTGACCAAATGGCAACGATGGGAAGCTTCCGGTTGTCCTTGAAACGACCCAGGCGCACGATGGCATGGAAGAAAGGCCCACCCGATGCGGGCGGGCGCGGACGGATAAGCTTCACGGAAGGATGCGATATGTGCACGGGAATCAGGTTCAGCGACGGTGACGGCAACATGTATCTGGCACGCAATCTCGATTGGAGCACGCGCTACGGTGAGCGCGTGGTGGTGACGCCCGCGGGCTTTCCGCTCCCCTACTCCTTCCTCGATGACGTGCCGGCGGCGCACGCCATGATCGGTATGGCGGTCGTGCTCGACAACTATCCACTCTACTTCGATTGCGGAAACGACGCGGGCTTGGGCGTTGCCGGCTTGAACTTCCCTGGGTTCGCCGAATATTCCAAGGGGCCTATCGATGGGAAGACGAACATCGCGGCCTACGAGTTCCCCGTTTGGGTGGCCGCGAACTTCGCGTCGGTCGATGAAGTGGAGGCGGCCCTCACGAATGCGAACATTATTGCGAAGCCGGTGAGCGACCAGCTCGGCGTGTCGATGCTGCACTGGATTGTCGGTGATGGCACGCGCTCGATCGTGATTGAGCAGATGACCGACGGCCTGCATGTGATGGACAACCCGGTCGATACGCTGGCGAACCAGCCCGAGTTCACCTGGCATATGACGAACTTGCGCACCTATATCACGGCAACGGGCGACTTCCCCGCTGCTGCGACCTGGGGTCGCGCCGAGCTTACCCCCTTCGGCGCAGGCGCCGGTGCGCGCGGCATCCCGGGCGATTCCTACTCCCCTTCGCGCTTCGTGAAGGCGGCGTTCTTGAACGCGAACTACCCGCAAAAGTCCAGCGAATGGGAAAACGTGCTGCGCGCGTTCCACACGCTTGGGAATGTGGCGATGGTGGAAGGCTCGGCGGCGATGGCCGACGGCACCTTCGAGCGCACGCTCTACACGGGGTGCTACTCGGCGCGCACGAAGACGTACTACTACTCGACCGACGACGACCCGTCGATCAAAAGCGTCGCGCTTGCCGACTGCGACGCGGGCGACACAAGCAAGCTCTTCGTGGCCTAAGTAGTGCGCGAGGCGGTGCGCTGCCTCGTGCTTTCTGCTTACTCGAACGGCGAGCGGTCGTGGTTGATCTCGCAGTTGAACAGGTGCTCAACCTCTGTCACATCTCGGGTCTGCCCGAGCGCCCACATGGTTTTCGCGACGATCGCCTCGGGAGTCATGTCGGCGCCGCGCAAAATGCCCGGATGGTTCGCATACGCGCGGCCAACCTCGTAAACTCCCAGGTCAAGACCTTCTTCGGGGACCTGCGTCGTCATGACGGCGATGCGCCCCGAATCGACCCATGAATAGATAGCGTCCTGGAAGCACGGGCCAGTCTCGCCTTGCTCGGGAATGCCGCCAATGCCGAACGTTTCTAAGATGACTGCGTCGTAGGCGGGCGCCAAGGCCGAGAAGATTCGCGAATCGAGCCCTGGCGTGAGCTTCAGCGCAAACACGCGCGGGTCGAGCTTGTCGTAGACGACGGGACGCCCTGCTGCTGCGTGTCCGCGTGCCCCCTCCGCCCTCTTTGCATGCGCGAAGGGGGCGGAGCGCACGATGCGGTCGGTGCGGATATAGGCGAGCGGCGGGAAGTTCACGCTGGTGAAGGCGTTGAAACTCATGGTGCGCTGCTTGCGCGCGCGGGTTCCCGCGATGACGACGCCGCCGAACGCGATCGATACGTCGCTCGCGTCGTCGTCGGTTGCGTACAGCACGCTTTGGTAGAGGTTGAGCTTCGCGTCGGTGAAGGCGCTCGCCATAGGGCGCTGCGACCCGGTGAGCACGATGGGCTTGGGGCTGTGTTGGATGAGATAGGACAGGGCGGCCGCGGTGTATGCCATGGTGTCGGTGCCGTGCAGCACCACGAACCCGTCGTAGTCGTCGTAGCTTTCCATGATGGTGCGGGCGACGCGCAGCCAGTCGCTCGGGCGCATGTTGGTCGAATCGATGTTCATGGCCTGTTTCACGTCGAGTGTGGCGAGGTCTGCCACCTCGGGAACGTACCTCGTCAATTCCTCGCCTGAAAGCGCAGGTGACAAGCCATTTCCCTCTTCTTTCGATGCAATGGTGCCGCCCGTGGCTACAAGCAAGATGCGTTTCTTAGTCATGGTTGCTCCCCAATCTTTCGGTGCCGGGCGTGCCCTTGGTTGTCGCTTGACGGCCAGCGCGAGCAGAGGGATCGCGATGCGTCTGCTTCCAAGCCGCCCTTCGAGCTCGCCTCTGCATCGTTTTCGAGCACGGTATTTCTAGGATTGTATCCTATGGTTTGCTCGCGCACTTGCCGTTTCTCTCTTCGGGGGTCGCTCTCTGTGCGCGATTTGCGGATTCTCCTGCTCAATCGAATTCGAACATCTACTCATCCATAGGCGCCTGTCCTATAATCCTTCACGGTTTTTTGGGGCCGCACCCGCGGCGACGCTTCGGGTGCAAGATGGAGGCCGCGTCCAGGCCGGCACCTTGGGCGCGAAATGGAGAAAGAGTTTTACGCATGCAAACTAAACAAGAGCTGTTCCTCGACCTTTTGGGAACGGAAGACACCCAGTTCGTCATCCCGGTGTACCAGCGCGTGTACTCCTGGGGCCTGCAGCAATGCAAGGGGCTGTGGCAGGACATCAACCGCTCGGGCCGTACGGGCAACGCGCATTTCATCGGCACGGTGCTCTACTCGCCCGACCGTTTCGCGAAGACGGCGCAGCACCAACTCGACGTGATCGACGGCCAGCAGCGCATGACCACGCTCACCATCGTGATCGCCGCGCTCGTGAAGTATCTGCGCGCGCACGGCGCGACCGCCGATGGCCTCACCGCCGACGACATCTCCGGCACGTTCCTCCACGTGAAGACGGGCGACGGTGTGGCGGCGAAGCTCATCCTGTCGCTGAACGACTGCCCGACACTTGAGGCGGTGGTGAACGCTACGCCGATGCCCGAGCGTCCCTCCGAACGCATCACCGAGAACCTCGACTACTTCTACGGCGAGATGGAGAAGAGCGATTTCGACGCCGACGTGCTGTGGGCGGGCATGAAGGTGCTCACGGTGATCGACGCGGAGCTCGACCGTGGCGACAACCCGCAGCTTATCTTCGAGAGCTTGAACGCGCGCGGTGTACCGCTGACGACGGCTGACCTGGTGCGCAACTATCTGCTCATCGCGATGGATCACGACGAGCAGACGCGCCTGTACAAGGAATACTGGGAGCCGATCGAGGTCATGTTCGGAGATGATCCCGGCGCCGAGAAGCTCAACGCCGCAATCCGCACGTGGCTTTCCATCCGCTTCCCCAAGGTGCGCATCCACGACAAGAGCGAGACGTATTCCGTGTTCAAGACCTACATCGAGGACGAGCATGCGGGCACGCCCGAGGAGCTGCTCGATGAGCTGCGCGGCTTCTGCTTCATGTGGGCTGAGAACTACAACTTCCACGAGGTGAAGGAATTCCGCAGCATGAACTGGGCGAAGGGAAAGCGCCGCACGCTCGTTCCCGAGCGCGCAAGCCAAGGCGGGTTCTAAGGTCAGCGTTGCAGCCTGCGCGATCTGCCGCGTGAGATGGAAGGAGCCTCGGGCACAAGCTCGAGGCTCCTTTTAGTTTTGCTCCTAAGCTCTTTCGCGGGAAGGACGCTTCCTGCGGCGGGTGGCGTTCTTCCCGCCGCATGGGGCTCGCTACGCCACTCGACGTTCGCTACGCCATGAGCTTTTTAATGCGCTCCATCGCCTCGACGGTGGCGTCGGCATCGCCGAAGGCGGTCAGGCGCACATAACCTTCGCCCGAGGGGCCGAAGCCCGCGCCCGGCGTGGTGATGATGTTCGCCTCGGTGAGCAGCTTGTCGAAAAACTCCCAGCTGCCGACTCCCTCGGGGGTTCTGCACCAAATGTAAGGGCTGTTCACGGCGCCGTACACGGTGAACCCAGCGGCTTCAAGGCCTTCTTTGATTACGCGCGCGTTGTTGCGGTAGTACGCAAGCGTCTCCTCGATCTGGCGCTCGCCTTCCTCGGTGTAGATTGCTGCGGCGCCGCGCTGGATGATGTAGCTCGCGCCGTTGAACTTCGTGCACTGGCGGCGGTTCCACATGGCGTTCAGGCTCTGGCC
>NZ_CAKUBT010000022.1 GCF_934643285.1 uncultured Ellagibacter sp.
CTTTTCCGCGCGCTGAACGAGGCATCGGACGCAAACGCGCAACGGGCGAGCATCGCCGAGCGGCGCGCCTTCTACGAGCAATGCGGCATCAAAAGCGAGAGAGACGACCTTGCCGCATTTACTCGCGACGAGCAGGCGCGAGTCACTTGCGGCGAACTCACCTACAACCAAGCAGTCCGCGAACTCTACGGGGACGATGCGGGGTGGCGGCAGGCGAGCAACAGCCAGACGGCCGCGCTCGCAGACGTCACCCTCGAGCATGCGCGCAACGTGCAGGCCGCGCATCGTTCGGTGGGACTTGTCATCGAGACGCGCCCCGATTGCATCACCCCCGGAGCGCTCACCGAGATGCGGGCACTCGGCGCAACGAAGGTTCAAATCGGCATCCAAAGCCTTGACCAGCACATACTCGATGCGAACCTGCGCCGCATCTCCCTCGGTCGCATCGGGCGCGCCTTCGAGCTCGCAAGGCTGTTCGGCTTCAAAATCCATGCGCACTTCATGGCCAACCTTTACAGGGCCACGCCTGAGAGCGACGTCGCGGGGTACCGTGCGCTCGTGACCGACAGGCACTTCCTTCCCGACGAGGTGAAAATGTACCCTTGCGCGCTCGTCGACGGCACGGGTCTTGTGGAACACTGGCGAAACGGCACGTGGAGGCCCTACGCCGAGGAGGAGCTTATTGGTGTTCTGGTTGCAAACATGCAGGTCACGCCTCCTTACGTGCGCGTGTCGCGCATGATCCGCGACATCTCCTCGCACGATATCATGGCGGGCAACAAGAAGGTGAACCTGCGCCAGATGGTCGATGGCGAGCTGGCGCGCCGCGAGGCCCCAGTGGCCGAAATCAGGACGCGCGAAATTGGCACGCACGCGGCAAACCTGAGCAAGCTCGAGCTCGTCGAGTTCCCCTATGAGACCACCGTATCGAGCGAGCGTTTCCTGCAATGGGTAACGCCCGAAGGGAAAATTGCAGGCTTCTTGCGCTTGTCGCTGCCGAAAGCCGATGCGATCGCAGCTGCACGCGCGGAAGCGGAAAACGAGCGCGGGGCGATCGGCTCAACGAGGTGCGAGGCAATGCCGTTCGAAGGCAAGGCCACCTCTCGCAAAGCCTCACGAAATATTGCGCCCGCAAGCGCAAGCGCACAAGCAGAACGCTCCGCCCATAACGCCTTCCCTCTAGCTGCAGGCGAGGCCATGATCCGCGAGGTACACGTGTACGGCGCCGTCGCCGCGCTCGGGCATGCAAGCACGGGAGCCCAGCACACGGGGCTGGGCCGCAAGCTCGTCGCTCGGGCATGCGATATCGCGCGAGAGGCAGGCTACGAGCGCATAAACGTCATCAGCGCGGTGGGGACGCGCGAATACTATGAGTCCCTCGGCTTCGAGCAACACGGCCTCTACCAGCAAAAAGAACTATAAGTTTGCAAAGCACGCAGGGGCAGCCCCTTGTAACCGTCGATCCCGCAGCTCTTAATGCCAGCTCCTCCCAAGAAGCGGGAAAGAGACACTCGCCCAACCTTTGTCCCGCGCCCGGGGCAAGCCTACCGCACCCGCAGTTCCCAGAAGGCAACGGCGCTGGCTGCGGCCACGTTCAGTGAGTCGACGTCGTGCGCCATGGGGATCTTCACTGTGTAGTCACTTGCGCTGATCGTGGCTTGAGACAAGCCCTCGCCTTCAGTTCCGAGGACGATCGCGAGCTTCTCGCAGGAGCGAAGCGCCTTATCGTCAAGCGAGATGGATTCGTCGGACAGGGCCATCGCCGCGACCTTGAACCCCAAGTCGTGAAGGAGAGGAATCCCCTCCCCCGCCCAAGACTGAACGCTTCCGATCCTCGTCCAGGAAACTTGGAACACTGTCCCCATCGACACGCGCGCGGCACGGCGGAAGAGCGGGTCGTGGCACGACGGGGTCACGAGGACCGCGTCGATTCCAAGCGCGGCTGCCGAGCGGAAGATCGCCCCTATGTTGGTCGAGTTCCCAATGTCCTCGAGCACCGCCACACGACGTGCACCCAGACTGTCCAGCAGCTCTGTCGCGCTTGGCAAAGACGGGCGCTCGAACACGGCAAGTGCGCTTCTGACCACCTCGTACCCGGTGATTTCCTTGAAGAGCGCCTTCGGCGCGACGTAAATCGGCGTCGAGGAATCTGTCGCAAGCGCATGCTCGATGACGGGCATCGTGCCCTCGAGCAGCTTTTCAGGAAGCAGCATCGCGCGCGGGACGGCGCCAGCAGCCATCGCGCGCTCGATCACCTTGAGCGACTCGCCGATGAACAGCCCTCTCTCGCGCAGTTCCGCGTCGGCCGTGCGAGTGAACAGGGAGAGGTCCCCGCCCCTCTCAGCATCCGCGTTGCCCGTCTGCTTCAATGTGATTATCGGCATTGCTCTCCCCTCTTGCGACATCGCCTACCGGCCGCCAATCCACGCCTCCCACGAGGCTGCCTCGCGTTGCGCCTGCGCGTAGCCCGCATCGTAGGACGCGCAAAGCTTCTCCCAATTCGTCTCTTTGTTGTCGACGGGCATCTCGTCGGGATAGAAAACGCAGGCCGAGCCCTCCTGCTCGAGCCGCTCAACCTCGTCGCACAGAGCGTTATAGCGCGATGGCCTCTCGATGGTGCGCTCGGCAACCAAGGGATGGTTCCGAAAAGCGGCGCGGAACACGGCGCGTGGCAAAGCGCCAAGGGGCTTTTTGCGATATCCCCGCGGCTGCGTTCGCACGATGAAGAAGCGCTCGAAACCGTCGCGCCGCGCCGCGTCGAGGCAAATTCCCCAGCTCGTCCCCATTCCGCCGTCCATATAGGTGCGGCCGTCGATCGTCGTCGGCGGCATGAACAGGGGCATGGTCGAACTGGCGCGCACGCGCAGCATCATGTCGCGCATCGTCGGCATATCCGCCTTCGTCCACGCCACGGTCTCGCCGGTTTCCCAATCGAATCCCTCGATGTGCACCTCGGCCTTGTTCGCAAGGAACGTGTCGAAGTCGAAGGCCATCACCTTGTCGGTGCCCGCCAAGTCCTCCGCGATTCCCTCGTAGAGGTGATGCGCGTTGAAAAACCCTCTGCCAGATAGGAAGCTACCGACACCTCCGAACTCAGAGTCGCGCACCAAATCGGTGAACGAGGCGCGCGAGCGCTCGATATCGCGCGACACGTAGTTGACCGTATGGCTTGCCCCGGCGGAAATGCCGTATACCTTCGGGAAATTCAGCTCGCGCTCGAGCAGAGTCGTCACCACGCCCGCCGTATAGCTTGCACGCATGCCACCGCCCTCGAAGATGAGCGCGACGTCGTCTATGTTGGGTTCGTATTGAGACATGGCAGGAATTATACCCCGACGAAGCCCTGACTGCTGACTGCATCTATGCGATTGGCCGCGCTTGCGAAACCCCTATTTGCTGCTTCCAGATGCGGTGCCGCCGGAAGCAGACGACGATCCCGATGCGGAGTCCTGGCTAGATGAGGTATTCCCACCGCTCGTGCTCCCCTGCTCCCCCGATGAGGATGTGCCCGCATTCGGGCTTGAAGAGGTCGAGGTGCCGCTTTGCCCCTGGCCGCTTTCTTGTGCTTCCGATTGAGAGGACCCTGACTGATTTTGCGAGGTCGAGCTGCTAGCATCCGAGGAGTCGTTTTTCGTCGTATTCGAAGCTGCGCTCGACGCGGACGCGTTCTGGGAGTCGCTACTCGTTTCGGACTCAATTGCATGCTGTTTGTCCGCCTGTGCATCTTGCTGCGCGTCCGAATCCTGGTTCCCCCGGACAACCTGCTCGATTGCCGCTGGCTTCGCGCCAAGACCCTGGCCCTGCGTGGTCAGCATGACAAATCCCGCACTCACCGCCACCGCGACGAGGGCGGACACTATCGACACGGCGATCACGCCTCGCTGCATGCGCTTATCATGCTCGCGCTTCTCGCGAACATGCTGCGCAGTGATGTCCCCGGCGAGCGACTTATCACCCAGGTGAGGCGTCGCTGTGGCGCGGCCGGGCACTCCCCCAGCAACCACATGCCTCGAGGCGAGCTGATCGGCGGCCCTCGTCGAACCGCCCGCAAACTCAGCTTGTTCGATTTGCCCCGCTTTCAGGCCGTCGGCTTGAGCATCTTCTTCCGCCGAGGCTGCACCATCTTCCTTAGCCCCTAATGGGACCGCCTCGAAACCTTCCAACCCTTCAGCGACGCCAACGCCGTCAGTACTCGATTCTTCATCCGAGTCGCGCATGCCGCGCAGCTTGGTCGCCGACTGCTCCAGGAAGCGCTTGTATACCTGCGACGCGACCGTCGAGACGACCGAGCCAACCGCAACGCCGATCACCGACCCCGCGATGCCAATCTGCGCCGACAGCAGCATCGACGTCACCGCGGCAAGCGCGCCCGCCGTAAGCTGCGCGCCAGAGAGCCCCTCGAACAGGCTCTTCGCCGTGAATGATGTGCCCCTTGCCCGTTCAGTCATGTTCAACCTCGTGCTTATCATCTTCTCGCTTGCTTTCCGAAGGTAGAACATATCCTCCTCATGTGGTGGGAATTTGAACCAGGGGAACTCTTCGCCAGATTGATACCCAACCCTCACAGATATGCCACTTTCACCCCGCTGCAAGGCTCTGCTGCAATCGAAGCCGCGAAGAAAGTTACCTAAGCGTATACTTGCCGTAATGCTTCCGACCGAAAGGACTCTTGATGGAAAAGCCTATTCTTTATTACTGGGCGCCCTGTTCAACCTGCTCGGTGGCGGTGAACCTCGCCGACGAGCTGGGCATCGACCTCGACAAGCGCGACGTCGAGCAAGAAGCCCCCTACCAAGAGCTGCTTGCGCTCGGCGGTGACGCGAACAAGATTCCGTATCTCTACGTGGGCGGCGAGCTTATCGAAGGACAGGAAGCAGTGCTGGCGAAACTCGAGGCCATGAAATAAAGGGCCTCATTACCTTGTGCCGAGCGGCCGTCCGAGAGTTCGCTTCTCACCTCGGGCGGCCGCTCGGTTTTGTTCCACCAGCCGCCATCGTGCTGCCCGTTTTCCCGCCATTGTGCTAACCTCCGAACATAAGTTGCAGCACTCCCGTTTGGAGGTATCTATGAATCAAACCGAAGGCCCTATCGCCTACACCGCCATCCCCGACGAGGTCACCCGTAATGCACATGCGGCCTTTGCCTCGGACCCAGCCGCGCGAATCGCAAAGAATGCCGTTTCCGCAAGCCCGATCCGCAAAGTCGCTCGCGTTCCCGAGGCGCTCAGCCTCGATGCGAGCACCTTCGATGTTCAACTCTCCCAAGGCGACATCACCAACCAGAAGCGTTCGGGCCGTTGTTGGATGTTCGCAAGCCTGAACACCATGCGCTTTCGCATCATGAAGAAGCTGAACCTGAAGACGTTCGAGTTATCGCAAGCCTATCCCCTCTTCTGGGACAAGTACGAGCGCGCCAACTGGTTCTTCCAGAACATCATTGCCACCGCAGATGAGCCTGTGACCTCGCGAGATGTTTCGTTTCTTCTCCTTGACCCACTCTGCGACGGCGGGCAGTGGGACATGTTCCGATCCATCGTGAAGAAGTACGGTGTCGTGCCGAAGGACGCCATGCCCGAAACGCACTGCTCGTCGAACACGGGAGATATGGATGCCTTCCTTACCCGATTCCTTCGTACCGGCGCTAAAACGCTCCGCAACATGATTGCAGAAGGCGCCGACAAGGAGACCCTTGCGGCAAAGCAGGCTGAGCTTCTTGGGCAGTTCTACCGCGTGCTTGCGATTTGCCTTGGCGAGCCGCCGAAGTCATTTGAAGCCCGTATCCGCGACAAGGACGACAAGCTGGTCGTTTCGGGGACCTTCAGCCCAAAGCAGTTCTTCGACGAATACGTAGACATGAACCTTGACGACTACATCTCGGTTATCAACGCTCCGACCGCCGACAAACCCTACGATCGCTCCTATACGGTAAGGTTCCTTGGTAACGTAGCCGAGGATGGCGGCGTCCGCTACGTGAACCTTCCCATCGAGTCCCTGAAAAGAGCGGCTATCGCCCAGCTCAAGGACGGTCTTCCCGTATGGTTCGGCTGCGATGTCGACCAAAACTACTTGCAGGATGACGGAATGATGGGTATCGGCACCATGGATGCCGACGGGCTGTTCGGCGTGCCGGTGATGGCGGGCTTGGACAAAGCGGCGCGACTCGATTATGGTGAATCGCTCATGACACATGCGATGGTGTTTCAGGGAGTGAACTTCGACGACGACGGCAATCCGACTTTATGGCGCGTTGAGAACAGCTGGGGCAAGGACCACGGCCACGATGGCTACGACCTTATGACCGACGATTGGTTCTCGGAGTACGTCTATCAGGTCGTCGTTGACAGGAAATACCTTACCGATGACGAGCTTGCAGCCTACGATAGCGACCCCGCCCCTCTCGCACCATGGGACCCCATGGGCGCTCTTGCGTAATATTCCACCAGCTTGATTCACGATTTCGACATAATTGTGATGTTAGTGGTGACAAACCGAATCTGGCACTATTACAATATGTCCACTCTTTGCACTGCATTGCCGCGCAACCGTTGCGACAAGCTTTTACAGCGCAAACTGATCAGGCCGTGGCGTTGAGCTATGGAGCCGGGCCGGCGGGGACGCCGGCAGCAGATGCACCTCTGAGCGCGCCTGCGGGACAGTTGCCGTTCCGCAGGCGCGTTTTGTATTTTTCGAACGCAAGTGCGGGTAGCTAAGAGACACTGTTCCCTACCCAAGGAGTTCGAATCATGGCAGAAAACATCGAATGCAACCCTATCAATGATGAAGACCCGGAGTCTCGCAAGGACAGCCGCATTCCGGATAGGCAAAAAGTTACCCGGCAAGTCGCCACTGTCGGAGTGGGCGGAAACATCTTCCTTGCAGCCTTTAAGCTGTTCGCGGGCATTTTCGGCAATTCCACCGCGATGATATCCGATGCGGTACACTCGCTTTCGGACGTGGTCGCGACCGCTATCGCCTTTGCGGGAGTGAGGCTCGCCGAGCGCGACGCCGACAGCGATCACCCCTATGGACACGAACGGTTCGAGAGCATTGCATCCCTTGCCTTGGGGCTTATCCTTTTGTTCACAGGCTTAGCAATCGGATACTCTAGCTTGGAAAGCATTGCGACCCGTTCTTATCTTGACGCTGCAACACCGAGCCTCATTGCTCTCATCGCAGCAATCGTATCTATCGTCGCAAAAGAAGGGATGTTCTGGTATACCCGCCATTGGGCTCGCGCTATAAACTCGAGCGCATTCATGGCCGACGCATGGCACCATCGATCTGACGCGCTCTCCTCTGTTGGCGCACTTGCCGGCATCGGCGCCTCGATGCTTGGATTTCACGCAGGCGATGCAATTGCCAGCTTGGTCATCTGCGTCATCATATTGAAGGTCGCATTCGATGTCTTGAAGGAATCGCTTAGCAGCCTAACTGATACTGCTTGTGATTCAACATTCGAACATGAGCTCGTAGATGTTATCAGCAACACGCCGGGTGTCATCCGAATCGACGATCTTCGCACGCGAAAGTTTGGAAACAAGGTATATGTTGACGCAGAAATCGCCGTTGATGGTTCGCAAACGCTTACTCAAGCTCATGAAATCGCTGAGGCCGCTCACGATGCCGTTGAGTCTCATTTTGACAATGTGAAGCATATTATGATTCACGAGAACCCCGCATAGAGCCCAATTTGAGCCTCGATAGAATCTAGCAATTGAGCCTTTAGATAAGGCCGCCACATCCCTCGTGGCGGCCTTATCTATCTTGAACCTTATATCTTACGATTCGATTAATCACGATTCATACTATGCGTCGCATAAGTTGGATCGTCTTCCCAAAGTCGAAGCTCCCCCTCCGCTCTTGTTTTTTCAAGATCGATAATTCTCTGATTGGACGATCCTTTAAACCTGAGCGTAATGTCATGCTTATCTTGCTCAAATGGGCCATCCACCAAAATATCAACGAGAGACAAAATCTCCTGGGTTTCCTTGCAGCTGCATCGGGACTGAGGGTCGAGAAGATCCTCGTATAGCTCCCCCGTGAAGCACCAGATGGATTTATCGGGGTAGCTTTCTTTCACCTTTCGAAGAAACGGCAACAGTCCCGCTTGATTTTCGGGCTCCATCGGTTCACCACCCAGGAGAGTTAAACCATCAATATATGATGCGCTTAAACTATCAAGTATTTCAATCTCAGTCTCACGAGTGAATGTCTTACCCGCCGAGAAATCCCACGCTTCTGAGTTAAAGCAACCAGGACAGCCTCGGCGACAGCCGGATACGAACAACGTCGTACGAACACCCTCTCCATTTGCAATATCGAAATATTTGATAGTGGAATAATTCATCTCTTCACCTCTCCATCGATCTCTCTGGATTATCTCATTTCTTCGCCTCTCTTGTTGTCTCGATTCTAAGTTCATTTCTAGCCGAGCACTCAATTCGTTCTTCTCTACCTATTATGCCAAAACTCCACCTTCCATTGATTCCTGTCATCTCGAATATGGTCACGAGCTATCAATCTGTTGCTGTGCAGTCGCTGCACAGCACTAAGCAGATCCCACTTATCTTATGCTTGGCATTGTACGATTCTCTACTGTGCAGCGACTGCACAGTAGAGAGCTACTCGTTATCAATCAACGTTCAAAATTGAATTTTGGTTACTGTGCAGTTACTGCACAGTAACCAATAACACGAAAGATTTCTGAAAAAATACGATGAGTAGCAGACACTGAGTCGAGTAGAATAAAAATTATTGCAGTGAACGAAAATAATAGGCGATAACGCTTGTAGTATAAAAAAATAGCATATAGAATAAGCGAAACGACAAAGTGTGCAGCGACTGCACAGAGCCAAAATCAAACGAAACATAAACACAGCAGTGATAGGATGAGGCATGTCGAAAGATCAGTCGGATACGAAAGAGGTCAAGATGGCCACCAAAGGTAAGTCGAAAGGCGGAGAAAAGCAGCAGCAATCGCTTTCTCTGGGCAGGGAGACCGTAGAAGAACTCGAAAGAGAAGCAGAGCGACGAGGTCTCAACAAATCCCAACTTGCCGATTTGCTCCTCAACGGACAGCTTACGCAATCCGCAGAAAAGCCGACAATCATTTCGATAATGAGCTACAAAGGCGGTGTAGCAAAAACCACGACTTGCACTTGCCTTGCAGTATGCCTTTCAGAAATGGGATATAAAGTTCTTGTAATCGATATGGACGGCCAGGGCAACGTAAGCCAGAGCCTCAGGGTTTACGACCCCCGCTCAGAAGAAGCATGCATTGCAGACGTTCTTTATCAGACAACACCGAACGGTCAGAGAAAAAGCCTTCGGGATGTAATGAAGCCGACAGACTACAATAACGTCTTCTGTGTTCCGTCAAATTTCCGCTTTGCGGACGCGGATACGCGTCTGAAAGCAGAGATCGCAGGAGGAGTAGACACAAGATTGTGCTATGCAATCGAGGACCTCGTAGAAGAAATGGCGAAGGAAGGAGAGGATCGTTTCGATTACATTATCATCGATTGCGGTCCTCGCTTGGATATGACAACCACGAACGCCATCGTGGCGCTTGAAGCCGGAAACAATGCTTCACACATTATTATCCCCATCAAAGTTGACGGTTTTGCAATCGCAGGTCTCTCTCAGACGATTGATACCATCAACAGGACCGCAAAAGAACGACGCCGTCTCCCACAGCATTGGAAGATTCTGCAAACGATGATTGAACGAAAGACCTCTGCCTACAAAGTCGGATGCGAATTGCTTAAGGAAGCAATACCGAACGCTGAGTACTTCAACACCAAGATTGAAAAAAGTACGGTTGTTCCGGAGGCAAGTCTTGCAATGGAGCCACTCATCACATACGCGCCCGACAGCAAACCTGGAATGCAGTATCGTTTGCTCGCTCAAGAAATCGAGGAAATGAATGCCTAAGAAAAAGCTGCAAGCGGCCATAGCTCGAAATGGGGGAGCAGTGGCAAATGTTGTCACAAAGCACGAAAAGCTCTCAGAAGAAGAGCTACGAGTTGCCGCATTTAATGCAAGAGACAATCAAAATGCATCGATTACTGACAAAATGGCCAACGATAATCGACGCAATACGCTATTAAGCGAGATGGGGTTTGACTGGTTCGACATCGAAGACATCAAACCAAATCCAAACAACGCCTACAAGATAACGGAAGAGGATGTAAAAAACCTCGCAGGACTAATCTACAACAGCAAGGAAGTTGAGCCCCTCATCCTGCGCGAAACCGAAAACGGCGTTCAAATCGTCGATGGCGAAAGACGCTGGCGCGCCTGCAAGCTTCTCGCAGAGAAGTATGGTGACGCATGGCGAATGGTTCCAGGCCGTTGCCATAAGCTCGGATCCCTCAGCGACGAGCAAGCAGAATTCATCATGCACTCAAGCAACATGGGGCAAAGGAACATCACGCCATCCGAGAGAGCCCAGGGTTTCAAGGTGCTTGCCGACAAACTCGTCGAATGGAGAAAGGACGATCCAAGCCTAAAGGGTCGAAATACCAAAACGGTTCTCGCAGAGCATTTCGGAGTATCTGAAAGAACAGCGCAAGTACTGCTAAACATTGCACGCAATCTGGCAAAAGAGGGTAACGACCTACTCGACGAAGGGAAAATTACCCAGACTCAAGCAGAAGCAATCTCCAAACTACCAGGAGACAAGCAAAATTTCGTAATCGAGTCAGTTAAATCAAACAGCTACGACAGTGATGAGATAACGGCACTTGTGCAGGAGATCAAAGAAAATGATCTTCCGGTAAACCCAGACAAAAGCAATGAAACAGCATTAAATCAAAGGCAAGTAACTTCCTCAAACCAGCATCCAAGAAAGCCGAAGGACATCAACGGATATCTCAAGACAGCTAAAAACGCTCTACGAAAGGCTGACAAAGTCTCAGGAGAGGCAGACTATAAGCTAATCGGTGAGATTAAGATGCTACTAAGAGAAATAGAACAGCAACAAGAAGCACTCGATAAATCGAGGTAATCATACGACCCAACTCGAGTTGAGAGAATAAAAGGGCGCAAGGCGGACTACAGATAAACACGTATGACAAAAAATTGCATATTTGCTGAGAATCTTGTTAGACTTGTTTTCATGTTGTTTGTTAAAAGAGACTTCTTTCTCTCGGTTGCGTGTGTTCTGTAAGTCATGGTTAGGCCAGGTAGTGATGCTGTTTGGCCTATTGAATGCGAATGCGCGATTGGTTGTCAATCGCATCTGCAACAGCTTCTCATTTTGTAGATGCGATTGAACGATGCTGCATAACACAATTCTTCTATGTTGTTGCACAACAAAAGGAACTGCTATTTGCAGCTTCGGAAGTGAACTGAAGTGCTGTCGTCTTGCTCGCGAAAGAACGCTCGCAACAGTTCTCAATGAACAACCAACCCTTTGAGCGATTTCGTTTTGAGTGAAATCGCCGCTTCGATAAAGCTTGGTAATCCTTTTATCTCTTAAGGCCCGGCGCGACGCAGTGGCCTCTTTCGCCTTTTCCCGAATGATTGAACGAGTTGACGTGTGGAATTGAATCCTTATCTTCTCTTGCTCGGTTAGAGCGAGCATCTCCACTATTCTTTTTGCGCTCAATACGTAATACCCACGTTGACCCCGTACATTCACAACTCGATCGACCGAGCGAACAACACTATCGAGCTCAGCTTGCGAAAGAGGCTGCGTGAAACGTGAGTTGAACGAGCAAAGCTGGCGAGAAGCATCGCTCGGCCCGACAAGTTGAACGGCAGTGTTATAGAGCACGAAGCACATAAGCTCACGTGATCCTTCGCAATCGAAGTTTCGAAGAGCTTGCAGGGAAATCACATTAGCCAAACGAGACCGCAAAAGCGGACTGTCGTCGCCGTGCTTCTTCGAGAATATTGCGTTTGTCGAATGTCTTGTCTCGGAGGAGACGACATGCTTTGCAAATACGCCAAGTTTAGCGTTAAGCTCGCTTAGATCATAGTAAGAGTCGCTTGACGACAAAAGGCGAGCATAACGCTGGGCAGCAGGGTTGAAGCTTCCCGGTACGCGCGAGACACGAGTGAAATCGAAGACTTTTTCATCCACGTCAATGGAGTCGATCGGATCCATAAGATGAGAGAGGGTTCTTGACAGATTTTGCTGAACGCGTCGGAAAAGTCGAAGAGCCTTCTCGTTGACAGGGCCGTTTGCGGAGCATCGATAAGGGATAGAGCGCTTTAAGACATAGTAAAGATGCAGACCGCGGCCAGAATCAACGATAAGCGTCGGGCAAGGAAGCTTTCCAGCCCGAACGGCGTTGTCAATAATTGCGAGGCTGCGGCGTATCGCACTATCAGTCTGCGAGCCAGACGACCCATGGCAGTCAAGGTCAAAGAAAAGAGTGTTGATTTGCCTGAGTGAATCGAGACGACGTTTATCTCCGGAAAAACCGTTCACGGAAACATAGAGCGACCCATTGCTCGGCGCGCCGATGAAAGAAAGGTGCGAGTGCTTGTGCATTGACTCACGCCAAGTGCCGTCAATGCAGGTAGCAAGGGCATAAGAGCTGTTGCGGTCGTCGTGGAAGAGGGCACGGAAAAACGTGTCCCTCTCATCGAGATCGCAATGCGAAGAGTCGCTATGTGAAAACCCTACCGACACAATGCACCTAACCAACGGTCGAAGCAATGCCCAACCGTTAGACGAGCGAACAATTCCTTATGTCGATATGGAAAAGTGACGAAGAACACGCGCGTATTGCACGTATATCGTCTAAGTGATAAAATACTCATTGCGACGTGAGTGATTTCGGTCACTTATCAAATCCCCCTCAGTTGGCGCTGAGGGGGATTTCTTTTTCTTATCGACCGAATGCTTTCGCATCCAACTTACAGCGAGAGATTATAACAAGAAACATAGAAAAGTCCACCGTTATTTGTTAGCGAAGACGGGAAAACGCCTGATGCGGAGTTGCTATCAGCAAACATAACAAGAATAAACGCGTAAAGCAATGGAAAGAAATAATGGGCCTGACTAGCAGGAAGCGATAAAAGAAAAAGAATTTGATGAGGGAGAACTGGGGTAAAAGAACGCTAAGACGTTGTTGCTCAACAAAAATGAGCAGAGATCAGGTTGAGAGAATCGAACTAAGTCTAGAGATTCAGGGGTATAAGAGATTCTCCACAATTCCTTCACATGTCAAATCATGGCAGCGGACGGTAAGGCAAAGGACCGCAGGGGGGCATTCGAGGTACAATAGATCGAGTTCGAGCAAGCTGCCAGGAAAGGAAACCAATGGCTGCCTACGATTTTGAGGGCCATATAACCGACATCCCCGATTATCCGGAAAAGGGAGTGGTGTTCAAGGACATCACAACGCTGTTGAAAGAGCCCGAAGGGTTCCATGCCGCAATAGATGCGATCGCCGACCATTTCAAGGACGCGGGAGTTACGAAAGTAGTCGGTGCTGAAGCACGAGGATTCCTCATCGGGGCGCCGGTTGCATACCGTCTTGGAGCAGGATTCGTGCCTGCTCGCAAGCCAGGCAAGCTGCCTCGTGAGGTCCGAACGGAAAGCTATGAGTTGGAGTACGGCACTGATGAGCTTCAGATGCATGTGGATGCTCTCGACGGGGACGACGTGGTGTTGATCATTGACGATTTGGTGGCTACCGGCGGCACGGCGGTCGCACAGGCTAAGCTGGTCTCGCAATACGGTTGCAAGCTGGCGGGGATGGGCTTTCTTATGGAGCTGGAATTCCTTCATCCGCGCGAGGCTATTGCGAAAGAGACCGACGTGGACGTGTTCGCACTTGTCCAGGTGAAGTAGGGAAGTGCTATTCCTGCGGCGAGCTGAGTCTTCTCAGAGAACAGGTATCAATAGGATTCAAAAAATAAGGCCTCAATGCGAGGCCTTATTCCTGAAATAGAAATGATGAGGAGCCTGTATTCCTTTACGAAAGAGTTGCGTCGACCGCTCTCATGACGGCTCCGCGCACCCCTGCGTCCTCGAGCGCGGCGACGCCTTTGATCGTCGTACCGCCAGGACTACAGACGACGTCCTTCATGGCACCGGGGTGCGTGCCCGTGGCGAGATGAAGCTCAGCTGTGCCGGCCATCATCTGGGCGGCGAGGCGATAAGCAGTCTGACGTGGGAGCCCGTTTTTCACGCCGCCGTCGGCAAGCGCCTCAAGGAACATGGCGGCGAAAGCGGGGCCGCAGCCGGCAAGAGCGCTCGCGACGGAGAGCAGGCGCCCGGGAAGCACCTCGATAAGCGCGATGGGAGAGAAAAGCCCAACGAAGGTTTCCCATTCATCAGCGGCGAGAGAATGCCGCTCTTCGCAGGAGACGACTCCCTTGCCGATGGCGATCGGTGTGTTGGGAATCGTGGAGAGATGTCGCGACCCCTCGCCGAGCAGGTCCTCGTAGAAATCGAACAGAAGGCCGGCGGCGACGGAGACGACCGCCTTTTCGCGAAGGGTCTCGCGAACAGGGGAGAGGACCTCGCCGACAAGGTGGGGCTTTACCGAGATAACGACGAGGTCGCAGTTTTCGACCACTTCAGCAGGCGATTTGAAAGCGAGAACACCAAGCGGCTCGCAGCGCTTCTCGAGCGAATCGAAATGTGCGGCGCACGCGCAGATGCGAGACCCATCGACGCCAGCGAATTCGATAAGGCCCTTGGCCATGGCGCCCGCCATGTTCCCGAAACCGATAAATCCGATGCGAGCCGATTGAGCGTCCATGATGCCCCTTTCAACGGGAGAGATGAGTTTTCGCCATTGTAGCGCAGCTTGTTGGATAAGCGATTCGCGCGATATTCGAAGCAGACGAAAGCGTCAAAATAGTGCGGCATGGAATGAAGGAGCGTATCGAACGCGGCTGCGGCTCCTCTATAATGGCTACTCGAAAAAGAGAAAGGCTCACCTATGAAGTACAAAGTGCGTTTCATCAAGGATTCCGAGCGGTCGGATGTGTCCTTCGTCTTTGAGGAGACCGAGCTCGAGGCCGAAGACGAGGCGGCGGCGCGCGTCGCTTACGAGGCTGCGAAATCAACTGCCCCAGAAGGCGCCCTGCGCATCGATTTGGTGTGTGGCGAGGGCTACAACTGGGAAAAGGTGGCAGAAGACACCCTGTAGAAAGAGCCATCTCGCCCGGCGCACGCGATCGGGCGTCAGTTGCGCGCACCGCTCACCGACGCGAAAGGCGTCCAACCGCGCTTTACACGGACTTTACAATTACAAGATGTTTCCCAGACACGCCCTCCCTAATGTGTTCATCGGCCTCGGAGGGACGGGTTGGGCTTGCGCCCTTCGAGCGGAGAGAAAACTCGAAGGGAGAACATAGACACATGGATCCGGCAACTCTGGTTGTGGTGGTGCTCGTCATCGTCACAGCTCTCACGTTTGACTTCACGAACGGATTTCACGACACCGCCAATGCCATGGCGACCTCCATCGCCACGGGCGCGCTCAAGCCGAAGACCGCCGTCATCGCGGCCGGAACGCTCAATCTTATCGGCGCATTTCTGTCGACCGAGGTGGCGAAGACCATCTCAGGCGGCATCATCAACGAGCAGCAGGTCACCATCAGCGCGGCCTTCATTTTTGCCGGATTGGTTGGCGCAATCATATGGAACCTCATCACCTGGCTCGTAGGCCTGCCGTCGAGCTCCTCGCATGCCCTGTTTGGCGGCCTGGTCGGTGCCGTCATCGTGGGTGCAGACGTTGAAGGCGTGAACTTTGCCGCAGTGCTCGCCAAGGTGCTCATCCCCGCGCTCGTAAGCCCGGTGGTCGCGGGGCTTGCGGCCTTCTTCGCGGTGAAACTGATCTTCTTTGTGGTGCGCAAGATGGAAGAGGGGCAAATCGAGTCGGGATTCCGCCACGGCCAGACGGTGACGGCGTGCCTCGTCGCGCTCTCCCATGGTACCAACGACGCCCAAAAGACGATGGGCATCATCACGCTGACGCTGATCGCCGTGGGCTTCCAGCCTTCCGGTTCGGGTCCTGAGCTGTGGGTCGTCGCCATCTGCGGTCTCGCCATCGCTCTTGGCACCTACATGGGCGGCTGGCGCGTCATCCGCACGCTTGGCAAGGGTCTGACCGAGATCTCGACTCCGCAGGGTTTCGCCGCAGAGGCGGCTTCGGCGACTACGATTCTCGTCTCCTCTCACATGGGCTTCGCGCTCTCGACCACGCAGGTGTGCTCCGGATCCATCATCGGCTCGGGTCTTGGAAAGAAGGGCAGCAAGGTGAACTGGGGCGTTGCAGGCAAGATGGTCATCGCGTGGCTTGTCACCTTCCCGGCTGCCGGCATCGTGGGCGCCCTCGCTTGCGCGCTTGCAAAGACGGGTCTTTGGGGCACCGTTGCGGTCGCGTTCATCGCGTGCGCCGTTGCGTTCATCATCTGGCGCATGTCCCGCCGCAACCCTATCAATTCCGCGAACGTCAACGAGCGAGCCGATGTGAAGATCAACGCCAATCCGAACGCGAAGACCGTCGCTGCAGCTGCCTAGCAAGGAGGAACTCGTCACATGCTGACTCAAGAAATCGTTAGTTTTATCACCGTTCTCGTCGTTGCCGTTTGTGTTGCGTGCTCGATTAGCGTACTGTATGCATCGGGGCTGCGCTTGTGGGCGCGCGCCGATGGGGACGTGGAGCGCGAATCTCGTTTGATGACCCGTCTCGCCTCGGCCGTCTGCTTCGCCGCCTGTGTGGCCATCGTGCTGTTCGCACTGTGGCTTATGATTCCGATGTTCCACTAACTGGAAGAGAAACGGAGGCCCACCATGGCGAGCATTCTCGTTGGTGTTGATGGAAGCGAGCGCGGTCGTCGCGCACTGGATTGGGCGGTCGCGCGTGCCGAGCGCACGGGAGCAAGCTTGATGCTTCTCGCGGTCGTGAATTCTGCTGAGGCGAAGAAGCTTGGTGCCGAGGCCGAGATGGTGCACACCACCGTCGAGGCGGCGCTTCGCGAGAAGAAGGAAACGCTCGCTGCCGAGCATCCCGACGTTACCGTGGACACGAAGATCGTCGATGGCCCTACCGTGGAATCGATTGTGGAGGAAGCCGCCAACCACGACATGGTGGTTTTGGGGTCGCATCACGGGGCGTCTATCACTGAGACGTTCGGCGGCGCGACCGGTCTTCGCGTCTCTGTTCAGGTGAAGATTCCTACGGTCGTTGTGCCGTGCGACTGGGATGTGACCTGCGCTGGAAAGTCTGGCATTGTTGTGGGTGTGGGTCCCGACAACGTGTCGGATGCCGCGGTGGCGTTCGGCGTCGGCGAGGCGATCGATTCCGCCCAGCCGCTCGAGCTGGTGAGCGCATGGGGCATCCCGGCTTGGATGTCGCGTCCCGCAGAAGGCATGGGCGGCGGCCTTGAAGAGGTTGGCCGTCAGCGTCAGGCAGAAGTCGATGAGTTCGTCGCGCGCATCACGACCGCAAACCCCGCGCTCGAGGTGGTGGGCCGCTCGATCGAGGGGCCTTCTCCCACGCGCGTGCTTTTGGATGCGTCGAAGGATGCGCAGCTGCTCGTTTTAGGCACGCATTCCCGTGCCGCGCTCGGCCGTGCGCTGTTCGGCTCGGTTACGCATAGCATGCTTTTGAACCTGGCCACGCCGACGGTCGTCGTGCCGAAGGCCTAAGGCTTAAGACAACGCCTGCGCGCAAGCTGATTTCGCACTGGCAAAGCCCGCAATCGTAGCACATCGCTGCCGGTTGCGGGCCTTTTTACGTGAAAATGAGCACGTGTAGCGTGCCCGTAACACACACATATGCGAAGTGTTGGATAATAAGGCTCGCAACCATAAACCACAAGCTGACAATCACGAGGCTGGCCGCGAGGCCCGGGTGAGATAGAGGGGTTTCTATGATCAAGCTTTACGATGGCGGAGTGTTCCTGCGCGAAGGAACCGAGATCGTTCCCGAAGCGGAAGCGGCGGCGTGCGGCATCTCGAAGACGCCCGACGAGGCGCGGCGGGGGACGATCGCATACTCGATTTTGCAGGCGCACAACACCTCGGGCGATCCGAGTGCGCTGAAGATCCGCTTCGACGCGATGGCCAGCCACGACATCACGTTCGTCGGCATCATCCAGACCGCGCGTGCATCGGGCATGACGGAATTCCCCCTGCCCTACGTGCTCACCAACTGCCACAACTCGCTGTGCGCCGTGGGAGGCACCATCAACGAGGACGACCACGTCTTCGGTCTTTCTGCAGCGAAGAAGTACGGTGGCATCTTCGTTCCCCCGCATATTGCGGTGATCCATTCGTTTATGCGCGAGAACTTCGCCGGCTGCGGGAAGATGATCTTAGGCTCCGACTCGCATACGCGCTACGGCGCCCTCGGCACGATGGCTATCGGCGAAGGCGGCGGCGAGCTGGCGAAACAGTTGCTGCGCGACACCTACGACGTGGCATACCCCGGCGTTGTGGCAATATATTTGGAAGGTGCCCCGCGCCCTGGCGTCGGCCCGCACGACGTGGCGCTCGCCATCATCCGCGAGGTGTTCGCAAAGGGATATGTGAAGAACAAGGTGATGGAGTTCGTGGGCCCGGGCATCGCGTCTATGACGACCGATTACCGCAACGGCATCGACGTCATGACGACCGAGACCACGTGCCTGTCCTCTATTTGGGCCACCGACGAGGACACTCATGCGTTCCTTGCGGCTCACGGTCGCGGTGAAGACTACAAGCAGCTCGCCCCGGGAGATATGGCATACTACGACGGCTGCGTGCATGTGAATCTCTCCGAGATCCTCCCCATGATCGCGCTACCGTTCCATCCGTCGAACGGCTACACGATCGCCGAGCTCAATGAGAACCTCGAGGACATCCTGCACGAGGTCGAGGTCGAGGCGGCCCGCATCGGCGGCGATAAGGTTAACTTCAGCCTGCTCGACAAGATCGAGGGCGGGCGCCTGCGCGTGCAGCAGGGCGTCATCGCCGGCTGCTCGGGCGGCAACTACGACTCCGTCGTCCAGGCGGCCCGAGCGCTCAAGGGAGCCAACATCGGCTGCGGCGAGTTCTCTCTGGCGGTTTATCCCACAAGCCAGCCGGTCGCGCTCGAGCTCACCCGTCGCGGCTACATCTACGATCTCATGGAGGCGGGAGCCATCGTGCGCACCGCGTTCTGCGGCCCGTGCTTCGGCGCCGGCGACACGCCCGCGAACAACGGGCTTTCCATCCGCCACACCACGCGCAACTTCCCCAACCGCGAGGGCTCCAAGCCTGGCAACGGCCAGCTCTCGGCAGTCGCGCTCATGGATGCGCGCTCCATCGCGGCGACGGCGGCGGCGGGCGGCATTCTGACCCCCGCTACCGACCTTCCCGACGAGACGTGGGACGAAGCTTGCGAGTACACCTTCGACAGCGCGCCCTACGACAAGCGCGTGTACTGGGGATTCGGCAAGGCCAAGCCCGAAAGCGAGCTTGTTGAGGGACCGAACATCAAGCCGTGGCCCGCGATGGAGCCGCTTGGAGAGAACATCCTTTTGAAGGTGTGCTCCAAGATCATGGACCCGGTGACCACCACCGACGAGCTCATTCCCTCCGGCGAGACGAGCTCGTATCGTTCCAACCCGCTCGGCCTGGCCGAGTTCACGCTTTCCCGCCGCGATTCTGAATACGTCGGGCGCTCCAAGCGCGTCGATGCGGTGGAGAAGCGCCGCGTGGCGGGGGAGAGCCTTATCGAGGCCGATCCCGAGCTCGCCGTCGTGTTCGCCGCACTCAACGGCGCGGGTGTGGACGTGGACGCATCTCGCGTGGAGTACGGCAGCATGATTTACGCGAAGAAGCCCGGCGACGGAAGCGCACGCGAGCAGGCGGCGAGCTGCCAGCGCGTTATCGGCGGTCTGGCGAACATCGTCGAGGAGTATGCGACCAAACGCTATCGTTCCAACGTGATGAATTGGGGCATGGTGCCTTTCCAGCTTAAGGGCGAGCCGCCATTCGAGGTGGGCGACTACGTGTACGTTCCGGGCATCCGCGAGGCGATCGGCGGCGATCCGTCCGACATCACTGCGTGGGTCGTTCATGCGGGAGAAGCTCGCGAGATTTCGCTTTATGTGGCGGATATGACCGAAGAAGAGCGCGCTATCGTGCGTGCGGGCTGCCTTATCAACTATAATCGTGCGCGTCGCGAAAAAGAGTAGGCGGTGCGCGGGTAGCTGCGCACGCAATACGCCATAGTCGCGCGGCGGGAAGTCGCGTGATTGGAAGAGCATCGAACACGGGGCATAGCTGAGAAGCGTGCCCCGTGTTTTCGACTGGGGAGGTTTTCATGGAACGTGAAAGGTTCGGATCGCGTCTCGGGTTCATCCTGGTGAGCGCTGGGTGTGCGATCGGCTTGGGAAACGTGTGGCGCTTTCCCTACATCACCGGCGAATATGGCGGCGCGGCGTTTGTAGTGCTGTACCTGATCTTCCTGGTGATATTCGCGCTGCCGGTGCTCGTGATGGAATTTGCCGCGGGCCGCGCAAGCCAGCGCTCGATTGCGCGCAGCTACGATGAGCTCGAGCCCGAGGGCGGGAAGTGGCATCGCTTCAAGTGGGTCGGCCTTGCGGGTAACTACCTGCTCATGATGTTCTATACGGTGGTGGCGGGCTGGATGCTCGCCTTCATGGTGAAAAGCGCGATGGGCGAGTTCAACGGCGCGAGTACCGAACATGTCGCAAGCGTGTTCGGGCAGCTTTTGGCCGATCCGGTGCAGATGACCATTTACATGCTGATTATCGTGGCGATCGGCGTGATCACGACGCGTGCGGGCGTGAAAAACGGCGTCGAGCGCGTCACAAAGGTGATGATGGTCGCGCTGTTCGTCGTGCTCGTGGCGCTGTGCGTGCGTGCGGTCACGTTGCTGGGTGCCGAGGGGGGTCTCGAGTTCTACCTGATGCCCGACTTCGGGAAGCTCTTCGCCGGCAACACGCCCGCCGAGCAGTGGGCAACGTTCGGCGACGCGGTGTATGCGGCCCTTGGCCAGGCGTTTTTCACCGTATCGGTGGGAATGGGGTCGATGGCTATCTTCGGCAGCTACATCGGCAAGGACCGCAGCCTCACGGGTGAGGCCGTGCGCGTGGGCGTGCTCGACACGTTGGTCGCGCTCATGGCGGGCCTCGTCATCTTCCCGTCGTGCTTCGCCTTCGGCGTGGAGCCGGCGTCGGGGCCGTCGCTTGTGTTCATCACGCTGCCCATCGTGTTCAACGCGATGCCTTTGGGACAGCTGTGGGGGACGCTCTTCTTCCTGTTCATGAGCTTCGCCGCGCTGTCGACGGTGATCGCCGTGTTCGAGACGATTATGGCGTTCTCCATGGATCAGTGGGGCGTGCGCCGCGAGAAGGCGTGCCTGGTGAACGGCGCGCTGATTGCGATTCTGAGCATCCCGTGCGTGCTGGGCTTCAACGTGCTTTCGGGTGTTGCCATCCCGGGCATCGGTGACATCCAGTCGATCGAGGACTTCCTCGTGTCGAACAACATCCTGCCTTTGGGCGGCCTGTTCCTCGTGATGTTCGTGACGAGCAAGCGCGGGTGGGGATGGAAGAACTTCCTCGCCGAGGCGGACACGGGCGAGGGCCTGCGCTTTCCCGCCTGGTCGTATCGCTACATGAAGTACGTGCTGCCTGTGGGGATCGTCATCATCTTCGTGCTGGGGTATGCGCCCATCGTGAGCACATGGCTGGGGATTTCGTAGCGATATATCTTTCCGCCAGAGTGTCCTGTGCCAAGTTTTGATGAGGTCTTGCGATCAGCGGTTTTGCGATCAGCTCGCAAGCCACCTGCGATGACTCCTCGCGGTCGTAGTTGGTGGCTTGCGCGCAAAAGAGGGCGAAACCGGAACGACGGGATGGCAAAGATGGATCTATCGAGGGACATAGAAATCTCTAAGTTATCGGGGCATAAATCACCCAATTGATTAAAAATCCCCCGATAAACCTATTATTTGATATGCTAATTCCAAAGGAAATCGGAGTGGCATGCTTTTTCCCCTAAAGAAAACTATCTGAAGAAGATTCGCGGCTTCTACCATGACGACGGGATGAGTAATGTCATCACCGGTGTGCGCCATTGCGTCAAGTCCTGCTAATGCTCTTGGTCATGGTCGTCCTCGAGCTCCTTTCGTCTCGAGGCTCCCTCGCGTGCCCGGCCGCGGGCGGCTCCCGGGGCGGTCGCCGCCGTCATTTCCTGCCGCTCCTCGACTCGATGTAGGCGTCCACTGACGCCCTCGACACCAGGAGCTTCCTGCCGAGCCTGTACGAGTCGATCTCTCCCGACCAGATGAGGTCGTATGCCTTGCTCCGGCTCGCCCCCATGTACTCCTGCATCTCGATCACCGTCATCCACTCGTCGCGGCCCCGGTTACCCTCGGGTACCGCGCATTTCGTCGCGTGCGCCATGGTTCCTCCAATCTTTCCGCGCGATGCGCCTGCGCGGTCCCGTGTGCGTTTTCGTCTGCGCGACGATTGAACCGCCTGATGGCGCTTGACGCGCGCGACGGGAGCGGAGACGGGTCGAGGTGGGTCGAACTGGTCGCGTCTTCACGAAACGGCCATGAGCCGCGTGCCTTAGCTGGCAGCTAAGTCCCTGAAAAGTAAAAGGCGCCCATGCGGGCGCCTGCCTAGTAGCTGGAGTTGTTCGGTTGTGGTCGGAATGCTCGTCTTCCGCGGTGCTGTCGTCCGGGGTCCGGCATCTGTCGTTCGCCTCTTCTGTCGTGTTTGATGTTGCGTGTTCTGCGAGCGACCTTGCGCGGGCCTGCCGGCCCGTTGCCCCAGGTGCACCCGGATAAATGGTACCCACCCGTTGGGACGCAGCCTACTGAAAGAGTCGGTTGCGCGGCAAGGGGACAGACGAACGGCACGATGCGCGCGCCTCCGCTAGTGGGGTATCTAAACGAGGATATAGAAGCTGATATAACCGCCTGTTCGCCCAACAGGCTCGGGTATTTACTTCTACCCGAGGATAAGCTTCTCACCGACGAGGACAGGCTCGCATAAAGCCTGATTGATAAGTGCCTGAGGATCATCAACAACCAGCTCAACGCCATCTTCAACCACGCCGAGCGCTACTACAACCTTGAGAAGAACCCCGTTCACAAAGTGGACAAGATGGGCAGCAAGGAGGCCGGCGAGATGCAGTTCTGAACCAAGGACGAGTACCTCCGCTTCTCAGACGCGATCTCCGACAAGCCGCACGCCTTCTACGCGTTCGAGGTCCTCTACTGGATGGGCATACGCTGCGGCGAGCTCATGGCGCTCACGCCCTCGGACTTCCTGTTGGAGACGTCCGAGCTGCGCATAGACAAGTCCTACCAGCGCCTGCGCGGCGAGGACGTGATCACGAAGCCGAAGACGCGCAAGTCTGTGCGCACGATCAAGATGCCCGCGTTCCTCCGCGACGAGATGGCGGAGTTCATCGAGATGCGCGACGACGTCGCGCCCGACGAGCGGCTCTTCGGCTTCACGAAGCACTTCCTCGTGCACGAGATGGACCGCGGCTGCAAGGCGTCGGGCGTCAAGCGGATACGCATCCACGACCTTCGCCACAGCCACGTGAGCCTGCTCATCAACATGGGCTTCTCCGCCCTCGACATCGCCGAGCGCGTGGGCCACGAGGCCATCGACATCACATACCGTTATGCGCACCTTTTCCCCGCCAAGCGCGCGCAGATCGCCGACGCGCTCTCCGAGCTGAGGGGCGAATAGGATGCCGTGCGAGAACAGCGCCCGCAAGCGCAGCAAGACGATGGCGTTCCGCTGCACCCCGGAGGAGTACGAGCTGGTCGCCAACATGGCCGCCTGGAGCGGCATGAGCAGGCAGGACTACATCATGGCGAGGCTGACCGGGACCGAGATAACGGTGAGGCCGTCGTCGCGGACGCAGCGGGCGCTGCGCGATTCCATGAAAGGGCTTGCGGAGCGGCTCCTCGCCGTATGCGACGCCGACGAGCTCGACGCGGACCTCCAAAAGCAGCTCGCCTTGGTCATGGAGATCTTCAACGGGCTCGGCGAGGCGCCGCCGACTGGAAGGCGCGCGGCGCGCGAGAAAAGCTCCGGCGACGACCTCTTCGGGATGTCTCGGCGCTGATCCCAGGCTGCGATCGGGAGGCGCAACCGCTTCCGGGCGCAAGCGCGCGTGCCGGCGCGGCGAGGCACCGCAGGCGCGATGCGTGGGTGATCAAGGCGATCAGAGGCAATTTGATGAAAAAGGTATATACTATTTTCATCAAAAAGGAGGAATGCCATGACAGAGGCAGAGGCCATCGCCAAGCGCATAGAGAGCTTCGGCGCCGGCAGGGCCTTCACGGCCGCCGACTTCTCCGACGTCGCGGGCCGACGCAACGCCGCGAACGCGCTCGGGCGCTTGCATGCAAAGGGAGGGATCGCCCGCGCCATCCGCGGCGTCTACTACGCGCCGGAGCGCAGCGCGCTCATGGGCACCGAGGTGCCGGCCAGCGCCGACGAGGTCGTGCGCGCCGTCGCCCGTGCCAACAAGTGGATCGTCGCACCGTCCGGCGACGCGGCGCTCAACGCGCTGGGCCTCGACACGCAGGTGCCCGCAAAGCTCGTCTACGTCAGCAGCGGTCCGTACAAGCGCTACGAGTACGGGCCGTACGATATCGAGCTCCGGCACCGCGCCAACCGCGACCTGCTCGACTGCTCGCAGATCACCTGCACCATCGTGCAGGCCCTCAAGGCGCTCGGACGCGAGAACGTGGGCGACGAGGAGATCGGAACGCTCGCGCGCAACCTCACGGAAGAGCAGGCCGGCGCGTTCCTGGAAGAGTCGGCGGGGCTCACCTCCTGGGTTGCCGACGCCGCGAAGAAGATATGGGAGGCGAAGCATGGACAGGATCGCTAGGGCCTCGACCGACGAGCGCAGGCTGGTCTTCGAGGCCGCCGCGCGGAGGATGGCGCTTGCGCCGGCCGTCGTCGAGAAGGACTTCTGGGTGTGCTACACCTTGGACCACCTTTTCCACAGAAGCGGCTTCGCCGAGTCCATGGTGTTCAAGGGCGGCACGAGCCTGTCGAAGGCTTTCGGGCTCATCGAGCGCTTCTCGGAGGACATCGACCTTATACTCGATTGGCGGCTCCTGGGCTACGGCGAGAACGAACCGTGGGAGCCGCGCAGCAACTCGGCGCAGGAGCGGTTCAAGACCGACAGCATCGAGCGCACGAACGCCTTCCTGGCCGACGCCTTCGTCCCGAAGCTCAGGGCCACGCTCTCCGAGTCCCTCGACACCGAAGCGTCCGTCAGGTGCGGGGCCGAGGAGGAGACCGTGTACTTCGACCACCCGCGCTCCTACGAGTCAGCGGGCACGCTCGACACCATCAAGCTGGAGATAGGGCCCATGGCGGCATGGTCGCCCTCCGAGGAGGCGGCGATAACCCCGTACGCGGCGGACGTGGTTCCGTTCGGGCCCGAGCTGTCGACCACGGTGCGCACCGCGAGTCCCGAGCGCACGTTCTGGGAGAAGGCCACCATCCTGCACCAGGAGGCCAACAGGCCCGAGGGCAAGGCTATATGCCCAGGCGCTACTCCCGCCATTACTACGACATGTACCGCCTTGGCCACTCGTTCGTGCTCGGCCGCGCCGTGGCGCAGCCCGGCCTCCTCGAACAGGTCGTCAGGTTCAAAGAGAAGTTCTACCGCACGCCGTGGGCCAAGCTGGCCGACGCGAGGCCCGGCACGCTCAGGCTCGCCCCTCCAAAGGGCAGGCTCGACGAGCTGGCGGCCGATTACGCCTCGATGAGGCCGATGCTGTTCGGCAGCTACCCGAGCATCGATGAGATAGTCGCCTACATGGTTGAGCTCGAGGAAACCATCAACGGGCTAAGCTGATCAAGGGCGCCCCAATTCCGGGCGCCTGCCGGAATCGAAGAGGCGGAGCGGGCAACGCGACGGCTTTTCTGCCTCGGTATGGCCCTTCTATATCCTCATACACCATGCGTTCAGCCACTTCTCGTCTGCGCGGCCGGGACGTACGTCGGACGTGATGCCGATGCGGTCGACGGTCAGGTCCTCGACATCGTCGATGAGGCGGCGGAAGGACTGCTCGGTCATGTCGGTGAACCAGCGGCCGTTGCGCATGCCGTCGTGAGTGCCCAGCTTGAAGCTGAGGTAGAAACGACCGCCCGGCTTGAGCGCAGCAGCATATTTGGCGACGATTGCGGGCAGCTCCGCGGCCGGCACGTGAAGCAGGCTGCTGCAGGCCCAGATTCCGTCGTATACGCGCTCGGGCTCGAAATCGGCGAACGTCGCATGCTCCACCTTCAGACCGGTAAGCTCGCTTGCGGCCTTGGCCATCTCTGCGCTGCCGTCGACCGCGTCGACCGCGAAGCCCGCCTTGAGAAACGCCAAAGAGTCGCGCCCGCTGCCGCAGCCCAGGTCCAGGATGCGGCCGCCCTCGGGCAGCATGTCCGCAAACGCCTTCTGCAGCGCGCCGAACTCGATGTTCGCCGTGTCCGCTATGAACTTCTTCGCGTTGCCATCGTAGTAGCCGATGGTCTCTTCCGTGGCGGTCATGCTCTTCCTTCCTAGAACGCGGGCGCTTCGCGCTCCTCCGTCTTCCAACGTTCCCCTGGCAAAAGGTCCGTTGCGATTCTATCAACCTTCTTCAGGTATTATATGCGGGAGGTCATCTGGTTTGGCCGCAATGTGACAGAAAATTGCCTGTGCGCTACAGCAGCCGGTATGTGCGGCCTTCGTAGTCAATGACGCCTTCCTTGCGCAGCTTCGAGAGTTCGTTCGACAGCGCGCTGCGGTCGACGCTGAGGTAGCTTGCCAGCTTGGTCTGGCTGTAGGGGATGGCGAAGGCGCGGGTGCCGGCTTTCTTCTGCTGCTGCGATAGGAAGGCGAGGATCTTGCCCCGTATGGTCTTGGGGGTCATGGCTATGGCGCGGTGGTTCATGTCCAGGTTGCTTAGCGCCAAGGCGCGCATGAGGTTCGAGGATATGTGCGCGTGGCAGCCGCACTGCTTGGGGCAGGAATGGATGATGCGCTCGGCCTTGAGCAGCACCACCTCGCATGCCGTATCCGCCAGCACGTCGATGTCGAGGGGTTCCATGCTGCAGGCGTAGCCGTGCGCGAAAAGCGAGCCGGCTCCCAGCATCTCCAAGATCGTCGTCTCGCCCCAGGCATCCGAGACCTCGATTCGTACGCGCCCGGACAGGACGACGCCGAGGTATTCGGTGGGCTGGCCGGCGCGCATGATCCGCTCCTCCCGGCTGAAAACCCTTCTTGTCGCCCCAAGGCAAGGCAGCATCAGCTTCGCTTCGTCTTGGGTTATGCCGGCGAATAGCATCGAAGAAGAAGTAGGGATATCAAGCATTGGTTTCATCTGTAGGTTCTACAACAGAAATGTATTTGATACCACAGTATAGCGTAGTTGCTTCGAAAACACACCCCCGAGTAGAGGAGCGCGAAATGACTGACGAGAACATGTTTTGCTTCCAGTGTGAGCAGACGGCGGGATGCACCGCCTGCACCGGAGCTGCCGGCGTGTGCGGCAAGACCGCCGATGTGGCTCGGCTGCAAGATGATTTGACCGGGACATTGGTCGCCTTGGCCCGAGCCGAGAGCGGCGGAAAGGGGGATACCGAATCCGACGGGCTTATGCTGGAGGGCATGTTCGCCTGCGTGAGCAACGTCAGCTTCGACTCTAAGGCCATTGCCGCTCTTGAGCGTCGCGTTCGCGCGAAGGCTATTTCCCTGGGCGAATTTAGCTCGTACGACATGGGCTTGCTGTGGGACGCGCAGGAGGATATCCGCTGCCTGAAGAGCCTGCTGCTCTTCGGCATGCGCGGCGTGGCGGCGTACGCCTATCATGCGCAGGCGCTGGGGAAGTCGGACCCTGTTGTGACGGCGTTTCTCTACGAGGGCATGAGGGCCGTCGGCTCCGAACTGGGCATGGACGAGCTGCTGCCTTTGGTTCTCAAGTGCGGCGAGGTCAACTTGGCCGCCATGGCCGCTTTGGAGGA
>NZ_CAKUBT010000023.1 GCF_934643285.1 uncultured Ellagibacter sp.
AAGCCATCTTGACTCGCATATCGCCGTTATTTGTCCACGGCGGAGGGTATTTCGCGAAATTGCCCTGGTTGATCGTTTCCGCTTCATCACGCACCAAATGTCTCAACCTCATAGGGAGCAAACCTCGCGTGACGAAGCGGACCCCGAAGCCCGCCCCCGAGGGCGCATTAACTCCGCAGTTTGCCCCCAAAGCCCGCCGCCCCCGAGCTACGGCAAAAGAAAAGCGGGCACGTGGCCCGCTTTCTCCTTGCGACCCCGGACAGGGTCGCAATGCCTTACAGCCAGTAGCCGCCGTCGGAGGGGTGTTCGACGACGGTGTGCGACTGCACGAGGTACGTATCGATGGAGCCGATGAAGCCCGCACCGTGCGCGGAGAGGCGCTTGAACTCCTCCGATGCATAGAAGCAATTGAACGCGTCCCAGTTCTCGAAGTAGAACTCCACCATAGCGTCGACGGGCAGCTCGTCGTAAGTTGCGGGCTTGCCGTCCACATAGCGGGCCATGACGAGGTTCTGGGCATAGCCAGCATGGCCGGGACACGCCTCGACGAGCTTGGCATGCGCGTAGCACCACTCACGCTGGAACTCGGCAGCGGAGACGTTCTCGGAGCGACGGATGAAGGCAACGCGGTGAATCATATCGTCGCGATTGCGCAGATATTCGGGAACCTCGCGCACGACGCGGCGATCGAACACGACGATGTCGCACAGACGCTTGGACAAAAGCTTCTCGGCATCCTCGAGCATGGCATTGCCGGTTTCCTGGTCCATAGACGACACACCGTCGAGCATGGCGGTGAAGTCGTCGAAGTGCATCTCGGAGAAGCCGTCGATGTCGACGCTGCCGCCCCCGATGGGATGGCGATGCTCGCGGTCGATGACCACGTTCTGTTTGTAAGCGCGCACGTTCTTCATGTCGGCGACGATGGGGCCGTGAACGTTCAGCCAATGCTCGGCGAACTGCTCGTCGGTCAGGTTGTCGTTCTTCTTCAAAAGTCCGCAACGGACGATCATGTTTCCTCCTTTATGGGCAAAGCCACCCCCGATGGGGCTAGCAACAGTAGGAAGCCGCGCCGACGGCAGCGCCCGCGCGGCCCGAGTTTCCTACATCATGAAAACCTTGTAAGCGTTCGCGCAATCGTCCGCGAGCTTCTTGATCTCGCCCTTCCCGCGCAGGTAGGTGAGCGACATCTCCTCGAAGTACCAGCGCCCGTCGATCTTCACGTACTTATTGTCGTAGTGCGCGCGCCCGACGAACTCGCCGCCGTGCTTCGAGTCGTACAAGTCGTCTTCGAGCGACCAGTGGGAAATGGCATGGGTCTCGTCGACGAGCTCGACCCAGTGGTGATGCCCCTGGTGGCTCGAGATGACCCCATCGCAGAACTTCCCCTCCATTGTGGAGAGCATGCCCTCGCGGCCCTCGTAGCGACCACCGGTCGTGTTGTTGATGAACACGAAGTCCTCAACCAAAATCGAGCGCAGGCCTTCCCAATTCTTGGCGTCGAGATAATCCCAATAGTTCGCCTGCAAACGCTCGATCGCGCGCAAGTCCTCCTGTGCGGCGATGCGCTTCTCGAGCTCTTCCAAAGTCGTCATCGGACGCTCCTTTCGAACGAGGGCCGGTTATTGCAGGTTGAATCCGCCGTCTTCGTAGATGGTCTCGCCAGTGATAAACGATGCCGCCTCCGAGCAGAGGAACAACGAGACATCGACCATCTCGCGAATCTCGCCGTAACGATGGAACGGCATCTTGGCGAGGAACGCGGCGTTGCGCTCTGGGTCGTTGCGCGTGCCCAAAGTGATGCGCGTGAGGGACGTGCCGGGGGCGATCGCGTTCACGTGGATGCCGTACTCGGCGAGCTCGCGCGCCATGGTCTGCGTGAGCATTTTCACCGCGGACTTCGAAGGCGGGTACGGGGTGACGTTGCTGATGGTGGTGCGGGAGCTGTTGGAGCTGACGTTTAGGATATGGCCCTGGACGCCAAGCTCGACCATGGTGCGCGCTACCGCCTGGGCGACGTAGAAGACGCCGTTCAGGTTGGTATCGATAACCTCGAGCCAGCCTTCCTTGGTGCACTCGAGAAAGCTTTGCCTGCACACCGTGCCGGCGTTGTTCATAAGGATGTCGATGCGGCCGAAGCGCTCGATGATTTCCTTCACACATTCCTGAACGCGGTCGTAATCGCGCACGTCGCAGTGCATGCACACGACGTCGTCGTTGTCGCCGAAGACCTCTTCCATCGTGTCGTCTTCGATATCGAAGATGACGACCTTGGCGCCTTCCTTGACGAGCTGCTCGGTCAGGCCGCGGCCGAAGCCGTTGGCGCCACCGGTGACAAGCGCAACCTTATCGACAAATCTCTGCATTTCCATGGGTAGTCTCCTGTCGTATTCGATACCTCAAATCGATGTGCATCTCAGGCGTTCGAACAGTCGATTAGAGGCTTTGACCTCCGTCTGCGAAAACAGTCTCACCGAGCAGAAGCGACGCTTCGTCGGACGCGAGGAAAAGGCCCAGGCTCACCGCTTCGTGAATCTCGCCGTAGCGATGCGTCGGGATCGCCTTGAGGAACGCCTCGTTCATCTCGGGGTTCAGGCGCGTCGGCTCGCTCATGCGGGTCTTGACGGTGCCTGGCCCGAAAGCGTTCACGCGAATGCCGTACTCAGCGAGCTCTTTGGCGAACTGTTTCGTGAAGATGGTGATGGCGGCCTTGGACGCGGGGTATGCGCCAAGGTACTTCGGGATGAAGCGGAAGGTGTTGGACGACGTGTTGATGATCACGCCTTTCGTGCCCTTCGCGACCATCGCCTGGGCGACGGCCTGGGCGACGTAGAACGTGCCGCACACGTTGGTCAGGATGACCTTATCCCATGCTTCCTTCGGGCAATTGAGCATGCCGTACTTGTCGTTGTCCTTGATGGAGATGCCCGCGTTGTTCATGAGGATATCGATGCGGCCGAACTCTTCCACCGCTGCGTCGACCATCGCATGAACCGCGTCGAAATCCCTGATGTCGAGGGCGAACCTGCGCACACGCGGCTCCTGCCCGTACACCTCTTCAAGGGTCGTCTCCTCGAGGTCGACGGCCACGACGGCCTCGACGCCCTCCTCGAGGAAGCGCTCGACCATACCGCGGCCGATTCCGTTCGCCGCACCGGTCACTACAACGACTTTTCCGTCAAATCTTGCCATAATCAATCATCGTCCCCTTCGACAAGCATTCCCCCGAAACTCGCCTTCATTGTTTACTCCGATATGATTTGTGGAAGGAGCCCCTTCCGAAAGAAGAGGCTCCTTGCTGTTTTGCTAGTTCTTGTCCGCGGTCGCGAGATGGAGATACGTGGTGGCGCCACCGTCGGCGGAGATGAACTCGCCGTTGATGAAGCTCGCATCGTCTGAAGCGAGGAACAGGACAACGGACGCGATCTCCTCGGGCATACCGTAGCGCTTCAGAGAGGACGCGTCGCAAAGGCCCTTGCGGTTCTGGCCGCGGGGAAGCGTCATACCGGAGAGGATGAGCCCGGGGTTGACCGAGTTAACGCGAACGCCCAGGGCGCCGAGGTCGGTTGCGGCCGCGCGGGTCATGCCCATCGCGGCGGCCTTCGCCATCGCGTAGCCGACGAAGTTGCCGGGACCGAAGTGAGTGCCCTGATAGGAGCAGGTGTTCACAATCGCGCCGCCGCCGGACTCGATGATGGAGGGCGCGCAGTAGTGCATGCCGTTGAACACGCCCCAGCAGTCGACGTCCATGATACGCTCGAGCGACTCGCGGGTCTCGGTAAGAACGCTGCCGTTCTGGCAGATGCCGGCGTTGTTGACGAGAACATCGAGGCGACCGCACTCTTCCTTGATGCGGGCGACGAGATTCTGCCAGCCCTCTTCGTCGGCGACATCCATGACAACCGCGACGGCCTCGCCGCCATCAGCGAGGATGTTGGCCTCGACGCGCTTCAGGCCTTCCTCGACGACGTCGACCATGTAGACCTTCGCACCCTGCTGCGCGAACATCTTGGCTTCGATCTCGCCCTGGCCGCCGGCGGCGCCCGTCACGATGGCGACCTGGCCGTCGAACTTACCGGTTCCCTCAGGGACGCGAGGCCAGTGCTTGGCCTGGGACTCGGCGTAGATGCGCTCCTCGAACTCCTTCTGGCCCGGGCCGGAGACGATCGCCTCATCAAAGAATGCTGCGCGTTCGGATTTCATTCCGTCCTCCTTGTGACGTTATGTTTAATGAGTTGCTTGTTGAGAGAAAACGCAGCCGCGCTACACGTGCGTGCAACGCGGCTGTAGCGAATCAACCTATTTGACGACGATAGGATCGACGAAGTACGTGGTGACGGTACCGATGAACTCGGCAGCGTGCGGGCTTGCGCGGCGCTCGAAGCCGGGGGTGCCGTAGCACTCGTCGAAGGCGTCCATGTCCTCGAAGAAGAACTCAACCATGCCCTCGAAAGGAAGCTCCTCGTAGCCCACATGCTTGCCGTCGACGAGGCGGTCGACGACGAGGTTCTGGTTGTAGCCGCAGTAACCGGTCATGTGCTTCACGAGCAGGGAGTGGGTGTACCACCACTCGGTGTGGAACGTCATCGCGTCCACGCCTTCCTTGCGGTCGCAGAAAGATACGCGCTTGATCGGGCCCTTCTTCTGCAAGTAAGCGGGAACCGGAGTGTCGACCTTCTTCACGGAGACGAACTCGGAAACCGGAGCCTCGGCGACCTTCGCGTAAAGCTCGGCGATCGCTTCGCCCTTGGCCTCAAGAGCCTCGTTCATATCGCCATAGCTGTCGAAATACATCTCGACGAAGCCATCGATGTCGACGCTGCCGCGGCCGGCCCAAGAGCGCTGCTGGCGGTCAGTAACCACGTTGACCTCGCACTTTACCAGGGTAGGCATTTCCCCTGCGATAGCCTTAAACCCCTCTACGAGCGCATTGCGGAAATCCTCCTCGGAAACGCCTTCCTTACCCTTCAGCAAGCTGATTCTCGAAATCATTTGGTTCCCCTTTCTACAATGAATCTTCAGCATATGCTTTAGTTCTATGCCCTCTGCCTCCAAGTTTCCTACGGCTTTCGGGCAACGCCAAGAACGCACTTGAAAGTGCGCGCCTTACCTTTCAGTAAGGCGTTGAATCAGTCGGACAATTCTACTTGACCTAGATAGTGCAGGCGGCCTCGTACGCGCTGAGGAGGTCATCGAACGCATCGGTCACGCAGAGCGCATCCCCCACCGCAAGCACCCTGCCGCCAAAGCCCGCTGCAGGGATTTCCTCGACAAGGGAGGCCTCGCTGCGCGACCCGAACGCCGTCACGAGCGTATCGAACCCGGTGAGCTTCGAGGTGACGCCGCAGTGCTCGGCGTGGACGCCCGTGTCGGACACCTCGACCACCTTCGTTTCGGTTCGAACCGAAACGCCCAGCTCATCGAGGTGGGCAAGCAACCAGCTGCGCGGAATCGGCTCCGCGTCGGAGGCGATCGCGGATGCGGCCTCGATGATGGTGACCCGAAATCCCTGCTCCGCAAGGAACTCAGCGGTCTCCACGCCGACCTGACCGCCTCCCAAAACCGCCACCTTTCCCCGGACGGCCGCGGTGCCCGCAAGCACGTCCCACGCGCCTACGGCAAGCGGCGATTCCGCAAGGCCGGGAATCGGCGGTATGAAAGGAGCGCTTCCCGTCGCGACGACGGCCACATCGGGCGCAGCCGCAACGACCGCATCGGCCGTCACTTTCTCGTTGAGGTGGACGCGCACACCCGCCTTCTTGATCTGGCGGACCTGCCACGACGCAAACGACGCGAGCAGCTGCTTTCCCGGGGGCACCGCGGCCAGGCGCCATTGCCCGCCGAGCTTATCCCCCGCCTCGTACAGGTCGACGATATGGCCCCTCGCGGCAGCCACGAGCGCGACCTCCATGCCGGCGATGCCGCCGCCGATCACCATGACGCTTTTCGCTTCGGGCAGCTTGCCCTCACTCAAGTCAAAGCGCTCCGCGTACTCGGCCTCGCGGCCCGTACGGGGGTTGAGCGCGCAGTGCACCGCATGCCCGCGACGGCTCTCGCCCGCGCAGCCGCGCAAGCACGCGATGCACGGGATGATGTCCTCGGGGCGACCCTGCGCCACCTTCAGCGGAAACTGCGGGTCGGCCAAAGACGAGCGCCCCATGCCCACGAAATCGGTAGCCTCCGATGCGATGAGCTCTTCGGCGATGGCAGGGTCGGAAATCCGGCCGACCACCGCGATCGGCACATCGACGACCTCCTTGAGCTTGCAGGCGGAAGCTGCGTAGAAGGCGGGCGGGATCGCGGCGGGCGGCGTGATGACACCGCGCGATGCGGGCACCCCTTGGGAGATGTTGAGCAGGTCGATACCTGAGGACCCTATCATTCGGGCAAGGGCCCTCGTCTCGTACGCGCCATTGCTTCCCGGTACGTGGTCGCAGGCGCTGAAGCGGAACGAAATCGGGAAATCGGGGCCGACGGCGTCGCGGATGGCGCCTACGACCTCGAGCGCGAAGCGAGCCCTGTTCTCGAGGGTTCCCCCGTACTCGTCACATCGCTTGTTGCAGGCGGGCGAGAGGAACTCGTTGATCAGATACCCGTGAGCGCCGTGGATCTCGACTAGGTCGAAGCCCGCCTCCTTCGCGCGGCGCGCCGCTTGCGCAAATGCGTTCACCACGAAGCGGATGTCGTCGCGGCTCATTTCGCGCGGCGTGTTCTGCGCCGTCGGGTCGCGAAGCGGCGAGGGCCCCATGAGGTGCTCACCCGCAAAGGCGGGGTTTGCAACGCGCCCGGGATGGAACAGCTGCGCACCGATGGTCCCGCCCGCCTCGTGGATGCGGCGCACGAACTCGGCATGGGGCGCGATCTGGGAATCGTCCCACAGTGCGGGAAGGCGCACATGGGTCTTTCCCTCGGGGACGATCGCGTAGTTCTCGGTGATCACAAGGCCCCATCCACCGCGCGCCTTCTCCTCGTGGAAACAGACGAACTGCTCGGTCGGTAAGCCGTCCTCGCCCGCCATATCGGTGACTGCCGCCGTCGCGATCATGCGATTCTTAAGCGTCAGCGTCCCGATACGCCCCCAGGAAAGCAGATTGTCGAAGTTCCCCATGTCACGCACCCCCGCATCGAACCTGCGCCCGAAAGCACTTCCGGGCGAAATAGAGAACAGGGGCCAAACATAGGCTCGGCCCCTGTTGAAAGCTTGTCTACCTCATACTACGTACGTTTGCGCAGCTTAGGCAGAGGCCTGCTCCTTGGCCTTCATCCTCTTGAAGAAGAACAGGGCGATGGCGAGCAGGACGATACCGACGATGCAGAGAACACCGAGGATCGGGAATGCGGAGCTGTAGCTGCCGGTGGTGGCGAGGGCGTTAGCGGCAACCTGGGGCCCAATGAAGGAAGCCAGGGTGTAGCCGATGAACATGAAGCCGTAGTTCTGACCCATGTTGCCAGGACCGAAGGCGTCGGCGTTCAGGGAAGGCATGATGGCCATGATGCCGCCGAAGCAAATGCCGAGCACGCAGGACTCGACGATGAACACCATCGGCGTGTTAGCGCTCGAGTACAGGAACAGATGGATTACCGCGGTGACGGCAACGGCACCGAACATGGTTTGGAAGCGACCGAACCTGTCCGAGATAGCGCCGAGGCCCACACGACCGATAGCGTTGGCGATACCGAAGATGCCGACCATGAGGGCGCCCATGCCAGCGTCCATGCCAGCTTGCGTCTGACCGATCAGCGAGACGGTGGAGAGCATCGTGACACCGGTGCAGCCGACCATACCGAAGAAGAGAAGCATAACCCAGAAGAACGGGGTCTTGAGCATTTCGGGAGAGGTGTAGCTCTTGACCTTGGAGTCGACGACCTCGACGGGCGGCTCCCAGCCTTCGGGCTTGTAGTCAGCGGCAGGAAGCTTCAGAACGCGAGCCAGGATGATGAAGCACACGATGCAGAAGATGCCGACGATGTTGAAGCAGAGAGAAACGTTGAACTGCTCGATGAGCATGTTGGCGATCGGAGCGGTGAACAGCGGGTAGATAGCCATGATGGCCAAAGCGATGCCGTTCGCGAAGCCGCGTTTGTCAGGATACCAGCGGGTGCATACCGCAAGCGAGAGATTGTACGCAACGCCGTCGCACACGCCGACCAGAATGCCGAAGGTCACGTACAGCACAGGAATGCTGCTCGCGAAGCCGGTCAGGAACCAGCCGAGGCCGAAGCCGACGCCGGCGATGGTCATGATCGTGCTTGCAGACCAGCGGCGCTGCAGCCAGCCGCCGATGGGGCCGGAAACGCCGATGAGGGCGATAACCAGGGTATAAGCAAAGGAAACCTCTTGCGGAGACCAACCGTAGGCTGCCATAAGCGGCTTCTGGAAAACGCTCCAGCAGTTCAGAGAAGCGGTGAGTGCACCACAGAGTGCCGCGCAGATAAGCATAACCCCTCGGCGCGCAGTTTTCTGAGACATTGTCATCCTCCTTGTAGACAACTAAAACATATTAATAGATGAGAAACCGACCCCTAAAGAAGCATCTCCCCTTTCAACGTCGGAACACTTCGGTTTCCCCATGCACTCCGCGGCTCGCCGAATCAGTACCCCCGACACGGCGAGACGCGGGATGATGCCTTAAATCAAGCACCCTACGCGACGACCATCGGCGAACGCGTGCTTGAAGAACGCGTTCTCCCCGCCGAGCGTGGAGCCGATCTCGTACGCTTCGGGCACGATCGAGCGAACCATGTCGAAGAACTCCGGGTCGCGCTCCTCGGGGAGCATGACCATCATGGAATCGCATGCAATGAGCTCTTCGGAGCCGTCCGCTCCGCGAACGATGGCGCCCTTCTTAGTGAACTCCACGACCGTCGAGTTGCGGACGATCTGGACGTTCTTGCGCTCGAACCAGGGCAGGATGCGCTCCTTATACTTCAGCGGGATCATGCCGCCGATGTCGTCGTTCTCGGCAACGAGGACGATCTCCTTGCCGCGCTTGCGCATGAACTCGGCGCATTGCGCACCTTCCGCGCCCGCGCCCCAGATGAGAACCTTCTTGCCCACGGGGAAGAATTTCTCGCTCATGGAGGCGAGCTTGTCGGGTCCGAACATCTTCATCGGAACCTGCGCGAGCTTGCTCATCATCGGGATGGTGAACACGTTCTTGCGGTTCATGCCCGGGATGTCGGGGATGAAGTACGGCGACGAGTTCGCGACGACGACGGCATCGGGGGCGACCTTGCGGATGAGGCGCTCGTCGACTTCCGTCTTCAGGCTGACCTTGACGTCGGATTTCTCGATCATGGTCGTCAGGTAGTCGAAGATGTGCATGACCTCTTCGCAGCCGCCGCTCTTGATCATCGCGGCGAGCTTGGTGCGCCCGCCCAGAGCGCCCGTCTTCTCGTAGATGGTAACGTCGTGACCGCGCTCGACGAGGGTCAGCGCGCACTCCATGCCAGCAGGACCGCCGCCGACGACCATGACGCGCTTCTTGGTCTCGGCAGGCTTCGCTGCAAGCTGGCGCTCCTGGCCAAGCGTGGGGTTCACGCGGCAAATACGGGGCTGGGTGACCGGGTCCTCACAGCTCGCGCAACGGGTGCAGTGCATGATCTCGTCGGTTCGGCCCTCGGCGACCTTCCGCGCGAAATGCGGGTCGGCCCAAAGCGTGCGGCCAAGCGCGATGATATCCGCGTCGCCGTCTTCAAGAACGCGCTCGGCGAGGTCCTCGTCCATACGACCAGCGGTCATGACGGGAACGTCGACAGCGTCCTTGATGGTCTTGACCACCGCGGTCCACAAGCCCATGTCGTGGTACTCGTCCATGAACGGCTCCATGAACTCGTCGGGCTCGGGGTAGGCGAAGTAGTCGGGGCAGTAACGGAACGGGGTGGGCCCGTATCCGTAGCCCGCGACGCTGATGTATTGGGCGCCGGCCTCGACAAACGCCTTCGCGTTGTCGGCAGCCCATTCCGGCGTGATGCCCACCTTGGTGGGGTGGAACTCACGGCCGTTCAGACGGCAGCCGATGACGAAGTCGGGACCGCACGCCTCGCGGATGCCGCGGATAATCTCGCACACGATACGCGTGCGGTTCTCAATGTTTTGGCAACCGTACTCGTCGTCGCGCTTGTTCCACAAGGGGCTCACGAAGCTGTTCAAGAAGTAGCCGTGGGCAATGTGCACCTCGACTGCGTCGAAGCCGCCTTCCTTCAGACGAACGGCCGCCTCGATCTGCTTGCGCTGCGCCTCGTGGATCTCGTCAACCGAAAGGCCTCGAGTGGGATGGCACCACGGTGCGGGAACCGGAATCTCGTCGGCGGTCAGGGAAGACGCACCGACGGGCAGCTCGCCGTTGGGGCCGAGCCCGCCGGAGGGGCCGATGTGGTGAAGCTGCCCGATGGCGAGGCAATCGTGCTTGTGGATCGCCGCGGTGAGTTCCTTCATGCCGGGCACGAACTTGTCGTCGTACGCGCCCAGATAGATACCAGGTGCAGGCTCCCAAAGGATAGCCGCCACGTTGATCGCGGCCAGGCCGCCTGCGGCCATATTCTCATACATCGCCAACGCATCGCTGCCATCAGCGGTGTTGTCGAGATTCCAACGCCACGAGGACTGCGGCGCCTTGATCATCCTGTTCTTCATGACGAAGTTAGGGGCAATCTCGATTGGCGAAAGAAGTGTTTCGTACTTGTTCACCAGAACGCTCCTCATTTCATGCGTAGCCAATTTCGAAGGGGAAGGGCCTTGGCGGATATAAGCGAGGGGACCGCCAAGGCCACTCAATTAGGGGTTAGAGCTTCAGTCCGATTACCCTTCCTTGGCTCACGGCATCGACCATGAGCGAGCTGTCGGAACCCTGGCATGCACCGATTGCGTACACCTCAGGCGCCAGGTCCTTCAAGCGATCGTAGAGCGCGAGGTTCTTGTCGGGGGACTTGAAGACCAGGATGCTGTCGGCCTTCATATAGCGCTCCTCGCCGTCCTTCACATAGGTGATGCCGCGCTTGTCGATGGACTTGAACTCGACGCCGGTCGTGATCTCGATGCCGTTGTCGTCCAAGTACTTCAGCGAACGGGTGCGGTAGCGCGGGGGCAGCCCCTCGCCGACAGTCTCGAGGTCTTCGAGGATCGTGACGTTCTTGCCGCGCTTGTGCAAGAAGATTGCGCCCTGGACGCCCTCGATCTGGCCGCCGATGACGATGCAGTTCTTGCCGATGCCGGGAAGGGCGATCTGCGAGAGCTTGTTGATGGCGCTCGCACCGAAGAGCTTCAAGGGCTTAGCCGCAAGCTTCGTGAGCTGGGGCACGGTCGAGACGATGCCCAGATCGATGCCCGGGATGTCCGGCACGCCGTACTTGCCGCCCGTTGCCACGACGATGGCGTCGGGAGCCATGCTGCGCACGAGTTCGGGCGTGACCTCGGTCTTCATCTTGATGGTCAGTCCCGGGGTCTTCTTCGCCTGGCCGGTCAGCCAGTCGATGAGGGCGGGGACGTTCTCGCATACGGTGCCCTTGACCATGGTCGCGAGGTTGAGCTCCAGCGCGAGGATGGATTCCTTCTCGCACAGCGTCACCTCATGACCGCGCTCGGCGGCGACACGTGCCGCCTCGAGGCCGGCCGCGCCTGCGCCCACGACGAGGACTTTTTTCTTGACCTCGGCGGGGGTGGAGACGAGCTCCGTCTCGCGCAGGAAAGCGGGGTTGACGCGGCAGCGACGCTTCACGCGCTCGTTCATGCGAAGCTGGTCGCACGTCGAGCAGTGGTTGCAGCGGCGGATGTCCTCGGGACGCCCTTCCGCGAGCTTGTTGGGAAGATCGGGGTCGGCCCAAAGGGCGCGCGCGAACTGGGCAAGGTCGACCATGCCCTTCTCGAGGGCGGACTCAGCCTTTTCCGGGGTTGCGAAGCCAACGCCGAAGACGGGGACGCTCACGGCCTTCTTGATGGCCTCCGCAGGGGGGATGACCAGGCCTTCGCCATCGAGGCGGGGAAGGAACTGCTTCATCTCGGGATCGGCGGCGGGATACTGCCAGTAGTCGACCGCGAACTGCATCGGCACCGGGCCGTAGCCGTAGCCGGTCACGCTGATGTAGTCGGCACCTGCGGCCTCGTAGCACTTCGCGATTTCGACGCCCTCTTCGATGGTGATGGCGTCGGGATGGCAGAATTCCTGGCCGTTCGTGCGTACGCCGACGATGAAGTCCTCGCCGCAGCGCTCCTTGACGCCGCGGATGATCTCGCACTGCAGGCGGGTGCGGTTCTCGATGGTCTGGCAACCGTACTGGTCATCGCGATGGTTCCAAACACGGGAAGCGAAGCTCAGCAGGAAATAGCCGTTGGCGGCATGCACTTCGATGCCGTCAAGGCCCGCCTTCTTCGCGCGCTCTGCGGCGGCGAAGTAGCGCTCTTTCCACTCCTCGATTTCCTCGAGGGAAAGGCCGCGCGTAGGATGGCAATACGGGGCGGGGCTAGGAAGCTCCTCCTCGGTCAGGGTAGACGAGCACCAAGCTCCCCCGATGGTCTTAATCGCCGCGCCGTTCTGGAAGATCTGGGCGATCAGCTCGCAGCCATGGGCATGGCAAGCATCGGCGAGCTTAGTGAGGCCCGGGATGAACCTGTCGTCGTAGAGGCCGCCGACCGGGTAGGTCTCGACGGTGTAGACACCGCCGGCGTTGTCGTCGATGAGCATCGAGGGATCGTCGGAGATCATTCCGCCGAGGATGATCGCACCGGCGCCGCCCTTGGCCATCGCCTCATCGAGACCGATGATGACATCGTTGCAGGCCTGGTTCGGGCCCCAAGACATCGCGGATGAAGGCGCTTTGACAATTCGATTCTTCCAAGTGTGAGAACCGACTTTGATCGGTTCCAAAAGCTTATCGTAGGCTCCCATCTTCTTCCTCACTCCTCCGTCGGCCCCCTGGCCGACAACTCTTCGATCTCAACCGTTAAACGTTTCGAATCGTCCGTACACCTAATATTTTTACGGAGAACCCGAGCCGAGAGAAGAAGGCACTCCAAAGTGCGCTTCTTACCAAAAGGTGAGGTCATCGCTTACTTTTCGGTAAGCTGACCGCTTTTTTCGCCTCCGCAGCAAAGCGGAATACGGACGGGCGGCGAACACTCGGCTGAAACGCTGAGACCACGTTGATTTGTCATTAAAAAGCGCGGGAGGGGCAAGTCTCCCGCGCTTCGCCGAGGCGCCCGCAAACGAGCGCGCCGGCCTTCTGGAGGGAGTCGGGCTACTTGACCTTACCGTCCTTGCCGTAGAAGCGCTTCAGCAAGAACACAGACGTGATGAGCGTGATAAGGATGGCGCCCATAATCAACCAGACGATGGAAATCTGGTTTCCCGTAGCCGCGATCAAAGCGGTGGCAGCCAGAGGCGCCAGGCCGCCGAAGACTGCGGCAGACAGGTTGTACGCGAAGCCAACGCCGCTGCTGCGGAGCTCGGTGGGGAAAATCTCGGTCGAGACGACGGCGTTGCCGACGGCGATGAGCGTCTGGCAGGCAACGAGGATGCCCAACAAGGCGATCATGATCGCGGGGTTGGTGTGCTGAATCAAGATGAAGAACACCGGATAGGTGAAGATCAAAAATCCGATGGAGCCGATGATCAGGCCGCGACGGCGACCGATCTTGTCGACGATCTTGCCAGCGAACGGGCATAGGATGAGATAGATTGCCAGAACCGAGGTGTTCACGGCGAACGCATCGGACATCGACGTGCCGACGAATTGGGAAATGTAGGTCGGCATGTAGGTGATCAGCAGGTAGTAGCTCGTGGATGCGCCGGCGAGCAGCAGGATGACCGCCATGATGGAGGCGAAGTGGCCGACGAACAGGTCCTTGAAGGGGATCTTGACCTTGGCCTCGACGCCAGCGGCCTCTTGCTCGGCCTTGCGCTTCTGGAACTCAGGCGAGTCGGGTACGTTGCGGCGCATGTACACGCCGTAGATGGCGATCAGGATGCCGCAGATGAACGGGATGCGCCAGCCCCAGGCGTAGAGTGCCTCGGTAGGCAGGATCGACGTGATGATGAGGCCAGAGGTGGAACCGATGATGAGGCCGACGCCGACGCTGAACGGCTGCCAGCTCACGAGGAACGCGCGGTTGTTGGGCGTGCCGTACTCGGAGATGAACGTGAGCGAAGAGCCGAACTCGCCGCCCGTGCACAGGCCCTGGACAAGGCGGAGCACCGTCAAAAGGATGGGCGCCGCGATTCCGATTTGCTGGTAAGTGGGCAGACAACCCATAAGCATGGTGCAAATACCCATACCCAGAATCGTCAGGGTCAGAGCCTTGATTCGACCATGCTTATCGGCATACGCACCGATGAGGATACCGCCAAGCGGACGGACCAAAAAGCCCACCGCGAACGTCATGAAGCTCAACAGGAGACCTACGATGGGATCCTCTGCCGCGAAGAACTCGGCTGAGATGATGACCGCAAAGTAGCCATAAAGACCGTAGTCGAACCACTCCAGCATGTTTCCGAGACTACCGGAGAACACCGCCTTGGCGAGCGAAGTCTTCTTCTTTGCAACTTCTCCCATTTTCTCCCCCTTCCTTGATTAGCGTTGTTGATGAAATCCCCTTTTGCTTGAAAGGCGGAGGAACCTTTCATGGCTCCTCCGCTTGGGCCCCGCGCGGCAACCGAGTCGCGCGGGGGCCTCAAGCAACTCACTATGAAGGGGATACCACTGAGAAGGTCTTGGTCAGGTACGTGTTGATCTTGCCGATGAAGGTCGAGCCGTGCTGGGCGGTGCGCTTGAACTCAGGCGAGGCATAGAACTCGTCGAACGCATCCTGGTTCTCGAACCACATCTCGACGACGCCCTCGACGGGAAGCTCGTCGTAGGAAACCGACTTGCCTCCGACGATGCGATCGATGACGAGATTCTGGTTGTAGCCGCAGCAACCGGGCGCGGTCTGGACCATGTGGTCATGGACGTTCCACCACTCGTACTTGAACTGCTCGCTGGTCACGCCGTCCGCACGGCCCAGGAAGGACACGCGCTGAATGAGCTCCTTGCCGCGCAGATGCTCGGGAATGCGGATGACCTCGCGCTTCGCCAGGACGAGAAGGTTGACGTTGGGGTCTGCGAACTTCTCAACATCGGCAGCACCCTCGCCGTTCAAGGAAGCGACGCCCTCGAGCATGTCGCCGTAGCTGTCGAACTGGAGCTCGGAGTAGCCGTCGATGACGATCGGGCCCTGGCCCAAAGGATGACGATGCTCATTGTCGATGACGAGATGCTGGTCATACTGGCGCAGATGTTCCATCTTCGCCGCGATAGGGCCATGGACATCCAGCCAGTACTCCTGGAACTCCTCCATGCTCATATCGTCTTTCTTACGCATCAATCCGCACCTGCTGATCATAGCGATCACCCTCCTTGATTGGCTTGACTCGAGCGTTCGCGCCCGGACCCCTAACGCTTTGCCGACTACCGCTGTAATCGACCGTTCATTCCGAGCGCAGTCCCGAAAACCCCTTGAATTGGGTTTCTTCTACACATAATGTTCATATCGAGGCATTCCCTCAAGAACGCACTTCAAAGTTAGGAACGCACCCCGAAGTTAGGTACGCACCCAAAGGTAAGACCCTCTTGACAAGTGTTTTGCGCGGGTGCGCAGGTGCGCGGGCGCGCGGAAAAAGACTTACTTTGGAGTGCGTCATTGTCACCCGGACCGACTTTTCCTATCGTATTTTGCTGAGAACGCAAGGCCGCTTCCCGGCCGCTTCATTTCCTTCCATCGTTTTTTGTTATCGGAGTTTTCAGCACATGAGCAGTATTTCCGGGGCCATCTCCCAAATGATCATCTTGATCTTGATCGCATGCATGGGCTTCGTCTGCGCGCGCGTCGGCTACATCGATGCCGATACGCGCGGGAAGTTGACGAAAATACTCGTCAACATCACGTTGCCCTGCATGATTGTCGTGTCGGGAAACAACCTCGACGCCTCGCAGGTCGCCGATTTGATCCTTCTGGCGTTCCTGCTTGCCATCGTCCAGTTCGCGCTCCTTTTGCTTTGCGGCTGGTTTTGCAACGTAGTCCTCCGCACGCCGCCAGACCAGCGCTCGCTCTACCTGTTCATGGCCATCTGCACCAACACCGCCTTCATCGGCCTTCCCATCATCTCGTCCATGTTCGGCGGCGAGACCACCCTGTTCGCAAGCATCTTCGTCATGGTTCTGGCGTTCTTCATGTACAGCGCAGGGTTCGCGATCCTCGCCGGCAAAAAGACCGGCTCCGACCGAGAGACGGGCCGCAACGGCTTCCTGTCGAAAGCGGCGGGCAGCATAAAAGACCTCCCCTGGAAATCGATTTGCAACCCCTCGATGGGCTCCTGCCTTGTCGCGATCGCGCTGCTCCTTCTGGGAATCAAGATTCCCAACGTCTTGGCCAGCGCGATGGGAGCCTTAGGCGGAATCACCTCCCCTATCGCGATGATGATCGTCGGCTCGATCATCGCCGAGGCCGACTTCGGCTCCATCGTCAAGGAAGCACGGCTGTACCCAACCATCATCATCCGTCAGCTCGTCGTGCCCGTTACCCTGCTGTTCGCCCTTCGCGCCCTGGGAATCAACGAGTCTTTGGTCGTTGTGTTCACCATCATGTTCGCGATGCCAATCGGCGCGCTGGCCCCGTCGTTCGCCGAGCAGTTCGGCCACGATTCCATGCTCGCCGCCAAAGGCACGGTGCTCTCAACAGCCGCCGCGTTCGCTATTATTCCCCTGGTCGTAGCTGTAATGGCAATGCCTTAGGCGCACGTCAAGGATGCCGGCCCCAGATTTCTCCGAGACCGGTGTCAGCATCTGTTCCGTTTTGCTTTATAGTGCCACCCGACCGTTGCCGTCCCCATAACGGGACATCAGTTGGCAAGGGCCGCGAGGCGAGAAAGCCGCTGTAGGCAAGCTCCTTAGGCTTCTGCCGAAGTTTGCGCGGGCGCTTCCTGGGTAGCCTCCTGAGGCTCCTGCGCAGACGCGTCCTGGAAATCCTCCGCAGGCGCGTCGGCATCGCCGCTCTTAGGCGCGGCGTCCTTCCCAATCTTCGGCGGCTTGTAGTAGTCGCTGAAACCCTTCATGTACCAGAGGATGCAGTCCCCGCCGCCGAGGCGATCGTCTTTTTCCTCGGGGTGGCCGAACATGACGAAGTCGTCTTTCCTCGTTCCCTTCGAACGCAAGACGACATCATTGGAGAAGTCCCCGTAAACAGAGCCCCAGTCGCGCAAAAACGCGAGGACGTTCGCGAAGCTCGCACCCTTTTCCGTCAACGCGTAGTCGACGCGCAGCGGCTTCGTGTCGGTGACGATTCTTTCCACCACGCCAGCATCTTCCAGTTTCCCGAGGTGCTGGATGAACATCTTATGGGAAAGGTCATAGGGAATCGCTTTGCGCAGCTCGCTGTACCCCGCCCTCTTGCTCGGCATAAGATCGAGATACCAAACGATATACGGTTCCCATTTTGCCTTCAGCAAGGAAATCGTGTAACCAAGAGCGCAAGACTTGAAGTCCCCTTCTTTTTCAAGCACGTTGCAGCCTCCTTTGCATTGCGCATTTTGCAATTCCAAATTGGGTATTCTAGCGTAAATGAGGCTAAAGGCAAACCGTCGTCAAGCAATTGTTGCCGAGAGGCTGATAAATTTTTGAAACCAATTTTTGAAACTGTAAGCGCAGGTCATTGGCCAGTGTTGGTGCCCGTCATATGGTAGCGAGACGAGTCAATCAGCCCTCCTCCCTCAATGGCGCCACGCATGTTTGTGGACGAAAGTGGGACATGCGCCTTTTCGGGCGGGTTCGCGAGAGCACTCAGGCCTTAGTTCGAAGACGCCCCGTTCGCTTCCCCCCGGCTGCCACCAATCGTCGCCACGACCACGACGATCAGGACCGCGAAAATCACTGCCTGCAAACCGAAGCTGACGTGGAAGCCGAGCAGGGACAGTCCCTCCGCTGCCGCGACATCGGCCGGAGCCCAACGCAGGGTCACTACCGCCATCAAAGCGATAAGCAGGTTCGACCCCAACGACCCGACGACCTGGCGCACGGCGTTGATGATCGCCGTCGCGTGCTTAGTCTCCGAATCATCCAAGCCCGTCATGCAGTACGCCGTCGTGGGCATCACGAGAAACGCCAGCCCGATCATGCGGATAGCGTGGGCGATCGCAACCCACACGACGGAAACCGACGAATCGAACGCGACGAACATGCCTGAACCTATCGCAAGCAGGCTCAGGCCCACCGACATGCAGGGAACCATCCCGAACCTGTCGTAGAAGCTGCCCGCCGGGGTGTTTGCAAAGGCGTTCGCCAAGGCTCCGGGGAGCAGCACGAACCCGACGGCGAGCGCCATGTTCCCGCACTCGTTCTGCATGAACAGCGATGCCTGCAAAGGACCTGCTAAAACGGCGATCTGGGCCAGCCCTGCGAGGATCACGCCAAGCGCGAACGTCTTGCGCTTGAACAGCCGAAGCTTCAGAAGCGGATTCGGAATCTTCAACTGCCGAACGACGAACAAGGCAAGACACGCCACAGCTCCCGCTGCGGGAAGCAGGAACCCAAGCGAGGCGAGGCCTTCGCGCTCGGCGACCGAGACCGCCACCAGAAGGCACGTAAGGCCGCCTGCGAACGACGCGCAGGAGAGCGGGTCAAGCTTCACGGGGAAGTGCGTTCCGATATCGCGGATGGTGAAGAAGGCGACGACCCAGGCAACCGACGCCGCGCATGCCAGCATGACGAAGTTCGCGCGCCACCCCAAAAGGTCCGTCACGATTCCGGAGATGGTCGGGCCGAAGACCGGGGCGAACGCGATGACCATCCCCGAAAGGCCGAGCGCGAACCCGCGCCTTTCCTCAGGGTAGACCGCCACGGCGACCAACTGCACAAGCGGAATCAAGACGCCGTTGCCGCACGCTTGCAAAAAGCGCGACGCGAGGAGAACCGGGTACGACTGGGCGCATACGGCGATCACGCAGCTCGCGATGAAGAACGCCATCGCCACCAGGAACAGGTTGCGGATGCTGTATCGGGTCGTAAAGAACGCGATCATGGCGCTGACGCCGCCCAAGGCATACACGTAGCCCGTCGTGAGCAACTGGCCCGCTATCGCATCGATCTCGAAATCGGCCATGACCGAGGGAAGCGCGGTCGTGAGCATGTTGTACGCCAAGTTCGCCACAAAGACGCTTGCGAGCACCACGAAGAAGGTGACGCGGTCGCGCCGACAAGACGATTCCTGCATGAACGAGCCCTCGCTTCCTTGAAGTCGCCCAGGAAAGATTGATGACGAGTATGCCGAGTTTGCTGTTTACGATAGGTTTCGAGCCCGCGGCGGACAAGAACTCACCTCAAAGTAAGGGAAGGGCGGCAGTAAGGGCCGATGAGGAACGCGGCGGGGCAGCGAGCGGCGGGCGAGGCCGACACGGGACGCGACAGGTGTGAGCGCTCTATCCAATTCGCAAAATATTGCGAAATTATTGACTCGCATAATTTTGCGAGTTAATATTGTCGCAAAATTATGCGAATACATCATTCTTCGCAGACAAACGAGAGGAAATACTGGTGATAGACGCACTTGAAATCGGCTATGCGATTAAGGACCGCCGAGCAGAACTCGGTTTGACCCAGGCGCAGGTAGCCGAGGCAGCCGGAGTCTCGAAGCGATGTCTGTGGTCGCTGGAACTGGGTCAAAATCCTGGCGTTCAACTGGACAAATTGACTGCCGTGTTGGGAGTGCTCGAGCTAGACCTGCGAATAGACAAAGGCGATCCTCCGTGTTTCAAGGCCCAAAAGGTAGAACTGGGCGCGAAGCCGACCGAAGCCTCTCCGCATTGCGACAACACCTTCGACGCCCTAGCGATTCTCACAGGAAAGGCAAAATGATGCGCGAAGAATTGGACGTGCTGATTTCGGGAGAGCACGCTGGCATGCTCTCGCAAGACAACTCCGGCCAGCTTTCGTTTGCCTACCTTCAGGGATATCGAGGCGTACCGCTCTCCTCGGCAATGCCGCTGTCGACTCGAACCTACCGCGACAAAACCGTGCGCCCGTATCTCTGGGGCCTTCTCCCCGAAGACCAGGCTGCAAGGAAAGCTGTTGCCGCGAATGCAGAAGTTTCACCGAACAACCCCTTTGCACTCTTGAGCGTCATCGGCCTGGACTGCCCCGGTGCCGTTCAATTCTGCCCGCCAGGAGGGAATGCAGCGCGAGAGGAGAAGCTCATCCCCATCGACAATGCGGAAATCGCGCGGAGGCTTTCAGCTGGCCGCGAGGAAGGCTCTGGATGGCTCGCGAATAACGAGCATTGGAGCCTTGGCGGCCAACAGAGCAAATTCGCGCTCAGAAGACAGGGCGGCAAATGGTTCTCCTGCGAAGGCGCGGCAGCAACCACGCACATTCTCAAAAGCGGCGTAAGGGGACTTTCCCATCAAGCCCTAAACGAGTATGTATGCATGCGCCTTGCCGCAGCCTGCGGAGTCAACACTGCCCAAGTCGAGTACCATGAGTTTGAAGGCGCAGGGGGAATCGAGCCCGCGATAGTAATCGAGCGATACGATCGTCTAACCAGCAACAACGTCGTGAAGCGGTTGCATCAGGAAGACCTCTGTCAGGCGCTCGGATGCCTGCCGGAAAACAAATACACCGACTCTGGCGGCCCTGGCTGCACCGCTGTCCTCGAACTTCTGAGGTCCACCGGCAGCACAGCCCAAAACAACATAGCGGGTTTTCTGCAAATGCTTTTTTTCAATTACCTCATCGCCGCGACCGATGCCCACGCGAAGAATTACTCCATCATGCTCGAAGCAAATGGGGGGCATCGGCTGGCACCCATGTACGATGTCGCTTCAATCGCTCCCTACGTAAAGCCCAGCACGCGGAAGACAAAGCCACCGAAACTCGCTATGTCGATAGGCGGAGAAAACCGAGTTGGATGCATCACGGCCAACAACCTGAGCAAGCTCGTAAGGCAGTCCCGTTTGGACGATGTCGGTATCACCCCCGAAGGCTGCGCCGAGCTGATGTCGCTCTATGCCGACATCATTCCCGCTAAGCTTGCAGAAGTGTTCGACCACTTGAAGGGCACTGCGTCCGCCCCATCCGCAAAAGAGCTCAGATCGCACATGGAGGAACCTATTGCACAACTATGCAAGAAGGCGAAAGCGCGGTTGTAATTATTTGTCGCTACGAGACTCACGATCCACGCCTTTAGCCCCCGAAACGAAG
>NZ_CAKUBT010000024.1 GCF_934643285.1 uncultured Ellagibacter sp.
CCGAACGCCGCCGCCACCGCAAGCGTGTCCCATCCGGTGAAGCAGGGCCTCGTGCAGAGCCTGTCGGTCTACATCGACACGCTGCTCATCTGCACCTGCTCGGCGATGATGGTGCTCGTGTTCTACGTGCAGGACCCCGCAGCCGCCGCAAGCCTCAACGGCATGCCGCTCGTGCAGATGGCCGTGAACAACTCCGTCGGCGAAGCGGGCATCCACTTCATCACGTTCGCGATCTTCGCGTTCGCGTACTCGAGCCTCATCGGCAACTACTTCTACGCCGAGAGCAACCTGCGCTTCATCAAGGGCGATAGCAAGGCGCTGCTCACGGTCTTCCGCATCGTGTGCCTGCTCGTCATCTTCTACGGCGCCACGAACAGCTTCGATCTGGCGTGGAACTTAGCCGACATCTTCATGGGCCTCATGGCGATCATGAACCTCATCGCGATCCTGCTGCTCGGCAAATGGGCGCTCGCCGCGCTCGACGATTACTCGGCGCAGCGCAAGGCCGGCAAGGACCCCATCTTTGTCGCCGACAACATTCCCGGCATGCCGAAAACCGACTGCTGGCATCTTGAGGAGGTTCGCGACTTCGGCGAGCCGCCCGTGAAGGAGTACCTCGACGAGGCGATCGAGACCGATTACGTCGGCCTGAAATAGGTTATTCCCGAACTATCGGGAAACGGAAACATCCTTAAACGAAAGGGCTCCAGTTCTTATAATTTAAGGCACATATTGCTCGCGCCGTATCAAGGGAGGCTGACAATGGATCGTGCAGAATTCATGGCTCTGGAGTCCTCGAAAAAGGCCGAAGTGCTCAACGCGCTCCTCGACGAGGGGAAAAACCAGAAAGAGGCCATGGGCGCCGTCGGCGTCACCATCAAAGACCTCATGGTAACGCAGGTGTTCTTCTCGAAGACCGAGGGCCGCTTCAACGCGAACGCCGTGGGCGGTTACTCGAATTTCCACAGCGACTCGACGGGCGAGGCCGCAAAGTAGCATATCACACGCTACAATCACAGAAGACCGAAAGCGGGGGCTGCCGCACGATGTGGCAGCCCCCGCTTTGCATACCGAGCGGAAAAAGAAGGATCTTTTAGAGCGGGAAGGGGACGGGGGCATCACGCGAGCCTCGGCGTCCCGAGCGCCACCTTTATCCAGGGCTAGACCACAAGCTCCAGATAGCTCACGTACAGAGGGTCCACGCCGAAGGCGATTTCACGTGCGATGTAGGGCGCGATATCGCAAACGAGCGCAGCGGTAGCCCCAATAACTGCACCCCATAACGGGCCGGCAAGTATGCGCGCGCAGGCGACGTCCTCGTCCTCACAATCGCTCACCAGGGACAACACGACCGCGAGAGCCGCTCCCGCGCCAATGCCAAGCAGCATCCCACTCATAATGCGCACGAAGACGTCGGCGTCCGAGCCATGAACCGTGCATGTGGTAACGATTTCGATAAGGGTCGGAAGGCACGCGATCACGATGGCTGACAGGGCGTTGGCGGGGCATTTCTCTGAAATCGCGCAAACGACGAGTACGGCAACCGAGACGGCAAAAGCAAGCGCATTGAGCTCGCAGAGCGCGTCCACGTCGACGAACACCGCGCCGATCACGCGCGTGCAGACAAGGAGCGCAATTGTAACCGCAGTGAAGTTGGCGCACCCCATCGATCGCGACATGAGCATCCCGAACAGGGCTTCGATTGTATGAGAGAGGCGGACCTTGATAGCGTTCACGCCCCTGAAAAATCGCTCCATCTCAATGTCGATTTCGTCATTGGGCTCTTCGTCATAGTCATCGTTGAAGAAGCTATCGAAAATGCTGCCGCGAGAATGGTGGCGGGTGCTGCTCGCGCCACCGCAACGCCTCCCGTCATGACCGGGCTCGTCCTTGGAGGCGTTGCCCTCATTGCGAAATGCATCATCATTGCAAGTTTCGGTGCCCGCACCGCCGCCCTCATCGTGAGATACGTCATCCTTGCGAGATTCGTCGTTCGTGCCGTTGTTGAAATCGCTCATAGCTGTTCCTTTCGTTTTACGGGCTTCTGCCAAACACATGGAAAAGAAGCGCGGATTTTTCTGGAAAACGAGTGACGGGACGGCAAGGGGAAACGCGCCAGTGAACAAGCCGAGTCGCACCAAGGAAATGCCCTGATGATCGCGGGGCCATCAGGAGGAAACGCATCTTTTAGTGACGCCTCATGGCGCGAGGCGAAAACGTGCGTCATTCGGCGCTTCGCACAACGTACAATGAGCCATGCGATAAGAAGGGCTTTGCGGGAAAGGTGCTGCCGTGCCGAAGGGCGAGTTTGCCGAATATGGGCAGAGCAACGATGAGGAACGCATCCAAGACGGCGAAAGAGCAGCCGAAGATGCCAAGGCTCGCCGTCGCGCCGAGCGTGCCGCACTTCGCGCCCAGCGCGGGCGGCAGGGTACGCGACGCGGGCAGGAAAGCGCCGAATGGGACGGCTTGCCCTACTCGAATGCGCTGCTGCAAGAGGGACTCGACCATGCGCGCACAATCGCCGAGAAGCGGATCAAGGGCGAGCCGCGCAGCGCTGATGACTGGCTTAACAACGACACGGAAGTGAAGCTTGCGCTGCTCGCCAAGGCAGGTAGGCTTGCGCGGGAGTGCCTCATCGAGGCGCACCTCGATGCCGCATACGCCGCGACAAAGGGGTACAAGCGGCTGTTCGAGGCACATGGCCTGGGCGCGGAGTACCATCATGCGGTGCGCCTCGCCGTGGAGGACTCGATCGATAAGTTCGATTTGTCGGAAGCCCATGTGCTGAACAGTTGGGTCTCGACGAACAAGAAGCCCGTAGAGCGCCGTCTGTGCGAGTGTTATGCGCAGAAAACGGCGCTTCGAAGCGAGCACGAGGCAAGAAAGTACTTCGCGATCGTCAAGGCATATCGTAAGCTCGAGGATTCGCTGCAAGGAACGCGCAAGCCGACGGAAAGCGAGCTCCTCGAATCGCTCGACGCGCACACCGCGACGCAGGGGATGGGCCGCGAGACCATGCTCGATATCCTCGATCGCGGTTCCGACGGAGTTCACAAGGTGGTGTTCTCAACCGCAACGTCGCGCGAAGACGAGGGAGGAGCCTCGAGTAGGCGCGCGTCCGTTGTCCCCACGGCGAAGCTCGCAGCGGGTGCTGCGAGTAGTGCTGGCATCGTCGATGTCGCATGTGCCACGAATCCGGCGAGCTCCACAGCGCTCGAAGGAATCGCAGGAGAAGCAGGCTCTGCGAGCTGCGCAACCGAGGTGCGCAGCGGATCCACCGCGAGTAGCGCGTCGTCCACCAGTAAGACAGCCACCAACGACCCTGAGGCGCTCATCTTCCGAAACGGCATCGAGCAGGACATGACCCCGGTAGAGCGCGCCGTGTACCATGCGCGCATCGCTCCCGTCATCGACGCCGGCGCCCGGCCGCAGACGCTCGCGAAAACTGCCGAGGAAATCCGCATCTCGTGCGGCCTTCCGATGATGCAGGCCGACCGCATACGCCGCATCGAACTGCGCCTTCGAGGGCGCTTCGTGCTCGGCGGCGAGCTCGGCGTGTACTCAGGTGCCGAAACTTCCACCTGGTTGCGCCAGGAGCGCTCGCGACTGCACAGCGATTACTGGCTTTTGGACCTGCTGGCGCTGCGCCTCGCCGAGATGCTTCCCAAGTATTCATCAGCTCCCAAAGCAAAGAACGGGAAAGTCACGGCTTTAAAGGAGCAGTTCGGCGGTGTCACACGCGATGAGTGCTACAGCATGCTGCTTCCCGCGGCCGTAAAGACTGACGACCTGTCGGGCAAAAACGGCAACGGGCGCGCGAAGGCGCTGTGGGAGAACAAGAAGCTCTCGGAGGATGCGGCGAGAAAGGAAGGCCGCCTTCGGGAATACGAGGACTACCTCGCCGACCCGCTTGCCGTCGTGCGCAACCGCGTAATCGCGAAGGTCCCGAACGAAATGTTGCACGGCGAAGATCCCTGGACGGCGCTGCTGTGGCACTTCTTCTTCGACGAGGCGACCGATATCGAGGTCGAGGAGTTCGCATCGGCGCTGAAAGACGCGCTCATCCACGACACGGCTGTGACCGGCGCAAGCGAATACATCTCATCGACGGCGCGCGCGTACACCGTGAAGCGCCTGCTTGCAGCGGCAGCCTCGCGCGAGAATGGATGGGCTGGCAAACTTGAGCACGCGCTTTGCCTCATGCTGTGCTGGATGCTCGAGATCGAGCGCGCCGACGACGAATCGGTGGCGCTCGCGCAAGAGGGCCTGCTCACCGGCGGCGGCGCGGCTCCCTCGCCCGCAAAACCGAAAGCGGGACAGGCGCTCGCCTTCGACGCGTTCATCGTGGACGGCGTCGTGCGCAACGCCCTCGAAGAGGGCCGCGAGCTGCACGTTCACCCGTGGCTTCGCCCTCGTGTAGGCATCGGGCACGCCTTCGAGAAGAACAAGCCCCACAAGCTGGGGAGTCGCCGCAAAGAGTTCGCGGGCGAAGAGACATGGGGCGTTCTGAACCTCCCGGGGCAGCAGGAGTGCTTGGCAGGTGGCACCGACGGGCGCGCGCAAGACCCGATCTCCCGGGAACACGCCTTGCTGCTGTACGCGGGAAGCGAGTCGCAAGCACAAGCGCGCGGATGGCTCGCTTTCGACTTGGCTTCTTCAAACGGCACGCTCATCGTGCGCTCGAACGCTGACGGCAGCGTGTCGAACGTGATCGTCGGCTTCGGATCGAACAACTGCGCCGACACGCGGATGCTTTCGTTCGGGCCCTCGTGCACAGACGACGATCGGCTTCTGCGCGAGACGGCCAAGCGGGCAGGCGCCGCGGTCGAGGAGCAGGGCGCGCGCATTATGCCCGGCGACATGCTCGTGTTCGGCTTCGCCGTTCGGGAAGATTCCAATGGCGTGGTCTCGTTCGGCGCGCGTAACGGCGCGCTGTGCATGCGCGTGAGAGAAGCTTGACCGCGTGAGGCCTCGCGCACGCGAGCACGCAGGTCGCAGGCCGAAAAACTATCGAACCGAAACGTTCACCCAGCCCGAGCGCGGCGAGAGCGCGATGCGGCTTCCCTCGACAAGCGCGCAGCTAAAGCCTGGGCGCAGCTCGAGCACGTTCGTGGTCGAAAAGCTCGGCTGCTGCACGTAGAGCGAGCGCTTGCCCCGATTCGTCGCGATCCAACGGTCGCGGTCGCTTTCGTCGGGACGCACGTCGAGGCTCCCCAGCGCGCGGCGATTGCAGGTACGGGCCTCGTGCGCGTCGATGCACACCTCTGCAGTGCAGGTGAAGAAAATGATGCAGCGCGCGCATGCGGACGCACCACCCGCATGGGGCGCAGTGTTGGCGTATTTCATGATAGTTTCCTAACAAGTTGCGAACATGCAGGTCAAGCCCGCAGCGCTCAAGGCGAACTCAACGCTATGCGAAGCCGTTTTCCCGAAGCCATGCCTTGGCGGGCGGGAAACCCTCCTTCTGGCGCGTCTCATCGCTTGCGGCCGATTTCCTGATGTAAGAAAGCCCGAGTTCGCGGTTTTCCTCGACGTGGTGGACCGCGCCCTGCGCGACGTAGAACCCGGAGTACAGCGCGCAACCCAAAAAGAACTGCGCCACCACGGAGCCCTTCGCCGCCGCCTCGCCCATGAACAGCATGACATCGGCCTCCGAGTAGGCGATCGAGTTGCCGCCGAGGTTATCGCGCGCGCAGATGGCGAGGTAGTACAGCGCGCTCACGCAGCCTTGGCGCGCGAGGCGCTCGAACACGCCGACCGCCTGCACGTAGCGCCCGGAATTGAAGTCGTCGAGCGCCTGCGCGAGCGTGCCTCCCTCGAACGAGGGCGCGTCTTGGACCAAGATGCGCCCGCCGCCAAGCGCCGCATTCAACCCCAGCAGGTGAAGCTCATGGCGGTACGAGGCCTTATCGCGCGGCAGAGCGTTTTGCAGCTGCGAGGTGGTCGGGCGCCGCGAGATATCGAGCGCCAAACACGCGCCGAGCGTCGCGCGAAGCTTCGCGTCGAACGCATCGAGCGCAGCGCACGCCGCTTTGCCGATGGCGGAAGGAGACTCCTCGACACCGTAGGTGGAGCGCAGCGTTTCGGCGATGTCCTCTTCCAGGAAAGCGGCCGTCTCGGCGTCGTGCGAAAAGTCGTTGAGCGCGTCTTCCGCGAGGTAGATGCCCAGCTCGCGCCCGTTCTCGATAAATCCGGGAAACGGCGCGCCCGACTGCTCGTGAGCCGCGCGCTCACGTTCGTCGGTCCAGGCGGGATCGTAGCGAAGCACACCGTCGCTTTGGGCAACCACGCCGTACGCAGGCGGCTTGCCCTCGCCGGCAAGAAGCGCAAGCAACGTGGCCGCAAGCGAATACGCGTCGCTGCCCTGACAGACATCGTCACCTGTCGGAAAGCAGCTCTCCGGAGACGAGAAGCCCTGTGTCCCCCATCCGAGATGCGCACGCCCGCGCGAGGTTTGCGCGATGCCGAAGTCGATGAGCCGTGCGCTTCCCGTCGAATCGACGAGGATGTTGCTCGGCTTGACATCGCGATGAACCACGCCCTCGCGAAGCTCCGTTTCCGCCGTGGCGAGAAAGCTGACGATGGGCGAGAGGGTCGAAAGCGCCTCTTCAACCATCATTTTCCTTCCCATGCGACGAAGCTTTTTCGCGAGGGTGTCGCCCTCGAGCCACTCTTCGACGATGCAGCTTTTCTCGCAGGCACCGAAGGAGGACGGAACGCTTACAGTGCCGCTTGCAAACGCTTGGGGAAGCACGCGGAAGTTCGAGAACGTCTCGAGGGTGCGCCACTCGAGCTCGCATTCCTCGCCGCGCTCGAACGCCTTCACCGCGACGAGCATCCCGCCGGGCGTGCGCGCCTTGAAGACGGTTGCCTGCCCGCCGCGGCTTGCCACCCCTTCAATCACGAGACTTTGCGGTGTTTGGTGGATGTCGCCGCGAAGGGGAAGCGCCGGGGTGAAATGCAGCTCGGACGCGAGGTCGACGCCGAGCGATGGTGCGGCAGGCGTACCTGTCCCGGTGAGAAGCTCTTGGCTCATGGTCGACCTCCTTTGCACGTGAACCGTTCGCGCCCGAGCAACTGCGCGATCATGCTAAGGATAGCGTAACTACCACGCGGCGGTCGTTTTTAGCGGCGCTTTCGGAAAAGACCCCTGTGTCCATGGAGGTCGCGCCCGCATCCCCATGGCCAACCGCCTCGATGATGCCGGGGTCGACGCCCGCCGCGACAAGAGCGCTGCGGACGGCTTCCGCGCGACGCTGGCTCAGGTCAATCAGCTCATCGTGCGAGAACGCGGGCGACGCGGCGGTGTAGCCCTCGACGAGCACGGTGGCGCCGCGGTTCGGAATGCTCGCCGCAAGCTCGGCGAGCGTCGAGTGCGCCTTGTCGGGGTCGATGAACTCGGCGGAATCGCCCACGAAGGCGAGCACCGCCTCGTCAAGCACGACCTGGGCGCTTTGGTTGCGCTCGAGATGTGGGAAGGTGAGCGAATCCTGCTCGAAATCGACGGTCGGGACGTTTGGCAGGTCGGCGTCGCAGCCAAGGCGCGTGAGCACGTCGGGCTCGACGATGGCCACGCCGCCGCCCGCTTCGACGAGAGTGGGGTAGAGGCTTTGGAGCTTCGCGGCGACGGAGCTTGGAACAACCTGCGAGCCGCTCGATTGGCCAAGGCCGTAGAAGTGCACCGTGATGTCGGTGAAGTCCGCAAGGGCACCCAGGCTTGCCAGCTGACCTGCGATATCGCTCGCATCGGCGCTCACAAGGTCGGCCGACACCGTCAGAAGCCCCGCGGAGTTCAGGCCGGAGCTGATCACGTTGATGACCATCTTCGAGCCGTTGGCGTGGGCGCGCAGCTCATTGGCGGCATTGTTGAGCGCGGAGAGCAGGTCTATCTCGCCGGTCGCAGCGCGGGCCGAGCACGTGCTCGTGAAGTAGTCGGCAAGGAAGGCGTCAACTTCCTTCTCCTGCCCGGCCTGCGAGCTCTTCGTTGTAGCAAAGGTCTTGCCGTGCGGAGTCGAACCCGCATCGCAGGTGAGATACCCTGCGTAGTTTCCCTGTTCAATGGCCGCCTTCGGGTAGGCAAGGCACGTTGTTGGGATGCGGAACGCGCTGTTTTGGCTCCCGGAGGTGACGACCATGCAACTCACGGGCTCTAAGACAGCTGACGTGTCAACCGCTGCCGGATCAATCGCATAGCTTCCCGGAACGGCGCTCTGCCCGCCGCTTGAACCTCCGGACGTGCAACCCGTGACGAATGTCGCGATGATAAGTGCGAGCAGAAACGACGCTGCGATAGCCGCCGAGCGGACGGCGAGGTTGCCTTTAATGCTCGTGGTGCTCTTGGTGTTCACAACTGGTCTCCTTTACGCTGCTTTTGCCTGGTCAGAGAGGGGGATTTCAGGGGCGGCTGTGCCCTTGGCGCACGCGTCGGCGCAGCCTGAGCCTGAGGTGCCGTCTGCAGTATCGGCGCTCTCAACAGGAGCACTGCCTGTTGCGGTCGCGGCATCTGGCGTCGCCGCCTTCCGTCCGACGGCGAGCATGCCGGGGAACTTCTCGCCGATACGCGCCTCGAAGGTGCGGGAAAGGGCAGCGAACTCCTCACGTTCGGCCTCGCGCTGATCCTCGATTTCGTCCACGAACCCGATGAAGCTGTTGTAGCTGTCGTCGGATTTCGCGACGAGCTGCTGGAACACTTGCTCGCACGACTCCTTCGCCGCCGCGATGCTCTGGCGCCCGGCGGCAAGCGCGACGCGGGCTGCCGTCGCGATATCCTCGTCGATGTGACGCTCGATGATGCGCATGCGCTCGATTTCCGCCTGCAGCGCTTCGGCTTCCGCACGAATACCGAGGCTCTTGATGAGGAACGCCGCGATCGCTTCGCCAAGCGCGATGCCTGCCATGATCAGCACAAACGCCATACCGTCGATCGAGAGGCCGGATACGACCTCGCCCGAGACGCTCGTCGTGGTCGAGGCTACCTCGGTGGTGGCGCGCAAGAAGGCGCCGGCCAGGGCAACGAAAAGCGACCCAAGCAGCGCGCATGCGGTGGCGCCCTTCTCGCCGGCAGCAAGCTTCTCGGACGCGACCCAGGGGAGGATAATGAGCAATAGGCTTTGGGCAGCTGCCACAAGGCCCGCGAAGAAGTTGTTCGGCGTGAAGGTTCCGAACGGATCCACGTCGAGGAACACGCACACGGCAGAATAGTCGAGGCCCGCATTGGCCAGCGCCAGCATGAGCAGCAGCGCCGTACTCGTGATCTTGTTCATGGTCTACTCCTTCATCTCGGGGTGCTTGACGACCGTGCGCTCGCGCTTGGACGTGCGCTTTGGGGAGATGCGCGCCAGACGCTGTTCGGCTTGGATGATTTGGCTGCGAACGGCCGCGCGGTAGGTCGATTCCATCGTCTCGGCGTAGCGGGTGAGGGCCTCCTCGATTTCCGCGAGGTGCTTTTCGGCCGTGCAAGCCGTTTCGTGGTAGAAAAGGCCCTCGCCGGTCTTAAAGAAGGTGGCGTAGCTGTCGGAGCAGGCGAGCTGGCGGGCACGCTGCTCGTCGTAGTCGGGCGGGTCGGGAACGATAAGGCCCAGGCTTGCGGCAGGGTTGCCGATTTCCTCTTTCGATGCGGAAGGCGCCACCGACATGCGGGCAGGGCCTTCAGGCAGCGCGGTCTTCTTGCGAAAAAGCTTCATTTCCTAACCTTCCTTCTCGGTGACGTCGACATTGCGCGTGCCCAGAACGCCTACCAGGTTGTAGGGCGGCTGGAGCTTGCCGCGGCGGGCAGCCCATTTGATATGCGCGTCGCTGAGTACTTCGTAGTTGCAGGCGGTGAAGGCGTGGCGCGCCCTGAGCGCTTCCAACGTGCGGACCACCATGCGGCTCGCGCGCGTCTCCATGGAGCGCCAAATCGCAAGCTCGCTTTCGGCACGCTGCGCGACCGCCTCGCGCTTGGCCACCTGAACAGCCTTATCGTGCGCTTTGATCGATTCGCGCTCGGCTTCGGGGAGCGCCGAAATGTTGCGGTCGTCGACATGGACAGGGGCGGAGACGGCCGCGCGCGCCTCGTTCACCGCGTTGGCGAGGCGGCTGCATGTCTCCTCGCACACGGCCTGCACCTCTTTCGCCGTGCTCACAACGCGGCTCAGTTGGATTGCCTGAAGGTTCTGGTCACTGCGCGCCGAGCCCTCGAGCTTCGAGAGGAACGGCGAATTACAGATGTGATCACTTGCTTTCTGGGAAACCTGCTTCGACCATAAAATGCCGCTCAACGCGGTCGTCAGCTTCTTCGGCGAGAAGATCGCCCTGTTCGTGATGCGTATGTTGCGGTCGAGCTTCTCGAGCTCCACATCGATCCACTCCAAAGCCTCTTCGCAATCCTTGATCGTCGTGATCGACGTCGGCTTTCTGACCTTGCCCATAGCGTGCTCCTTTCCAGCGAGGGCGCCTGTCCGATGAGCCGCTTTCGCGTCTCGCCCTTAACATGGAAAACGAGCACTGGTTTTTCTGGAAAGTTGGAAGCCGTCTGAATCGTACGCGACCACCGCGCCTACAATGAGTGCGAGGGCTGCCCTGGGCCCAAGACGCGAAACGACACGGGGATGCGAGGTTTGCCGAAGAAGACGCTGGTAGTAGGCGATTTGCACTTGAAGCAGCAGCACGTGCTGCCCCGCATCGACGAGACCTTCGCGGCCGATGCGGAAATAGGGCGCGTCGTGTTTTTGGGCGACGCGTGCGACGACTGGGGCGCCACCGAGGCAGACGAGCTTAGCGCCATGGAATTCTACGCGAAGTGGGTAGGGCGCCATCGCGAGCGCGGCATGCAGGTCGACGTGCTGCTGGGAAACCACGACTTCTGCTATGTGCGCGGCAAGCGCGGCCCAGGCTCGATCATGTCCATCATGCGCGATTTGCGCGCGATTCTCGAAGAGGAGCTGCGGGCGAGAATCGCATGCACGGTGGGGCCGTACCTGTGCTCGCATGCGGGCGTGACGGGTGTGTGGGCGAAGCGGTTTCTCCCCGACGTGCCCGCCGATGCGGCAGCAATCGCCCAACGCGTAAACGAGATGCTCGCCGACGCTTCGCATTGGGCGGACCTCGACAGCTGCCCGCCGTCGCGCGGGGGCTGGTCTTTGCCGGGGCCTTTATGGGCCGATTTGCGCGACATGCTCGACGATGCATTGCCCGGCGTGCCGCAGATCGTGGGCCATACGCCGGTCGAGCGCGTGGAGAACTATGCGGACAGCTGGATGACGCGCGGCCAAGATGCCCTGTGGGCATGCGACACCCTGTCGCTTATGAGCTACGGCTCGCCCATCGGCAATGGTTCGATGTTGCTTGTCGACGAATCGGGCGAGGCGCAGGCGGTGCCGTTTCCCGGCGATGACGCCTTCGCCTGTGTGCGCGAACGGTATTGGGAGAGTCGCTAGCCGCCGACCAGGGGAAATGCTTGCCCGCATGACGCGCTCGCGGCCAGCTGACACCCGCCCCGCGTGCAGGCGCGCTCGCGCCCCGCGCTCGCACGCGGCGGCCATCCCAGGCGCTATTCGCCTGGTTCCGCGGCAACCTCGCCCATCTTCTCCAGGTTATCCACGAAGTCCGCGATGAGCGCAGCGGACTGCTCGCACACGAAGACGCGCTCCCGATTGTCGATGGCGACCTCCTTCACAATACCCGCCTTGACCAGCTGGTGCATCGCCTCGTTCGTAGCGCCGTAGCTCTTCCCGATGCAGTTGGCGGCATGCCGCGTGGCAAGCTGAGGGACGGCTAAAAACAGATCAAGCAGCCTGTCGGTCGCCGAGTTCGCGGGGATCTTCAGCCCGCGCGACCTCCAACTATCGCGAAGGTTGCTCACCTTCGAGATGAACATGTTGGCGATGACGACGCCCATCGAGGTGTTGCGCGCATTGTAGGAAGCCCACTGCTCCTTGTAGACTTTGTGGCTCTCGCTTGTGAGCTCCTTGCGGCTCGCATCCTTTAGGGTCCTTCGGTATTCCCGCTCCAAGGACGCGCCCCAGCAGATGGGGATCACAAGCTCGTTCGCGAAAAGGCCGCGCCTGAACATGGGCATGAACGCGAACAGCAGACCGGTCCGGTCGATCATGGAGTCGAACGGCACGATGCGCTCGAAGGCATGGTGGATCACCGACGCCTGGCCCAAGGGGGAGAAATACTCGCCGTTGCAAAACTCGCACAGCTTCCTCATCTCGCGAGGGATCTCAAGCGGGACCGAGCCTTTCTTGTACGGCAGGTAGGTCTTCCTGAAGCCGTGGGCGCGCTCGTCGGAGTTGATGCCGTAAAGCAGGATCTCGTTGAGTCGCACGATCGTTTCCGGGCTTGCCGCAAAACCCGGCTTCGCGATGCGCGAGACCCATTCCAAAGCCTGCATGTAGTGCAGCGCCTCGGTGGCGGCGTCGCTCGCCTCGTCGGGCAGGCGCACCATCGAGCGCGTCATCGCGAGGCATCGCTCGACATCGTTGTCGAACTTCCAGCCCGCGACGTCGAAAAGAACGATCAGCGGCACGGGCGGAAGCGCGACGTCGTGGACCATGCGAATGGCGAACACGGCGTCGATCGCGAGCAGCGTGTTCTTCAGATATTCGGCATGCGGAAGCTGCGCCGCCCGCTCCTCGAAGCGAATCATCTCCGCCTCGGCGCTGAAGAACGCCGCTTGCGTGTCAGCCGAGAATGGCTTGAAGTAGTCCATGATTTCCCCCTCGAAATCATGTATGTCCCCTGCAAGGATAATATAGCAGCCAGCAGGCGTGAGGTGGGGAAATTAGTTCTTGCTGTCTCAAATTGGGGACATGATTGTCCTGAATTCCCACTATTCAGAAATATTCCACGACTGAAACATGTCCGCTTTCACGGGAAACGGAAACGCCCTATGCAGGCGCCTGCCGTGCCCTGCAGAATCGATGTGGGAGCCGCGCATTGAGGACGCGGCAGCTCCAAGCGAGCTAGTTTCCTATGGAGAAGGAGGGGCCATGTCAAGAGATTCGTTAGTCGAGAAGTACAACGAGCGTCACGAGGGTGTCGATTACTTCTACACCACGTGCCACAACAACGGCTGCTGGGATGCCACGTGCTTGATCAAGTGCGGCATCAAAGACGGCAAAGTCGTCTCGATCGAGCCCGATGATTCCGTGAACGCGGGCATCGCGCGCGAAGACGACGACGAGAACGCCGTCCAGACTGGCATGCTGCAGGCCCGCGCGTGCCCGATGGGCCATGCGTGGCGCCAAGAGCTCTACTCCGAGAACCGCCTGCTCTACCCGATGAAGCGCGTGGGGGAGAAGGGCAGCGGGCGCGGCCACTTCGAGCGCATTTCCTGGGACGAGGCGCTCGACACCATCGCCGAGAAGATGCGCGTCATGGCGAAAGAGAACCCCGACCATCCCTGGCTGTACTACTGCTACTACGTCGCATTCGAGAGCTCCGACTTCCCGTTCGCGTCGTATATGCCTGGCACCATCACCGGCTGGGGCGACCACTCCACCTCCGGTAGTGCCGCTGCAGAAGACTTCCATCTGGGCGTTCGTCTGACGGACTGCCTGATCAAGGGCACGTCCGACGCCTATCCGGGATTCGAGGCACCTGACCTTTTGAACTCCAAGCTCGTGGTCCTGTGGGGCTTCGACCCGATGGTCTCCTGGTTCGGCATGGTCCCGTTCTACATGAAGCTCGCGCAGGAGCGCGGCACCAAGTTCATCCTCATCGACCCTGTGTACAACGTGAGCGCCGAGGTCCTAGGCGCCCAATGGATTCCCATCCGCCCCGGCACCGACACCGCGTTTGGCCTGGCTGTAGCCCATGTCCTCTACACCGAGGACCTCTACGACCACGACTACGTCGCCAAGTGGGTCGAGCCTGACGGCTTCGAGGAGTGGCGCAAGTACATCACAGGCGAGGTCGACGGCGTCGTGCACGACCCTGAGTGGGCAGAGCCCATCACCGGCATCCCAGCCGAGACCATCCGCGAGTTCGCGCGCTACTACGCGAAGATGAAGCCCGTCCATCTCCACCAGATGTACGGCGTTTCTAAGCGCAACCTGGGCGATTACGCGGCAGCGGTCGCGATGCTGCTCCAGGCGATGACCGGCAACCTGTCCATCCCCGGCGGCTGCGAGGGTGGCGGCGCCAACCTGGTCACCCAGCCGCGCATCTTCGCGCCTGTCCCGAACACGGGCCAGATCCCGGGCGATGTCGTCAACCCGATCACGAACAACAACAACAAGGTCACCGAGCTCATGCACTGCCAGAAGCTCTACGCGGCCGGCGAGATTACCGAAGACGAGTTCCGCCGCCGCATCGGCTGCCCGCCCGACAGCCCCTTGCCGTGCCTGAAGATGGCCATCATCCCGAACAACTACATCAACAACCAGCATAACGTCGCCAAGCGCATGAAGGGCTTCGCTAACATGGAGTTCTCCTGGGGTTGGCAGTACTTCAACGACCAGCCGTCCATGGAGTTCCTCGACATCGTGCTGCCCTCGCCGATCATCCAGTTCGAGTCGACCGACATGCACTTCTTCGGTATCAACCGCTTCTGGGGCTCGCCGTCGGGCATGATGAACTACTTCCTGTTCGCCGGCAAGGGCGTGAACCCTCCGGGAGAGATCCGCTCGAAGGACTGGGTCTGGATGGAGCTGGCGCGCCGCCTCGGCTTCGCAGACAAGTACAACCCCAAGATGCTCGACGTCACGGATTGGCGCGAGTGGGACGAGCAGGTCATCGAGCGCATCTACAAGCCCGCCTACGAGGAGTGGGCGAAGGACGAGACGGGCATCTTGGCCTACAACGGCATCGAGCCGCGCCCGTGGGACGAGTTCGTTAAGATGCCGATCGTGCGCGTTCCCGGCGAGCCCGGCGAATGGTTCTACCCCTTCAAGAACACCGTTGAGTGGGATCGCTCGCCGTTCAAGACCCCGTCCGGCAAGATCGAGTTCGAGAGCTCGTATGTCAAGAACAACGACCTCACCAAGACGCGCTACGGCGGACTCTACGACGCCTACCCGCGTTGGCAGCCGACCTACCAGGACCTTCCCGCCAACGACAGCTACTACCACCCCTGGACGCAGAACTACCCGCTGTCCATGGTCACGCCGGTTTCCACGTATCGCCAGCACTCCGCCAACGACCAGAACCCCTGGCTTAAGGGCGACTGCTACGAGCACATGGTTCGCATGTCCCCGGCAGACGCCGCCGACCGCGGCATCAAGACGGGCGACCGCGTGCTGGTCTACAACCAGTTCGGCGAGGTCGAGATCACGGCATACGTTTCCTCCAAGCTGCTCCCCGGCACGGTTTCCATCGCCCATGGCGAGTGGTCCAAGTTCGACCACGTCCGCAAGACGAAGCTCATGCCCTACGGCATCGACACCGCAGGCAACTGCAACTTGCTCATCGGCGACTCCCATCTGCCGCACATCGTCGGCGCACTGCTGACGGCAGGCTTGGTTGAGATCAGAAAGGTAGGGGAATAACTATGACCCAGTACGGATTCTTCTTTGACCAGAGCCGCTGCTATGGCTGCAAGGCATGCTCCGTCGCATGCAAGGACTGGTACGACATCGCGCCCGGTCCCGAGAAGTGGATGAGCGTGTACATGTGGGAGAAGGGGCGCTTCCCCAATCCCTCGATCGGCATCCTCGCCTTCAACTGCGGCCATTGCGACAACCCCGTTTGCGTTGCGGCCTGCGAAAACGGCGCAATCTTTAAGGAAGACAAGTACGGCGCCGTCCTGATCGACCAGGACAAGTGCAAAGGCGATCGCCACTGCTTCGAGGCCTGCCCCTACGGCGCGCCCAAGTTCGCCAGCGACGAGCCGGGCACGAAGATGAGCAAGTGCACCATGTGCATCGACCGCCTGGAAAACGACCAGCTGCCGCTGTGCGTGGCATCGTGCCCCATGCGCGCCCTCGACTTCGGCCCGATCGACGAGCTTCACGAGAAGTACGGCAACGTGAGCCAGATCGAGACCATGCCGAGCCCGACTTTGACCAACCCGAACTGGGTCGCGAAGGCCAATCCGCCCAAGGAGCAGCTCATTCCTTACGATGCCGTGAAGGCAATCGAGCTGACGAAGCCGCGCACCAGCACCGACGACGTGTTCGAGGGCGACCTCGCAAGCGTCACCGAGTTCGATGCCGACGTCGCGTGCATCTCCGAGCTTCGCATGAAGAACGCCACGGTTGCCGAGGTCATGGCAGCCACCTCGAGCGACCAGGGTTAGTCCCCCTTAAGCAGCGGCAGGGGATGCGGGATCGCACGTGCGCGGCCCGCATCCCCGACCCGCCGATCGACAGCCGCCCAGCTCGTTTTCGGGCGGCGGAATGGAGTTAAAGATGGAACTGACGCTCCAACACGCCGGCATCTACTGCCGCGATATCGACGAGTCCATCGCCTTCTACGAGGATGTCCTCGGCTGCAAGCTCCTTTTCAAATCCGATGCCATGGAGGGCGACAAGCCGCTCAAGATGGCGTGGATGAAAGGGGTGGGCACCGCGTTCGAGCTGCTCGAGTGCGAGGACAAAACGACCTGCGAGAAGGCGGCCGAATGCCTGAATCACCTGGCGCTTCGCGTCGCGGACATGGACGAGTTCGTCGCGTTCCTGGGCGAGAAGGGCATAGCCATCGAGGCCGGCCCCTTCGACCCGCCGCTGGAATTCGACCGTCCGCTCAGCTCCGATGACGACGACCTGTTCACCGTGTACGGCGACGCCGGCACGCAGCTGCACATCATGTTCTTCCGCGGCCCCGGCGGCGAGCGCTTCGAGGTCCTCCAGGACAACATCAAGCCACTCTAACCTTCGACGGAGGGCGAGACGGCAAATGCGATCTCGCCCTTAGCCTCGATTCCCTCCTAATTAGAACCCTATTAGACGTTGGGCCAGGATACCTGCACCCGCAAAGGGCAAGGGATGGAGCTATCTTGACCCAGCACTTCTCGAAGAGAAGGGAATTCCTATGGACACTAACAAGAAATACGCGAATTGGGCGCTCATAGCCATCGCCATGCTGCTGTTCGGCACGGCCATCGCAACGGTTCAGTACAAGGTCCCCGTCGTCATGGGCGACATCATGATGAAGATGGACATGGACGCAGGGTCCGCTTCGTGGCTCATGTCGATCTTCACCTTCGTGGGCATCATCTTGGCGCTCCCCACAGGCGCGCTCGCCAAGAAGTTCGGGCCGAAGACGATGCTGCTCGCAGCGGCCGTCGTCGTGGCAATCGGCTCGCTCATCGGCGCCTTTGCGGGCAACGGCACCATCCTCATCGTGTCCCGCGCGATTGAGGGCGTGGCGTTCATCTTCGTCACCATCTGCGGCCCTCTGGCCGTGCAGAAGTACGTCGCTCCCGACAAGATCGGCTCCGCGACGGGCATCTGGGCCCTGTGGGTCTGCCTCGGATCCGTCTTGGGCGGAGTTCTGACCCCGACGCTCTACGCCGCCACCGGATTCGTGGGCGTGTGGGTAATCTACGCAGCCGTTGCCGTAATCTTCGCGATTGTCGTTGCCGTCATCGTCAAGTTCCCCGGCGGCGAGGCGCTTGATGCACCCAAGGCCGAAGCTTCCGAGGAGAAGGTGAGCTACTCCGAGCTCGTCAAGCCGAACATCCTTCTGTTCTTCTTCGCGTTCCTCGTGTTCAACCTGACGCTGCTCGCCGTTTTGGGCTTCGCGCCGACGTTCATGCAGCAGCAAGGCGTCGACCCCACGCTCTCCGGTTTCGTGAGCACCCTGCCGATGCTGCTTGCGGTTATCTCCTCGCCGCTGTTCGGCTCGCTTTCCGACAAGATGGGCCGCTGCAAGCCGCTCTACCTGCTCGCCATGGTCGTCATGGGGCCGTGCACGCTGATTCTGCTCACCCAGACCGGTCCTTTGATGTGGGTCGGCGCCATCGTCATGGGTCTCGTCGGCCTCGGCGGACCTGTTATGTGCCTGACCTCCTACATCAACGTCCTCGGTCGCCCTGAGCTGATGTCGATCGGCATGGGCGTGCTCATGCTCGTCCAAAGTCTGGGACAGTTTTTGGGCACGTGGCTTGTCCCCATGCTTCTCGGTCCCGAGATGTCCTCGTGGATGTTCGCTGGCATCGTGATGTGCATCATCGGCCTCATCGGCACAGGCGCCCTCGCCCTGTGCAAGTTCAAGTAGGTTTCGCTCAACCTGAGAGCATCCTCGCGTACGCAGGTTGAGCCTGCCGAGGCGGGCCCGCCGATTCCAATCGCTGGGCGAGGACCATCTCACGCAGGTCGACAGCCACGCGAGCCGGCCGGGAGTGCAGAGCCTCAGTATCCCCCCACATGGAGGTTAAGCCCACGCTCAACGTGGCAAAGCAAGCAGCAAGCAAGATTCCCCTGAAAGCTTGCGTCCGAAGCGCCCGCCGCATCCCACGGCGGGCGCTTCAGCGTTTTAGGCTGCGCCGGCAAGCCGAAAGTGCGAAGTAAATTGAGCGTTGTGCGCTACGAAGATTGCAGACGCGACGCGAAAGAGCGGCACGGCGGCGAGCGGAAAACTGCGCGCACGTGACGTTGCGAGCGGACGACGGCCCCGCGCAGGGCTAGGCAAGCGAGTGGCGCGGTAGGCAGCGAGCAGAGAACAGGCTCGCGAGGGTATATAGCGAGCGAGCCAGTAGCAGGAGGGGGCGCCCGACCTCTCGCAAGACGCCGAGGCGGCGGAACTTGAGGGCCGGCTGATGGGCGCACAGCATGTGCTTTCGATCGCAGGACCCCCTCTTCTCGAAAATCAGCCCCTCGTGGACAGAAATCGTCGATAGGGACTGCGGCAGGAATCTTGTACCTGCCCGAGCCCATTCTACTGCGCCTGCTGCGCGGCGAACGGCGGGAC
>NZ_CAKUBT010000025.1 GCF_934643285.1 uncultured Ellagibacter sp.
ACCTGCCCGAAGAGCTTATCGCGCAGGAACCTGCGGCGGTGCGCGACGCCTGCCGCATGTTGGTAATGGACCGCGAATCGGGAGAACTCGAAGATCGCATCTTCCGCGACATCGAGGAGTACCTGCGCCCAGGCGATCTGCTCGTGGCAAACGAGACGCGCGTCATGCCCGCGCGCCTTCTGGGCGCGAAACGAGGCACGGGCGGTCAGGCGGAAGTGTTCCTCCTTCGCGAGGTCAAGGGTGAGAAGGCGAAGCCCTACCATGACGATGCCCTCACCGATTCACCCAACCAGCAGGCCATTTGGGAAGTGCTCGTGCGCCCTGGCAAGCGTCTGAAGCCAGGCAGCGGCGCGGTGGTCGACTTCACCGACAAGCAGGGAAACGTCGCGCTTTCCGCCGAGGTCGTCGACTGGGCGAGCGCGAAGAACGACGCAGCAGCGGGCGAAGGCCAGGACGTCGAGGCATCGGCCGCTAAAGGCGAGCGCATCGCGCGCCTCACCACGACGCTCCCCTCGCTCGATGAGGCGCTTCACGCCGTTGGCCACACGCCCCTTCCGCCCTACATCAAAAACTACGCAGGCGACGAAGAGCTGTACCAAACCGTGTACTCGCGCCGCGAGGCTTCGGCGGCAGCGCCCACCGCAGGCCTCCACTTCACGCCTGAGCTCATCGATCGCTTGAAGGCGAAAGGAGTCCACTGGGAAACCGTCGAGCTCGAAGTGGGCCTCGACACGTTCCGCATCGTGGATGAGGACGACCCGACCAAGCACAAGATGCACACCGAGTTCTACACCGTGCCGCAGACCACCGTCGATGCCATCAATGAGACGCATGCGGCGGGCGGGCGCGTCATCGCCGTGGGAACCACGTCGACCCGCAGCCTGGAAAGCGCCTGGGATCCGCAGGCGAACGGCGGCGAAGGCGCCATCACGGCGCGCGATCGAGACGCCACGAGCCTCTACCTTCTGCCGGGTAGCACTTTCCACGTAATCGACGGGCTCATCACGAACTTCCACGTGCCCAAGAGCACGCTCATGATGCTCGTGAGCGCGTTCTCGAGCCGCGAGCACATTATGGCGGCGTATCGCCACGCCATCGAAAGCCGCTACCGCATGCTCTCCTTCGGCGATGCCATGTTCATCAAGCCGGCGAAATAGCAGGCGAGAAAAACAAGCGAGGCCTCTGCGAAATCCCAGTTCGCAGAGGCCTCGCATCATGTTGAGGGATAATCAGGCCGAGGGTGACGGCCCAACCCGCGGCTATTCCCCCAGCTATTCTCCCGCAGGCACCTCACCGGTTTCCAGGATGTGCACAAGCGCCTCCTCGTCGAGCACGGGGACGCCGAGCGCTATGGCCTTGTCGTATTTGCTACCCGCAGCCTCACCTGCGACAACGTAGCTCGTCTTCTTCGACACGCTTCCCGACACCTTCGCGCCGCGCGCCTTAAGGGCAGCCCCCGCCTCGTCGCGCGTCATCCCGCTTTGCGTGAGGCTTCCCGTCAGCACGAAAGTCAGCCCTGCAAGCGTTTGCGGCAGCGCGTCTTCCGCTGCGGCCTGCACGTCATCTTCCAGCGACACGCCGTGCTTGCGCAGCCGATCGATCACGGCCACGTTGTCGGGCGTGCGGAAGAACAGGTACACGCATCGCGCAATCTTCGGACCCACGCCTTCGACCGCAGCGAGCTCCTCCTCGCTTGCCGCCATGAGCGCATCGATCGAGGGGAACGCCGCAGCGAGCGCTTCCGCCATCGTCTTTCCCACATGGCGAATCCCCAAACCGAACAGAGGCCTGGCGAGCGGGCGCGTACGGCTCTCGTCAATCGCCGCCACGAGCTTCTTCGCCACGGTCTCGCCCAAACGGATCGGCACGCCATCCTTGTTCACGCGCCCCATGTCGAGCATCGAAAGCTCGACCACATCGAGCGTGTAATAGTCGGCAACGTCGGTCACGCGGCCGCTCTCGATAAGGCGCCCGATGATCTCCTCGCCCATGCCATCGATGTCCATAGCGCCGCGGCTCGCCCAATGAATGAGGCGCTCGGCCGCTTGAGCTGGGCAATCAATAGAAATGCAGCGGTAGTCGACTTCGCCCTCCTCGCGCACGACGGGGCTTTGGCAGCTCGGGCACACGCGCGGCATCTCCCACGGCTGTGCATCGGCCGGACGAAGGGAAAGCACGGGCCCTAAGATCTCAGGAATCACGTCGCCCGCCTTGCGCACGATGATCGTATCGCCCACGCGCACGTCCTTGCGGCGCACCTCGTCCTCGTTGTGCAGCGTCGCGCGGGCCACGGTGGAGCCCGCCACGCGCACCGGGTCGAGCTCGGCCACGGGCGTCAGCTTACCCGTGCGCCCGACCTGCACCGTGATGTCGCGCAGCAGCGTCGTCTTCTCCTCGGGCGGGAACTTGAAGGCGATCGCCCAGCGCGGAGCGCGCGCCGTGTAGCCCATCGCCTCCTGCTGTGCGAACGAGTTCACCTTCACGACAACGCCGTCGATCTCGTAAGGCAAGGCGTTTCTGCGCTCCAGCGAGCGCTCGCAGAACGCATGGACCTCTTCTGCCGAGTGGACAAGCTCGATGTCGGGGTTCACGTGGAAGCCCGCGCGCTTCAACCATTGCAGCAGGTCCCACTGCGTATCGAGCGCGAGCTTGCGCTCGTCGCCCACCGCATACACGAACGTCGACAGATCGCGATGCGCCGTGACCTGCGGATCCTTTTGTCGAAGGCTGCCCGCAGCAGCGTTTCGCGGATTGGCGAACCCCGACTTGCCGTTCGCCTCCGCCGCCGCATTAAGGGACTCGAAGCTCGACTTGGGCATGTAGCACTCGCCGCGCAGCTCGATAGGCTCCTCGGTATTGCGGATGGCGGAAAGCGCCTCGTCGCGCAGGCGCAAAGGAACGTCTCGCACGGTTCGCACGTTCACCGTGATGTCCTCGCCCGTCGTACCGTCGCCGCGCGTCGCCGCCTTCAGAAGGCGCCCGTTCTCGAAGGTGAAGGCGACAGAGGAGCCGTCGATCTTCAGCTCGCACACAAGCGGGGGAATCTCGCCGAAGAAGTCCTCCACGCGACCGAGCCACTCGTCGAGCTCGCCGGCGTCCATGGCGTCGTCGAGCGAGTACATGCGCCGCTCGTGCTGGATGGGTGCGAACTGATCGCCGACATAGCCGCCCACGCGCTGGGTCGGGCTCGACGGGTCGATGAGTTCCGGATGCTGCGCCTCGAGCGCGCGCAGCTCGTGCATGAGCGAGTCGAACGCGCCGTCGGAGATCGCGGGTGCATCGAGGGCGTAATAGAGATAGCTGTTGTGCTCGATCTCGCGGCGGAGCGCCTCGATGCGCGCTGCCGGATCGGTTGCCTGAGCAGCCAATTCATCGCCGCTGAACAGATTCTGTTGCTCTTCGGGCATATCCGTCCCCTTCACGAACAAGGCCCCGGGCATGCCGGGGCCTGATACCGTTTCGCTATGCGGCCGCCCGCCGGGGCGACGCTACATGAGCACGCTGTCGGCGCGCCATCCGTACATGATAAGGGAAACGCCGCGCATAATGACAAATACCGCCAAGAAAACAGCGAGCATCGCCGGGTAGACGAAGAACACCACGCCGCACAAGATGTCCACGATGCCCGAGAACACCATCCAACCCCACATCGGCATGTTGAACTTGTGCAGCTGAACCGCGCCAACGACCTCGATGACGCCGAACGCCACGACGAAGATGCCCACGAGCCACGAAACAACGCCCGCAAAGACAATCGGATGCAGCAGCAGCATAACGCCGATGATGATGTCGAGAACCGCATACACGATCATCCAGGGCGAAGGCGAGGTGAACAGGTTTCCCTTCAGGCGCACATATCCCACAAGATCGAGGATGCCGCTCACAAGGAAGCCAGCGCCCAGTATCGCCGTGATCGTCGCCAACGTGAGTCCGGGGAACGCGGTGATGAAGATTGCGAGCAAGACGAGGAGCGCACCTGCGACAATAAGCCCCCAATCGTGACGCTTCGATTCCGCCATAACGATCGACCTCCTTTGGTATCGACGGGCACCGCGCCGTGGTCAGCGCGCCGCGCCCTCATGCAACAGCCACATTCTACCGCGCACGTTCGCCGCGGTGAATAGTTATTACGCACTTGCTGAATAGCGTGCGTACAATTCCCGCTCGCTCAAGCGGCTCTTAAGCGCCTCGAGTTCCCGAACCACCAGGGGAAGATAGCGCGGCAGGTCCTCCGCCACGACGCATCGCTCGGAGAGCTCGGATGCGGCAAGACGGCCCGCCCGGGCGTGAAACGTCGCCGCGAGCACGCACGCATCGAAAGGCGCGAGCCCTTGCGCGAGGAGCGCGCCGATCATACCCGCAAGCACGTCTCCCGTACCGGCCTTCGCGAGCGCAGGCGTCCCCTCGTCCATCACCGCAGTGGTCTCGCCATCGGAGATGAAGCTCTTAGGCCCCTTAACAAGCGCCGTCACGCCATACGCAAGCGAGATAAGGCGTGCGAGCTCGTCAGCATCGTCGGTCGGGAAACCGAAGGGGGCGGCAAGCCGAGCCGCCTCACCCGCATGGGGCGTCACGATCGTCTCGAGCCCGGACTCGAACCGCTCTTGGACGAGCTTGCGGCCCTTTTTCGTAGCAAGGAAGGCAAGAGCACCCCCGTCTACCACAAGTGGCGCGCAAACCGATTCGATCACGGTGAAGGCGAGCTTCTCGCACGATCCGCTCGACACGTCGAAGCCAGGGCCTAAGACGTACGCCGACGGATGACCCGCCCGAGTTGGCGGAAAATCGCTAGGGGAAAGGTTCTTCCACGAGCGGACGACGAGGGAGGGGCTGACCGCGCGAACGGCATCGACCGATTTCGGCGCGCAGATGACCTCGGTATACCCCGCCCCCATGCGCTGAGACGCCAACGCAGCGAGGGCTGCGGCACCAGGATAGCGCGAGCAGCCGGCAACGAGCGACACCTTCCCGCGCGTGTACTTGTTCGCATCTTGCGCAAGCTCGGGAAGAAGGCCGCACAGCTTCGTGTCCGAATAACTCCATGCAATCATCTTGAAGTCCCTTCGCGTTTTTTTCATCATCTTGCTTGAGTATAACCGCTGCACGTCCGACTTAGCCCCCTCAAGCTGCCCACCATCTTATCCGATTTGCGATTTCAGTGGACGGGGCGAGCGGCGCAAAGCGAAGATTTGAGCGAACGCGCCAATGGGGGTGTTCCTATAGTTTTGTCAACTGATTTGTTGGCGAATTTCGCTCGATGAGGACAACGCTGCCGCGGGCCCCGTAAGGGGCCTGCGCCTTCCCTTTTTCGATCGGCTCGCTAGGCCGAGTACGGGACCTTGTCCCGCATAATCGTGTAGATCACCTTCAGCCTTTTGCGCGCGACGGCTTTGAGCGCCTCTCCGTGGCACATGCCGCGGCCCCTGCAGGCGCGGTAGTACTCGCCGAAGCGGTTCTCGCTCCTGACCAGGGAGTTGCATGAGAATATGAGCAGGTTCTTAAGCCTCCTGTTGCCCTGCCTGGATGCGGAGACCGACGATATCGAGGTGCCCGACCGGCGGTTGCGCGGGGCGATGCCGCAATAGGAGGCAAGGTGGTCGTGATCCGGGAAATCCTCGATGTTTATGCCTATGACCAGCTCCGACGCGGTCCTCGGCCCGATGCCGGGGATGGTGACGAGGCATTCGTACGTTCCGTCCCCCGCCAGAAGCGCGGTGATCTCCCGGTCGATCCTGTCCGCTTCCTCCAGCGCCTCCCTTATCCTCCTTGCAAGCATCCTGACCTGCGGGTTCTCCGCGTCGACCCGTCGCTTTGAGGGTCTGGTTGATGCCATGGCGGCGTTCCAGGCCGCATCCATCCTCGCCCGGTTCGCGCCCTTCGTGACGGCGCCGAACGCCGGCTTCCCGGCGTCGATGCAGCCCCACGGGCCTCCCAGCTTCTCGAGCATGTTCAGCCAATGCCGGTCGCCCAGGTCGGCAAGCGCCTCGAACGCGGGGCACGATTCCAGCAATATGCTGCGGAGGCGGTTCTTGTCCCTGGTGGCGCAGGTGACCATGTGGCTTCTCTGGGCTGCGAGCGACCTGGCCGCCTCGAGGGCCTCGTCGGGCTCGGGGACCGGCAGCAGCGCGTCGGGGATGCCCAGCGCCGTCTTCGCGATGACGAGGGCGTCGCGCTCGTCGGTCTTGGCGTCGCCCGCGAACAGCCTGGCGGCCTGGTGCGCGGCGAGCCCGGGCAGGTACGCGACGCCCAGCCCCGCCAGCCTCGCGCGCGAGATCGCCAGCAAGCCGATGTTGCGACATTGGTCGACGACGACGATCGTATCGCATGCGACCTGGGAAAACAGGCCGTCGAGATCGCCTTCCGAGTTGCGGACGCGCCTGTTGAGCGCGACCTCTCCCTCGCGCGTGACGAGGCATGCCCAGTGCGACGACTTGCCGACGTCGATGCCCAAAACGGCCTTGGGTGGGGATATTGCGGATGGCATGGTGGTATCCTTCCAATCGTCGGTCGATCGGAATGCTGCTTCCCGCGACACCCACATTACATGGCCGTGGCTCATCTTGGCGGAAGGCCCGGCAGTTTCCTATCAGTCGTCGGAAACAGCGGCGCCCGCGTCGGCAACACCCCCCGGGCCCTCTTGGGGCAGGGGCGGAAGGCCGTCCGCGGGCGCCCGATCGGCAGTCCCTCGGGACTTGCGTCAATCGTAGTCCGTTTTGCGATTGATTGCTCCAACCGTCGAACTAGCTGTTTTTTACTGTAATGGGCAAGCTGGGCGACGATCCGCAAGCGCCAGCCCTGTGGCAGACCGAAGCCAACTCGAGCGGGAACCGAAGGAGCAAGGGAGCGATACTGCAAGAGCGACCCGAAAACGCTCGGGAGCGCCCCCGATCGAGCGCCAACCCGAGGGCACCCCCGCCGGGTGTCACTCCATTCTTTACCCGTTATTCTTGATATATATTAGACAGCTGCCTATTTTATTGGTTTTCAATCTATCTGGGATTATACCCTGCTACAATCGCGGCATGGATGTTGTTGTTTGTCACATATCAGCTCTTCACTACTGGCTCTCGCACGTCGGAAGCCCCCACATGGACGACTTTCGATCCTCCAGCACTCCCCAGCTTAGCATTCCCCTTCGCGAATCCGAGATAACGGCAGCTGTGAGCATTCTTCCTGAAGAACGGCAGCACGAGAAAGTGCATCTTCTTGTCGAAACACACGAGGCAGCAAGACACTCGCACGATGTCGCGATCCATACGACCACTCTTGAGCTCGGACCTGCGGATTTCCATCTTGCAGCACCAGGGGTCTTCGTCTGCTCGCCCGAGTTCGCGCTCATCCAATCCGCCCAGACGCTCGGCGAAATCGAGTTCCTTCGAATCGCATTCGCGCTCTGCGGGACATACCGAGTTGGCATCAGCGATGCATACCCCCTGACCACGCCCCTGAGAATCAACCAGATGCTCGACCGCATGACAGGTTTGAACGGCGCCAAGTTCGCCCGTCGGCTTATACCGCACATTCTCGCGGGAGCGGCATCCCCGCGAGAAACCCAGCTCGTGCTGCATCTTTGCCTCCCCTACCGCATGGGCGGCTACGGAATCCCCCATCCGCAGCTCAACCCGCGCATCGACCTTCCGGCGCACGTTCAACGGCTTACGGGAAACAGCGTGCTGTTCCCCGACCTTTTCTGGCCCGATAAGAACATCGCCGTCGAGTACGACAGCGACAAATGGCACACCGGCTCTTCGCGCATTGCGAACGACGCTCGTCGACGCAATATCCTCGTGCATCTGGGGGTGACGGAGATATGCGTCACGAAACGCCAGTTCAATGACTTGATCGCATTCGATAAGACAGCGCGAATCCTCTCCCGTCGACTTCGGCATAGAATCCATCCCCGCAGCGAGGAGTTCCGCAGTCGGCAGATGAAGCTCCGCAAGCAGCTGCTAGCCCCGCTCCTTCGTGTACAAAAATAACGATAAGTTGTGGAGGAATACGGTATCTGTACTAAAAATGGGACAGATAAAGCGCAAATTCCTCTCGAAATGTCAATTTTTATGGACATGTGTGGCGAAACTGGGGTGAAATCCCTCGAGTTATGGAGAGAATTCATAACTTATCGTCATTTTTGTACACGGCACCACCGCAAGGATAAAGTCGAGCGGTTGGAGCAGCATTCCCGAGCTAGGCGCCTTCGGTCGAGGCCGCATCACCGGAAGGTGCAGCGTCCGCAGGGGCGTCGATCTCATCGAGCATCGAGCGCGCCTCCTTGAAGCGCTTCGCGAGCTCGGCTTTCTGGTCGACCCGCTCCTCCGCCGCCTTCTGGGAATCCTCCGTGATGGCCAATGCACACGCGACAGCATCGGTATGCGTATACGAAAGCGAGATGGGAAGCTCGCGAACGCCCAGCTCCTTGGCTACCTCCTTCGCGCGGCCCGACAGCACCACATAAGGCCGCCCCTTCGACGAGCGCTTCACCTCGATGTCGCGCACTCCGATTCCGCGAGTGAAGCCGCACCCGAGGGCCTTCACCACGGCCTCCTTCGCAGCGAAGCGCGTGGCGAAATGGACCTCGGGCATAGCCGTGTCCTCGCAGTAGCAGCATTCCTCGCAGGAAAACACCTTGCGCGCGAACGACGGAGTGCGCTCCAGAATCTTCTTCATGCGCGCAATCTCGACGATGTCGACGCCAAGGCCGACCGCTCCGTCGATGGGCAGCGACACCGCGGCGGCGTCCTCGACCGCGCGAACGGTTTCCTCTTTCCGTGCAGGCATCAAGACCCCGCTTCCCTATTCCACCGTCACGCTCTTCGCGAGGTTGCGCGGCTGGTCGACATCGCAGCCGCGCTCGACGGCGATGGCGCGGGCGAACAGCTGCAGCGGCACGCTCGCCGTGATGGCGGAAAACGCATCGCGAACCTTCGGGATGTAAATCACGTGGTCAGCGTGCTGTTTGATGTCCTCGTCGCCCTCGGTGGCCACGGCGACGATCATCGCGCCACGGGCCTTGCTCTCCTGCAGGTTGGAAACGACCTTGTCGTAGACCGGGCTCTTCGTCGCGATGGCGATGACGGGGAACCCTTCGTCGATGAGCGCGATCGGGCCGTGCTTCATCTCGCCGGCGGGGTACGCCTCGGCGTGCAGGTAGCTGATTTCCTTCAGCTTGAGCGCGCCCTCGTAGCTGATGGCAGCGCCCATGCCGCGCCCGATGAAGAGCGCGTTGCGAGCGTCCTTGCACGCGCGCGCCGCCTCCTCGATGGAGGGCTTGCACTCGGCGAGGATGCGCTCGACCTGCTCAGCCGTGTCCGCCAGCTCGCGGAACAGGAGGCGGATCTGGTTCATGCGCAGCTTGCCCTTCGCCTGCGCGAGCAGCATCGCGAGCAGCGTCAAGCTCACCACCTGGCCCAAGAACGATTTCGTCGACGCAACGGCGATTTCCTTGTTCGCCTTCGTGTAGATGACGCCGTCGGACTCGCGCGCCACGGGGCTGCCCACCACGTTGGTGATGCCGAACACGCGGGCGCCCTTCACGCGGGCGTCGCGAATAGCGGCGAGCGTGTCGGCCGTCTCGCCCGACTGGGACACCGCCACGACGAGGGTCGTCGGGGTGATGATGGGGTTGCGATAGCGGAACTCGCTTGCGACCTCGCATTCCGTGGGAATGCGCGCCCAGCCCTCGATCAGGTTCTTCGCGATGAGACCCGCATGGTAGCTCGTGCCGCACGCGATGACGTACACGCGGTCGATGAGGTTGAGCTCCTCAGGAGTCAGGTCGAGCTCGTCGATAGAGAGCGCACCGTTCACAAGCCGCCCAGCGAGCGTGTCGCGGATGACGCGCGGCTGCTCGTGGATCTCCTTCAGCATGAAATCGGGGTAGCCGCCCTTTTCGGCCAGGTCAAGATCCCAATCGACATGCGTGATGCGCGGCTCGATCGCACGCCCCGCCTCGTCGGTGTACTCGATGCCCGAAGCGGTCATGCGCGCGTACTCGCCGTCCCCCAAGATGACGACATCGCGCGTGGCGTCGATCATGGCGATCATGTCGGAGGCGACGTACGCGCCGTCTTCCCCCTGCCCGATGACAATCGGGGAATCCTTGCGCGTGACCGCGATGACGTCCGGCTCCATGTCGCAGACGGCGGCAAGGCCGTACGCGCCCACGATGCGAGAGCACGCCTCGCGCAGCGCCGCAACGAGATCGCCCTGGTAGGCTTCTTCAAGAAGATGGGCGACGACCTCGGTATCGGTCTCGCTCGTGAAGACGTGCCCGCGACCCTCAAGCTCTTCGCGCAACTCGGCGAAGTTCTCGATGATACCGTTGTGCACGACGGCGATATGCCCGCCGCAAGAAGTGTGCGGATGCGCGTTCGCTTCGCTCGGTTTGCCATGCGTAGCCCAACGCGTGTGCCCGATGCCGCACGTGCCCTGGAAATCAAAATGCGACAGCGTGTGCGCCAGGCTCGCCACCTTGCCCTTGCGATGGATGACAGCAAGGGAGTCGCCCTCCTGCACCGCGATGCCGGCCGAATCGTAACCGCGGTACTCAAGCCGTGTTAAACCCTGAATGAGAATGCCCTGAGCTGGGCGTTTACCAGTATATCCCACGATTCCGCACATATGAGAGCTCCTTGTCGTCAGGCGCGGGCGCGCTTTTTTCCGCACCTATTCTAGGTGATTCGCGCAGGTTGGAAGTCCCCATGGCCGTCAAAGCAGAAAATCACTCGGCAGTGGCGCATCCTGGTCGCGTGGTCACCAACGGCAAGTCCCGTGCAGCCACGCCGCCGCGAGCACCGCCGCACACCCTGCTCGCGCGCTTTAGCTTTCGAGCAATCCGCCACCCTCGCGCAACTAACCGAAAGCCCCTGTAATCTTTCGGAAAATATTGGCAGGCTGATTAGCTTTGAGCGATAATAAGGAGTTGTTTCAGACGTATACGTGTACGAAAGAGGTCCTGCATTATGTGGAGCAGCTGCCATCCAAAGTCGGATGACGACTTGAAGGAATGCGCTGAGCTGGGCAAATCGCTCAATCGTCTTTCCCAACCCACCATTCTCACCCTGCTTGCCCAATCGGAAACCCCGCTTCATGGCTACATCATCGTCCAGCAAGCGGCCAGCTCCCCGATGTTTGGCGGAAAGAAACCCGACGCGACAGGCGTCTACCGCGCGCTTAAGCGCATGGAGGAATCGGGGCTTGTCACCTCCGAGTGGGAAACTCCCGCCGAGGGATCGGCGAAACGCCTGTTCAAGCTTACAGAAAAGGGTCGTCGCTGCCTGCGCCGCTGGATTGACGCGCTCGCCTGCTACGAGCTCACGCTCGAAGAGCTTCGCAAGGACGCCGCCGACGCGCTCGACATCGAGCTCCCCGACGCACCGACCTGCTCGCACTAACTTTCGCACTCGATTCGCTCATGGCGGTGAGCCCCTCGACTGCGAGAGCTCCGCAATCGTTATCTCTCACCTGAAAAAGGAGCCCCATGAGCGAATCATCCGCGCGTCGCGCGCAAGATTACCCCGCAGTGTCCGGCCGCGACATCGCCGCACTGCAAGACCCGCGCCCCATGACCATCATCGGCGCATGCGGCCCGAGTGGTGAAACCTGCTTCGCCACCGTCATCTGGGTCACGCCGCTTTCTCACAATCCCCCACTCATCGCCTTCGCCCTCCGCGCGAAATCGCGCACCATGCAGCTCATCCAACAATCGAGGGCCTGTAGCATCACCACGCTTCCCGCCACTGAAAAGGCCGTCGAGCTTGCAGAATACTGCGGCACTACCTCGGGAAACATCGTCGATAAGGCCTCACAAGTCCCCCATTTCACCGCGACCGCAAAAAACGGCTCGCCGGTTCCCGTGCCCGAGCTCGCGTACGCCTGGGAAGTTTGCGGGGTGAACGATATCCAGCAAGCTGGCGATCACCTGCTTGTCATCTGCAACGTGGAGAAAGCGCATATCGACTGCGAACGCGACGGAAAAGGCCAGCTCATTCCCCACGATATGCTCCTCTGCGTGCAGCACGGCACCTACGCCGCCGACCGCGTGCTGTAGCAGGCCCGCAAGCCGCGAGGAACCAATCCTGGCGACTAAGGAGACCCTCCACCGCTGTGAGTACCTTGGGTTCGCGCATCACCGCTCAACCCAAAGAAAAACTCGGGGCTCTGTCACCTCAACGATGGCAGAGCCCCGCACTTGTTTCCAGCTTCGCTTTTCTCGGCGCCCTTATGCGTCCTTGCGCTTCCATCCCATGGGAAGCGGGCCGCACTCCTCGATGAGCGGGCACCCGTCGCATTCCTCCGTCACACCGGGGGCGATATCGTCCCAGGGAATCTCGGTGAACCCCAAAACGCGATAGAACTCGATCGACTTCCCGCGTGCTACCAGGCGAATCTCGTCGTGATGCGCTCTGGCGTCGTCGATAAGCGCCCGCCCGACGCCGTACCCGCGCCACTGCTCGTTGATTACCACGGGATTCACGTGCGCGATTCCCGCCTCGCTGAACGCCAGACGGCAAAAGCCCACGCAGTCGTCGTCCCTGTTCGCCGCGACGGTGACGTTCTCAAGCGAGGGGATGGCGTCCATCCCCTCGTTGTACGCATAGTAATTGATAAGCGCCCAGTCGCTCTCACGTGCCGGGCGCAGCGTAAACAAATCGCTCATGACCTGGCCTTGCACTACATGATGGGCGGCACGTAGATCTTCATACGCGAGTGCGGGATCGCCTTCAGCGAAAGCTCGGTCAGCCCCTGCGCCACCGTCTCCAAGCGATCGGTCGGTACGCCCATGAACATCATGTCCTCGCCGATGTCGGTCGCCGCGCGGCAGCCGTAGCACCCGAACGTGATGTTCGGCTCCTCCTTCATCAGGGGATACAGCACCGCCTCCACACACATCGAGTTGAAGCCCGATGCGTGGAAATCGAAGCGATGGCCGCTGTAGTAGCTCATCGACATGCACAGCCACATCATCTGCTCGGGCGTGCCCGTGAACACGACCACCTCGGGCTTGCGCACCGTCTTCGAAAGCGGCGCGACGTAGGTTGCACGGCGGCTATGCGGGGGAAGCGTCGGACGCTCGCGAACCATGCGCGCCGCGGCCTCCGCGTTCACCACCTTGTGGAAGAGCACGTAAATCTCGCCCGTCGCCAGCTTCTCAGGAACGCCCGTCATGCCGAAAATCGACGTGCCATCAGGGCACGAATGCCGAAACGGCGGCATGAGGATGCTCGCACCACGGCGCGCCGCCATCATCGCCTGGCAAAAGCGCAGGTTCTCGGATGGCATGGGGACGTCGGGCAGAAGCTCGTCCTTGTCGATGAGGCTCACCGCGACGGGGCGCCAGCGAAGGTCGAGCTTATCCATGATGGTGCGTTCCAGCTCGGCATAGTGCCGGTGAAGCTCGGCGTCGATCGGCTCGGCGCGCGGCTCGTCAGCGAAGGGATCATACGTTGCGTCTCCCTCGCATTCGACGGTAAGCGCACGCTGGGGGCAGTTGCCCGCACACGTGGTGCACCCCACGCAGTTGTCGATGTGCGCTGCGAAGGGATAGCCCTCCTCGTTCGCTTCGAGCACGTTGCAGGGGCAAAACGCGATGCACAGGCCGCACTTCACGCAGCGCGATGCGTCGTTGGTCACCGAGTAAACGGTCTCGCTCGCGTCGTTGGAGGCGTCCCACAACGCGATCTGATCTTGAGTGTCCATGTTCGCTACCGCAATTCTTCCTTGCACCAGGGCGGATACACGCGTCGTCCCGAGGAGTCCGTCAGATGGTACGAGCAGAACGGAATGGCCCGCCCATCAGGCACGGTGACCATCATGGAGCACTCGCGCAGACGCTGCGTGTCCATGGAGATGGCATCCATGTAGTTCATGATGATGACCGACAGGCCGCTTTTCACCTCAACGCCCTTTTTGGAGAGGATATCCAAGAACACCGAGCCCTGCGGGCTGTCGGGGCTGTAGCCCTCGCGATACTCCTCGGTCGTCATCGCGCGCGTCGCGGGATAGAATCCGGACGGATGCGCGGGCACGCCCTCGGGCGGGGTGCCGTGCACCAGGAACACGCCGGTGTCGCACAGCGGGTTGGAGCACCCGAGCGGCCAGATGTCCTCCACACGCAGAAGGCCGTCGGACTGCTCGGCCAGATCGAAGATGACGTCGCCTGCGCTCATGGGCATGGCGCGCTCGGCGTCGAAGCGGCCGGAGGTGAAGGCAGGCTGCAGCGCCAAGCCGGCCACGACGTCGGCGTTCTCAAGCGAGAAGCGCAGAAGGTCGCCCAGCTGGTCGTCGTTGAGGCCGGAAACGACCGCGACGGAGAGCACCACCTGGATGCCAACCTCGCGGCAGCGCTCGATCACCTTGAGCTTGGTCGCCAGGATATCGCGCCCGCACGTGCCCTTGTACACGTCGCCCGTCAAGCCATCGAAAGAGAGGTACACGCCAGTGAGGCCCGCGGCGACAAGATCTTCGAGGTAGCCTTCCTTGTTCGCGATGACAAGGCCGTTCGTGTTGACCTCGATGCCCCAAAAGCCCTTCTCGCGGCCCATATAGATGATGTCGACCAGATCCTTGCGGCAGGTGGGCTCGCCGCCAGTGATCTGCACCGCGCCGTCGGTTCCCACCGCGTTCGCGATCACGTCGTACATCGCCGAGATCTCATCGAGTGTCGGGTCGCCCTCGCCGGTCTCGGCGTTCATGAAGCACACGGGGCAATGCAGGTTGCAGTTGCGCGTGACCTCGATCTCGAGCAGCGTGCCGCGGCGCTCATGGCGCGCACAGGTGCCGCACCCGAACGGGCACTTGTCCGTCACGGGGATGGTGTTTTGCGGCTTGGTCTTCTCGAACGCCTCGGAGAGCAGCCACTCGTAGTGCTCGGCGGAGGGCCACATGCGCGTGTCGAGCTTGCCGTGCTCGGGGCACGTGCGCGTCATCCACACGACCCCCTCGTCGTCGGCGTACACCTCCGCCGGCAGCTCCTTCAGGCACGTCGGGCACAGTGCCCCCGTTTTATGCAAAGTACGCAAAATCTCGTCCTATCTGGTCTGAAACAACGGCCCGTTGTGGCGGCTGATAAGCCGCCGCAACCCCCTATTCCTCGTCGATGTACTGGCGAGGATCGTGGTTGTCGTTCGGCGGCGTGGAAACGCGGATGTTCATGAAGTCGCACCAATCGAGCACGCGCTGCGGCACGTAGATCTCGGTCTGGTACTTCGCAGCCTCCTTGATCGCGCGGATGCAGGACACGGCGTGCGCGAGGTCGACCTTCTCGTCGATGTCGGCGACGGGCGTGAAGTACGCCGAGGGGATGTCCATCTCCTGGAGCTTCTCCACGTAGGCGTCGAGCGCGGGCTTGCCGGTGAGGTTGTAGTACACGCCCTGATGGTTGATCGGCGTGTTGTAGCTGAAGCCGACAAGCGACGTGCCGCACTCCTGGCAGGGCGCCTGCACAAAGCCCGGGGTCCCCAGGTCCTGGAAGTAATCCAGCCACTGGAAAGCCTGGGAGATGTGGGTGATCGGCATGGTCGGGACGTCGCCGCCGACGGAGACGATGTGCTCATAACCCATGTCGAAGATCTGCTTGAAGGCGTCATCGAAGTGGTCGTCGAACGTGGCGCCCTTGTCGGTGATGTAGTGGATCTCCATCGGCCACTTGCCAAGCGAGTCGTAGGTCTCGCGCATGAGCTCGACGTTGTCGGCCGGCGTGGTCGACACGAAGAAGTCGTAGGTGATCTTGTCGACCGACGGGTCCTCAGCGACGAGGGCGTCGTTGTCCGCCTGCATCGACAGAAGCGCCTGCATGCACATCTCGCTCACGTCGTACAGGCAACGGCGGAACAGCTCTGCCGCCTGCTCGGGGCTCAAAAAACCACCGCGCTCAATCGTCAGGCGCGTCTTCACCAGACCCGGAACGGGCGGCTTGCAGAACAGGAGCAACGCTTGTTTTTTCTCTGCCACAATACTCTCCTTCGTATATCACTCGCTCGGTTTCGAGCGCATTCACCATTAGTGCACCTTGCACATTATAGGACGCGAGCCGCTATCTGGCACCGTCCTTGCCCGCATCAGTACGTTCTTTCACGTAGGAATCATCCTGCCACGAAAGGGGGCCGTCGACCTTCCGAATCACGCAATCGATGGCGTTGTACCACCAGGTGCCGATCATGGGCTCGCCCGTCGCAACCGAGCAGGTCGTCAGGCAGTTCACGTTCGACTCCCACATGCCGCCGAAATCGGGCGCGCCCGGCGTCCATTCGGGGTGCCACCAGCCATAATCGACGTTCACCATATCGTCGCGCATCGTGCGCACCTCCAGCACGAAGCGCGCGCTCCCCTTGTCGGTGGCCACTTCGACGGTGTCTCCCGCGCAAAGTCCCAGCCTCTGTGCCGTCTCGGGCGAGATCTCCACCGCGGGATGCGGCGAGGATTTGCGAAACTTCGGGTTGTTGAAGTACATCGACGCGTTGTAGGGCTGCTTGCGGGCGCCGGTGACCATCGCGAGATGCGCTCCCCCACACGCCTCGGCGCGCGCGATGAGCTCGTCTGAGCAAAGCGAGAGGCACGGCGCAGGCTCGGGCAGGCGCTGGCCACCGAAATCGGGAAGGATCTCGCTTGCAAGCTCGATTTTCCCCGTGGTGGTGGCGAAGCCCCGCGGGTTGCCCGTTTCGTCGGGATACAGATACTTGAAGGGGACGGGCGGGCGGAAGTACATGCCGCGCTCGCAGTATTCTTCCCAGGTCATGCCCGCGCGGGCGAGCACGTCCTCGAGCGCATCTTTGAACGTCTCGTGCGGCCATGCCGCTGCCTGCCCCAGGCGAAGCCCCAAAGCGCGGAAGATGTCGTAGTCGCTTCTGCGCTCGTAGTACGGCTCGACCGCAGCCGGGCCACCGTAGGCGATGTTCGCGACGCCGCCATGCTGCTGGAAGAGCGGGCGCTCGATCGCGCCTGCGCAAGGCAGGACGAAATCGGCAATCGAAGCGGTCGGCGTCAGGTAGTAGTCGATCACCACGATCAGGTCGAGGCCCATGAGAGCGTTGAACACGCGATGCGTGTCGGCATAGGTGAGCAGCGGATTCGTCGCGTTCACGATGAGCGCGCGCACCGGATAGGGCTCGCCTGTCTCCATCGCACGGAGCACGAGATCAGGATGAGCCGAGGTCATGTAGCGCGTCGGGAGCCTGCAGCCCAAGCGCTCGGTCACCTTCTGCACTTTCGCGTAGCCCTCGTAGCATTGAAGCGGGGTGTAGGGGGTGTTCAGGCAGCGCGCCTTGTGCTCGGGCGCCATCTCGTCGGTCATCTCGAGCTCGACTTCTGTAGTGAAGTCGCTCATCTCGGTGATGATGCAGGCGCCGGGCTTGTCGACGTTGCCCGTGATCGCGCGCAAACAGCAAATCGCGCGGTGCGTGGGCGCCACGTTGCGGCCCGACTGGTCGATGCCGCGCCCCGACACGAGCGCCGCCGCCTGGGCGCGTCCGAACCAGCGCGCCGCGGTGCGGACGTCATCGGCCGACACGCCGCAGAATTCGGCAACGTATTCAGGAGTGTAGCGCGCCACATGGGCAGCGAACTCGTCGAAGCCGTGGCACCATTCCGCAACGAAATCGCGGTCGTAGAGGCCCTCGGCGATGATGACGTTCGCGAAGCCGAGCGCAAGGGCGCAATCCGTGCCCGTCTTCGGCGCGATCCACAAATCGGCGCAGGAAGCGGTCTTGGTGTAGCGCGGATCGATCACCACGAGCGGCGTGTCCGACTTGCCGATGCGGCGAATCGACTGCCACCAGAGCGAGTTGTCCGACTCGGCCGGGTTCGTTCCCCAGATGAAGACGCATTCCGTGTCGTCGTTGATGTCGGCCTCGATCGTCCAACCGAACGTGAGCGCGTCCATCCAGATGCGCGGGTTCCAGCAGATCTGCCCGATACCCATGTTGTTCGGTGAGCCGAACATGTTCATGAAGCGGTGCAGCGGCCAAAACGACGCATGCGGCCCACCGATCATGGACGCAAGCGTTTCGGAGCCATACTGGTCGCGAAGCTTCGATAGACGCTGCGCGATGTCGTCAAGCGCCTCGTCCCAGCTCACGCGCTCCCATTCGTTCGCCCCACGCGCACCGACGCGGCGCAGGGGGTAGTTCACGCGGTCGTCCCCATCGAGCACGTCGAGGTTCATCTTCCAACGACGGCACCCCGCGAGCACCTTCGGGTCGTAAGGGTATCGCGAAGGGTCGGGCTCCAGATCCACGACGCGCCCGTCTTCCACCGTCGCATGAAACGCGCAGAGATACCCGCAGAAATGACAGTTCGTTTTGCGCACCTCGCGCATTTACGCATCCTCCTTCGCGGC
>NZ_CAKUBT010000026.1 GCF_934643285.1 uncultured Ellagibacter sp.
CTTGCTCTCGAAGGTCTTGCCGACAGGCACCCGCTCTCCCTTTCAGGCGGGGAGCGCCAACGGCTTTCCATCGCTGCTGGCTTGCTTTCGAGTGCCCGCGCGATGATTCTCGACGAGCCTACGAGTGGCTTGGATTATCGCAACATGCGTCGAATAGATGCCCAAATCGCGCGTATGCGCGATGCGGGAATCGCTGTCTGCGTTGTCTCGCACGACTATGAATTCCTCTGCTCGGCATGCGATGAGATAGCCCTGGTCGAAGACGGGCGCATCGCCGAGCGCTTCCCCTTAAACAAGGCAACACTTCCGAAGTTGAAGCTCAATTTCGGGTTTGCAGAAATACAGTAACAAGAGAAAGGTTTCACAATGACAAGTAAAGCAACAATCGGTTCTGCCGCCAAGGAACGTAATGGCTTGAGCCCGAAAGACTTCGTCTTTATCGCCGTGTTCGGCATCCTTTTGTTCCTAGTGTTCATGGTGTTCTCAATTATCTTTAGCGCGAATGCCAACCTGTGCTGGTTTACTCACACGGTAGGCGCGTTGTTCGCTGGTACCGTGTTCATGTACCTGGCCTATCGCGTCCCGAAGCGCGGCGCGATTGCCATCATGGGCATTATCGTTGGTGCGGTCGGCCTTCTGATGGGTATGTTCTGGAGCGGTCCTGTCGGCATTGTTGTGGGCGGCATCGTGGCAGACCTTATCGCTGGCGACCCACAAAAGCGCACGAAGACCAAGCTTATCTGTGCCTTTGCCGCGTTCACGTTCTGCTTCTGGCTTGGGCAGATCTCTCTCATCCTTATGATGGGCGAGGCCTATGCCGAGATGTGCGTTCAAGCCGGCATGACCCTCGAGTACGGCCAAACGCTCGTTAACTCGATTCTAAGCCCAATGGGTGTCGTTACCGGCGCTGCCACCATCGCTGGCGGCCTCGTCGGCGGCTTCATCGGTACCAAGGTGTTCTCGAAGCACTTTGCCAAGCTTGGCATGTAGATTAACGGCCGGGAGGTAAATAAGGCAATGAACCGGGAAGACGGTACTCTAACAGCGGGAGTGGGAAAGGACGTGGGGAAAGAAGGTCCTGCCAAGAAGAAGAACGCGATTCTCGAGCTTTTGGGATTCGCCGGCAGGCGGCGGGCCTTGGCGTATGCGGGATGCGGTCTTTCGGTGCTGAACGCCGCGCTCGCCGTGATGCCCCTCGTATGCGTGTGGTTCGTGGTTCGTGACTTGGTTTTGGTGTACCCGAACTGGGACGAAGCATCATCGGCTGCAATGTGGTCTGTGCTTGCTGTGTCGTTCGCCGTGCTGGGCATCATCGTGTATTTCGGTGCGCTCATGGCCTCGCATCTGGCGGCCTTTCGCATTGCGGCAAATATGCGCAAGGCGATGGTGCGTCACGTGGCGCAGATCCCAATGGGATATTTCAGCGTGCACTCGTCGGGGGAGATGCGCCGCGTGATCGACGGGTGTGCGGGCCAGACAGAAGACCTTATCGCCCACAAGCTGCCCGATTTTGTTGGCTCTTTCGCCACCCCGGTGATCTTCTTCGTCGTGGCGTTCCTGTTCGACTGGAGGATGGGACTTCTGTGCCTCATCCCCATTGCCGTTTCCTTCGCCGCGATGTGGTGGATGATGGGCCGCGAGGATGCGAAGGGTGGCCGCCATTTCATGGAGCTTTACCAGGCGGCCCTCATGCGCATGAGTGCTGCGGCAACCGAATACGTTCGTGGTATACCCGTGGTAAAGGTATTCCAGCAGACGGTGTTTTCGTTCAAAGCATTCCACGAGGCAGTCATCGACTATCGCGACATGGCGACGAACTATACCGAGTATTGCCGACGACCCCAAGTCGTGCAGCTGGTCGCGATCAACTCGACTTTCGCGGTGCTCGTGCCTGCAGGCATTGCGCTTGCGGCCGTCGCACCTGATTTCCCGGCTTTCCTGATTGACTTCCTGTTCTATGCGTTCTTCTCGGCGATGACAACAACGATGATGTCGAAGGTCATGTATTCGTCGGAGGCCGTCATGATCGCCGAAGACGCACTGCGGCGGATGAACACGATCATGGAGGTCGCTCCCATCGACGAGGTGGAGCCTGCGGAAGCGCTTCATCCGAAGGAGGCGAGCATCGAGCTTGCGGGCGTAAGCTTCTCGTACCCAGGTTCCAGGGAACCGGCGCTTCGTAACGTATCGATTTCCGTTCCCGCCAGGGCGACGGTGGCTCTCGTCGGGCCGTCGGGCGGGGGCAAGTCGACGCTCGCGTCGCTCGTCCCGCGCTTCTGGGATGCAGATGAGGGTGCCGTTCTTGTGGGCGGGGCAGATGTGCGACGTATTCCCGCCGAGGAGCTGATGGGTGCCGTTTCCTTCGTGTTTCAAAACGATCAGCTGTTCAAGCGGAGCTTGGCCGACAACGTGCGTGCGGGTCGCCCCGATGCGAGTGATGCCGAGGTGCTCGCGGCGCTCCATGCGGCCCAGTGCGACGACATCATCGCCAAGTTCCCCGATGGTGTGAGCACCGTGGTGGGAAAAGAGGGCGTGTACCTTTCCGGGGGAGAGCGTCAGCGCATCGCGCTTGCGCGTGCCATTCTGAAAGGCGCCCCGATCGTGGTTCTCGACGAGGCGACGGCGTTTGCCGACCCCGAAAACGAGGCGTTGATCCAGGCTGCTCTTGCGACGCTTTGCAAAGACAAGACGGTGCTTATGATTGCGCACCGTCTGTCCACAGTCGCGAATGCGGATCGCATTTTCGTCATCGATCGGGGTTCTCTTGTGGAACAGGGCACCCACGAAGAACTTGTCGCGCAGGGCGGGCTGTATGCGCGCATGTGGCAAGACTACCGAACCAGCGCGATGTGGAGGATCGAAGGGGGTGACAACCGTGCGGCGTAGGCTTCAAGACATTTTCGCCCTGACCGACCAAGGCATGAAGGACTTTATGCGCGGCGCCGGGTTCTGCGCATTGGCGAACCTGATGCTGATGCTGCCCATCGTGGTGCTGTACTTCGTCGCGAGCGATTTCATCAGGTACCTTGGCGAACCTGCTGTCGGCCTGCCTGGCATGGCGCTCTACACAGTGGGAATCGTGGCGGCGCTTGCCGTGATGTTCATTACGCAGATGTGGGAATATCGTGCGACGTATACGGTGGTGTACCAAGAAAGCGCCCGCAAGCGCATCGCCATCGCGGAGCGTTTGCGCTTGCTCCCGCTCTCGTTCTTCGGAAAGCGCGATTTGGCCGACCTGACGAGCGTTATCATGAAGGACTGCTCCGACCAGGAGCGCCTGTTCTCGCACACCATGCCGCAGCTTTTCGGCATGGGCGCTTCGACGCTGGTGTTCGCTGTCATGATGTTCGCGTTCGACTGGAGGCTGGCGGCATCTGCGCTCTGGCCCATCCCCGTAGCGCTCGCGGCGTTGCTTCTGACCGCGCGCGTCCAGAAGTCGCATACCGCGAAGAAGAACGCGGCGTCCCTTTCGTTCGTCGATGGGCTGCAGGAATACCTTGAATGCCACCGTGAGATACGCTCGCTCAACAAGGTGAGCGCGTTCCAGGGCGAACTTGACCATTGCATCGATCGTTTCGAGCGAGAGAAGATTGGTGCCGAACTGGCTATGGGCGTGGCGGTATGCTCCGCTCAAGGCTTCTTGCGCCTGGGAATCGCATCCGTCATCGTGGTGGGGACGATGCTGCTCGTGGCGGGACGAGTCGACTTCCTCGTGTTCTTCGTGTATCTGTTGGCGGTGACGAGGGTTTACGATCCCATCAACGTTATCTTGCAGGCCATCGCCGAGCTGATGGACATGAGCTTGAGCCTGGGGCGTATGCGCGCCATCGAGAACGAGCCGATCCAGACGGGTCACACCTCGTTCGAGCCTCAAGGTTATGACGTGGCCTTCGACGACGTGGGTTTTGCATACGCTGACGGTGAGGATGTCTTGGACGGCGTATCGTTCAAGGCGCGAGAAGGGCAGGTGACGGCGCTTGTGGGCGCGTCTGGCTCGGGCAAGAGCACGGCTGTCAAGCTCGCTTCGCGTTTTTGGGACGTAAGCTCCGGCGCGGTCTTTGTGGGCGGCGTCGACGTCTCCACTGTCGATCCGGAAACGCTGCTCTCTTCATTCTCCGAGGTGTTCCAGGACGTGGTGCTTTTCGATGATACCGTGCGTGAGAACATTCGCCTTGGGAAGAAGAACGCTACGGACGAGGAGGTTCTCGCCGCGGCGAAGGCGGCCCGCTGCGACGAGTTCGTGGAGCGTTTGCCCAACGGCTACGACACGCTGATCGGGGAAAACGGCGGCAGGCTTTCCGGCGGTGAGCGCCAGCGCATCTCGATTGCGCGCGCCTTGCTGAAAAATGCCCCGATTGTGTTGCTCGATGAAGCCACGGCTTCGCTTGACGTGGAAAACGAGACGCAGGTGCAAGCTGCTCTCTCCGAGTTGCTTCAAGGCAAGACGGTCCTCGTCATCGCGCATCGCATGCGCACGGTCGACAACGCCGACAAGATCGTCGTGCTCGAAGGCGGCCGCGTGGTGGAGCAGGGAAGTCCGGCCGAGTTACGCGAAAAGCCCGAAGGCAGGTACCGCCGTATGTTGGAGCTGCAGCGCGAAAGCGCCGCGTGGACCCTCTAACGCAAAAACGATGTGAGATGGGGCGGTCGGGTACGTGCCGAAGCCCCCATTCGGCATATCTGCGAACCAGAGGCGCAGAGGAAGTTTTGCCAGCGATATGTTTTGCCTCTTGAAATCACGGGAGCCGATCATGCGGTCGACGTCGGCATGATGCAAAAGTGCCGATCGGCCAAGTGCTTCGCTACTTGATCGCTGCTTTCGCTCGCAACACCCATGGCAGGACGTTGAGTTTTTGTTTTTGTCCCAAAGGGTGCGGCGGGCCGCCTTTGGAGACTCGATAGCGCCGAAAACGCCCGTTTTGAAACTCAACCGCCCTCTAGTCTGCAAGCCGCCAGCTGCAATCGTAAGTGAATTAACGCGGGCGGCTTGCGCGACATTCGCAAAACCCAAGGTCGCCTGTCTGCGCCATCGACAGGCGAAGTGAGTAGTCTCAAGCGGCTTGCCTATGGGTTGACGAACGGGCTTTGAGATTCCGCTGACGTCCGGAAACGCTTCGAGCTCCCTTGAATTTTCAGACAGTACCTGATATAAGTTAATTGGTTTTCCGTTAGGAAGGCTTCCAAGTGCCGGGGACGTTTTCCCCGGCTTTTTTCTTATCCAGGAGAACAATGCGAGAACTCAGCATCTTCGTCGACGAGTCGGGTAGCGACGGCCTCTCCGACCGCCACTACCTGCTCACCGTCGTCATGCACGACCAATCCGAGAGCATCGCAGATTCGATTGCGGCATATGAGGGTGCCCTTCGCGCCAAGGGGCTCCCCGACATACCCTTCCACGCCTCCCCGCTCATGAACGGCAAGGACCAGTACTCGGGGCTCGACCTGAGGACGCGCAAGATGCTGCTCGGCTCGTTCCGCGTCTTCTTCCGCCACATGCCCGTGAGGTACCGCACCTTCGCGTACGCGACCAAAGAGTTCGCCTCGCTCGATAAGCTCGCGGCGGCGATGCGCAGGGACATCGTGAACTTTCTGTTCGACAACCTCGCGCAGCTGCAGGCATACGACGCGGTCAAGGTCTACTACGACAACGGCCAGCACTCCATCGCCGAGTCCCTCCATCGCGCGATCGAGTACGCGCTGTCGAAGGACGCGGTCATCTACCGATCGGCGCAGCCTTCCGAGTACCGCCTGTCGCAGGCGGCGGACTACATCTGCACCATGGAACTCACCGCGATCAAGTACGCCGAGCACGCCGCCACCGCCACAGATGAGAAATTCTTCGGCAAGTGGTCCGATTTCAAGAAGGGCATACTGAAGGAGACGCGCAAGAAGCTCGTCTAACGAAACGCCGGCAATGCCGTGCTCGTTGCGGGATTTCGTCGAGACGTGCCGCCGCCATTGGTTACGCGCATGTCCGAAGCGAACCAGCGCCTTGTCGCCGTCTACTTCCATGAACAGTCGCAAAGAAGTTCATGGCCCGCCAGCATGCCCATGCGGAACCAGCCTCGTTTCGTCCTCGGGGGCAAAAACCGCGCGTCTACTCACTTGGGATAAATCCTTACTCCCATTCCTCCGAATACCGTCCAGTGCTTTGCCGTCTTGGAATGCGGGGAGTAAATAGCGAAATCGCAGGTGAAATGGAGTAAAAGGGCAAAGAAAAAGCCTCCGTCCCAACATGGAAACGGAGGCTCGATAATCGGTTTTACTCACCAATGTCGCTGGTGGCTTTGCCGTGACCCTCGTACGAAACGAAACTCAGCAGCACAGTGCGGCACTCAAAAGAGCAGGTCAGAACCCTGTCAGCCTACTCCCACTCTGCAGTTAAAAACCTTTTCCAGTTTGCTCCAGTTTGTCTTATTCGCACTCAGTCTCAAAAATTGCCGCGAGTCCATGGGGTCAAATCTGGGTCATGGATTTCGGGGCGGGGCAGGGCGCTTTCGTGGACCATGGCGAACGGAAGAGGTGCCTCGCGTGATTTCGAGGACAGGCAAGCCTATGAGTTACCTGGGGGTTTGAGGAATTGAAGCACCGCCCAGTGAGAGGGCTTGATGCCAGGGTCGGCGCAGGGCGACGCTCTGCGCCGCTCGCTACACCAAGCGCTTCTTGCGAAGCTCCTTCAGGTAGTTCTTCTTGAAGTAGCGGTTGGGGCGAAGGATATCCTTTCGGTTCCGCCGGCCTCGTTCGTTTCGTGCTTGATCGCGGCAAGCTCTATCTCGCAGATAAACCACGCTGATTTGGGATTGAGGTAGCATGGCGGATACTAGGATTCAACCCGTTCTGCCTCTGGAATAGGGTTAATCTGCATTCCTTCGACTCCCCGCGTTGTTATCATGCCCGCCAGCATTGCCATGTGCCCGGGATCGGAGGGGCACCCTTCCGCAAGCCAACTTTCTAGCAAGCCCAGCAAGCCTGCGTTCACATACGATTGGAAAAACGGTTGTTGCGCTGAATCAATTTTCCCATACGAATGCCCGATGACCTTCTGAAAGGATTCGTTCATCAACTCCGTTGCGCGCGCTCTCGCCCTCGCAGGAGCGTTTTTTGAAAAAATAAAGCCTGCTTGCTCGCGATGATCGGCGACGTAGGCGAAGAGGAGCCGCAGGATGGGGAAGCCGTGGGGGTCGGAATCGTCGGCCATGCAGCGCGAGATATCCTTTTCAAGCTCGGAAAGGACTTGGTCGCAGATCTTTTCGGCGAGATCGTAGACGTCTCGATAATGCAGGTAGAAGGTGCCTCGCGAGATGCAGCTGTCGTCGACAATCTGCGAGACCGTTATTTTTTGGAGCGGTAGTTGGGCAGCTTGTTTGAAGAAAGCCTGCTCTATGGCCGATCGTGTGCGTTGGGCTTGTTGGTTGTTCTTTACGTTGGACATGCGAAACCTTCCCGAAAACTGAACAAGGTAGTGCAGCTTGTTAATCATTTGACAAGCTGCAATATATTGAACATTGCCTATGATTCGGCCTCTTTTATATTGATAACCGTCAATATATTAACATACGTTCAGCTAAAGGAGTTGACAATGAAACTAGCAGGGAGCGTCGATGGGGCTAGAAGGAGCAGAACTGCCAAGACGCTTGTCAAGGTGGTGGGAGTGGTTGCCATAGCGGCCTTTTTCTCGGCGTTTTATTGCTGGGGTTTTTGGGATGTCATGGGAGCCATGAAGCGCGTGCCAGTGGGCATCGTCAACCTCGATGAGGGCGCCTGCATCGGCGATAAAACCATGAACTTGGGTGCGGACATCGTCGAAGCCGCCCAGGAAAGCGAGGATGCGACGTTCGTCTCCCTTGATAAAGACGCGATGAGTGATGGTATCGAGGGCAGCGGTTACCTAATCGTCTTCGAGATTCCCTCTGATTTTTCCCAGCGCGTTGCGTCCGGTCAAAGCGGCTTGCCTTCGGTGGCCGATTTGACCATTCTCAAGAACGAGCGTTACAACTTCATCTACTCCCAGTTCGCCTCGCGTATCACCAGCGCGTTGGAAACCAGCATCTACCAGCAAATTGCAAAAGCCTATACGGTTGGGGCGTATGAGGGGCTGTTCAGCGCCCGCGATGGGCTTTCTGATGCGGCGGCGAGCATGCAGGAGGTCGAAGAAGGTGCATCGAATTTGGCCGACGGCCTTGCTTTTGCTGCTGCTGGTGCCCAGACGGCAACCGAAGGCGCTTCCTCGTTGGCCTCGGGGTCCGCTGCTCTGGCTTCGGGCATCGGTTCCGCCGAGGATGCCCTGGATACCGCATCCTCGGGAGCAAGCCGGTTGAAAAGCGCTTCCTCTCGATTGAACTCCGGGCTCTCGTCGTTGTCCTCGGGCCTGTCCGATGGATCGGTTCAGCTGTCCGGCGCCCAAGCTGGTCTGGAAACGCTTTCCGTGAAGCTGAATTCCGCTAGCGATTCGGCGGATGCCCTTTCATCGGCGGCTATCAGCGCAAAGCGGTGCTATCAAGCCGCTCAAGCTGCTCTTGCCAGTGGCGGTTCGTATGGTGGGTTTGCTGCGGACGAATGGATGGCGCAAGGGGATGCTGCCCTCGATCGAGTGGCGGGAGGCGCAAGTGAGCTTGCGGCAGGGCTTTCTGGGACGTCTGATTCTGCTGAGCTTGCCGCTCAGGGCGTTGGCCAGGCGGCATCTCAGCTGGACGTCTCTGTCGCAGCGATCGGGTCTGGCGATGTCCCCGGCGAGACGCTGGCGTATGCGGCAGGAAGCATCGATGCGGGGTTGAGCGCTTTGGCAGGCGGTCTTGTCGGGTCTCGAAGTTTCATGGAGGCATTAGGGTCGGGCGCTGAGACTATAGCCTCGGGCAACAGCGAGCTGGCGAGCAGCCTTCCCGCGTTAACCTCGGGTTTGAGCTCGGCGCAAAGCGGGAGCGCGGCCCTTGCCGACGGCTCCGCGCAACTGCAATCGGCCCTGTCCGAAGGCGCTGGGAACATAGGGGAGGGTCTGCATGCCGATGCCGAGGAAATGGGCGAATACATCGCAAGTCCCATGGAGACGGTTACCAAGACATATGGCGAACTGGATTATTACGGCCAAGGGTTCTCGCCGTTTTTCATGACGACGGCGTTATGGCTTGGGGCGCTGCTTATCTTCTTCGTGATCGAGCCCCTGGCGCCGAAAGCAAAGGGTTGCGGCCGTTTCAAAACGGTTCTGGGGCGTCTGCCCCTGTATACCGGTATGTGCCTGCTTGAGGCAGCGGCTGTCGTTGCCGCGGCATACAGTATCGGCGTCGCAGATGCATATGGGCCGTCTCCGCTGGTGTATGGGGCAACTGCGTTCGCCATCAGCTTCTGCTTCATGCTGATGATGCAGTGTCTGAACATGGTTTTCGGTTTGGTAGGGAAGGCGTTGGCGGTTGTGATCCTTATCTTGCAGCTGGCGTGCTCGGGCGGCACGTTGCCGACTGTTCTTGGACAGGGCTTTCTGGCGACGATGCAGCCTTGGTTGCCGTTCATGTACGCGGTGGATGCCTTGCGCGAGGTGATCACCTACTGCAATGTCGGCACGGTGCTTTCGAATCTGTCGGTGCTTTTAGGGATGGGCCTGGTATGCCTTGTCTGCTCGCTTCTGTTGTGGCCGATAGCCGAAAAGCGTCGAGATGTCGAAGCCGCCGAATACTCCGCATATCATATAGGGACGAGCGATTCGGCGTCGATGGATTGCAGCGAACTTTCGTAGCAAGAGGCGCTGTTGTTTCGCTCGGATGGTGAGGCGACAGTGCATGGCTTGCTAGCCTTTTGCCGTTGCGTCAGCGTCTTCGCCGCTGGACCGTTTGCCTGCTCCAGAGCCTGACTCGTTTTCTCGCACGACGCGTCAGCGTTCGAGCTGGGTGTGGGACATCGCCTTTCCTTTCATTCGTCACCTTCATTACTCTAGCGACGAACTCTAGGCGGTGTCCCTGTCCTTTCAAGATAGGGCGGAGTTCAGGCACGCCCGCCTCTTGCACCGCATCTCTGCGCGCTACCCGATTGATTCGAATCACCCCCTCAAACAGCGCAACAATCGCCAAAACACTCGTCGCAGGTGGTTTGGCGTATTCTGGTTTTGCCGTCCCGTCATTCCAGTTGCATCCAGTCTCCCTTGCCACCCCCTATTCATCAGCTGCGGATTGCCCATAACCGCCTGGGCAATCCGCAGCGTGCGTTAATCATTCGGCGGCTGAATGATTTCTAGGATGATCCCGCTGGGGTCGCGGACGTGGAAAGCGTGGCTTCGACCGAAGCCGTCCTGGCGAAAATCGAACTCCTCTTGCGGGCATGCGCTCCACACTTCATGCGTTACCACAGGATAGCGCTCTATAGACAAAAAGCCGCATAGAGCGGAATAGACCTGAGACCATCGTTCATTCCAAAGGGCTTAGTCGAAAGCCGGATAAGGCGCACGCCCGGATGGCTCTTTTTAAGTGAGGACAGGCTTCGAGATCGCGTGTTCTCGCCTGCTTTGACCTCAATCGCGGACACGCATCCCTGTCTCTCTGCGACAAAGTCGATTTCTGCACGATTGTCGCGAGTCCAATAATGCAGCGGATAGCCAATGGCCGAAAGCTGCTGGGCAACGTAGTTTTCGGTAAGTGCGCCCATGAATGTGCCGCCGATGCCGGCGAGAATATCAGCTCGCTGAGCACCGGCTTTGGAAACGAGCAGTCCGGTATCCGCCTGATAGATTTTAAAAGACGAGGGGTTAACGAATGCCTCCAGGGGACTTTCGATTTGCCCGACGAGGCTGCAGCGCACCACAGTGCCCGACTGCACCAGCCAATCGAGAGCGTCCCCAAAGAGGGACGCGTTGCCCCCCGCTCGTACCACCTTGTATTGGAATTTACGATTCTCTTTGGCAAGCTGCTGTGGAATGGAGTCGAAACACGCGCGCGTTTTCGAGCTCAAGCGTTCATCAGCATATTTATTGGTGTCAGCAGAATACCCATCAAGAATGATACGGTGCTTTTCGGCGACATCGATGACCGACTGAACCTCAGCGTAGGTTTGGGCAGCCTCGGGCATCCCGCCAACAACAAGATACTGTCGATAGAGCCCAAGCGCTTTGTCGTGAAGACTCGGAGCAAGAGGGTCCATTGATTCAAATGACGAGCGTATCTCGTCGGCCAATCGCTCGTACCCCATCGCCCAAAGAAACTCTTCGAAATCAAGCGGAGTCATTTCGATTAAATCGGTCTTTCCGACGGGAAACGAATACGACTGATGATTAATGGCAACCCCAAGGAGCGACCCGGCGGCCGCGACGTAATACTCGGGGGCATCTTCGCAAAAGTACTTAAGGGAAGTGAGCGCTTCTTCGCATGCCTGGACCTCATCGATGAACAGCAAGGTTTTGCCGGGCACGATGCGCTGCCCTGTTCGCGCCTCAATCGCGCGTACAATCGAATGGGGGTCGAGACCGCCCGAAAAGTCCGCCCGCGCCGACTGATCGTTCTCGAGATTGACGTAGACGACCGACTCGAAAAGGGTCTGCGCGTATGTTCTGAGCAGATAGGTCTTGCCGCATTGCCGAACGCCTTTGACTAACAGGGGCTTCCTATCAGCCTTGTCTCGCCATTCCTTAAGGAGCCTGTCTGCCTTGCGACGCATAAGCGACCTTTCTTATAGAATACCTTTCGACAATATTTTAGCGCAGATTAATTGATTCTCTATTATTTATCTGCGTTAAAATATTTCTTGAAGTGGCTCCTCATGACTTCCCGAGAAAGACATCGAGGCTCGCGCATTACTAGATGCAGTCCTATAATAGGTGCCATTGAAAGCGAACAGAGAGGAGCGTCCCCTTGCTTTTCACCGACATCGATATCCTCGACGAGAATCTTGACTACCAAGCCCATCAGTGGGTGGGCGTCAAGGACGGCACGATCGACTACATCGGCGACGCCGCCCCCGAGAACGCCGCCGACTACGGTGAGACCTACGACGGTCGCGGCCGTCTGCTCATGCCGGCGCTCTACAACGCGCACACTCACCTGCCGATGACGCTTCTGCGCGGCTATGCGGAGAACGTGCCTTTGCAGGAGTGGCTCAACAACCTCGTGTGGCCCTTCGAGGGCAAGATGACCCCCGAGGACAACTACTGGGCGACCAAGCTCGCCCTCGCCGAGATGGCGCGCTACGGCTCGGTCAGCGCGTCGGACATGTACTACGCCACCGACGAGCGCGTGCAGGCGGTGGGCGAGGCCCATATGAAGATGAACGTTTGCGAGAGTGTGCTCTATTTCGAGCCGAAGCCGTTTGCGGAATACCCCATGTGCGAGAAGATGGAGCGCATCGTCAAGCAGTACCACGGCGCGCAGGACGGGCGCATCCGCGTGGACTACAACATCCATGCCGAGTATACGTCCAACCCCATCACCTGCACCGATATCGGGAAAGTGGCGAAGGCGGCGGGCCTTCCCATCCATATCCACGTCTCCGAGACGAAAAGCGAGCACGAGGAGTGCAAGGGCCGCCACGACGGCCTCACGCCCGTGCAGTACTTCGAGAGCATCGGCGTGTTCGACGTGCCGGTGATCGCGGCGCACTGCGTGTGGGTCGACGACAAGGACATCGAGATCCTCGCCAAGCGCGGCGCGACCGTGGCCTTGAACCCTGCTTCCAACATGAAGCTCGCAAGCGGGTTCGCGCCCGTGCAGAAGCTTCTCGACGCGGGCGTGAACGTGGCGCTCGGCACCGACGGCATGGCCTCGAACAACAACCACGACCTGTTCCAGGACATGTACCTCATGGGCACTATCTACAAGGGGCATGAGCTCGACCCCGCGATTATCTCGCCCAAGCAGGTCATTGCCGCCGCGACGCGCGGAGGTGCGCTTGCTCAGGGACGCGAGGACTGCGGGCTTGTGAAGGTGGGCATGAAGGCTGACCTCACGGTGCTCGACACGACGGGCGCCGCGTGGTGTCCCATGACGAACCCCGAGGTCAACGTCGTGTTCTCAGGCCATGGCTCCGATGTTGTGCTCACCATGTGCGATGGCGAGGTCGTCTATCGCGACGGTGAGTGCCCGGGTATCGACCTCGAGCAGGTGAAGGCCGAGGTGACCGCGCGCACGAAGCGCATCATCTCCGAGCTTTAAGGCAAACGGCTCACAAAGCGGGAGCGCCCCTCTCATCGCGAGAAGGGCGCTCTTGTTGTTTTTGCATGCGGGCTGCTGGGGGAAGGGTGCGGTGGGACAGAGGCCGCGCGATTTGTCCCGCCTTACAGCGAGCTCGTCTCGTCGAGGGATTTCCCTGCAGTCTCAGGCGCCATGAAGACGGACAGCACCAACCCCAGAATCACGAGCCCGGCCGCTACGAGCATGGTGGGGCCGATGCCGAAGCTCGCGAGGAAGATCGGCGTGGCGTACGTGGCGGCGATGGTACCGACGCGCGAGATCCCGATGGCCAAACCGACGGCGGTGGCCCTCACCTCGGTGGGGAACAGCTCGTTGGGGTAGAGCCACTGCAGGATTCCCGGCCCGCCGCTGAAGAAGGCGTACAGCCCGAACGCGCAGATGATCACCGGCAGCGGGGCGGTGGGGAACAGTCCTAACACCAGCAGGCCCACGGCCATGAGGAACAGCGACCGGATGAGAAGCGGCCGCCTTCCCATGGAATTCAGCCAGAACATGGCAGGCAGGGATCCCACCAGGAAGAACAAGCTCAAGACGCTCTCGCCCAAGATTGCGCCCTTTCCGACGCCCAGGCCGAAGGCGGTCATGATCTGCGGACCGAACGTGTAGATGGCGTACATGGGAACGACCTGGCACAACGTGAGGATCCCCAAAAACACGATGCGCGCGGCGTAGCCCTTCGAGAACACCTCCGCAAAGCCTGCCTTGTGCTTGGGCTCCTCTTCCTCGTCCTCGAGGATGACATCGGCGCCGTACACGCGGAACACCACGCGGCGCGCCTCCTCGTGGCGCCCCTTGCTTTTCAGCCACAGGGGCGACTCGGGAACTTTGCACCTGCCGATCAGCAGGAAGACGCAGGGGACGATGGCGGAGCCGAGCATAAGCCGCCATCCGCCGTCGACGTCGCACAATGCGAAGCCGACGACCGCGGCCACGGTGGCGCCCAGATACCACGCCGCCGAGACCATGCCCATGGATATCGCGCGGTGGTGCTTGGGGGTGAACTCAGTGATGAGCGAGGTCGCGATGGGGTAGTCGGCGCCTACGAAGACGCCGATGAAGAAGCGGTATATCACAAGCAGAAGTGGCGTCGTGTCGGTCATGCTCAGGGCTGAGAACAAGGCGATGGCGATGATGTCTGCGACGAACATCTTCTTGCGCCCGATAAGGTCGGTCAAATAGCCGCCCACGATGCTCCCGACGAGGATGCCGAGCAGCACCGACGCGCCGATGAGGGCGGTCCAGTGGGTCGTCAGGCTCATATGCGTTGTGATCTGAGTCAGCGCGACGCCGATAAGCGAGAGCACGTAGCCGTCGAGGAACGCGCCTCCGCTCGAGACCAGCGTGATCTCGCGCAGAAACGGCGTCATGGCGGCCTCATCGAGGGTGCACTTGGCGTTGTCCTGGGTGAATTCGACGGTGCCCGCAGCCTTCGACGACACCTCATCCGACGACTTCGCCTTTTGCATTTTTCTGCTCGTGCCGTCCATTGGTGCCGCTCCTTCCTGCTTACCGTGGTTATCTCAAAAGGCGCTTCTCGATCTTCATGCTGCACGTGCGCGGGAAATCATCGACCACCTCGATAAACGAGGGGACCTTGAACGCCGCCATGTTGTTGCGGCAGTACTCGATGATCTCCTCCTCGTCGATGCGCGCGCCGTCTTCGGGCAGGATGAACGCCTTGACGGCCTCGTCGCGGATGTCGTCGGGAACGCCGATGACAGCGGCTTCCTTGACTGCCGGGTGCTCGGCGAGGACGCCCTCGATCTCGGTCGTGGAAATGTTCTCGCCAGCGCGCTTGATCATGTTGCTCTTGCGGTCGACGAAGAAGAACCAGCCCTCCTCGTCGTAGTAACCCTTGTCGCCCATGTGCAGCCAGCCGTCGCTTGTGAGCGCCTCGGCGGTAGCCTTCTCGTTGCCGACGTAGCCGAGCATGAGCGAGCGGCCGGGCACGCCCTTCACGCAGATCTCGCCCACGCGGTTGGCGGGCAGCTCGTTGCCGTTCTCGTCGATGATCTTGGCCTCGTAGCCGAGACCCACCCGTCCGATGGAGGGCCACTTGCGCTCGCCTGTCGGCGGGTCGGTGAGGACCCATCCGATCGATTCCGTCGAGCCGTACGTGTTTAAGATGCGCACGCCGAAGCGCTCCTCGAAGGCTTCCTTCTCACGTGCGGAAACGGGGAGGAAGTAGAGCATGTCGCGCAGGGAATGATCGCGCTCGGCGGGATCTGTGGGTTGCAGCATAAGGGTGCGCAGCATCATCGCGACGCACTGCGCGAGCGTCGCGCGGTATTCGCGAACCTGGCTCCAGAACCGCGAGGCGCTGTACTTCTCGACGACGATCATCGTTGCCCTGGCGGTGAGTACCGGGGTCAGGGCCGCGAGCTGGAAGTTCGAATGGCAGGCGGGCATGGTCGTGAGCATGCGGTCGCTTGCGGTCATCGAGGTTTCCCAGTCGCCGTAGTAACCCGAATAGACCATGTTCCCGTGGGTGAGCAGAACGCCTTTGGGGTTGGAGGTCGTGCCGCTCGTGAACAGGATCTCGCACACATCGTCGGGCGTGAGCGCGCGCTGCTCGGCGAGCTCGGTGCTCTCCGCGTCCACAAGCTCGGAGAAGATGCGGTGCCCGCGGGCTTCCATCGGATTGGTCGTACGGGCGACCGAGATGCCCTTCGGCAGCCTTCCGCCTGCGTGGATGTCGCCGTAGAGCTCCACATAGCAGGGCTCCACCACGGCTCGCTCGATCTCGCACACGTCAAGCGCATACTCGCACTCGGCCTGGAGGTACTGCTCGTTCATGGGAACCGTGACGGCGCCGATCTTCGCCAGGCCGAACAGGCACATGAGGAATTCGGGGCAGGTGTGCATCTGCACCGCGACGCGCTCGCCGAAGGCGACGCCTTCTCGCAAGAACATGTTCGCGGTCTGGTTGATCTTCTCGTTGAACTGGCGGTAGGTAAACGTCTCCACGCCGCCATCGCGGTCTTGGAAGACGAAGAAGTCCTTTTCGCCGCACTCGCGTGCGAGTTTGTCCCACAGGCTTGCGAGCGTCTCGCCGCCAACGATGTCGACCATGTCCCTCTCCCTCTCCCTTGATGATGCTCCTGCGACGCGCCATATTCTTAAGTACCTGCATTTTTCAGGGGGCGCGTGGGACCCTGAAAAATGCAAAGCTCCCGTGCGGGCCGACTGCCTTTCGGAGTCAGCCCGCGAAAGGTGCGGGAGCTTGCCTTGAAGCTGGTTTAAGCCGCTATTCGGCAACCTTCACGACGCCGCTCTCGTTGAGCGCCGCGATCTGCTCTGCCGTGTAGCCGAGCTTGCTGAGCACGTCGACGGTGTCGCCGCCCTGCTTGGGCATCGGGCGCCACACCTGGCCGGGGGTCTGCTGGAACTTCGGGAATACGCCCAGGCCCTTGAAGGTCTTGCCGTCCTCGGTCTCCCAGTCCATGAAGTCGTCGCGAAGCTTGAGGTGCTCTTCCTTCACGAGGTCCTCGAACTCCATGACGACCTGGGCAGCGATGCGGTGAGCCGCGAAGTCCGCCTCGATCTCGTACTTGGAGTGAGCCAGGCAGTAGGCCTCGAACGCAGCCTCGATCTCCTGTGCGTGCGGGTTGGACAGCCACAGGCCCGAAGTGTCCTCGGGGATGTCTTCGGTGCCCCACAGATGACCCAGACCGATGGTCTCGAGGAAGTACTTGTTCTGGTCGACGCCGTAGAGGCACACACCCAAAAAGCCGTCGTTGCACTTGTACTCGCCGATGCCGCAGAGGTTCTGGTTGCGAGCGCCGGGGCGCGGCCAGAGGATGCCCTCGTTCAAGTAGTCGACCAGGTAGTACTGGCCGATGGCGAGCAGCGTCTCGTACATGGCCATGTCGATGCTCTCGCCCTTGCCCGTGCGGTTGGCCTTATGCAGCGCAGCCAGGGTGGAGGAGACGATCATGAGCGAGTTGAAGTAGTCGCCAGCGTAGGGGCCGGGGTTCATCGGCTGGTCCTGGGTGCCGTTCTGGCACATGTAGCCGGAGTAGGCCATGACGGTCAGGTCGTAAGCGGCGCGCTTGACCATCTTGGGGTCGCCGGTCTGGCCGAACCCGGAGAGGTGCACGATGACGAGCTTCGGGTTGACCTCCCAGAGCACCTCGTCGGTGATGCCCTTGCGAGCCCAGGTGCCGCCCTTGGAGGCCTCGATGAAGATGTCGGCGTCGGCCAGCATCTTGAACAGGATTTCCTTGCCCTCGTCGGAGAAGTAGTTCATGGAGACGGAGCGCTGGTTGCGGCGCTCGGCCTGCTTCACGTAGGCGGTGTCGCGGATGGTGTCGCCCGCGCCGGTGTTTTCAAGCCAGGTGACGTCCGCACCCCAGTCGGCCATGAGGTCGCAGGCCTTGGGCACTGCCAGCTCGACTGCTGCGTAGACGACCTTCACGTCGTCGAGAACGCCGAAGGAGGGCTTGTTGGTTTCGATTGCCATGGTGGTGCTCCTTTCGAATCGGCGGCGCGGGGTGGCGCCGCCGTCTGTTGGATCCGTTTTTGAGGGCCGCGTGGGTTAGTCGCGGTACTTCTTCAGCTCGAACTTGGAAGCGGTGAGGATCATCATCTCGTCGGTGCCGCCGGAGACGCGG
>NZ_CAKUBT010000027.1 GCF_934643285.1 uncultured Ellagibacter sp.
CGCCTCGCCCAGCATCGCGCAGGCACGGGTGCGAAGTACACGCGCGGGCGCGGGCCGCTCACCCTGCTCGCAAGCGCGGAATTCCCCACCAAGCACGACGCGATGAGCGCGGAATACCACTTCAAGCGCCTCACGCGCGACAAGAAAGACGCCCTGCTTGCGAAGGCTGCCGCATCGAAAGAGCCCTTCGAGCGCATACTGGAGGAAGCGTTCGCGAAATAGGGCGCCTCGCAAAGCCAGCCACAGCGAAAAAGGCCAATCAGCAACGAAGCGCTGCACCATCGCCGGCACAGCGCTTCGTTCATTACCTTGATTATCGCAACGGGGGCAACTCCTACTCGAACTCGTAGAGGCCCTTCGTCGCTTCCTGGAAAGCGGCGTAGACTTCCATCGCCACGCCTTCGTCCTCCACAAGCTCGAAGCCGGACGGCTGGTCGTCCTCGTCAAATTCCACAGCCTCCAAGATGACCACCTCACCGGAGGAAAGCGCCGGCTCCTCCTCGCTCACCGGGAAGAAAATGCCATAGCGATGACCGCCATGCAGAAGCAGGCCGAGGAACTCCAGAACGGTCGCGTCGCCTTTGGAGTCCTCGAAGTTGATGGTCAAGCCCTCCTCGACGGGCGGGCAGAAATTAGGGTTCGAACCTTCGCGCACGGGGCGCTCCTCTCTCTTCGCGCACCGATCAGGTGCGGCATTCTCGTAGCTGTAAGTCTTACCCGTAAGTATAAAGCGAGCCCCCGCCTTATCGTGCGAGGGCTCGCAAATCAATCGCATTCGCGCAACCCGGCAAAAGCCGCTCCGCCTTACCTCTTCCCCTTGCGCTCGGCACGCGAAGGCTTCTTCTTGCCGAAGTCGGGCGAAACCGCCGCATCATGAGGCGACACTGCCGAAGTCACAGCCGTCGTACCCTCGGAAGCGCCAGCGTCCACCGAAGAAGCCACATCGCCAGCAGCCGCCGCAGCCACAGCGGGGACAGCCGCACCCAGAAGGCGGTTCAAGAACCAGCGCTGGATGTCGTTGCCGTACTTCTTCTGCAGCTTCTTGAAGCGCGGCTCGTGCGTCTTCCAGATGACGTAGAGCGGCGTCGCGATGGCGTAGGACGAGTAGCAGCCGCACACGAGGCCGATCGTCATGGCAAGCGCGAAGTCCTTCAGCGTCTCGCCGCCGAACAGCAGCATCGCCACAACCGGGATGAGCGAGGTGATCGAGGTGTTGAGCGAACGCACGAGAACCTCGTTCACCGAGTGGTTCGCCATGGTGGCGAAGGTGCACTTCACCGAGTCGTCCTTCATGTTCTCGTTGATGCGGTGGAACACGACCACCGTGTCGTAGAGCGAGTAGCCCAAGATGGTGAGCAGGGCGGCGATGGTGTTCGGAGTGATTTCGCGACCGACGAGCACGTAGACGCCCACGACGATGATAAGGTCATGCAGCAGCGCCACGACCGCCGTCACGCCCATCTTCGGATCGCGGAAGCGGATCGAGATGTAGGCGATGATCAGCAGCAACGAAATAAAGAACGCGACCGCCGACGACTGGATGACGCTTGCGCCCCAGTCAGGGCCGATCGTGGTGACCTCGAAGCTGTCGGTGGTCCAGCCGAAGGCGTCCGCCACCTCGTTCGCCGTCACCGTCGCATCTTCGGCGGAAGTCGTGGTAGTGCGGACGAGGAAGCCCGGCTCGCCGTCCGCCGTCGTGGTCTGGATGACCGCGTCGGGCTCGCCCGCATCGCTGAACGCGTCGCGGACCTGCTCGGTCGTCACGTCGCCCGTGCCGTGGAAGGTCACCGACGTGCCGCCGACGAACTCGATGCCGAAGTTCATACCGCGCACGCCGACGATGATGGCGACAAGCACCATCGCGCAGCATGCCGCGGTGAGGAAGATCTTCTTAAGCCCCAAAAGGTTGATGTCGAGCTTGATGAAGCGGCCGCGCACGTCCTTGCGCGAAGCGGCCTGCTTCACGCCCTGGAAGTAAGGCACAGCCTCGATGCAGTCCTCCACACCCCAGAACTTGGGGTGCTTCGCGATGAGCTTCGGGGCGAGAAGGCGGATGAGCGGCGCTTTGAACAGCACCATCATGATAATGTCGCACACGATGCCCAAAGCAAGCGTCATGCCGAAGCCCTTGACCGAGGCGCTCGCCAAGAAGAACAGCGTGAGCGCGGAGACGAGCGTCACGAGGTCGGCGTCGATCGAGGTCAGGATGCCGTGGCGGACGCCCGTGATGGACGCAGCGCGCACGCTTCGGCCCATGCGAATTTCCTCGCGGAAGCGCTCGAGGGTGAGAATCGACGAGTCGGCTGCCATGCCGATGGTCAAAACGACGCCGGCGATGCCCGCCATAGAAAGGCTGAACAGGCCGAATGCGGAAAGCAGCGCGAGGATGCCCAGATAGATCGCCGCGAACACGGCCATTGCCGCCGCAGTGATGACGCCGAGCCCTTCGTAGAACACGAGCAGGTAAATCATGACAATCACAAGGCCGATAAGCGCTACGAGCACGCCGGACTGCAGCGCATCCTGGCCGAGCGTCGGGCCGACGACCTGGCTTTGCGCATACTCGAAGCTCACAGGCAGCGAGCCGGACTCGAGCACGGTCTTCATCTGCTTGGCGGCGTCAAGCGTATAGCCGCCGGTGATGGAAACGTTGCCGTCGGAGATGACGGACTGCACGGCAGGAGCAGACTGCACCTCGCCGTCGAGGATGATGACGATCTGGCCCTTGGTGGGAGCGAGGTCTTCAGTTGCCTCGGCGAAGGCCTTCGTGCCCTCGGAGTCGAGGCGCAGGTTAACCGCATAGTCGGTCGAGGTCTGGGAAGCCTGGCCCACGTCGACCTTCTCGAGGTTCGAGCCAGTGATGATCGGCGTGTACGTGCCCTCTTCGACCTTGAGGTGCTGCACCTCTTCGCTCGGGAAGGAATTGCCGAACGCGTCGGTCACCGTGCCCTGCGTGCCGTATTGGCCGTTCTGAATCTTCGTCTTCACATCGGAATCGGTGAAGGAGTCAAGTCGCGCGAACTCGAGCTTACCCGTCTTGCCGATGGTGTTGAGCGCTTCCTCGGTGTCGGACAGGCCGGGGATCTGCACGAGAATCTGGTCGTTGCCCTGAATCTGCACGACTGCCTCAGATGCGCCGAGGGCGTTCACGCGGTTCTCGATGATCGCGCGCGAAGATTCCATGTCCTCAGTGGAAACATCCGACCCGTCGTTGTTGTGCGCCGTGAGCACGACCGAAAGGCCACCTTGAATATCGAGGCCTTGATTGATCTTCTCCTGCGGCGGCGTGAACATCACGATCGAGCCGATGACCAAAAGCGCCATGACCACGAGCAGCCATACGTTGCGCCTATCCTTATTATGATGTTTCTTCTTTTTCTGAGGTTCCGCCATGTGCGTTTTCTTCCTTGCCCTGTCCCCCTACCGCAAAACCATGCGCGACGGGAAATCTGCCAGTAAACCTAACCCTCACATTTTTGCACAACTAAGCCGCATGAGAAAGCAACTTGCGGCATGTTGCAAAAAATTATTCTTAAAGGTAGATAAAATTGCGGTAAAGAAGCTTGGCAAAACGCCGAAGGACATCGTCGGGAAGCGCCCCATCGTCAGGATGCTTGCATTCCGATGCGGGTGCGCTATGCTGCTGATATCGACCTCACATGGCCGCAAAATCGCAAGAGCGCGACCCCGAACAACGTTGCGCCGACGAAGGATGAAAAACATGCCCATTATTCTTGGATTTCTGGCAGGTGTCGGCCTTCCCATACAGACGAGCGTAAACACACGGTTACGGAAAAAGGTAGGCTCCCCCTTCAACGCAGCCCTGGTGTCGTTTCTTGTAGGGCTATTGTTTCTGTCCGCATTGTTGCTGGTCACCGGGCAGGGGCTGCATATCCCTTTCGCACAATTGCTGAATGAGCCCGCATGGATCTGGATCGGCGGCATTTGCGGCGTGGTGTTTCTGACGGGAAACATCTTGCTGTTTCCGAAACTAGGCGGAGTGCAGACGGTCGTGCTTCCAGTTCTCGGCCAAATCTTAATGGGACTGACCATTGACAATTTCGGGCTGTTCTATTCGCAGCAAACGTCATTGACCGTATTCCGCATTGCAGGCGCGGTGCTGGTGCTTCTCGGTGTGGTTTTGGTTTCGACGGCGAAAGAAAGCAAGGCGGACCGCACCACTCGGCAAAACTCAGCACCTGCCTCTTTATGGCTCTGGAGGGCGTTCTCCGTCTTTAGCGGAATGGCAGTCGCAACCCAAACTGCCGTAAACGGATACCTTGGGGTAGCGGCAGGTTCCCCGATAAAAGCATCCGTTATCTCGTTCATCGTCGGAATAATCTTGTTGGCGATTATCTGCATCGTCTTGCGTTTAAAGAATGGGAAACCAGAGTCAGAGGAAGAGAAACCGACTAAAACCCCTGGTGGATGTGGATTGGCGGAATCCTTGGCGGACTATACGTTCTCGCAAATGTCTATCTGTCGAGAATCATAGGAACCGGAATGACGGTTGTCGTTCTTCTGGTCGGCTCCACGACGGGCGACATTCTGGTCGATCATTTCGGGATATTCGAGTCTCCGAAAAAGGCAGTTAACAGGCAGAAAATACTCGGCGTCCTCATCATGATTCTCGGGGCCGCCGCAATTAAGCTGCTGTAAGGGGCATCAAAATGAAGACGCAGCCTTCGTATAGCAGGTCAATGAAAGCGCCTTCAACACACCCTATAGCCTAGCGCTATCGCCAAAAGCGCTATCCCCAATTCCTACAACTATCCCCTGCAACCAACACGAGCCCCCGGCTTTCCCTGATTGCAGGGGAAGCCGGGGGCTTTCAACGCCGCAGAAGCGCTACTTACGATTGATTCTCCTTATCCGGGGATCCTCCTTGTTCATTGGAGTCCAGAACAGAGGGGTCCAGAACCCGTTCTTGGGCAGAGTCTTTAGCTCCATTCAAATGAAGCTCATTTGCGCTAAGAATGATGTGGGCGAAAGCGCATATTGTAAGGAGACCAGCGAGCACAAAAAAAGCTGGCAAAGCAATGCTTAACAAGTCGAAGACATTCTTTGCCGCGTTTGCGCCAAACGCCATAGCTTGATAAGAATCCGAGTAGTAATCAGCCCCGTATTCTTTTGAGCCTAGATGCGAAACATCCCCACCATAGCCCGCAGGGTAGAACGTTGCATCCTGAGCGATTCCATTTAAAGAAATGCCAACCAGAATGAAACCGATGCCTATCAGTATTCCAATTATTGGACATACAAGACTGCGCACATTTCGCTTCACAATAATCCTTCCTCTTTTGGGTACTGTCGCTCCAGCGCGTTCGAAGCCAATGTCAAAGTAACATGCCAACTTCTTTCCTGTACAAAATGCAAATGCGCTAGTTAGACACTGTCTTCGTGTCGTAAATCACATTGCACGAATACTCATAATTGAAATGAGCGCTATACGCATCATCATATTTGTTATACGAGAGGGCAAACGAACCGCCTTGGTATGTCAGTTCAGTATTGTCCTTTTCGTACAGAGTATCCGGAAGTCCATCGAAGGTTACATCGAATGAGGCTTTGTCCTTAGAGGTCTTCACCAGCGAAGACAGCGATGAATAATTAGTGGGGTATTCGAACTCTGCACTCCCTTTATATCGAATTGTCCCATCATCGTTGATGATACAGCTGATTTCGAGCTTGTATTGCCCGGCCATATCGAGGTCCCAGCCCTCCCAGCGGTTATCTCCAGCACTCCAATATTGCTTCGTTGAACCAGTTGCCGTCCCAGAATTAATCCAAGTTCCACATAGATCAACAATTTGCTGATTGTCCGAAAGGGTTTTCAGGCGCGATGCCACACTTATATCCTTATATTCGAAATCTTCAGGAAGCGATTCGAATTTGTCCTGAGCTCGGCCAAGGTGACCTTGATCATATTCTTTCTCGGCATCAAGCAGATTCAAGGCATTTTGACACAACTCAGCTTTTGACGACGCATCTTGATAGTCACCAGCTTGGAGGAAGGCACTTCTCGCATCGCTGAGAGAGCCGCTCTCGAAAAGAGCCCGACCTCTTCCGTAGAACGCTTCCTTACGACACTCGACAGAGTCTTCGACGTCCAGCCCGTCAAGGCTTGCCAACGCCGCCTCATAGTCACCGTCGGCAAGAGCGATCATCGCATCGCAATACGAAATATAGTCACTTGCATCGTCTTTGTTCGACCTCGAAAAACAATCCTTTGCTTCTTGGTAATTTCCCTGCCCCAAGCATTCCATTCCTCTGCCGTATTCATATGAAGGGACGGCGACGAACGCGACAATTAGCTCAATCACAACAACCGCAGCAAAACACGCAGAAACGATTGCAACTTTTCTCTTTGGAAAATGTCTCTCGTTTATTTCGGCACCTGTGTTTTCCTCTTGAGGTTCCTCACTCAATTCAGGAGAAACGCTCTCCCTATCATCATTCTCGACCCCTACTGAATCAGACTGTCTATCTCTCTCTTCTTCCATCATCAACCTTTCCCTTTCTCGTTAACTTGCCTAGCATTTTTCGAAGCCCAGATCAGAAAGCGTCGCGCCCGTTCCGCTTTCAATTAAAATGTCCTTAATCCCTGAAACCAAACTGCGCACATCGGAACTATTGTCGGAAATCAATCCCTTGCCCGACGTCGTTGCATGACCATCAATCCGCATACCACTAGCGGAATAGTCATCCCACTTAACTTGAGACCCCAAAGAATACGTTCCTAAGTCGAGAACGCCCGTCCCCTTTTCGCCCAAAGACGCATATCCTATATTCGTGTTTGCTCGGCCTTGTAGTTCTGCTTCTGCTTGGTGGTAAGGGATAGAGAGGTCGAGCTCAACAAGCATGCCGGAAGAGCTCACACTTAAATCTGACTCGTATCGGCATTTCAGATTTCCATCTTGCCTCGCCTCGACAGAAACCTTGTAGTTTTTCCCGGGGTAATCTTTCGTTACCCCACCCTTCTCCCTAGCGTATTCAACAAAGAGCCAGAATCGGCAATCTGCTTCTTTTAAGCTAATTTCATCAGAGGGTTCAAGGGATTCATACAGTTCAAGCGCTTCTCGGTAAGAGCCCTCGTCAAATAGCTTGTCTGCTTTCGACTCATTTGTTGCGCATCCGCTCAGCAAAACGCATAACACCATCGCAAAAACGGCAAGGCAGCGTTTCATTACGACCCCCTAATCACTTCAACTTATCCCGACAACTAGTAGCGATTCCGTTTGCTAGCTTAGATATCCCAAATTGGGATATTTTGAATCATAGCATATCGTCAGCGCATGGATATTGAAGCGAACACCATTATTGGCGCCTTTTTGCGCAGCGCTCGTCGCCGAGAGCAGTTGACTCAGAGCGATCTAGCTACTCTGCTGAATAAGCCTCAATCCTATGTGTCAAAAATCGAGTCGGGAGAACGTAGCCTTCATGTCTCTGAGCTATTCGACTATTCGAATGCGCTAAATGTTCCCCCCGAAGACTTAGTTGCAGCAATGCGGGTGCATCTCGATAAGTAACTTGTTCCAATGGGGCAATAACCGCTTTCGACCAATACGTTATTAACCTCAATCCACCTGTAGGCCCGCAAAGCCTGCGAGGGCCGTATGCGACCTACCGATGCAGAAGGAAGTCGACGATGTTCACGATCTCTATCCCATCGATATCCGAAGGGTAACTGCCCTCGCCCACCACGACGATTTTGCGGTACTCGTCTCCGATGCGTCGCAGCGGGGCAAGTTCGCGACGCTGCGTTTCCTCGTCCTGCATATTTTCAGTTACCTGAATATACATCTTGCATCGAGGCTTCATGGCAACAAAGTCAACCTCGCCTCCACGCAAATGGCCAATCAGAACATCGTAGCCGTCAAACAGCAGCTGGTTGAACACCAGGTTTTCCAACACGCACCCGGTGTCGGTGCCTCGATAGCTGTCCAGGTAGTTGAGCATGCCGACATCCGCAATATAGTATTTGCCGCCCGTCTTCAACAGTTCCCGTCCCTTCACGTCGTATCGAAGCACGTGACGGAACAGGTACGCCTCTGCAAGCGTCGAGATGTAGAAATCCGTTGTCGCTCGGGTCGCCGATTGCCCGTCGGCCTTCAAAGAACCTGCGATTTTGTTAATCGATGTTTCGTTGCCGATATTGTCCGCCATAAACGCGCAGATACGCTCGAGGGCCGCTTGGTTGCTAACCGCCCGCAGCCCCTTGCGCTGAGCGCGCATCATGATATCGCGAACGATTATGGTCTGGTATATGCTGCGCATATAGTCGCGGTGCACCGATTCACCCGGCTCCTGAAAAGCCAGATACGGAAAGCCCCCGAACGTGCGATACTGATCGAACAAGTTGGCAAGCGTAGCGAAAGAGCCGTCCTCGAACGAGGCGATATCCGATCCCGTCTTTCCTGCAGGCCGCCACGTCGCCCCACGAAAATCGAGGTATTCGGCAAACGTCAGCGGCTGCATCGGTATCTCGACATAACGTCCCGAAATGAGCGTTGCAAGCTCGCTCGACAGCAGAAACGCGTTCGAGCCAGTCACGTAAATATCGCAATCGGCATCAACGCGCAAAGCATTGATAGCTTTTTCCCAGTTCTCGACATTTTGCAGCTCGTCAAAAAAGAGATATGCGTGCGGTTGTTCGGCAATGCGGCTTGTGACCAGGTTGTACAAATCGCGATAGTCGACGATCCCCGCAAACTCCATCGATTCCATCTTGAACGTAAGAAGCCTGTTTTCGGGAACGCCTTGCTGCGCAAGGTGACGACGCATCATGTCAAGCAATGTCGACTTCCCGCAGCGCCGAATACCCGTGATTACCTTAACCAAGTCGGTATCTTGGAATGAGATGAGCTTATCGAGGTACTTTTGCCGCACGATCATAAGGCCCTCCAATTTCATTCAGAACTGCCCGTTACAATAGTCAAAACTTGCGAGATTTGCAAGTTTTGACTATGGCATCGACAAAACTTGCAATAAATGCAAGTTTTGTCGATTGAGTTAGCGCAGCGAGCTCGATTTCCATAGTTTTGCAGCTCGTCTACCTGTTTCGCGGGCACCAAGCCGAGGGCAAGTGGCCAAAAACTGCAAGGGCGGTCCGCTATCTGACCAGGACTGATTCACTTGTTTTCTTTATCGTTCGCTCATGCGGGAGCTCTGTGGGTTTGCAAGCAAAATCTAACATGTCCTCTAGCTAAGCATCTTGCAAATGTAAAGAAAGTGCTGTACATTGCAATTACACTAAAGCAATGAGGTGATTAACATGCCAAAAACGGCAACTATCAACATGCGCGTGAACCCCGAGGTCAAAAGCGATGCGGAATCAATTTTTGCCAGCTTAGGCATGAGCCTCACTGAAGCAATCAACGTGTTTCTGCATAAGTCCATCATGGAAGGCGGCTTGCCGTTTGACGTGCGACAACCGCGATACAACGCAACTACCGAGGCTGCAATGCGCGAAGCACGCGACATCATGGCCGGTAAGGTAAAGGCAGAATCCTACGATAGCGCAAGTGAGCTTTTTTCCTCTCTCGACAAGTAACGCCTATGCCATTAAAACTTGTCCCGACATCCCAATTCAAGAAAGATCTCAAGCGAATCAGGAAACGCGGCTATAACCTTGACGCACTTGAGATCGTTCTCGATAAGCTATGCGCATGTCAACCGCTTGAAAATCGAAATCACGACCATGCCCTATCGGGTAATTACGTTGGATTTCGCGAATGCCATATCAAGCCCGATTGGTTACTTGTATATGCAATCGATGGTGATCAGTTGATTCTAACCGCCTCAAGAACCGGCACTCATTCCGATTTATTCCAAGAGTGATTACGGCAAGCAGCCGCTAACCCTCGCTGCTAAAACCGATTTTACTAAAAACGTTTTTAGTAAAATCGGTTTTAGCTTTGCGGGAACCGAAGCATCTTCCCTCATTCCCCGGCGAGTATGAGCTGCAAATTGCTGCAATCCGCAGCTTCTTAGTAATCCTTCGCCGCGGGGCTTGCCATCCACTGCGCTTCGAACTCGGCATACGCATCGGCAAGCACAGCCTCGCGCGCGCGGCGCATGAGGTCGAGCAAATAGTGCAGGTTGTGAATGGAAAGCAAGATGCCGCCGAGCATCTCGTCCTGCTTCACAAGATGGCGAATGTAGGCCCGCGTGTGATTTTGGCAGGTCGGGCATGTGCACTCGGGGTCGAGCGGCGTGAAATCGCGCGTGTACTTGGCGTTGCGCATGTTCATGCGGCCCTGACTCGAAAACGCCGTGCCCATGCGGGCCGTACGCGTGGGAAGCACGCAGTCGAACATGTCGACGCCCTCGCCCACCGCGCGCACGAGCGTGGTCGGGTTGCCCACGCCCATGAGATAGCGCGGGCGATCGTCGGGCAGCGCACGCGCTACCTGGCCCAACGTCTCGAACATCGTCTCGTGGTCCTCGCCCACCGAATAGCCGCCGATGCCGAAGCCGCCGAATCGGCGCCCGCCGGCAGCCAGGCTCTCGTCCTCGATTTCGCGCAGACGGCGAATGCTCTCCAGGCGCAAATCGAGGTTCATGCCGCCCTGCACGATACCGAAGAGCGTCTGATCAGGTCGTTTGTGCGCCGCCAGGCAACGGCGCGCCCACATAGCCGACAGGTCGACCGCGCGCTCGACGAACTCGCGCGTCGCGGGGTACGGCGGGCACTGGTCGAGCTGCATGGCAATGTCGGCGCCAAGCGCTTCCTGGATGCGCATGTTCTCCTCGGGCGTCCAGCGCACATAGCTGCCGTCGTAAATCGAGCGGAAGGTGACGCCGTCGTCGTCGAGCTTGCGCGTATCGGCGAGCGAGAAGATCTGGAATCCGCCCGAGTCGGTAAGCATCGGCCCGTCGTAGTTCATGAACTTGTGCACCCCGCCGGCTTCCGCAACCACGTCCTCACCGGGGCGCTGCGAGAGATGGTAGGTGTTTGCAAGCACCACCTGGGATTTCAGCTCGCGAAGCTGCGGCGGGGTGATACCTTTCACCGTGGCCGACGTGCCGACGGGCATAAACATGGGCGTGTGGAAATCGCCGTGCGCCGTCGTGAAGGTGAGCGCGCGGGCGTTGCCGCTCTGAGCGTCGCACGTGCAGTCGAAAAGCGCCATGCTAGTTCGCGCCTCCCTCGATCGTCGCAGGGTCATCGCAGGTCGGAAGGCCGTCCACCCACGCCGCGAACTCAGCCATCGCTCCGTGCTTCACGCCTTCGAGCCCACGGCCCTTAGGGTCCATAAGGTGGTCGGTCACCAGGTACACGTCGCAGCCAAGATCGGCCGACGCCAAGTCATCGAGCGTGTTGTTACCCACCATGAGCACTTCGTCGGCGGAAAGCCCGCAATTCGCGAGAACCTCCGCATAGTATTCCACCTGCGGTTTCACCGTCGAGGAGTTCTCGTACGTGGAAATGTAGCGAAACGGCGCGTCGCCTACGCCACCCCACGCAAGGCGCCACTCGACCGCGCGACGGGGAAACATCGGCTGGGTCGCCAGCACAAGCGGATACCCCTTCGCGACGAGCACCTCGAGGGCCCGGCGCGCTGCCGGGTTCGGCTGAACATCTGCGCCGATAGCGCCGAATCTCGTCTCGTAGTAGCCTGCGAACATCGCATCCCAGTCGGCCGCGTCGCGATCGAGCACGGCGAAGAACGCGTCCCAGAACACATCGTAGTTCGTCTTCCCGCCGGGTTCGCGCTTGGCCATAGCAGAAGCGCCTGCACCGAACGCACACGCGAACTTCTCGCCGTCGACCCCCTGCTCAGCCGCAAAACGGGCGATGTCCTTGAAGTACCCACCCAAGAATTCATCGAGCTCCATCGGGCACAACGTGCCGTCGAGGTCGAACAATATCGCGCGATATGACGTGTTCGCCATGAAAGACCCTTCCCAGAAAAAGGCCGCCCCAACGGGCGGACCGCACATTCGATACGAACAACAGTATAAAAGAGTGGAACGCCTCGGCCGCCGAGCGCGACGTCAAACATGCAAAGTGCGGAAAACGAGGTGCGAAAGCATGCGCGCCACACCTTTGCAAACATCGAGGTTTAGCGGTTTCGCCAGCGGCGGCACGGGCTGAGTTCGGCCCTGTGCTAGTATCGTTGGGTTGAATTCACGAGGGCGAGAGGAGCCGCAGATGAAATTGCTTTTGCACGCATGCTGCGGGCCATGCTCGCTCGAGCCCGTGCGCCTTCTCCAAGCGGCGGGGCACGATATCGCCATTTACTACACGAACTCAAACATCGCGCCGCGCGAAGAGTACGCGCACCGCCTCGCCACGCTCGAGGACTGGGCGAGAAGCGAGGGCATTCCCGTCATCGAGGGCCCTTACGACCCTGCCAGCTGGGAGGAGGCTGCGGGGCGTATCGGAGACGCAGCGCTCGCCGACGTCCGAGCCGCACGCGAGGACGCGCAATCGACCACAGGCGAGGACACGCCCCTTCGTGCCGACGTCCTCTCCGTCGACCCCGCGCGCCGAGAGGCACGCTGCCGTACGTGCTACCGGCTGCGACTCGAGGAAACGGCGCGGGTGGCCGCTGAACAGAGCTTTGACGGCATCGGCACCACGCTTTCCGTAAGCCCCTATCAATACACCCAGATCATCGAGGAAGAAGTGCAGCGAGCGGCCGAGCGCGCCGGAGTTGCAGGCGTCTTCGAGGACTTCCGCCCCTACTACGACGAGGCCACGCGCCGAAGCCGCGCGCTTGGAATGTATCGCCAAAACTACTGCGGTTGCCGCATAAGCGACGAAGAGGCTGCAGCCGAACGAGCCGAGCGAAAGGCTCAGCGAGCAGCCGCGAAACAGGCGGAACGGGCCGAGCACGCCGAGGAAATCGCCGCCGCCGAGGCGGAGCTCAAACAGCATCGCGCCGCACGCGCAGCCTACGACAAGAAGCAAGCCCGCAAGCGAGCGATTCTCAAATCGCTTCGCGAGCAGGCAAAACAGGAAGTTTCAGAGTGAGACCCTTCGCCGACCCCATACACCGTTACATGGATCACGTGCGGCGCACGTGCGAGACCGACCCCGAGCGCGCCTGGCGAGACGCCCTCATCGGCTTTCGCGGCAACACCTGGGGATCGCGCCATCTTCCCAACTTCCATGCGGCGCGCGGCTACCACAAGCTGGAAGCCTACACGCTCGGCCTCGTGTCTGACCAGCTCGGACACGAAAACAACTACGTATGGGGCAACGTGTTCGCGCCGGTGGAAATCATGGAGTGCTTCGGCCTGGGAACCGTGAGCGTCGAATGTCTGGCGAGCTTCTTCTCGGGATACCACGCCGCGCCGTTCTTCATCGACCGCGCGCAGGAGGCCGGCATCGCGCCCACGCTGTGCACGTACCACAAAACGGTCATGGGGATGATGGAGACGGGCGTGCTGCATGCGCCGCGGCTCGCCGTGACCACCTCTTGCGCCTGCGACGGCAACTTAAGCACCTTCCGCCAGCTGGGGCAACGAATGGACGTCCCCATGGTGCTGCTCGACGTACCCTACGACAGCGACGACGCATCGGTGGACTACCTCGCCGACCAGTTACACGAGCTCACGCGCACCCTCGAAGAGTTGACGGGCGTGCCCTTTGACGAGAGCCGCCTTTCCCATCTTCTGGAAGTCGAGCGCGAGACTAACGCCCTCGCCTGGGAATTCATGTGCCTGCAAGCGGAGCATTTCTACCCTGCCGAGTTCATTCACCACCTGTTCTTCGTGCTCGCCATGCAGCTTTCGGCGGGAAGCGAGGAGTTGCGCGATCTTTTGCGCTTCATGGTGGACGACATCAAGCGCGCGCCGAGGCTGCAGGGCGACAAAATCCTTTGGGTGCACCTCATGCCGTACTACCAGCAAAGCCTGAAAGCCGCCTTCGACTACAGCCCGGCCCATCAGATCGTCGCCGTTGACATGGCCTTTTGCACGATGAGCGAGCTCACCGACGCCGATCCTTTCCGCGCGCTTGCCAAAAAGCTCATCGGCAACGCAATGAACGGCCCCTACGAACGCAAGCTCGCACTCGTCGACCGTCTGCTCGACGCGACACACGCCGACGGCGTCATCCACTTCTGCCACTGGGGATGCAAGCAGTCCGCGGGCGGAAGCGCCCTTTTGCGCGAGCACCTGCACGAAGCCGGCGTGCCGCTTCTGCAGCTCGACGGCGACGGCATCGACGAGCGAAACAGCCACGACGGGCAGATAAAGACGCGCCTCGAGGCATTCTTCGAGGTGCTCGAGGCGAAGCGAGCGGAAAGCGACGCGCAGGGCGGGGCTTCCAGTGGGGAAAGCGACGCGCAGGGCGGGGGCGTCGAGGCGAAGGGCGGTGCACGATGAGGATCGGATATGTCTGCAAATACGCGCCCCTCGAGGCGCTCGAGGCAATGGGCGCGCATATGGAGCGCATCGAGCCTGATGAGAGCCTCGTCAGCTTCGATGCTGCCGAATCCTGCATGCACGCGAACGTGTGCAGTTTCGCGAAGGCGACGTTCGAGACCGTCCTTTCGGGAAGCTTCGACGGCATCGTGCTGACCACCTGCTGCGACAGCATGCGCCGCCTCGCCGACGCCCTGCGCGCACAAGCCCCCGACCTGTTCATCCACGTGCTCGACGTGCCGCGCGACACGGGCGAGGCAGCCTGCGCGCTGTTCGAGCGGCGCGTGAGCGAACTCCTTTCCGCATACGGTGAGTTCGCCAATGTCGATTTTTCGGAAGCGAAGCTGTTCACCCAACTCGGCGGCACCCTTTGCCCTGCGGAAGGCACTTGTGAGTCAACCTTGGAGCTCGACTTGGCGAGGCTTCATTCAGAAACTGCACAGCCTTCATTCCGCCTCGCGAAGTCGAGCTCCGTCTCGCAAAGTTTCGCCAACCGCGACAAGGCGGCGGACTCGGCCGCATGGAGCGAAGGCTGCGGAGCTTCTGAGCGCAATGCGGACGAGGCCGTCGCCGTCCCGCAGGTTGAACCCAACCGCGGCCAGGCGACTGACGCCGGCGCATGGAGCGAAGGCTGCGCAGCTTCTGAGCGCAATGCGACCGCGGCAGCCGCCGCAGCGCAGGTCGACAACGCCTTGCAACCGCAGACGCACTTCTCCCCCACGATGCCCAACGTAGGCATCGCAGGCGCACGCGCGAACGCCGAAATCAAGCGAATCCTCGAAGCGCGTGGCGTAAACATCGCCTTCGACATCACCTGCACGAACGCAATCCGTCGTTTCGTGCCCCGAAAAACGGACACCCTTGCCCAGTATGCGCACGACGTGCTCACGCAGCTTCCCTGCGCACGCATGCGGGACATATCCCCGCGCAAAGGCTTCTTCGACCGTGCCCTTCCCCAGGTCGACGGGCTGGTCTACCACACCGTGCAGTTCTGCGACATGTATTCCTACGAATACAGCGACCTCAAACGAACATCGCCCGTGCCGATACTCGCGCTCGAAACCGACTGCACCGCGCAGAGCCGCGGGCAGATGCTCACGCGCCTCGAGGCGTTCCTCGAGTCAATTGGCGCCTCGCAAACCGAACACCCCGAAAGCCAGAAAGGCTCACCCATGAGCACAGCCGCCACTTTCGTCGTCGGGCTCGACTCGGGCTCGACTTCCACCAACGCCGTCGTCATGAACGCGGCGCGCGAGATCGTCGCGAGCGTCGTCATCAGAACGGGTGCGAAGGCGGGCGCCTCCGCCGAGCGTGCGTATCGCGAAGTGCTCGAGCGCGCAAGCATTGCGCCTGACCAGGTTGGATGCACCATCGCCACCGGATACGGCCGCGTGAGCATTCCCTTCGCCGACGAGAACGTGACCGAGATCAGCTGCCATGGGCGCGGTGCGCACTACTTCAACCCCGACGTTCGCACCATCCTCGACATCGGCGGCCAGGACAGCAAGGCCATCCACGTGAATGCCGCGGGCGAGGTGACCGATTTCGCGATGAACGACAAGTGCGCGGCTGGCACGGGGCGCTTTCTCGAAATGATCGCGCGCTCGCTCGAGATCAGCCTCGACGAGCTGGGGCCAGCGGCGCTCGAAAGCAAGAAACGCCTGGAAATCGCCAGCATGTGCTCGGTCTTCGCGGAGTCCGAAGTCATCTCGCTCATCGCCAACAACGAGGAGAAACCCGACATTGCAGCAGGCGTCTGCCGCGCCGTGGCCGGCAAGGCATATTCGCTTATGCGGCGCGTCGGTTTGGAAGGCGCCTACATGATGACGGGCGGCGTCGCCCAAAATCCAGGCGTGGTGCGCGCGGTCGAGGAGCTCATCGGAGAGAAGCTCTTCATCTGCGAGGACCCCCGAAATCGTGGGCGCCACGGGAGCTGCTTTGCTCGCGTTGGAGAAATCAGAGTAGTATATTTACGTATAAATTTTGCATAAATTTATGCTATAATTTCTTCCGTTCTAAGGAGGAATCTATGCCATTGCCTATACCGCAGATCAGGCCCATCAGTGACCTTCGCACCAATCTGAACGATGTATGCGAATTGGCGCGCGAAAGCCAACAGCCCATCTTCATGACGAAGAACGGCAAGGCAAGCCTCGTGGTTATCGACTGCGAGGCGTACGAAGGGCAACAGCGACATGAACGCTATGTGCAGAAACTCCGCGAAGCAGAAATCGAGGAGAAATATCGATCGGAATCGCTCACGAAACAGGCAGTCGGCGATTCCATCGAGCGCCTCTTCGCACATTGGGGCGTTTAAATGCTTGCCCCTCTCTACCGTCCTCGCGCTGCACACGATCTAGAATCGATAGTGATTTATCTAGGTGAGGTGCAGAAAGTCCCGAAATCAGCCCGCAAAATCTACGATTCGATCGTCGAAGCGATCGATCACCTTTGCGAAACGCCCGAGCTTGGCCGCCCCTTCGCCGATGAAAGACTTTCTCACCAAGGGTACCGATCATGGCTTGTCAGCCCCTGCCGCATTTTCTATTCTTTCAACAGCGAGAACCTTATCGTATGGCGAATCATACACACTCGCCAAGATATCGATGACTTTGCGTTCATCGACATCGATGATTAACCGAACGCAAAGCGACGATTAAAGGATTACTACATGAAAACAGAGGATTTCAATTATTCAACAGTCCAGTGGACTGTTGAACCCCGAGCACCGCGAAGCGGGGCGCAGGGGGCCAGGAAGGCGAAGCGCCACAGCGAAGGGCAACAAGCATGAGAACTGAAGATTTCAACTATAACCTGCCCGAAGAGCTTATCGCGCAGGAACCTGCGGCGGTGCGCGACGCCTGCCGCATGTTGGTAATGGACCGCGAA
>NZ_CAKUBT010000028.1 GCF_934643285.1 uncultured Ellagibacter sp.
GCAGCGATGGAAAGCCGTTGGCGCTCCCCGCCTGAAAGGGAGAGCGGGTGCCTGTCGGCAAGACCTTCGAGAGCAAGCGCAGCCTTTATTGCTGCAATCCGGTCCTTATTACCTAGGCCGTCTTCCGCGCCATCCGAAGAGCACGCGCTTGCAAGCTCATCGTCAACTGTGCTGCTGAACAACTGGTACCCCGGTTCTTGCATAACCAGGTACACGCGCCCCGCCCGTTTCCTTGCGCGAAGCGGCACGTCGTCGACCTCGATCACCCCCGCCTTTTCCTTGAGAAGGCCGGCCATGCACCGGGCAAACGTCGTTTTCCCAGCCCCGTTGTGCCCCACAATACCGACGACACTACCCGAAAGGAGGCAGGAATCGAGACCGTTCAAGACCGCAGGCGCACCGCGGTAGCCAGCAACTACGCCGCTCATACGTACGATGGTTTTTCCGTAAGAAGGTGATCTGGAGGCATTCGATGCGACCACGTCGCCCAAGGGCGACACCGCCACAACAGAGTCGATTTCAGCAAGAGAGGCGGCGCGCAGCCCCATATCGGTTCTCGTTTCAAATGGCATAGCAAGGAACTCTGCCGCCGCCCAGTCTCCTATAACCGAGCCATCGCTTATAACCACATAGCGGTCTGCAATACCATCAAGCCACCACAGGCGATGCTCGGAGATAAGCACGGTCTTCCCCTGGCTCTTCAGAAGCGCAACCGTGCGCGCAAGATTCCGCATCGCATGCACATCGAGCGACGCGGTTGGCTCATCAAGCACGAAGATGTCAGGATGCACCGCATAGGCCGATGCCAGGATAACCGACTGCTTCTGCCCGCCGGAAAGCGCCTCGGTACCGCGCCCGAGCAGGCCCTCAATACCGAGCGTTGCCGCTGCCTGCGCCACACGTTCGACCATTTCCTCGCGATCGATTCCGAAGTTCTCGCATCCGAAGGCGATTTCCGAGGTCACGTCGAGATTGACGAACTGGCTACGCGGATTCTGGAACACCGACCCGACATGCGCGGAAAGCTCGCCCATCGTCCATGCGGAAACGGGTTTTCCCGCAACAAGCACCTCACCTTGAAGGTCCCCTTCGTACATAAGAGGAATAAGCGCATTAACGAGGCGCGTAAGCGTTGTCTTGCCACATCCTGACTGCCCGGTCACAACAACGCATTGACCGCGAGGGATCTTAAGCGAAACGTCACGAAGCGATGGACGGGAAGCGCCTTTGTAGCAAAACGTGCATCCATCGAGCTCGATAGCATAGGGCGAAGCCTTCGCCGCGGCGGCATTTTCCATCATCAGAGCACCCCCGCTCTAAAGCAAGCGGAAAGTGCAAGGAGCGCCATCGCAGCAATGAGACACACAACATCGATAGCGCGCACCCTTAAGTGGTAATACGAGGTGCGGTGCGCACTCGCCCCCACGCCGCGAACAACGACCGCGTTCCCCAGCTCGTCGGCAACCTGGCCTAAACGCGCGATCACGGGCACAAGGAAGTGCTCGGCGGTCTTGGCGGGATGGCACACGACCGATTTCGGCGTGAGAGCGATGCCGCGCGTCTTCATCGCGTCGGCGACGGCAGAGAATTCGCGTCCCATGGTGGGAAGGAAACGAAACGCCACGCACACGCCAACCGACACGTTCGCGGGAACGCGCATCGCCTGCAGCGCGCAAGCGAGCTCGCCGAGACGCGTGGTTGCGATCATGTTGAAAGCGAACATGAAGGCGGGCAAAACATGGCGGTACATGAGAAGCGACGCCGCAAAGGGCGAAAGCAGGGTGTTCCCGCTCGCCACGAACAGCTGCGCCGTCACGGCGAACAGCGCATAGAAGGCAAGCCAGCGCACGATCGCGGAGAAGCGACGGCAATACGCCATCACGACAACGGTAAGCGCCAAAACGCCCATCTCGGCGAACAGGCTTTGCATAAGCGCCATCTGCACGTTGATCGCCGCCAGAACCGCAAGCGACGTACGCGGGTCAAGATGGCGCGGTGCAGCGTTGGCAGACGTCGAAGGCTGCGTCTGCACTACCGCGTTCAAGGGCAAAGGCGCGCCCATCGAAAGAGCCATGCGATTATCGTCCTTCTTCCTACTAGTTAGCCATATATAACTATTTACGATAAAATACAGTTCAATAAGGCAATGCGGAAGACGGAACGGGAAGATGGAAAACTACGCCGAAAAGAATTCAAGTTCTACCGAAAAATCAAACGGAAGCTACGCCTCAGAACAAGGAAACCCGCTTTACGACATGTTCGTCACGCAGCTTTCTCAGTTGCACACCGTATGCGCGAAGGAAGCGCTCGCGCGCGGATTCGGACAGGCAAACCTGGTGCGAAGCATCGGCGAGACATGGTTCGTCGACCCCCGATACGGCAGGGGCTCTTATTGGTTCTACCTCATGGACGGCGACACCATCGTCGTGTCGATGGACATCACATACGAACGCGCCGTGGAGGCAGTCATAGAGACTATTCCCTATCTGGGGTTCGGCCTCTATGAGCATGCGATGCCCATGTATTGCTCGCCTGAGTGCGCTGGATCAAACTGCAAGCTCATAGGGCACGACTGGGATGGCGGCCCCTACATAAGCTCGTTCGAGCCCGGCAAGCGACTGTCATCGGCGTCGATCACCATAGCCCCCGAAGCGATACACCGCTATGCGGATGCCTTACACTGCGACGAGAAGGAACTACGCCGCGCCATCGAGCAGCTCATCACGTCGGACGGCGTGCCCGGCTTGCCCTCGGCACTTCGAGGGCTTGACATCACCTACCCCGCCGCATCAGTAGCCGATGCGTATTATCACGCCAAGGTGATTGAATGTTTCGCGCTGCTTGCGAGCGGCATTCCCGGGAAGGGCACAGCAGCCGAGGCCGCACGCATAAGCGACAAGGATTGCGTCGAATGCATCTGCTCTTACATCGACGGCAACCTATCATCCGATCTCAGCACGAAAACGCTGTGCAATATCGCCCATGTAAGCGAGGGGAAAATGATATCGGCGTTCCGCAATGTACAGGGAGACACCCCGCAAAGCTACATCCGCGCACGGCGCCTGGAGCACGGTCGGCGCCTTCTCCTTGATGGAAGCCGCGAAATCGGCGGAATCGCCAAAAGCGCAGGCTATCGCAACCAAGGAGCGTTCACCGACGCATTCAAGCGCGCCTACGGAACAACGCCGCGCGCCTATCGCAAAAGATTGCGCATCGGATAGGGCAGAGCATCGCGCTATACCCCGCCACCCCGAAAACAGGTGGGAGCCGGCCATGCGAGCGACTCAGATTAGAGGGGCGATGGGAAACGAAGGTCAACCGCCGGCGACGCTACACGCTTGCAGTCATACGGGAGGCGTTCTTCGCGCTGCTGGCCGAAGCCGGCTTCGCAAAGATGACGGTGGCGGACATCTGCCGCCGCGCCGATTTCAACCGGATCGTCCACAACGTTCAGGGCAACCTGGCCGTCTGCGCTTGCGGGCCGACAACCACCTGCCGCGGGCCGCAATCAACCCAGTAGGTGGTTGCGAGAATAGCCAGCACTGTCGTGGCTTGCAGATACCTATCGCGGTCGCCACTTTATCCTGATAGTGCTATTATTCTAACTTGAAACCAACCACAGATGAGGGTTATGCCCGACGACGACGCGCTCACCGCAGAAGAGGTCGCGAATGCTCCGCGCCTTCTCACTCGACGGCCGGGAGCCTTTCGTCATCGCCGGCAACGACCTTTCGGGCGACATTATCGCCTACGCCCTCGCCGCCGCTGGGCTGCCGGTCTCGCGTGCCCACGTGGGCAGCTACACCGCGCTCGTCAACCCGTACGCAAAGCAAGCGAACGCGGCGCTCGTCTCGAAGGGATGCGCCGACGTGGCGATCGGCGTCGAGCGTTTGGCGAAGGAGCTGCCCCTGTGGCTCTGCGTTACTGTGGTGGTGCCGCCTCTTGTTCGGCGACACCTGCATAATCGCATGCTTGGTCGCCGACAGACGCGGCATCGGGCGCGCTCCACATCCGTCGTCCCGTTTCGTTTCGTCCCAAAGGGAAGATAGGAGGCGTACTCCTTATCGATAGGAGTTTCCTATGGCGAATACTCCGAATCAAATATTTTCCGATTTCCGAGCGTATGACTATACTTCACAACGAAACAAGGCGCCGCAGCCGCGAGCGCACGAAACCGAGCAGCGCCTAGGCGCATGCGAGCAAACATCCAACCGAAAGGCAGACAATGGCAGTGAACTATGGACCGAATCGATACGACGTCGTCGGCAGCTTCCTTCGCCCCGCGAAGCTGAAGCAGGCGCGCGAGGATTTCAGCGCAGGCGCAATCGACGCCGCAGCTTTGAAGGCAGTCGAGGACGAGTGCATCACCGACCTCATCGCGAAGGAGAAAAAGGCCGGCCTGCGCTTCATCACCGACGGCGAATTCCGCCGTGCGACCTGGCATCTTGACTTCATGTGGGCATTCGAGGGCATCGGCCATTCCACAACCGAAGACGGCCTGCCGTTCCACGACGAGGCCGCCAAGATCGACGACACCTATCTGACGGGGAAGATTTCGCTCGCAGGCGAGCATCCCTTCGTCGAGCACTTCCGCTTCGTACAGTCCTTCGAGGACGAGAACACCACGGCGAAGCTGACGATTCCCGCGCCCGCGCAGTTCATCGAGCAGTTCATCATGCCCATGAACCGCAAGGCGACCGACGCCGCATACGGAAGCGACGCGCTCCTAGAAGACGACATCGTCGCCGCCTACCTGGCATTCATCGAGCAGGTTCACGCCGCGGGCTGTCGCAACCTGCAGTTTGACGACTGCTCGTGGGGATGCCTTGTCGACCCGAAGGCAGAGCTTTTCTTCGGGACCGACCAAGCGGGACTCGCGCGCATCAAGGAAACGCTGCTGCGCGTGAACAACCGCGTGCTCGACGCCGCGCCCGCCGACCTGCGCATCAACACGCACGTATGCCGCGGCAATTTCCACAGCACGTGGGCCTGCGAGGGCGGCTATGACGACGTCGCCGATGCCCTGCTCGCAAACGAGCACGTGAACGCTTACTTCCTCGAGTTCGACGACGAGCGCTCCGGCAGCTTCGCACCGCTTTCGAGCGTGCCCGCGGGCAAGAAGGTCGTGCTCGGACTTGTCACCACAAAGCGTGCCGAGCTCGAGGATAAGCAGGCCGTCATCGCGCGCATCCACGAGGCGGCGAAGTACGTGCCGCTCGAGAACCTCTGCCTCTCCCCGCAGTGCGGCTTCGCAAGCTGCGAGATTGGCAACAAGCTCACCGAGGAGCAGCAGTGGGCGAAGGTGGCGCTCGTGCGCGAGATCGCCGAGGAAGTGTGGGGCGACTAGCTTAGGCCGCGCGCACGCCGCGCGTGGCCCCCGAGGGGGAGGGCAAACAAGCTCTCCCCCTTTTGAGTTCTTTGCGCGAAACGCCTGCAAGGATGTTATTTTCCCCCTATCCTTGAACACCGATGGCCACAGGCGAGGAGCGCTCATGAAACTGCAGCAACTGAAATACGTCGTGAAAGTCGCCGAAGTGGGCAACATCACCGAGGCGTCGAGGCGCCTGTTCGTGTCCCAGCCGTCCATCACCGCCGCAATCCACGATCTGGAGCGAGAAATGGGCGTCGTCATCTTCGAACGCACGAACAAAGGCGTCGTGGTGACATCGGAGGGTGAGACGTTTTTGGGATACGCCCGGCAGGTGCTCGAACAGGCTGACCTTCTGGAGGAGAAGTACAAGGGCGAGACGCAGCAAGTCCCCCACTTCGCTGTCTCCTGTCAGCACTACTCGTTTGCCGTTAACGCGTTTGTCGACGTCATACGCGAGTTTAACGCCTTCCGCTACGATTTCACCCTGCGCGAGGAGCAAACGCACGAGATCGTCGAGGACGTCTCGCGCATGAAAAGCGAGCTGGGGATCATCTACCTCTCCAAGCGAAACCACGAGGTCATCGAGAAAATGCTGCGAAGCCAAGACCTTCTATTCGAGCCCCTGTTCACCGCCGAGCCGCACGTGTTCATCTCGAGCGCTCATCCGCTTGCGGAGCGCGAGTCTGTAACGCTCGACGACCTCGACGACTTCCCCTACCTTTCCTACGAGCAGGGAGATTTCAACTCGTTCTACTTCAGCGAGGAGCTGCTCAGCACGCTCGACCGCCGCAAGAACATCCGCGTGCGCGACCGCGCGACGCTGTTCAACCTGGCCGTGGGGCTGAATGGGTACACCGTGTGCAGCGGGGTCATATCGCACGAGCTCAACGGCGAGAACATCATCTCCATTCCGCTGGACGTGGACGAGACCATGACCATCGGGATTATCACCCGCAGAAACACCACGCCCACGCGCTACGGGAAAGCCTACCGGGAGGCAATCAAACGCCACATCCCGCAAAGTTCGTAATTGCGACGAGTAAGAAAGCAAGATTGCAACGCAACAGAAACGAGCGAACAGGAAAACAGTGGCGCAAAACCGAGTTGCTCCCGCAATGCGCATCCTGGACACAACCCGCTACCCCCGTTTGAGAAACGTGGCACAAAAAACGAGGTATCCCGACAAAGTCCACGCCAAAGGGAAGATTCTGGCACGAAAACCGAGTTACCCCAAGAGGAAGGCCCCCAAACGAGGAGAAGCCGTCGAATAGAAACCGCCTCGAACAAGGAATCCCCAGGTCATGAGGTTGCCGCTATTCAGCTACCTTCTCGTCCCGCGTTTTCCAGTGGGATAACTCGGAATTCCTGCCACAATTGGGCTTTGGGGGCGTACTTTTTTGGTAGCAACAGCCCGCAGAACCGTTTACCCTCAGGGGAATCAAAACTAGGGTGCACGTTTCGCCCCAGAAGCCCACTCCGTCCTATAAGCCCCATTTGCCCTCGCAAAGCGCAAAGCTGCCCGAATCCTCGCAGGATTCGGATCCCTTCCCTTTAACCTGGAGATAAAAAAATCGCTGGCCGATTGTTCGACCAGCGATTGAATTCATGGTGGAGAATAGGGGGTTCGAACCCCTGACCTCATGGCTGCCAGCCATGCGCTCTCCCAGCTGAGCTAATTCCCCGTAAAAGGTGCATCGACTATACTAACAGAACGACGATTTCGGTCAAGCACTTTTTTGAAAAAGTTTTCAACGAGTTTGCCGAAGCCGCACACAGCGGTCGTAACGCCGCCGGCGAGCGCAAGAGGTCGCCACGCCCCGATAAGCCGCACGCGAGAACATGCGCACGCCACCATCCCCTTCTTCCGCAAAAAACATATGGAGGTTTCAGCGCAATCTCCTCGAGCAATTAAGCGATAAGACCCACAGCCGGGACGCCGACTTGACACGATGCCGCCTGCTGCAAGATTGCGCCAGCGCGAGGCGCGAGCCCGAAAAATATCCCCCAGCACCCCAACCGGCTTCATCGATTACTCGTGTACAAAATTGACGATAAGTTGTGAAGAAATAGTGATACTGCCTGATTATCCCTCTTAGCTGTCCCAAAAGTGTCGCACCAAAAGCGAAATCGCGTCACGTTATTCCTCAAATTCGCTCATTTTGAGGAGTTTTACATAGTTTCTGCATAACATATCGTCGTTTTTGTACAGGGGCACCGTACCCTACTCCAAAACAAAAGCGCCGCCTCGTTCCGCGAGGCGGCGCTTGTCTAATCACATGCTTGGTGAATCACACGCTTGAGAAGCCTGCCCCTGGGGTCAAGCCTTCTCGCGAGCGCTATTCGGCCTTCTCCTCGGCCTCTTCGCGCTTTGCGGCCTCCACGTGCGCGATGATGTCGTCGAGCGCACCGGCAACGTCGTATTCCTCGACCTTGCCCTCGTCGCACAGAGCTGCGAACTTCGGGTCGATCGGCAGCGTGGCCACTGCAGGGATGCCGTACTTCTCGGCAACGGCAGCACCCTGGGGCTCGCCGAAGATGTGGTGTTCCTTGCCGCACTCGTCGCACTTGAAGTACGCCATGTTCTCGACCAGGCCCACAACGGGGACATCCAGGTCGTGCGCCAGGTTGACCGCCTTGCCGACGATCATGGCAACAAGCTCCTGAGGTGCGGAAACGGTAACGATGCCATCAACGGGCAGCATCTGGAACACCGTGAGGAACACATCCGACGTTCCCGGAGGCATGTCGATCAGCATGTAGTCGACGTCGCCCCAGTTGGTCTCATCCCAGAACTGCTTGATGATGCCGGAGACAACTGGGCCGCGCCATGCGACAGGCATGTCGCCCTTCGGGAGCATGAGGTTCACGGACATGACCTTGATGCCGCTGTCGGTAAGCGCCGGGTAGATGCCCGTCTCGTCGGCATGCAGCTTGTCAGTCACGCCGAACGTCTTCGGGATGGAGGGGCCGGTGACGTCAGCGTCCAGGATGCCGACGTTGAAACCCTTCTTGCGCAGCTCGCTTGCAAGCAGGCTCGTCACGAGGGACTTACCGACGCCGCCCTTGCCGGACACAACGCCGATCACGTGCTTCACGTTGCTCGCCGCGTTGGTCGTGTACTTGGAAGGCGCCGTGCGCTCGCCGCAACCCTCAACGCCGCAGCTGCCGCACGAATGCGAGCACTCTTGTTCTTCTGCCATAAGGCTTCTCTCTTTCTCGTCGTCTAAGCCAAAGGCCGCTCCCCCTGGCGCGACCACCGTTACGAGTCACATGGTATCACAACAGTAGCAATTAAAGAGGCGGCCGAAGCCGCCTTAAGGTATTGCTATTTGATTGTTGAAGTGGCCCTCGCCTTTTACTCGTCTTCGGGCTTTTCCGATGCGTAGAATGTCGCGTCGTCGAACACTTCCTTCAGGCTCTTGCCATCGACGAAGGGAATGTCGAGGAACTCGCCGACCGTCGGCACAAGCTCGCTGCAATCGACGTAGTGGCCCTTCTCGTTTTTCTGGGAGGTGTCCTGCGCGCGCCAGTACCGATCGTTCACATCGGTGAGGTAATAGCTCGCTCCGTTGACGTCCATGTACACCGAATGCTTGGCGCGCAGGTACATGGGCATATCCTCAAAGGATATTTCGAGAGCATCGACCGCCTTGGTTCCCATAAGCGACCCCTTTCATCGGGTTTACCTTGGGAACATGATATCAAGAAGCGCGCGGAGTTTTAAGTGTTGGGCGAAGAATTAGCAAGCACCAGGCGCTTTTTCGAAATCCCACGTGAAAGTGGCTATATCACGCCCCCGGGCGTAGCTACTCAGAAGGGAAAACGAGTCGGGAGTTGGCGGGACAGCGCGACGGGAATCGCCTCGGGGGCTCGGCTCGTGTATCCCGAAATGGGAACGTGACGCCCACGAGAGCTCGCGCCGATCGCGGGCGTCACGCTACCCTATGCGCCCGAGCGTGCCGAGCGCCGGAGCTGGGCGGGGCGGGGCGGTCGGCGCCCAGCGGCGGCTGCCTTCCCTACGCGCCCGAGCGCGCCGAGCGCCGGAAGCGACGCACGCGCAAGAAGTCCCCCGCAGCGGGAAGGGCGAAGTCGGTGATGCCCGTACCCACGCGAGTCGCGAGAACGCCGTCGGCACCAGCTGCAGCGGCATCGCTCGCCCCGGCGTCGGCTGCAACGTTGGTACCGGCCTCGAGAACAGCGGCAGCCCCAGCGTTGGCCTCGGTCCCAGTCGCGGCCGCGGCACTCACCTCGGCCACGGCTCCGGCTCCGGCAGCCTCGACAACTGCACCTTCCCCAACCCCTGTCCCGACCGTGAAGCGATAGATGCCGCACGAGCGATTCGCCACGGGCACGGGCACCGGCGCAGGGTCGGGGTCGCTTTCCGTGGGATCGGGCAACCACGTGAGATTGCGCACGACAACGCGGGTAATCGGCACCCGCGGGCTGAGGACCTCGAGTTCCTCCCCTTCCGCGAAGCGATTGCGACAGCGCGCAACGATGGTGCGGTCCTCGGGGTCGGCAGCGACGACGTCGGCTACGTGCATCGCCTGCTGCTCATAGCCATCGTAGTTAGGAGCCTGCTCAGCCTCGCCAAAGAAGAACCCCGTCCCATACGGGCGATGCGACACCGCCTCCAGCTCAGGGGCGAAATCGGCGACCGGCGCACCGTCAAGCACCTGACGATATGCGTTCACGACGCTGGCCACGTAAAACGCCTTCTTATTGCGCCCTTCGATCTTGATGGAGTCCACGCCCGCCGCCCGCAGCGCGTCAAGGTGCGCGAGCATGTTCATGTCCTTCGCGTTCATGATGAACGTGCCGCGGTCGTCTTCCTCGATGGGAAAATGCTCGCCCGGACGCTTCTCCTCCTCGAGCGTGTAGCTCCAGCGGCAGGGCTGCGTGCAGTGCCCGCGGTTGCCCGAGCGGCCGGTGAGATAGGAGCTGATGAGACAGCGCCCCGAGACCGCCATGCACATGGCGCCGTGCGCGAAGGCCTCGATTTCCATGTCGGCCGGCATCTCCTCGCGCATGCGGGCGATATCGTCAAGCGACATCTCCCGCGCGCACACCACGCGGCTCGCGCCCAGGCTATGCCACACGCACGCCGCCTCAGAGTTGGCGACGGAGGCCTGGGTGGACACGTGGAGCGCCACGCGCGGGGCCACGCGACGGGCGATGGCGGCCGCTCCCAAATCGCCGATGATGAAGGCGTCGACCCCCGCCGCATCGAGCGCACAGAAATAGTCAGGCAGCGCTGCCAGGTCGCCTTGCTCCATGAGGATGTTCGCGGTGACGTGCACCTTCACGCCCGCAGCGTGGGCGATTTCCACTGCGGCGGGGATGTCCTCAAGCGCGAAGTTCGCCGCGCGGGCACGCATGCCGAAGCGATCGGAGGCCAGGTACACCGCGTCCGCGCCGAAGCGCACGGCAGCGCGCAGCTGTTCGATACCCCCTGCAGGCGCAAGGAGCTCCATGTTGCGTTGGGTATTCAGATGATCACTCTTCCGCTCGTCTGAGGCGCGCCTGCGCTACGCCATTTCCACCTGAGGGCCTTGCGGCGTGTCCTTGATCGCGAGGCCGAGCGCTGCCATGCCATCGCGCACGGCGTCGGCGCGGGCCCAGTCCTTCGAAGCGCGCGCCTCAGCACGAAGGGCCACGAGCGCCTCGACGGCCTCGGTCGCGTTGCCGCCCGCGTATCCGGCGAGCTCGGCGGCAAGATCGACGACCTCGGCAGGGTAGGCGTCGCCCTCGGCAGTTGCCGCCGCGACGTCGATACCGAACACGCCCATGAGCTCGGCGATCGAGTCGCGCGCGGCAATGAGCGCCGGCGCATCGGCCGCGGTGGGCTCCTTGCCCGCTATCGCGCTGTTCACGTCACCAACCAGGGTAAACACCGCGCCCAGTGCGGCAGGGGCGTTGAAGTCGTCGTCCATCGCGTCGACAAAGGCCGCGCGCGCCGCCTGCACGGCCCCCTCGATCGCCGCAGCGTCGAGCGCGCTTGCGCCCTCGGCCGTCGCGGACGCAAGCAGCCACTCGAGGTTCTTCACCGTGTTCTCGATGCGCGTGAGCGCCGCATCGGCCTCGGCCAAGCGGGCGTCGCCGAACACAAGCGGGCTGCGATAGTGCGTCTGCAGCATGAGCATGCGAAGCGTCTCAGGACGCACAATGTCGAGCGCCTCGTGCAGAAGCAGGAAGTTGTTGAGCGATTTCGACATCTTCTCGATCTCGCCGGTCTTCTCGTTGGCAATCTGGAGCATGCCGGAGTGCATCCAATGGCGCGCGAACGTGCAGCCGCACGCGGCCTCGCTTTGCGCACGCTCGTTCTCATGATGCGGGAACACCAGGTCAGCGCCGCCGCCGTGGATGTCGAAAGGAAGCCCCAGGTACTTGCGCGACATGGCCGAGCACTCGATGTGCCAGCCCGGACGCCCCTTGCCCCAGGGGGAATCCCACGAAGGCTCGCCAGGCTTGGCCGCCTTCCACAGGGCGAAGTCGAGCGGGTCGCGTTTGCGGGCCTCAAGGCCCTGGCCATCGGCGCGAAGCTCGCGGTGGCCCGATTCCATCTCGTCGATGTTGCGGCCGGAAAGCTCGCCGTAAGCGGGGTACGAGCGCACGCTGAAGTACACGTCGCCTTCGACCTCGTAGGCGTGACCGCCATCGACGAGCTCCTGAACAAGCGCGATCATATCGGGAATCTCACCCGTGGCGCGCGGGCGCACGTCGGGGTCGAGCACGCCAGCCGCGTGCATGTCGTCGATGAACGCCTGGGTGTACTCGGCGGCCACTTCTGCCGCACTTCTACCCTCTTCACCTGCACGTTTGATGATCTTATCGTCGACGTCGGTGACATTTTGCACAAACGTCACGTCGAAGCCGCGCCAAATGAGATAGCGGCGAATCACGTCGAAGCTGATGAACGTGCGCGCGTTGCCGATGTGGATGCGGTTGTACACGGTCGGGCCGCAGACGTACATGCTGATCTTGCCGGGCTCCTTCGGCTGGAACTCGACTTTTTGGCGCAGCTTGGTGTCATAGATCTTAATCATAAGGTTCCTGATACTTTCTTGTGATAGCTGGGAAAGCGCTCGTTCAGCGGGCGCCTAGTCCTCTTCCAAATCCTCCGGGTTTACGGGCTCGACATCGGCGAGCGCCTTCTTGAACTGCGGACAGACCTCGTCGCGCAACGCGGCGATCTGCGCCTCCAAGTAGTCGATGCGTGCGCAGTTGGAGCGATGCTGCTCTTCCACGATATCGGGAAGGTTTTCCATGCGCTTCGCGGTGGCAGACTGCTCGCTGGTGACTCGCTTGCCATCGCGCTTGACGATGCGCCCGGGGATGCCGACGACCGTGCAGTTGGGCGGCACGTCCTTCACCGCCACCGCGCCGCCGCCGATCTTGGAGTTATCGCCGACGGTGATGTTGCCAAGCACCGCCGCGCCCACGCCCACGATGACGTTGTTGCCGAGAGTCGGATGGCGCTTGCCGGTCTCGTTGCCGGTACCGCCGAGCGTGACGCCCTGGTAGAGCGTGCAATCATCGCCGATGATGGTGGTCTCGCCGATGATGACGCCCATGGCATGGTCGATGAAGAACCGGCGGCCGATCTGGGCGCCCGGGTGAATTTCCACACCCGTCATGAAGCGCGTGAACTGCGACGATATGCGCGCGAGGCTCTTTAGGCCATGATTCCACAGCCAGTGTTCCACCACATGCGACCAGCGCGCGTGGAGGCCTGGGTAGGTGAGCCAGATGACGAACGAGCTTTGCGCAGCAGGATCTCGTTCCTTAACGGCACGGACATCTTCGGCGATCGTCTTGAAAATATTCATAGCAAACCCCTCTGTTCAAGTAGGATTATAGCAAACTCAATCCGTACATCGAACGAGAAGAGCCACCGCCGTAGCCGAAATGCCCTCTTCGCGGCCTTCGAAGCCCAAATGCTCAGTCGTGGTCGCCTTCACGCCCACGTTTTCAGGGGAGATGCCCATCGCGCGCGCCAGGTTCTCGCGCATCTGATCGCGATAGGGGGAAAGCTTCGGCGCCTGAGCAGCGATGACGCTGTCGACGTCGAGGATCTCGTAGCCGCGATCGCGCACGAAACCGGCCACAGCGGCGAGCAGCTTCATGGAGTCGGCGCCTTCGTAAGCGGGATCGGTGTCGGGGAACAGCTTGCCAATGTCCCCTCCGCGAACGCCGCCCAAAAGCGCGTCGGCCACCGCATGCGCGAGCACGTCGGCATCGGAGTGCCCGAGAAGGCCCCGCGTATGGGGAATATCCACGCCGCCCATGATGAGCTTGCGCCCTTCCGTGAGCTGGTGGACATCGTAGCCCTGGCCGATCCGGAGGTTCCTGGGGTCCATCGATTATTCCTCCGGCTGCTTCAGATAGAGCGCGCGCACGGCAGCAGCGAGCATCATGTAGTCCTCAGGCACCGTGAGCTTGATGTTGTTGCGCTTGCCTTCCACCACGAGGACCTTGCCGCCGAGGCGCTCGATAAGCGAGGAGTCGTCGGTGCCCACGAAGCCATCGGAAAGCGCGCTCGCGTGCGCACGGCGGTAAATTCCCGTGCGGAAAACCTGCGGCGTTTGCGCATCCCAGAACACGCGGCGGTCGGGCGTGCCCATGATGACGCCGTCTTCCACAATCTTGAGCGTATCAACCGCGGGGTGCCCCACGATGACGCCGTCGCAATCGATGTTGCCCTTGCAGGTGTTGATGGTGTGCAAGATGAGCTCGGGAGAAACGAGCGGGCGCGCGCCGTCGTGTAAGACGACGTACTCGTATTCATCGGTGACGTACTCGAGGCCAGAAAACGCCGACTCCTGGCGCGAAGGACCCGAGGGCGCGACCACGATGGGCGTGACGAACGGGAACGGGTTGATCGCGCGGTTGAGGTATTCCTCCTGGCGATCTTCGGGGCACACGATGACGATGAGTCCCACGTCACCCACGGCGTCAAAGGCCTCTGCCGACCAAGTGAGAATAGGCTTCCCAGCGATTTCGACGAGCTGCTTGCCGCCTTCGCGACCGAAACGCTCGCCCGAACCGCCCGCCAGGATGATGGCGGCCGTCTTCGGCTTGGGGTCGACAACGCCCTGCAAGCCGCACACCGTTTTCGTGAGCGCATCGAAGTCGAGGTCATCGAACATCGCGTCCGGCACATCGAGCACGGAGGGCGTGTATATAGGGTCGATCGTTTTCGGCATGAGAGTCCTTCCCTTGTTCGTCGGGCCGCGGGGGTGCGAGTGCGCCCGAGACCCGACGCATCGTTTGCGTGCTATTTTACGGCAAGCAGCGAGCGAGCGGAGGCATTCCGCATAACAAGTTGAAAGAGGCTGCGGGCTGCGTGCGGGCGCGAGGCGAGTTGATGGTGCTTGGGTAGCACAAGTGAGTTGACGGAGCCTGGGCCGAGAGATGCACCGACAAGCTTGGCCAAAGCGCGGGACGCGAGAGGAGTTGGCGACCCCGATCGGAGACGGAGAGCTGGCAGGGCGTGCGGGACGCACTTGTAGGCTTGGACGGCACATGGGCGGGCGGCCCGCTCGGATGTAGCAGTCCACCCACTTCGTGGCCAACTGAACGAGTTGCGCGACGTTGCAAGACCGGAAAATGCCGCTTTTTCCCGCCTCAACCCGAGTCGAGTCCGCTGTCGTCGGCGTTTGCCCAGGTCGACAATTGCTGCCCCTTCGCCTTCCCCATTTTCGACAGCGCACAACTCGCTCTGTTGACCACGAACTAGGGGGTTTGCTGCAAACAAACCATTCATCGTCCCATTCAACGACATCCGGAGCCGAGGCCAATAGAATATCGGCTAAACCCGGAAGGCAAAGACAGGCGAACTGCATTCCACGGCAGAAAGAGAGGCGCTATCTGCCTGCTTTGATCTCCTGAACTCGATTTTCGACAATCGTGATGAGATCTTGCTGAGAGTGAATGTCCATTTTCCCGTAGATATGGTAGATATGGCTGCGGACCGTGTGGTTGGACACGCAGAGCTCGTCGCAGATATAAGCGGTATCGCGGCCCTTCGCGCAAAGGGCGAACACCTCGCTCTCGCGGGGCGACAGCGCAAACTGCTCGCACACATCGTCGCAAGCTATCTTCCACGCCGCAGGGGCAGCGGGAGCGGCATGCGACTCGCCGTCTTTCGCATTGGAGCCTCTCATCGAGTCGTAGGAGAAGGCCATCACGACGAACATGAGCACGAGGATCATAGCGATCGGAAGCACCTGGGAGAGATGCCAGGAGGGGAACGCCGAGTCGACCAGCATGACCCCGAGCGCAAGCGCCCAGCCGAGAAACATGCCCGCCGCGTTGCTCAACCTGCCAAGCGCAAAATACTTCGGGTACGAGATTTTGTACTCGTCGATCATCGACAAGAGCTGGCTCATGCTGAGCATATCGAAGCTGGTGAAGCTGAACATGAGAAGCACGCAGCTCGCAAAAAGCAAATTGACGTGCAACGGGACTGCGGCAGGAATCTTGTACCTGCCCGAGCCCATTCTACTGCGCCTGCTGCGCGGCGAACGGCGGGACCGGGT
>NZ_CAKUBT010000029.1 GCF_934643285.1 uncultured Ellagibacter sp.
CTGATCACCGTGAGCTTGGCCTTGTCCTGGAACTCGGGGATAGTGAGCGCGCCGCAGTTGCACATGGTCGACTTGATCTTGAGCAACGTGACCGCGATGTTGTCCTTGAGCGGGCCAGCGTAGGGCACGTAGGAATCGACGCCTTCCTCAAACGACAGGCTCTTCTTGCCACCCAGGTCGTAACGGCCCCAGTTGCGGGCGCGGGCGGAACCCTCGCCCCAGTATTCCTTCATGTAGGTGCCATTCACCATGACCTTGGCCGACGGGGACTCGTCGAAGCGCGCAAAGTAACGGCCGAGCATGACGAAGTCTGCACCCATGGCCAGGGCCAGTGAGATGTGGTGGTCGTAAACGATGCCGCCATCGGAGCAAATCGGCACGTAGATGCCGGTTTCCTTGAAGTACTCGTCGCGCGCCTTGGCAACCTCGATGGTAGCCGTCGCCTGACCACGGCCGATGCCCTTGGTCTCGCGCGTGATGCAGATGGAGCCGCCGCCAATGCCGATCTTCACGAAGTCCGCACCCGCCTCGGCCAAGAAGCGGAAGCCCTCGCCGTCTACAACGTTACCGGCGCCGATCTTCACGGAGTCACCGTAGTGCTCGCGCACCCACTCGATCGTCATCTTCTGCCAATCGGAATAGCCCTCGGAAGAGTCGATGCACAGCACGTCGGCGCCCGCCTCGACCAGCGCGGGAACGCGCTCGGCGTAGTCACGGGAGTTGATGCCGGCGCCCACGATGTAGCGCTTGTGGGCATCGAGCATCTCATTGGGGTTCGACTTATGGGAATCGTAGTCCTTGCGGAACACCATGTAGGCGAGCGTGTCGTCTTCGTTCACGAGCGGCAGCGAGTTCAGCTTGTGATCCCAGATGATATCGTTAGCAACCTTAAGAGAAGTGTCCGCCGGCGCCACAATCAGCTTCTCGCGCGGGGTCATGAACTCGGAAACCTTCTCGTCGCCGCTCATGCGGGAAAGGCGGTAATCGCGCTCGGTGACCACGCCGAGCAGCTTACCGTGCGCCGTACCGTCATCGGTGACGGGCATGGTGGAGTGGTCGGTGGCCTCCTTCAGCGCGACGACCTCATTGAGCGTCATGTCGGGGGAAAGGTTGGCGTCGGACTCGACGAACCCGGCCTTGTAATCCTTCACGCGCTTGACCATAGCGGCTTCTTGCTCGATGGTCTGATTGCCGTAGATGAAGGAAAGGCCGCCCTCGGTGGCAAGGGCCACGGCCATGTTGTCGTCGGAGACGGCGGCCATGATGGCGGACACCATCGGGATGTTCAGCGAAAGCGGGCACTCCTCTTCGCCCTTGCGATACTTGACGAGCGGCGTTTTCAGGCTGACCGACGCCGGAATGCACGTAGCAGGCGTGTGACCAGGCACCAAAAGATACTCGTTGAACGTGCGTGACGGCTCGTCATAGTAGTAAGCCATGGGGAATATGCTCCTTCGCGAACGGGGACGACTATAGTGTTGTTCGACATTATAGACACCCCGCCGCAGCTTGCGCAGGACGCAGCGGCGAAATACCTACGTTTTCGGAGAAATTCCCCAGCCCTTAACGCGGCAGCAGGAGAAGGCGACGCGGAGTGCGAGGAGAGCTTTGAGACGGGAGCTTGGAGAAAGCGGGGCGGGCGCCTGAGACTCCACTTACCGGCGCGGCGCGCGCGGAGAGCGCGGCTTGGCGGAGGCGCCGCGGGAACGACGTTGGCGCGAAGACCCCTCGCGCGCGGCAGAAGCATCTTCCGTCGGCACGACGCGCCCGACCACGCGCGTTGCGTGCGCGGCGGCCGCCTGCTTGTCGCGCTCGGCCAAAGCCATGCGAACCTTCCCGTACTCCCAAACCAGAAGCACGAGCAGGATGCACATCACGATGAGGTACCCGATGATGGCGCCCGGCAGCCCCGTGAAGTTCACCAGCAGAATCGGGACGAAAAGCGAGAACCCGAACGTGATCAGGTAAAGCTTCGTCACTGTACGCTGCTGGCGCAGCACCGTGACCACCTGATAGAGGAAGTCGATGCAGGCAGTGACGCCGCCGGCAGCGAGCATGATGAACACAAGCCCGCGGAACTGCTCGAAATCCACACCGTAGAGGAAGCTCATGATCGTGATGCCGACCCAGCCCATGATGAGAGCCATCACGACGGTGATGCCCACGATCACCGCCACGATCACGACGATGATCATGTCGAAGCGCTTGCGCTTCTCGGGATCGGCCCACACGGCGGCCATCTTCACGAGCATCGGCTTGTAGATGAGCTGCGCGGTGAGCAGAATGCCCATAGCCGGGAAGTAGAGCACGTTGTAGTAGAGCTGATTGTCGTAGGAAAGCACGCCTTCCATGACGAACCTGGGCATGTTGTCGATGAGCGAGTAGAGGAACAGCGCGACGAACAACGGGGCGCACTGCTTGAAAAGCGCGACGACGCTGTCGAAGCTCGCACGCGCCGACGTGGGCGTTTCCCAGATTGCGAGCGGCAAAGTGAGCACGATGAACGAAATGCCCGCGGCAACGGCCATCGCGATGCAGGAGACGCTGACGCTGCGCGTGACGAACAGTGCGACGGAGAACACCACGAGCACGAGCACCGAGCGGAATGCCTGGGAGATGCCCGCGAGATAGAGCTTGTCCTTCTGCTGAAGGCGGCCCTCGTAGACATCGGCTAAGCCATCGACCATCTTGTAGACGTATACGCCCATGCTGATCGTGAACATCTCGTCCGCATAACCCCTGATGGCGCAATACATCCACCCGACGATGAGCATCGCCGCGCAGGTGAGCCAGCGGTTGAGCTGATAATCCGAGAACGAGTGCGCCTCGTCCAGGTCGGAAATCTGGTAGGTGCGCACGCCGTAGTTCGCGAGGATCATGAGCAGCGACCCTGTGACAAAGGCGAGCGAGAACATGCCGGCGAGCTCCACGCCCGCGAGCTGCGTCACCACGATGGTGAGGACGGGGAACACCATGCCCCATGCGCTCGTGCCGAGCGTGTTGCAAATATAGTCGCGCGTCGTGCGGTGCGAGGCGTACTCGGCCGGCTGGTCGGCAAGCTCGCCTTCCGTCACCGCGCCCAGAAGGCGATTGCACCACCCGTTGACGGCGCGTGTAAGGAAAAATTTATTCGGGTCGAATGCCATGGAATCGCGCGTGCTGTCCCTTCGTGTCGTGTCTCATCCAAGGATTATAGAGTCGCTCTTCCGACGGGTTGCAATTTGCACAGAAAGTGAAGAAGCCGAGCCCCGAAGGACTCGGCTTCGCATGTTTCACGTGGAACGCGCCGAAGCGCACTCGCATGATGCTGCGGCGGTCGGCTCACATTCCGCAACCGCGCAGAAGACGCTCGCCTTCCGCGATGCGCGGGGATCGCTCACCGCAAGCCGCGCACATCACCGCGAGGACTAGAAGCGCTGGAACTTCGCCTTCGGAACGCCGCAGATCGGGCACTTCTCGAAGTCGTCGCCCTTGTGGATATAGCCGCAGCCCGGGCAGAGGTAGTACGCGTCGTCATCGGCGGCGTCGATGTTGTTGTACGCCTCGAGATACTTCTCGGCATGGACGGCCTCGGCAAGCTTTGCCCTGGTGAACACCTTAACAGCCTTGGCGTGGCCCTCTTCCTGCGCCTTCTTGATGAAGGTGGGGTACATGTCGGAGGTCTCGAAGATCTCGCCGTTGGCGGAGGCGATCAGGTTAAGGTCGATGGCTTCGGGAGCCGGAGCCTCGGCGGTCGGGCGGGTGTAGGAGGGATCTTCGGCCTCCACGAGGGAAGCTTCGAGGTTGATGTGGATCTGCTCGGCAGCAGAAGTTGCCTCCCACAGACGTGCGAGCTGGTCGAAGCCCTGCTCTTTGGCGGCCTTGGCGAAGGCGGCGTACTTGGCGGAAGCGCCGGTCTCGCCCGCAACGGCGGCCTTCAGGTTCTCGAGCGTGGTGCCCGCCTTGGTGGCGGCGTTGGCGACAGCGTTGAAGTTGCTGGAGTTCTCAGCGGTGGGAAGTTCGGTACGAAGGTTCATAATGTGCCCCTCTCAATTGTTCTTGTTGCTTGTTTTGTTAACCTCGTCTTATTGAGAACTTATCTCAATAAGGAACTATAGCAAGTTGCCGAACCTCATGCAAGTTGCCTTCTCGCATTCCCCGCCGCAATTCGCAGAACGTTCACATCCGCCGAGGCACGGGCGTCGTGCACTATAATTGGCCGCATCACGATACGCCTTGGGCAACACGAAAGGTCGAAGGACATGGAACACGAAGTAGCTTGGAAGAAGTACGACGAGGTGGACCTCGAGGCCCTCGAAGGCCTGGCCAGCAACTACATCGACTTCATTTCGGAGAACAAAACCGAGCGCCGCTGCGCCGCAACCGCCATCCGCATGGCCGAGAAAGCGGGCTACATCTCGCTCGCCGACGCCGTCCGCGAGGGGCGCGCGCTTTCCGCGGGCGACAAGGTGTGGGCACATTCCCACGGCAAGGCGCTCATCCTGGTGCAGCTGGGAAGCAAGCCCCTGAGCGAGGGTATGAACATTCTGGGCGCGCACATCGACAGCCCCCGCCTCGATTTGAAGCAGAATCCGCTCTACGAGAGCAACGGGTTCGCTCTTCTCGACACGCACTACTACGGCGGCATCAAGAACTATCAGTGGGTCACGCTCCCGCTCGCCATGCACGGCATCATCGCCAAGAAGGACGGCACGGTCGTGGACATAAACGTGGGCGACGACGAGGGCGATCCCGTTTTCTGCGTGTCTGACCTGCTCATTCACCTTGCAAGCCAGCAGATGGACAAGAAGGGCAACAAGATCGTCGAGGGCGAGGACCTCGACATTCTCATCGGCAACCGCCCGCTTTCCCTCAAGGGTGAGGACGCGGAAGGCGAAGACGCGAGCGAGGGCGGCGAGGGCGCGAAGAACAAAGACGCCGCGAAGGAGCCGGTGAAGGCGTTCGCGCTGAAGCTTCTAGCCGACAAGTACGGCATCGAGGAGGCCGACTTCCTTTCCGCGGAAATCGAGATGGTGCCGGCGGGGCGCGCCCGTGAGCTTGGCTTCGATCGCAGCATGGTCATCGGCTACGGGCAGGACGACCGCGTGTGCGCCTACACCTCGCTCATCGCGCAGCTCGAGGCGCCGGCGGATTTGGCGAAGACGGCCGTCACCGTGCTCGTCGACAAGGAGGAGATCGGAAGCGTCGGCGCGACCGGCATGGCATCGAACTTCTTCGAGAACACCATCGCCGAGATCATGGAGCTTGCCGGTGAAGGCGGTATGCTCCCGCTACGACGTGCGCTTTCCGCGTCGAGCATGCTCTCCTCTGACGTGTCGGCCGGCTTCGATCCCGCCTACGCGAGCGTCTTCGAGCCGAAAAACGCCGCGTTTCTCGGGCGCGGGCTCGTGTTCAACAAGTACACGGGCGCACGCGGGAAAAGCGGCAGCAACGACGCGAGTGCGGAATACGTGGCGCGCGTGCGTCGCGTGATGGATGACGCGGGCGTGTCATTCCAAACCGCTGAACTGGGCAAAGTCGATGCAGGTGGTGGCGGAACGATTGCATATCTGCCCGCGAAGTACGGCATGGACGTCATCGACTCGGGCGTTGCCGTGCTTTCCATGCACGCGCCTTGGGAAGTGACAAGCAAGGCCGACATCTACGAGGCCTACAAGGGTTACCTGGCATTTTTGAAGAACGCGTAAAGGCGAGAAGACGGTCGACAGCTGGCGACCGCGCCCCGTAGAGCGAGGGGCCAGGCGAGCCGAGCGGGCGCAAGTCGTGGGCGTGAAGCAATGGCCTTGCCGCCAGGTGCCCCACGTCCGCGGGGGGGGGTGCAGCGGCGCTTTTGCAGTAACCACGATTCCGCTAAAGTCGGCCTTCATTCGCCCGGGAATAATTCTCAATTGTTCAATAAAATGCCCTCGGAGGAGCACACCCCCGAGTTCGTGGTCAGTTGGACGAGTTGTGCGACGTTTCGATCGCGGAAAGTCGGCGTTTTCGCGCTCCAGGAAGCCGGATGGGAAGCCCTTGCCGGCGAAAGCCCTGGTCGCGATTTTTCCACGCGAGCGCAAGGAGAGAAGCAGGGGCGCACAACTCGCTCAGTTGACCACGAACTCAGGGATGTACTACAGGAGTGAGGCAAATCGCCCGACCCCGTCCCGTTCGTGGGCCCCGGCGGGCCCCGCCCCGCGCGCTTTCGCCGCAAAGCCCCGAGGGCGGGAAAGCGGCAGGCCTTACGCGAAGTCGTGGCGCAGCACAACCGCGCCGCAGTGGCAACCGCGCGTGGTCCGCTCAACCCAGGCGCGCAGGATGCGGCCCTCCCAAACGTCGATCTTCGCCACGCATTGCGGGAATCCCCCGCGGGGGTTGGTGGGCGAACCGGGGCAAAGCAGCAGGTCGGCAGGGCGCGCCTCCTTCCCCACCACGATTTCGGGCACATGGGTATGCCCATGAATGCACACGTTCGGCAGCGGATCGCCCGGCGCAAGCGCGCCCGACCCCGCAAACGTGATGCGCGCATCCCTCGGGTAATGCGCCACGAGGAAGCGCACGCCGTCGATGACGGGCCGGGCGTAGCGGCACACCGAGGTGCCATACTCATTGAAGTCGTTGTTGCCGAGCACGGCAGTCACGGGCGCAAGCGTTTGCAGATCGCGGATTATCTCGGGGCTGCAGATGTCACCCGCATGGATGATATGCTCGCAATCAGCGAGTGCATTGAATGCCTCAACAGGCAAAACGCCATGCGTATCGGAAATCACGCCGATTCGAGCCATGCCACACCCCGCTTCCTTTCGCCCCTTGCTCCCCAAAGCATACTCGTTTGATGAGCGCTCGAGAATACCTGTTCGCGATTGCAATGCGAAACGGGTCTCGCCGCTATCGCGGCACAGGTTGGAATGACGGAGGAAACCCAAGATGCGAAGCGCACGTCAAGACGTGGAAGGGGGCGCAAACGGCGTGCTGAGAGCGAGCGAACAACCTGCCCCTTCCCCTTCTCTTCGGCGTCGCCTTACGATTATCTAAGCGTTATTCACTCAAGTTACCTTCTAGCAAATGTGTCAGGTTTGTGACGAACTGGCACTCTCAATTGACGAGTGCTAACGAGGAGTCTATAACGATAGTCGAACCAAGAAGGGACGCCGAGAAGAAGCGAAGGCAAGGCGCCGCAGGGTTTTAGCCCACTGCAGGCGGGCAAGGCAACGTTGCCGCCCACCGCTAAAGCGAGCGAACAACCGCGACAGCAGGTTTCCGCCGATTCCCAAAACAGAGCGCCCCCCGTTATTAGGAGATGACAATGATGACCATGCTTATGCCGACTCGTAGGAATTTCTTTAATGACCTGATGGCCGATCCGTTCGACGCGTTCTTCAACACCCCGTTCACCCCGGCGCCGAAGTCTTCCTCCACGCTGATGCGCACCGACATCAAGGAGCATGACGACGGTTTCGAAATGACCATCGATCTGCCTGGATTCAAGAAGGAAGACGTTCAGGCCGAGCTTAAGGACGGCTACCTCACCGTAAACGCCGAGACCAAGACCGAGACCTCTGAAGGCGACGAGAAGAAGGGCACCTGGGTACGCAAGGAGCGCTTCGAGGGCAAGTGCAGCCGTACGTTCTATGTAGGCGAGGATGTCAAGGAAGAGGACATCAAGGCTCGCTTCGAGAACGGCACGCTCGTGATCGACGTCCCCAAGCCGCAGCCGCAACCCAAGCTTGAGGAGAAGAAGACCATCGCCATCGCGTAGCCTTTCCCCTCTCGATTTTCCTTTCCCTCTCTTTTTTCTCCGATTGACGCCGGGCGCGTCCGATAAGCCCAGCGCGAAAGCCCGTAAGGATCCTCCCCTTGCGGGCTTTCTTTTTCTCGCCCCGCACCTGGTGTATCATGGCGCCGAGCAACGATGTGGCAAAGGATGGGCAGATGAACGCAACAACGACTCGCGGCATTCCGCGACTGAAGAATATCGAGCAGGTCAGCGAAGGATGGATCAACAAGTACATCCTCACCTACGAGCTGCCCGACGGCACCGACTACGTGTACGAGAGCACATCGCGCAAGAAGCTGGAAGCATACCGCGCGGGCCTTATGGCGAACGCCCGCGGCGAGGCGCCCCGCGTAGACGCCGTTTGCATCGTGGGCGAAACGCGCGAAGGCACGCTGCTCATGATCCGCGAGTTCCGCTATCCCTTGAATTCCTGGTGCATCGCGTTCCCTGCAGGATTGAAGGAACCTAACGAGAGCATCCGGGAATGCGTCGACCGCGAGCTGCGCGAGGAGACGGGATACCGCCTGCGCTCCGACGTCGATGAGCCCGTCCGCCTTTTGCCCCAGGCGGGATTCTCGTCGACAGGGCTGACCGACGAGGCAATCCAGATTGTATTTGCCCAGGTGGAGAAGGCAGGCGATGCGCAACCGGAGGAAAGCGAGCTCATAGCGCCCTTCCAGCTTCCCCTAAGCGACGTGCGCCGGTTTCTCGACGAGAACACGACGCTCATCGGGACGCGCGCCCAGCTCATCTTGGAAGTGTTCGCCGCACGCGCCGAGCGCTAGGAGGTTTACGGGCTATTCTTTCTTGTCACCAAGCGCTTCGAGTGCGGCGGCGTAACCGCCCGACCCGTAAGAGAGGCACTTCGACACGCGGGCGATGGTCGTCGCCGAGGCGCCTGTTGCCTCCTCGATCGCGGAATAGGGCTTACCCGAAGAGAGCAGACGGGCCACAGCCAAACGCTGCGAGGTTTCGCGAATCTCGCGAATCGTGAACAAGTCCTCGAGCAGGGCAAACACCGTATCGTTATCGTTTAACTTGGCGAAGACGGACAGCAGGTTCTCGACTTCGGGGGTTCTCAACTCGCTCATTTCACTACCCTTCTGCTCGTATGAGGCCATACTCGATGGAATCGACAAGCGCGTTCCACGATGCCTCGATGATGTTCTCGCTCACACCGACCGTGCCCCAGCTGCCGCGCTTGTCACTCGTCGTGATGATGACGCGCGTCGTAGCGCTCGTGCCGGCGCCTTCCTCGTCCAAGATGCGCACCTTGTAGTCGGTGAGCTCCATGTTCGCCACCTGGGGCAGGTACTCCGTGATGGCCATGCGAAGCGCTGCGTCGAGTGCGCCGACGGGGCCCGTGCCCTCGCCCGTGGCGACGATTCGGCGATCGCCCACATGGATCTTGACCGTGGCCTCGCTCGCCGCGTCCTTCGCGAGAGCGCCCGTGTCTTCCCGATCGTCCACGATGACGCGGAAACTCTCCAGCCTGAAATGGGGCTCGTACAAGCCGAGGTGCCGCCTGATCAGCACCGCGAGCGATCCGTCAGCCACCTCGTAGGAGTAGCCGTGCGCTTCGCGTGCCTTCACATCGTCCAAAATCGCTTGAAGTGTGCGCGCGTCGCCCGAAAGATCGATTCCCAGGCTCTTGGCCTTCGCGGCAAGCGACGCCTTGCCCGCAAGTTCGCTCACAAGCATCCGCGTCGCGTTGCCGACGTTTTGGGGGCTCGTGTGCTCGTAGGCTTCCGGGAAGCGCGCGATGGCGCTCGCATGGAGGCCGCCCTTGTGCGCGAACGCCGAGGCGCCCGTGTAGGGATGGTGCGCGGGAACGGACAGGTTGCACGTTTCGGCTACGAACTGGGCGGTCCGCGTGAGATCGCGCAGGTTGTCGGAGCCGACGCAGTGGAGCCCCATCTTGAGCTCCATGTCGGCGATGACGGTGAGCAGGTCGGTGTTGCCCACGCGCTCGCCTATGCCGCCGACAGTGCCCTGCACCTGCAGCGCACCCGCACGGACAGCGGAAAGCGCATTGGCCACCGCACAGCCGGAATCGTCGTGACAGTGAATGCCCAGCTGCTGATCGGGAAGCGCACGCGCAACGACGCCGACTATCTCCTCCACCTCGAAGGGAAGCGCGCCGCCGTTCGTCTCGCAAAGATCGATGGAGTCGGCACCGGCCTCGCTTGCCGCGCGGATGCACGCGAGCGCGTAGTCGGGATTGGCCTTGTAGCCGTCGAAGAAGTGCTCGGCGTCGAACACGACGGTAAGCCCGTGGGCCTTCAGATACGCGACCGAGTCGGCGATCATGCGCAGGTTTTCCTTGAGCGTGGTCTGCAACGCGCGCGTGACCTGGGCATCCCATGTTTTCCCCACGATGGTTGCCACAGGAGCGCCGCACTCGACGAGGTCGGCGAGCCCTTGATCTTGATCGGCCGGCGTGCCCTTCTTGCAGGTGGACCCGAACGCGGCGATGCGCGCATGGGCAAGCGGCATCTCCTTCACGCGGCGGAAGAACTCGATGTCCTTCGGGTTCGACGCGGGGAAACCGCCCTCGATGAAATCGATGCCGAACGCGTCGAGCCGCTCCACAATGCGCAGCTTGTCGTCGAGTGAAAGCGAGATGCCCTCGCACTGCTCGCCGTCGCGCAATGTGCAGTCGTATGTGAAGATGTGCTGAGCCAAACCTCGCCTCTTCCCAGCGAAAACGCCGATTGAATAGTCGTTCATCCACGGGCTATTCTACTCCAACAGACTAGAGCGGAAGAGCGCTTTTCGGGGAAGATTCCGCCGTCAAACACGAAGTGCGATTGAGCTGGCTATACCGCCCGCCGACCCGACTCATAGGCGCGGACGGATGCGTTTGGCGCTTACCTCGATCCACCGCCACCAAGCCCGATGAGCAGGTAGAGAATCCAACCTGCGGCAATGATGCCGTACCTAGCCTTTTTGCTCATGTCTTCCTTGTTCAGCATGATAATCGTGAGCGGAACGGGGAAAATGCAAATCCACCCCAGAACCCACAACCACGTTTTGCGCTTCTTCGGGGGCTCTTGAGGGGCCGGCTGGCAGGATGCCTGCTGGGGTTGGGGAGGGACTTGGGGCTGGAAAGTTGGCTGGGAGGCTGGTTGATAGCAGACTTGCTGAGGTTGGGAAGATACCTGCGCCGCTTCCGCTTGAGCCCTTTGACGACCCTTCTCGAATTCGTACCCAGCCTTCTCTGCCCCGTCGAGCTGGACTTTCTGAATCTCGTCATCGACTGGCAGGGCGGCACCGCAATAGCTGCAGAAAGCCATTTTCCTATCCATGTCGACTTCAAGCCGGGCGCCGCAGCCTGGGCAGGTAAGGTTGACGATCTTCACGAGAATCCCTTTCGTATCACGAGCTCCGAGACGAAAATCAGGAAATCGAGCACCAGCTTCATTGCGAACCGTTCTCACTTCTTTCCCTGTCCTCGCGAATGAGCCGCTTCAGGTATGACGACATGCTTTCCTCTCGATTCCTCGCGAATTCGTACAAATCGTAATCGGGCGGAAAGAAATTGCACTGGATTTTCTTCTGCTTCGCCTTCTTGTACTTGTTTTCCGCCGCGCGCTGCGCATCGGTGCGCTTCACGGCACGCTTCTTCGGTTCCGGCATCGCAAACCCTCCCTAGAAAAACGGCGAAGTCGGGGTTCTCCCGCACGTTCGGGGAGACACCTGCGGAGGGCGTTGGCCCCAGGGCCCGCGCGCTGAGATTGCCGCGCGGGGAGCGCTTAATGACTCGCTACCTCTTCGCCGCGCCCTTTGTTGGGTTCACTATACTCAGCCCGCAGTGATTGCATGTCCCCACCATAGTACAGGTGCGAAAACCGTCCGTTTGGCACGCATCGTCCCTGAATGGAGTTATAGCGGCCGCCCTGTACGACGGCATGAAAGAAGCCCTCCAGTTGCTCATGTTTTGACGACGACGACAACTAAAGGGCTAAACCGTCTCGCCGCGTACCTTCGCGGCGGGATGCCAGGTCCAGCATACCACGGAAAGCATGGGTAGCGCGCTGCGAAGCAGAGATCGGCCGACCCCACGAGCGCCCCAACCTGCCAGAAATCGGGCGGTTTTCATCAACGAGCGGCCCTTAGGAGGCGATCTTCGCGCCCTGCGGCAGGTCACCACAAGGGATGCGCAAGGATAAGGCCAGGTCAGCGAATACCAGCGTACGAGTCGCCTTCCCCGACTCCCCCCGTTCGCTCCCAGAGATGATGAAGAGTGCCCGATTTCTGGCATGTCCCCCTCCCGAAACGCGCACCTTGCCAGGTCGGCCTCAGAATAGGCAGCGCTCGATGACGTCCTTGCCCCTGAGGACTTCAAGCCATTCGGCGGGTATTCCGTCCATCCCGTAGAGTATGCCGGCGAGCGCACCGGCGACGGCACCCGTCGTGTCGGTATCGTCGCCAAGGTTGACGGCAAGGAGCACGCAGTCGCGATAGCTCGCTGTGTTGGCAAGACACCACAGCGCCGCCTCGAACGTATGGCGCACGTAACCACTTGAGCGAATGGCTCCTCGGGACTTATCCGGATCGACGCCGTAAGCCAAGGCCACTTCCCTCGCCTGCTTGCCCGAGATAAGGAAGCGGGCGGCGCCGACCATCCCTACGCAGGCCTCGGTCGACGTAGCGTGAGCATGCGTGATGGCAGACACGGCCCGCACCTCATTGTCGGTGGCATCGGTGAAGGCCAGTGGCACGGTTCGCATGAGAGAGCCGTTGCCGTTATCGCGCTCGCCGGAAAGACCGTGGCCAAGCCTTAAGGCCGTGGCAGTAGCGTTGCCGATGTCGAACAGCCCGTCGCAGGAATACGCGCCATCCCGATACCAAGCGAGAAACTTCTCGCGAATGTCGACGACATCGATACGCCCCAGTTCACGATAGCTATCGCATATCGCGAGGGCCATCGACGTGTCGTCGCTCCATGTGCCCGGCGGCTGGTTGTGCGTGCCGTAACCGACCATACCGATACACTCGAACGTATCGCGAGGCATGAACTCGTAGGGCACGCCCAGGGCATCGCCAACGGCCTGACCGTAGATGCAGTCTCGAAGCATTGCAACCATGATGAGCTCGCTCGCTTTCCTTCGCGCCTTCTGTTGCGCCCACTATACCCAATTCGGAGACGTCGTATGTCCTGACCATAGTACAGATACGGGAAATTGCGCTCCTTTGCACTCGCAGGGAGGCTGATTGCACAAGCGTCCCAACCTGCCGGAAATTCGAGAAGGGAGCGGCAATGGAATGGTTACCTCGCGACGCCAACTGCGCCAGGCCCCGATCCCATGCCTTCTACGCTCGATGAAGGCGTGGTGCTCGCGGTTGCAGAAATCGAGCTACCGCCCGTAACGGTCCCGGAATCGGTATAGCCATGCGCATCCGCGTTCGTCAACACTCCGCCTATCACCAGGGTATATTCCCCGCCCTCGGTAAACTTGGGGCTGCTTGCCAGCACCATGCCGAATTGCTTGGTGGCTGTTATCGACGCAATCACGCTGCCGTTTGCGTCCACGATCGCGACCGTATCGCCCGCGCTGCCGCTCACGTTCGCGGTGTAGAGAAACGGCTGCGTGCCGCTCGAGAAACTCTGCGCCATGCGCGATGAGCCGATCATGAGCACCGTACCACCCGAAACGGTCGCCTCGCTATCGTAGTCAAACGCGCCATCGCCATCGTTCGACGGGCCGTTGACGAGCACCGTGCCGCCCGCGATCTCCACGCCGCCGTTGCTGTCGATGGAATCTCCCGTCGAGTCGAGCACGAGCGTTCCGCCGTTGATCTGGATAAGGCAGTCGGAAGAACCTGCGCCAGGGGCACCGCCCTGATTGCCAGCATCCTGGGGAGAGCCACCTTGGCCGCCCTGGGGAGCATCGCCCTGGCTGCCAGCCTCCTGAGAGGGCCCGCCTTCACCTTGCATGCCGCCTTGGTCACCCCGCAGTGCGTCACCTTGGGCCGCTTCGCCTTGCGGGGTGCCGTTCTGAGCCTGCTCCTCGCCCTGCCCCTGGGCACTGTCTTGTGGAACCTGGCCACTCCTCGCTCCACCCTGGTCACCGCCTTGGAAGCTGCCACCATCCGCAGGACTTCCACCCGCTGCTGGCCCGCCTTCGCCTGGCGTTTTTCCATTGACAGCAATACCGTCCTCGCCAGGAGCGCCACTATCATTAGCTTCCTCGTCATCGTCCGAGCTATCCGACAGATCGGCAGCGCTTGCGTTGACCGCGTCATCTGACGCCACGATGGAAGTATCGCCACCGTTCACGTATACTTTTTCGGCCTCGAGGCCTTCATAGCAGCTGGTCACGTTAATGGTGCCATCGTCGACCGCAAGCTCGGTTTCCGCATGGAAAGCGTCATCGCCCGCGCTCACCGTGAAGTCACCGCCCGCAATCGCCATCTGCAAGTCGGAATGGAACGCGTCATCAGCCGAGGTCACACTGAACGTTCCGCCCGTGATGCCAATATAGGTTTTCGCCTGCACCGCGTCGTCGCCCGCATTGATTGAGAAGGTGTCGCCCGTAATGCTCACGAAGCCCTGCGTCGCCTTGGTGTCCTTGTTCGATTTGATGCCGTCGCCTCCCGCCACCAGGCTGAACGAGCCGTCAGCAATCTTCACGCAATCGCGGCCGCGCAGGCAATCCTCGACCGCCGTCACGTTCAGGGTGCCGCCTGTGACGACCAAGTCGTCCTTCGAGCAGATGCCGTGGCGATAATTCGCTGCGACGTTGAGAGTCCCCGTGCCGTTGATGGTGAGGTCGCAGCGGCAAAAGAGCGTCGCGTACGGCTCATCGGAGTCATCTTCGAGCGTGTAGTCGGTGCCGTCGGAAAGCGAGTTTTGCGTACCATTGGCCAAGGTCACGAAGCATTTATCGGCGTTTTTCGCATAGATTGCGGGGTTGTTCTCGTTGTGGATAGTCGCCCCCGCAAGTACCAGCTGAACCTTCGCGTCATCAGACGCGTCTACCACGATCTGCCCCGATGAAAGCTCGCCTGAGATAATGTAGGTTCCTTCCGATGAGATGGTCACCGTCGAGCCATCGACTGCGGCGCCCGAGCCGTCAACGCTCGCAGACGACCCCGAAAGCGTGATGCGCGTGGCAGAAGCCTCATCGTAGCTTGCGTCCAGATCGCGCTTCGAATAGTCCAGGTCAAGAGCCGAAACATCGAAGGCTGCGGCAACGTCTTCAAAGGCGGAAGACTCCGAGTCGGCCGTTGCGGCAGCATCGTTCGACACTGCAGAAGAAGACCCTGCGCCCGCGCAACCGCTCAACCCCGCAAGCGAGAAAGCAAGCACAGCGGCGATACAGAGCGCAGCAAGGCGCCTCATACGACCCGACCTGGCCCCTTCGGCGGCGCCCACAAAGCGAGTTCCGCAGCGAAGCGAGGACTGCCTGAGCGACTGGGCGTTGCCGGAGGGGCCG
>NZ_CAKUBT010000030.1 GCF_934643285.1 uncultured Ellagibacter sp.
ATGTTCGCCTCGGTCAGCAGCTTGTCGAAGAACTCCCAGCTGCCCACGCCCTCAGGCGTCTTGCACCAGATATACGGGCTGTTCACCGCACCGTACACAGTGAACCCGGCAGCCTCGAGGCCCTCCTTGATCACGCGCGCGTTGTTGCGGTAGTACGCAAGCGTCTCCTCGATCTGGCGCTCGCCTTCCTCGGTGTAGATTGCCGCGGCACCGCGCTGGATGATGTAGCTCGCGCCGTTGAACTTCGTGCACTGGCGGCGGTTCCACATGGCGTTCAGGCTCTGGCCGTCGCGTTCGAGTTCCTTAGGCACCACAGTATAGCCGCAGCGTGCACCGGTAAATCCTGCGGTCTTCGAGAACGAGCGGAACTCGATGGCGCAGGTCTTGGCGCCTTCCACCTCGTAGATGGAGTGCGGCACGCCCTCCTCGGTGATGAAGCGCTCGTAAGCCGCGTCGAACATGATGATCGAGCCGTTGGCGTTCGCGTAGTCGACCCACACCTTCAGCTGCTCGGCGGTGAGCACCGTGCCCGTGGGGTTGTTCGGGCTGCACAGGTAGATGACGTCCGCACGGCCCTCGGGAAGCGCAGGGCAGAAGCCGTTTTCGGCGGTGGTGGGCATGTAGGTGATGTTCGTCCAGCGCTCGGCTTCGGCATCGTAGTCGCCCACGCGGCCCGCCATCGCGTTGGAGTCGACGTAGACGGGGTACACTGGGTCGCAAACGGCGATGACGTTGTCGACGTCGAGGATGTCGCCGATGTTGCCGCAGTCGGACTTCGCGCCATCGGAGATGAAGATCTCGTTGTCGGCGATGTCGACTCCGCGTGCGTGGAAGTCCTTCTCCGCGATGACCGATCGCAGGAAGTCGTAGCCCTGCTCAGGGCCGTAGCCGTGGAAGGTTTCGGTATGCGACAGGTCGTCGACGGCGGCGTGCATGGCCTCGATGACGGCAGGTGCGAGCGGGCGCGTCACGTCGCCGATGCCCATCTTGATGAGCTTCGCCTCGGGGTGCGCCTCGGAATATGCGGCCGTGCGACGGGCGATCTCGGAGAAGAGATAGCTGCCTGGAAGTTTCTGGTAGTTCGGATTGACCTTAGCCACGAAAGTGCTCCTTGTCGTTTCGGTTCCTGCAAGCGGCGGATGCCGCGTCGCGCGGGCCCGCCTTCGTGCCCACGCTTCTGTGTCGTCCTCCATTGTGCCGCAGATTGACCGAGTACGCGCGCAATTTAACGTTAACGCCAGTGATTTAACATTATCGCGCGCGGCGGTATTCCCTCACCCGTTTGGAGAACGCGGCCAGCTCCTCGGGGGTCATCTCGTCGAGGCGCTCGAGGTTGGCGGCGAAGTTGGCGAGCGTGCCCTCTTGGCGCGCCTTGAGTGCGGTCGTGCAATAGCTCACGACAACGCCGGTGAGAAGCGCGATGTAGAAAATGCTTAGGACACTGAGCACTACGGCTGCCACGCGCGCCACCGGCCCCGACGCGTTCACGTCGCCGAATCCGATGGTCGATACCACTTCGAAGGAGAACCACGCCCCGTCGCCGAAGGTGAGGGTTTCGGGGTCGGCGAGCCATACCGCCGCCGAGCATATGAGGAAGGCGATCGCGAACACGCAGGTAATCGGCCCGAACCCCGAGTGCCTCAGCACGTCCACGAGCATGCGGAAGTTTATCATTTGCCTGTCTCCTTGGCCTCTCGCAGGGTGTCCTTGTTCTCCTGGGTGCTCCCCTGCGGCTTGGAAGGCGCAATCGCCTTCGGAAGGGGAATCGCAGCCCCGATGGCCGCAGCCGCGATCGTGACGACGACGCCCTTCACGGGGAAGCACATGATCAGCAGCAGCGCCGTCATCACGGGCTGGCGCATGACGGCTCCCATGCACCCCGCGGTGCACGCGGCCACGCACGACGCAGGATCTGCGCCTGTGAGCAGGGAAAAGCCGTAGCCCATGCTCACGCCTGAGAAGATGAGCGGGAAGAAATGGCCTCCGCGCCAGCCCATCTGGATGCAGAACGGGGTGAGCGCGGCCTTTACGAGCCCGGTTGCTATGAGCGCGCCCGCGCCGATTGCAAGGTAGCTATCCATCAGCAGGTGTGTTTGAGCCTCGCCTGCGAACATGGTGTAGGGCAGCGCCATGCCGCATACCGCGAGGACGATCCCGCCGAGCACGGCCTTCGCGACGGACCGCTCCCCCATGCGGCTTGCAAGTTTTCCCGATGCCCAGGTCGATGCGTGGAAGGCCCATCCTGCGGCGCATCCGAGGAGGGCGGCGGGTATGAGCAGCGCGGCTTCGAGCGCGCCCACTTCCATCCCTGTGAAACGCGGCAGGCCCATTCCTCCCCCGAACACATCTCCGAGCAGCAGAAACGCCGCGAGTGCGCCTGCAATGGCGCACAGGTAGACAAAGGTTTTCTGCGCGCGAGGTAACTTGATATCGACGTCGCTTTCGCCGTCTTTAGGTGTGTCCGCCGTTCCTGCGAGTGGGGCCACAAAGCCGTACAAGGGGGCGGTGAACAGGGCGGTTAAGGCGGCTTGCGTGCCGATGGTGGTGAGCGCGCGGAAGTCGGCGCCGAAGCGCCGCATTCGATCGCCGACCCAGGTGCAGAGCCCCGCGATCACGCCGGTAAGCCCGGCCTCGGGGCCGATCGACCCGCCGAACAGCAGCGGCAGAAGCGCCGCGAGCGAAAGTTTGCCGATGCCCTCGTAGCTGTAGCGGCCTTCTTTCTTCACCTTGCCCATGACGGCGGTGAGCTCTTCGGGGCGCGTGCCCGTTTTCTTGTCGAAGTACCCGATGAGTAGCCCGCCGATGATGCAGACGATGAGCGGATACGGCAGAAAGCCGAATGGCCCCTCCGCAAGCCCCGGCAGATATGCATCCGCCGCCTGGCCGATGAGCGCGGGAAGCGTAGACCAGAAGAACTCGATCCCCTTGTCCATCAAGAAGAAGAACGCCCACACGAACGCGCCGGCGATGGACCCGGTCGCGATGACGCAAAGCACGAAGAGCGCGCGGTTGATGGGTTTGGAAAAGTTGGTCATGCAGCTCCGATTTGTCGAGGGGCGTCAAGGGCGAACGCGTGCCATTGTAGCATCCCTGCGGTTTTGAGGAGAGGGGGACAGCCTGGGGAGAGCATGCCTGCGCAGAGATTGCTCTAAGCGCCCGATTTCGTGGCGGGTTCGGGCGGATTGCTCGTGTTGAAGAGGTCTCTGCGGCTCGCTTGCCCCCGTATAGCGGGAAGACCGCTCGAGGCGGCCTTCCCGGTTACGTCATTTTGCTGCGCTCAGTGCACTAGACGATTTTCTTCCCAAAGACGGCGGCGAGTTCGCGCAGCTCAGCAATAAGGTCGGTGAACTGGGCGGGCGTTAGCTGCTGCGGACCGTCGGAGAGGGCCGCGGGCGGGTTCGGGTGCACCTCGATCATGATGGAGTCGGCGCCAACCGCCACTGCTGCCCTTGCAAGTGCGGGCACGAGATCGCGCACGCCGGCCGGGTGAGACACATCCACGCAGATGGGATAGAGGCTCTGCTTGTGGATGACGGGCACGGCCGAGATATCGAGCGTGAAGCGCGTCGCGGTCTCGAAGGTGCGCAGGCCGCGCTCGCAGAGCACGACGTTGTCGTTACCCGCCATGGTGATGTAGTCGGTCGCGGCGAGCCACTCGGCGATCGTCCCAGCGAAACCGCGCTTGAACAGGACCATCTTGTGCGAGTCTTTCGTCACCTTACCGATGTTCTTCAGCAGGCTGAAATTCTGGAAGTTGCGAGCTCCCACCTGCAGACCGTCGACGTAGGAGTGAACCATCTCGCAGTGCTCGGAGTCCATGACCTCCGTCAGGGTCTTCAGGCCGTACTTGTCTCCCCCAGCCTTCATGATCTGCAGCGCTTCCTCGCCGAGGCCCTGAAAACTGTGGGGGTTGGTGCGGGGCTTGAACGCGCCGCCGCGGATCCAATGCAGGCCGAGGCTCGCGATGCACTCGGCGACTTCGTTGAACTGCTCTTCGCTCTCGACCGAACACGGGCCGGCGAAAATGGTGATCTCGTCGGTCAACGTTCCGTAATCGGGTAGTTTTTGGGACACGGGTTTCACTTCACTCATACGGACGGGGTCTCCTTCATAACCTTGAGAATTGCCTCGTAGATTTCTCGGAGGTTCTCGTTATACAAAGGTCCCTCATTATAAGAATTGACGCGAGCGAAGATCTCCTCCTCGCGCTTGGGGTCGTAAAGCCCCATACGGGCTCCCGGTTTGAGTCCGCGGATTACGAGCGAATGACCTGCGCGCTTGTTCAGAAGCGCAACGATTTGCTGGTCGATTTCGTCGATCTTGGCGCGGTGCGCTTCGATTTCAGCAAGCGACTTGCTTTCTTCTGGCATTGACGTTCCTCTCATGCCTCATTGCTTTAACGAGAATCTGCCCTGATGGGGCCACTCGTGTGCTTGATATGATAGCAAAAGAGAAGCCGCGGCTAACCCGAAAGCGGATGAAATGGAGCGGCGAGCAGAAAATCCTAGCATTTGGATAGGCCTCGCACATCGTTCACGGTCTTCGGGCGCATGCAGGCCCGCCGCCTCCTCGCGTGCCTCCGCTATAGCGCGCGGAAGCGGCTTCGGAGGAGCCTCATGTGCTCTTCGTTCATGATCTCAGCGCGTTGCTCCAGGTAAAGGACCATCTTTTCCTGGTCGCGCGGCAGCACGCCGTCGAAATGCACCATGTTGGTGTCGTGCCCGGCCTCGATAAAGGACGTGCATCCCGAAAGGCCTGCGATGAAGTCGCGAATCTCGAGGACGATTTCGCGCTCTGCCGCCGGGACGAAGGCGCCCGATGCTACATCGTGCGCGAGGTCGGCATTGTCGAACACGGTGAGCGTCATGATGTTGATGCGCAGCGGGTTGATGCGCGAGAAGACCTCGGCAGACGCGCGTGCCGCCTCTAGGCACTTCTCAGCGCCTGCGATGCCCGCCAGGTAGAAGAGCGTGTAGTCGATGCCGACCTTGTCGAGCCGCGCGCATTGCTGCTCCAGGTCGGCCGCGGTATGTGGCTTGCGCATGAACTTGAGCGCGGGATCGTAGGCGCACTCGGCGCCGATGGAGAGCCCCTGCACCCCGAGCCGCGCCCAGGTTGTGAGGTCCTCGTCAGTCGCAGCTTTCACGTCCGCCACACGGCAAAAGCCCCCGATGGTCTTCACCTCGGGTAGTTTCTCGTGAATACGCTCGAGCAGCGGTATGAGGATGTCGCGTGGCATGCCGAAGGGGTTTCCGCCGTAGAGGTAGATGCGCGAGGGCCTGCGCACGTAGGAAGCGAGCTCGTCGAGGTCGGCCTCCACCTCTTCGCGCGGTGCGGGCCGATAGTCTTTCCCGGGCTTGCGGCACAGCGAGCAGAAGCGGCAGCGGTTGTACGAGCAGCCGATTTCCGCTTGAAGGATTCCCGATGCCATCTCGTAGGGCAAACGATGCGGCAACTCGACGTAATGCATAAGGTCCTCCCTGCTCTTGAGGTTGCCCTGCGACTTTCTCGCAATCGACCCATGGCCTATTCGGCTTTTCGGCCATTCGGTCCCCTATGGCCGTCATGTTTCATTGTGCTCCTTGTTCGTGGTCGCGCGCAAGGAACAATAAGCCCACCGCCCCTTTCCGACTTACATATCGACAATGTTTGTCCGTGAAGAGTCGATTCCGAATAAGAAGACGTCTGCAGCGGGCGGTCGCGGGCGGCAGAATGGAGCACACCCCTTAGTTGGTGGTCATCTGGGAGAGTTGTGCGCTACCTTTTCTAAGGATAACTAAAATCGCTCTTCGCTGACCGGGGGTTTTTATTTCAGAGAGTGTTCCAGGCAGTCGTAAAGGGCCCCATCGAGCAAAATAACGTCGCACAACTCGCTCAGTTGACCATCGACTTGGGGTTTGGCTCCATCCAGCAGCCCCCAACAAGGTTTTGGCTCCGTCCCGCAGCCCCCAACCAGGGTTTCGCTCCGTCCCTCGGCCTCCACGTTGCGAACGTGATGCTCTCCCAGCTGAGCTCCATCCCCACAGCCAGCTCAGGGTTCGCTACAAGCTCCACGACCTGATGCCGTGCACGGTGATGTCCTTCGCGCCGAAGAAGCTGCGAAGCCCTAGTTCCACCTCGTCGTCGTATTCCATCCCGCGCGCCACGAGGACGCTTCCCAGCTCACCGTGAAGCTCGACGCAGCCCTTCGCGCGCAGCTTGTCCGCCGTCGCGTCGTCGACGAAGCGCGTCGCCACCTCCGACAAATCGACGCAGCACCCGCACGCACTCGCATGTTCGACGGCGATATGCCGCCATCTCTTCTTGCGCATGTACGCGGTGAGCTTAGGCGCGTAGGTGACGCGAGGAGGGTGGCCGCTCATCTAGACTTCTTTCCTGTTTAGAAGTTCGCGCGTTGCACGCTTGCCCGCGCAGAACAACATAGCGCGCCCATCGTAGATGACGCCCATTTTCGAGTTGCACAGCGTGCCGCCGCACTGATGGCAAGCGACGTCGGAAAGCGGGCGCCCGCAAAGGTCGCGCTTCGAGAAAACGTTGAAATTGCCTGATGGCCGCACGCTTTCCCTTCCTTAGCGGCGAGCGTGCTTGCCGCGGGCGGCCTTGTCGTCGTCTGCGCCGAAAGCGATTGCACGGTAGAAGGCCACGAGCGCCGCGCCGAGCAGGATGCCGCCGAGGATGTCGGTGGCCCAGTGAACGCCGGACAGGGCGCGGGCGATTACGAGCGCCGCCATGGCCACCGCGCAGACGGCAACCACTGTCGTGCGAGCGCCGCCCTTCCGCATGCGCTGCCCCGCTTGAACCATGGCGGCACCGAGCGTGGTGACGGCGAGCAGCGTATGCGACGAAGGGAACGACGGCTCGCATACGCCGTCCTGCAGAAGGGGCCGATTGTTGATGGAAACATGGTTGAACAGGACATACAGCACGAGCATTACCACGTAAAGCCCGAGAAGAAACCACAAATCGCGGCTTACCCCGGCAAGGCTTCGCCGCACGACGATCTGGCGTATGCCCATCACCGCGAGGGCGAGCATGCTCGCAAGGGGCACGACGAGCAGCACGTTCGAAAGCGTTTCGGCGAGATGGCTTTCCCCGAGAAGGGAGTGCGCGGACGCATTGAGCGAAGCTAAGCCGACCAGGCTGCCGTCCCCCGCGATGGGAGCGCGGTCGACGGTGAGCAGCAGGGCCGCGAGCAGCGCGAAGAGCACGAGGCAGACGACGCCGGCTATGGCTGAGGCGCGAGAGGCGCGGTTATGCATGGATGACCCCCATCGAATAGTTCTCGTTCGAAACGATGGTAGCGCCCTGGGCGCGCCGCGAATCCGCAGGGCCCCAAAGAGCACGAAAAGAGCGCTGCCGCGCGCCTTCGGAGCTCTACCCCATTACGCGGTAGAAGCAGGTGGTGTTGCCCGTGTGGCAGGCGGGGCCTGCGGGCTCCACCAGTGCGAGCAGGCAGTCGGCGTCGCAGTCGTAGCGCAGCTCGACGAGCGCTTGCGTGTTGCCGGACGTGCCGCCTTTGTGCCAAAGCTCCTGGCGGCTGCGCGAGAAGAACCAGGTCGTGCGCTGCTCGAGCGTCAAGCGCACGGATTCCGCGTTCATCCACGCCATCATGAGGACCTCGCGGGTCTTTACGTCCTGCACAATACAGGGAATGAGGCCGGCTTCGTTGTAGGTGAGCTCGGGAATACTGTCAATCGCTGCCATGTACGTTAGTGTCCTTTCGGTTTGCGCTACTCGCTTGCGACGCACTCGCGTTATAGGCGCACGGGAATGCCCTGCGAGCGCATGTACTCCTTCACCTGGCGTACGGTCATCTCGCCGAAATGGAACACGCTTGCGGCAAGTACGGCGTCGGCTTCGCCCTCCAAAATACCCTCGGCGAAGTGCTCGATCTTGCCGACGCCGCCGCTCGCGATGACGGGGATGTTCACCGCGCGCGCCACCGCCCGCGTAAGGGCGCAGTCGAACCCGTCGCGGCTGCCGTCGCGGTCCATGCTCGTGAGCAGGATCTCGCCCGCGCCGCGCCGCGCCGCCTCTTGCGCCCACTCGACGGCGTCGATTCCCGTCGCCTTGCGGCCGCCGTGAACATAGACCTCCCACTTGTTGGGGTTGTCGACGCGCTGCTTCGCGTCGATCGCACAGAGAATCGCCTGCGTGCCGAACGCGGTCGCCGCCTGCGTGATGAGCTCGGGGTTTGCAACAGCGGCTGAGTTCACCGACACCTTGTCGGCACCCGCCGCGATCATCTTGCGGATGTCGGCGACGCTTCGAAACCCGCCGCCGACGCAATAGGGCAGGTGCAGCTGCTCGGACGCGCGGCTCGCAAGCTCGACGGTGGTGGCGCGATCGTCGCTCGTCGCCGTGATGTCGAGGAATATGACCTCGTCGGCGCGCTGCTCGTCATAGCGCTGCGCAAGCTCGATCGGGTCGCCCGCGTCGCGCAGGTTCACGAAGTTCACGCCCTTGACGACGCGCCCATCCTTTACGTCCATGCAGGGAATCACTCGCTTGGCAAGCATGGCCTACTCCTTCGTGGCCGCAGCGCAGGCCGCGACGCCTTCCTCAACCGTTAAGGTTCCTTCATATACGGCGCGCCCGGTGATGACGCCCTCGATAGAGGAGGCAACCGGTGCGAGGCGCTCGATGTCGGCTACACTCGCCACACCCCCGCTTGCGATGACGGGGTGTCCGAACGCTTCTGCCATCTGGACATATGCCTGCACGTCGAGTCCGGTCTGCATGCCGTCGCGCGCGATGTCGGTGTAGACGATGTGCTTAAAGCCCGCCTTGCCCATCTCGCGGGCCAGATCGCATGCAGCGACGCCCGAACCCTCGATCCATCCGGAGACGGCGACTTCCCCGCCCTTCGCGTCGATGCCGGCGGTGAGCCTGTCGCCGCCCACGCGCTCCACCGCCGCGCATGCGAGCTCGGGGTCGTTCACGAGCGCGGTGCCGAGCACCATGCGCGCAGCACCGATGTCCGCGAGGCGCTCGAGGGTCTTAAGCGTGCGGATACCGCCGCCGATTTCCACGGAAAGCGAGGTCTCCCGCACGATGCGCTCGACGATGGCGATGTTTTCGGGCACACCCGTGCGCGCGCCGTCGAGGTCGACCACATGAATCCAGGTGGCACCTTGTGCCTCGAACTTCCGCGCCTGGTCAACGGGGTTGTCGTTATAGACCGTCACCTGGGAATAGTCCCCCTTGGCAAGGCGCACGGCGCGGCCTTCCAGGATATCGATTGCAGGGAGAAGGTACATGTCTCTGCGTTCCTTTCTGAAATCAACGCTGCGGGCGCTTAGCCGCGGGCGGCTATCGCCACGAAATTCGCGAGCACGCGCGCGCCGGCGTCGGAGCTTTTTTCGGGGTGGAACTGCACGCCGAAGGCGCGATTGCCATACTGGACCGCGCTCGTGAACCGCACGCTGTGGGTGGTCTCGGCAATGGTGTGGGAACCTGTCGGCGCGATGTAGGAATGCGTGAAGTAGAAGTACTCACCAGGCGCTATGCCGTCGAAGAGCGGGCAGGCGAAGGCGAGGTCGCCCCCTGGCTGTGGAGTGGAGCCGGGGAAGGCGCCGTGCTCAAACAGTCCTCGCTTCGCTGCGGAACTGCGCGCGGCACCTCCCCCGACTCCACCGGACGAGAGCACGGCATTTTCCCCGCCTTCGCCGCACGAAGGGATTGCAGCGCCCCCGTTACACGCAGGCATCTCGATCGTGTTCCACCCGACGTGCGGAACCTTGAACGCTGTCCCCTGCTCATCGCAGCGCGGCATGGCGACGACGGTGCCCGGTAAAAGCCCCAGTCCGCACGCGGGACTGCCTTCGGTCGCGCCTTCCACGCCTTGCTCGAACATCAGGTGCTCGCCGAGGCAGATTCCCAAAAAGGGGACGCCTGCGCGTACGCGCTCGCGAATGACCTCCATCTGCCCGAGCTCGCACATCGTCGCCGCCGCGTCTGCGAAGGCCCCGACACCTGGCAAGACGATGGCGTCCGCCTTGGCTATCTCGGATGCATCCGCCGTGATGAAGGCCTCGCCACCTGCGGCAATGAGGCCGCGCTCGACCGACTTCAGGTTGCCCTTTTGATAATCGACTACCGCAATCATTCGCATCTCCTACAGGGCGCCCTTGGTCGTCGGCAGCGCATCGCCCATGCGCGGGTCGGGCTCGACCGCCTGGCGCATCGCGCGCGCCACTGCCTTGAACATGCCCTCGATCACGTGATGGGTGTTCTCGCCTGCGAGCTCGCGGATATGAAGCGTCACACCGGCGTTCGCCGCGAAGGCGATGAAGAACTCCTTGGCGAGCGCCGCGTCGAAGGCCCCCACCATGACGGCTGGGACGTCGGCTTCCCAGAACAGTTGGCCGCGGCCCGAGATGTCGACGGCCGCCAGGATGAGGGCCTCGTCCATGGGCAGGGCGATCGAGCCGAAGCGCCTGATGCCGCGCTTGTCACCGAACGCACGTGCGAAGGCCTGGCCTGCGACGATGCCGACATCTTCCACCGTGTGATGACCGTCGACTTCCAGATCGCCCTCGGCACGCACCGACAGGTCGAACAGCCCATGGCGCCCGAAGGCGGTGAGCATGTGGTCGAAAAAGCCGATGCCGGTGTCGACGTCGGTCACTCCGGTGCCGTCGAGGTCGATCGACAGCTCGATGTCGGTTTCCTTCGTTGTGCGCGCAATTCGCGCGGTCCGCTCGCTCATGTGCACCTCTTCCTACTTGCTCGCCACGATTTCGCGCAATGCGGCGAGGAACTCGTTGTTTTCCTCTTCGGTCCCTACCGATACGCGCAGGCAGTTCTCGAGCATCGGCGCATGGGAGAAGTCGCGCACGAGGATGCCGCGCGCGTAGAGGGCCTCCCACACCTTGTCGGCGCCCTCGAGCTTGAACAGGATATAGTTCGAATCCGAAGGATACACGGTGACGCCCGGCACCTTCGCCAGCTCTTCGAGCAGACGGTCGCGCTCGGAGATGATCGCCATGATGCCGTGCTCGAACTTCTGGCGCTCGGAGAACACCTCACGTGCGATCGCCTGGGAGACTGCGTCGACCGAATACGGTTGGCGCACCTTCAAAAACTCGCGGATGACCTCGGCATTTCCCAGGATGTAGCCCATGCGGACGCCCGCGAGCGAAAATGCTTTCGAGAACGTGCGCAGGATGAGCAGGTTCTTGTGCATCGCGAGGTAGGGGCGCATCGTTGTTCGGGAGAACTCGAAGTACGCCTCGTCGACTAAGACGAGCGCGTCGGTGGCGTTGAGAAGCTTCACGAGGAACTCCTCGTTCGCGAGCTTGCCGGTGGGGTTGTTCGGGCTGGCCACGATGACGTAGTCGATGTCGCCTTGCCCGAGGCGCGCGAAGACCGCCTCCTCATCGATGGAGTAGTCGGCAAGGCGCGGCACGTCGACGACCTCGGTGCCCGTGAGGCGCGCGTTGGCCGCATACACCGAGAACGTCGGCGGCAGGTTTAGGAACTTGCGTCCCGGCCCGCCCCATGCAAGCGCGATGTTGAACAAAAGCTCGTCGCCGCCGTTGCCCAGAAGCACCTGGTCGCGGTCGAGCCCGTTCGCCTCGGCAATCATGTCGCGCAGGTCGTTCGCCAACGGATCGGGGTAGCGGTTCAAAGGTACCTTGCGAATGGCGCTGATGATCTTCTGGCGGATCTCGGTCTCCACGTCGCGCGGGTTCTCGTTCGCGGAAAGATATGCCCTCGCGGGAAGATATTTCGGGTCGTAGGGCACAAGCCCCTGCAGCTGCGGGGCGGACTGCCTCACGCTATTCAACGCTCTCACCTGCATCGACTTCGGTCGGCTTGCCAGCGAGCTCGTTGCAGCGCAGCTCGACGGACATCGCGTGCGCCCACAGGCCCTCGTGGCGCGCGATCGTCATGACGGAGTCGGCGTCGGCCGCGAGCGCTTCGGGGGTGTACTGGATGATGGACGACTTCTTCACGAACTCCTCGACCGACAGCGGGCTCGCGTAGCGCGCGGTGCCGCCGGTGGGAAGCGTGTGGTTGGGGCCCGCCACGTAGTCGCCGACCGCTTCCGGGGTCCACTCGCCCAAGAAGATCGCGCCCGCGTTCTTGATCGACCCGAGCAGGTCCATGGCGTTTTCGACATGCAGCTCGAGGTGCTCGGGGGCAATCACGTTCACCGCCTGGATTGCGGCCTTGCGGTCGGGGCAGATGGTGATAAGGCCGTGGTCGTTAAGCGATGCCATGGTGATTTCCGCGCGCGTTGAGTGCTTCACGTGGCGCTCGATGGCCGCCTCGATCTGGTCGGCGTATTCCTCGGAGAAGGTGACGAGGTAGCAGGCGGCCAGGGGGTCGTGCTCGGCCTGGGCCATGAGGTCGATGGCGACGAGCGCAGGATCTGCCGTCTCATCAGCGACGACGCACACCTCAGAGGGGCCTGCGATCATGTCGATTCCCACATCGCCCGACACGATCTTCTTCGCGGCGGCGACGTAGGCGTTGCCAGGGCCGGTGATCTTGGCAACCGGCTCGATGGTCTCGGTGCCGTAGGCAAGCGCGCCGACAGCCTGGGCGCCGCCGACCGAGTAGATCTCGGTCACGCCGGCGATCTTGCAGGCGGCGAGGATGGCGGAATCGAGCGAGCCGTCCTTGGACGGGGGCGTCACGCAGGCGATGCGCTCGACACCCGCGACCGATGCGGGGATGGCGTTCATGAGCACGGTAGAGGGGTAGAGCGCGCGTCCGCCGGGAACGTAGATGCCTACGGATTCGAGCGGCGTCACCTTCGCGCCGACGATCGCCCCGTTCTCGCGCGTGGCGATCCAGCTCTGCTGCTTCTGACGCTCATGGAACTCGCGGATCTGCTTGGCAGCATGCTCGAGCGCGGCGACCGTCTTCGCATCGCATTGGGCTGCGGCGGCATCGATCGTCTCCTGCGGCACACGGAAGTCTTCTACCTCGACGCCGTCGAACTTGGCGGTGAAGTCGCGCAACGCTGCATCGCCTCGCTCGCGCACCTCCTCGATGATCGAGGTCGCCGCGGCGATGGCGCCCGCGTTGAACGCTCCGGTGCGGTTGATCTGCGAGCTTTTGAACTGCTCGCCTTTCTTCAGAATGACTCGACGCATGATATGTCCCTTCTTATATTGAAACGTCTTGGTTGGTATCGAGAAGTCTACGCGCTTGCGGTCGCGTTCGCGCTTGCACTCGGCTGGTCGCTTCCGGCGATCACCGTCGCGTCCCACAGACCCGCTTCGGCGCCTGCTCGCAGCTTGTCCGCGAGCTCGACTACGCGCGGGTCGGTGCGAAACGCGCACGGGTTCGCGAAGAAGCGCGCCGTCGACGAGAGCACCTCGTCGACGATGACCAGGTTGTTCTCGCGAAGCGTGCGGCCCGTCGCCGTGATGTCGACGATGCGCTCGGAGAGGCCCGTGAGCGGCCCGAGCTCGATGTTGCCGTGAAGCTTCACGATTTCGACCTGCTCGCCTTTTCTTGCGTAATAGGACTCGGTGATGCGCGGGTACTTCGTGGCCACACGGATGGAACCGCAGGTCCGATAGCGCTCGGCGACGCGTTCGTTCGCCCCCTCGGGCTCGGCCACGATGAAGCGGCACGCACCGAATTTGAGGTCCACGAGCTCGACGGTGCCCGTTTGCGCCTCGAGCAGGGAATCTTCCCCGCAGATGCCGCAATCGGCTGCTCCGAGCTCCACGAACACCGGGGCATCGGAGGGGCGCACGATGATGTACTCGACGCCGGGGTTGCGGATGATGAGCTGGCGACCTGGGTCGGCGAGTCCCGTCGTGTCGAGGCCGCATGCTGCAAGGCACGCGATGGAGTCGGGGTTGAGCGAGCCTTTGGGCACGGCGATGCGCAGCGGGCGCTCGGCTGCCTGCCGCTCGGTCGCGGCGGCGGCAAGCGCCTGGTCAAGGTAGAAGGCGAAGCCAGCTGCGGGGCGGCTCTCGCCATAGGCGCCGATTGTGTTGTCGTAGCGCCCGCCGGAGCCGAGGGGCGCACCGAGCGCGGGGGCGAAGGCGACGAACACGATGCCTGTATAGTAATCGAACGAGCTCATGACCGAGAAGTCGACGAAGATGCGATCGGCCAGGCCCTTCTCGTCGAGCTGCTCAAGGGTGCGCTCGAGGTCGGCAAGGCCGTCCTGGCAACCGAGCGGCGCAACCAGATCGCGCACGTGGGCAACCGCCTCGCGCCCGCCGCGAACGTTCGCAAGTGCGCGGATGGCCTGCGCGAACACGGGCGCAACCCCTGCTTCCTGCGCGCCTTTCCCCGTGAGCTCGTCGAGCTTGACGAAGTTGCTTGCGTGGTAGGCGGAAAGCACGCCCGACTTCCACGCCTCGCCGGCGCCGCATCCTGCGAGCAGGGCCCGCAGCACGCCCACCGTGGCGACCGAGATGCGGAAGTCCCCCACCCCGACCTGCTCGAGCGACTCGGCGAGCAGGGCGATGACCTCGGCGTCGGCGGCGGGGCCCGCTTCGCCGATGAGCTCGACGCCCACCTGCGTCATTTCGCGCGCTTCCGCTTGCGGGCGGCCTTCCGCCTCGCGAAAGACGCGCTCTTGGTAGCGGAAGCGGAAGGGGCCCGGCTGGCCGGCGAGGCGCGTTGCGCACATGCGCGCGATCTGCAGCGTTACGTCGGGGCGCAACGCCAGCAGGTCGCCGCGCGAATCGAAGAGCTTGAACGGGGTTCCTGGCACGCGTCCGCCGGCGTTCATGACGTCCATGATCTCGAGCGTGGGCGTCTCCACGGGAACGTAGCCGTTTCTCGA
>NZ_CAKUBT010000031.1 GCF_934643285.1 uncultured Ellagibacter sp.
TCGCCGAAGATGCTCATGGCGTGCGTGCCCACCGTGCGGCTTGCCACGTGCAAGACGCCCGGAAGGCGCTCGCCGGCGATGCGGTAGAGCACGGGAACCATGAGCATGAGGCCCTGGCTCGAAGTGAAGCTCGTTCCCAGGCCGCCCGCCTGCAGGACGCCGTGGATGGCCCCAATAGCGCCCGCCTCGGACTGCATTTCGGTCAGCTGCACGCGCTGGCCGAACATGTTCAGACGGCCCTGGGCGCTCCAGCGGTCGGTGTGCTCGGCCATGGGCGAAGACGGCGTGATGGGGTAGATCGCCGCCACCTCGGTGAAGTCGTAGGCGACATGGGCCGCAGCCTCGTTGCCGTCAACCGTTACGTAGTTGCTCATCTTTTAGTCCCTCTCCCCGGCAATGGTGCCAAACGCAAGCGGGGGCGCGCATGACGGCCCCCGCAAAACGGTCGTTCTCGATACAGGTTACTTCTTCACGACGTCCTGAAGCCCCAGTTCCTCAACGGCGGCTTCCCTCATCTTGTACTTGAGGATCTTGCCGGCGGCGTTCATGGGGAAGGAGTCCACGAACTTGATGTAGCGAGGCACCTTATGACGCGCGATGTTGCTCATCATGAACTCGCGAATCTCGTCTTCGGTCATGGACTCGCCCTCCATGAGGATGATGCAGGCCATGGCCTCCTCGCCGTACTTCTTGTCGGGCACGCCTACGACCTGGCAGTCGCTCACCTTGGGGTGCGTGATGACGAAGTCCTCGATTTCCTTGGGATAGATGTTCTCGCCGCCGCGGATGATCATGTCCTTCAGGCGGCCGGTGGCGACGAAGCAGCCGCGATCATCGCGCATGAGCAGGTCGCCGGAATGCAGCCAGCCGTCCTCGTCCACCGTCTTGAAGGTGGCGTCGGGCATCTTGTAGTAGCCCTTCATGATGTTGTAGCCGCGCGAGCAGAATTCCCCGACCTCGCCGTTGGGTAGCTCCTCGCCTGTCTCCGGGTCGATAATCTTGCACTGGACGTGCGGGAACGCGTAGCCGACCGTCTCCGTGCGCAGGTCGAGCGGGTCGGTCCAGGCGCTCATCGTGGAACCCGGGGCCGACTCGGTCTGACCGTACACCGACACGATGCCGGTCATGTTCATCTCGTCGGGCTGGGCGGCGCGCTTCATGAGCTCGGGCGGGCAGCCGGCACCTGCCATGATGCCTGTGCGCATGTGGCTGAAGTCGGTCTTGCGATAGTCCTCGTGGTTGAACATCGCGATGAACATCGTGGGGACGCCGTTGAAGGCCGTGATCTTCTCCTGCGTGATGCAGTGCAGAGACGCCTTGGCGCTGAAGTAGGGCATCGGGCATAAGGTCGCGCCGTGCGTCATGGACGAGGTCATCGATAGGGTCATGCCGAAGCAGTGGAACATGGGCACGTGGATCATGAAGCGGTCTGCGGTGGACAGGCCCATGCGGTCGCCGATGCACTTGCCGTCGTTCACGACGTTGCGGTGCGTGAGCATGACACCCTTGGGGAATCCCGTGGTGCCGGAGGTGTACTGCATGTTGCAGACGTCGTCGGGGCGAACGTCGGCGGCCATGCGCTGAATCTTCTCCAACGGCACGAGCTCGGCGCGCTCCATGGCCTCATCGAAGGTGAGGCAGCCGGGCATTTCGAACCCGACGGTCACGACGTTGCGCAGGAAGGGAAGCTTCTTGCAGTGCAGCTGCTCGCCGGGCTTGGTCTCGGCGATCTCGGGGCATAGCTCGTTGATGATCTGGCGATAGTTGGAATCCAGGGCGCTCTCGACCATGACAAGCGTGTGCGTGTCGGACTGGCGCAGCAGGTACTCGGCCTCGTGGATCTTGTAGGCGGTGTTCACCGTGACGAGCACGGCACCGATCTTGGTGGCCGCCCAGAAGGTGATGTACCAAGCGGGCACGTTGGTGGCCCAGATGGCGACCTTGCTGCCAGCCTTCACGCCCATGGAGACGAGCGCGCGGGCGAACGTGTCAACGTCGTCGCGGAACTCCTCGTAAGTGCGCGTGTAGTCGAGCGTCGTGTACTTAAAACAGTACTGGTCGGGGAAGCATTCGACCATCTTGTCGAGCACTTGCGGGAAGGTCAAGTCGATAAGCTCGTCTTTCTTCCACACGTACTCGCCTGAGCCGTCGTGGTTGAGGTAGAGCGTGCGGCGCTTGCCACGGGTGTCCTCGAAGCGCTCCATGTAGTTCACGAAGTGAGGGAAGATGACCTCCATGTCGGTGAGGTCGGGCATCCATGCAGGGTCCCACTCCAGCGACACGTAGCCGTCGTAGTCGATGGAGGAAAGCGCGCGCACGACCTCGTCGATGGGCAGGGTTCCCTCGCCAACCAGGTTGAAGCTTCCGTCGTCATCGGAATCGCGCATGTGCACGTGTTTGATGTAGGCGCCTAAGTTCTTGACCGTCTGCGCGGGGGTTTCGCCGCCTGTGCGGTAGACGTTGTGGACATCCCACAGGGTGCCCAAATAGTCGCTCGCGTAGCGGTCCATGATGCCCGCCATGCGCGTGGTGCTGGAGAAGATGCCGCTCGACTCGATCAGCAAGACGACGTCGCTGGCTTCCGCGTAGGGCACGAGCTCGGCCAGTGCGGCATGGATAGCGTCCTCATCATCGTTTTGCGCCACGACGACGACCCGCTCGACGCCGGCGGCGGCAGCGAGGTCGATGAGGTTTTTGGCAGCTTTGATTTGCTCTTCGCCCGCCGAGATGTCGACGGGCGAATCGAGCGCGGGGATGCATAAGCCCTTGTCGCGCAACGTGCGGGCGGTAGCCTGGGTGTTGTAGCGCTCAAGCGGGCCGCCCTTGCCGGTGAAGACAGTGTTGATGATGGGGTTGTGGATCTCGATGCCGGAGAAATCCATCTCAAGCGCGGTGTTCACCAGCTCGTCCCAAGAGTGGTCGGCCCAGCCGCGGGTGGAAAAGGAAAGCTTCATTAGTTCTGCTCCTCGTAAGCAATCTTGTTGAGCGCGTTGATGTAGGCGCGGATGCTGGACTCCACGATGTCGGTGGAGATGCCGCGACCGGAATAGACCTTGCCGTCGGCGATGAGCTTCACAATGGACTCGCCCATGGCCTCGCGTCCCTCGGTGACCGCCTGAATGCGGAAGTCGTCGAGCTCGTAGTGCTTGCCCACGACCGACTCGATGGACTTAAACGAGGAGTCGATGGGGCCATCGCCCAAGGAAACCGCCTCGATGGCCTCGCCGTCCTTGCGCAGGGAGATGTGGGAGGTCGCCTTGAAGCTCAAACCGGCGTTGATGACATAGCCCTCAAGGATATAGGTGGGAGGCACCTGTAGGGCAGCGGAGGCCACGATGGCGTCGAGCTCGGTCGCGCCCACGCGCTCCTTGCTGGCGGCGATCTTCTTGAATGCCTCGAACACCGCGGCGGCGTCTTCGTCGGAGAGGCTGTAGCCCAACCGCTCGACATACTGCATGACGGTGTCCTGGTCGTCGCCGGCGGTGAGCACGATTCCCTCGACCGCCTCGGAAACGGAGCCGGTGAACTGGGCCGCCTTGGAGCGGTCCTCGCAGCACAGGCGCGCGATCTGATTCATGGCGCGCTTGAGCTCGGTCACGCGGACGTGGCACTGGGCGTCCAGAGCGTCGGACTTCGCCGCGAGGATTCTCGCCACATTGTCGAGCGCGACGACGCCCATGGGGTAGGTCGTCGCCTTGACCAGGGAGGCGCCTGCCATGACGCCCGCAACGGCGCAAGCGTCTGCCATGTTGAGGTTGTTGCAGCACGAAATACCCAGCTCGATTTCAGCAAGTTGGGGAGCGGCCTTGAAGAGGTCGCCGATGAACTGGGCAAACTCCTCGGGCAGCATGGAGCCCGCGGCGTCGCACACGGTCACCGTCTTGGCGCCGGCGCGGGTGACGGCCTCGATGACCTTAGCCAGATAGGCAACGTCGGTGCGGGTGGCGTCGATGGCGACGAACTCGACGTCGTCGGTGAGCTCGGCGCACTTGGCAACGGCACGGGCGGCGTCGTCGATGAGCGCGTCGGCCTTCTTGCACTGGATGTATTCCATGCACGAGGGGCTCACCGCGGCCTCGACCTGTAGGCGGACGTGCTGCGCGCCCTTCGCGGCGCTCCAAACCGCCTCGATACTCTCATCGTCCATCTTCACCGGAACGGCGAGCGTGCTGTTCTTCACGAGAGAGGCGATCGACTTGATTCGCAGGCTGTCCACCTTTGAGGACTCGATGCCCTCGACCTCGATGGCGGCGACGCCGATACGGTCGAGTATCTTCACGATCTCAAGCTTTTCCTTGAAGGATAGGGAGAGCGCCTTCGAGGCAGCTGCTTCCCTCATCGTGATGTCACTGACGCGTATGTCTCTCATGTACGACTCCTGACTTATACCAATCGTTCCCTAGGAAGTGCCTGCGGCAATCCCAACCGATGTGCCCGCGGGCAGTCAAACACCTACCTTAGCGCTAAAGTTTGCATTATCGCACCTCATGCGCAAGCAAGCGGTAAAAACTGCCAATTTTAGCGGTAAACGCCGATTCGCTTCTGCATTTCTGCGCCTTCACGTCCCAAGACCGCCCGATGTCGCCCCAGCTGCTGGTAGCGCGCGGGGAATCGACCGCCTGCTCAGTCGAATTCAGATAACAGGGGCGGAATAGGCGCAGGTGCGAAGGCCATTATCGAGGTTGGCGTCGGGCTTGCCGTGGCCACGATCGCCCTTTTGCTTGTTGCCGCGGGTGATCGCTTTGCCACTAAAAAAGAACACCCTTTACGGCCGATTCTGGCACAGAAACCGAGGTATCCCACTATGTAGCCGCCAACCGAGCGAGCCTTTCAAAGTGAGCAACCCTTTGACCTGGTGTTTCTTCCTGAAGAGTTCTTTCGGCCCGGTGCATCCCCCTCGATAGGGGGCCTTCTTTGCGGGATACCTCGGTTTTCGTGCCTGAATTTCCCTTCTGGCGCGTTCTTTTTCTCGGACGCGGGGAAAGTCGGTTCGTAAGTTGGGCGCTATCCCGTGTAGGCGTCTTCCTTGCTGCAGGAGAAGTCGTGACCAGCCAAGAACGCCTCGTCTTCGGCGCTTTCCGGAACGTCGATACGCTCGATTTTGAACACGACGGGACGGGTTCCGTCATTGCAACAAGCGATCATGATGCGCTCGTCGTTTGCCCAGTTCTTCATGATGGCGCCGCCTGCAAGCGCCGTATAGATGTAGCGGCTTACGGCGTCCCATGCCTCCGCGCAGGGGAACGGCGGGTTGAGCTCTCTCCCAAAGTGATAGAAGTCGTCCTTTCCGGCCTCGCGCTCGAACAGATATTCCTGTCCTACTTCAAAGCAGGGGCAGGGACCGCTTTCGGGGTCTGCGAGATAGTCCTTCTGGAGCTCGGGGAACAGCTTCTTATCGATGACCGTCACTTTGCACTTGTGCTTCAAAGTTGCCCTTTCCTCGTGGCGCCCAGTGGTGTTCTCTCCTGCGGATTATAATTCAGTTGCAGATTGTCGCGGCGCGTCCGCCCCCGATTGCGCCGCCGATAGGGCATTTTCCAAGCGCCATAGGATTCCCAGGCGTCATGCAATCCCGAGGATTTTCCGATAGAGCGCCTCGTCTCGATCGTCGAAGACATTGAAGACGATATCGATGTCCGTCTCGCGTTCTTCGAGCCATTCGCGCACTGTTCGAATGGCGATTCCCGCTGCCTCTTCCTGCGGAAAACCGAAAATGCCGGTTGAGATGCAGCAGAAGGCGATTGATCGCAGGCTGTACTTTGCGGCGAGGTCCAGGCAGCTTCGGTAGCACGATGCGAGCTGCTCGCGATGCGAGTCTGCGGGATATCCATTCGCGATGGGCCCGACGGTGTGGATGACGTGCCTGGCGGGCAAGTTGAAGGCGGGCGTGATCTTCGCCGCGCCGGTCGGCTCCTCATGGCCCTGCGCGTCCATGAGGCGGGCGCACTCGGCGCGCAGCTGAACCCCAGCGAATGTGTGAATGGCGTTGTCGATGCAGTGGTGGCCGGGCACCCAGCAACCGAGGAGCTGGCTGTTCGCGGCGTTCACGATGGCACCGACGGCAAGTGTGGTGATGTCGCCGCGCCAGAGACGAAGGCGTGGGTTGCTTGGCGATGGTGCGGCACCGTCGAGCGTGCTGATGCCGGCATCTGCGATTATCCCCTGCAGCAGCTCGTCTTGCGTCGAGAGCCATCCGGTGGCGGCGGGGGTCGGCGGTCGCGTGTTCACGAGCGCGCGAAATGCGCCCCACAGCTCATCGGCGTCTTCTGTTTCCGGCGGATTGAGAGCCCGCTCGCTGCAAAGGTCGGCAACAAGAGCTCTCAGCAGCTTCGTCTTCCTAGCGATGTCCATCTTGTTCTCCCGTAAGGTCGCTCAAGACCTGGTCGATGTCTGCATCGACGAGCACCGAGCGCTCGCTGATGTCGGGGTGGGTATACGCCTCGCCGAGGTTGACGCACGCGTAGGTTGACTCAGGGTTTGCGTACGTGCGGCGCCAGAACGGGTACTTGATTATGACGGGTGTGTTTGCGCCCACACCGAGTTCCAGGTAGAGCACCTTGCCGTTCTGGTTCGCTTCCAGGAATTCTCGGTAGCGCTCGGCGGCGCTTCGCCAGCCGACATCCTCGACGAACGTTGCGTCGGCGCGCAGATTCATGGACAGGGGCTTGCCGCAGCGCGGGCAAAAGGGCACGAGCTCTGTCGGAACGCGCATGTCGTGCTGCTCTTCAACCATACGTTTCACCACATCGTAGTTGTCGTACGTCTTGTCGTGGCACGGCACGCTACACTGCCACAGGCCGTAGTCGCCCTGCGTATAGAACAGGCGCTTCTTGGGAAAGCCCGCCATCTGGAACTGATGGTCCACGTTGGTGGTGACGACGAAGAAATCCTTCCCCTCCAGCAGACGCAGCAGTTTGTCGTAGGTGTCTTTCGGGGGATTCACGTAGCGGTTGTACCAAATGTGGCGGCTCCAGTAGGCCCAGCGCTCCTCTTTTGTGGGGAAGGGGAAAAACCCTGCGGAGTACATGTCGCGCAAGCCGTACTTCTCGATGAAATCGCCGAAGTAACGCTTGAATCGCTCGCCTGAGTACGTCAACCCGGCGGCAGTTGAGATCCCGGCGCCCGCGCCGATCACGATGGCGTCGGCCGTGTCGATTGTGCCTTTGAGCTTGGCTATCGCTTGCAGGTATCCTTTTGTTTCCATGGCGTCCATCCTATAGTTTCGCAATCGCCTGGACAGGGCAGGCTTCCTGGCATATGCCGCAGCGCAGGCAGTGGGACTGGTCGATGACGGAGGGGCTGCCGGGCGTGATGCACAGTTCAGGGCATTTCTCGGCGCAGATGCCGCAACCGATGCAGCTATCTTCGATAAGGAACGTTCGCGCATTCGCCTCGGCGCCACCCAAGGTAAACGATTTGCGGAAGATCGGTCGCTGCCCCAAATCGAAATACTCGCCTTCAATGCAGATGGACATTTTCAACCTTATTCCCTCCATGCGGAAGCCGGGACGGCATATCACCGCCCCGGCACTCTTCGAGTTTCCTGTTCAACCTGGCTATTTGCGCACGACGCTGATTCGCTGCTGGATATGCTCGCCCGACTCGATCTCGTCGACCATGGCGATGGCGTAGTCGGCATAGCTGATGACCGACTCTCCATCGGCGCTGAGCGTCAGCTCTTCGCCGCCGAGGATGTAACCGCCGGTGCGCTCGCCGTCTGCCTGGAAGTCGCCCGCGGGCGAGATGTAGGTCCACTTGGCGTCATCGCGCGCACGCAGTTCTTCGAGCGCCTTGGCCATGGCCGCCGCCAGCGGCTTGAAGGCGTCGGGGAAATCCGGCGTGTCGGAGACGGTCACGGTGTGCTCGGGGTTGACGTAGAGCGAGCCCGCGCCGCCTACGATAAGCAGACGCGTATCGGTTCCGGAGAGGCAGTCGCAAAGGTGCGCGAGCGTGGTCGAGTGTTGGTCGAGCGTTTCGGGCGTCCAGGCGCCGAACGCATCAACGACGGCGTCAAAGCCCGAAAGGTCCGCGGCCGTGATGTCCATGATGTCCTTGACGACGGCCTTCTCGGCGCTTGTCCTGTTCCCGCCACGCACGAAGGCGGTGACATCCATACCGCGCGAAGCGGCCTCCTTCACGATGAGCTGGCCGGCTTTGCCGTTGGCTGCGACGACTGCAATCTTTTTGGTCATGATAGTTTCCTTTCATCCGTGCGACTTGGTGTCGCGCTTGATTCCCGATAGCCCATACTGTAAGGTGAACGGTGTTAATACGTAAGTAGGCACAATAATGTGCTATAGGCACCAAGTAGAAACTATCGTTAATTACCTGCGAAAATAAAATGTGAAGGAGGTCCATATGTCATCTTTGATGCTTGAAGAATTGCCCGCTTGCCCGGTGGAGACCACGCTTGCGCTCATAGGCAACAAGTGGCAGGTGCTCATCTTGCGAGATCTGAGTCTGAACGGAACCATGCGGTTCAAGGAGCTGCAGCGTTCTATAGGGAAGATTTCGCAAAAAGTGCTCACGTCGAATCTCCGGGCGATGGAGGATGCCGGCATCGTGCATCGCGAGGTTTTCGCGGAGGTGCCCCCGCGCGTGGAGTATTCGCTCACCGAGACGGGCGCATCGCTCAAACCCGTGCTCGACGCCATGTGGGCGTGGGGTGAGCGCTACAAGGAAATGCTTCAAAAGAATCGATGACGAACGGATGGAAAGGTTTGCGAGGGGGTAACCGATGATGTTAGAAACCGAAAGATTGCTCTTGCGTCCTTGGAGGGAATCCGATGCGGAGGACCTCTATCGCTATGCCAGTGACCCGAAGGTGGGCCCCGTTGCAGGGTGGCCTGTTCATACGAGCGTCGAGAACAGCCGAGAGATTATCCGCGACGTCTTTTCCGCCGAGGAGACGTACGCAGTGTGCCTAAAGGGGGACAGGCGGGCCATCGGAAGCATCGGCCTCATTCCGCCTGAGCAGACCCAGGTCGCCGCGCCGCCTACGGAGATGGAGATAGGTTTTTGGATTGGCGTCCCGTTCTGGGGGAGCGGCTACATCCCGGAGGCGGTTCGCGAAATTCAACGGCATGCTTTCGAGGACCTCGGCTGCACGGCGCTTTGGTGCGGCTACTACGACGGCAACGGGAAGTCGAAGCGCGTCCAGGAGAAGTGCGGGTTCGCCTTCCACCATACCGAGGAAGGCGTCGATTGCCCTTTAATCGGCGATGTGCGTATCGAACACTTCACGTATCTGAGTCGGGAGAAATGGAGCCTCCTATAGGTCCTAACGTTCTTCAGGGGCATCGGGGTGCTCGGACCACGGCGGCGGGTCCATCACCGTCATATCAAGGCGAAGAGTCTGCGCAATGAGCGTCGCAAGGAGTTTTCTCATTGGTTTGACGTTTGCGCCTTGATTCGTCAAAACCAGGAAGCCAATTGCTGCCCGCCATTGGCCAGTAGGTCTTCTAATGTCCCTCTTTTGAGACATGGGGTTACCGAGCTCGTTGGTATTATTTTGCATGTAAAGACCAGCCTAGCTGGGGTCGACCATCGAGAGGAGCCGACATGGGATTCATGGACAACGTCATGGGCAGCTTTAACGACGAGGCTGGGAAAATCAACACCGGAACAGGCCAATATCGCGTTATGCAGGTCGTTCTGAGGGAGAAGTTCGTCGGCAAGGGATCTAAGAACTTCGCCGAGATCGAGGAGCTTTGCAACCAGCAGTACGCCGAAGGTTACCGCCTCCACACGTTCGCGCAGTCGACGGCGGGATCCACCGGCATCGGCGGCGGCGATCGAACCGTGTGCAACCTCGTGTTCGAGCGCATGAACTAACACAGGCGCGCCGGGAAGCTTCGCGCCCTCGCACACAACAGTTTGCGCCCCAGAGCGTTCTCGCGCGCTCGGGGGCGCATCTTGTTTGCGGCTCGAACCGTCGCGACGCGTGGACTTGCGAGCGCAGGCGTGATATAGTTCGCCCATGTCGTTAGGCGAAAAGGAGCGTCGAGGCAGTGCATTTCCCCTGCATAGCAACAGGAAAGGCCCATATGCCTGCCTCCGTGCCCCTCAATTCCCATGGAAAAATAGGGAAATCGCGCCATCTTCGTGCGGGGCTTCGAGCGACACGACATATTTCACTTGGCGATAAGCGCGCAGGGCGAAAAGCTCTGTGCGCTTTTGCGTTTTAGAAGACGAGAGCGGTTACGCGAAAGGAAAGCGCATGGACAGGGAACTTCTGAGCGTTGCAGGTGGAACCAAGCCGGCCGACGTGGTCATCACGGGCGGTCGCATCGTTAACGTCTACACGGGCGAGATCTATGACGGCGGCGTGGCGATTAGCAACCAAACTATCGCGGCGGTCGGCGACGTCGACTACTGCATCGGCGAGGGCACGCGCACGATCGATGCCGAGGGGGCCTTCATCACCCCGGGCTTCATCGACGGGCATATCCATCCGGAAAGCTCCGACCTCGCTATTCGCCCCTTCGCGGAGGCCGTGCTCAAGCATGGCACCACCTCCATCATGACCGACCTTCACGAAGTCGGCGTGGTGTCTGGTCTTCCCGGCATCGAGGCCGTGCTTGAGGAAAACGAGATCACCGACCTCAATCTGTACTTCGTCGTGCCGTCGCACGTGCCCTTCTCGCCTGCGCTCGAGACGAGCGGCGGCAAGTTCAATCCCGAAATCATCCGCGAGGCGCTGAAGCGCCCCGACGCCGTTGGCATCTCCGAATGTGTCGGTCCCTACGTTCTCGCCGAGCTGCCCGATTTGCTCGAGTCGCTTGACGACGTCGCCTCTATGAAGGGTATGACCGCGCAGGGGCATCTCGTCGAGATGAAGGGCAAGGACCTCAACAAATGCGTCGCCGCCGGCATCTCCACCTGCCACGAGGGGCTTTCCGCCGACGACATCATGGACCGCGCACGCGCGGGCGTCCATGCCATGCTGCGCGAGTCTTCTGCCGCTCGCACCCTCTCTGACCAGCTGAAATGCATCGTCGGCAAGGACATCGACACCTCCATGATGAGCATCGTCACCGACGACTTGCATTGCTGCGACTTGGCCACGACGGGACATCTGGACCATCATCTGAAGCTCGCCCTTGAAGCCGGCGTGCCGTTCGCGAAGGCCATCCAGATGGTCACCATCAACGCCGCGCGCGCCTTCGAGCTCACCGACATCGGAGCGCTCGCACCCGGAAAGCGCGCCGACATGAACATCGTCTCGGGCGACACCGCCGAGGACTTCCAGGTCGTGAGCGTCTTCTCGCGCGGCAAGCAGATCGTCGACCACGGCGAGCTGCTCGTCCACTACGAGAAGGCCACCCACGACCCCTGCCTGCTCAACACCACGAAGCTCTTGAACCCCATCACGCCCGACAGCTTCAAGATCGCCGCCCCCGAAGGCGCCAAGCGCGTGAAGGTGACCTGCATGGACACGCTCCCGTGGATCCCCGTCACGCAGCTGCGCGAGGTCGAGCTCGAGTGCAAGGACGGCTACGTGGCCTGCGACGTTTCCCAAGACGTCCTCTACATCGCGCAAGTCGAGCGCTATGGCATAAACGGCAACGTCGGCCGCGCGTTCATGGGCGGATTCCACATGACGAGCGGCGCCATCGCCTCCTCGGTCGGACATGACAACCACAACGTGATCGTCATGGGCACGAACTTCGAGGACATGGCAGTCGCTGTGAACCACATAATCGAGATCGGCGGCGGGCAGTGCCTAGTCGACGGTGGGGAAGTCATCGAGTGCGTGGAATACCCCGTCTGCGGCCTGCTCACCGACCTCTCCTGCGAGGAGCTCGCCGCGCGGAAGAACGCGCTCAACGCCGCCTGCGCCGAGCGCGGCTGCATCATCTCCATCCCGTTCATGTTCCTCTCCTTCATCTGCCTGGCGGCGCTGCCCGCGTACGCCATCACCGACCACGGCTTCATCAACGTGATAACGCTGCAGATCGAAGACCCCATCAAGGGCGTCGTGGAATAGGGCGAGAGATGGAAATAGCAACACAACCGAGGGCGTTTTACGGGTCATTTTTCCACGCGCCCGAATATGGCAGCTTCGAATACCTGGAGCGCGCTCTCATAGAAGTAGGGGAAGACGGCGCGATCGAGCGCGTCATCGAGCATGACGACCCCGATCAAGCCGCGGCGCTCGCGAAGGCTCGCGAGGCCGGCGCGCTTTTTGAGCTGGGGGAGGGTAGATTCGGGCTGCCGGGCTTCGTGGACATCCACGTCCACTCGCCTCAGTGGCCGCAGGCGGCGCTCGCCCTCGACGAGCCGCTCTACCGGTGGCTCGATGAGCGCACGTTCCCTCTGGAGTCGAAGTTCGCGGACGTCGATTTCGCGAAGGAAGTGTACTCCGACCTGGTCGATCAACTTCTTGCGCGAGGGTCGACCACGGCGGTGTACCTCGGCAGCGCGCATCTGGAGGCAACGGTGGCGCTCGCCGAGATCTGCGCCGAGCGCGGCCAGCGCGCGCTCGTGGGCAAGACGGTGATGGACGACCCCGCAGCGAATCCGGATTACTACCGCGACGCATCGCCTGAGCAGGCGGTGCGCGACACCGAAACCCTCATCCGCGAGGTGGAGGCCATCGGACGGAAAAGCCGGGCGGGCGCCTGGCCCGTCATCACGCCGCGCTTCATTCCCAGCTGCACTGACGAAGTGCTTCGTGGCCTGGGCAATCTGGCCGAAAGCACAGGTGCCTACGTGCAAACGCACTGCAACGAGGGGCAGTGGGAACACGACGTCGTGCTCGAGCGCTTCGGCAAGACCGACCCGTACGCCCTGCGCGATTTCGGCCTGCTGCGCGAGCACTCCATCATGGCGCATTGCCCCTACCTCACCGAGGAGGAGGGCGAGATGTTCGCCGAGCTGGGCGTCGCCGTCGCCCATTGCCCGACGGCGAACTCGTACTTCTCAAGCGCCGTGGCCCCCGTCCAGCGCTTCCGCTCGCAGGGGATCCACGTGGGGCTCGGCACCGACATATCGGGCGGCTACAGCCCGAGCATGTACGAGAACATCCGCCAGGCGGTGCTCGTGTCGCGCCTGCTCGAGACTGGCGTGAACGCGCAGCTCCCGCCCGAGGAGCGCGGCGGACTTGGCAAGGGCACGCGGCTGTCCCTTGTGGAGTCGTTCTGGCTCGCCACCGCAGGCGGCGCCGAGGCGCTCGGCTTGCCGCTTGCGACCTTCGAGCCGGGGCGCGCCTTCGACCTGCAGGTCATCGACGTGAAACGGCCCGATAGCGACCTTACGGGCTTCGGCGTATTCGACGAGCCGATCGACCGGCTTGCCCGCATCCTCTACCTGTCCACGCCCGACAACGTACGTCAAGTGTTCTCGCAGGGCGTCCTCGTGCGCGATAAGGACGCGAGGTAGGGCGCACGTCTCAGCCGTTTGTGCACGGCCTGTGGTATTATGAACCGAACTGACTGAACACACGCCGCCGCGAGTTTCGCGGCGGCGCTTTTGAGTGAGAAAGAAGCTTCCATGTCGCTTTCCATCGGAATCGTCGGCCTGCCGAACGTCGGCAAGTCCACGCTGTTCACCGCGCTCACAAACAAGGGCGGGCTAGCCGCGAACTATCCCTTCGCCACCATCGAGCCCAACGTGGGCATCGTCCCCGTGCCCGACGCGCGCCTCGACGCGCTTGCGGCGATCGACCATCCGGCCAAGATTGTTCCCGCGACGGTGGAGTTCGTCGACATCGCAGGCCTGGTGGAGGGCGCGAGCAAGGGCGAGGGCCTGGGTAACCAGTTCCTCGCGAACATCCGCGAGACCGATGCGATCTGCGAGGTCGTGCGCTTCTTCAGCGACCCCGACGTCGTGCACGTGAACGGCAAGGTCAACCCGACCTCCGACGTGGAGACGATCAAGACCGAGCTCATCCTGGCCGACATCGGCACACTCGACAAGGCAATCCCGCGCCTGGAGAAAGAGGCCAAGCGCGACAAAGCCGGTGTGAAGAAGCTCGAGGTCGCCAAGAAGGTGCTCGAGGGCTTGAACGAGGGCCATCGCGCCCGCACGCTCGGCTTGGACGAGGACGAGCAGGCAGCTATCTACGACCTGCACCTGCTCACCATGAAGCCGATCCTCTACATCGCAAACGTCGACGAGGACGCGCTCGACGCCGATTTGGCTGAAATCGACGGGTGTGCGCCGGTGCCCATCTCGGCGAAGGTGGAAGCTGACTTGGCCGAGCTCGACCCCGAGGAAGCGAAGGAGTACCTCGAGGCCATGGGGCTTTCTGAGTCGGGATTGGCACGCCTGGTCCGCGAGGCGTACAAGCTGCTCGGGCTGCAGAGCTACTTCACGAGCGGCGAGACCGAGACGCGCGCATGGACCATCCCCATCGGGGCTAAGGCCCCGCAGGCGGCGGGCGTCATCCACTCGGATTTCGAGCGCGGCTTCATCAAGGCTGAAACCGCGAGCTTTACCGACTACGTGGAGCTCGGCGGAGAGGTGGGATGCCGCAACGCTGGCAAGCTTCGCCAGGAAGGCAAGGAATATGTGGTGCAAGACGGCGACGTCATGCACTTTAAGTTCAA
>NZ_CAKUBT010000032.1 GCF_934643285.1 uncultured Ellagibacter sp.
CAGACATCATTCCCCATCGCGGGAGAGCTGCTGCCCCCTATGAGCTTGAACGGAATCGACATGCTCGTCATCTTCACCTGGGGCACTCTGGTCACGTTCGTGCTTTCCTGGGTATGCGACGCTCTCATCGGAAAATTCGCCATAGGCAAGCACCCCTCTCCCGATGGCGCAAGCGCGCAAGATCCCTCAACTGAAAGAGGCGAATAATCCCGCCGCTCATTTCATCAAACGACCCGAAAGGAAGAATCATGTTATTCGGACGCGAGCAATTCACAGTGAAAACCGAGTTGGGTGGGGAGGTTATCGACAAGCTCTACGCCAAGGAGCTCGTCCCCACCCCGATCGGGGAGTTCGAGAAACTCCCCGAGGACGAGAAAAAACTCCGCAAGCCCTACCCCTTTAACCAGCGCACTTACGAGGCGGCACCCGGGATTATCTGCGACCAGGACGTAGCGGTCCCCATGCGTGACGGGGTCGTCCTGTATGCCGACATCTTCCGCCCTGCCGACTCGACGGCCAAGGTTCCCGTCATCCTCGCCTGGTCGAACTACGGCAAGCGTCCCAACGAGTACCGCCCCGACGAGCTCAAGGCCTACACCCCGGGCGTCCCCAAAGGGTCCATTTCCGACCTGGCGAAATTCGAAGCTGCCGACCCCGAGTTCTGGGTGCCCAACGGCTATGCCGTCGCAAACGTGGACATCCGCGGAATCGGTTACTCGGGCGGGTACCATGAGCAGTTCGGCAAGCAGGACGCCGAAGACGGCTACGACTTCATCGAATGGTGCGCCGAGCAGCCCTGGTGCAACGGGAAGGTGACCATGGCGGGCTCGTCCGCACTCGCCATCAGCCAGTGGCATATCGCTGCCGAGCAGCCGCCGCACCTCGCGTGCATCGCCCCGTGGGAGGGCATGAGCGACATGTACCGCGAATCGCTCTGCGAAGGGGGCATCCCGGCCATCCAATTCACCAACTTCGCTACGGCGGGGGCATGCGGCCTCAAAGGCATCGACGACATGGGCGGCATGGCTGAGCGCTACCCGCTCATGAACGGCTACTGGGCCGATAAGATCCCCGACTTCTCGAAGGTGGTCGTACCCGCCTACGTGACAGCCGGTTGGAACCATTTCCACCTGCGAGGTTCTGTCAACGGCTGGCGCAAGATTGCCAGCGAGCAGAAGTGGCTGCGCGCGCACCGCGAGTTCGAGTGGCCCGATTTCTACTCCTCCACATACCTGCCCGAGCTCAAAATGTTCTTCGACCGCTATTGCAAGGGCATCCGCAACGGCTGGGAGTCCACGCCGCGCGTACGCATCGAAGTGCAGGACCGCTTCGACGAAAGCTGGCAGGTCAACCGCCCCGAGCGCGAGTTCCCGCTCGCGCGCACGCAGTACAAGAAGCTTTATCTAAATGCCGCGGACGCGTCGATGGGGCTCGAGAACCCCGCCGCCGAGTCCGAAGCGCGATACGACGCCAACGAGGGCGAAATCGTCTTCGACCACACCTTCAAACGGGACACCGAACTCACGGGCTACATGAAACTGCATGCCTGGGTTGAGGCGGCGGGCCATGACGACATGGACCTGTTCGTCACCGTGAAGAAGCTTTCGCGCGCCGGTGTGGAACAACCCGTCACCATCTTTGGCGGCACGGCCCCACACCCAGGCGCCTGGGGCAAGATGCGCGTGTCGCACCGAGAGCTCGATCCCGAGCTGTCAACCGATTATCAGCCCGTTCAGTCGCATCTGCGCGATCAGAAACTCTCACCGGGCGAAATCGTGCCCATAGACATCGAGATAAACCCGACGAGCCGCATCTGGCACGCAGGCGAGACTATCCGCGTGCACATCGCCGGCCGCTACATCCGCGAAGCGCATTGGATCGAGCCGCTTATCTGGGAGACAGACAATGCAGGCGAACACGTGTTCCACACGGGCGGTCGCTTTGAGTCGTACCTGCAAATCCCGGTCATCCCGCCGAAGTACAGTGACGACTACGTGTTCGAGGTCGACGAAGCAACGCATCCCACGCACCCGATTTTCTAGCAACCCGAAAGATAATCGGCGCCGGTTCGCCTTTCCGAACCGGCGCCGACCTCGCCGGATGCGCAATCGCGCTACAATGCGAGATAGGGAGGATGTATCATGGACTTCAACGAGGCTTTCAACTTTCAGGAACGCCAGATCATATCGGGTTACCTGTCCCTCATGAGAGAGAAGCCCCATGCCAAAATCACTGTCAAGGAATTGTCGGAGCGTTGCGCAATAGCTCGTACCACGTTCTATCGTTTTTTCGAGGACACCTACGACCTGCTGGAACGTCTAGAGCAGTACCTCTTAGGGGAACTCATGCTTTATCGCCCCCTGATGAACGGTAGCACCACCGGGCTCCAATCAAGCGGCGTTGCCGGAAAACCCTATGAGAGCATCAGGCATTTCTTCGGGATGGGGAGCTACCTTCGCAAACTACTGCAACCAATTATGAGCGAGAACGGCGACCCTTACTTCAAGGACAGACTTGCGAGACGACTGCGAGAAGAGCTTGGAGCCATGATGAGCGACGAGGGGGTTCCAAACGATGAGCTCCGCTCCTATTACGTTGCCACAATCGCAGCTTCATACATCGGCCTGCTCGCGCATGCCGCTACGACCAATCGGGGAGACTCTCTTGACATCGACCAAATCGCGTTCATTGCCAACTCGATGAGGGTGGCCTATTTCCGTTCCAACGATTCCGCCCCCGCCATATCCGACCGTCAATTGTTCGGCAATTCGAAGTCTTCGATTTAATTTGAAGATTGAAGTGGTGATTTCAAACAGCTCTTCGTAGAGAATGCTTTTCGACAAATTATCACTGCCCATCGCAAAGCACGTTCGAGACTGAGACCTCCCGCCTATGCGCTACAATTAGCCATCAGGGTTGGAGGGAAGGAAAAGTGCGCAAAACTACCGCTGTAACAATAGGCCTTATGCTGTATTGGCCGATGCTGCGTAGTCCCTATTTCCAAAACCTATTCTTTATTCCCAGCCCCACTGGACTCGATGGGCGTGAGGCATACGCCATAACAAATATTCTTATAGTAGGACTCGCGGCTCTCGCGCTGCGAAAAGCCAGCCAATTCCCGTACTGCGCAATACGATCAGCACGCCCAAGCTTTTCACTTCTTGCCGGATTCGCTTGCGCGATAGCAGCCGCACTGCTTTTCTCCTCGTCCCAGCTTACATCGACATTCGCCCTTGCCATGCAGCTCACGGGAATCGTCTCATTTGCCATAGGCTTTTCTGCAATCACCCTCGGATGGTTTTCTCATCTTCTTTCCAGCCACGAAAATTGGAGCTTCATTGCATCAGTCTCTTTCGCCGCCTCCTTCGCTTCGGCGAGCATTGAATACCTTCCCGACAGCGCGGTCAAAGCATCGCTCGTAATGCTTCCACTCGCCTCCTCTGCGCTTCTCGCACTTGCAAACTGCGTTGCGAAGCAGCCACAAAAAAGCGCGCCGCCATCCTTCCGCCAGCAATCTTCCCCTCACGCCAATATAATCATTCTTGCGGCAACGTGCTTCTGCCTCATCGCGAGCACGCCGACTCTTTGCCTGTTCGCACCAACTACTGGGTATATGCCCACACTGGAAACGCCGAAATCATACCTTTTCTCATTTCTCATTGCCATCGCGATGGCAGGGATTATGAAGCTGCATAAGCCGTTCCCAATTAAGCAAGGCATCATTTTGATCATCCTAGGAGCGCTCCTCATCCTGAGCTCGCTCGCCCTCGCTCTAACTGACAACGCGATGCCGTTCGCAGCAACCACCCACACTTGTCTCCAGTTCTCATTGTTCATCTCACTCCTTTCATTTTGGACCGAGAAGCGAGGGGGAGAACTTGGAGGAGCGGGGACGTTTCTCGCGATTACTTCCTTGACCACAATCGTGTCCCGCTATTTGCTCCCCATCGCGTTTCCCAGAGAATCGTCGGAACCCATCGCCGCGATTCTCGGCATGCTATCAATCGTCATCCTATCCGCAGCAGGCATGTGCCTCGCACTATTCGCCATGATGCATTTACCATCGTTTAAGGACCGAATGCCGGTAGCAGATGATGAGAGCTCCCAAAAGAAGTGCAATCTTTCTTCGGTCGTCAATACAGAAGCCCCCGTCGTACCGTCGGATTCACCGAGTCAATCTGTGACACAGAATAGCGACGACGCGTTGCGTACCTGGCTAGCCAGTGGCTTCTTTCTTTCGCCGCGCGAGACAGACATCGCACTCCTCGTGGCACGCGGGTACACCGTCAATCGCATCGCCGAGGAACTGTGCTTGGCGAGGGGAACAGTGCAGAGCCATACGAAAAGCATCTACCGCAAGCTTAACGTTCATTCAAAACAAGAAGTGATCGACCTTGTTCAATCGCAATCATCTCTTTAATCGAGTATCTTAATTCTTTTTTGACCTGGTGATAATCGAAATTACCATATTTTATGGGTAGCACTTTCACCGCCAATTCCATACCTTTCAACCTGTGCGAGGGGATACGCACAAACCAAAATGAAAGGGGAAACCAATGGACAACTCTATGACTCGGAGAGATTTGCTCAAAGCCGGCGCTTTCATGGGAATGGCAGCTGTTGGAGCCAGCATGGTCGGCTGCTCAACACAGACTACTACGGCCGCCGCAGCTGAGCCTTTTAATGACACGAGCAAGGCTGCGTCGGGCACGGCATCCGCATCCCTCACCGAGGCGACAAGCGACAATGTTCTCAACATAGAAGTTACTGACCTCACTATCAACGAGATTCAGGGCATCGTCTATAAGACGGTCAATGCGGCAAATGCCACCACCAACCTCAAGCTCGACCTTCTTCTGCCCTCGGCGGGCGAAGGAGAAACACTTCCGCTCGTTGTTTTCGTAAACGGAGGCGGCTTCACGAGCTCGAACCCCCAGGGCAACATTGTTCATCGCATGGCTTTCGCAGAAGCGGGCTACGCTGTTGCCTCGGTGCAGCATCGAGTCGTACCGACCGTCAAATTCCCCGAGCCTCTGCTCGACGTGAAAGCTGCAGTGCGCTGGCTCAAGGCAAACGCGGACACCTACAAAATCGACAAAAACCGCGTGGCGGCTGTGGGCAACTCCTCAGGTGGGTATTTCGCAACGATGCTCGGCGTGACAGGTGACATCGCCGACTTTGAGAAAGGCGACAACACTTCTGAGGATTCGAAGGTCAACGCTGTTATTGACTTGTACGGAGTGTCCGACCTAACACTTATCGGCGCAGGCCTCCAAGAGGAGATCGAGCAGGGCCACCATTCTCCCGCAACCACTGAGGCCATGCTCGTGAACGGAACAGCTTTCGGCAACAACAAGGGCGCATCCGTGTTTGACACACCCGATACCGCAGCACCTGCAAGCCCCTTCACCTATATCGACGGGACCGATCCCGCCTTCCTCATCCTGCACGGCGACAAAGACACACTCGTCTCCCCCGTCGCCAGCATGGAGCTGTACAAACGACTGGTCGATGCCGGAGTCGAAGCCGACCGTTACGTAATAGCTGGCGCATCGCACGGCGGCCCGCTGTTCAATCAGCCGCAGGTGATCGATATTATGGTTAATTTCCTAAACGAGCATCTAAAGAACTAGCTGCATAATCGCTATACAGGATTAACAGGCCGCTGGTTGCGCAGTTCATTGCCATGCAACCAGCGGCCCACCTTAATTGGTTGCATCTTCTTCTTGCGCCAGCTGATCCAACCATCCGATGCACCCCAGGATTCTCTCAAGGCACTCATTGGACGCATCCCATGTCCCCCTGCTAACTTCCACAGGAGCGAGTTTGCTAAGCGGCCATGCGCGCCACGGATGCGCAAGCGCCGCAAGAATCTCCTTGCTGTAGACCATTTCCACGTCAAAGCCTTCCAGCTTCCTAGCATCCATGACGATGCGCGTCAGTTTATCGGAATAGCGAGGTACTCCAATCGCCCCCACGCGTCCCTCCCAATTTGGGGGATGCAGCCAAACCTTCGTCCCAGGCGCAAAATGCCTCGTCCCATGAACAACTCGATGGTCTTCCCCAACTGTATTCTTGTCCTTAACGCGTGCGGTCAAGCACCAACTCGGAGAAACATGCGGGGTATCCTCAAGAACTTTCACGAAGGCTTTCGCATACTCCTCATCATCCATTCCCAGCGAAGCGCCAGTGAATTGCCCGTCCATAATTCGCGAGCATTTCCACCCGCCGCCCTCTGTGAGCACAAGGTCGCACGATCCGAACAATCCCATTTGCGCCACGAAGGCATCGATGACGCTATCGGGAGGCTCCGGTATGGAATGCCAATCAGCTAGCCAGTCGTGGATCGTGCTCTTGTAGAACGGAACCCCATCAAAAAAGAAAACGCGCAGCCTATGGGCCTGTTCCCGAAACTTGCATAGGGGACGTACTTTTCAAAGAAGACTTCACCCACCTGGTCTACGCCGAGAAACTTAGAGAAGCTGTCGGCGACTCTTTTCGATTCACCCCCGTTCAACGACCCTATAAAATAGAAATCCTCGAATCTAAGCTGATTCGCTGGACCATCCTCATCTCGCACAAAGTAGATGGTCGGCTGAGCCGAGAAATATGAGCTGAGTCCAAATGATGAGCCCGCCCTTGCAGACTCAATCATGTATGCGTCTGTAGAAAGTCCCCTGTGGTAGCGCAGGTCGCTATACGCGTGCGACTCCCAGCTATCGATCATAAGGCGATATCCAAAATTCCGCAGCTCGCGTTCTAACCGCCGGTAATGCTCCTCATCCATATAAGGACACCGCAAAAGCGTCGGATTATCCCGTTTTTTCGGTTTAAGGCCCGAGACGTACCTTGCTTCGTCATGGAGGCCAAGCTCCTCAAGAGCTGGAATACATTCGCTCACACCGATCTTGAGCTTTTTCCCCTGCAAGAAATCGTAATAGTTAAAGTAAATGATGTGGAACATGCCAGTTTGCTCAAGTGCGCGGCTCTCCCCAAACCAACCAGACATAGCAGAATGATACGTTATGCCCTCCCAGAGGGACGTGCCGTGCAGCAGCGTGATTTTCTCCATCGAACCCCGCTTTATACAGTTGGCGCCCCGCTTACGCGAGGCGCCACAAATGGTTGGCCCGTTAGGGCTCGGTCCATCCAGACCGCAGATTGCACTAATATTCTACCTTATTTCCTTAAAACACGTTCGATCGGTTGAATTGCTTGAGCTTGCTGAATGCTGAAAAGTGTGGCCATTCTAAAGCGCCACTTTTTTTAGCCAGACTGGTTTAATGACCAGCGCTAACTCGCTCGAACCTCCCGCGCGGTCCCCTGGAGACACGCACGGGAGGACGTCGGTATGCGGCTGACGGCGGCGCGGCGAGTGCATCAGGTTGGTGCGACCCGCTGCTAGCTAGCAGCGTGTGCTCGCGGCGCCAACAGCTAGCGGCGCGTGCCGAAGAGGCCGCGAACGATCTGGTTGGCGGCGGTGCGGCCGGCAGATCCCAAGATGCTCGTGGCGACGCGGGCCACGGCGTCCTTCTGCTTCTGGCGCTCCCGCTCGGCGACCTTCGCCTGACGCTCGGCCTCGCGCTCTGCCGCCCTAGCCTGGCGTTCCGCTTCCCGCTCAGCCGCTCTCGCCTGGCGTTCCGCTTCCTTTTCCGCAGCCTTTTGCTGACGCTCGGCTTCCTTCTCGGCCGCCTTCTTCGCCTCTTCCTGCTGCTTGGCAAACTCCGCCTTCTGCGCCTCGAACTCGGCCCGTTCCCTCGCAAGCTCCTCGGCGGCGGCGTTCTGCTCGCGCTCGTCCTGGATCATCTCGTAGGCGCTCTCGCGGTCGATCGCGTCGCCGTACTTCGCCATGAGCGATGCCTGCCCCTGAATCACGGCGGATTTCGCCTCGTCGGACGCGGCGGCCATAAGGCACTGCGGCGGCAGGACCTTCGCGTTTTCCACGATGGAGGGCTTGCCGTCCACATCGAGGAAGCTCACAAGCGCCTCGCCCGTGCCAAGCTCCATGATGGCGTCCTCGCTCTTGAAGCTCGGGTTTGCGCGGAACGCCTCGGCCGCCGCCTTCACCGCCTTCTGCTCGGCGGGAGTGTAGGCGCGCAGGCCGTGCTGCACGCGGTTGGAAAGCTGCGCCAAAACCTCGCCGGGGATGTCGCTCGGCGACTGGGTGATGAAGTACACGCCCACGCCTTTGGAGCGGATGAGCTTGACGACCTGGATGATCTTGCTGAGCAGCTCAGTCGGCATGTCCTTGAACAGCAGGTGCGCCTCGTCGAAGAAGAAGACGAACTTGGGCTTGTCGAGGTCGCCCACTTCGGGGAGCTTCTCGAAGAGGTCGGAGAGCATCCACAGGAGGAACATCGAGTAGATCTGCGGCTGCTGGATAATGCGCGCGGCGTTCAAGATGTTGACGTAGCCTTGGCCGCTCGGGTCGCAGGCGAACCAATCGGCCAGTTCAAGCGCGGGTTCGCCGAAGAACACGTCGCCGCCCTGGTCTTCAACGGCGATGAGCGCGCGCAGGATGGCGCCTACGGACTGCGACGAGACGTTGCCGTAAGTCGTCGTGTACTCCTTGGCGTGCTCGCTCACGTAGTTGAGAATCGAGCGGAGGTCTTTCATGTCGATGAGCAGCATCTGCCTGTCGTCGGCAATGCGAAAGACGATGTTCAGCACGCCTTCCTGCACCTTGGTGAGGCCGAGCAGGCGCGAGAGCAGCACTGGCCCCATGTCGGAGATGGTCACGCGAACGGGGATGCCGTTCTCGCCATCCATGTCCCAAAAACGGGCGGGGCAGCCCTGGTAGGTGAACCCTTCGAGGCCGAACTTGGCGATGCGCTTCTGCATGTTCTCGGAGTCGACGCCCGCCTGGCACATGCCGGTGACGTCGCCTTTGACGTCGGCCATGAAGACGGGCACGCCCGCCTGCGAGAAGCCTTCCGCCATTACCTTGAGCGTGACCGTCTTGCCCGTGCCCGAAGCGCCAGCGATAAGGCCATGGCGATTTGCCTGGTTGAGGAGCAGATAGCAGGGGTTTTCGCCCTGCGCCATCCAAATCTTGTCGTTTTGAAGCACGGGTCCTCCTTGCGGTCGGCTGAGATTGGCCCATTATACCGCGGATCCGCAATCGGCCGAGAGGCGCGAAGAACGCGACGAGCGCGCGCCCTCCCCCGGCCTGCTAGTGCGCTTCCGCCCAGGTGGGGGCGCTCGAAACGTCGGCGATGAGGGGAACCTTGAGCTCGACGACGCCTTCCATCACCTCACGCACCATGGCCGAGAGCGCCTCGACCTCGCTTCGGGGCACGCTGAAGTCCAGCTCGTCGTGCACCTGGATGAGCAGCTTCGCGGCGAAGCCCTCTTCCCGCAACCTGCGCGACACCTCGATCATCGCGAGCTTGATAATATCGGCAGCCGAACCCTGCATGGGATGGTTCATCGCCGTGCGCTCACCGAACCCGCGCAGGTTCGCGTTGCCCGCGTGGAGCTCGGGAATGTGGCGCTTGCGGCCAAACATCGTCTCTGCGTACCCGCGCTCGCGCGCCTGCTCAACCGTAGCGTCCAGGTACGCGCGCACGCCGGGATAGGCCTCGAAGTAGCGGTCGATCATGTCCTTGGCCTCGCCAAACGGTACACCAAGGCTCTGCGAGAGTCCGAACGCCTGCTGCCCGTAGACGATGCCGAAGTTCACCGCCTTCGCGCGGGAGCGAAGCTCGGGCGTCACTTCCTCGACGGGGATGCCGAACACGCGGCTCGCCGTCGATGCGTGGAAATCGGCGCCGCTGTTGAAAGCCGCGACCAGGTGCTCGTCACCCGACAGGTGTGCGAGCAGGCGAAGCTCGATCTGCGAGTAGTCAGCCGAGAGGAACAGCGAGTCCTCGTCGAGCGGCACGAAGCACTCGCGAATGTGGCGACCGAACTCGGTGCGCACGGGGATGTTCTGCAAATTCGGGTCTGACGAGGACAAACGACCCGTCGTCGTCACCGTCTCGTTAAACGAGGAATGGACGCGCCCGTCGGTTGCGCGCATGCGGGGCAGCGCATCGATGTAGGTCGACTTGATCTTGGCGAGCTCGCGGTAGCGCAAGACGAGCGCGGGCAGCTCGTGAACCTCGGCGAGCTCCTTGAGCACCTTCGCGTCGGTGGAGTATCCGCGCTGCGTCTTCTTCTTCGGCGGCAGACCCAAAACTTCGAACAGGATATGGCCGAGCTGTTTGGGCGAGTCGACGTTGAACTCCTCGCCGGCGAGCTCGATGATTCGCGCGCGTAAGGCATCGACGTCGCCCTGCGTGCGCTCGCCGATCTCGTCGAGGTGCGCGACGTCGATCGCGGCGCCCGTGCGCTCCATCGCGGTGAGCACGGGAACAAGCGGCAGGTCGATCTCGGCGTAGGTGCGCATCGACCCGTCGTCTTCGAGCGCCCGGGAAAGCGGCTCCTCAAGAGCGCGCGCCGCCGCTGCGAGCACGCAGGCGCGCTCCTCGTCGGTCTTCACCTCGGGAAGGGCCCCGCCTAAGTACTCGTCGGCGAGCGATTCGAGCGTGTAGTCGGAAACGGACGAGTTCATCACGTAGCCCGCAAGCCCCACGTCGAAGATTTCAGCCGCAAAAAGCTCCTCGTCGGTGATGAGCGCCTCCTGCGCCGTGTCCGCGGGATACACCCGGTGCAGCATCTCCTTCGCGTCGAGCGCGGCGAAGCGCCCCTGCGCCACGACCTGGGCAAGCACCGAAAGTGCCTCGTCGCCTTCGAAGGCAGCAGCGCCCTTCGAGGTGGAAAACGCCGCGAACGCGCCCGCGTCGAACAGCGACGCTTGCTCGGGCTCGACGAACGCGATACCCACGCGTTCCCCTTCCGCGATCGCGCCCTTAACGGCAGCGAGCGCGTCGGCCCCGTGCAGAACGGGCTCCCACGAAAGCGCGGCTCGCTCGGCAGGCGCCTTCTCCCCCACGAGGTTCAGCACGTGGGTCAGATGCGCGTTGAAGCGGACGTTCTTGAAGGCGGCCGTCACGCGCGCGACATCGAACGAGGGGAACGCCGCGTCCTCCAAGTCGAGCTCGAAATCGACATCGCGCGAGATGGTCGCCACCTTCCGGCTCGCGAACGCCTGGTCACGGTTGGTCTCGATCTTCTCCTTCTGCTTGCCTTTGAGATCGCCGGTGTGCTCGTAGATGCCCTCGAGGTTGCCGTAGGCGGAAAGCAGCTTCGCGGCCGTCTTGTCGCCCACGCCGGGCACGCCGGGGATGTTGTCGGACGCGTCGCCCTTAAGCCCGAGGAAATCGGGGAACTGGGCGGGTGTGACGCCATAGCGCTCGAAGACCTCGTCGGGGCCGTAAATCGCGACGTCGGTGATGCCCTTCTTGGTCGTGACGACGTGGGTGAGCTCGCTCACGAGCTGATAGACGTCCTTATCGCCGGACACAAGCAGCGTGCGGTACCCGAGCGCCTCGTCGCGCGCGGAAACGGTGCCCAGAATGTCGTCGCCTTCCCAGCCAGCCACGCGCACAACCGGGATGTTCATCGCCTCGAGCAGGCCTTCCATCAGGGGAAACTGCACTTTAAGCGCGTCATCCATCGGAGGACGCTGCGCCTTGTACTGCTCGATCGCCTCCATACGCCACTTCGGGCGCCCCGCATCGAAGGCGCACACGATGGCGTCCGGATGCGCCATCTCCACGAACTTCAGCAGCATGGCGACGAAGCCGAAGCACGCGTTGGTCGGCGTGCCGTCGGGCGCGTTCATCGTGGGCGGAACGGCGTGGTAGGCGCGGTGCATGAGCGAATTGCCGTCGATGACGGCCACGGTTTTAGACATGGAAGACCCTCCCGAGTCGCGGTGTTCTCGGCGAATCAGTGTAGCACGGAATCGGCCGGGGCCGCATCTTCTCCAACGCCTCTGCGCGTCTCGCGGGCGTCGCGGTCTCCACGCGCGTCGCGGGCCCCACGTGCGTTGCGGGCGGCACGGGCGGCGCGGGCCTCTCAGGCGTCGCGGGTGTCGCGCTCCTCTCGGGCGGGCGGCTGCTCCTCCCGGTCGACCAGGTCGATCAGGCGCTGCTGGGAGTTGATCCCCATCTTCCGGTAGATATGCGTGATGTGCGTTTTCGCGGTGTTCGAGCTGATAAACAGTTTCTGCTGGATGTACTCGGCGTTCCTTCCCTTCGCAAGGCACGTGAACACCTCCGCCTCGCGCGGCGACAGGTCGTACTGCTCGGCGATGGCGCGGCAGCGGTCGCGGAAGGGCGACGCGTTCTTCGGCGGGTCAATCGAGGGCGGGTATTCCGCGCTCGCCGTCATGAGGGATAACAGGGCGTCCTCGGTTTCCGAGTCGTCGGCGCCGTAGAGCGAGAAGGCCGCGACGACGATGATCGCAATCACGCAGGACAGCTCGCCAAGCCCCTCGATCGCCACGTCGCCCGCGCGGAACGCGAAGAACGCAACGACGACGCCGAGCGCGAAGCCGGTCCACTGCGCAAGGCGCCCCATCGCGTAGCGCTTCACCGGGTAGAGCTGGAACTCGGCATTCGACACCACAAGATCGGTCCATTCCATAAGCGTCGCGTAGGCGAACGCTCCCACGGCGACGGCGCCGCACACAATGCGCCCAGTATGCCCGAAATAGGGAATGAACAGGATGGATGCGGCGACGATCGGAACGATGAGGCGTTGCATGCCGCTCATATCCCAACGAGACTTCGTCCGCTTCGTCGCCCAGAAGATCGCAACGCCCGAGCCTACGATGCCCGCCGCCGAGGCAATGAGCACCGCCCCGACGCCCGAAAGCGCAAGCATCACGACAACGAACCCGTACGCCATCCCGTTCGCGGCGATCGAGGCCGCGGCCTTGAGCGTGATGGAGGGGTCGCGCTGGTAGCCTTCCATCGCCTTCAAGGTGCCGGGGTCGACGCGGGAGAGGAGGATGGAGGCGAGCACCATGCACGAGATCACGATGAACGCCAAACCGAACAGGCCCATGAGCGGGCTTCCCGCGCCTGCGACCAGCAGAAAGAGCGGAGTGGCCAACGCGCCGCCGACCGCGATCGACATCGCCGTCCACTTCGGGGCCATCATGCTGAAGAGCACCGTCCACACAAGCGAGAGCGAAAGCTCCCCCGCGCCGAGCAGCACCCAGACCGCGATCGCGCAGGGCATGCGCCACCCTTCCGGGACAAGCCCCGCCCAGCTCGCGCCCGCCAGAAGGAACGCCGGGGCGAACAGGAGCAGCGAACCGGGCAGCACCAAAGGCCGCATTCTCCTGAACACGAAGTCGGGGAACTTCGAACAGAAAGCGAGGCACGCGTCCATCACCACGCGCGAGACGATAAGACATAGGATGGCGATTTCCAACGGCTCGAAGGACAAAAGCGGAAGCGCGGGCGAGAACACGATATAGGTGCCCCAGACCGTGAGGCACGCGAAGCCGATCGTGGCGAGCACGCACGCAGCGGACGTTTGCATCACCGGTTTTCTCTTGCCCTTGCCATCCGTTGAATCGAGAAACGAGAGCGCGCCGGACGCGGCGAGCTTGCCGCCGGATGGGGCGCCGGACGCGGCGAGCTTGCCACCAGCTGCGGCGCTGAGCGAGCCGCTCCCGCTTTCAGACGCGGTCTCGGACGCAGCGTTGGGTGTACCGAAATCGCCGCCAGACGCGGCGCCAGAATTATCCACTCCCATGGAATCCCCCGTTACAAGCATGAATCACTATGCGAAGGTGACAGCATTTTCCCAGTTCAGCGGGAATCACCTTCTCGATGTGATTCATTCTTTCCCCCTGCAACCCATGATAGCAGTATCGCCGAAGCATCAAGAGGGAATTTCAAGATGCGCTCGTTGCTCGGTCTGTACTGGGTTAAACTACGCAATGGTTTTGAGATGTCGAAATGCTCCTGCATTGAAACGGAAAGAGTGAAGTGATTGGTGCATCTTTGAATGCGAATATATTGCGGCGGAATTGGTTCACCATCACATCGCTTGTGTCGAAGGACTTCAAGCTCAAGTACCGCCGAAGCGTCCTGGGCGTTC
>NZ_CAKUBT010000033.1 GCF_934643285.1 uncultured Ellagibacter sp.
TATCCTCGTCTGTATACAATGCAGCCTCCGCTCCGACCGGTTCGACCGGTCCAACTTTTTGCCGCAGTTCCGATATGTGAGCCGTTCGGAGGCAGAAGAAGCCATCGGCGGGCTCACCGGGCGCATTTCCGCAGGTCAGAAACTTCATCACAAAGTTTTCCGTCTGCAACTCCTCACATATCGACCGATTTTGTCCACGGCAAGCCAAAATCGAGAAAGAACACCCGATTCGAATCGGCCGTTCTTGCCGGCTATGCTATTCGACTGGTTGTAGATTGCAAGCGCAAGCGGGTAATACCGGGCATTCGTGTCCTGCGGGCACCCGCCTCTGTCGCTGCTCTCGTTGACGAATATGCCCAGATTTCGTGCCAAAGACGCCCATGAATAGAATAAAAGCCGGGGTACAAGTTCCTGGCACTTAGAGGCTGCGACCTAAATGTCAACACCTGACCATATTAGGTATGGTGTTGCCATTTAGACTCCTCGAACAGCGGCACAAAGTTGCTGGCGATAATCCTTATCGCCCGATCGAGATCACGCTCCTGCCGACGTCGGCAGCACAGCGGATTTCGACTGCTATGCAACGATTTCCCGCAAGCAAGCTTCCTGCTGTCAGCAAGCTTCTTGACGAAGAGGCGCGGGGAACACGCGCTACCCGCGCCCCCGCGCATTTTTGCGTTACGCGCCCGCACCCCCTCGCATAGCCCTGACGTTACACGCGCGGGATCTCGAGCATCTTCTGCTTGAGCTCGGCCTCCATCTCGCGCATCGCCGCCTCGGCCTCGGCGCGCTTCTGGCGGCCTTCCGCCTGAATCTGCATGACCTCGTCGAAGGTCTTGATGAGCGTCTCGTTGGTGTTCTTGAGCGTTTCGATGTCGACGATGCCGCGCTCGGACTCGCGGGCAATCTCGACAGTCGAGGTGTGCAGCATCTCCGCGTTCTTCTTGAGCAGGTCGTTCGTCATGTTCGTGACAGCGCTCTGCGCGCGGGCGGCCTCAGCCTCGTTCGCAATGCCGAGCGCGAGCACCATCTGGCTTTTCCACAGCGGAATGGTGTTCACGATGGTGGTCTGGATCTTCTCGACGAGCGTGATCTCGTTGTTCTGCACGAGGCGGATCTGCGGCGCCGTCTGCATGGCGATGGTGCGGGTGAGGTCCAGATCGCCAAGCTTTTTCTCGAAGCGCGTGCACATGGCCTCGAGGTCCTGCGCAGCCTGGGCGTCCTCAGCGCGACCGGTGGCGCGGGCATGCTCGACAAGCTCGACGAGCTCGCCCTCGCGAACCTGAGCGAGCTTCTTTTTGCCCGCGAGCAAATACATCGTGAGCTCTTTGAAGTACGTGAGGTTCAGCTCGTACATCTTGTCGAGCGTCGCCGCATCCTTCACGAGCGTCATCTGGTGGTCTTTCAGCTGGTCAACGATCTTGTTGACGTTCGCTTCAGCCTTGTCGTAGCGCGTGCGAAGCGACTGCACCTTGTCGACGCCGCGCTTGAAGAAGCCGAACAGCCCCTTCTCCTCGGTAGCATTGAACCCGCGCAGCTCGTTGACGACGCCGGTGATAAGGTCGCCCACCTCGCCCAAATCGTTTGTGCGCACCCGCTCGAGCGCCGACTCGGAGAAATCGGCCATCTTCTTCTGCGCGCCGGCGCCGTACTGCATGATGGCGGCCGAGTCGCGCACATTGATCTGCTCGGAGAACGATTCAACCATCTTCTTCTCGTCATCGGAGAGCATGGAGTCGTCGAGGGCGAGGTCGCCTTCGTTTTTCGCCAGCTTCTCCACCGGCTGGGCGGAAAGAACAGGAGCGGGCGCATCGTCGAGCTCGGGAGTAAGCGTAAGCGTGAGCTCGGGCGTTGCCTTCGATTCGGTGCTGTTTTCCATGACGATACCTTTCTTCGGTTCCTTACGGGCGCATGCTCGCCCGTTTTCGGTAGAGGTTTGGCTATCGGGCCTTGTCAAACGGGCTTTCGGTGAGACCCTCCTGCGCGAGCACGGTGCGGAGCACCGTGATGTCTGACGACACATCGGTCGCCACGTCGCGGAAAAGCGAGTCGAGCAGCTTCTCAAACGCGACGCTCAAGCTATCGAGCGCTTTCTCTATCTCGCGCTTCGAGTCGACAATGTTGTCGCTTTGGATCGGCTGGGAATCAAGCTCGCGGTAGGTCTCGAGCAGCTTCACCGTGGTGGGCAGGTAGTAGTCGAGAAGCCTGTCCAGATCGTCGATGAGCTCGGGGTTCTCGGCAGCGGCGTCGAGAATGGCCGTGACCACATGCTCGATCCGGTCGAGCGTGCGCGAAATCTCCTCATCGGGAATAGCCTCGTTGCCCTCGCGGATAAGCGCGATAAACGCCTTTCCGCGGTCTAAGAGCTGCTGCTGCTCGGCGGTGAGCGGGGCGCTTTCCTTAGAGCCGGCGGATTGCACGAGCGCCTGCTGGCGTTCAGCACGGCGCGCCTCGGCAAGCTCGCGCTCGTGGCTCTCGCTGGCTTCGGGGGTCATGAGGAGCAGGCCCGAGGCCTCATCGAGCGTCGCCTGCTTGAACATGCCCTTCGCAAGCATCTTCCTCACGTTCTTCTGCACGTCCGCGACGCTCTCGGAGCCCCGCTGCGCAAGCTCTTTCACGCTGCACGACTCGCGCAGGCCGATGACGTTGCGGTAACGATCGAAGGCACCCGCGAGACGAATCTTTCGAGTACCCGCGAACACGAGCGCGCTGCCGAGCACGGCGCCTACGGCGATGAACGGCACGGCAGCCGCAAGCTTGATGAGGAGCATGATAAGCCCTATGGCGGCAAGCGGGATTCCGACGGCGACGCCTGCGACTACAAGCGCTATGCCGCCGCCGCGCTGGGTCGTGGCGCTCGCATAGCGCAGGTTCATGAGCTCCTCTTTGCGCTTTCGTTCCTGAATGAGCGCGTATTGCTCCTGACCTCGACGGATGCCATCAGACGCCTGCGCGATCCCGCGGCCGATGCTCTCAGCGGCGGCGCCGGCAACACGCTCGATGGTCGACTGAAGGTCGCTGAAATCGCTCGACTTCACGGCGTTTTGCGCAGCATTTGCAACTTGATCGGCCATGTTATCTGAAGAAGCCATCGGGCTGCCTTTCCGTGAATCAATATATCGCCTCGATTGTAACCGAACGCACGTGCTGAAAGGAGCCAAAGGGCGCGCCGTAAACCCTTTTTTACCAAGTCGTAGGAAACGAAACGACGGGCGCGAGCAAGCGTGAGCGCAATATTCAACAAATGGGGTGTAATTCGAGACCTCGCACGATACAATAGGTGAAACCTCAAGCAGCCGCGCTCTTAAGGAGAATCCCATGGCCTACGTTTTCACCCACGCAACCGTCCTCGACGGCACCGCCGACATGGAGCCGCGCCCCAACACCACCGTCGTCGTGGACGACGAGGGCCGAATTGTGGCGATCGGTGCTGCGGAAGAAATCGTGCCGCCTGTAGACGCTCAAGAAATCGACCTTAAGGGAGCTTACCTTGCGCCCGGCCTTGTGAACCTGCACGTGCACCTTTGCGGCTCGGGCAAGCCGACGAGCGCAGGTGCTGCGGGCGACCTTATCGACAAGGTGGTGGGAAACCCGATCGGCATGTGGTACCTGCGGCGCATCATCAAAAAGCATGCGCAGCAGCAGCTTGCGAGCGGCGTGACTACCGTGCGCTCGGTGGGCGACCCGGGCTTTGCCGACGTGGACGTGCGCGACGCAATCAACGCCGGGAAGTACCCCGGGCCGCGCCTGCTCACCTCAGGCGTCGGCGTCACCGTCCCGAACGGCCATGGCGCGGGGCTGTTCGCCCATATCGCTAAGACCCCCGAGCAGGCGCGCGAGATCGTCCGCGACTGCTTCGCGCGCAAATGCGACCTCGTGAAGCTGTTCATCACCGGAGGCGTCTTCGATGCGGAGAAGGAAGGCGAGCCGGGCGTTTTGCGCATGTCGCCCGAGATCGCAGCGGCGGCGGTCGACGAGGCGCACAAGCTCGACATGGCGACCGCCGCCCACATTGAAAGCGCGGAAGGAGTGCGCGTGGGGCTTGAAGCGGGCGTCGATACCATCGAGCACGGCGCGGACCTCACACCCGAGCTCATCGCGCTGTTCAAGGAAAACGGTGTCGGCAGAAAGTCGTCGCTCACCTGCACGGTCTCGCCTGCGCTTCCCTTCGTCGAGCTCGACCCCGAAAAGACCCACTCGACCGAAATCCAGAAGATCAACGGCAACATCGTCTACAAGGGAATCGTCCACGCGGCGCAGGCGGCACTCAAAGCGGGCATCCCCGTGGGGCTCGGCACCGACTCGGCATGCCCCTACGTCACGCACTACGACATGTGGCGCGAGGTCGTGTACTTCGAGCGCATCGTCGGCGCCCCGCGCAAGCTCACATTCCACACCGCCACGCTCGGCAATGCGCGCATCTTAGGGCTGGGCGAGGAAACGGGGTCGATCGAAGTGGGCAAGGCCGCCGACATCATCGTGCTCGACGAGAACCCGCTCGACAACTTGGAGGCGTTGCGCCAGGTGAAGATGGTCATGGCACGCGGCAAGCTTGTCTCGGGGCTTTCGGCGAAGCACCTGCCCGAACTCGACCGCGAGCTCAACACGTTCCTGCCTCGCTAAGGCGCGACGATTGCGCGCCCGACGACGAGGGAAAGCGCTTTGCCGCCAGATTCCAGAGCCAAGCGCAAACGGGAAGGGGAGGCCTGGGCACCAAAGCCTGAGCCTCCCCTTAGCATCTTGCGCCTCGGATGTTAATCCTCGCTCGAATCCTCGTGGCTGACCTCGAGCGGATCGTCTTCGATGTCCATGCCCTGCGTGTCGTCGGTCGTCACCCGCGTCTGCCCGTTTTCCTCGGTCGCGGCTTTCGCACCATCAGTCGAGGTGCTCGCGTCAGCGGACTGCTGCTCGTCTGTCGCCTTCAAGTCCTCCTCGAGCTTTTCCAAGCGGCGCTTCTCTTCCTCTTCCTCGGCCTTGTCGCGCGCGGCGGCGGTGGGATCCTCCAAGTTATAGTAATACGTCTGCAAATCGAGCGTGGAAACCATGCGGTTCGCGGTTTTGCCCTGATAGGTGACGTATCCGATCTTGCCGTTGAGAAGAAGCGTTGCCGCGCCGAACTCCTCTAAATCAAGGTGGTGCAGCACGCTCACGCCGCCGTCTCCGAAAACCACCTTCAGGTCGATGACGTACGCGCCCTCGTTGCTCGCCTGCCGGGGAATGTAGACGATGGCATCCTCGCCGTCTTTCAAGTGCGCCTCCGAGCTCATGAGGTTCGCCGAGAAGGAATCGTTGCCGGGAAGCTTCACCGCCATGCTCACGACCGACTTCCCCGAGCTGTTCGAGAGCGAAAGCGCATAGACGTCGCCGCTGTTCTCGCCGATCTCGAGGGTCTGGGGCTTCGTCTGGGCAGCCGGTTCCTCATTCGCGCAACCGATGAAAGCGAACGAGAGAAGAACGCAGAGCGCGAGCGCGGCGAATCGGCGCATGGTGGGCAGGAAAACGTGTTGCATGGGAATCCTTTGCGCGAACGGGTTTGACGATAGTAAGGCTACGAAGCGATGAGCCCCGCGAGATAGGGCTTGTCGCATTGCGGGTCGGAAAGCGGGCAGTGCTTGCGGCACAGGGGGCACAGCGCCTCGGCGTCGCCTTCCGAAGAGCCGGCTTCTCCGTCCCCGGCGTCGGCCTGGACTTTTGCGGGCTGGGCATCGGCGGATGCACTCGACGACGATGCCGAGGCCAGGCCCTCGGACGCGCCCGAGGTCGAGGGCGACCCTTCGCCTTGGGGCGTGCTCGCACTCGAGGCCTGGCTGCCCGACGCAGGTTGAGACGTCGAGCCCTCCCGTGAGCCTTCACCGTCCGCATTCTCGCCCAACCCTGCGAACAGCTCAAGCGAGTTGAATCCGACGACACCGAGCGCCACGATGCCGGCGCAGGAGATTGCCTTCACCCCCAAGCCGATCGCCTTGCGCTTGCTCGGGTCGAAGGGGATGTTCAGGTGCTTTAAGATACTCACCCAGTGCATCGCGAGGTGCACGACGGCGAGGATGCACAGCAGAAACGCGCTCACCTTGTGAACGGCAAGCCACATGCTGCTCATGACCTTGGGAGCAAGCCCCACCTGATAGAGCAGCCGGCTGATCGGCACCGAGCTGACTGCGAGCAGCGCAACCGTGACACCAAGCAGCACCGCAACGACGAACAGCGCGAGCTGGCCCCCTTTCACCTGCGCGTTCTCGACCAGCCGCGCGACCGTCTTCATCCACCAGAACGAGTTCACGATATGCGCGACGACGGCGATCAGAAACACGACGCCTATAATCTCGTGCGCGATGACGCCGGTGAGCTGCGCGAGCATCGATGCGATGAGCAGTATGGTGAGGGCGCCGTCGAGCGCCATGCGAGCAGATCGACCCTTCATTACCTTCCTCGGTCCGTTGTTCGAAACATGTCGACTCTACACCGACGCCAACGTGAAATCGACGAGAGCGGGGTAGAAGGCGTATTCGGTGTAGGTATGGACTTTCTCGGAGAACTCAGCGCTCCAACTGTCGAGGAACTCCTGCTTGAAATCCTCGTAGGCGAGCGCCATATCCCTGCTGCCCGTTTGCTCGAAGGCGCGCGCGAGAAGCGACATGAATACGAGCAGGTAGCGGATATGGTCGGGCATGTCGTGCTCGTCGGACTTGATTTCCAGTCCGAACTGGGCGTAGAGGTCCTCCACCGCGACGGCGGTCGGCCCGAAGATCTGGTCGGCGCCGTCGAGGTAGTAGGAGGCATAGGGCGGGGCGTACATCTTGAACGAGCCGATGAACAGGCGCGTGTAGTCGAGTTGCGAAAGGTGAGCGCCCACAACCGTCTCCGTCGATTTCTCGTAAGCGCAAAACGCGTCCTCGAGGCCGCAGAGGGCATCTTCGTATCTCGTAAGCGCCGCATCCTGCCTCATGCGCGCAAGCTCTGCGCTTACGGAATCGCCGCTTTCGGGATAGTCCCACAGGCGGGCGAGCCCTTCGAGAAGCGCTGCGGGCGCAACGTGGGGAAGGGGGCGCGCTGCGTAGGCGTCCTCGTCCTCAGCCTCGGGTGCGCTTGCGGGCGCTTGGCACTCCACGGCAAGGCGCGCGGCTTCCTCGGGCGCCTCGTCGATGAGCTCGTCTGCTGCGATGTCGTTGCTCATGGGTGTCGTCTCTCCTGTGTCTGCTCGCCGATTTCGCGCAAAGAAGGCAAGGGCGAAATGCGCCCCTGCCTCCTCATGGTACGTGCAATGATACGTCTTACCAGGTCTTGTGGAACTCGCGCATGTAGTACACGGCGGGCTCGGTGCCCTCTTCGGGCAGAAGGGTGTCCATCTTGTAGGACTGCATCAGGTCGTAGAGCGTGGAGTCGTACACGTTCTCCACGTCGCCGAACACGCGAGCACCCGCAGGGCAGGCGTCCACGCAGTAGGGATTGTCCCCGTTGTAGACGAGCTGCTTGCACATCTGGCACTTGAGCGGCGCGCCAACTTCCACCATCGGCAGGTCGTAGTCGTCCAAGATGGGGTCATGGCACGGGTATGCCGCGCCGATGGCCTCTTTGAGCTCGGCGCCCGAGGGCGTGCACCCCTCGATCGCAGGCTCGACGGCGGCGATGTCGGACGCCGCGGTGTTCTCCGGCGCCGGCGTGATCTGCCCGTAGGGGCACGCCGTCGCGCACAGGCCGCAGCGGATGCACTTGTCGTAGTCGACCACCGTCAGCCCGTACTCGTCCTTGTGCATAGCTCCCGTCGCACACGCCTCGACGCACGGCGCGTTCGTGCAATGGTTGCACATCGTGATCTTGTAGGAGTACTTCGTCTTCGGGAACTTGCCCGTCGTGGAAGCGATATGGTGGGTGAGAAACACCCCGGTCGGCACCTCGTTGTGCATCTTGCACGCGATCTCGCACGCGGCGCAGCCAACGCATTTGTGCTGGTCGATGATCATGATATAGCGCGTCTTCATTACGCTCCCACCTTCTTAATGCTCACGCGTGTCAGGCCGCCATGACGCGCGGTCGATCCGCTCAAGCGCTCCCAGTCGCAGGGGAGGATGTCGTTGTTGTTGCCGCCGCGGGGCTTGAAGTTCTTGAAGTCGGCGGCCGCAACATGACCGAAGGCCCAGTGCCCCTGGCCGTACGCCTTGATGACGACGCCCGGGCGCGTGCCCTCCCACGCCTTCGCGTGGACGGTGATGGAGCCCTGTGGGGAGGTCACTTCGACGGTGTCGCCGGTCTTAAGGCCCAGATCCTCCATGTCGGACGGGTTGATCTTGATGACGTCGTCCCAGGCCACATCACCAGGGTCGGTGTCCTTGAACTCCTGATACCCCACGCAGTTCGCACTTCGCCCTTCCAGGTTCAGGCGCGCGCGGTGCTCCTCGAAGATGTAGGGGTAGGTCTTCTCGTCGCCGTAGCGCACAGGCGTCTCGTAGTGCGGCACGAAGGCCAAGCCGTCGCGCGCCTCGAAGCCCATGGACTCCACAACGGAGTTCACGTCGCACTTGTACTGGGTCGCCACCTGCTCGAGCAGGGTCTTCAAGCTCTCGGAGAAGAACTCGAACTTGCCGGTGTCGTGCCCTAAGCTGCCCCAATGCTTCTTGTAGCCCATCTTCTTGGAGTTGAAGCACCCCTTCGAGCAGAAGTTGCGCCAGCTGCCGAGGTCGGTGCCCTGCTTGGCGTTTTTGCCGTTCCAGGCGGGCGCCGTCATGATCTTCACCGCGATCTCGGCGAACTCGGCCGCGTTGGTGGGGCAGTTGCCCGTCTCGGGGTCGCAGAAGGCCTTCGAGTAGTAGTTGTAGATGTTCGAGAAGCCGCGCTCCTTGAGCTTCACGGCGAGCTCCCATGCGATTTCCGTCTCGTCGGCCTTGGTGTCCCACAAGGGCGTGATCACAGGCTGCTGCACCGAGATGTAGCTGTAGAGGCCCTGGCTTGCCTTCATGAAGCCCCAGCGCTCGAACATGTAGTGCTTCGCCGGCAAGAGGATGTCAGCGAACATGGCGGACTCCGACGGCATCGTCGTGATGTTCACGTAGAACGGCACCTTCGCGTACGCCTTTTCGAAGCGCTGCGCGCCGGTGGAGCTGAAGCAGTAGTTGCACCAGTAGCTGATGAGCATCTTGATCTCATAGCTGCCGTCCTCGTAGTGCCCGTCTTCCTGCAAGATGACGTCGGCAAGCCGGCTCGACGTCTCGTTGGAATGGATCGCCTTGCCGTTATAGTTCAGAAAGTCCTTGCGGATGCGCCCGTCGATCGCCTTCATCTTGGCGGCCTTGCGGGCGTTGCCGTCGCGGAAGTGGTTGTGGTCGGGAAGGCTTGCCGTCGAGGCCGACGCGCTTCTGAACACGCCGCCCTTCGTCTCGATGGAGCCGACCAAACCGTTGAGCGCGTTCGCCGCCATGGCGCCGTACACGCCACGGACCTGCATGTTCGTACCCGGCGACTGCCATGAGCAGCTCGCGTCACCGTACTTGCCGAACTGCGTGGCAACCTCGGTAATATCCTTCGCCTCGATGCCGCAGATGTCGGCAGCCCACTCGGGGGTGGCGTCCTTGAGCGCTAGGTTCCACCAACGCACAAGGCCGTAGCCCTGGTTGTACTCGAACTTGGACTCGTCGACGGTCTCGCCGGCCTTGAACAGGTTCGTCTTGTTGTTGTAGTTGTCGGTGAGCTCGTAGTTCCACGGCCCCTGCTTGAAGTCGCCCACGAACTTCTTGCTCCAAAGACCCTTCGTCAGGATGACGTGCGCGATCGCACAGGCCAGCGCGCCGTCGGTGCCGGGGATGATCGGCAGCCACTTGTCTGCCTTCGCGGCGGTCGCGGACAGGCGCGGGTCGATCACGTAAATCTTCGCGCCGTCCATGACCTTGCCCCACACGCTCGATGCCCAGCCGGACATGCGATTCGACGAGATGGGGTCGGTCGACCACATAAGGAAGCACTTCGTGTTGGTAAGGTCGTAGTTGTGGTACGAGAAGGTACCTTCGGTCGCCCAGTTCGCCATCTTCTCGGCTTCGGCGCAGATGTCGCCGTGACCGAAGTAGTTCGGGGTGCCGAACAGGATGTTGAACTTCTTGTAGAGGACGTCGCCGACACCGGTGGAGCGGCCCTTTTGGAAGGCGAGCTTCTTCGTTTCGCCATTCTTCTTGAGCTCCATGAGCTTGTCGGCGATGGTGTCTAACGCCTCGTCCCAGCTGATCGGCACGAAACCCGGGTCGACGCCGCGCCCCTTCTCGGGGTTGGTGCGCTTCATCGGGGTCTTGATGCGGTCGGGGTCGTAGACTTGCTGGATCGCGAGATGCGGCTTCGGGCAGATTTTGCCGCCCGTCGCCGTGCAATTCCAATTGCCCGTGATGCGGAGGATACGCTTGTTCTGCGTATACACCTTCACGGGGCAGGAGGCAGTGCACCCTTGGCAGGTGGTTGCGGTCCACTTGCCGGTTTGGTTCGGCTTGTGGGACTCATCGGCTACGGCGGTAAACGGCGTCACCCCCGTCGCGGCCACCGCAGCCAACCCCAAGGCGCTCGCCTTGAGGAATGAGCGTCTGTTAATGTTCACTTCTTTTTACCCTCTCTCTAGGGCCTCGATTCACTGCAAATAGTTGCAACAGCATCGTTTCCCCTGCTACTGCTGTCATTTGAGGGATTCGGCAGTAGAAAACGAGAGAATGCGTATGAAATTATAGCGATGTTTTGGTAAAAGTCACGTAAAGTCAAGCAGATATTCGACGAGGTGCAATAGTTACATTCGTCCCCGAATATTTTCAAGAACTTACTTGACTGTGTCTAATAATATCATCACAATACACGCCCGAGGGATTGCGCCCCGATAGGGCGTTGCTGTCGGAATTCAATTCGAATAGGACGAAAGAGAAGAAACTCATGAAATTCGCAAGGCAATTCACCGGTGAGCTCATCGGTACCTTCCTTATGTGCTTCCTCGGTATCGGCGCGGTCGCCGTGGCAACGCTGTTCGGTGCGCTTACCGGCCCCGGCCAGGTCGGACTCGTGTGGGGCCTCGCCATCGCAATCGGCATCTACGTGACGCGCAACCTCTCCGACGCGCACTTCAACCCGGCAGTCTCCATCTCGATGATCCTCGCCGGCAAGATGAAGGTTCGCGATCTTCCCGCCTACCTGCTCGGCCAGTGCGCCGGCGCCTTCCTCGCTGCGGGCGCGCTGTGGGTCATGTTCGGCGATTCTGTTGCGAAGAACCTCTCCAACAACGGCCTCACCATGTCCACCAATTCCATCGGCAGCGCTGCCACCATCTGGTGCGAAGTGTTCCCGAACACCGCGAACGGCACCGTGCCCATGATGGTCGGCGCCTTCGCCGAGGGCTTCGGCGTCTTCATTCTCTGCCTTGTCATCCTGAGCCTGACCTCCGACGAGAACAAGGGCAAGCCGAGCGCGCTCATCGCTCCGCTGTTCATCGGCCTCACCATCACCGTGCTCATCAACGTCATCGGCCCGCTGACCGACGCTGGCCTGAACCCTGCCCGCGACATCATGCCGCGCCTGTGGGCCGCATGCGTAGGTTGGGGCTCCATCTGCTTCGGCAACAACATCATGGACACCATTTGCGTATACGTCGTCGGCCCGTTCGTGGGCGGTATCGTCGCTGCACTTGCGTATCGCTACATCTTGAAGCCGATGCACCTCAAGAAGGACGAGGAGAAGCTCGAGGCATAAGCCCAAGCTCGATCACGGCCGCAGCGGAGAGCTCGATTCCGCTGCGGCTTTTCGCATATTTGCTGACGTAAGGAGAAGAAAATGAACGAGATCATGCAGACGATCCTCGACTACTACGCGGAGAAAAAACTCAGTGACATCATTTCCATCGAGGGCCTTGAGCCTTCCGCTGAAGCAGCCGAGGCGCTCGCGCTTTTGCCCGAGCACATGCGCGAGAGCAAGATGCTTCCGGGCTACCCGTTCCCGCCGATGCTCGACGGCTGCACCGTGGTGGTGCTCGGCGCCCGCGACGGCCGCGACGCCTTCGTCGCCTCGAAGCTTGTGGGGGAGTCTGGCAAGGTCATCGCCATCGAGGGCTGCGCGCACGGCGTGGAGAAGGCCAACGAGGCGAAAGAGCAGATTGCACACGCGTTCGGATTTGCGAAGTCGAACGTTCATTTCGTGAACGCGACCATCGAGGACCTCTCCGCGGCGGGCATCGCCGATGAGTCGGTCGACGTCGTCATCGCCAACTGCGCCGTGTCGCATAGCCCCTTTAAGCTCAAGGTGCTCTCGGAAGTGTATCGCGTGTTGAAGGAGGGCGGCGAGTTCTACGAGTTCGACGTGTTCTGCAACCGCCGCCTCGACCCCGAGCAGAAGGCCGATCCGGCCATCGCGGGCGGGCTTTTGGCGGAAACAGGCTATGACCAGGACTTCCGCCGCACCATGCGCAAAGCGGGCTGGGAGGACTTCCGTCACATGAGCTTTCATGCGGTCGAGGTGACCGACGAGGCGGCTGCGAAGGCGGCAGGCGAGGGAACCACCTACGAAGGACGCTATGTTCGTGCGGTAAAAAGCCAGGTCATCGAAGATCTCTGCGAGCAATACGGCCAGTACGCCACCTACGACGGCAAGATCGCCGGCTGCCCGGACTACTTCGACCTCGACGACCATCACCGCTTCTTCACCGATGAGCCGATGAGCGTGTGCAGCAACTCTTGCAGCATGGTCGCCGACACCCGCTACGGCGCGCACTTCAAGGTCGACGGCAACCTGCGCCACCACTACGGCGCCTTCGGCAAGTGCGGCAACGTCGAGCGCATCGTCGAGGAATAACGGGAATACTCTCGTTTTCCGAAAGCCCCTTGCAGCCCCCTTCCCCCCATTGCTGCAAGGGGCTCTTTCGCGTTTCCTCGAGCCCTCTCAGCGAGACGCTTTCCGCCTCCGGCATGCCACGTCCTGCGCCCGCAGCCCCCGTGGCCGAGCGCCCGTTACGCCCCGTAAACAAAACACACGCGGGCGGGGAGATACCTGCTATCATGCCCAAAGGCTCCCATTGTGGGGCCTTTCTTGATGGACTTC
>NZ_CAKUBT010000034.1 GCF_934643285.1 uncultured Ellagibacter sp.
TCCGCTCATGGGCGGCGCTTTTTCTTTTGCGCAGGGGGCCGCGGGCCCCGGGGAGGCCCGGGGCCCGCGGCCCCCTTCCTTTTGCGCTCGGAGACGCGCCGCCTTCTTTGCAGAGGTTGCTCTATTTTTGAGGGTTGCTGCGGTCAATCATCGTGCTTCATGCGGTTATATGGCTAGTTTGCTGCGCTATGACTGCGATTTCGGAGGTTTTCGAATGAGAAGTCGGGCATTCTTCAAGCATTATTTCGCTTTCTATCATTGAGTTTCTCTGTTTCACCATGTTGTTTGTCCGCTCATTTATATTTACTTGTATATCTACAGGTACAATATGAATTAATTATAGTGTGTATGTTTGAGAGGACTGACTTTTCGTGGCTGAATATAGTGAGACTGTTCTGAACCTCGCTTCGTCGTGCGTCTCCGACCATGAGACGCTCGACAAGATTGCAAATGCATTGGCAAATGGGACGCGTCGATCTCGACAGCAGGCTGCACAGGTCCTCGCAGCGGTTTCCCATTCCGACGCTGCTGCGGTTTCCGGCTACAGCCAGATTTTCGTTGATGCACTATCTCGCCCTGAGGCCCAGACGCGCTGGGAATGTCTCGATGTGCTGACTCGTCTTTGCGATGTCGATGCCTCGCTTTGCACTGATGCTATCGATGGTGCGGAAAACGCGCTTTTCGACGAGGAGAGCGGTCCGCTGCATCTTGCTGCGATGCGATTTCTCTGCAAGTTCGGCGCGATTTCCGAGCAAAACTCCGATCGTGTATGGCCGCTTGTTGATGAGGGCATTCAATGCTGGCATGGCGACCTTGAGTTCCAGGATATGCTGAACTCGCTTCTCGATTTCTCCACGGGGCATCTTTCGGAGTCGGTGAAAACCGAGCTTGCTGAGCGGATGCTGTTCGACTCGAAGAATGGGCGCGGCGCCTTGAGACGAAAGGCGACGACCATCGTCGAGAACCTGTCCTAGCCTATTTGCGCCGTCGACTGCAATGTAACATTCGACGTTCTTTTCTATGCGTATCCTTGAAGCGTATTCTTTTGAGTCGCGTTTGCGACGGGTTTGTGAGGAGGAGCTATGACTCGTCATACGGTGACCTTGATTCCCGGTGATGGAATCGGCGTTGAGACTTCGGCCGCTATGCAGCGCGTTGTCGAGGCCTGTGGTGTGGATATCGATTGGGAAATCGCTGAGGCTGGCGCGCATTGCCTTGAAACCGACGGCACGCCGCTCCCTGATTCCACAATTGAAGCCGTCAAGCGCAACAAAGTCGCCATTAAGGGACCAATCACGACTCCCGTTGGCACTGGTTTTCGCAGCGTGAACGTTGCGCTTCGCAAGACGCTTGGCCTTTACGTCTGCCTGCGCCCTGTCGTTTCGCTTCCCGGTGCTGGTGGTCGCTATGACAACGTCGACCTGGTGATCGTTCGCGAAAATTCCGAGGATTTGTATGCTGGCGTCGAGTTCGAGGAAGGTTCCGAAGGCGCTCGGAAGCTGATTGACCTTTGCAAGGAAGAGGGTGCGGGCACCATTCGTCCTGATTCCGGTATCTCCGTCAAGCCGATCTCGGTTACTGCCTCGCGGGACATTGTCCGGTATGCTTTCGAGTATGCGCTGAAGCACGGTCGCAAGAAGGTTACCGCTGCTCACAAAGCAAACATCATGAAGTACTCCGATGGTTTGTTCCTTCGCGTCGCGCGCGAGCTTGCCAAGGAATATGAGGGTCGCGTCGACTTCGACGACCGCATTATCGATGCCTTCTGCATGAACATGGTAACTGATCCCTCGCAGTTCGATGTTGTCGTCTTCCCGAACCTGTATGGTGATATTGCAAGTGATCTTGCGGCGGGCCTTGTCGGCGGTTTGGGTATCGCCCCGGGCGCGAACATTGGTAAGGAATACGCTGTTTTCGAGGCGGTTCACGGCTCAGCTCCCGATATTGCGGGGCAGAATAAGGCGAACCCGACTGCGGAAATCTTGTCGGCTGCGATGATGCTCGATCACCTCGGCGAGCTTGAAGCTGCGGCTCGTATTCGCGCTGCAGTGAAGGAGGTTTATGCGGCTGGCGAGTGCCTGACGGGTGATATTCGCAAGCTGACGGGTTCCGACAAGCCTGCGGCGAGCTGCACCGAGTTCACCGATGCGTTGGTTGCGGCTCTCGCGAAGTAGGTTGCATTCGCCATCTCCTCGATGGTAAAAGGACGGTAACGGAAATGCTCGGTCTCGCGAGGGACTGGGCATTTTCGTGTATAGTGGGGAAAATTACCTTATCAAGGAGGGATACGTTTGAAGCAATCATCGGGACTTGACGCTTTGCTCGAGGCGCTTAAGCAATCCGGCATGAACACCGATTCGTTCGGCTCGCCTTTCGGCGGCGGCTCCGATGCGGACGACTCGGCCAAGGCTGCCGATGCGGGATCTTCTCGCGGTTCGGGTGGGCCGAAGGCGCCGCATGTCGAGATGCCGCACATCATCGAGAACATGAAATCGTGGAGCAAGAAGGCGATTATCGTTGCGATTATCGTACTCGTTGTCGTTATTCTTGCTGCCTATTGGTGGTTCCATCCGCCTATCAACATCCATAGCGTCGACACCTGGTTCTTCATCGCGGTGTTCATCTTGCTGCCGACGTTTTTGCTCTTCCGCGTGCGCTCCTCGAATTACAAGGAGGGGAAGGGCAAGCGCGCCGAGCGCAACGAGGGCAAGGCGAAGACGTTTAAGGTGCTTTCCTTCATCCCTGTCGCCGTCGCTTGCGTGGGCATTATCGGTGCGTTGATGTCGCTGTCGCTTTTCCCGGGCAACGCGGCGAAATACGCAACGGTGCTCAACACCGTCGACCACGATTTCGCCTCCGACATCCAGGAGGTGAACTACTCCGAGATTCCCGTGATCGATCGTGATTCTGCAATCCTTCTCGGCAATCGCGAGATGGGCTCGATTCCCGAGTACGTCAGCCAGTTCGAGATCTCTTCGCTTTACAGCCAGATCAACTACCAGGGCACGCCGGTTCGCGTGAGCCCACTCGGCTACGCCGACCTGTTCAAGTGGTTCACCAACCGCAGCTCGGGCATTCCCGCGTACGCGCTTGTCGACATGACGACGCAGGATGCGCAAATCGTGACGCTCGGTGACAACGCCATCTTCTATTCCCAGTCAGAGCCGCTTGCGCGCAACATCGACCGTTACGTGCAGCTGAAGTACCCCTTCTACATGTTTGACGAGAAGTCGTTCGAGATTGACGAGGATGGCCACCCGTGGTGGATCTGCCCCGTGCAGAAGCGTACGATCGGCCTGTTCGGAGGTACGACCATCGATCGCGTCGTCATGGTGAACGCAACGACGGGCGAGTGCACCGACATCTCGATCGATGAGGTGCCCCAATGGGTCGACCGCGCATATCCCGCAGAGCTTCTGATCGAGCAGTACAACTGGTCGGGCGCTTACAAAGACGGTTGGCTTAACAGCTGGCTCGGCCAGAAGAACGTGGTCCAAACCACTCCCGGTACCGACGGAAACGTCGGCTACAACTACATCGCGAAAGACGACGACGTGTGGGTCTACACCGGCGTCACTTCGGCGACGGCTGACAACTCCATCGTCGGGTTCGTGCTGGTGAATCAGCGCACGGCCGAGTCGCACTTCTATTCGGTTGCGGGCGCTACGGAAGAGTCGGCGATGCAATCCGCCGAGGGCCAGGTTCAGAATCTGCGCTACACGGCCACCTTCCCGCTGCTTATCAACGTGGCGAACCAACCGACGTACTTCATGGCGCTCAAGGACAGCGCGGGACTCGTGAAGAAGTTCGCGATGATTGACATCCAGCGCTACCAGAACGTGGCGGTTGGCGACACGGTTGCGGAGTGCCAGAAGTCCTACGAGGCGCTTCTCGCGACGAACGGCGTCGACACGGGAGATTCCACGCCGACGGACGTGAAGCAGGCCAAGGGCATCATCGCGACGATGGCGCAGGCGGTCATCGAGGGGAATTCTCACTACTACGTGACGCTTCAGGGCGATTCCTCGATCTACGATTTCCCGCTGCCCGGCATGCTCGAGATCGTTGCCTACTCGGCTGGTGATGAGATTTCCTTCACCTACATCGATGCTGGCACGACGGCATTTCCCGCTCAATCTATCGACAGTGTGAAGACGGCGGGGCCTGAGCAGAAGAGCGTTGACACTACGGTGTAGATGCGTATCATATAAGAGCTGCATAAAAGCAGTGCTAGATGTAATTGTTCCGCTGCCCAAGACAGCAGGCACCGAAAGGTTTAATCGCATGAGAGTGCGGCCCGCCGAGGTGGTTAACTAAGCGTTGAGCTTTGACGACCCCTGCTGTCCTGTGACGGTGGGGGTCGTTTTCGTTTCTTCGAACGCGGCTCCACCCCAAGGGGCGGAACTCGAGTTTGAGGAAAAGGAGGTGTACGAATGCCCAACGCAAAGAACCAAGAAATGCTCGCCAACGTCAAGGCGGACCTCGAGGCTACTTCCGCGGTGTGGGTCGTGGATTACTGCGGCCTCACGGTGAAGCAGATCCAGGAGCTTCGCCGCAGCGTGCGTGAGGCTGGCGCTGTCATGAAGGTGTACAAGAACACCCTCATGCACATCGCTCTGGCTGACGCTGAGCTGCCGACGCTCGACGACATGCTTCAGGGTCCGAGCGCGTTCGTGTTCTGCGGTGACGACGTGGCTGCTGCTGCTAAGGCTGTCAAGGAGTTCGCCAAGAGCAACGACGTTCTCGAGATCAAGGGCGGCATCATGGACGGCGCTGCCGTTTCTGCTGCCGAGGTGGAAGCTATCGCTTCTCTGCCTTCCCGCGAAGAGCTCTACGCTCACATCGCTGCTGCTATCAACGGTGTGGCTCAGGGTCTCGCGACCGCCATCGCTGGCGTGCCGCGCGGTCTGGCTCAGGTCACCAAGGCTGTGGCCGACCAGAAGGAAGCTGCCTAGCATCAGCTCATGCGGCCTGAGAGACGCCGCGTAACGAAAATCATTCGGCTGGGAAGGTCCCAGCCCCTTTGAAAGGAAACTAACATGGCTGTTACTCGCGAAGAGATCATTGAGGCTCTGAAGGAGATGTCCCTGCTCGAGGCTTCCGAGCTCGTGAAGGACATCGAGGAGACCTTTGGCGTGTCCGCTGCTGCTCCCGTTGCCGTTGCTGCTGCTCCGGCTGCTGGCGCTGCTGCTGCTGAGGAGAAGACCGAGTTCGACGTCGTCCTCGAGGGCTTCGGCGACAACAAGATCGCTGTCATCAAGGTTGTCCGCGAGATCACCGGTCTCGGCCTCAAGGAAGCCAAGGAAGTTGTCGAGAACGCTCCTAAGGCTATCCAGGAAGGCGTTGCCAAGGACAAGGCTGAGGAAATCAAGGCCAAGCTCGAAGAGGCTGGCGCTGCTGTCACCCTCAAGTAACTCGACTCTTTTTAGATTCGCAGTGAGAAAGACCCTCCTTCGGGAGGGTCTTTTTTATCGGATGAGAAGGGGAGGCTGCGATGTCGGGCGGGCTGAAGGTTCGTCTATGCGAACCAGGCGTTCGTGCAACGCTCTGAGCTGGTAGTATTCAGGTATGGGAAAAAAACGGGAAGCGGGTGCGGCCCGACGCGGGGTTCTCATGGACCTGTAGGAAGCTAATGAGTATCTCCGACGATCGAGGCGCCAGTTGCGGATAGTGTCCCCGTCCTTCCTCGATATTCGCTCGCCATTGGTATAATGGGGAAGCAGTTTTCAACTATCGCCTCGCGCACAGGAGCTCATGACCGCCAGCCTCAAAACACATGCTTGGGAATTGATGGCGCTTGCCCTGTTCTACTTCGTCTTTCTCGGCGGCGAGTACTTCTTCGATGCGACGCTCGCCGGCTTCATGTCCCCGGCCGATATCGTTTTGAACCAGAGCATGATACTCGGCGCGAGCGCTGTGGGCTTTTGCTGTTTCGAGCCTTTTTCCCGAACGCCGCGAAGGGTGCGTTTGGGTTGCTCGATTGTGTCTATGGTTGTGGGGTTTGGCGGCATCGCTGCCCTGTTCGCCCAACCTAGCCTGCTGTTGATGCAGGCCATCGGCGTGATTTGCTTCTATTTGCTGGGAGTCTTGGGGGGAGCTGTCCATTGGGCGGCGTCTCGCAAGATTGCGGGGTTCGATTATGCCGCGTTGCTGGTCGGGATTGCCTACGCCGCGGGAATCGCCATGCAGTTCGTCGCCAACGCGGCGTTCTCGGATCGCCTTGCAGCATCGATCGCTCTCGCTGTTGGCGCGGCTGCGCTCCTTGTGGTTTGCCGTCGATGCTTTGCGGGCGGACGCTGCGACGGTGCGACCCGGGTCGCAGGTGGGCCGATGCCAAGCGAGCGGGATGTGCGTGACAAGCTGAGCGGGGAAAACGAGCCGAACGCGTCAGGCGGGCGAGTGACTTGCCCAAGCGCTTCCCTTCGGGGCGCCCTCTGGCTTTCGGTAATCGTGGCGCTCGTCTCGCTCATGTTCGTAACGCTCGACAACATCGTCACGCTCGCGGACGCCGGTGGGGATCTTGACGTGGGAAGCTGGCCAAGGCTTCTCCTTGCGGTAAGCGCCATCGCGGCTGGTGCGCTATTCGATATACGGCAGCGCCGCTATATGAACTTCATCATGTTCTGCGTGCTTCTGCTCTCGACCATCGCCATCCTCGCAGCCGAAACGAATGGCGGCCTGTTCTGGGGACTTGTCCTGTTCTACCTCGCTTCCGGCTTCTTCGTCACCTATTTCACGGCGAGTTTCATGCTTATGGCGCCGAAAACCAAGCGGCCTGCCTTGTGGGCGGGAATGGGCCGCGCGATCAACAACGCTTGCGCTTTCGTGATAGTCGCGCCTTCCTTGGCCCTTATCCAGACGGGGGGCCTCATCCTCATGATCGCGGTCTGCATAGTTTTGTTCGTGGCGATTTTCATCGTGTTTTTTGCCTCGGGGGCCTTTCGCCTGGACGCGGTGCTTGAAGGGGAGGCGCGTTCTGCGGTCGACCCGGAGGCGTTCGTTGAGGAATACGGCTTGACGCCGCGCGAGGCCGAGGTGCTTGTTCTTGTCACCGCCGACGAGCGGGCGCTCAAGGAAATCGCGTCCGAGATGGACATCTCGCTCCGCATGCTGCAAAAGCACCTGACCTCCATCTATAAGAAGACCGATACGCAAACACGAGCCGGCTTGACGAGGAAGTTCCTGGCATAGCTTTTGCTCGCAGTTGTCTTCGGTATTGAAAAAGGGGCGGTGAGGCGAGCTTGATCTGGCGGCCGCTGTTTCCCCGGCGATCATCGTTTCTTTCTTCGGACGTTCCCTTCGATTGCATCGGGGGGATGGCGGCGATGCGCTTTCTGTTGCGCCTCTCTCGGTTACGCCCTGGTAACGGGCGCGCGGCTTTGTCATGCCGATGTCCTATAGTGGGACCGACAGAGAAAGGAGCAACCGATGCAGCGAGGGTATTTCAAGACGGCGTGGAGCGACATCGCCCAGTCGCCGCATTGGGTGACGCGCATTCTCCTTTTGGCGCTTTTGTGCTTCATTCCCGTGTTCGGTTGGATTGTGATCGCGGGCTATCTATGGGGATGGGCGCGCGATATGGCATGGGGCGTGCACGCTCCGCTTCCCGAGAGAATCTTCGAGAACGCCGATGGGACGCTGTATTCGCGAGGCTTCTTTGCGGCAGTGATCGCTGTGGTGTGCGCCGTGGTGATGAACGTGCTTCAGAGCGCGGGTGGCCTGATTTCGTCGGGAAGCTTCGCTGGTTCGGCGTTCGTCTGGGGAGATGTCCACTCGATTTACCAGACGGTTGCGCCCCTCGGTTTGGTCTCGGGGCTTTTGTCGCTGTTCTCGTTTGCCGTGCTGTGTGCGGTTTCGTTCATCGTCACCCTGTTCAAGTGGGTTGGCACGATGCGGATGTCGATTTACGGGCGTCTCTCGGCGGGCTTCCAGGTTTCGCGCATTTGGGCGATGATGCGCCACGATTTCAAGGGAATCCTTCGCATACTCGGCATGTGGCTGATTGTCTCGTTCGTTGCGGGCATCGCCATTGCCCTTGCGGTCAGCGTCGTGATCTTCGCCGGCATCCTTTGCGTGTCGTTTTTCGCGAGCATGGGGGTTTATGCGAGCGATGTCGCGTTCTTGCCCATTGTGGTCGTGGCGATGATTTTGATGCTGGTCGCTTTGGCGGTTGCGCTGTTCGCCGCGTTTCTCGGTGTGCTGGGTTGCACCCTCGTCGTGCGCGCAGTGGGGCACTGGACCTGTCAGTTCGATGTTGCGAACTGGCGCGGACAGGACGATCCGATGCCGTTCGAGCTCAAGGGCGCTCAGGCTAAGGGATAACTTTACAGGCGCGGGATGGCCCTGAGGGCACCCGCGCCTGGTTGCGTTGCCGAACTGTTTTGGCTCTTAGAGGTTTTTCACGCTCATGCAGCGCATCGCGTTCAGGATGGCGATGATGGCGACGCCCACGTCGGCGAACACGGCGAGCCACATGTTGGCGATGCCGAGCGCAGCCAAGATGAGCACGATGAGCTTTACTCCCAGTGCGAAGATGATGTTCTGCCAGGCGATGCCCATTGTCTTGCGCGCGATGCGAATGGCGCGTGCGATGTTGGAGGGCTTGTCGTCCATGAGCACGATGTCAGCGGCCTCGATGGCGGCATCGGAGCCCATTGCCCCCATGGCGATGCCGATATCGGCGCGCGTGAGCACCGGCGCGTCGTTGATGCCGTCGCCCACGAACGCGAGCGTGCCCTTGCTCGATGTGCCGTTGATGAGCTGCTCGACTTCCTCGACCTTGTTCTGCGGGAGAAGCGAGGCGCGGTATTCGTCGATTCCGAGCTTCTCGGCGACGGCGTGCGCAACGTCATCGCGGTCGCCGGTGAGCATGACGGTGCGCTTCACCCCGGTTGCCTTCAAGTTTGCGATGGCCTCCGCGGCGTCGTCCTTCACGACGTCGGCGATGACGATGTGGCCGATGTAGGAACCGTCGAGCGAGACGTGCAGGATGGTCCCCGTAAGCTCGCACTCGTGCCAGGCGATGTTGTCTGCCATCATGAGCTTCTCGTTGCCGACGGCGATGATGTGCTCGTCGACCTGGGCGCGAACGCCATGCCCGCTTTCTTCTTTGACGTCTTTGATGCGCGCACGGTCGATTTCGCCTGTGTAGGCGGCCTTCACCGACAGTGCGATGGGATGGTCGGAATACGTCTCGGCATACGCGGCGAAGGAAAGGACGAGATCGGGGTCGACGCCCGCCTCCGCATGGACGGCGACGACGTTGAAGGTGCCGTTGGTGAGCGTGCCCGTCTTGTCGAAGACGACGGTCTCGGCCTTGGCGAGGGTCTCGAGGTAGTTAGACCCCTTCACAAGGATGCCACACTTCGAGGCGCCGCCGATGCCGCCGAAAAACGACAGCGGCACGGAGATGACGAGCGCGCAGGGGCAGCTCACGACAAGGAACGTGAGCCCGCGCAAGATCCAGTCCGACCAGGCGCTCGCGCCGAGAAGCGGCGGGACAACGGCGAGGATCAGCGCTACGATGACGACAATCGGCGTGTAGTAGCGGGCGAAGCGCGTGATGAAGTTCTCGGTGCGCGCCTTCTTCTCCGAGGCATTCTCGACAAGCTCAAGGATGCGGCTGACCGTCGATTCGCCGAAGGGTTTCGTCGTGCGGATAGTGAGCACGCCGGTCAGGTTCACGCAGCCGGAGAATACCTCGGCGCCCTCTTCGACGACGCGCGGGACGGCTTCGCCGGTGAGTGCCGCGGTGTCGAGCTGGGACGCGCCTTTCACGATAACGCCATCGATGGGAATGCGCTCGCCCGCCTTCACGATGATCTCGTCGCCGACTTCCACCTCGTCAGGGTCGACCTCAACAAGTTCGCCATCTTGCATGATGTTCGCGTAGTCGGGCGCGATATCCATCATGTCGGCGATGGACTTGCGGCTTTTGCCGACGGCGTAGCTCTGGAAGAGCTCTCCCACCTGGTAGAACAGCATAACCGCGGCGCCTTCTGCCATGTGCGGCCCCGTTTCAGGGAAAAACACCATGGCGAACGCGCCGACGGTCGCGATGGTCATGAGGAGGTTCTCGTCGAAGACTTGGCCATGGCCGATGTTCTTCACGGCTTTGACGACGACGTCGTAGCCGGCGATGAGGTAGGGGATGAGGAAGAGCGCGAACTCGAGGTAGACGGCGTTCGTCTCGCTGCCGAGCCACGCGTCAAGCGGAAGGAACTCTGTTGCCGCGAAGACGATGAAGAAGATGATGAGCGCGACAATGATGCGGTTGCGCCATTTGATCTGTTTTTTGTTCATAGGTGGTAGGCCTGTCCGTTCTTCGGCTGGGGCAATGGGATGGCATCTCGGCTCCCCGCTTCGCTGTTCGGCGAAACGCTTTGCGTTTCGTCTCATGCGCTGCGCTCTTTCATGCTTTATACGGCGCGCTTCGCGCGCACTATATGGCTTTCAAGAGTCGCCAAAAACCGCCTCGCCTCCTCGGCAGAGAACTACTTTGAAAGGGGGCAGGGCTGTTCGTTGCCTGCCGAATTAACGGACGATGTTGCAGTCGGGTTCGAACTTGTGGATGGTTTTCTGCGCCTCGTCGAGGATTTCGTTGAAACGGGCATCGTCAGCTACGAGCGTCATCTTCTGCATCATGAAGTTGACGGTGCACTTCTCGACGCCGGGCATCTTGCTGATAGCGTCCTGCATCTTGGCTGCGCAGTTGGCGCAATCGAGGTCTTCGAGCTTGAACGACTTACGCATGGGGGGAGTCCTTTCCTCGGGATTTATGTGAGCCGGAATTCGGTCGGTTCCTTATTATTCGCAGATGTGCGTCATGCCCTGGGCGAGCATGGTGTAGACGTGGTTGTCGGAAAGCGAGTAGATGACGTTTTTGCCGTCACGCTGGAATTTCACGAGGCGGGCCTGCTTCAGCGTGCGCAGCTGATGCGACACGGCGCTTTGCGTGGCGCCGACGATCTCGGCGATGTCCGCGACGCAGCGGCTGTGCCCCATGAGCGCGTAGAGGATCTTGATGCGCGTGGTGTCGGCAAACACTTTGAATAGATCGGCCAGGTCGTAGAGGAGCTCTTCGTCGGGCATCTCGTCGAACAGGCAGGATGTCTCCTCGCGATTGCAGCCGCAGGGACAGGCTTCCCCGGAAGTGGAGGGCGTGCTTGTGTTGGGCGCCTCCGCGGAGTTCGCGTGAGACGTGTTCGCGGCGTTCACGATAGACTCTGCCTCCTGCACGATGTGATTGGGGCTTTCCGTCATGATGGGTCCTTTCGCGACTTTTGTTCGCTCATTCATGTAAACATATGAGCAACTGTTCATAAGTATAGGAATACCGATGATGCTGTCAAGGGGCGCGCAAGAAAAACTGCATGGCGTTTGGAGGGATTCACAAAGGGGCAAGCTGGGCGTCGTGCGGTCGGGGTCGTGCTCGCGGTAGGATGCCTGCTGACACGCAATCGAGGGATTTCTGGACAAAAAGTGGCGTTTAAGGGGGATGGGTGCTTGCGAATGGGGATATCGAGAGGCCGCAAGGGGGTGCCGTCGGGCGCTCTCCTCGCGTTTTGCGGCCGCGCGGCGGGGTCGGGGTTCCGCTCGGGAGGGGTGACCCCCTCAAACGGCGGTTTTTGTCCAGAATGGTTGGTTTTTCGTGTCGGATGCGGCAGCGTGCCGAACGTTGGTGTCGCGGGTCTGCTTGCGGGGCTCGGGCTTCAGCCTGCGCTAGGTTGTTCGAGAGAGATGTGGCCGCTAGAGTTTGCGAATTGCGCAGCTCGCCAGGCGGTGGGCGAGAGCCCCGTCTCCTGCTTGAAGGCTTGGGCGAAGGCGGCTTGCTGCGGATAGCCAAGGCGTTCGGCGATTTGCCCCACGGGAAGCGAGCTGTCGGTGAGCAGATCGCATGCTCGCTCAGTGCGTCGCCTGCGTACATAGGCTCCTACTGATTCGCCCGTTTCGGCTTTGAAGGTGGCGCAGAGCCTGGATCGACTCGTGTACAGGCGATCGGCAAGCTCGTCGACGCTCATACGCCTGCCTGCGTCAAGAGCGCGCTCTACGGTTGCGGCCGCCTCTTCGGCAAGATCGGTACTTGCTCGTGTGCCGGCTGCCTGTCGAGCCTGTTCGCGGGCCGCGTGTGAGCAGGCGAGCTCGGCGACCATCGTCTCCACGATGCCCTGCATATACACCTGTCCGCCTACCGCGCGGGCGCGCTCCTCGTTGAGCCGACGAAGCGTACGGCAGATGGCAGACGCCGCTTCCTCGTGCCACGGTTCGGCGAATGCTTCGAAGAGCCCTTCGAACTCGGTGGGATAGCGACTCTCCAACTCCTTGAAAAACCCAGGCAGGAAGAGCACGGAACGCGAGTGATAGAGCTGTCCCGCAAAGAGCGGGCTCAGCTCTTCGCCGCAATTGTCCTGAATAAAGCTACACATCGCGCTGTTCGGCCATGGGCCATGCATCGGTTTGAGGTTCGCGGGCGTGATGCCGGCGTCGGGCATGCATGCGAGCGTGGGCCCGCTGATTTCGCTTACACACGCGTAGGGTTCGGGGGTGTACTCCATGAGGTGCATATCGCGCGTGGGGGTGATGAAGTGCTCCATCACAAGACAGGTGGGGGAAAGAGGCATGATCCACGCTCGTCCGTGCGCTCGGGCGTTCGCAACTTCGCCGGTGAAAACGGCGCCCCTGCTTTTGAGCTCGAGCCCGAACTGCTCGAACTGTGGCGCGTAGAGCTCGGTTATGTCGGTGGTCGACCGCGGCATTTGCGAAAGTGTCCCTTTCCTTTACGAAATCGTCCGACTCTGTCCTCATGATGAACCGAGGTTAACATCTGAATGATAAGTTTATTGAGGTTAACTATCAAGCCATTAGAAAGACCAGCTAAATGATGTCAAGGGCTTTCCGAGACATTTTTAGATAGAACTTTGACAATCGAATATGGGA
>NZ_CAKUBT010000035.1 GCF_934643285.1 uncultured Ellagibacter sp.
GACCTGCCGCTGTTTCGCGGCCACTTCCCGACGCACCCGGTGCTGCCGGGCGTCATCATCATGGAGGCGCTCGCGCAAGCCGCCTCGTTCTGCGCGCTCGTCGATCGCGCAGACGAAGGCGTGCTCGGCTTCTTCGCGGGTATCGACAAGGCGAAGTTCCGCAACCAGGTGCTGCCGGGCGACGTGCTCACGCTCTCGGCGACGATCGTGAAGTCCTCGACCCGCATGGTCGTGGCCGACGTCGAGGCGCGCGTCGGGGATAAGGTCTGTGCCACGGCGACGCAGAAGTACGTGCTCGCACGTTCCGAGGAATAGCTCGATTTCTAGGGAAAACAGGTAGTCAAAGAGGGTTGGCATGAAGATCGCAAAGCAAGGGTATGTGACGTTTGACGCGGACGGGGCATTCGCTCCCGCAACCTCGACGTCGGAGCAGGGGAAGGCGTCGGCGCCTGAGGCAGGCGTGGCGTATCGCCTCTCGCGGATCGCCGAGGAGGCGGCGGCCGAGGGCGCGCTCGCCCCGAACGCCGTCGACGCGGCGGATTCGTCGGGGTACAACGTCGTTCCCTCGGGCGACGCAAGCGCGTACTCCCCGGTTGACGGCAACGACGCCAAAGATGCCCGCCCTCGCGTGCTGCTCATGTCGCGTGGCCGTATGGCCAGGCAATATGTGCAGGCTGCCACCGACGCCGGCTTCTCGGTGTGGCTGCCCTTCACCACGGACAAGCGCTTCGAGCCCTATCTGCGCCAGGCGGCGGGCACGGTGTGTCTGGGCGAGAAGTACTCCGATGCCCTGTTCTGTAATGCGCACGCCGTCCTCGATGCGGCCCAGGAATGCGGCGCGGGCACGGTGCTCCTGTGCGATGAGTCGCAATCGCTCGGCGAGGTCGATGGCTTCCTCTCGCGCGCCATCTCGCGCGGCGTGAACGTCTTCCGCCCGCTGAAAAACGACACCCCGGCGCTCGGCTGGGTGCTGTGCACCACGGAGAAGGCGGCGCCCGCGGTCGACAAGTGGCGCGCGTGCCCCCATTGCGGGCTGAAGTTCGCCGAGGAGAGCCTCGCCGCCTCGCACTACGTGTGCCCGACGTGCGGCGGCTACTACCGTATGACCTCCGACGAACGCATCGCCGACCTGCTCGACTCCGGCAGCTTCGAGGAATGGGACGCCCATATGCCCGAGCCTGACCCGCTTGAGTTCCCGGGCTACACCGAAAAGCTGGCGGCGCTGCGTGAGAAAACGGGCCTTGACGAGGGCATTCGCACGGGTGTTGGCAGCATTGCCGGTATCCGCACGGCATTTGCGGTCATGGAGTCCACCTTCCTCATGGGGTCGATGGGCACCGCTGTCGGCGAGAAGATGGCGCGCCTTGTGCGCCGCGCGGCCGACGAGGGACTGCCTGTCGTCGCCTTCACCGCTTCGGGCGGCGCGCGCATGCAGGAGGGCTTGGCATCGCTCATGCAGATGGCGAAGGTGTCCTGCGCGCTTTCGCGTCTGGCCGAGCGCGGCCTGCCCTACATCTCGGTCATCACCGACCCGACGACGGGCGGCGTCACCGCGTCGTTCGCCATGCAGGGCGACATCATCCTCGCGGAGCCCCATGCGCTCATCGGCTTCGCGGGCCAGCGCGTGATTCGCGACACCATCAAGCAAGAGCTCCCCAAGGGCTTCCAAACCGCCGAGTTCGCGCTCTCTCACGGGCTCATCGACGCCGTTGTGTCGCGCTCCGATTTGCGCGCGACGCTTGCGCAGCTGCTCGCGCTCCATTACGCGACGCACGTGCAGGGCGAGCCGGTCGCGGGCGAGGAGCGCATGATTGTCACGTACGATTCGGTGAAGTCGAACCTCGAGCACGGTACCGACACCTACAACAAGGTGACGTACGGTCTGCTCCCCGTCGACGAGGGGCTGCTGCGCGACGATGGGGAAGACGATTCGCTTTCCCTGTCGCTCGCCGAGACCGTCTTCGGGTGGTTCGGGGGCAAGACGAAGCAGCTCGAGCGCGAGGCCGACCGCCGCCGCGCCGCCGCCGACGCGCATGCGGGCCATATCCCGGACGAGAAGACTGTCGCGTTCGCTCCCACCGCGGGAGCCCCTGCCGCCGAGCCCGCTGCCAATGCCGATGCGCAGGCCGCCTCGGGCGCGCAAACCTCGAGCGCATGGGAAAGCGTGCAGCTCGCGCGCAATGTGCACAGGCCCACGTCGCGCTACTACATCGACCGCATCGTCGACGGGTTCATCGAGCTCCACGGCGATCGCGGGTTCGGCGACGACGCTGCGATCGTCGCGGGCGTCGGCTGGATCGGCAACCAGGCGGTCACGGTGATCGCTGAGGAAAAGGGCTGCGACCTGAAAGACCGCATCAAACGCAACTTCGGTTGCCCGCAGCCGGAGGGGTACCGCAAGAGCTTGCGCCTCATGCGCGAGGCCGAGAAGTTCGGGCGCCCCATCGTGTGCTTCGTCGACACGCAGGGCGCGTTCTGCGGCATGGAGGCAGAGGAGCGCGGGCAGGGCAACGCCATCGCGGACAACCTGCTCGCCATGGCGGGCATGAAGGTTCCTATCGTAAGCGTGCTTTTGGGCGAGGGTGGCTCGGGCGGTGCGCTCGCGCTCGCCGTCGCGAACCGCGTCGCCATGCAGGAGCATTCGGTGTACTCTGTGCTGTCGCCCGAGGGCTTCGCGTCCATCTTGTGGAAGGACCGCACACGTGCCCCCGAGGCCGCTGCCGTCATGAAGATGAGCGCCGCCGAGGCGCACGGCATGGGCATCGTCGACGACGTGCTCTCCGAAGGACCCGCGCCTGCGCACGAGAACCCCGATGCAGCGGTCGACGTGGTGCGCGACTACGTGCGCCGCGAACTTGCCGAGCTGGCAAGCGTTCCCGCCGATGACCTGGTAGAACAGCGCCGCGCTCGCTTCGAGGCGTTCTAGGGTGCACTTAAAACTGCCGCCGGGCGCTCCGCGGGTGCGAGCTCTCGGCGGCTCATCTCATCATGTTCGGGAAAACGAACGGTTATCAAGCGAACCTCGAAAGAAAAACCCTTCGTTTTAGCGAATAGTTTTCCGACCTCCGACCTCTGCGATCGCCGCGCGAACGACGGGATCGTCCAGCTTGTCGATGAGCTTGCGGTAGATGCGCTCGCGGATCCAGGGCTCGGTGGAAAGCGCGATGGCGTCTTCGGTGGGCACCCATTTCACGCCACTGTTCTCATCAGGCTTTATACGGATGGGCTCGTCGGGGGAGGCCACGGCGAGATATGTCACGTTCAAATGCAGATGCGACCCGACGTACTTCCCGCGCTTCTCGTGTCCGTCGACGGTGAGCACTTCAAGAGAGTAGATGTTCCCCGCCGGGAGCGTCACCATGCGCGCGTGCGACACGCCCGTTTCCTCCTGAAGCTCGCGCAGCGCGACGGCCGCAAGGTCGCGCTCGCCGTCGGCGTGGCCCCCGATCCACGACCACGAGCCGTAGATGTTGTGGAACACGAGCAGCGTTTGCGCGCAATCGGGGCTTACGACCCAGATGGAGCACGCCATATGTGCGAGCGCCTCGCGGGAAAACGCGTTCTCGCACGTGTCAATCACTGAGAGAATTACCTGCCTGTCGACTTCTTCCTGCTCGTTTGCCGGCTCGTATGCCGCGATGTCGTCTTCGATCGCCATGTTGTCCCTGCCTTTCCCTCTGCCTGATTGTAGCGCTGCTGCGCCCCTTCGCGCGCCTTACTTTTCCCTCGCGCCCGCGCGCTGCCTGAGTGCGCTCGTCTTCGCGGGGCGCCGCTGCCCATTCGCCAGCGCTCGCCGTCCTTCTCTGCTAGGGCCACCAGCTCCGCTCGTGCGCCCGTCGCCGCAAACGGCGGGGGCGTGCGTTTGCGCTTGCATCGCCGTGCTACACTAGCGTTTACGAAAAAAGGAGTCATGTGATTTCGGAACGCGAAATAGCTGCCAATTGCAATTCACGCACGTTTGCCCGCGCCGAGCGGATAGCCGCGAACGATCGCAACATCTTGACGAAGCGTGTGCGCTACGAGGTGGGGGAGACAGTGCTGTCTGCCCAGGTCGCAAGCTCAAGCGGGTGGGACGACCACTATCGCTCCACGGTCTATCTGTCGCCTGACGAGGAAACGGTTGAGGACTGGTCGTGCACCTGCCCCGCGGTGGTGGAATACGACGGGCTGTGCAAGCACTGCGCCGCGCTCGCGCTCTCCTTCTCCCGCGCGCCTGAGAAGTTCATGGGTTACACGCCGTGTCGCCGCGTGGCGACATCGGCCTGCATCATCGAGCTCATGCGCCGCGGTGAGCAGTTCGCCGACGACAGCGACATGGAAGGCTCGATTGACCTCGAGTGCACGCTTACGTACGGCTACCGTCTGTGGTCGGCGAGTTTCAAGGTGGCAAGCCCTACGTCTTCCTACGTCATGAAGAGCATCTCCGACTTCGTGTCGCGCATGCGCGCAGGCGAGCGATTCTCCTATGGGAAGAAGCTCGCTTTCACGCACGCACCGGCGCTCCTTACTGAGCGCGGCCGTCGCGTGGCGGAGTTCCTCGACCGCGCCGTCTCCCTGCGCGAACGGAGCGCGCAGACCACCCGCTGGGGCATCGCCTTGGCGCCCGATGTCGGTCGCGATATCAGCCTCTCGGAAGCGGAGGTCGTCGAGCTGCTCGACGCGCTCGACGGGGGGCCGTTCACCATTCGCGGCACCGATATCGGCACGCGCTCGGTCACTGAGGCACACATCGTTCACGCAGATCCCGAGGTCAGGGTGTCGCTCGAGAAATCCAACGAGGACGGTTACTGCATCGAGCGCGGCTCCGACGTTGTGCTTGCCGCGCAGGGCCGCCGTATGTACCTGTGGATGGGCGACGTCGTGTACCGCTGCTCGCCGGAGCTTGCTCGCTGCGCCGACTTCTTGCGCATGGTCTACGAGGGCTCCGATGTGCGCCTGTTCATTTCGAAGGAGGACATGCCGCTCTTTTGCTCCGCCGTGTTGCCCCAGGTGGAGAAGGCGCTGCACATGGACATGCCGCCTGAGGTGGAGCGCTTCCGCCCCGTACCCGGCGAAATCTCCTTCTACTTCGACAAGGTCCGCGCGGGCGTTCGCGTGGAGGCGGTGGCGACCTACGGCGACTTCCGCTACGTCTTGGCCGGCGAGGAGGCCTATCTCGTCGATGCTTCGGGTGCTGCCGTCGTGCCCGCGCCCGTCCGCCGCGCGCGTGCCGCGTCCGCCGCGCGCGGGATTGCTCTCGCAAGCAAGACCGAGCGCGCCGAAGAGCCGGGGCCCCTGCGCGATGCCCGCCTCGAGGCACGTGCGACGACGCTTGTTGAGCGCTACTTCGGCCTGGGGGATCCGATCATCCCGAACGCCGACGACGATGCGGTGGGCAACCTGCTCTTCGGCGGCCTGCCCGAGTTCCGCGCGCTCGGCGAGGTCTTCACCACGCCCGCCTTCGACCGACTCATCCGCGACGGCAAGCCGCGCATCTCCATGGGGGTGTCGCTTGCGGGCAACCTGATCGATCTTACGGTGAGCGCGGGCGACTTGGAATCCGACGAGCTCGCCGCGCTGCTGTCGAGCTATCGCAAGCGCAAGCACTACCACAAGCTCAAGGGCGGCGCGTATCTCTCGCTCGAGGATATGGACTTGGCCGAGCTCGATCGCATCGCGTCTGACCTGGGAATCTCTCTAAAGGAACTCGCGAGCGGCAAGGTCGAGCTGCCGAGTTACCGCGCGTTTTACCTCGACGAGGAGAAAGACCTCGACCGCGATCGCTCCTTTAAGAGCTATGTGGACAACTTCCGCTCGGTCGACGAGCAAAGCTACACGCCGCCCGCCCAGCTCTCGAGCGTGCTGCGCCCCTATCAGGAGGAAGGCTTCCGCTGGCTTTCCGCGCGCTGCGATGCGGGGTTCGGCGGCATCCTCGCCGACGAGATGGGCCTGGGCAAGTCGCTGCAGCTCATCTCGCTTCTGCTCGCCCGTCGCGACGAGGCGCGCCGTGTGGGGCCGAGCCTTATCGTGTGCCCGGCGTCGCTCGTGTACAACTGGCTGCAGGAATTTGCCCGCTTCGCGCCCGAGCTCACGGTTCGCGCCGTCGCGGGCCCGAAAGCCGAGCGCCGCCGCATCAGGGCGCTCTCGCTTCCCGCGCCCGACGGCGCTGCCGCCGCGGACCCGTGCGACGTGCTCGTGACCTCCTACGACCTGCTCCGCATCGACATCCACGACTGGGTGGGGGAGCGCTTCTTCCTGTGCGCGCTCGACGAGGCGCAATACGTGAAGAACCCGGCGGCGCTCGTCACGCGCGCGGTGAAGCGCGTCGAGGCTGAGCATCGCTTCGCGCTCACGGGCACTCCGATGGAGAACCGCCTCTCCGAGCTTTGGAGCATCTTCGATTTCCTGATGCCGGGGCTGCTTGGCCCCTATGCGCGCTTCCGCGAGCGCTTCGAGCTGCCGATCGTCGGCGGAGACGAGGACATCGCGCGCAGGTTGCAGGCGCTCGTGGGCCCGTTCATGCTGCGCCGCCTGAAGACGCAGGTGCTCTCCGACTTGCCCGAGAAGCTCGAAAGCGTTGTGTATGCGCCCATGACCGGCGAGCAGCTGAAGCTGTATTCCGCACATGAGCAGCGCCTTCGTGAGGAACTTACGCGCCAGAAGAACGACAAGGCTGCCAAGGACGGCGGGCGCAAGAGCGGCATGTCGGATGCGGAGTTCAACAAGAGCAAGGTGCAGATCTTAGCTGAGCTCACGCGCCTGCGCCAGCTGTGCTGCGACCCGCGTCTGCTCTACGAGAACTACAAGGGACCTGCGGCGAAGCTCGACGCGATTTGCGATCTGGTGGATTCCGCGATGGGCGGCGGCGAGAAGGCGCTCGTGTTCTCCCAGTTCACAAGCTTCTTGTCGCTTATTGCCGACAAGCTCGACGCGGCGGGCGTGCGTTACTTCACGATCACGGGCGCAACGCCTAAGGAGGAGAGGCTCGAGCTGGTGAACCGTTTCAACGCCGACGATACGCCCGTGTTCCTGATTTCGCTCAAGGCGGGCGGCACGGGGCTCAACCTCACGGGCGCGTCGGTCGTCATCCATGCCGACCCCTGGTGGAACGCGGCGGCGCAGGATCAGGCGACCGACCGTGCGCACCGCATCGGGCAGACGCACGTGGTGAGCGTCGAGCGCGTGATCGCGAAGGGAACGATCGAGGAGCGCATCCTCGCACTTCAGGAGGCGAAAAGCGACCTTGCCGACCAAGTCGTCGGCGCGTCCGGCGTGTCGCTCGCCTCGCTTTCCCGCGACGATTTGGTCGACCTGCTGAGCCCGGTGGAGTAGAAATGGCCGAGGGCGCGCTGGCCGGGCTACACTCGGGATAGGCGGCTGAAGTCGGCGGTCTCGTCGATTACGGTGATGCCCGCGTCGCTGAATGTGGCCGCGGCGATGCCCCATCCAGGCACGAGCGTGCCCGAAAACGTGCCGTCATAGACTTCCCCCGATCCGCATGAGGGACTCTTCGCCTTGAGGATGGCCAGCTTACAGCCTGCTTCTTTCGCGCGTGCGAGCTCGGCCTGCGCGCCGCGGGCGTAGGCGGCCGTGCGATCGGTGCCGCTTGCGTCGAGGATCGTCCAAGAACGAGCATCCGCCACGCTTGCTTCGACGCCGCGCGACGCAGAGCCGCCCTGCCCATGTTCCGCTCCGCCCGAGCACTCCTTCTCCTCACGATTTGATTCGCTTTCGAGAAAGTTCGGCGTGCTGCCGTCAGTGCGCTCCTCACTGCTGTTCATCCACGGAGCGCGCACTATCTCGCAAGGGGTCCGCGGCGTGGGAAGGCCGCCTGCCACCTCAGGGCAGATGGGCACAAGCTCGTGCCCACGCGCGGCAAGCTCCCGCACGTGCGAGCAGGGCTTCGAGCGCCCGTCATAACGGCACGGCTCACCCAAAAGGCACGCGCTCACAGCGATTTTCACAGCGATTAGCCTCCTCAAGTGCCGGGACTCGGGGCGGTAGATCCCCAAAAACCCGCCGCCCCACTTTTTCATGAAGCCAAGTATATCCCCTTCAACCGCCAGCCCCCTCGCGGTCTTTACGCGTTAACGGGGAAGAGCTTGCCGCCCACCATGACATACACGTTTCCGTCCGTCGCGAAGTGCGAAGGGATTGCATAGGAAAATATGCAGGTCACATGGCTGTTTGCGGGAGCGCTATAGATTGCTCCCACGTAATCGTCGGCTCGCGACGGCGCCGCTACCTCTTCGACGAGCTCGTAGGATGTGCGCGAGATGCGAGACACACTGCCCTCATCGCTGATTACCACGAGGGTAGCAAGGTTTTCACATCCGCCGACGAAGTCTTCGTCGGCGCCGCCGGTGTTCTCGACATCGACCGTGATTGTTGCGAAGGTGAACCCGTCCGTGGCAAGAGTTCCGTCGTCGTTGAACGCCATGCCAAAGCGTTGCTCGAGCCATTTGTCGGCATAAGACGAATCGCCTCCAAACCCGCTCAAATAAGCGAACTCGCTCTTTGTTCGACCGAGCGGCGGTTCGCTGCCGAACACGACAGTCGGTGCATGGACGACAACGGAGTCGCAGTCGATAAGGGATACATCTGGGTTGCCGTATTTGTCACTTGACATGGTGATTTTCTGCGCTGCAACTGCGTCATTGACTCCCATAATTACCAATTCGCTCGAGCTTTTGCCTATAGGTTCAGTCTCGTCGACCAAGCTCACATCTTCATCGACGCTGTTCGGCATCAATGTTCTCGCGAACTCGTTGGCTGTTTCGTCGCCGCTGGGGAAGGGGTCGCTGGTGGTGGAGGCAATCTCGCCATATACCGATGCGAGCGAGTAGGTCCCGTCGGCGTTTTCGACAGGGGTGACAGCATGCGTTTTGACCAGGTTCGCGTCGACGCTGCGGCTTGTGATCTCAGAAGTCATATCGAAGTAAGTTGCGTTGTCGGTATAGCGAGGTTCTACGCGGAACATCGCTTCATGTAGCGTGATGGCTTGGGTTGATGTGCTTCCGTCTTCGAAAGTGGCCGTTACGGTGAGCACGGCGCCGTCGAAAAGCGATAAGGGGTCACTTTCAACATCCGGGTTGAACAGGCCGAAGCACGTCGTGCCATCTGCGATGCCGGGCGAGTCTGCAAGTGCAAGGTCGATTACCGATCCGTAACGCTTTAACAGGGCGGCTTGGATTTCCTGGTTGCTTCGCGGCTCCTCGCCGTTCAGGTCTCCGCCTTCCTCGGTGTCCCATTTTACGACGATTACCGAGTCGCAGTTCGAAAGCGTACCGTCGAGTCCGCGAAAACGATCGTCCCAATTGACGGCGCGATTGAAGGCGACCGGGTCGCTGATCTGGGAAATCGTCGTGACGTCTTGTCGGTACAGCTCGCCCGTCGATATGCTCGCCTGCACACGGGAGATGCCCTCGCCTTCTACGGTGAACGTGCATCCAGTGAAGTACCCTTCGGCTTCGCCAGTTTGCGTCCATTGGGAGTGCGTGCGGTCGAAGACAATCTGCCCGTCTTCGGTAGGGAGGATGGTCCCGCCATCGCTCGCCCAGGCGCGAACGGTAAAGCCGTGAGTGACTGCCTGCGTTGCTGACTGCGGCGAAGGGATGGCTCCTCCCGCTGTCGAGGCAGCGTATCCGACGCCGCCGACGATCAACGCTCCCGCCACGAGGCAGGCGGCAATTGCATACGGCTTGTGCGGCTTGCGGAATCGTATCTTGCGTCCCGAGTGAGTGGCCTGCTCCTTCGCGCGGGCGAGCGTCGCGGCGACGAGTTCCTCGCTGGGTTCTATGCTTTTCATGAGTTCGGCGTAGCGGATGAAAAAGTCGTGTTCGTTCATTGCGTGTCCTCCAGTTCGATGCGCAGTGCTTTGCGGGCACGATGTAGGTGGGAGCGTACGGTGGCGGGTGCGTCTCCGATGATTCCGGCGATCTCGGTTGTTGAGTATCCCTCGTAGTAGAACAAGTGCACCACGGCTCGTTGTTTCGGCGACAGCGCCGCAAGTGCACGTTCGAGCATTACGTCCTGCGCTGCCATTTTGCTTTCCGATTCAAATTGCTGCAGCGAGTCTGACGCTGCCTTGGCTTCTGCAGCGGGGCTTTCGAGCGGTTCGGCCAAACGATTTTCTCGTTGTCGCAGGATGTCATTCGAATAGTTGATTGCCACGCGAATGAGCCATGCCTTTTCGTGATCGGCGTCGGTGAAGGTGCCGCTGTGAAGGTGTCGTTTCAGGAATGTGTTTTGGAACACGTCGCTTGCGTCATGCGCGTTGCCGCAATACGCGAACGCAATGCGGTAGACCATGGCACCCCAAGTCTCAATCGTCTGCTCAAGGGTGTGGTTCACTGTCCTTTTCAATCGTCTCCTCCCCCTGCTTCCTTGATGATAGCCGCATAGGCCGCCATGGCTTATATTGTTTCGCTTGCGACCGGTCTCACCTCTAACACGTTTCGAGCAAGCGATATGTTGCACGGGGAGAGAATCTTGCTCGAACTCTCCATATCTCCCGTATTCACCAAAGGCTACAATGGAGGGCGACACAAAACGGCGCCCGAGCGAGGCGCCCTGTAGAAAGGCAGAGCATGTTCGACGGAATGAAGTCCCCTGGCCGCAACGACGAGTGCTGGTGCGGCAGCGGGAAGAAATACAAGAAGTGCCACCTCAACCTGGACGAGCGTTTGCAGGAGCTATATGAGCAGGGTGAAGAGGTGCCCCATCGTTCGCTTCTGAAGACCGCCGCCGACATCGAGGGCATCAAGAAGTCGGCAGCCATCAACATCGGCGTGCTCGATTACGTGGCCGAGCACATCAAAGCGGGCGTGAACACCGCCGAGATTGACAAGTGGATCTACGACTACACCATCGAGCACGGCGGCACGCCGGCAGACCTCAACTTCGAGGGGTATCCCAACAGCGTGTGCACCTCCATCAACGAAGTCGTCTGCCACGGCATCCCCTCCGAGGACGACGTGCTCAAAGAGGGCGACATCGTGAACGTGGACTGCTCCACGATTCTCGACGGCTACTTCTCCGACTCCTCGCGCATGTTCATGATTGGCGAGGTCGACGAGGAGAAGCAAAAGCTCGTGCGCGTCACGAAGGAGGCGCTCGAGGCGGGCTTGGCCGCGGTGAAGCCGTGGGGACATCTGGGCGATGTGGGAGCTGCGGTCTCCGCGCACGCGCATGCGAACGGCTTCTCGGTCGTCGAGGAGTTCGGCGGCCACGGCATCGGCCTCGAGTTCCACGAGGACCCGTTCGTGAGCCACGTCGCCGAAGCGGGGACGGGCCCGGTGCTCGTGCCGGGCATGTGCTTCACCATCGAGCCGATGATCAACGCGGGGGAGCACGATATCGACATGTCCGACCCCAACGGCTGGACTATCCGCACAGCGGACGGCAAGCCTTCGGCGCAGTGGGAAGTGCAGCTTGTGGTGACCGACGACGGCTACGAGCTTCTTTCGTGGTAAAACGCCAGGTGGCAACCGTTATTTTGTGAAAGGCAAAATATTTAGAAATTTGTCTTGCACTGCAGGTTGTTTTGCCCTAATATATCAACTTGCGCCACGGTGGGTGTGGCCTAGTTGGTTAGGGCGCCAGATTGTGGCTCTGGAGGTCGAGGGTTCGAATCCCTTCACCCACCCCAGCGCGCGCAGTATCTTTGACATATGCACTTTGGACCGTTAGCTTAGTTGGTAGAGCAGGGGACTCTTAATCCCAAGGTCCGGGGTTCGAGTCCCCGACGGTCCAC
>NZ_CAKUBT010000036.1 GCF_934643285.1 uncultured Ellagibacter sp.
GAACTGGTTTTCATACGACCCTCCCTGCTGTTGCCAACTTATTGTTATGCATAAGGATACAGGAGTCCGCGCGAAAACCGACGGGTGAGTCCCAAAGGTGAAGCTTTTGGGACATCGGGCCCATCTTTCTGTAAGTCGAACTCCTTTCGTTACTTTGAAGAACGCGGCGAACGGACGGCCCAGCCCCACACCGCGAAGCCAACCGATCCAAGTGGATTTTGTGGCGAACCGACCCCGCGCCGCACCCAGCAATGCCGACAACGGGGAGCACGCTTGCGCGCATCGGCGAATCGTATATCCTTCCAACTACAACAACCTTCAAAGGAGCCAATTCATGGAACGAATCGCAAGCTTTTCCGTCGACCATACCAAGCTCGAGCCCGGCGTCTACGTATCGCGCAGCGACGCCGATGAGAAGACCGGCTGCGTAACCACCACTTTCGACCTGCGCATGACAGCGCCGAACCGCGAGCCGGTGATGGACACCGCCGCCGTGCACGCGATCGAGCACCTCGGCGCCACCTTCCTGCGCAACGATGCGGAATGGAAGGACCGCGTGATCTACTTCGGCCCCATGGGATGCCGCACCGGGTTCTACCTTGTGCTGTTCGGCGCCTATGAGCCCACCGACGTGGCCGACCTCGTGCTTCGCCTGTTCGAGTTCGCTCGCGACTTCGAGGGCGAAATCCCCGGCGCAAAGCCCGAAGAATGCGGCAACTACCACGATTCCGACCTGGCTCAGGCGAAATGGTGGGCACGACGCTACGTGGCCGACACGCTTTCCGTGCTCGACGACGCGCACACGCATTATCCGGCTCTTCTGGACTAGGACATATCGATGGAGAACCCTATCGGCATCATCGGCGCAATGGACGTCGAAGTTGAGCTGCTGAAAGAGAGCATGGCTGCGGAGGGCACGGTCGAGACCTCCCGCACCGGGCAGCTCTCGTTTTTCACCGGCACCTTGTCGGGCGTGCCCGTCGTCGTCGCACAGTGCGACGTCGGTATGGTGAATGCGGCCGCCCACACGCAGCTGCTCATCGACCGCTTCGCCGTACGCGGTGTGGTGAACACGGGCGTCGCAGGATCGCTTGACGCCTCGATCGACATCGGAGATATCGTGGTGGCGACCGACGCCGTGAACCACCTGATGGATGTGGGGAACCTAGGCTACGCCCCAGGACAAACGCCGGGGCTGTCCACGCTCGCCTTCCCCGCCGACGAGACGCTCCGACGCGCAGCGGTGGACGCTGCAGCCGAGCTCGGCATCCAAACCTGGGAAGGCCGCGTGGCCTCGGGCGATGTCTTCGTGCGCGAGGACGCCGACAAAAACCGCATCGCCGACACGTTCAACGCGAGCTGTTGCGAGATGGAAGGCGCGGCGATTGCCCAGGTCTGCTGGCTGAACCGCGTTCCCTTCGCCATCGTGCGCGCCATCTCCGACAAGGCGGACGGCACCGACTACATCGACTACCCCACCTTCGAGGCGCAGGCGGCGCGCCAGTGCGCTGCTCTCGTCACGCGAATGATCGGCCGCCTCGTGTAATGACCGCCCAAACGCACACCGCCGCCCGCGCGCAAAAGCTGCTGCGCCGCAAGGGAGCACTCACGCCGTTGATCCTGGTCATGGGATTCATCGGTGCCTCGCTTCGCTATCTTCTGGAATGTGCGCTGCCCGCAAACGGTGGTTTCCCTGCGGCGACGCTCGTCATCAACATCTTCGGTTGCTTCGTGCTGGAACTGGTGAACCAGTACGTGGGACGCCGCATGCACTTGCCGGGCGCCCTCGTGAAGTCGCTCGGCGTGGGGCTTGTAGGCGCCTTCACCACAATATCGGCGTTCTCGACCGAGTGCCTCGCTTTTCTGCGGGCAGGAGAGGTCGGCCTGTGGGCGGCTTATATCGCAGCAACGCTCGCGACAACGTTTCTCGCCTCGCTTGCGGGGCACGCCGCATGCCGCGGCCTCGATGCTCGCCGCCTTGCGCGCATCGAGCGGCGCCGCGAGGCCATCCATCGGGCACATGCCGCACGCCGAGCAAGGGCAATGCGGGAAGCCGATAGGGCCAAAAGCCAAGCCCGAAGCGCCTTCGCGCAGGAATGGGGCAGGCGTTGCGAGGATAACCCAACTGCGGAGGATTCCTCCCCCGAAGACGAGGGAGGCAAACGATGAGTCCTCTTCTGCTTGTCGCCGTAGGATTCGGCGGTGCCTTAGGAGCGCTTTGCCGCAGTAAGGCAACGGGCTTTCTCAAGGCACGCACGCATGGGGATTTCCCCGCAGCGACGCTCATCATCAACATCTGCTCGTGCACTTTAGCGGGAATTGCCTTGGCGGTTCAGGCTGATCTTAACGAGGTTCTCTACCTCGCGGCGACCATGGGATTTCTCGGCGGGTTCTCCACCCTGTCGACCATGAACTACGAGGCGGTGGAGCTTGTCCTGGGCGGCAAGCGCGCACTCGGCGCAGGATACCTTGCCGCGACTTACGCGAGCACCCTCGGCGCCGCGGCGATCGGGTTCGCCATCGCAAGCGCGGTCATGTAGTCTTCGCGCGCAGCTGCCGCCATGCCTTCCGCGGCGATGGCGGTGTTTCTGCTGTTCGGGGCGCTCGCGCCACCCGTGGTATCCGCAGCGCTCTCAGAGCCCGTGCGTCCCGCATTGCTCGCATCTTCTGCAGCGCCCGCACCGTTCGCGACATCCGCAGCGCCTGCGGAATCCGCTCCGTTCGCGACATCCGCGTCATCTTCCACGTCGTCGCCTTCCTCACCAGGCGCAACGGCGCGATACGTGTCCGCCTTGTTGCCCGGCACAGCGGAAGGCAGATAGGAGGCCCCATCCGATGCGGCATGCCATAGGCCGTCCGCCCCGGGTATATCCCCAGCGTTCGGCTGCGGCAGGAAGCACTTGGAGCCGACCCAGGCAAACGACTCGCCGAGCGTCACCTCCGCAAGCTTTGAGCACCCCTCGAACAGGTACACCATCGTCTCCGCGCTTGAGGTATCGAACGAGGACAGATCGAGCGCCCGAAGAGAGGAGCAGCCGAAGAAGAGGTAACTCAGATTGTTCGCCGCCGCCGTGTCGAATGAGGACAGATCGAGCGAAGCAAGCGAGCTGCATCCCGAAAACATATGGTTGAAGTCGATGACGGACGACGTATTGATTCCAGCGAAATTCACCGCTTCGAGCTTTGAGCAATCAGCGAACAGATAGCTCAGGTTGACCGCGGACGACGTGTCGAGAAGCGAAAGGTCGATCCGCTTAAGCCCCGAGCAACCCGAGAACATTCCGTAGAACGTCTGCACCTTGGCGGTCGACGCCCTCGACAGATCGAGCTCGATCAAAGACTTGCACCCGTAAAAGACCTGGGAGAGGTCGGTAGCGGCGGCGGTGTTGAACATTGACACATCGAGGGTGGCAAGCGAGGCGCAGTTGTAGAACATCGACGCGAAGGTGGTCGCGTTGCCTGTGGCAAAGTGCGACAAATCAAGGGACCTAAGCGAGCGGCACCCGTAGAACATCTGCTCGAACGAGGTCGAAGCAGACGTCTCGAACGACGAGATATCTACCTCTTCGAGGGATGAGCATCGATAGAACATCTGCCTGAAGTCTTTGCCGCTCGACGTGTCCCAGCCCGTAAGGTTCACGCTCCGAAGCGACGAGCAATCCTGAAACACGTCGGCAAACGACCTGACAGAGCTTGTGTCGAGCGTCGAAAGATCGATGCCGGTAAGGGATGTGCACCTTGAGAAGGCATACCCTAAGCTCGTCGTCTTCGACGTGTCAAGCTTGGACAGGTTCACCGACACAAGATTGTTGCACTCGAAGAACCACGCGTACATCGTTTGCGGGGCGACGCCGTCGTCGACGACCGCGACGCGCTCAATCTTGCGCGCGATGCCCTTCCACGGCGGGGTGCTCTTCGTGTTCTCGATATTTGCGTACACCGCCGTCGCCGTCTTGCCCTCGAACATGCTTCCCTCGGCGGGCAGAGCGCGACGCTTGTAGAAGGTGAGCGAGGCGTCGTCTTCGGAATACACAGCAAACGGGACGGAACTCGGATCGCTTGGTTCCGTCGACTGGGCGCAGAAGAGGAATGACGCGGAAAGCAGCGTCACAGGGTGCTGGGATGCTTGCTCGAACAGGTCGGCGTGCGCGGTGGGGTCGATCGGGGACACCGCCCAGCTCACATCGAGCGACCCTTTCGCGGGGACGATCAGCGTCGGGTCGTAGGACGCGAAGCCTCCTGAGTAGTTGAGCAGCGTCAAGCTGCCCGCCTTCGCCGAAATCGAGATGTCGTCGTAGTCGGTTTTCGCCGAGGCCATGGCAAAACGCGCCGGGGTGCTCCCCGAGTTTTCGATCTTCCACGAAGTCGGCGTCGCGACCGTCCCGTCGGAGAGCAGCGCGCACGGCACGGTCGTGGGCATGGTCACCACGATTGTATCGTCTTCCACGGACGCGCCAGCCCCGCCCTCGTCAGCGTATGCGGGCGCAAACGGGAAAGCGAGGCACCATGCCACCGCAAATGCCGCCGCACATAAGACCGCGGCGGCATGCCATATTCCCGTTATTGCCCGCACGTGACACATGTGATGGGGCTATTTGCTACTGCGCAGCGCCGGAAGCGACGGTCCAGGTGATGGTCGCAGCCTTTTGGGGCGCCGAGATGTCGGCGGTCACGCGCGCGATCTTCGCGTCGGTGATGTCGAGGGAGATTGTATCGTTTGCGGAAGTGGCGTAGCCCATGTTCCATGCCGAAATGGCGGAGGTGTCGACGGACTCGGCGGCCTGCAAGCCATTGACCGTGAACTGGAAGGCGTTCGCGGCGGTGCCCACCGTCACGTCGGCGACGAGCTTAAACGGCGACTGCTCGGTGACGGCCATGTTCACCACATGGATCGGGAAGACCGACTTGTTCTGAATCCGCAGGGTGTCCGCAGAGGGGGCCAGCATCGTGCCGTCAGCCTTGGCGACGAAGGGGATCTTCGTCGGAACCGAGAACGACAGGTTGTCGCCATCGGGGTCGGGGGTCACGGACTGGATGGTGACGTCCGTCGACTGAGAGGTGGTGCCATCTGCGAAAGCGAGTGCGGGGGTTGCGATAGCAGTAGCCATGACGAGGCATACGGCCAGCGCACCCACGCGCGCCTTGAGGCCGCGGTTGTTGGTTGCGTCCATGGAAGGACTCCTTTCTCGTTCGAAGCGGGCCCTTCCCGCCTCATTGTTTGCTTTCTGCCGCCGAAGATGCCGGCAGCTTGGTGCCTTGCTGATGCCGAACTGCGCTATTAGCTGGCCTTACTGGCTCTCGCTTAAGTCGGCTGCGACGATGGTGACGGCAACGGACTGGGGGTTGCCCGACGGCGCGCCGGTCTCGGGGTCGCAGCCCTGCACGGTCACGGTCGCCGATCCCTCGTGCGCATCCGGCGCTTCGCACCATTCGACGACCTCGCCGGGGGCGATAAGCCCGGAGTTGTACAACTCGATGCCATCCTGCGAAAGGGTGAACGTTTGCGAGAACTTGTTTTCCGCTACGTTCGAAACGTTCACGCGCACCTTCCCGTCGGCCAGCTTGGGCTTCGCCGACACGGAAATCGTCATGCGCGACTCCTCCGCCTGACGGTTGAGCTCGGCAATAACTTCTTCGTCGCTTTTGCCCTCGTGGGTTTGCACGGTCGCGCCGGGGTCAGCCTTAGGTTGGGCGAATTGCCACATCGCGCAGCTGCCGATGGAAAGAAGCAGCAGAAGGAGCAGTATCAGAATGATGACGCGCCACTTCTTTTTGCGCGAGTTATCTTCTTGTTCTACTTCGCTCAATTCCCCACCCTTCGACATTTTTCGCGGATGGATTATCGCAAAGCTCGCCCCTCGCGACAAGATATAAACTCAAACAGCACAATACTGAGAAGGCTAATCACGATGCGACACGTAATATCCCGCATCTTCTACCGCGCGCTCGATAGCATCGCGGTCGATGGCGGATTTCGCCAAGATGTGCGCCGTACCCGACGCCAGGTCGACTGTCGCCCACGTTCCCGGCTGCGCATTGAGGACGTTTTGCACGCGCTTGACGCACTTTTCGCAGGTCATCCCCTTCACTCGCACATCAAGCGAGAAGGGATAGTTCGCTTCGTCGGTGTCTTCCACCGTGACAGCAGCCACCTTCTTCGCCTTGGGGGCTTTCGGGCCGCCGCCGCAGCAGTCATCCTTGAGCGAGAACACGCGGTAGGCGTGGCGGACCGCGAAGACCATAAGGATTGCGATAACGACGATGATGATCAAGGTTGGTGCGTTCATGCAGCAGCTCCTCCGAAAGCCTTCGCTTCTTGGATAAGCAAGAAGTTTTCCGTTTGATACTCTCGGCAGTGTACCACGAGAAGTTAGCGAGGGAAAACCGTCGCGAAAGAAGACGTCACAGAGTATCCATATACCCTTAGGGGGTATATGGGAATACAAGTGGCGTTCCCTTTCCTTCAAACCATCTACCTGCGCATAACAAAAATCAGCCAGTTCTTGACACCGCCAGAATACAAGAATCAGGCAGTTTGCTTGCAAGCTTCTGAACGGCTTCTTCCTCGGAATAACGATTCTTCGACATATCCCGTCACCTCACAGGCAGAAAGACATGTAAAGAGGCAAGTACTGACGATTGCCTTCAACCTTGAGCTGCTTGGGGTGGAGGACATATTCATCACCGATGCGATCGGAATAACGCTTGGCAAAATCGTCGAGCGATACCGTCGAATACGCCTTTGAAGATTTGACCTCGACGGGACAGATTCTCGGCTTGCCCGCGGCGTTCGAATAGCCACGCGTAATCAGGAAGTCGATCTCTCTGGGTCGCGGCCGTCCGCCCTCCCGCAATGGGGGCTCATCCCAGCTATAGTAGAAGAGTGAGTGGCCGCGAGCTCGGAGCTGCTGCGCAACGACGTTCTCCACAAGCATCCCCCTGTTGACAGAGACGCGGCCAAACTGAATGTCCCTGTGTATGTCCAGAAGCTCAGGGCCATCGTCGAATGCCAAACTCACGAGTAAACCAGTATCGGCAAGATAGCACTTGAGGGAAGACGAATCGGCATGAAGGCGATAACCCACATTGGGGTCATTGCAAAGACAGCAAGGGTTGACCAAATGGGCATCGGCAAGCCAGCTCAGGGCCGGCTCGAACTGCTCGAACCTATCGCCACCGTCAAGGTTGGAGAATTTGAACCTCTTGCTTGCGCACGAAAGCTCGCCTGGGACGTCATCGAAAACAGCCCTTGCTCGCCTTGCCTCGGTTCCGCCAAACTTCTGCATATCCTCACGATAAAGATCGATGATTTGCCTCTTTATCTTGTCAGGCCGCCTGAAGTCTGCATCCTCCACAAACGCCTCGACCACCTGGGGCATGCCCCCAACAAGCATATATTCGCTAAAGAGGCGGCTGCACTTTGCATGAACGGGGTCAGGCAGCGGCGTGAGGCCGTCTCGGCAGCGACGAATCTCTTGGGCATACACGTCTAGCCCGTTTGCCCAGAGATACTCTTCGAAGTCCATAGGCTCCAGGCGAACGCGCTCCTCTTCCGAAGGAATGACAATCTTCTCCACGTTCTTGCGAATCGAAATAAGCGAACCTGTCTCCATGTAGTCAAAACGACCATCCGCTACCAGATGCTTGATGTATTCCCTCGCCACGGGAAAGCGCTGTACCTCATCGAATATGATGAGGCCATTTCTGGGCGTAAGCAGCTTTCCGTAGTTGAGCTGCAACATCCTGAGAAAGGTGTCGATGTCCGCCCTTTGGTCGCGGAACAAATCGAGCGTGGCCTTGTCCGCTTTAGAGAAGTCGATGTAGAGGTAGTCGGCATACTCGCGTTTAGCAAACTCCAAAGCAAGAGTCGTCTTCCCAACGCGACGAGCGCCCTCGACGAGAATTGCCGTTCTACCCTGAGATTCGCGCTTCCACTCGAGAAGACGGTCGTAACACTTGCGGCGAAAGACAGTTGTCATCTCTTCATCTCCAAGCCATCTACCAGCGCATTACAAAAATCAGACAGTTCTTTAGCTCGAAATTATACAAGAATCAGCCAGCTCTTGACAGCGCCAAAGTACAAGAATCAGCCAGTTTGCTCGCATCGCACACGGCGTCGACTTGCTTATCCGCTGCGGTTAGCGCGGTCCCAAACGCAGCGGAGGATGATGGGCCCGAGCCAGACACGCAACACTGCCGGTCCACCGCCTCTTACCGGCGGCGCGCCTTCCTATTCCCCTAGGTCCTCGGCGAACCCTACGCGGTAGTTCGTGAACACCACCCCGTCGCCTGCCTGCGTGGCGTCCAGGTCGACGTCGGCCGCTATCGCGAAATCGCTGTCGCCTTCCGCATCGTGGAAAATCTGGCGCACATGCCACACGTGGGCCGATTCCTCGTCGGACTCGTCGAGCACGAGATAGGCCTTCGAGCGCGCATCCGCATCGAGGAGCACCTCTTCGTGAGCGTCGTAGAACTCGTCGAGCGCCACCGCCCAGGCGCGCTCGCCGAAGCCCCAGTCCGCATCCATCTCGCCAAGCGTCGCAACGTCGCGGTGCGCCGCCGCACGCACACGGCTGAACAGGGCGTTCCGCACAAGAACGGTAAGCCCGCGACGATCGCGCACCACCGGCTCGTCCTCGGGCGAAGGCGGCGCGGCATCGAGCGCGGCGCCCGCGTTCTCCCACTCATCGACCAAGCTCGAGTCGACCGAGCGCACGACAAGCCCCAGCCACGCGACGACGTCCTCAAGCCGCTCGTCGCGCTTGCCCTCGGGAACCGTGCGGTCGAGAGCGCGAAACGCCTCGGACAGATACCGGAGAAGCGCCCCCTCGTAGCGCGTGATTCCCAGCTTCTGGATATACCCCTTGAAATCCGCGGCGCTCTCCAGCATGTCGCGCAGTACCGACTTCGGGCGCAGGCAGAAGTCGCGCGCCCACGGCACGCCCTCGCAATATTTCTCGAAGGCGGCGTCGAGCAAGTCCTCAAGCGGCTTTTCGTAGGTCACGTCCGCGATGCGCTCGAGGCGCTCCTCGTATTCCACGCCGTCCATCTTCATCTCGGCCATGGCGCGGTCGCGCGCACGGCGCTCCTGGGCGCGCAGCACCTGGCGCGGGTCCTCAAGCGTCGCCTCCACCATCGACACCACATTGAGCGCATAGTCGTCGTCTTCAGGGTCCAAAAGTTCCAAAGCCGCGAGCAAGAAGGGTGAAAGCGGCTGGTCAAGCGCGAAGTCTTCAGGAAGATCGACCGTCACGTAGTAGCTTGCGCTCCCGTCGGGCAGATCCTCTTTCACCACCACGCCCGCGGCGATGAGCGTGGCGAACACCTCGTCGGCACGCTGCGAGAGCGCCACCTTCTCCTCGTCAGTTTGCAGCGAGTCGGCGATGAGCTCCTCCACGCGGGCGCGAGCGTCGCCCCCCTGCTCCACCTCGGCGAGCACCATCGAGTGGGTGACGCGCATGCGGGGCGTGAGCTTCTCTGGCACCGATTCCACCAGGCGATTGAAGGTGTCCTCGTTCCAGTTGACGAAGTTCTCGGGCGGCTTTTTCTTCTTTATCTTGCGAAGCTTCTTCGCATCGCCCGCGGCCTTCACCTCGGCCTTGTGGTTCTCGATCTCGTGCTCGGGCGCCTCGGCGATGACCATGCCCTCGGTATCGAAGCCCGAACGCCCCGCGCGCCCCGCGATCTGGTGGAACTCGCGCGAGCGCAGACGGCGCATTTTGTGGCCGTCGAACTTCGTGAGCGCGGTGAGCACAACGGTGTGGATGGGCACGTTGATGCCCACGCCGAGCGTGTCGGTTCCGCAGATGACGGGGAGAACGCCCTGTTGGGCGAGCTTTTCCACCAGCAGGCGATAACGGGGCAGCATTCCTGCGTGATGCACGCCGACGCCGCAGCCGAGCAGGCG
>NZ_CAKUBT010000037.1 GCF_934643285.1 uncultured Ellagibacter sp.
ACCTGCCAAGCCCAACCGCGATCGGAGTCGGAGAAAAAGTGGAACTCGTCCATGGCGACGCTCTCTATGGGGGCGTCCTTTCCTTCGGCGAGCGCCTGATTCGCGAGGATCTCCTCCGTGCAGCAGATGACCGGGGCCGACGTGTTGATGTGCACATCTCCCGTGATCATGCCCACGTTCTCGCGGCCTAAGATGTCCACCAGGTTGAAGAACTTCTCGCTCACAAGCGCCTTGATGGGCGCCGTGTAGTAGGAGCGCTCGCCGAAGCACATCGCGATGAAGTGCATGCCGAGCGCGACGAGCGACTTGCCCGAGCCGGTCGGCGTGCCCAAGATCACGTGATCGCCGACCATGATGGACATGAGGGCCTCTTCCTGATGGGGCCACAGCTCGATGCCGCGCGATTCGACCCAGCCGAAGAACGCCTCGTAGGCTTCTTCCTCTGTAAGGTTAGGGTTCTCATCGTAGAGCTTGCAGGCAAGCGCGCCGAGCTCGCCAGGCTCATGCGAGCGGGATGCGTCGGCAAGCTGCGCGACCTCGCTCTCGGGGGTCGTGACGTGGACAGATGCGCCGTCGTTGGTTCGTTCAGACAAAAGTCGCTCCTCGTACAGGTTCGCCCGCGCGACAAAACGGGCGGACCTGCTGGCCCGCCCGACTCAGTCATCGCGAATTCGCATTCAGTTCTTCGAAGTGTAGCGCAGCGCAGCCGAATGATGCTAGCACTGCTCAAGAATGGCACGCAGATACTGCTTGTAGCTTTCCGCAAGCGACTCCGGCCCCTCGATGCGGACCGTGCCATTGCACCGGACAAGCCATCCGTAAAACGCAGGGCCCTCTTCAACCCGGGCCTCGATGCGCGCCGTGCCGTCACCGAGGTCGGTGGAGGCGACGTCGCGTCCGAAGCGGTCGACGACGGCGTTCATGGCATGGCCATCGGCGATAAGCGTCGCGTCGACGAACGCGCCGCCAGCCGCGCCGACGACCGCATTGTCGAGTCGCTCGACCGAGAAATCGCTTTGGCGGGGAACCTTCGCCGCCCGCTCCTCGGAGACTTCTACGTAATCCATGCGCCCAACGCGAAAGCCCTCGAAGGTGTCGGTTTCGGGATTGTAAGTGACCAGGTAGTACACGCCTTGGTTCACGATGATTTCCACAGGCGTCTCCACATAGCGCTCGCCGCTGCGACGCATGACCTTCTCTTTCGCGGCGTTGTAGCTGAAATAGCGGAACGACACCTTGCGCTTGCCCGCGATCGCCTCCAGGATGTGGTCGACGTTGTAGAGCAGCGAGTCGCCCTGAATCTTGATGCGCCCGCTCACGGAAAGGTGACGGTCGAGCAGATCGCGCTCACGCTTGGGCGCGAGACGCTTGATCGAGCGGACGAGCGCATCGGACTTGCGCTGCGTCAAATGGCGCGAGCTTTGCACGGCGTCCACGATAAGCATCAGATCGTCGAGCTCGAAAGAACGCGTGACAAGGGCATACTCGAGCGGCGCCCGCTGAAACGTCTGGATATCGAGGCCGAACTCCCGCAGCGACTCGATGTCGCGATAGACCGACTTGCGCTCCGCCGTGATGCCGTGAGCCTCGAGGCGTTCGAGAATCTGCGCCATGGTCAAGCCGGCGACAGCGTCGGTCTCCTCCACGAGCATCTTCGCGATGTAGAGGAGCTTGAGTTTTTGCAAATTTGCCGCCACGGGACACCCTCCCTTTTATACCTCAGTTACCATAATGATTATACTTCTTTGTTTCCCCAGGTAAACTAGCGTTCGTTACAAAAATCATGTCGATTATGACATTTGCCCGTCCCAAAGTTGTCTCAGAAGACGTCAAATTATCGGGAAGGGCGCAAGCGAGCAAGGTCGGCTATAATCGCAAGACAGATGCAACCGGACGACGACTTGGATGTGACTTCATGAACGCAGGCACCCTGGCAGGCAACGATTCCCTTCGCGCGGCACTGCGCCACTACGACGAGGTCCGCGAGACCTACCTTCGCGCGCTCGCCGAGCATGGCGTGGAATTCGCCCCCGAAGGATCATCCGATGCCGAAATCGCCCAGCTGCGCGGCGAGCTTGAGAAACGAGGCGCCGAGTTCCGCAACGCGGGCGCATCGATCCGCATGGGCTGGATCTCGAAAGCGTGCATCGAGTGCACGGGAAACAAAGGCTCCGAAACGTTTTCCACCACGTTCAGGTGCCATCGCGACTGCTACTTCTGCTTCAACCACAACCAGGCGGACTACGACAAGTTCGTCCGCGAGGGCTGCCCATGGGAAGAGGGCCTCGCCCGCGCCGCTGAAACCTACAAAAACGGCCTCGCCGTCATCGGGCTCACGGGAGGCGAGCCGCTTTTGAGCTTCGACGCGTCGATCGCGTTCCTCAGCCGCGCGCGCGAGCTTTTCCCCGAGGCGCACAAGCGCATGTACACCTCGGGCGACCTGCTGACGGAGGACATGGCGCGAGCGCTGCGCGACGCGGGACTGCAAGAGATCCGCTTCAGCGTGAAGGATTTCGACCCCGAGCCCATGCAGGAGCGCGTGCTCGACGCGATGCGCCTGGCGAAGCGCTACATTCCCGACGTCATGGTGGAGATGCCCATCATCCCCGGCACCGAGGCGCGCATGAAAGAGCTGCTCGCAAGCTTCAAAGAGATCGGCATCCGCGGGATCAACATGCTCGAGTTCTGCTTCCCCTTCCACAGCTGGGACGAGTTCGCGCGCCGCGGCCTTGTCGTGCGCAACCCGCCCTTCGACGTGATGTACGACTACGGCTACTCGGGCGGCCTTCCCATCGCCGGCAGCGAGCAGCTTGCGCTCTCGCTGATGATATGGGCACACGACCAGGGGCTCTCGTTCGGCATGCACTACTGCTCGCTCGACAACAAGCACCGAAGCGAGATGCGACAGCGTAACGAGCGCGCCGCCCACGTGCACCCCTGCTTCACCTTCGACGAGGGGGATTTCTTCCTGAAGACGGCGAAGGTATTCGGCCCCGACCGCGAGGTGGCGCGCCCCGTGCTCGCCACGGCGGGCTGCGATACGATGGTCGACAGCGATGAGGAGGACTCGACGACTTTTCCGTTGCGCTACCTGGAGTTTCTGCGCGGCGTGAGCGTCACGCCGGCTGTTGCGTATGCGGTGCTCGAGTCTGACGAGAACGGCTCCTATATTCAGGAGCTCGACCTGCGCGTAGCTGAATAGCGCGCAGGGGCGCCCCGCAGCCTTCACAATCTAAAAACCAGAAGAACGACGGCCCGTCGGTGCGAGCGCGATGCCAACTGCTGCGTTCGAACCGATGGGCCTCGGCAGCTTTCTACAGCGCGGACTCGATTGCGGCAAGCAGCTCGTCGTACTCCTCGAGCGTGGGGACATCGGGGTTCTCGGCCTTCGTCGACGGCGCACCTTTGAACAGCCAGCCCGCCTTGCTTGCGCGAATCATTCCCAGGTCATTGTACGAATCTCCCGCGGCGATGGTCTCCATCCCGCAGCTTTGCAGTGCGCGAACGGTCGTGAGCTTCGTCTGGTCGCAGCGCATCTTGTAGCCGGTGATGGCGCCGCCCTCGTCCACCTCGAGCGAGTTGCAGAAGATGGTGGGCCAGCCGAGCTTGCGCATCAGCGGCTGCGCGAACTGTTCGAAGGTGTCGGAGATAATGATGACCTGCGTCTTCTCGCGCAGCGCATCGAGGAACTCGCGGGCGCCCTCCATCGGGTCGATCGTGGCGATCACGTCTTGAATTTCGGCCATGCCAAGTCCATGCTCGCGCAGGATGTCCAGGCGGAAGTTCATGAGCTTGTCGTAGTCGGGCTCGTCGCGCGTCGTTCGCTCAAGCTCGGGGATGCCGCTCGTCTTGGCGAACGCGATCCAAATCTCGGGGACGAGCACACCTTCCAAATCCAAGCAAACCACGTTCATAGGACATCCTTTCCTTATGTAGGCTCAAGGCGTTGGAGGATTCCAGCGCAACGGAAGTTAGGGTCCGCAGCACGCAACGTCGCGAGCTGGGCGGGCACGGCCCTATGATAGCCTATCGAAAACGTCGGCATTCAAGCAATCGGCCGGACGGCGCCCGCATACGACGTCGATGGCGCTTTGCATCGTTCGCTCGCGAAGCTCGCGACCCGATTCCTCCGACCAATACGCCGCATGCGAGGTGAGCACCGTATGCGGAGCGCGCAAAATCGGGTGCGTGAAATCGATCGGCTCGTCCTCGAACACGTCGATTCCCGCGCCCCACAGTTTCCCCTCTTCAAGCGCCTGGGCGAGTGCGATTGTATCGATAACCGCACCGCGCGCCGTGTTCACGACGACCGCCCCCGGCTTCATAGTCGCGATGCGCTCGGCAGACAGGAGATGATGGGTTTCGGGTGTGAGCGCAGTATGGAAGCTCACCACATCGCAGGTGCGCAAAAGCTCATCGAGCGCGAGGATGTCGTAGCCCTCGGGCGTGCGCCGCCCCGGCACGAGCGAGCGCGACCGGCATACCACGCGAAAGCCGAGGCCAGTCGCCTTGCGCGCGGTGGCGCGGCCGATTTCGCCCATTCCCACCACGCCGGACGTGCGCCCGTGCACCTGTCCAAGCGGACGTCGGCAGGCGTAGTCCCACTTCCCCGCCCGCATGTCCGCGTCGATCTCGTTCATGCGACGCAGCACGCACAGCGCGAGGGCGATTGCGTGGTCGCTTACCACCTCGGTGCCGTATCCGGGCGCCGTGCAGATCGCCACCCCATATTCGGTTGCGGCTTCAAGGTCGATGCTGTCGTAGCCGACTCCCGTCCGGCTGACCACCTTCAGCCGAGGGGACAGAGCCTCGAACACACGACGCGGGAAGTGCGCGTAGGATGTCACGATGCCGTCGGCGTCGACGGCGTTCCTGATGACCGCGTCGGCATCGCGCTCGTGAAACACTGCGATGTCGACTCCCGCCTCGCGCGCCATGCTCTCCTCAAAGTCGGAGTTCTCGAAATCGTTGTCGACCACCACGATTTTGGGCATTTCCGCCACCTTCCTCTTCGTTTATCGGGTCGATTGTAGAGCAAACAGGCAAGTTCGTGGTCAACTGGACGAGCAAGGTCATTTCCCTCATATCACTTGAACCGCTGGGCGCACCGTGCATAATGTTCAATTCGAATGGCTTCTACGATAGCCCACATACCCTCTTCAACCGCACGGGAAATATGGGGTCTCCTCGCCGCGCAAGCGGCAGGGGGTTCATTTCGCAAGCTCAATTGAAGAGGTGGCTGACATCCTAGTTCCATGCTAGCCGTATCATTTCTCTGAGTTGCCAGGAGCACAAGCAATTATGAGCATCCTCGACAGACAATACCCGACGAGCGTTTATCGACTCATCCTCGCCACGGCCGCCGCCATCTGGGGCCTCGGCTTCGTAATCGGCAAAAGCGCCATCGCCACCGTTGGCGCCACCTGGTTCACCGCCATCCGTTTCTTTGGGGCGGGCATCGTTTTGCTCATCATTTTATTTCCCCATATCAAGCGAAATTTCTGTCGAAAGACGCTGAAGGCAGGCATGATCATAGGCGTGGCCACGTTTCTCGGGTTCTGGACTCAGTTTCTGGGCCTGGGCATGACGACGCCATCGAAGAACGCTTTTTTGAGCGCGTGTTATTGCCTTACTGTGCCGTTCATCTGGTGGATGGTCTCGCGCCGCCGCCCGTCCGCCAAAGTGTTTATCTCCGCGGCAATATGCGCCATTGGCATCGGGATGGTGTCGCTGACCGACGGCTTCTCCATCAGCCTGGGAGACGGCATCAGCATTCTCTCGGCGTTCCTCTACGGCGCCGAAATCGTGATCATCGGTCTGGTCATGCGCGACAACGATATCCTAACCACCACCGTCGTCCAGCAATTCACGAGCGGCATCTTGGCCCTGATGCTCGCTTTGACCACGCAGCCCATGCCAACGGCGGCGCAGGTGACCACTCCCGAGTTCATCGGCGCCATGGCCTATGTTGCCGTCCTCTCGGCGGCCTTTGGAGCCGTGGCGCAAAACACAGCACAGGCACATGTGTCCCCTTCCGAGGCGGGCCTGCTCTGCTCGCTTGAAAGCGTGTTTTGTGCCCTGTTCAGCGTTGCATTCTTCGGCGAGGCGCTCACGCCGAGAATGGCGTTGGGATTCGTGCTCATCTTCGCCTCCATCGCGGCAACTCAGCTTGGCGACAAGGGAGGCAACGCCGCTGCCACCGCCGCCGACTCCGCCCTCGACGAGTCCGCCGCCGACGGGCCAGCGGCCGCCACAAGCTGGGAATCCAGCGAACCTGCCAAACGGAACCGTGGAAGAATCTCCCGCTGAACTGCGAGTATCGCAGCTAGCAAGGCACCTTTTGGCCACTAAACGAGAAAGTCCCGCATTCTCGGTGCCAAGTCCGCGATTGACCGTGGAGCAGAAGTCACGATAGCGGTTAAGCCCGACGGCGAAACACGAGATAGCTGTTCAGGGTGCCCGTCCGGCCGTCCGCTTCGAACCGCGCAACAAGGCTTGCCCAGCCGTCGACGGCCCGAGAGAGGTCGGCCACTTCCCCATCCGAGAAGGTGTGGCAATAGCGGTATGCATGCTGCCTGTTCTGCCACCCAAGCAGGTAATCGCCCTCATCGAGAGCCGGCAGCCCATACTCCACACGAGCTTTCGCCGTCGTCTCTACCGCCTTTGCTGCAAGCTCGGGACTCTTCGCGAACTGCCAAAGCGACACCGCCACGTGCCCGCCAGGACGCACGCTCTTGACGAGCGCCCGCAGAAGCGCCGCCCGCGAATCGGCACCGGGAATGTGGTGGAAGAATCCGAAGCACACCGCCATATCGACAGGCGGCGCTTCGATTGCGCGCTCAATCGAATCGTCTATCAGCGAGTTTGCGATATCAAGCTTCTGGAAGGCAACGTTGTCGGCGTCGCCCGCGAGCCCGTCGCGCGCAAGCTGCTCGCAATCGTCCACCGCGAAGTAGGCTATCGCCGCACCGGGCAGCGCCTCTTGCAGATAGCGAAGGAAGCGACCGTTGCCGCACGCCACATCGAGCACACGCAGCGGATCGCGAGGAATTTTGCCGTCGGAGAGAGCGGCGCCTTCGGGAAGCGCGCACCCGGGGGAAGCCGCAGCACTCGCATCCGACGACGGCTCAGCGCCGATCTCCATCTCGTCGAGGCAGCGCCTCCAACCCGCCCACGAAGCGCGGCGGGTCGACGAGAACGACGAGGCGTTCTCGCGGTAGAAAGTCGAGGTTATGTCGCACAGTTTTCGGGCGGTTTCAGCATCCATAAGTCATCCCGTGCATTGTATCGCTTCGCGACGCAACGCGCCGTCCGCAGCGGGCCGGCGATCCGCCAGCGCGCGCCGGGCCCGCATAGCGTACAATGCCGCTTATGCAGAAAACCCTCGAAACCATATTGTCA
>NZ_CAKUBT010000038.1 GCF_934643285.1 uncultured Ellagibacter sp.
ATGATAGACTGGGAAAATTCCACAGCATCAGAAAGGACAGCTATGTCTCTCCCAGCATCCGATACCAGCAAGCAGCCCGACAACCTCACCACCATGGATTTGGGCGAGGTTCTTCCCCGCACGGCCGAGGTTCGCGATAACCACCTGTTCATCGGCGGCGTCGACATGGTGAAGCTCGCGCGTGAGGAAGGCACCGCGCTCTACGTGTTCGACGAGGCCGACCTTCGTTGGCGCATGGAAACCTACCGCGAGGCGTTCCGCTCGCGCTACGAGAACTCCGACGTCATCTACGCATCGAAGGCGTTTCTGAACAAGGAAGTCGTGCGCATTGTGAACGAGGAGGGCCTCTGCCTCGACGTGTCGGGCGGCGGAGAGCTCGCCTGCGCCCAGATGGCGGGCTTCCCGATGGAGCGCGTCTTCGTGCACGGCAACAACAAGACGCCCGCTGAGCTGCGCGAAGCCATCTCCGCAGGTGTTGGCCGTATCGTGGTCGACAGCCGCATCGAGCTTGCCCGCGTGTCTGAAATCGCCGGCGAACTCGGCGTCGAGCAGGCCATCTACATGCGCATCACGCCCGGCGTCGAGGCCGACACGCACGAGTACATCCGCACGGGCTGCGAGGACTCCAAGTTCGGCTTCACCATGCTCGACGACTTCGCGTTCAAGTGCGTGAAGGACGCCATCGAGGCCCCCAACGTGAAGCTTGTCGGCTTCCACTGCCATATCGGCTCGCAGATCTTCGCGCTCCATTCGTTCCGCGAGGCGGCGCAGGTCATGATCGAGTTCATCGCGCGCGTCCAGAAGGAATACGGCATCGAGATCCCCGAGCTCGACCTGGGCGGCGGTCTGGGCGTGGCCTACCTCGCGACCGACAAGCCCTCCTCGATCGAGGACTTCGCGGAATGCACGACGCGTGCCGTCAAGGATTTCTGCGCCGAATACGGCGTGCCTGAGCCGCGCATTCTCGTCGAGCCTGGTCGCAGCCTTGTCGCCAACGCCGGCGTCACGCTCTACACCGTGGGCATTCTTAAAACCCTGCCCGGCATCCGCAAGTACGTCGCCATCGACGGCGGCATGTCCGACAACATCCGCACGGCGCTCTACCACGCCGACTACGAGCCCGTGATCGCCAACAAGGCGGGCGAGCCGCGCACGGAAATCGTCACACTGTGCGGCAAGCACTGCGAAAGCGGCGACGCGGTCGTCATCGACATGCCCATCCAGCATCCGGAAATCGGTGACATCGCGTGCGTGTTCACAACGGGCGCGTACTGCTCTACCATGTCTAGCAACTACAATGGCCAGCCCAAGCCGGCGGTAGTGTTCGTGAAAGATGGTGTCGCCCGCGTCGTCACGCGCCGCGAGACCTACGCCGACCTCTACGCCCGCGACATCTAGGAGGACCTTATGACCATCAAGCTCGGACTCGTCGGCACCGGCACGGTCGGTGGCGGTTGCATCGACATCCTTCAGAAGCACAAGGAGGACTTCAAGCGCCATTACGGCATCGACGTGGAGCTTGTGCGCGTCTGTTCGCGCGACCCTGAGCAGGCCGAAGCCCATGGTGTAAGCGACCTGTTCACGTTGGATTATCGCGACATCGTGAACGACCCCGACATCGACATTGTCATCGAGCTCATCGGCGGCACCACGGTGGCGCGCGATGTGGTCGTGTCGGCACTTGAAGCGGGCAAGAACGTCGTCACGGCCAACAAGGCGCTCATGGCGACTCATGGCGAGGAAGTCATGCATCTGGCGGAGAAGATGAACCGCGAGCTTGCCTTCGAGGCGTCCGTCGGCGGCGGCATCCCCATCATCGACCCGCTGAAGCATTCGCTCATCTCGAACGAGATAACCTCTGTTATGGGCATTGTGAACGGCACGACGAACTACATGCTCACGCGCATGGTCGACGACAGCCTCTCCTACGACGAGGCGCTCAAGGAAGCCCAGGAGCGCGGCTTCGCCGAGGCCGACCCCACGGCCGACGTCGACGGCTTCGACGCTGCGGCGAAGATCGCCATCTTGGCGTCGATCGCCTTCAACTCGCGCGTCACGCTTGACGACGTGCACACCGAGGGCATCCGCAACATCACGACGCTCGATCTGGACACCGCCGACGACATGGGCTACGTCATCAAGCTTTTGGCGATCGCCCATCGCACGCCCGACGGCATCGACGTGCGCGTCCATCCCACGATGCTCCCGAAGGCGCACCAGCTCGCGACCGTGAACGGCGTGTTCAATGCGATTTACGTGACGGGCGACGCCGTGGGCGAGACGATGTTTTTCGGCGAGGGCGCGGGCGCGGGCCCGGCGGCGAGCGCCGTCATGGGCGACGTGCTCGAGGTGGCGCGCCATCTTACGCTGGGCGTTTCCCCCATCGTGGGCTGCACCTGCACCGATGACCTGCCCATCCTTCCGGTGGAGGAGCTGCAGACGAAGTACTACATCCGCTTCGCTGTGGCCGACCGCTCGGGCGTGCTCGCCGCGATGGCGGGCGTGTTCGCCAAGCATGGCGTCTCCGTGCGCTCCGTGGTGCAGCGCGGCAACTCCGAGCACGAGACGGTGAACCTCTCCTACGTCACGCACACCGCCAAGGAAGCAAGCGTGCGCGCGGTGCTCGCGGAAATCGCAGGGCTCGAAGACGTTCTGCGCGCCGAGCCCTCGGTGATTCGAGTGGAAGGCTAACGCACCGCGTTTGGCTCGCGGTTGGTTTGCGCCGCGTTTGGAGCTACTTGCTGTTTTTGCTTGGGAAAACGAAGACCCGTCCAGGTCATGGGCGGGTCTGTTTGCGTCTGGCGCCCTTTGGCCTGAACCCGGTTGTCAACCTGCCCGTGCTCCCGCCCGTCAGTCTGAGCACGCGGTGCATTTCGCGCCCGTGTAACGCGTGTGCTTCTGTTCGATTTCGCCTTGATTTCCAGATGTTTGAAGCTTTGCTAACGCCCCTCGCGTTCATTCGATTGCGTTCTTTGCGTCCTACCATGCAAGACGTGCAAATGGTTTGAAATGCGCATACGCGTTTGACGAGGAAGAAAGGGCGAATGATGGGCACTTCGGAAGATTGCGGCATCCTTGAGTCGAACAGTTTCAATATGGGCAACCTCGATACGCTCGGCGGCGAGCTGCACGATTTGGTTGAGCGCCGCCGCGTGCTGGGGCCGTGTTACCGCTTGTTCTACCAGAAGCCGCTTCACCTGGTGCGCGGACAAGGAACGCGCCTGTTCGACGCCGATGGCGAGGAATACCTCGACATGTACAACAACATCCCGTCGATGGGACACAGCAATCCTGTGGTCACCGAGGCGGTTATCAAGCAGTTGCAGCTGCTCAATACGCACACACGTTACGTGCACGAGAATATCCTGAACTATGCGGAGGACCTGCTGTCCACCATGCCGGACGAAATCAACCGCATCATGTTCATGTGCTCAGGGTCCGAAGCAAATGACCTGGCCGTCCGTTGCGCGCAGCTCTTTACCGGCGGTGAGGGCGTCATTGTGACGGGGGAGGCCTACCACGGGAACACGGCGCTGATCTCCGGGCTGTCGCCGTCGATCGGCAAGAGCGTCGCCATGAGCCGCACCATGCGCATGATTCCCTCGCCCGACTCGTTCCGTTTGGGGACCGAAGACCTTGGCCCGTGGATGTGCGAGCAGATTTCCCTGCAAATTGCCGACATGCGCCGCCACGGCATCAAATTCGCTGGCGTGCTCTTCGACGACATCTTCTCCTCCGATGGCGTTATCCCGGGCGCTCGTGGCTTCCTGAAATCAGTCGTTGACCTGGTACATCGCGAGGGCGGCCTCTATATTGCCGACGAGGTGCAGCCCGGATTCTGCCGCACGGGCGATGCGTTCTGGGGCTTCGCGCGCCATGGCATCGTGCCCGATATCGTGACGATGGGCAAACCCATGGCTAACGGCATCCCGTGTTCCGCCATGGCGATTCGCGCCGACGTGCTCGACGCATTTGCCGACAACAACCCGTACTTCAACACGTTCGCGGGCAATCCCGTGTCGATGGCGGCGGCTCAGGCGGTGCTCGATTACATTCGTGAAAACGACATCCTCGCTCATACCTATGACATGGGGGAGAAGTTGCGTGCCGCCATACACGATGTGGCAGCACGCCGTCCTCGTCTTGCCGACGTGCGCGGCGCCGGTTTGTTCTGCGGCGTCGAGGTGGTGAAGCCCGGTACTCAGGAAGCCGATCGCCCGTTCGCCGTGTCGCTCATCGAGCAGCTTCGCGAAAACCACGTGCTCATCTCTTTGTGCGGCCCGTACGGCAACGTGCTGAAGGTTCGCCCGCCGCTGGTGTTCAACGACGCCGACCTCGACTTTTTCGCCAGCGCACTGGAAGCATCGCTCGATCAGCTGGAGAATTAGAAGAAAGATCGCGGGCGAGAGAGCCTGGGGCATCGAGATGGTGCCCCAGGTTTGCGGCCAGAGTGCCTCGCCGAGCGCTTCTTAGCGGAAAGCTTTGGGAAACTGCCTGGTGATTGGCTGGGTGGAAGATTTTCGGGTGGGCGTCTTGATCGGCGTCTACCCGCATTTTTTATGCCAAGCCGCCTTGGCGAAGCGCTTCCTGCAACACCTCGACGAGCACCCTTACGCCGTTGGAGAGGTCCTCGGGCTTGGTGAATTCATTGGGCGAGTGCGCGCTGCTGCCGACGCTTGGCACGAACAGAAGCGTGCTGGGCACGGCGGCGGCAAGGGCTACGGCGTCGTGCCCGCATACCGTTTTCGTGCGGATGCAGCTGAGGCCGCATGCGGCTGCGGCGTGCTCGATGAGGGCTACGCCGCTTTCGGGAAACGTCATCGCCTGGCGAACTTCGGTGCCGACGATTGCGATTGCCGTGCCCGACTGCGCCTCGATCGTGGCGAAAGAGGCGGCGAGTTCATTGGCCGCCTCGCGGGCACACGCTTCACTTTCTGCACGAACCTCCAGGTGAAGCTGACATTTCGACGTCACGATATTCGGCGAATGCGGAAACAAACGCACCTTGGTGACCGACGTGCGAACTTCGGTGCCGCGACGTGCGAAGTCATCGGCGAGCTTGCGCGCGGCAACGGTGAGCAGCGCCATGCCGTAGAGCGCATCCTTGCGCAGGTGCATGGGGGTCGATCCCGTGTGGGACTGCTCGCCGTCGATATCCACATCCATTTTCACGGCGCTCCAGTTGCCGGTGACCGCCCCGATGTTTACGCCCGCTGTCTCAAGTTCGGGACCTTGCTCGACGTGCAGCTCAAAGTAGGCGGCAGCTTGCGGCGGCGTTTCGGTTCCCTTCCAGCCGCTTTTGCGGAGCGCGTCGCCGAAGCTTGTGCCGCCTAAGTCCTTCGCCTGCTCGATGTCGGAAAGCCGCAGCGCGCCCGTGAACACGCGACTGCCCATGAGACTCGGCTCGAAGCGCGCGCCTTCTTCGTTTGTCCAGTCGACCACGGCAAGGTTCGTCGCTGGGGCAAGCGCTCCGCTTCGCACGCGCGCATCGATTGCCTGTGCCGCCGCCAACGCGGCCACCACACCGTACGCCCCGTCGTATACGCCGCCGTTTTCCTGGCTGTCCAGATGCGACCCGCACAGTATGTAGGGCGCGTCATCGTCCCAGGTGAACAGGCCGAAAATGTTTCCGACGCCATCGATGCGCACTTCGGCGCCGGCTTTGCGCAGCTGCTTGACAAACCACGTGCGATGCGCGCTGTCGTCGGGGGTGAGCGCCATGCGATCGGTTCCGCCGTTCGGCTTGCGGCCGATTGTCATCGACTCGGCGAATAGCTCGGAGAAATGCTGTGTGGCGGAAAGAGGTTGGTTCATGGGGGTCTCCTCGTGGGTGTTGGGCTCGGTAGTTGTCGTCTGGCAGCGCCGCCTCGCCTTGATCGGCTGTGTCAGATGCTTGGCGGTCGTTGCCGATTTTGGCCGCAACCCCTTGGCGCCAGCGATTCCTTAGCAGTTGCGGCCAGGCAAAACGAAGGCTGCGGAGCGTTTTGCCCCGCAGCCTTTTTACGATAGGGGGAATCGATTTCGCAAGGTGCCTACGAAGCGCTCGCCTCTGCGGGTGCGCCGCCGGATCTTGCGCAACTTGCGACCGCGGCTTCGCGCAGCGAGGAGGCGGCGGTTGCGATGCTTGCCACCTTGCTTGCGGCTAAGCCCTCGGGCTCGTTTTCGGCCATTGCGGTTGCAGCGGTCTCTTCGCAGGTCGTAACGCTCGCGGCGGTTCCGCATGCGACGCCCTCGCCTTCTGCCACGCTCGCCATGCCCGGAACTGCGGCGCCGACGGTGACGGTGCCGCGGCGGCCACCTCGGGCAATATCGAACAGCTCGTCAACGCGGGTGCGCTCGGCGTCGGGGGTTTTGGTCAGGAGCGACACGGTCACGTACACGAGCAGGTTCACGAACAGGGCGACCACGCCGCCAGTGATGCTGCCGAGCGCGGGGATGTCGTCGGGGAAGGCGATGGTCAGCCCGGCGGCGACGACGAAGCCCGCGATCATGCCGGCCAGCGCGCCGTTCTTGTTGCCGAACTTGAAGAAGATGCCGAGGAACAGCGGCACGGAAATCTGGACAACGGCCTGGTAGGAAATCTGCGCGAGCAGCTGCAGGCGGTCCATGCCGTTGGTGAAGTAGGCGAGCACGGCGGCCAGCGCGATGAACAGCATCATGCTTGCCTTCGAGATGACCGTCTTCTGCGCGTCGGTCAGCTCCACCTTGCTGCCGACGATGTCGTTGGCGATCTGCGTGCCGGCGGCTTGGACGCTGCCGTCGATGTGGCCGATCGAGCCGG
>NZ_CAKUBT010000039.1 GCF_934643285.1 uncultured Ellagibacter sp.
CGACCGTGACGATTAGATTCCGCTGCGGCATTGTAGCGAAACGCCACTCGCTTCAGCGAAGAGTTTGGGCGAGAAGCCCCCTTTCGGGAAAGGTGCCTGGCAGTCGAGAGCGTTCATTCGCTAATTGCGCAGCCCCCTCGATAGATTCGGGGCTCATGCTGCCTATGTGGTAGAACCTAACTTTTGCAGCTAAAGAGGGCCGTTCTCCTACACGGGCTCGTACCCGAGCGATTTCCTCTCGATTTCGCCCGTGGCCGGCACGAAGGCGCAGGCCTTTATCGAGCGCGCGTGGACGTCGAGCCCTACGAAAGTGGTAGCATTGTTCATCGGAAGCCCCTTCCATGAGTGCGGCGTGGTCGCTGGCGGTTTGGACACCACTATTGTCGGCCTAATCCGCGGATATGCATGCAGGAGGGGCTTCCAACTTTTTATGTCCTGCTCATACCGTCTTGATTGCATCAGGGGCAACTCGAGCCTTTTAAGAGAGTTCAGAGCAGCGCAATTCGTCAGAGAGCATATTTCAGAAAACATGAGAGCCACTTTTCGCTCCCCTATACCCCCCCCCTGAAATTATCAAAATAGGAGGAAATCAAAAATATTTCGATATCCTCCTATTTGATGTCAAATTACCCCATCTTTTGTCAACAATTTCGTGGCGTGGGGTGTTCCTTTTACCTGAAGGCGAGTGCGGTCACGGCGCATAAGCATGCGCATGTCGCATTCTGCCCAACCAGGCGCAATACTTATCGCTTGGCAACCGATGCGCATATATCGCGTCCGGCAAGCCACGCTCACGCAAAACGCGCCAGCAACAACGCTTATCGTTGCTCCAGATATGCGATGATCTCGTCGTTGCCCTGAATAAGCTGACCCGCGTCGTACAGATACGGAATAAGATTCGCATTGCCACCCAAGGCAAGCAGCTCTTCGTAAGGTGTCACTTGCTCAACACGCGTTTATCCAGCTCAATGCCCTTCTCGTTGGCGTAATTCACCACAACCGAACACGTTGCACACGGTGCCCAATAATGCAGAATCGGTGCAGTTATACTTATCAGCGCCTCCTTTTATTCGCAGAATCAATCGCAACCCTTGAACAAAAGCCAAGAATCGCCGTCTGACATGAGTATGCGGCGCAAACGCCTTTGCGGCTTCTGGAATCGCGCTATCGCGCCCTTTCTCCTCTTGACAGGTTACTGCAGCTCTGTATAAACTGTATTAGCATGCATAGTACAGTTAATACAGAACGAACACTGAAAGGAGGTCTTGCCCCATGATTGCCGTTGATTACCGCGACCAACGACCGCTCTATGAGCAGGTGCGCGATGCGTATCGACGCCAAATCCTTGCCGGTCTGCTTGAACCAGGCACTGAAATGCCTTCGGTACGCAGCTTAGCTGCGCAGCTTTCCGTAAACCCCAACACCATTCAACGCGCCTATCATGCGCTTGAAGCAGATGGCTGCATTTGCTCTGTTAAAGGCAAGGGCAGCTTCGTGTCATACAACCCCGAAGCATCTCAAGCACGAAAAAACGAACTTCTTGCCGCTTTCGACGAAACCGTGCAGGAACTTCTCTCGATAGGGGTAGACCCCGAAACCTTGATTGAACGCTTAAACGGAGGTGGAAATCATGACTGAATTCGCCGTACAAACGCTTCATCTAACGAAGCGCTTCGATGATTTTGTTGCGCTGAACAGCGTTGATATGCACGTCCCCACAGGATCGGTCTACGGGCTGGTTGGTCCAAACGGCGCAGGAAAAACCACGCTGCTGCAGCACATTGCAGGCATCTATCGCAAAGACAGCGGTGATGTGCTGGTATTGGAACAACCGGTGTTCGAAAACGTTGCCATCAAAGAGCGCATTGCATTTGTGCCTAGCAGCTTCTACATTCCCGCGCGCTCCACGCTCAAAAGCCTGGTTTCTCTACATGAGTCAATAACGCCCCGCTTCGACAGGGGGCGCTTCGAAACGCTGCTTGGCAACCTCAATCTGCCCCTTACCCTGCCCTTCCGCAAGTTCTCGAAGGGCATGCAAAAGCAAGCGATGCTCCTGTTGGCGCTGGCATCGCGCCCCGACGTTTTGCTGCTGGATGAGCCAATGGACGGATTGGATTCGCTGGTAAGGAAAACGGCGTGGAGCATTGTCCTGAGCGACGTTGCGGAATTCGACACCACCGTTATAGTGAGCAGTCACAACTTGCGCGAACTCGAAGGCGTATGCGATCACTTGGGAATTATGGCGGAAGGCCAGGTCATAAGCGAACACGACTTGCTTTCACTTGATGGTTCGCTGGTGAAGGTGCAGCTGGCACTGCCCGATGGCGTGGAGTTTGCGGGCGTGGACGTGCTGCATGAAAGCGTCGAAGGACGCTTGCGCACCCTTATCGTGCGCGGCAATGCAGATCAAGTGCGCACGACACTTTCCGCGCTGAACCCCGTGCTGCTTGAGATTATCCCGCTGTCCCTGGAAGAGCTGTTCCTGTATGAGTTGAACGAGGTGAGCCCCCATGTCAAGAATATCGTTTTGTAATTTCGCTTTGGCAAAAGAGCTGTTCAAGCGAAATTGGTACGTGAGCGCTCTGTACCTTTTGGGATGGCTCCTCACGCTCGTGCCCACCATTTCCCGCATGCGCTACACCGTTTACGTGAACAGCCTGGATCCAACAAACAGCCTTTCAAGTTACCTTCCCCTGTTCCTAACGTTTTCGGCGTTCTTCACGCTGGCGTACTGCGTAGTTGCTACCTGCGTGAACTGCGATTACCTGTTCAAGTCGGAAAGCGCGCGGTTTTACGGGGCAGGCGCGGTGCGCAGGTCAACGCTGCTGCTCACAAGCTTTGTTGTTACCGTTTTGCCTGGCCTTGCGGTAAATGTGATTGCGGGCTTGCTCTTCACGTTCGCGGAGCTGTCGGCTGGCTTCGAACTTTGCCTGGGTCCCACGCTCATAACATCGGGCTGCCTGCTTGTTATCATCCACAGCGGTCTGTGCCTGCTCTGTGCGGCGCTTTCGAGCTCGCGCTTGGTGTTCATCATTGTCACGCTTATGCTGCACGGCTATGCTTGCGTTGTTGATTTCGGCTTCAAAACGGCAACTGACCTGTTCTCCTACGGTGTTACCGGCAACCTGAATCCGTCAAGCATCGCGTTGATCTTCTCGCCCATGGCGCAGATGGAAACACGGTTCATGATGCCAACCTGGTATGACATTTGGGGTATGCTTGCTGCCTACGCGCTTGTTGCCGTGATTGCCGTTGCCGTGGCCTGCGTGCTCTTCAAGTACCGCCGCGTGGAAGAAGTAGGCGAAGGCGTTGCGTTCAAAAAGCTGCGCCCTGTGTTCAGCATTATGTTCAGCATTGCATTCGGACTGGGATTTGCCCTGGTCGGATGCGCGTTTTCCTATTACGACGGCAGCGCAGCACAGCAAGCGAATAATCTTGGCCTTATGGGAGCGCTCATCGGCTTCTATTTTTTGGGTGCGCTGGGCTCTTACGCGGTTCTGGAAAGCATCATGGCGAAATCTGCACGCGTTATCAAGCGACGCCTTCCCGGTTTGGCGCTGGTGGCGCTGTTGTGCGTGGGCGTGAGCGCAGGTGCTTATGGAGTAGCCAGCTGCGAGTCGAAATATGTTCCCGCGGAATCCGACATCGAGAGCGTTTTTGTAGACGGTTTAGACTTTGTCGCAGATAAACCCGAAAACATCAAAACCGTCACCGACCTGCACCAATCGATCATCGACGAGCACGAATCGCCCACGCAGAAAGGCTTACCGTCGGCAAATGCCACCTATAGCGGCAAATACATATATGAAGGCACCACCCGTCTTGATGCTTCGAGTTATTACCGTTCCTACGTGAGCTTCAATTACGAAATGAAAAACGGTGACGTAATCAAGCGCGGTTACGACATATGCCTGCTCAAAGACGAGCTGAATGACCCCGCATCGTTCTCAAGCAAGATTGCCTCCTTTGCATCAAGCGATGCGGCACGACAAAACCGCATTGATTGGCTTTACGATTTGGCAGAATCTCGCCCCACCGCTGTTGTGGGAAGCATCAACCTTTACCACGGAAAGTACGGAGGTACTGAAGTCCTTGAGGACGAAATCACGCAAACCGACGATGCATCCGGAAGCCTTGATGTGACTCTGACCGGCAACGAGCTCAAGGAGCTTCTGGACGCCGGCATGGCAAACGAGCTGCTGACCAGCGCTGCTTATAATCCGAGCCTTGCCGTGTGGGCGCAGGGAAAGGACAACGCAGAGTACTGGGAAAACGTTATCGGGTACCTGAACCCCGGAGTTTACGCGTATGACCGATACGGCGAAGGCGCCATCGACAAGTTCCAGATTTACAGCGCCGTGAACCTCTCGTTCCAGGAAACGCCGAAAACCCTTGAATGGATTGCGCAGCACTACCGCATTGATCTTTCGGAAGCGATGCAGCAACTGTAGGGCTCGCAAAGCCGCCTTGCCGCCGCACAGAAAACGCCCCACATACTCACGTGTGCGGGGCGTTGTTGGTTCCTTCGCTTTGGGAAGAACGTTTAGTCCAAATGGTTTTCGTGTTGAACACGCGCCGCTTCGCTGTAATTTTCCTTATAACGCACGTCAATAAGCTTTGCCGTAATAGAAACAGCCAGTTCATCGGTGGTTTTTGCGCCAAACTTCAAACCGATGGGTCGTTTGATGCGCGCCCAGCCTTCTTCGGTGGCGCCCAGCCCAATAACCAGGTCGTGAACCGTTTCGTTCTTACCCTTGCAGCCCATCATGCCCACGTAATGCGTGTTGCATGCCACGCCCCACGCGCAGCTCTGCGGGTCGTACATGTGGCCGCGCGTAAGCACGCACACGTAATCGGCGGGGTCCGCAGCGTATTTCTGCAGGTCATCGAAGTTACCGCCCTCGAACAAAATGCGCTGCACGCCTGGGAAGCGCTCTTCATTCAAGAAAGCAGGGTCGTAATCGGCAACCGTCACTAAAAAGCCCAGATGGGTTGCAAGCTGCGCCACTTCGCAGGCAACATCCGAAGCGCCCAGCAGCCAAACACGCTTCGCCTCGAACAGCGGCGTGGCTTGCCAAATCAAGCCATCGAACTGCTCGTTGTGCATGGCGGGGCGCGCGTTACATCCTTCATCTGCATCAAATCGCGCCCCGAGTACTCGTGTGCGCACACGATTTCCTTCGCATCGTTGGCAAAGAAAATGAAAGAGTCGCCATTAGCGGAGCCCTTGTCGCCGAACTTCTTCGTGACTTCGTTGTCCACGTTTGTCACGGCAACGGCTGGATCCAGAACAATCTTGAATCCCAACCAAGCCAAGTCGCGCTCATCAATAGCACGCAGCGCGCGCTCGAACACCGGAATGTCTGCAGCGGTCAGCTTTGCAGCGATTTCGCACAATCTATCAGGCTCAACAGACGAAAACACTTCATGATCAAGCTCGGGCACCTGACCCTTCTGCAGGCATGCTACAACCTAACTTTTGCAGCTAAAGAGGGCCGTTCTCCTACACTGAGCTGGGAGAACGGCCCTTTTTCTAGTGACATTTTCCGGCGTGGTACGCCCTAGCTCCTCGGTTTCCTCACATCCGCCATGATGGATCGGATCTGCCCGCGGGTGAGCACCTGGCGCGACAGGTCGATCCCGACGGCTCCCGCGAGCTCGTCGGTGAGGTCGGTCCGGTAGTCGAACAGGTAGAGGTTGCGGTCCACGAGGTGGCCCGTCACGCCGGCGAGAGCCTCCGATATCTGCGCTGCGGAGTATTTCCGCCCCGTGTCGAGCTGCATGAGCCGCATGGCGAGCAGCGCCACGTAGCAGACGAGGAAGTGGGCGCGTATGTGGGACTCGGTGGAGCAGTAGACGGGGCGCGCGCCGAGGTCGCCCTTCATCACCCGGAAGGACTCCTCGATCCTCCAGAGCCCGCGGTAGGCGTCGATGACCTCGCGGTCGTCCA
>NZ_CAKUBT010000040.1 GCF_934643285.1 uncultured Ellagibacter sp.
AGCCTCGTCTTGCCCGGGGTTGCAATCGTCGTCTCGCCGCTCGTGTCGCTAATGGGCGATCAAGTCCGCGCGCTCGTGCAGGCAGGGGTGCACGCGGCCTATCTCAACTCGACGCTTTCGCCCGCAGCCCAGGGCCGTGTGATCGAGCGCGCGCGAGCAGGCGAGTTCGACATCATATATGTAGCACCCGAACGGCTCGAAGATGCGCGCTTCATCGAGTTTGCGAGCCGCGCGCGCATAGCGCTCGTCGCCGTCGACGAGGCCCATTGCGTGTCGCAGTGGGGCCAGGACTTCCGCCCTTCGTATCTGCAAATCGGCGCCTTCATCGCGCAACTGCCCGCACGCCCCGCCGTCTGCGCGCTCACGGCGACGGCCACCGAGCGCGTTCGCGACGACATCGTGCGCCTGCTCGGGTTGTCCGACCCCTACCGTATCGTCACCGGGTTCGACCGCCCGAACCTGCACTTCGCCATCGAGCGCGCGGAGCCCAAGCGCAAGCTCGCGAGGATTGCCGCCTACGCCTTGGAGCACGCGAGCGATTCGGGCATCGTGTACTGCTCCACCCGGAAGGACACCGAGGCCGTCTGCGATGCGCTCGTGTCGGCAGGCGTCCGCGCGACGCGCTACCATGCCGGGCTCCCCGCTGCCGAGCGCGCGGCAAACCAGCAGGCATTCATCTGTGACGATGCGCCCGTCATGGTCGCGACGAACGCATTCGGCATGGGCATCGATAAGTCGAACGTGCGCTACGTGCTCCATCACAACATGCCCGCCTCGATCGAGGCGTATTACCAAGAAGCCGGCCGCGCAGGACGCGACGGCCTGCCTTCGGAGTGCCTGCTCTTCTGGAGCGAGAAGGACCTTTCCACCTGCCGCTTCTTCATCGAGCAGGAATCGGCCAACGAGGAGCTTTCGCCGGAAGAGGCCGAGGTCGTGCGCCAGACGCGCCGGCGCATGCTCGCGGCGATGGAGGGCTACTGCGTGACCTGCGGCTGCCTCCGCGAGTACCTGCTTCGCTACTTCGGGGAAGAAGTTGCGGCGGGTGGCCCTGCGAAGTGCGGGAACTGCGGCAACTGCGAAGGCGGCTTCGAGCGCGTCGACGTGACGAGCGAGGCGCGTGCGATCATGCGCTGCGTGCAGGAGCTTCGAGGCGAATGGGGCAAGGGAATGGTCGCCGACGTGCTGCGCGGCTCGAAAAGCGAGAAGGTGTCCTCGTTCGGGCTCGATCGCGCGAACGCCTACGGCACGCTTTCCCACGCGTCCGCAGCGCACGTGAAGGACGTGATAGAGCTCCTGGTCGCGGGCAGGTACCTCGACATCTCGGAGGGGAAGTTCCCCAAGGTGGGGTTCGGCCCGAACTTTCGCGCAGCGGCGGCGCCCGAGTTCTCCCTCTTCATGAAGCGCACGGCACGGAAGAGCGGGCAGGCTGGCGCAGGCGGCGGACATGCGTTCGGCTCGAGCGGCACGAGGTGCGCAGGCACTGCGGCGGACAGCGGGTCCAGCGAGCTTTTCGAGCGCCTGCGCACGCTGCGCAAGCAAATCGCGAGCGAACGGGGATGTGCGCCCTACATGGTCTTCTCCGACGCCGCGCTGCGCGACATGTGCGCCCGCCTTCCGCAGACCGAGGACGAGTTCCTCGAGGTGAACGGCGTCGGGCAGACGAAGCTTCTGCGCTACGGGGAGGCGTTTCTCGCCGAGATCGCCGCCTTCGAGAACCGCTAGGCCGCAAGCCCTCTCGGCATATGCCGCACTCGAAAAGTGAAGGGTCTGTGACGAAAAGGGTCCATGCATTGACTCTTGGGCGAGTTGGACGATGATAGATGTTGCTGGCGAGCCAAAGGGGCGCGCAGCAAGCGGGCATCAAGGGATGTCCCAACAAAGGAGATACGTTGACCAGCACGAACATGCATACCATTCGAATTATGAGCCTGATTATCTAGGGCTCGGGTTGCTTGTTTGTTAGCTGCCCGAACCCAAATCGGGCAGCTGATGGTGCATTGAAGCCGGAGGCTGTTTGAGAAAACGCCTCCGGTTTTTTATTTACTCCGCAGATGCTTTTCATTCGCACCCTTGCGATTTTCCACCGCCGCTTTCCCAAACAGCCGCCTGCTTTCAAGCAGAAAGCGTATCAAGGACATGCGAGAGAAAGCGAGCGAGCAGATCATGTCAAGCACGGCAACGGCGAGCGCTCTGCCCTTCGGGGCAAAGCCTCAGGAGAAAAAGAAGAACTCGACGGCGGAGGTCGTCGCGGCGTCGATGGTCGGCACCGCGATCGAGTTCTACGATAACTACTGCTATTCCATTGCGGCGGCGAGCTATTTCGGCCTCATCTTCTTCACCGACGTCGCGAAATCGAACCCCGTCTTGGCGACGCTGCTCGCCTTCGTCACCTTCGCTGTGTCGTTTCTGGCGCGTCCGTTCGGCTCGCTTTTGTTCGGGCACTTCGGCGACAAGCTCGGACGAAAGAAAACCCTGGTCGCAGCACTTATGATGATGGGTATCGCGACATTTGTCGTCGGTCTTTTGCCAGGGTATGACGTCCTTGGCCCCGCATCGGTCGTCCTTCTGTGCGCCTGCCGCGCGTTCCAGGGCGTTGGGCTTGCCGGCGAGTGGTCGGGCGCGGCGCTCGTGGCGACGGAGAACGCGCCGAAGAGCAAGCGTGCGCTCTACGGCAGCTTCCCGAACCTCGGCGCTCCGATCGGGTTCTTCTGCGCTTACGGCGTGAACCTCGTGCTCGACACCGTGCTCACGACCGACCAGATGGTCGCGTTCGGCTGGCGCATCCCGTTTTTGCTTTCCATCTTCCTCGTCGTCGTCGGCCTCGTCGTGCGCTTGCGCATGGCCGAGACGCCCGTCTTCCAGAAGGCGGCCGCCGAGGACCGCGTCTCGAAGACCCCGCTGCTCGACCTTCGCCACCATTGGAAGCGCGTCGTTTTGGGCACCTGCGCGGTGAGCATCACCTACACGCTGTTCTACCTGCTCGGCACCTGGTCGCTTTCTTACGGCGTCTCCACGCTCGGCTTCTCTCAGCCGCAGTACCTTGGCTTCGAGCTTGTCGCCGTGTTCTTCTTTGCCGCGTTCATCGTGGTGGGATGCCTTTGCGCCGACCGCCGCGGCCGCAAGCCGGTGCTCGTGGTCGCAACCGCGGCAACGCTTGTGTTCGGCCTGGTGAGCCCACTGCTTCTTGGAAGCGGCACCGTTGCGGGCGTCATGGCGTTCCTCTGCGTCGGCTTCGTGTGCATGGGCGCGGTGTTCGGCCCGTGCGGGTCGTATCTGCCCGAGCTGTTCCCCGCGAATGTGCGCTACTCGGGCGCAGGCCTTTCCTACAACCTCGCCGCGATCGTGGGCGGCGCGTTCGCCCCGACCATCGCAAGCGCGCTCGTCATGAACTTCGGCCTGGGCGCCGTGGGCCTCTACCTCGCCGGCATGGCAGTGGTCTCGCTCGTCGCGCTCGTATTCTTCAAGGAAAGCCGCGACATGGATTACGAACGCTAGGGAAGTTTGAGCACTGCTGACCCGCCGCCGCGCCGCAAGCGGGCCGGCGGGCCGCCTTCGAATGCCGCGGCTGTTAAGAACGGGTGACTTCGCGTTCTTGCCAGCCGCAACGGGCCCGTCCTTTGCTATCATTTCGGAGATATGCACGAAAGGACGCTTTCATGACCCAACATCTTACCGAACGCGACGTGCGCGATATCGCCACCTACGCGCGCATCGGGCTCACCGACGATGAGCTTGTCCAGATGACAACCGACCTGAACAGCATCATCGACACCTTGAAGCCCATCACCGAATTCGACCTCGATGGCGTTACGCCCACCTTCCACCCAATCGGAAGCCTCTCGAACGTCATGCGCGAGGACACCGAGCGCAAAAGCTTCACGCAGGAAGTTGCGCTTGAGAACGCACCCAAGCAGCAGGACGGCAGCTTCCTCATCCCGTCCATCTTAGGCGAAGGGGGCGATCGCTAATGGCATTCTCCACCGACATGGGCATCGCCGAGATCCAGGCGGGCCTGCGCGCGGGCGACTTCACGGCGCGCGAGGTCGCCGAGACGGCGCTTGCGCACGTGAAGGGCGCTGACGAGAAGGTCCACGCGTTCCTCGAGCTCACCGAGGAGGCGGCATTCGCCGCAGCCGAGCGCATCGACGCCGCGATCGCCGCGGGCTCCTTCGACGAGCTTGGGCCCCTCGCCGGCATTCCGTGCGCCTTCAAGGACAACATGAACCAGGAGGGCACGCACACCACCTGCGCCTCCCACATGCTGGAAAATTACGTGTCCCCCTACACGGCCACGTGCGTGCAGCGCGCGATCGACGCAGGATGCATCCCCTTGGGCAAGCTCAACATGGACGAGTTCGCCTTCGGCAGCTCCACCGAGTCATCTGCCTTCGGCCCCACCCACAACCCGTGGGATCTGGAACGCGTGCCGGGCGGCTCCTCGGGCGGCTCTGCCGCAGCGGTCGCTTCGGGCATGACCTGCGTCGCGCTCGGCTCCGACACGGGCGGGTCGATCCGCCAGCCCGCGAGCTTCTGCGGCATCGTCGGCGTGAAGCCCACCTA
>NZ_CAKUBT010000041.1 GCF_934643285.1 uncultured Ellagibacter sp.
CGACTTCTATATCTCGATTGATATGATAGTAATTAAGTGTCATTTAGAGACAAATTCATGCCATTCGTCCTAGAACGCGGTCGTCGCGGCAAAATACTCCGTATTTGGGGTAATTTAAGCCCCATGAGACGAGTTGGATGCATGGCCGCGACGGGGTTGCGTCGATTGCGCGGCATGCGGGGAAGCGGGGCGGAGTTCCCGAAGAGAGAAGGCAAGATGACTACCTCGATTAAACTCGCTGTGCCGACGATGGGCGCGGCTGGCCTCAACGCTGAGCGCTCCGGCCATTTCGGCCACTGCGACTGCTTCACCGTGGTCGACATCGTGGACGGCGTGGTCTCCGAGGAGGCAACGATGGTCGCGAATCCGCCGCACGAAGAGGGCGGTTGCCTGCGCCCGGTGGGCCTGCTCGCCGACGCTGGATGCAATGCCATCGTCGCTGCCGGTATGGGAATGCGCCCGCTCATGGGCTTCAACCAGGCGGGCATCACGGTGTACTACGACGCTGAGCACCCGATCGTAGGCGACGCCGTTCGAGCCGTTGCGGCTGGTGAGGCGCCCATCATGTCCGCCGACCAGGCGTGTAACCATCACCACTAAGGCACCTAGGTTTTCTCCGCGCGGCAACTCAATCGAGCTGCCGCGCTTTTTTATGCCCGCTGAGCGATTCGCTTCCTGTCATCGAGAGCGATTGCTCGCGAGTGGTGCGCTCGCGGCTGGTGCGCTCGGGTCGCTTGTATCGACATTGCGCTTCGTTAAACGGGGCATCCGCGCTGCGCAGTGCTATCCTTTTCCCAAGAGGAAAGGAAGTTTGATGGCGCATTGCGAGGCGGATAAGGACGGCGTGTATCGCATCGATGGCAGGGTCGGTCTGTTTGGGACGCGACCCCAGGTGCTGCCCGATGCGGTGATGCCCCTGCCCGACGGTCCCGCGTCGACGTCGTCGTTCGGCTGGATCCGCGACTCGAGCATCACTCCCTCCTCGGGTGACATCTATCTGGTCGAGTTCATCGCGGAAAACAAGTTTCGCATCTGGGGTTACGTTGATTGCTACGGTCGCGCGTTCGTGACCGACCGCCCGCTTTTTGCGCCCCCGGCGCGCGATCCCGACATCCTGTTCTCGCGACCGTGGGACGGGAAGTCCCCCTCGGATTTCGGCACGCTTGTCCTGCCGAACTCGAAATTCAAGCGCGATCAGGAGATTCGCGGCACCGTTCAGTTGCGCGACAAGCGCGGGGTTCGCCAAGTCGCCTGCTTCTCCCTGAAAAACGGCCGCTACTCGCTTTTCGATTCCTGGTGCGATTTCGGCTCCCATTCGGACAACCTCGCATATCACGAGGCGCTCGCCCGTTGCTTTTTCGCGTTCACCTTCCGCCCGCTGCTCGGCGGCGCGCGGGTCCCGGCGCGCGGTCTCGGCGAGATCATGGAAAGCCTCGATTCCGAAACGCCTTTCGAGGACCTGCTTGGCGCCCTGCGCGACATCCGCTCTGCGGCCCTCGATCCCGCGATGCAGCCTCCGTCGCTCGCACTTCTGCTTGCGAGCTGGCTTTACGACGCGAACGCGATGGGCGTGCTGGCGGGTGCCCAGACCGACGGGTTGAATGCGCCGTCGCTGCGCTTCGTTCGGGCGCAGCGCTATTCGGACACGTACTTCCTCGGTCGCGGGGAAGGCAGCGACGGCATTCCCGAGGCGACGATTTGGGCTATCGAGTCGGCGATCAACCGCTTCGTGCTCATTGCGCGAAAGCTCGAGGAAGGCGCGGACGCGGGGTGCTGCGATACGTCTGGCCAGGATATTTCCGAAATCGATGCGTGCGGCGCTATCGATACGCAGCTGTTCGAGGCGGTCGCTGTGCAGGCTCCCTGCGCCGCGCATCCCGCAGACGAGCACGCTGCGGCGCCGAACAGGGCGGGGGAATGGGACGTTCGCCGCTCAATTGGGGAATCGATCGAGCGTTTTCAGCTGCCCGTTCGCTTCATGGTCGAGTACCGCGTCGACGTGCGCTGCGGAAAGGTTGCGTTCGAGGTGGTTGTTCCGCCTGCGCAGCTTATGCCACAGCGGGTCTACTCCTCTCAGTCTGGCTCCTGGGTCGACCAATCCGACGCCGAGCGAGGGCGGATGGCGCTGCGCTACGCCGAGCACGTGGGCATGATGCTCGCCGCGGCCGCATTCCACGCAGGGTGCGCGATCGACGAGGTGGCTGTTTGTGCGCGGGAACTGGAAGCAGCTGGCGAGGGCGAACCCGAAGGCAGCGAGCCAGCAGGCGAAAGTCATGGCGACGGCGCCGGCGTCGATACCAGGTTTGGCACCGGTTTCGGCGGCGAAGATGGCGAGTTTGATGGCGGGTTTGACGCCGAAGGCGATGAGCTCGATGGCGGCAGCGTCATCGTCGAGCTCGAAGACGGCAGCGTCATCGTCGAACCTGGCGGCAACGGCAGCGGAAGCGCCGATGCCGACGGCCGCGGTGCACACCCTCTCTACCAGGTGAAATTCACGAGAAGCATCTGCGAGGGCGCCCGTTTCCGAGAGGCGCTTAAAGGCGATCCCGAGGCGCTGTTCGCGGAATGCGGCGCGCGCTTCGGCGTCGACGCGGTCGACTTCTCGCTCGATGATGCCGTCGATGCCGAAGCGAAACGCATTCGCGGCGAGCTGCCCGAGGTGGGCTCGCTCGCCTTCGGTCCGCGCGAGGCGAAGGCATTCGGCGCAGAATCGCTTCGCGACTTAAGGATTCACTCCGATGCCCAACTGCGCCATGCGGGCGAGCGGCTCGCCGATGCGATCGCGCGCGCGACGAGCACCACTGAGGCAATCCGCCTAGCGCAGACGGAGCAGAACGCAGCCGACGACCCGCGTATTTTCGCAGCGTGCACGCGCCTTATGACCGACCTTCTGGAAGGCAACGTTGATGCGCACGACCAGAACGCGCTGGTCAGCTGCTTTATGGGAGAGGACCCTTATCTGAATGCGCTCGGACAGGCGCGCGCCGTCGCGCAGGCCGACCCGCATCGGGCGGCGTTGATCCTGCGCGAGGCGATCCGTCAGGCCGAGGAGTCCAAGCGCTTTGCGGACAACTCCGAGGCCGTCCATCGCATGTTCGACACGTATGCGTCGCGCATCATCTACAACCGCGAGCGGCAGGGGAGCGCACCCTGGCGCAGCGGACTTGCCTTCCCCCATCCTGACGAGGGGAAACGCATCGAGTTGTTGCCGTCGTCTTTGGCTATGTGCTACTTGGAGTCGGTTCGCCTTCTCGAGGAGTCGTTCAGCCACGCGGAAGAGGCCGTACAGTTCGGCCTGCGCTGCATTCAGGTCGCGCCCACCTATACGCCCGCGTATCGCCAGACGGCACGCGCATACATGCTCATGGGCGACGTGTCCACATCCTCGCGCACGCTCAGGCGCTGCCTGGAAATCGCGACGCAGCCCGACGAGATCGCGCTTGCGTACTATCAGCTCGCATACGTGGAATGGAAGGCGGGGAAAACGGCGCTCGGCGTGGCGTGCTACATGAAGTCGATGATGACAGCCCCGATTTACCTGGCCCAATGCACCATCGAGATGCATCGGCTGATGGCGGAAACCGGACAGGGCCCTATCGATCGCGAGGAAGTCGACGCGATCCTGGCAGGCGATGGCGTGCCCATCGCGCCGCTCGACTCGCTGCTCGATGCGCTCGACGATGCCATGCGCACGGCGATTGACGACAACATCTTCCAGGTCGGCCAGCCGCTCTTGGCGCTGCGGCTGTTCTATCGCCCCGACGATGCGCTCGTGAACGTGCACAAAAGCCTCAACGCACCCCTGCCCCCGCAAGCGCTCGATTAGGGGAAGTGCAACGAGATGTGCCCCCCGCTCGCCTCGTTGCATTAGCGCGGCGCCCCGGGGTTGGCTTTTCTCCCCCGGGGCGCCGCTGCGTTCACGCGAAAGCTCTACGCGTAGATTTCCTTTTCCACGACGAGCTCGTTTTTGATCTTGCCGACGAGCTTCTGCAGCGC
>NZ_CAKUBT010000042.1 GCF_934643285.1 uncultured Ellagibacter sp.
CCCTACACGGTGCTTTCCGCAGCGCTTCTGACCGGGTGCATTTTCGTGCTGTTCAGGTCGAAGCCTTGTTGCGGGGAAGAGGCTGGCAAGAACGGGGGCTGCGTTCGGGGTGCTGCTGGTGGGGGAGAGGTCGTCCCGCGGTCGTGCTGGTCCGACGGCGCTGCGCCCGACTCTGCAAATGAGGTCCGCGAAGCCGCCGCCCCTGCGCCCCTGTGGAAATGCAGCTGCGGACGTCTTGCAATTTACCTGGTGCTATTCTGCATCTGCCTGCTCGCAGTTGCGGGAATCGTCGATGTGCGCATAGTGCTTGTCGTCGTCATCGCGACCGTCGCGCTTACTGATGCCGAGCAGCTTCGACGCGTTGATTTCGCGCTCCTGCTCACTTTCGTGGCGCTGTTCGTCTTTGTGGGGAACATGGTGCGCATTCCGCTTGTCCATGATGCGGTGGCGGGGCTCGTGGGGCAAAATGCGGTCATCGCAGCAGTGGGCGCGAGCCAGGTGATCAGCAACGTCCCCGCGGCCGTGTTGCTCTCCGGGTTCACGAGTCAATGGGACGCCCTTATCGTGGGCACGAATCTTGGCGGGCTCGGGACGCTCACCGCCTCGATGGCGAGCCTGATCACCTTCAAGGCGATCTCCATCGGCCGCGTGGGGGCGAAGATGAGGTATCTTAAAGTGTTTACGCTGGTCAACGTGGTATTTCTGGCGGTTTTGCTCGGGTTTGCCCTGCTTTTTGGCCTATAGCTGCCCAGCAAGCCAAACACCTGCCGTCGTGAGATAGGGCTTGCTGGCGTCAACCTCGCTACGACCTGCATCCCGGATAGGGTATGCTTTCGCAAAGACAAGAAAGGAGCGCCCCGATGAAGCTTTTGATTGCATCCGATATCCACGGCTCGGCGTACTGGTGCCGCGCGCTCATGGCGCGAATCGAGGCTGAATCGCCCGACACCATCGTTTTTCTGGGCGACCTTCTCTATCATGGTCCGCGAAACGACCTTCCGCGCGATTACGCGCCGAAGGAGGTGCTTGCCATGCTGAACACGCTGGCCGACCGCGTCGTTGCCGTGCGCGGCAATTGCGATAGCGAGGTCGACCAGATTGTGCTCGATTTCCCATGCATGGCCGACTACGCGATTGTGATGGACGCGGAACCTGCGGAGGGCGCAGATGGACATCCCGCTCCAAAGGTCAAGCCGCGTCTGCTGTTCTGCACGCACGGCCACCTGTTTGGGCCGCAGAATGTGCCGCCGCTCGCGCGAGGCGCCGCCCTTCTGTACGGGCACACCCACGTGAAGGAGATTGCCTCGCGCGATGGCGTTCTCTTCGTGAACCCCGGTAGCGTTTCTCTCCCGAAGGACGGCTCGAACAGTTATGCTATTTACGAAAGCGGCACCTTTGAGCTGCGGAAACTTGTAGGGGAATAAATGCGGGCACGCCGCGCCGCCAAGCCCTCTCCTTCCCGATCGGGCCAAGCCAGCACCGCCCTTATTTTGCGATTAGCGTGCCAAGGCGCATGCAGTCCGCGGATGCGTCGTCGTCGGGATAGTCCTTCGCGATGACGGAGTCGACCACATCGACGCCCGCCTCCTCCGCGCGCTTCTCCCAAAGCTCCATCCACTCGCCGTCGTTCCAATCGTAGGATCCGAACAACGCCACCTTGCGTCCAGGAAGATGCGGCTCCACCTCATCGTACATGGGCAAGAACTCCATCTCCTCGAGCTCCTCGTCTCCCATTGCGGGGCAGCCGAACGCGAAAGCGTCATAGTCATCGAGCTTGCTCGAATCGAAATCTGCGGCTTGGATGAGATCGGCCTCGCCGCCGGCGGCACGTACGCCTTGTGCGATCAGGTCGGCCATGGCCTCGGTGTTTCCCGTGCCGCTCCAATAAACGATAGCGACTTTATTCATGATAGGTTCTCCTTGCATATCGGGTGCCATTCGGTTCCGAGCGCTTTTATTCAGCGCCGGGCGATGTGCACGCAGGCTCCCCTCCCGCGTGCACATCGCCCGGCGCGCTCTTAGCTGGCCTGGGAATAGGCCTCGTCGGCGGGGAAGGCGTCGTCGAGGATGGCGAGGCATTCCAGCGACACCCCTTCGTCGAAGAGCTCTTCGTAGGCGCGCGTGCATTCCTTGTATTTGCAGAAGCACTCCTTTGCGTCGCGCTCGCATGAGTACACCTTCCAGCATCCGCTGCACAGGTAGTTCTCGCCCTTGTTCTCGATGAACCCTATGACGTCCTTGAACGGATATCCCAAAAAGAGGCCGATCTCGTGAGGGAACTCGCAAGACCCTGAAAGCGTGCTTTGCAGGTCGGTCCCGCAGATGCGCTTGTGCAGAAGCTCGATGCAGGCCGCGAGGGAGCCGGTATCGTATCCCTCCTGCGCGAGGAAGCTTGCAACCTCAGGCCGCGAAAGGTCGCGTCGAAGCAGGTCGGAGCGGTAGACATAGAGAAGCACCCCGGATTTCCTTCGCGCCAAAAGCTCGATGCGTACCCCGCAATCGTAGAGCTTGTCGCGCGTTGCGCGCAGCGCGTAGGCCAGGTTGCGCTCATGGTCCCGCGCGGAGACTATGCCCGACTTGCTCTTGCCGAGCCCAGGGACCGACTCGTCGCGGCAGACGAACAGGCTTCCCGGCTTGATGCCAGCCAGTGTCGGCGTGCAGTGGTGTACCAGTTTTCGCTCGAACAATTTCACATATTCGTGTCTGTCCACGAGAGCGCTCCTTTTGTATGGCTTCCTCGGTGATAGTTAACTCTGGGAAACTTATAAATCAGCGGCAAACGCGAGTCAAGCGTTTGGATGAAAAAGTTTGCCTTTGGTTACAATATTGCAGAAACACGATTTCTCGATTCGCGCTATCATGGACGAATTCACACGTAAGGAGATTGCTATGGCTTTCAAAGAAATCGCACCTGAGGAGCTGATGCTCAACCCGTTCACGAAAATCGGGAAGGAGTGGATGCTCATCACCGCCGGCGCCGATGCCGGGCATTGCAACACTATGACCGCGAGCTGGGGTGCCATGGGCGTTATGTGGGGCAAGAACGTGGTGAGCGTTTACATCCGTCCGCAACGCTACACCAAGGAGCTCGTCGATGCAGAAGAGCGTTTCACCTGCGCATTTTTCGGCGAGGGGAACCAGCGTGAGGCATTGAGCCTTCTGGGCAAGGTTTCCGGGCGCGACGTTCCCGACAAGGTTTCCCAGGCGGGGCTCACCCCTGTCGAGGTCGGCGGGTCGGTTGCCTTCGAGGAGGCCGAGCTTGTGTTCGTATGCCGCAAGCTGTACGCGCGCGAGCTTCCGCCGGAGGACTTCATCGATACCTCCTGCGATGCGCGCTGGTATCCCAACCACGACTACCACACCATGTATATGGCCGAGATCGAAAAAGTTCTCGTAAAGGAATAGCTTCGCACTTCGAGAAGCAAGGATGCCCGCACAAGAACCAGTCGGGACGAGGGAAAGCCCGCGCGAGGTAGAGACGCGCGCAGGCTTTCTGCTACAGCGAAAAGAGTGCGGCGGCGTTGCCTTTGGCTGCCCGGGCCTTGTACTCGCTTACGATGGCGAGTCGACTGACGGTCGAGGTGGCCAGGGGATGGGGAAGCTCCTCGGGCGGAAACCATCCAACTTCGGTGCTCTCGTCGTCGCCTACGAACGGTGTGTCGTCGTCGGTGGGCGTGCAGATGAAGAGGATATCGAGGTATCGGCATTGGTCGCCGTTCGCGTACTTCACCAGGTAGTTTGACGATTTCACGCTCGCGATTGCCTGCGGCGCAACGTGCACGCCCGTCTCCTCGAGCACCTCGCGCACGCACGTGCGGCCAGGCTCCTC
>NZ_CAKUBT010000043.1 GCF_934643285.1 uncultured Ellagibacter sp.
CCCTTCTTCATGGATACTGATTCGAATGCGAAAAATCGAACAGTAAAGGAACCGCATGGGCACAACCCAGATAATCGCCATCGTCGTGTTCGTCGTTGTGATGGTGGCAATCGTAACTGAGAAGATTCATCGTGCGCTCGCCGCAGTCGTCGGTGCAATGATCCTGCTCATCCTCCACGTGGTCAGCTTCGATGCGGCCATGGAGCACGTCGACTTCAACACGCTCGGCGTCCTTCTAGGCATGATGCTCTTCGTCGCCGTGGTGAAGCTATCGGGGCTTTTCGAGTACCTGGCCATCAAGTGCGCGCGCCTCGCGAAGGGCAACCCTTGGCTGGTGATGGTGCTCTTCGTCTGCCTGACCGCGGTGCTCTCGGCACTGCTCGACAACGTGACGACGGTCCTGCTCATCGGCCCTATGACGGTCACGGTCTGCCGCCTGCTCGACCTCGATCCCCTGCCGTTCTTCCTCGCCGAGATCATGGCCTCCAACATCGGCGGCACGGCGACCCTCATCGGCGACCCGCCCAACATCATGATCGGCTCGGCCGCGGGCCTCTCGTTCGCGGACTTCGTCATGGTCGACGCGCCGGCGGCGATTATCTGCCTCATCGTGATGATCGGGCTGTTCTATCTGCTGTTCGGCCGCAAGTTCAAGGTCGACGAGGAGCACAAGCGCGCCCTCATGGAGCGCGACGAGCGCGAGGAGATCAAGAACCCCACGCTCCTTCGCCAGAGCGTCATCATGATCATCCTCGTGACGGCGGGCTTCATGCTGCACGGTTCGCTCGGCATCGAGTCCTGCGTCGTCGCCCTCACCGCGGCAGGTATCCTCATGCTGATCTCGGGCGAGCGCATTGAAGAGGCCCTCGCGCATGTGGAATGGACGACGCTCGTCTTCTTCGCGGGCCTGTTCATCGTGGTCGGCGCCCTGTCCGAGGTCGGCGTCATCGGCATGCTCGCGCAGGCGCTCATCGATGTCACGGGCGGCTCGACCTTCGTCGCCATGCTCGTGCTGCTCATCGCTTCGGCGATCATCTCGAGCTTCCTCGACAACATCCCCTTCGTGGCCACGATGATCCCGATCCTGCTTTCCATGGAGGCGACCGGCATGGACGTTATGCCCCTGTGGTGGGCGGTGTCGCTCGGCGCCTGCCTCGGCGGCAACGGCACGCTCATCGGCGCGTCGGCGAACGTCGTCATGTCCGATATCGCCAAGAAGCACGGTACCGAGATCACGTTCATCGGCTTCTTGAAATACGGCTTCCCGATCATGCTCGTCACCATCGCTGTGTCGGCTGTGTACCTTGTCGTGCGCTTCCCGCCGATGTAGGGTGTGGCTTAAGGTAGGCAAACCAAACGGACGAATCGGGGCTGGCCATATCGCACCAGCCCCGATTTTGTAGCATTGCAAGAGAAAAGATAGGAACCATGTCGTCTTCTTCGTCACACGAGCGTCGTTGGCAATGCATACGTCTTGCGGTGTGCATTGTGGTGCTCGTCCTGTGGATGTGGTTCATCTTCTTCATGTCGGCAAACGACGGCGACCACTCCCAGGGCATGAGCGATGGCGTAACGTCTCTCGTTCTCTCGGCAGTGTGGCCGGGCTATTCCGGCATGTCGCCCGATGAGCAGATGGCTGTCGTGGAATCGCTCAGTTTCCCCGTGCGAAAGGCGGGGCATTTCAGCGAGTACGCCGTGTTGGGTCTGCTCGCCTTTGCGACACTGCGCCAGGCCCAGACGCTTCGGTCTTCCCAAGCGCTGCGGAATACGCGCAAAATCGCCCCTGCTGCGGCGGGCGCGGTGTTTGTCGCCTTCTTGTACGCCTGCTTCGATGAGTTCCACCAGCTGTTCGTTGCGGGCCGAAGCGGGCAGCCGTTCGATGTCGGCGTCGACACGGCAGGCGCGCTTGCGGCGGTCGCCATTGCGGTGGCTGTGGCGCGCATGCGGGAAAGGCGCCGCGTTTAGCGCGGTCTTGCGCCGCTTTCGGCATCGGTACGATATGCTGTTGTCCGTACATTTCTCAAACTGCTGTTTCCCGAAAGCCAGGATTCCATGATCAGACTCAACTGCGATTACTGCAAAGGCGCGCTCCCCGAGGTTCTCGAGGCGCTCCAGACTATTAACGACCAGGCGTTTTGCGGCTATGGCTGCGACGAAGTGTGCGAGCGCGCGGCCCGCCTGATTCGCGAGCGTGCAGGTGCGCCCTCGGCCGATGTGCACTTCCTCGTTGGCGGCACGCAGGCGAACTTCGTCGTCATCGAGTCCGCCCTGCGCCCATGGCAGAGTGTCGTCTGCGCGGACTCCGGGCACATCAACGTGCACGAGACCGGCGCGGTCGAGCACGCGGGCCACAAGTGCGAAACCGCACCTGCTCACGATGGCAAAATCAGCGCCGACCAGGTGCGCGCCATCGCCGCCAACTGGGCGGGAAGCATCATTCCCGAACATATCACGCAGCCCAAGATGGTCTATCTTTCCATGGCGACGGAGACAGGTTCCGTCTATACGCTTGCCGAGCTCGCCGCCATCCGTGCGGTGTGCGATGAGTTCTCGCTCTACCTATTCATCGACGGCGCGCGCCTGTCCTACGGCCTCGAAGCGATCGGCGGCGACGTTTCCCTCGAGGACATCGCCCGCCTCGCCGACGTGTTCTATTGCGGCGGCACGAAATGCGGCGCGCTGTTCGGCGAGGCCGTCGTCATCGTGAACGACGAGCTCAAGTCGCATTTCCGCGCGAACATGAAGCAGAACGGGGCCATGCTCGCGAAGGGGTGGCTGCTTGGTGCGCAGTTCGAGGCGCTCTTCACCGACGACCTCTACTTCAAGGTCGCCCGCCGTGCGAACGAGTATGCCGCGCGCGTGAAGGACGCTTGCGCGAAGGCGGGCATTCCCCTGTTCGCGCAGACGACGACAAACCAGGTCTTCATCAACTTCACCGACGCTCAGTACGCGCAGATTTCCGAGCGGTTCGAGTTGGAATTCGAGGAGCGCACGGATGAGGAGCATGTCGCCATTCGCGTCTGCACGAGTTGGGCCACGCGCGAAGAGGAGATTGTTGCGCTCGAGGAGGCCATCGCGGCTTTGTAGACACTTCTCCGCAGGACGCTGTTTCACGGTGGGGCGTTGCTGCTCGCTGGGGAAAAGTTAGTGACCTGAGCTGGTCATAAAGAAAGGAACCTCATGGAAATTCTCGATACGCTGCTTCATCGCCGCAGCATCCGCAGCTTTACGGGAGGAAGCATTCCCCGCGAGACGGTCGAGGCGCTTCTCGTCGCGGGCATGTCCGGCCCTGCGGGCAAGGGGAAAAAGCCCTGGCGCTTCGTCGTCGTAGAGGACGCGGAGACGATTTCCCGCCTGGCCCAAGCTCGCGATCCCAAACAGAAGCTTTTCGACACGGCGAGCCTGGTCATTGCCGTGTTCGGGGACCCGTCCATCGCCGACACGTGGGTCGAAGACTGCTCGGTTGCCATGACCAACATGCACTTGGCGGCCGATGCGCTGGGCCTTGGCAGCTGCTGGGTCCAGGCCCGCATGCGCACTGCCGCCGACGGTACACCTTCGAGCGACTATGTCAGCCGCATCCTCGGCGCACCGGAAGGCCTTTCCCTTGAGGCGATGCTCGTTGTGGGAACCATCTGCGAGCATCCGGCTCCCCATACGCCCGCCGACATCGATATGTCGCTTGTGAGCTGGGAAAGCTTCTAAGTGCAACGCCTTCGCGATTTCGTGCGGCGCGAGGTCGTCCTCGTTGTCGC
>NZ_CAKUBT010000044.1 GCF_934643285.1 uncultured Ellagibacter sp.
AGGAGAACACCATGCTTGAACTGTCCCGCGCGGAAATCCTCGATCGTTTCCGTAAGTCCCTCGCCGAGGGCAACATCCTGCTCGGCGTCGGCGCCGGCACGGGCATCACGGCGAAGTCGGCTGAGGCCGGCGGCGCCGACATCTTCGTCATCTACAACTCCGGCCGTTTCCGCATGGCTGGTCGCGGCTCGCTCGCGGGCCTGCTTTCCTACGGCGACGCGAACCAGATCGTCGTCGAGATGGGCGCCGAGGTGCTGCCCGTCGTGAAGGACACCCCGGTTCTCGCCGGCGTCTGCGGCACCGACCCGTTCCGCGTCATGAAGAAGTACCTGGCCGAGCTGAAGGACCAGGGCTTCAACGGCGTGCAGAACTTCCCGACTGTGGGCCTCATCGACGGCGTGTTCCGCAAGAACCTCGAGGAGACTGGGATGGGCTACGGCCTTGAGGTCGACATGATCGCCGAGGCGCACAAGCTCGACATGCTCACTTGCCCGTACGTCTTCGACGAGGAGCAGGCAGCCGCGATGACCAAGGCCGGCGCCGACATCATCGTCGCGCACATGGGCCTCACCACCGGCGGCACCATCGGCGCCGAGACCGCGCGCACGCTCGACGACTGCGTGGAGATCATCACCGGCATCGTGAAGGTCGTGAAGGACATCAACCCCGACGCGCTCGTCATCTGCCACGGCGGCCCGATTTCCGAGCCGAAGGACGCTGCGTACGTCATCGAGCACGTGCCCGGCATCGACGGCTTCTTCGGAGCCACCTCGATCGAGCGCCTGGCCGCCGAGCGCGGCATCAAGGCCCAGACCGAGGCCTTCAAGGCTATCAAGAAGTAACGTCTCTCGGCTTCGCATTCCACTGAGGCTCCAACGGAGGGCGCTCGCAGCGATTCGCGTCGCGGCGAGCGCCCTTTTCTCGTGGTGGGCGCGCTTCCTCTTGCGCGCCGCGGCTCCGCTCGCGCTATACTAGCGCGCATGGCTAACACACTTGGAAAACTCATCATCTGCCCGACGCCCATCGGCAACTTAGGCGACATGACCGAGCGCACGATTTCGGCGCTTGGGGAAGCGGACGTCGTGTGCGCGGAGGACACGCGCGTCACGGGGAAGCTGCTCGCCGCCTTCGGTATCGAGAAGCGGCTCGAACGCTTGGACGAGGCGCTCATCGGCGACCGCGCGGCGCAGGTCGCCGAGCGCGTGCTTGCCGGCGAGGTGATCGCGTACTGCAGCGACGCCGGCATGCCGGGCGTGTCCGACCCGGGGCTTCGGCTCGTTCGCGCAGCTCGCGAGGCTGGCGCGCCCGTCGAAGTGCTTCCTGGCGCATCCGCCTGCGCCACGGCCTACGTAGCAAGCGGCTGCACGTGTCCTCGCTTCTACTTCGGCGGCTTCTTCCCGCGCAAAGACGCCGAGCGCAAGGCGACGCTCGATGCACTGCGCTCTCTCGACGCGGCGCTCATCTTCTACGAGAGCCCCAATCGCGTGGCGTCGGCGCTCGAGTCGATGGCCCAGGTGTTTCCCCTGCGCGAGGCGGCGGTGTGCCGCGAGCTTACCAAGTTGCACGAGGAAGTGGTGCGCGATACCCTGCCGAGCCTGCGCGACGAGTTCGCCCGACGCGCGGAAGAGGGCTCCATCAAAGGCGAAATCGCCATCGTGATCGACGAGCCGAGCGCCGCTGAGGAGGATGCGGCTCAGCTCGATGCCGCCGAGGCCGCCCGCGCCCGCGCTGCCGAGCTCAAGGCCGAAGGTGCGCGCAACAAGGAAATCGCCAAGGCGATCGCCGCCGAGTTCGGGCTTCCCCGGAACGCCGCCTACGAGATAGCGCTCGACGCCTAAAGGTTGCGCCGTGCCGTATTCCAACCAATCGGGCCCCGTGCGCACGCGCCGCATCGCACCTGGATCTGAGGGCGCTCGCTCCGCCGCAGATGAGCGCACGCTTCTCGTCGATGGCGTCGAAGTGCGCCTTTCCCGCAAGCGCGTGAAAAACCTCAACCTGCGCATTTCCCGCGATGGGTCGCATGTGGACGTGTCGGCGCCGTCATGGGTGAGCGAAGACGAGGTGCGCGGCTTCGTTCGGCGCAAGGCGGCATGGATCGAGTCTCATCTTGCCCAGGCGGCGGATACCCCCATGGCCCGCGCGTCGCAGGCAACGCCCGAGGAGGTCGCCCGGTGGCGCGAGGTCGTTTCCGCCTGCGTGCCGGCGCTCATCGCGGCGTGGGAGCCCATCATGGGAGTGCGCGCGGGGAAGGTCGCCTACCGCAACATGACGAGCCGATGGGGGAGCTGCCAACCTTCGACGGGCCGCATCTGCATCAACGTGCGCCTCGCGCTCTATCCGCCCGAATGCCTGGAGTACGTGGTGGTCCACGAGCTGTGCCATCTGCTCGAACGGGGTCACGGCCCCAGGTTCCACCAACTCATGGACACCTTCATGCCCGATTGGAAGCAACGCCGCGCGAAGCTGCGCTAAGGGGTGTCCCTTCCGGCGAGCGTCCAGGCGTGCCCGCCTGCGCCCGCGTACGCGCGATCCCTTGTGCTCCCGCAGAGATGTCCGCGACCTCCCAGCCTGTGTTGAGATGAAACGTGACAAAAAGGCGCGAAACACAACGAAAATCGTGCAACGATGGAAAAAAACGATTATTCCTTCTTGCGTTCAATAGCGAAGCGTTCTATTATTCCTACTCAGTTACTAGAAGTTACGTAAAGGCCGCAAGTCCTCGCCGCGAGCTCGCTCGCACGGACTGGCGGCCTTTTTCGCACTGAGGGGAGAAACCATCATGGAAAACACCGGCCACGTTCGCTCCGTCAACGTCTCCGAGCGCAAGGGCACGCGTAAAAAGCCAGTTGAGAGTGGGCAAATCCATATCGACCCGCACCATGGTGTGACGGGCGACGCCCATGCCGGTGACTGGCATCGCCAGGTGTCGCTGCTCGCCTGGGAATCCATCGAGAAGGCGCGCGCGATGGGCCTCGATGTGAAGGAGGGCGACTTCGCCGAGAACATCACCACCGAGGGGATGGACCTGCTCGCGCTGCCGCTCGGTACCCAGGTGAAGATCGGCGATGAGGTTGTGCTCGAGCTTTCCCAGATTGGCAAGGTGTGCCACAAGAAGTGCGCTATCTATTACCTGGCGGGCGACTGCATCTTCCCGCGCGAGGGCATCTTCTTCGAGGTCGTTACCGGCGGCACGGTATCGGTGGGCGATGCCATCGTCGTCACCAAGATGGGCGACGGCCACTGCAAGTACACCCCGCAGGAAGCGCTCGACGAGATCGCCAAGGTGCGCGCCGAGGAGGCGGCCGAGAAGGCCGCGAAGGCGAAAGAAGCCGCTGCTGCCAACGCGTAGCGGGAGCACACCCCTTAGTTGGTGGTCAAAAGAACGAGTTGTGCGCTATCGTTTTTCAGAATAATCGAACTCGCTTGAATTCGACCTGGGGTTTTATCACCAAAGGGTGCCCCGAGCTATCATGGAGAGGCGAATCGGGCGAAAAAACGTCGCACAACGGCACTGCGGCAAAAAGTTGGACCGGTCGAACCGGTCGGAGCGGAGGCTGCATTGTATACAGACGAGGATAAGGTG
>NZ_CAKUBT010000045.1 GCF_934643285.1 uncultured Ellagibacter sp.
CAATTTCGCTTGAACAGCTCTTTTGCCAAAGCGAAATTACAAAACGATATTCTTGACATGGGGGCTCACCTCGTTCAGCTCATGCAGGAACAGTTCTTCCAGGGACAGCGGGATAATCTCAAGCAGCACGGGGTTCAGCGCAGAAAGCGCCGTGCGCACTTGATCAGCATTGCCGCGCACGATAAGGGTGCGCAGGCGTCCTTCGGCGCTTTCGTGCAGCACGTCCACGCCCGCAAGCTCTACGCCATCGGGCAGCGCCAGCTGTACCTTTACCAGCGAACCATCAAGCGAAAGCAGGTCGTGCTCGCTTATGATTTGGCCTTCTGCCATGATTCCCAAGTGATCGCAGGCGCCTTCGAGCTCGCGCAAGTTGTGGCTGCTCACTATAACGGTAGTGTCGAATTCCGCAACGTCGCTCAGGACAATGCTCCACGCCGTTTTTCTTACCAGTGGATCAAGTCCGTCCATCGGCTCGTCCAGCAGTAAAACATCGGGGCGCGATGCCAGCGCCAGCAGAAGCATCGCTTGCTTTTGCATGCCCTTCGAGAACTTGCGGAAGGGCAGGGTAAGGGGCAGATTGAGGTTGCCAAGCAGCGTTTCGAAGCGCCCCCTGTCGAAGCGGGGCGTTATTGACTCATGTAGAGAAACCAGGCTTTTGAGCGTGGAGCGCGCGGGAATGTAGAAGCTGCTAGGCACAAATGCAATGCGCTCTTTGATGGCAACGTTTTCGAACACCGGTTGTTCCAATACCAGCACATCACCGCTGTCTTTGCGATAGATGCCTGCAATGTGCTGCAGCAGCGTGGTTTTTCCTGCGCCGTTTGGACCAACCAGCCCGTAGACCGATCCTGTGGGGACGTGCATATCAACGCTGTTCAGCGCAACAAAATCATCGAAGCGCTTCGTTAGATGAAGCGTTTGTACGGCGAATTCAGTCATGATTTCCACCTCCGTTTAAGCGTTCAATCAAGGTTTCGGGGTCTACCCCTATCGAGAGAAGTTCCTGCACGGTTTCGTCGAAAGCGGCAAGAAGTTCGTTTTTTCGTGCTTGAGATGCTTCGGGGTTGTATGACACGAAGCTGCCCTTGCCTTTAACAGAGCAAATGCAGCCATCTGCTTCAAGCGCATGATAGGCGCGTTGAATGGTGTTGGGGTTTACGGAAAGCTGCGCAGCTAAGCTGCGTACCGAAGGCATTTCAGTGCCTGGTTCAAGCAGACCGGCAAGGATTTGGCGTCGATACGCATCGCGCACCTGCTCATAGAGCGGTCGTTGGTCGCGGTAATCAACGGCAATCATGGGGCAAGACCTCCTTTCAGTGTTCGTTCTGTATTAACTGTACTATGCATGCTAATACAGTCTATACAGAGCTGCAGTAACCTGTCAAGAGGCGAAAAGGCGCAATAGCGCCGACCTCAAGGGCGAACGTCCGCGGATGAGCGCGTCATTCGTTTGTGGTTGCCGCATATACCACGGTTCGAGAATTAACGGTCTGGTATGAGCAGGTCGTGAAGGCGAATACTTTACTCGACCCATAGTGTTCATGAAGAACGAGGTCGCTATTGCCAACCCACTCGGCAATCGCGCCTGGGTCGTCGAAGCTTGGGCACGCGGTCTCGGCGCTGGCGTCCACGACGTCCACGGCAATGACCGATAGCTCATACGTGCCGCCATCGCGGGTATGCAGGAAGATGCGCGAATGGTTTCGAGCGTAGTCTTCATCGCTGTACTTCGCGAAATCCGCGAACACGCTGCTGTCGGACATGTTGTGCCCGTAGATCGGGACGAGGAGCGAGCCTTCCGTGCAGTCGGCGTCGATGTATGGGGTGCCGTAACCGCCTTGGCCGAGCGCATCCAGGTAGAGATAAGCGTTCGGGTTCTGCTTGTCGGCCTTGGCTACCGGCTGGCTTATGCTCGTGTTGGGCACCTCCACCCAGGCGACGATTTCCTGGGACAAGCTGTCCCAGTCGATACCCCGGGGCTCCTCATGTTCGCTTTCCTCCGATACGGCGCCTTCGAGCGACTGTGCAATCTCGGCCTTGTCGCTGTCGTCTGCGGCGATCCAGGTGCATAGCGCGGCGACGGCAAATGCGGCGAGCACCAGGCCGAGCGCTTCGGCGACCTTCTTCAGCTTCTTCATTTTTGCTCTTTCCGATAAAGAAGGCGGGCCTCGATCGAAGCCCGCCTGAACTTGCGGCGATTTGTTGCTACTCGGCAGGTTCGACGGTCGGTTCCTCGACCTCCTCGCCGGCCTTCTTGCGGCGCTTCGCCGCGGCATAGGCCGCGCCGGCCGCACCGCAGCCTACGATAACCGCCGCGCTCGCCGCAACAGCCGCCTTGGCCGCATCGGCCCCCGTCTTGGGATACCCCTTGCCTACGGGGTTTTGCGGAACATCAGATGCCGGGAACTCGATGGTCTGGCCCTCGTCTCCGATGTCCTCGTGCTTCGCGATGACGTTGTCGCCATCGTCGGCGAGCTTCTCGAAGAACACGAGGGACTTGCCGGCGAGGTCGACGGTATCGAGCTCGAACACGACCTCGACGGTGCCGTCGGGCGCCTCGGGCTCGAAATTCGTCTCGATGACAATCGGGTTGCCCGCGGCATCCTCAACAGGCTCGCCGGTCGCCTTGTCCACGAGCATGGTGAACAGCTTGTAGCGGTTGCCGGGGGTCAGCCCCTCGAAGCTCACCTCGTCCACGAGCGACGCGGCTTCGCTCACGGTGCCCTGGTTGGTGCCGGTTTCGGCATCGTGGGCCTTGGTGGCGATGTCGACGACGTTGACGGTCTGGCCCTCGTCGCCGAGGTCTTCGTGGCTCATGTAGACGTTGCCTTCGGCATCGAGCATCGACTCGAACGCAACGAGCGAGGCGCCTGCGAGGCCGGAGCCGTCGAATCTGAACTCGATGTCAATCGACCCCTCGAAACCCTCCGCTGCGAACTCCTTCTCGGCCATGATCTCGTTGCCCTCTGCATCGAGCACGGGCTGGCCGGTGGATTTGTCCATGAGCTTGCCAGTTACTTCGTAGGTTTCGCCGGGAATGCATCCCGTGTAGGCGATCTTGTCGACGATCGACATGTCGCCGCGCGCCTGGCCCTCATGTGTGCCGCTGTCGCCGTCGGTCGCGGTGGTGCCCATGGTCTTGGGCATGTTCTCGACCACGATGGCGAGCTTGGCCTGCATGGGCTCGTCGGCCGTGGAAACCATGCCCTGGTCGTTCACCAGGAAGTCATGGATGCGGGCCTTGCCCTCGTCGTCGACGTCGTCGATGACGTAGCCGTCCGCCGCGGCGACTTCCTGCAT
>NZ_CAKUBT010000046.1 GCF_934643285.1 uncultured Ellagibacter sp.
GTGCGGATGGTGTAGTAGATGCCCACGATGACGAGCAGGGCGAGCAAGATGTAGGTGTACAGAAAACCGTCGATCTGCCCGCTGACGTCGATGAGCCATGCGTTGAAGTCCATAGGTGCCTTTCCCCTGAAATCCCAACCAAGTTATCGCGCGGGCTTGGTTGCCGCCGCGCAATGCCAATTTACATAATACTGTAATTCCGCGAGAAAGTATGCGACGACGTCAGGCGTTTTGCGACAGTAAATAGACGCACCGCGCGAATTGCGTGCAAGACAGATGTGGTAGCCTGCGGGCTTTGCTCCAGCGATTCAACCTTAAAACAGAGGCACTTTCCCCCGCAGAAAGTCTTCGAGGGGAGTATTCCGATCGCCAACAATTATCGGGCTCGCCTTCGGATAGGTTTTGCAGAATGCGCCCATGCCGCTTTTGCTTACGCGCCCGCTTTTCACCTCTATCGCGGTGATATCTTGCGCTCGCCTTAGGACAAAATCAACTTCCAAGTCGCCATCGCGCCACCAGTAAAGGTCGAAGCCGTCTATCGCCGAGCGCGCGATAAGGTATGCGCCAACCGCTGTCTCAACCAGATGTCCGTAGAGATCCGGGTCTTCGAGAAGGCTCCCTTTTCCGTGCCACATCGAGGTCATGAGCGCGGGGTCGTGAACCATCAACCGTGGTGAAGAGGCTTTTGCTTTTATGGGCTTGTCGTCAAACTTCTGTAGGCCACTTATCATTCCTGCTCCTGACAGAAGGTTGAGGTAGTGCTTGATGGTGTCGGTGTTGCCCTTGTCGTCGAGCTGGCGGAGTATCTTTCGATACGACAGTTCTTGCGCAGAGTATTGCGCTCCGAGCTCGAAAAGTGCGCGCATCAACGCAGGCTTTCTTACGTTTTCCATCTGTAAAACGTCTCGCGAAATCGTCGACTCGACGATGGAGTCTCGCATGTATTCGCGCCAGCGATCTTCGTCGCTCTTAAGGATCGCGGCACCAGGGTATCCGCCGAATTCGAGATAGTCGGAAAGGTTGTAGCCGAACGCTTCGGACATTTCGGACAGGCTCCAATGCGTTGAACGCAGAAGCTCATATCTTCCTGCCAGCGACTCGGAAAGACCACTGCCGATAAGCAAGCTTGATGAGCCTGATAGAATCACCAAAAGCGGAGCATCGTTCCAACTATCCTCATCCCACAGCCGCTTGACGGTTTGCGACCACTGGGCGACTTTCTGTATTTCGTCAAGGACGAGTACCGCTTTTGTGCCACGCTCTGCCATGTTTCTCGCTTGGCGCCATTCCAGTTCGATCCAATCGGCTCCTAGCTCGATTGCGCTGTCCGCGCTCGCAACTCGAACAGGCAATCCCGTCGCTTTGACGGCCTGTTTGATTGCCGTGGTTTTGCCGGTCTGCCGAGGCCCCATAACGACTTGGATGAACGAGCGAGGCTCGCGGAGTCGTTCTTCGAGTGTTCGCGATAGCTCTCTCCTGAACATATTCATCCTATCTATCATTTTTGCTAGCTAAATCTAGCAAAAATGATAGTCTTACCTATTAAAAATGAAAAGAGGAGATTCGACTTAGCTTATTGTTGAATATGCCTAAAGTCGAGCGTTCGGAGGCGCAGCGCAATCGGTGTTATTCCCCTCGCAGCACGCGTGGGCCTCCGAAGATGAGCGATTGCACGCCGATTTGCGGTGGGTCGAGCGCCATCATCGGAGTCCCTTCTGCTGCTTCGACGAGTTTTTTGCTCGATGTGCGCAGGTTTTGCTGCAGCCTCCCCGCTTATTTCCGATACGTCGACAAGCGCACCTCTATAAGGCCAGGTCAGAGAGGTGCGGCATTTTTCGGTTTTGTCGTCTTTGGCCTCGTACGAGCAGCTTGTTCCCTGTCGCTGCATAGGGCCGCGGCGAAGCAATTTGCGCCCCGCGCCTTCCCCATTTCGGCTCTGCGCGAGCTTGCGGTCGAGCCTTCCCCGCTGCGGCATTATGCAAGCAGCTTGCGGCCCGAAGCCTCGATGCTGTCGAGCAGTGCCTCGGCGCCCTCTTGCGTGTCGTCTTTCGCGAACACGTAGAGCTTGATTTTGGGCTCGGTGCCGCTCGGGCGCACGATGGCCTTGTTGCCATCCGCCAGGCGAAGCTCGACGACGTTCGCGGGTGGAAGCCCCGTTCCCGCGTCTTTGTAGTCGACGACGCCCTCGACGGCGAGGCCGGCAACCTCGCTCGGCGCCTCCGCGCGCAAACGCTCCATGATCGCTGCCATCGCGGCAGCTCCCTCGGCGCCGGGGTACGACACTGACACGGTGCGGTTGAGCCAGTACCCATGCTCGGCGTACAGGTCGCGCATCGCGTCCGCGAGGTTTTTCCCCTGCAGCTTGTAGCTCTGCGCCATCTGACAGATGAGCAGGCTTGTGTTCACGGCGTCCTTGTCGCGCACGTGGTCGCCCGAGAGGTACCCGTAGCTCTCCTCGAAGCCGAAGATGAAGCGGTCGGCCTGCTCAGCGTCCGCGAGTTCGGTGATTATGTCGCCGATGTACTTAAAGCCGGTCAGGCAACGGCGCAGTTCAAAGCCGTATTTTGCAGCGAGCGCATCGACCATCGCGCTCGACACGATCGTGGTGACGGCCACTTTCTCGGCCAGGTCCTCACCGCGTTCGGCTCGCATGCGGCAGATGTAATCGAGCAGAAGCACGCCCATCTCGTTGCCCGTGAGCAGAAGGTAGTCCTCGCCGTCCTTCACGGCAACGCCCACGCGGTCGGCGTCGGGGTCGGTCGCGAGCAGCAAATCGGGATGCACGCGCTCGCAAAGCTCGATGCCCTTCTGCATCGCCTCGCGGATCTCGGGGTTGGGATACGGACAGGTGGGGAAATCGCCGTTGGGATCGCGCTGCTCGGGGACGACGGTGATGTCGGTGACGCCCGCTCGCTCAAGCACAGTCGTCACGGGAACGAGCCCTGTGCCGTTGAGCGGGGTGTAGACGAGCTTCAGGGGCGCCTTCGCGACCTCATCGGCGCTTAGGTTGCTTACCGATTTCGACAGGACCGCATCATAGTAGCGCTCGAGCACCGCGTCGTCGATCCAGGTGATGTCGCCTTTCGCAAGCGCGGCGTCGAAGTCGACGGACTTCACCCCGGAGAAGATGTCGGTGCCCTCGATTGCGGCCGAGATGGCGGCTGCGGCCTCGCTCGTTATCTGGCAGCCGTCGGGTCCATAGGCCTTGTAGCCGTTGTAGGCGGC
>NZ_CAKUBT010000047.1 GCF_934643285.1 uncultured Ellagibacter sp.
TTCTCCGCCATCTGCGTCATCAACTACCAGCAAAGCGTGGCTTCCGTGCACGAAGCGATGAGCAACGCCATCGCGTTCACGGAGTCGAAGGGTCACGCGCTGACCGACGGCGACGCCCAAGGTCAGGAAGGTGCGCGGGAAGAAGACACGGGCGATCCCGGGCAAGATGCGGGCGACCCTGGGCAAAGTCAGGGGCAGGACGCGGGCAACCCCGGCGACCAGGCGGACGGGGACCAGGAAGACGACGGCGCGCGACATGGCACCCCTCCGCAAATCGGCGGCGGACCTGCGGGAAGTGGGCCGCATGTCCCTGTGGCCGTGTATCGCATCCTCAAGAGCGGCAGCTACGCGCTCGCAGGGTCGGCGGCTTCCGCGTCGATTGCAGACGACGTGCTCGAGAAGGCGATATCCCAGCTCGCGGACGCTCCCGATGGTTCGGGAGAGCTCTCCGACCTTGGATTATTCTACGAGAAGCACACTTCCGACACCGGCATCGCGCGCGTCGCGTTCGCCGATGTCAGCTCTGCGAACGGATGGCAGACCCTTGCGCTCACCCTCGCGGCCGTCGGCGTGGTCGCGCTCGCCATCTTCTTCGTGATCAGCGTGTTCTTCTCGCGCTGGGCCCTGCGCCCGGTGAAGCGCGCGTGGGAGCAGCAGCGGCAGTTCGTGGCCGACGCCTCGCATGAGCTGAAGACCCCGCTCACCGTCATCCTCGCGAACACGTCGATCCTCATGTCGCATCCCGAGCGCATCATTGCAAGCCAAAGCCACTGGGTCGAAAGCACGCAAGCGGAAGGCGAGCGCATGCAGGGGCTCGTGGCCGACCTGCTGCTCCTCGCGCGCCTCGACGCCGAGGAGACCGACATCGTGAAATCGAAGCCGAAAGAGCGCATCGACCTGTCGAACCTGGTGGAAGGCGAGCTTTTGCAGTTCGAATCGGTGGCATTCGAGCGCGCCATCGAACTGGAAAGCGACGTGGACGAGGGCATCGCCGTGCAGGGATCGATCGAGCGCCTGCGCCGCCTGGTCACGACGCTTCTCGACAACGCGTGCAAGTACGCCGGCGACAACGGGAAAGTGCGCGTCGAGCTGCATGCGCAGAGTGGCAGCGCACGATTCGTCGTGCACAACACGGGGTCGCTCATCTCGGCGGAGGATCTGCAGCACGTGTTCGACCGCTTCTACCGCGCCGACAAAGCACGCACAAGCGGCGCAGGCGGCTTTGGCCTGGGGCTTTCCATCGCGAAAGAAGTCGCGGAAGAGCACGGCGGCACGATAACCGCGAAGAGCAGCGACGAAGAGGGCACCACCTTCACGGCAACCCTGCCGATTGCGTAACCGGCCCGCACGGAGCAAGAGGCATCCTTGCAAGCGGGCTGCTCGACCCTCGAAATAACAATCGCGCCCAAAAGGCGCCCGTCACATTCTCTCAAGAACTCGCGCGCAGTTTTGTGCGACTTCGTCCTCCAGCGAAGTCAGGACATCTTCCGCATCCCGAAAATCTTCGCCACGCGCTTCGGACGCGACTTCGCGCAACGCCCCAGGAACGAGCTCTGCCATAGTCGCAAGCCTTCCGCAAAGCAAATCCGAATCGAGGCCAATCTCCTCAAGGTCGCAATCCTCGACCATCTTTCTCACGTTTTTCGCACTGAGCATTCCAAACCTGTTTTCACCGCCAATAGACAACGCAGCGCGCAAAGGCTTCCGCTTCGATGGCGCCAAAGAACGATAAGGGGCAATCGACGCAACGTCATAGAGGGGCGCAATTCTCACGTCATTAGGAGAGAGAAACATGAGCGAGTGATTTTTCGCATGCGCATCCGTTGCGCCGATGAGATAGTTGAAGAAGGTAAAGAGAATGAAGCGGTAGACGTTTTCCCGCGCATTCTTCCCCGTCGCCTTTAGCAAGTCGATTATCTGCGGCGTCGTCGGCCCTCCTTGCTCGGCATATTTTGCGTCGGGCATAACGGCGAGCGCCTGGCAAAGATCTTCTTGATGGATTCGCAGAACGCGTCCCTTCTCGTCTCGCACGCGATCGTAGCGCTTTATTACGACAGCAGGTTCGCTGCCGAACATGCGGAAATCCACTTCAGCCGCGGGCAAGCCGACTTTCGCAGCCGCTCGCATCGAAGCAAACTCGACAAGTGCCTGGTTGTTCATTCCAGCCACCCCTGGCTTTACGATATGCGTCGAGGCCGCCGCGCCCGAACAATCGAACCACTTGCCATCTTGTTCGCGCAAAGTGAATTTAGCCTGGCAGCCCGCAAGTGACCAGCGGCCCTCCGTTTCCGATCCGTCAACCCATGCAGCCGCGGCATTCCTCCGCACAGCAGCAAGCTTCTCTTCAACATCTTCGTCAGTCAGCGGCATCAAGTCGCGCTGCTCGTCTTCCGAGGGCAAGGTTGTCCCTCGCTGGCAAACCTGAACAGCGCCTGGACAATCAAGCCCAATTGCGCCGAGCAGGCGAAATGGGTTGTTCGGGGATATCCCATACCGAAGGCCGATTGCATTCCGAGTGCTCTGCTCATCAGGAAGAAGCCCCATAAGATACGGACGAACGACCCGATCGCCATTCCTCTGAAGTCCAACCGGCATCGACAGCGATAAGGGAACCCCTTGATACTCCGAGTCGTATTCAAACGATAATCCACCGTGGCCGTCCTCGGCGAGCCTTCCGCTGAAGACGCCCGTAATATATACGTCTAGATAGCTATATGCCGTCGTCATTTTTCGTTTCCCCCGTCGAGGCTCCAGATGTCAGCCATCTTCAGTTCGGGAAGTTCAATCGACGACTCGAGAGCAGTCGGCGGTTCAAGCGGCTTATCAAGATCGACTGACATGTCCATCTCGAGGGCATCAAGCAGCTTCAAGTAGTTCCCCAATCCGAAGTTCTCGCTTTCCCCCTGTTCAAGAGCATAAATAGTGCGAGCCCCTATACCTGTTTGCTTCGCCAGAAAAGCCCGAGAGATTCCGCGCTCCTCGCGAACCCGTCTAATGATGCTTCCCGCCGCTTCCGCACTCGCAACCTTGCCCATGAGAACCTCTTTTCGCCATATATTGCAATACGCAGTATATGGCGATTCGC
>NZ_CAKUBT010000048.1 GCF_934643285.1 uncultured Ellagibacter sp.
CCGGAGGGGCCGGCCGCGACCTGACGGGGCTCTTCGGCGGCGCCCACAAAGCGAGTTCCGCAGCGAAGCGAGGACTGTTTGAGCGACTGGGCGTTGCCGAAGAGCCCCCTCTCGCAGCTCGCCTTCTCAACCGTACGCTTTCCCATCTCTACAACACCCCCTGCGGCTTGAGCTCGCATTTCCCAAGCGTCACCTTCAAGTTTCCATTAAGGCAGCGCACCTCGTCGATCAGGCGCTTCTCCATGCCGGGCTCGCGAAGGCGCAGCGTGTATTCCAGCGTGTAGAGGCTTCCCATGTTCGACGTGGTCACTTCGGTGAGCTCGTGCTCGGCGGCGAAACGATCGAGCACGTCGTCGAAGATGCCGTCGAATTCCAGGTCCTCGGGGACGATGATCTTGAGCGTCTTCTCCGCTTCGCGCGGACGGCCGAGGGGCGAGAGCACATACGCCACGTTCACGACCGCGATGATTGCGGTGAACAGAACCGCCAGGCCGAGAAAGCCCATGCCCGTGGCAAGGCCCACCGCCATCGCCAGAAACACGCTGCCGATGTCCTTTGCGCTGCCGGGAATGGAGCGGAAACGCACCAGATTGAACACGCCCATGACGGCGATGCCCGCGCCAAGGTTGCCGTTGACCAGGGTAATCACCATCTGCACGATGAGCGGCAGAAGCGCCAGCGTAACCACGAAGTTCTTCGAGTACCGATGGCGGAACATGTAGACCCCGGCAATCACGAGGCCGAGGACGATAGACACGACGGAACACAAAAGAAAGCTCGACGCCGAAACCGACGAGACGAGCGAGTCGGCGGTTCCGAACACCGACGAGAACATAAGATCAGACATGGAAAATCCTTTCTTGAGGAGGAACTATTGAGGCAAAGCGGGACGAAGGTCGGAATATGGCGCACGCCTTCCGCGACCGCATCGCCTTTCCCTACGGTGCCTCGCCCCCTACGACGCCTTGCGCATGCTCGCCTGATAGGCCGCACCGTATTTGGAAAACGACGATGGGTACGCCTCGCAACCGTCGAGCGCGTCGACAAGCCACAGCGGGAAGGGACCGGCGCACTTCACCTCCATAATCGCCTCGTCAGCAGGCAGAAGCGGGCGCGGCACGCCGAACCCGACGGGCGGGCGCCTATGCGAAGCCCGCGCGATGAGCGCTTCCTCGAACAGGTCGCGATACGAGACGTTCTCGTCGAAGGTGATACGCAGCGTCGAGGGAACGCCCGCCGCCTCGCCTTCCCCGCCAATCGCGAGAGGCGCATACGCCGTGCGGTCGCAGATCGTGACCATCGACGCGCGCAGCGGGGTATAGCGCTCCTTGAAGGCGTCGATTTCGCGAGCGATCTGCAAACTCCGCGACGAAAGCGATGCCTCGGCGAGAATCGAGTCGGGCAGCGGAAACTCGCGACACGCCTGCTCATAGGGCATGCCGTCCATATATGCCCGCGCCGCCGCATACGAGCAGCCGACGCGACGCTTGTACACGATGCCCTGGTACTTCTTCTTGAGCTCGACGAACACCTGGTCGTCCTCGCCGGGGATGCCGTAGCCGCGCACACGGAGCTTCTCCTTATAGAGGGGCTTGTCCAGCGATCGCTCGATAAGCGCCCGGTCGGGCGTGTCGAAATAGCGGCTGACGATGCTCGTCGTCCCGTAATCGTCGACGGCCATGCGCCCTTCGAGCGCCGTAAGCATCGCATGGTGCTGAGCTGCATCGAGACGGTACTTGACTTCCTTGCGCTCGAAAACCTCTTGATAGCTCGTCATAGGAAATGCCTCCTTTTGAAGAGGGACGGAAAGCCGTCCCTTTGGCGGTCGTGTCGTCGGTGGCGCGGGGCCGATCATCGATACAGGAAAGGGAGGAGGAGGATGGTCCCGCCTGCCGACACCCCGAATGCTACGGAGCACCCCTGAAAGAACCCTGAAAGAAACGCTTAAACCTAAGAATCAGGCAGTTTCTTTCAGGTTGTTTTCAGGGTCGTCCCCGACAATAACCTCACGGCCGCAACCGCCCCATCCACGATCCCCAGCGCGGAGGCGGTGGCGGCCGTTCGCGTCTCGGCGAAGCGCCCGCAAGGACCCGCGTCGAGGCGTTTTCTTAGCAAAACCGTGCTAGTATTCCAATCAAGAAAGCACCGAACGTGAAAGAGGAGCGCTGTGCAGATTCTCGTAGTCGAAGATGATGTACGCCTTGCCCAGGCACTTTGCCGCATCCTCGAGGAAAGCGGCTACAACACCGACGCCGTGCACGACGGGCAGTCGGGGCTCGATTATGCGGAAAGCGGCATCTACGACGTCGTCATCCTCGACGTGATGTTGCCGAAGATGGACGGGTTCACCGTCGTGTCGAACCTGCGACGCGCCGGCGTGAACACGCCCGTGCTACTCCTGACCGCGCGCGACGCCGTGCCCGACAAGATCTGCGGGCTCGATTCGGGCGCCGACGATTACATGACTAAGCCGTTCTCGCCAGCCGAACTCATGGCGCACCTGCGCGCCCTCACGCGCCGCCAAGGCGAGGTGCTCTTCGAGGTGATCACGTCGGGGGACGTTTCGCTGAATCTGGAAAGCCACGACTTGACCTGCGGCGACCAGTCGATCCACCTCAGCTACAAGGAGTTCTCACTCGCCCGCGTCCTAATGGCGAACGCGGGCGCCGCGGTGTCGAAGGCCACGCTGATCGAGAAAGTGTGGGGCTTGGAGGCAGCCGCCGACGAGAATAACGTAGAAGCCTATGTATCATTCCTACGCAAAAAGCTGAAGTTTCTCGGCTCGGCATCGCGCATCGAGACATTGCGCGGCGCTGGGTATCGCTTCGCCGCGGAAGGCGCCGCAACCGACAATCGCGCGAGCGCGTAAGACTACGCCGCATTCCCCGAAGAGATTCCCATGCTGAAAAAGCTCCGCATCAAGTTCATCGCTCTCAACATGGCCACCGTGGCCGTGGTGCTCGTTGTGATCTTCTCCGCCATCTGCGTCATCAACTACCAGCAAAGCGTGGCTTCCGTGCACGAAGCGATGAGCAACGCCATCGCGTT
>NZ_CAKUBT010000049.1 GCF_934643285.1 uncultured Ellagibacter sp.
GCGGAATTGGTTCACCATCACATCGCTTGTGTCGAAGGACTTCAAGCTCAAGTACCGCCGAAGCGTCCTGGGCGTTCTCTGGTCGGTCCTAAACCCCCTGCTCATGATGTGCGTGCTCGCCGCCGTGTTCACGAACGTGCTCAAGTTCGGCGACGACGTGCAGAACTTCCCCATGTACCTCATCCTGGGCAACGTGCTCTTCTCGCTCATGGCCGACTCGACGTCGTCCGCCATGGGCTCCATCCTCGAATCGGCGCCGCTCATCAAGAAGGTGCGCGTGTCGAAGATGATCTTCCCGCTAGAGAAGGTGCTCTTCACGCTCGTGAACTTCGCCATCTCGCTCATCGCGGTCGTCATCGTCATGCTCTTCTTCCGCATCCCGCCGACGGTGAACCTGCTCGCGATGCCCATCCTGCTCGTGTTCATGCTGCTCTTCTGCGCGGGGCTCGGCATGCTGCTCTCCTCGCTCGCCGTCTTCTTCCGCGACGTGTGCCACCTGTGGGGCGTCGTCATCACCGCATGGACCTACGCCACGCCGCTGTTCTACCCGGTGGGCCTTCTGCCCGACTGGATGCAGGCGGCCGAGGCGTTCAACCCGATGTACCACTACGTGTGCTATTTCCGCGACATCGCGATGTACAACACGGTGCCCGGCCTCACCGAGAACCTCATCTGCCTCGGCATGGCCGCGATCACCTTCGCCATCGGCTTCGCCGTGTTCAAGGCGACCGAGAAGAAGTTCATCCTCTACGTTTAGGCGGAACCTATGCCCGAGAACATCAACACCACCCCGCTCGGCGACATCGAGCGCGAGCTCGCCGCCGCAGTCGACGACCGGCCCGTCATGGTCGACGTGGACCGCGTGTCCATGGTCTTCAACATGGCATCCCAGCAGCTCAACAGCTTGAAGGAATACGCCATCGCCCTCGCGAAGCGCGAGCTTATGTTCAAGGAGTTCCGCGCGCTCGACGGCGTGTCGTTCACCGTCCGCAAGGGCGACGTGTTCGGCATCCTGGGCACGAACGGCTCGGGCAAGTCCACCATGCTCAAGATCATCGCCGGCGTGCTCGAGCCCACCGAGGGCACCTGCACCATCAACGGCAGCATCGCGCCTTTGATCGAGCTCGGCGCCGGCTTCGACATGGAGCTCACCGCGCGCGAGAACATCTTCCTGAACGGCGCGCTTCTGGGCTATTCGAAGAAGTTCATCCAGCAGCATTTCGACGAGATCGTCGACTTCGCGGAGGTCGAGAAGTTCCTCGACATGCCGATGAAGAACTACTCGTCGGGCATGGTCGCGCGCATCGCATTCGCCATCGCCACGGTCATCGTGCCCGAGATCCTCATCGTCGACGAGGTGCTCTCGGTCGGCGACTTCATGTTCCAGCAGAAATGCGAGCGCCGCATCACGCAGCTCATCAAGGAGCACGACGTCACCGTGCTCATCGTTTCGCACAACAACGACCAGATCGAACGCTTGTGCAACAAGGCCATCTGGATCGAGAAGGGCCACACGCGCATGATGGGCTCGGCTGCCGACGTGTGCCGCACCTACCGCGTGCTCGGCGGGCATGTGGGCTCGGCCGAGTCGGAGGCCGCCGTGTTCAGCATGCTGAACTCCCCCACCCGCGTGCCCGAGGAGCTCGTGAGCTCCGTCGCCGGCGAGAACCGCTACGGCACCGCCGTGAAGATCGCGGAGAAGTGCAAGTTCGCGCAGGGTGGCAGCATCATCCTGGCCTCGGGCGATTTCAGCCTGCCGTGCATGTCCGCGCAGGGACTCTCCGGCATGCTCGACGCACCGGTGCTGCTCTCGAAGAACGAGTCGCTGCCCGACGTGGTCGCGCAGGAGATTGCGAGCCTCGCGCCGCGCCGCATCGTCGTCTTGGGCGGAGAGGACGTGCTCTCTTCCGAAGTGGCCGAGCAGGCGGCCGACGCCGCGGGCGACGGGTGCGCGATCTGCCGCATCGATTGCAACGAGTCGGTCGAGCTTGCGCGCCTCATCTTCGACTTCGGGAAGCGCGCGGCGGAGGAAGACGGCGTGCCCGGCTGGAGCAAGCTCGCCATCATCGCGCACCACGACTGCCTGGGCGACCTGATCACGCTTTCGCCGCTGCTGTTCAACCAGCATATCCCCGTGTTCTACATTCGCGAGCTCGGCGTGATCGACGACGCCACGGCAGCGTCGATCCAGGGCGGCGACTTCACCGACCTGCTCGTGCTGGGCGTCGACAAGCATATCCCCGACACGTTCCTCGCCACCTGCGCCGAGCACGGCGTGAAAAGCGAGCGCCTCATCGGGAAGAACCCTTACGACGCCAACGAGAAGATCAACGACCTCATCACCTCGGGCGAGATTGAAGGTGCAAACCTCACGATTGAGAATCTCATCGTGTCGTCGGTATGGAACCCCGCCGACGCGTTTTCCGCGGGCGCCTGGGCCGCCAAGACCGATTCCGCCTTCCTTCTGGAAGACCCGCAAAACCTCGACAGCGTCGCACACGCCATAAGCTACATCAAGAAGAAGGGCGGCAGCGTGAAGCACCTCACCTTCTTGGGCGACTCCTCGCAGTTCGGGCGCCTCGACAAGGAGATGCTCGGAAAGGC
>NZ_CAKUBT010000050.1 GCF_934643285.1 uncultured Ellagibacter sp.
CACTGGCCGACGAAGAACCCGATGACCTTGGTGTTCCCGTCCTTGTAGCGCGCCACCTCGTCGGGGTTCGCAGCGATAACCGCGTCGACGACGGCCTCGATCGCGCCGGTGTCCGACACCTGCTTCATGCCGCGTTCCTCCACGATGGCAGCAGGGTCTTTGTCCTCGTCCATGACGGCGGCGAAGACCTCCTTGGCCTGCTTGGAGGAGATGGCGTCCTCGGCGAGCAGCCCGACGAGCTCGACGGCGCGCGCGGGGGAAAGCGGGCTGTCGGCGAGATTGACGTCCTCGTTCGCATTCTGCCAGCCAGCGATGTCGTTGATGACCAGGTTTGCGACGGGCTTGGCAAGCTTTCTCGCGTCTGCGCCGGCAGCTTCCATGCACTTCTCGAAGAAACCGGCGGTCTGCTCGCCTTCCACCAGCTGACGGGCATCATATGCCGACAGGCCGAACTGCTCGGCGAAGCGCGCGGCCTTCTGATCGGGAAGCTCGGGCAGCTTGGCGCGGACGCCCTCGATGAACTCGTCGGTGAGGTCGTAAGGCGCCAAGTCGGGCTCGGGGAACAGGCGGTAGTCGTCGGCGGTCTCCTTCACGCGCATGACGATGGTGTGCTTCATCGTGGGGTCCCAGTGGCGCGTTTCCTGGTAGATCTGCCCGCCCTCTTCGAGCACCTCCGCCTGACGGCAGATTTCGTAGGCCAAGCCATCGTGGAGGTTCTTGAAGGAGTTCATGTTTTTAAGCTCGGTCTTCACGCCGAGCTTGGTCGACCCGCGGCGGCGCAGGCTGACGTTGCCGTCGCAGCGCATGGAGCCTTCCTCCATCGAACAGTCGGAGATGCCGATGGCGAGGAAGATCTGGCGCAGCTTCTGCATAAACAGGCGCGCTTCCTCGGGCGTGCGCAGGTCGGGCTCGGTGACGAGCTCGATGAGCGGCGTGCCCGCGCGGTTGTAGTCGACAAGGGAATGCGTGGCGCCCGCGATGCGGCCCTCGTCGCCGCCGATGTGGACCATCTTGCCCGCGTCTTCCTCCATGTGGATGCGCGTGATGCCCACGTGCGCCGTGTAGCCGGTGTCGGTCACGGTGACGTTCTCGTAAGTGTCGCCCGCGCCAAGGCCCGCGATGTCGGTGCGCTCCTTCGCCGCCGGGCCGTCGACGTCGAGGTCGAGATGGCCGCGCATGCAGAATGCCACGGGGCCCTGCGTGGTCTGGAAGTTCTTCGCCATGTCGGGGTACATGTAGTTCTTACGGTAGAACATGGAGTGCTTCTCGATGTCGCAGTTCGTGGCGAGGCCCGCGAGCACGATCGACTCGATGGCGGCCTTGTTCGGCACGGGAAGGGCGCCGGGCAGGCCCAGGCACACGGGGCAGGTGTGCGTGTTGGGCGCGGCGCCGAACTCCAGCTTGCAGCCGCAGAACATCTTCGTGGTAAGGGTGGTGAGCTCGGTATGGATTTCCAGACCGATGACCGCTTCCCAATCTTGCAATACTTGCTCGAGCTTCTTCACGCTACTCGCCTGCCTTTCCGTCCGAGAATTCGGGCGCCACGGGGGCGGTGCCGTATTCCTTCTCGAGCGCCATTGCGACGCGGAACATGTTCTCGTCCTTGAACTGGGGCGACATTAGCTGAACGCCAATGGGCAGGCCGGTTTCGCGCCCCAGGCCGCAGGGCATGCTCATGCCGCCGTTGCCGGCGATGTTGAGCGAGATGGTGAACACGTCGGAGAGGTACATCGTCGCGGGATCGGAGATCTCGCCGAACTTGAACGCCGTGCGCGGGCTTGCGGGCGCTAAGATGACGTCGCATTTCTCGTAGGCGCTCGTGTAGTCCTGCGTGATCAGCGTGCGGACCTGCTGCGCGGGATAGTAGTACTTCTCGTACACGCCCGCGGAAAGCAGGTAGCTGCCCAGCATGATGCGGCGCTTGGCCTCGGGGCCGAAGCCCTTCGCGCGGCTCGACTCGTATTGGCCGCCCAAATCCTTGTGGCCCTCGTCGCACAGGCCGTAGCGCACCGAGTCGAAGCGAGCGAGGTTCGAGAACGCCTCGCAGGGGCCGAGCACGTAATAGGCGCTGATGGCCGCGTCGACGTGCGGAAGCTCGACCTCGACGAGCTCGGCGCCGGCGGCTTCAAGCTTGGCGGCCGCTTCCATGGTGCGCTCGCGGACTTCCTCTGTGAGGCCGTCCGCTTCCATGAATTCCTTCACAATGCCTATGCGCATGCCAGCGACATCTTGCTTGCAGGCGGCGCGGAAATCGGCTTTCACCTGCTGTGACGTGCAGTCAAGCTCGTCGTGGCCGCAGATGGCGTCCATGACCGCCGCCGCGTCCTCCACGCTGCGCGCGAAGGGTCCCACCTGGTCGAGCGAGCTGCCGAAGGCCACCACGCCGTAGCGCGAGACCATGCCGTAGGTGGGCTTCACGCCGACGATGCCGCAGAAGCTCGCGGGCTGGCGGATCGACCCGCCCGTGTCGGAGCCGAGCGC
>NZ_CAKUBT010000051.1 GCF_934643285.1 uncultured Ellagibacter sp.
ACTACTAACTTTCTCCCATCAATTCCGACCTGGGCAAACGTAGAGCGAAGAGAGAAGAGTCCTCCTTGTCGCCGGATACCGACTCACATATCGACGATTTTTGTCCCCGACAAGACGTTTTCAGCGAGGCTTGCATGGGGAATCGCTCCCCGGCACCGCGTCTCAAAAATTTTCGGAGGCCCACGCCGTGCTGCGAGGAGAATAACACCGATTGCGCTGCGCCTCCGAACGCTCGACTTTAGGCATATTCAACAATAAGCTAAGTCGAATCCCCTCTTTTCATTTTTGATAGGTAAGGCTATCATTTTTGCTAGATTTAGCTAGCAAAAATGATAGATAGGATGAATATGTTCAGGAGAGAGCTATCGCGAACACTCGAAGAACGACTCCGCGAGCCTCGCTCGTTCATCCAAGTCGTTATGGGGCCTCGGCAGACCGGCAAAACCACGGCAATCAAACAGGCCGTCAAAGCGACGGGATTGCCTGTTCGAGTTGCGAGCGCGGACAGCGCAATCGAGCTAGGAGCCGATTGGATCGAACTGGAATGGCGCCAAGCGAGAAACATGGCAGAGCGTGGCACAAAAGCGGTACTCGTCCTTGACGAAATACAGAAAGTCGCCCAGTGGTCGCAAACCGTCAAGCGGCTGTGGGATGAGGATAGTTGGAACGATGCTCCGCTTTTGGTGATTCTATCAGGCTCATCAAGCTTGCTTATCGGCAGTGGTCTTTCCGAGTCGCTGGCAGGAAGATATGAGCTTCTGCGTTCAACGCATTGGAGCCTGTCCGAAATGTCCGAAGCGTTCGGCTACAACCTTTCCGACTATCTCGAATTCGGCGGATACCCTGGTGCCGCGATCCTTAAGAGCGACGAAGATCGCTGGCGCGAATACATGCGAGACTCCATCGTCGAGTCGACGATTTCGCGAGACGTTTTACAGATGGAAAACGTAAGAAAGCCTGCGTTGATGCGCGCACTTTTCGAGCTCGGAGCGCAATACTCTGCGCAAGAGCTGTCGTATCGAAAGATACTCGGCCAGCTCGACGGCAAGGGCAACACCGACACCATCAAGCACTACCTCGACCTCCTGTCAGGAGCAGGAATGATAAGTGGCCTACAGAAGTTTGACGACAAGCCTATAAGGGCAAAAGCCTCTTCGCCACGGTTGATGGTTCACGACCCCGCACTCATGACCTCGATGTGGCACGGAAAGGGAAGCCTCCTCGAAGACCCGGATCTCTACGGACATCTCGTTGAAACGGCGGTCGGCGCATACCTTATCGCACGCTCGGCGATAGACGGCTTCGACCTTTACTGGTGGCGCGATGGCGACTTGGAAGTTGATTTCGTCCTAAGGCGAGCGCGAGATATCACCGCAATAGAGGTGAAAAGCGGGCGCGTAAGCAAAAGCGGCATGGGCGCATTCTGCAAAGCCTATCCGAAGGCGAGCCCGATGATTGTTGGCGATCGGAATACTCCCCTCGAAGACTTTCTACGGGGGAAAGTGCCTCTATTTTAAAGTTGAATCACTGGAGCAAAGCGCGCAGGCTATCGCATGCGTCTTGCGCACAGTTCGCGCGGTGTGCCTATTCGCTACGGCAAAACACCTGATGTCGTCGCATACTTTCTCGCGAAATTGCAGTATTATGTAAATTTGCATTGCGCGACGGCAACCAAGCCCACGCGCAATCTTGGTTGGGATTATCAGGGGAAAGGCACCTATGGACTTCAACACATGGCTCATCGACGTTAGCGGCCAGATCGACGGTTTTCTGTACACCTACATCTTGCTCGCCCTGCTCGTCATCGTGGGCATCTACTACACCATCCGCACCAAGGCGGTGCAGATCCGCTACATCAAAGACATGTTCACCCAGATCACCGAGAAGAAGCATGTCGAAGGAAAACGCTCCATCTCGTCGTTCCAGGCGCTCATGGTATCGACTGCGAGCCGCGTGGGCACAGGCAACATCGCAGGCGTCGCCACCGCACTTGCCACCGGCGGCCCGGGTGCTGTGTTCTGGATGGGGCTTATGGCCATCGTGGGCGCGGCATCCGCGTTCATCGAGTCCACACTCGCGCAGATCTGGAAGGTTCGCGGCAAGGACGGCGAGTTCCGCGGTGGCCCCGCATACTACATCCACCAAGCACTCGGCAGCCGCGGGCTCGGCGTGCTGTTCTCCGTGCTGCTGATCTTGTGCTTCGCTTTCGGCTTCAACGGCCTGCAAGCGTTCAACGCCACGAGCGCGCTTGAGTACTACCTGCCTGGCGAGGCCATGCCGAAGGCCGCCATCGCGTCGGGCATCGTGCTCGCCGTGATGACCGCCGCCGTCATCTTCGGCGGAACGAAGCGCATCAGCGTCATCACGTCGATCGTGGT
>NZ_CAKUBT010000052.1 GCF_934643285.1 uncultured Ellagibacter sp.
CTCGCGATTGCCTGCGGCGCAACGTGCACGCCCGTCTCCTCGAGCACCTCGCGCACGCACGTGCGGCCAGGCTCCTCTCCAGGCTCCACAATGCCGTACACAAGCGCCCACTCGCCCGTGTCACTGCGCCGTCCGAGCAGGATGCGCCCGTCTGCGTCCTCGACATAGGCCGTAATTCCCGTAAGCCAAAGCGGGTCGTGGCCGATCTTCTCGCGCAGTGAAAGGATGAAGTTCGGGGTCGTCATCGCAGATCCTTGCGCCTATTGCAAAAGCGGCGTCAGCTCGCCAAGGGCGAACACGTCGAGCTCACGCGTAGCGCGCGAAATGCTCGTGTAGAGGCGGTTTTTTGCGATGCGGTCACCGGCGGGGAAGAGTCCTGCGCTCGCGTTCGGGATGATGACGTGGTCGAACTCAAGCCCCTTCGCAAGCGGCAGCGTGAGCAGCACGCACCCCGATCGAGGGAGCGCTCCCGTCGCATCTACCAGCTGGGGAGCGTCGCTTCCCAAAGCCGCGACAAGTTTCGTCGCCTCGTGCTTCCACGGCACGATGACGGCGGTGAGCCCCTCGCCGCTCGAGCCCGCCTCGCGTACGGCCTCTCGCACGGCATCAGCCCACGCGTCCTTGTCCTCGAAAACCTCGACGCGCGGCGCCGAGCTCTCGCGTTGCACGGACGACACCTCCATGCGCTCGCTTTCGGGCAGAAGACGAGCGAACAGGTCGGTGATGCTGGGGGTGGAGCGGTAGCTCGTCATGAGATGGCACTCGCTCACCTCGCCGCGCAGGCGCTCAAACGTGCTTTTGACCTGTGCAAACGTTAGTCCACCCTCGCGAATCGCCTGGTTCTCGTCGCCGAGCAGCATGAAGTGGGCGCGGGGGAAGAAGCGGGCGAGAACGGCGAGCTGGGGAATCGTGTAGTCCTGCACCTCGTCGATCATGACGTAGCGCGCGTCGGGGTTCGAGAGCCCCGTGCACGCGATCTTCAAGTAGAGCCACGCTGCGGGCGGTAGGCTTTCCGCACCGATCAGGCGGCGGCCCAGGTTGTCCACGTGGAGCCACTCGTCGCGCGCGATCATGCCGTACGCGATGTCGAAGCGGCCGCGGATCAGCTTGAGCGCGGCCTTGCGCACCTCTTTGTCGTCGTCGATGTTCACCGGCTCGCCGAACGCCGCGAGCTGCTCGTCGTGGGTGAGGGATACAACCTCGTCAAAGGCCTCGTCGCTCGACGCCATCGAGGCAAGCTTGGAGTCGAGACGCCGCGTGAGCTCCTCGCGCATCAGGTTCGACAGGCGCGCGCCGGGCTCGATGCGCGGCCATTTCGCGCGCACTTGATGCACCTGCGCTGCCGTGATCAGTTTCACGTGCCCCACGCGGATGTCGCAGAAATCGCCCTGCTGGTATTCGAACCTGCCGCTCTCAAGCGCCTCGTCGATGTGCCAAAGGGTCGCCTCGTCGACGGTGCCCTTCCCGAAGCCCTGCCCCTGCGGCAAGAGCGTGCGCGCGAACTCCGCGAGCGTGAGGGTCTCCGGGTTGCGCTCGCCCATGTCGGGCAGCACGTTTGCGATGTAGTGGCGAAACACCGGGTTTGGAGTGATGAGGAACACGTCCTCGGGGCGGAGGCTCTCGCGGTGCTGGTAGAACAGGTATGCGATGCGCTGGAGCAGCACCGATGTCTTGCCCGAACCCGCGATGCCGGCGACGAGCAGCACGGGGCTGTCCTCGTGGCGGATGACGGCGTTCTGCTCCTTTTGGATGGTCGCGGTGATCGCCTGCATCTGGGAGGTGCGCTGCTTGGACAGCGACGCGAGAAGCAGCGAATCCTGGATAGCGATGTTGGTGTCGAAATAGGCGCGCAGCTCGTCGCGTACGATGTCGAACTGGCGGCGCAACGTGAGGTCGACGGCGATCGTGCGGCCGTTCGCGCGATAGTGCGTGGGACCCATGTCCTGGTTGTAGTACACCTCGGCGACGGGCGAGCGCCAGTCGACCACGAGGCGCCGGCAGCTGTCGTCGGACACGCCCGCGGCTCCGATGTAGAGCTCCTTCGGCGCGGCGCCGCGTTTGAAGTCGAGGACGATTTTCGCGAAGTACGGCTGGCTCAAGAGCAGGCCAATATCGGAGAGCTTCTCGGCGGCGGCGTCTTGCGTCTGGTTGTACGAGTCGATGACGCTGTTCACGGTCGCGAAGTCGGCGT
>NZ_CAKUBT010000053.1 GCF_934643285.1 uncultured Ellagibacter sp.
GGCGCAAGGAGATATATTACGCGACCTCTCGCCTGCCGTCAAGAACTTTTTTCAAAAAGTTTTGAGCGGTTTTGAAATGCCACCGCTTCTGCTCTCAATCAAGCTGAGTGAAAGAAGAAACCCACGCTCTCCTCAAACGCGGGTTTCTTATTATAGCTATTCGGTTTTACCGCCGCAAGACCTTTTTTACACGAGCTTGATGAACTTTCGCTTGCCAACCTGCAAGACGCAATCCTTCAGCTTCTCGGGCTCGACGTTGTATGCCTTAGACGCGACCGCATCACCGTTGAGCTTTACGCCGCCGCCGTCGATGAGGCGGCGCGCTTCCCCAACGCTTTGCGCAAGGCCGGCGTCGTGAATGATCTTCGCGAGATAGACGAGCCCCTCTTCGTTGGGTGTGAGGTCGGGCGTGTACTCGGCGATGTCGTCGGGGACATCATGCTTCTTGAACACGAGGTCGAACTGCTCCTCGGCCGCGTTCGCCTGCTCCTCGTCGTAGTAAGCGGCAACGATGTTGCGGGCGAGGGCGCGCTTTACCTTATTAGGATGGAGCTCGTCGTTGGCCAAGCCGGCCTCGATTTCATCGATTGCCGAGACGGACTCGGTAGATGCAAGACGGTAGTACTTCACCATAAGCTCGTCGGGGATGGACATGACCTTGCCGAACATATCGGACGGCTCGTCGGTGAGGCCGATGTAGTTGCCGTAGCTCTTCGACATCTTCTTCACGCCGTCGGTGCCTTCGAGCAGCGGGAGCGTCAGGCACACCTGCGGCTCCATGCCGAGCTTCTCCATAAGCTCGCGGCCGGCAAGCAGGTTGAAGAGCTGATCGGTGCCGCCGAGTTCGACGTCGGCCTTGATAACGACGGAGTCATAAGCCTGCATGACCGGGTACATGAACTCATGAAGGCTGATCGGAAGGTTCGAGGTGTAGCGGTTATGAAAATCGTCGCGCTCGAGAATACGGGCGACCGTGAACTGCGCCATGAGCTTCAAGAGCTCTTCCATGTTCAGCGACAAGATCCACTCGGAGTTGTAGCGAAGCGTCGTCTTCTCGGGGTCGAGGATCTTGAATGCCTGGTTGACGTATGTTTCCGCGTTCGCCTTGATCTGCTCGCGGGAAAGCTGCGGACGGGTCGAGTTGCGCCCGGAAGGGTCGCCGATGAGCGCCGTACCGTCTCCGATGATGAGCGTGACCTCGTGGCCAAGGTCCTGGAACTGGCGGAGCTTGCGCAGCGGGACGGCGTGGCCGATATGGATGTCGGGAGCCGTCGGATCGACACCGAGCTTGATGTTGAGGGGTTTGCCGCGCTTGAGCTTCTCAAGCAGAGCGCTTTCCGGCACGATCTGTGCCGTGCCAGAGGAGATGATGTGAAGCTGTTCTTCAGGTGTGAGCATCGAAATGTCCTTCATACAACGGATTTGCACAAGCGATTCTAACACATAGGCAGCATGAGCCCCGAATCTATCGAGGGGGCTGCGCAATAAGCGAATGAACGCTCTCGGCTGCCAGGCACCTTTCCCGAAAGGAAGCTTCTCGCCCAAACTCTTCGCTGAAGCGAGTGGCGTTTCGCTACAATGCCGCAGCGGAATCTAATCGTCACGGTCG